>CAYGSD010000009.1:0-141649 GCA_964352625.1 uncultured Roseivirgaceae bacterium
GTGGATACCGTTGCGGAGGTTGGGCAGTTTCGCTAGTTTAGTGCTCTTTACAACTAGTGGGCATACTCTCGCTAGTTAGACGTTAAAACCAAATTATTCTTTGAGACTTTCCATTGATCAAGAAAGAATCCGGCTAGGTAGCATAAACAGCCCTTTGATAAATTTTAACACCCCATCCACAGCGAATCCCAGAATTCTGAAAGGCAAACTGATCAGCCAGATGATTGGATAGAGGATGACAATAGCCAGGGCAAGCGGCCAGCAAAGAATGAGGAGAATAATCCAGAGGAGAAGTTTCATTCTGCAATGAACGTTCTCACCCCTTTTAGGTTTAAACCAATCCGCAGGAATCTTTAACCTTCAAATCAAAAAATCAATTCATTTTCAAATCGGTCTACTCCCACTCGATAGTTGCTGGTGGCTTAGATGAGATGTCATAAACGACACGGTTGACGCCTTTCACCTGATTGATGATTTTATTAGAAATGCGTCCAAGAAATTCATATGGTAAATGCACCCAGTCGGCGGTCATGCCATCCAAGCTTGTAACAGCTCTAAGAGCTACAACATTTTCATACGTTCGTTCGTCACCCATCACTCCTACTGACTGCACTGGAAGCAACATCGCTCCGGCTTGCCACACCTCATCATAGAGCCCTTCGTCATGAAGCCCTTGAATGAAAATATCATCCACTTCTTGTAGAACCCGAACTTTCTCAGCGGTGATGTCTCCAAGAATTCTGATGCCCAACCCTGGTCCTGGAAAAGGATGTCGTCCAAGAATGGTCTCAGGCACGCCAATGGTTCGACCTACTCTTCGCACCTCGTCTTTGAAGAGGGTGTTCAGCGGCTCTACGACTTTTAATTTCATGTAGTCTGGCAATCCACCGACATTGTGATGCGACTTGATGGTCGCGGAAGGCCCCTTCACTGAAACAGACTCAATCACGTCAGGATAAATAGTCCCCTGTCCCAGCCACTTCACGTTTTCAATCTTGTGCGCCTCCTCATCAAACACGTCGATAAACACCTTACCGATGGCTTTTCTTTTGGCCTCAGGCTCTGTCAATCCATCAAGTGCTGCATAGAATTTATCCTTTGCATTCACGCCTTTCACATTCAGCCCCATGGCCTTGTATGACTCCAGCACCTTTTCAAACTCATTCTTGCGAAGAAGTCCATTGTCAACGAAAATGCAATAAAGATTTTTGCCTATGGCTAGATGAATCAACTCAGCAGCAACTGATGAGTCAACGCCACCAGATAAGCCCAAAACCACTTTATCATTGCCGAGCTTTTCTTTCAGCTCTGCCACTGTGCTTTCTACAAATTGATCGGGTGTCCAATCACACTGTGCGCCGCAAATTCCCACCACGAAATTTCGCAAGAGGGTCAAACCATCCGTGGTGTGCGTGACCTCCGGGTGAAACTGAATGCCGTATTGTTTCGTGCCTTTGATGTGAAATCCGGCAACCGGAATACTGGAAGTGGAAGCCGTCAATTCAAAGCTCTCAGGAAGATTCAAAATGGTGTCTCCGTGAGACATCCAAACCTGACTGCCCGAAGCAATTCCATGAAACAAGTCGTGATCGATCACCTGAGAAAGATTGGCTCTGCCGTATTCTCTATGGTTTGATCTGGCCACTTCTCCTCCACTCTTAAGTGCCATCAGCTGTGCGCCGTAGCACACGCCTAATACAGGAATTTTCACTGACGCAAAATCATAATCCGGCGCATTTTCCTCTAATACAGAGCAAGGACCTCCGCTCAAAATCAAGCCGATTGTTTCCTCATCCAGTTCGGGTGGATTATTGAACGGATGAATTTCACAGTAAACATTTAGCTCACGAATCCGTCTGGCAATAAGTTGGGTATATTGGGAACCGAAATCGAGGATGAGAATTTTTTGCGACATGCGCGCAAAAATAATCCCTTTGACATCCCGACTTATATTTTGAACGATCTGTTTTCTTTGTGACCGAATGAAATTTCTCTCAATCCTTTTAATCCTTGTTTCGACGCTTGTTCAGGCGCAGGAAATCCGCATTGCCAAACTAAAGTACGATGGTGGTGGTGACTGGTACGCCAATAAAACAGCTCTTCCCAATCTGATCGAGTTTTGTAATCAACAGCTAAACACCCGGATAAAAAACGAGGAAGATATAGTTGAAGTCGGGAGTCCTGATTTGTTCTCCTATCCGTACGTCTACATGACAGGACATGGAAATGTTCGATTGAGCGATTCGCAAGCTGAGAACCTCAGAACGTATCTTACTGGAGGTGGCTTTCTACATATCGATGACAATTTTGGACTAGATCCATTTGTCCGATTGGAAATGAAAAAGGTCTTTCCCGAATTGGATTTTGTGGAACTGCCCTTCGAACATCCGATCTACAACCAGAAGTATAAATTCAAAACCGGACTACCAAAAATCCATGAGCACGACGGAAAACCGGCACAAGGATTCGGACTGATTTATGAAGGGCGGCTGGTTTGCTACTACACGTATGAATGTGATCTGGGGAACGGCTGGGAAGATCAAATCATCTACAACGACCCTGAATCCCTGCGGCAGCTTGCCCTACAAATGGGAGCCAATATTATTAGTTACGCTTTTACGGCTTACTGATTACTCTTTCACCCGCTGATCACCGAAGTTGTAGGTGATACCAAACCCAAAGACGCTCTTAAATTGAACCTTGGGACCATCGGCTACCACAGAACCATCATTCAGCACTCGCTCAGTATTGATGTCATCGTCGTATAGAAGCTGGGTGAACAGATTAGTAGTCATGTACTTATTGATTCGCATGACAATCGTGTTTTGCCAGTTTACATCAATGTTTCCAAAATTATCCGCTTCATAGTTTGTGAAGAGCTCCAACCTCGTCTCCAAGTTGACATTGGTTATGGCCTCCTGCTTGTATTGAAATGAGAAATACGAACCGAGCTCACCACGTACCGTATGACCTGGCGCTACCCCATATGCTCCCGCATCGCCCACGATCTCCCCATCCAAAACAAAAGTCAATTTTCCGGTAAGAGGCTTGTAACTGAAATCAACAAACTCATTCGGGGAATACTCTATACCCGTACCTATGGTCAGGTAGGCTGGAGCCATGAATCGAGAAATCACACTGTCCTGATCATCCTGAGAAAACCCCTCAGTAAACTGCGTTCTAAAATCTATAAATGCAGACAAAAACCATCGGGTGTTCGCTTCTGTCACCTGATAGCCATAGCTGCTTTGAAGGGCAATTTTATCATCCGTTTTCTGAGGCCTGCCCTCACCTTGCTTTTGTAGTCCATACCCAAGCTGCATAGCATTTTTCCACTTGTGCCTTCTGAGTCTTTTGTCCGCAAAAACATTGAAGAAAGAGTTGATGGAAGAAGAATTCTCACCACCAGCTGCCCAGTTGCTCAAAGAAACCTGAGAGAATGTCAGCGAAGAAGTTCCACCCTTTTTCCAATAGGTGGTGTCGGTCGCGGTGGTGTCCTGAGCTTGTGCATGCAGAAATAAAACAAATGATAAACCGAATAGTAATCTTTTCATGTGTGTGATCTTGTGAAGCCGCAAAACTAGGAAACTCCATATTTTATTTCACCACTTTTCTTAATTTCAGGCCTACACACTCATTGCTATGAAAATTAAAGTCTTTAGTAGAATCGTTAGTCTGCTCGCGCTTTTTATATTCAGTCAATCAGGGCAGGCCCAAGACCTGCGAACTTTACTCGATAGCAGTTCCTATTTCTGGGACAATCAGAATTTTGAAAAGGCGTTCGAAACGCTCAATCAAGGGGTAGAACTAGCCAAAAATCTTTACGAAACAAAAGACGAAAATGGAGCATTCAGTTATGCTTTCATGCTCAATCAAATGGGCGTTCGGTTATATCAGGCGGAAGTTTACGATAAAGCGGAAAGTTACTATTCGGCAGCTCTGCCTCTTTTTAGAGAAGCTGAAGGTGAGGCAGGGTCGAACTATATAACTACCATGGAAAACCTTGCGCTTTGTCTTGATGATGAACAGAAATTCGATGAAGCCTTAGACGTTTACGCTCACCTACTCTCCAATGAGGCCTTTCATATTGCCGCAGAGAGCAGTATATACCAAACCTATAATGCCGCTGCTATTTGCGCTTATAATGCAGGGAATCGCGATGTGGCATTTAATTACTACGAAAACGCCCTTTCCTACCTAGATGAATCACACGCAGACTTTTGGGTCATAGTCGAAAACCTGCTGGTTTTGGAACAGGCCTGGGGCTCAGGACTAAATGTGCAAGATTATCTCACTAAGTTCATTGAAAGATTTCCAGACAAAGAGGAAGAATATAGAAATCTCATCGCCTATTTGAATCGGGAATTGGCCCTCCAAAAACTTGAAGAAATGGACTATAAGGGAGCCATTCCACATCTGGAAACAGTCATCAAATACTTGGTGCCGGAGGATAGCGTGGACCATGTCATCGTCCTGTATTCCACGCATGACCTTACATCAGCGTATGTCCAGACCTTCCAATTCAGCAAGGCCTTGCCAATAGCCCTTAAAAATGAAAAAGCCATCAAGGATTTCTATGGACAACACAGTGATGACTATCTCTATGCGCTGAATTATCTGTCGCTTGCGTTGATGGAGCTCGCCGATTATGATGGAGCCAAGCGAACATTTGACAAGGCATTCAGACTCCTTGATAAATCGGATCGTGAAACAAAAGGCGAAATAAAGGCACTCTTTGAATCTAACTATGTAGACATGCTGGTCAAACTTGGGAAGTATGAGGAAGCTAGAAACATCAATGAAAGCATCGTGCTATTCTATTCACAAAACGGCGAAAAATACTTCGATGATTTGCTCTTTGCGCTGAATCAAGCTGCTCTCGTCATGATTTCGGTGGGTGAATACGAGCAAGCCGAAGCGGTACTTAAGCAGGCGCTGGCAGCTCAGCAAAAGAAGTATGGACTGGAAAACGAGATGGGCTCTAGGATTGCCTCCAACCTCACGGCTGTCTACATCCAAACAGGCCTCACCTCTCGGGCACTTCAGTTCATTGATTTCGTGCTTGCCAATGATTTGGCTGTGCATGGTGAACAAAGCTTTGAGTATTCTTTTTCTCTTCAGGTTGCAGGGTCGCTGTATGTTTCTATAGGCGCTTTTGATCAGGCGATTGAAACGCTGAAGAAATCCTATGAGCTGCGAAAAAGCATGGTCAGTGAAGACAACCGAGAACTTCTTCGTCTGAAGCAAACGCTGGGCACGGCCTATTTTAAAGTAGGTAAATTGGATGAAGCCCAAAGCATCCTTGAAGAGGTTTTGGCCATTCAGAAGGCCAGTCTCGGAGCAAAGAATTTCGATGTATCGCTCACGCAAAATGATCTGGGGATGGTGGCGTTCAGTCGGAAGAATTATAGCTCGGCTGAGGCATACTTTAAAGAAGCATTAAACATCAGAAACAAGGTGCTCGGCCCCTACAATCAATTCACCTGCACCACCCTCTTCAACCTGGCCTGCACCAGTTTGCTCTCTGTTAATCAGACAAAAACCAATGAGTACTTCGGCCATGCAATGGGCAATTACTTGCACGTGCTGGATGAATTTTTTCCATTTCTGAGCGAGAAGGAAAGGCTGGAGTACTACCACACGATTAAGGGCCAGCTTGGGGCTTACTATTCCATGCTGAGCGACCAGCTGGAAAGCAACCCTTCACTGACGTCCGAACTGTTTAATACTCAAATCAGGACTAAGTCCATGCTGCTCAACGAAAGTGTGGAGCTCAGAAATTACCTCGAGAATCAACAAGATCCAGAGGTCAGGAAGCTTTATGAAAAATGGACATCCATTAATCAGGAAATAGCAAAACTCCAGCAGCAGCAAAACGAGGGAAAAGACAAGGTTTATCTGGACAGCCTGAAAGTGGTTGGAGAGGAATTTGAAAAGGCACTCAACTCACTGAACATCACTGATCGAAAGGTCACAACCTGGCAGGAGGTTGCCCAAAGT
The DNA here is from genome assembly GCA_964352625.1 of uncultured Roseivirgaceae bacterium. Lineage (GTDB taxonomy): Bacteria > Bacteroidota > Bacteroidia > Cytophagales > Cyclobacteriaceae > JAAEPI01. The sequence goes on from CAYGSD010000009.1 coordinate 6,001, forward strand.
CTTAAAGATGGCGAAGTGGCTGTTGAGATCATTCGAGTTACCAAATTCGATTTTGAGAACAACCAACGCCTGAACAATCAGCGTGATTATCTCGCGCTCATAGTCGACAATAAAACCACTGACTATCCGAAGTACGTCAAGCTCACCAACGGAGCTGAAATGGACGCCAAACTCTTTACTATTTACAAGAACAATATCAAATTCAAGCTTCAAGACAAGCAATCGCATGATAATTTCTGGGCGCCAATAGCATCGCAATTGGGGGACTATGAAAAGGTCTATTTCTCTTCGGATGGCGTCTACCATTTGCTGAATCTGAACACCCTCCTCAACCCCGAAACCTCAAAATATGTATTGGACGAATGGAACATTGAAATAGTGGGCAACACGAGCGAATTACTTGACAGAAAAATCGCCAAACAAAAACCAAAGCGGGCTACCCTATTTGGCTTCCCCAATTTCAACTCACAGCCAGATCCTGAGGCAACTAATTCGGACAGAACCAGCGTCTTTCGAGAAATATTCACAGAGGGTGTGAGTGACCTTCCCGGCACCAAGGTGGAAGTTCAAAATATCAATCAACTGATGGCCGCCAAGGGATTGAATACTCAATCGTATCTCGCCAATGAAGCACATGAAAAACAGCTAAAGTCAATCGCATCGACGGACATTTTGCACATTGCCACTCACGGATTTTTCGAAGAATCATCCGAGGATTTAGTCAATGATGATCCGCTGCTGCATTCTGGTCTTTTGCTGGCCAACCTGAAAGAATCGATCTCAGCTGACGAGGAAAACGGAATCATTACCGCCAAGGAAATAGCCCAACTGAATCTGCACAATAACCAGCTTGTCGTTCTATCTGCCTGTGAAACAGGTCGTGGAAAAGTAGTGGATGGCCAGGGTGTTTATGGATTGCAGCGAGCTTTTCAAGTGGCGGGTGCACAAAACGTAATCATCAGTCTTTGGAAAGTGGACGATGAAGCCACCAAGGAATTGATGACACTGTTCTACGAATCCTATTTACAAAACAGTGATCCAAGGGCCTCTCTGAAAACCGCACAGATCCAACTCAAGGAGAAGTTTCCTGAACCTATTTACTGGGGCGCTTTTTATGTTGTTGGCAACTAAGGATATTTGAGCAATGAGAAAAACAACCTTCACCCTCCTCCTATTTTCTTTCTTTGTTTCAGTCAGTCAGTTCAATCCCGAGCAAATCGAAATAATGCGCGACAAATGGGGCGTACCTCACATCTACGCACCCACCGATGCGCAGGTATCATACGGCCTTGCCTGGGCGCATGCCGAGGACGATTTCAAAACCATTCAGCAAACACTCCTTGCCGCAAAAGGACTACTCGGCCAGCACATCGGCAAAGACGGAGCGCCGATTGATTACGTGACCAGCCTTCTAAGATGTCAGGAAATCGTAGATGAACATATGGATGAAGTGGGGTCGGATTTTCTAAAAGTAGTTGAGGGATATGCTGCCGGATTGAATGCCTATGCCGCGCATCATCCCGAAGAAGTGCTGCTCAAAAAAGCCTTCCCCATTTCTGTGAAAGATGCGTTTGTAACCTACGTCTTTCAATTGGCCATTTTCGATGGAGGAGATCGTGTGGTCAGGAGCCTTTTCAACAGCGACACTGAACCGTTTTTTACCGGAACAGGATCCAATGGCATTGCCATCCGAAGACACAAAACCACCAGCGATGAGGTCTTTCTTGCCGTGAATGCACATCAGCCACTCGAAGGGCCGGTGGGCTGGTACGAGGCGCATCTGATCAGTGATGAAGGTTGGAACATGCTCGGGGGACTGTTCCCCGGCGGGCCAACTGTATTTCACGGAACCAATGAAAATCTTGGATGGGCACACACGGTGAATTATCCAGACAAAATAGACGTTTTCCAATTGGAAATGCACCCCACCAAAGAAGATTGGTACAAACTAGACAACCAATATTATCAGCTCGAAAAGAAAGTCGTGAAACTGAAAGTAAAGGTCTTACTGGGCATCAAAATCACGGTAAAACGAGAGGCCTTTTACAGCCCACATTATGGCCCGGTAGTCAAAAATGATGACGGTGCTTTTGCTTTTCATATGGGCGTGTTTGATGATATCCGAGCCACAGAGCAATGGTACCGAATGAACAAGGCGTCAAATCTTGAGGAGTTTAAAGACGCACTTGAGATGACCTCCATTCCGAGTTTCAACATGGTCTATGCCGATCGGTTTGACAATATTTTCTACGTGAGCAATGGCAAGTTTCCTCTTCGGGATCCACAATATGATTGGACTAAAACGCTACCCGGAAACACCTCCGCCACCCTGCCAACGGCTTACCACACTTTTTCTGACCTCCCTCAGATCACCAACCCAAAAGCAGGCTATCTGTTCAACACGAACAACACGCCTTTCAACTCAACCGCCGCTGACGAGAACATGAAACGCATGGACTATGACACCACCATGGGTTTTGTAGAAAGAGAAAATAACAGGAGCATTCGCTTCATGAACCAGATCGATCAATACGAACAGCTGACTTACCAAAACTTCAAAGACATTAAATTCGATGTGACCCTTCCCGATTCACTCGCTTATCCTATCAATATCAATCCCGTCTTTAGACTCAAAACCGAGGGCAAGGCTGGAGAGATCGCCAAAATCCTACAGGACTGGGATCATGCCGGAGAGGTGGACAGAATCGGCCCAGCTCATGCGAAGGTTTTCTACTATCAAGTGCAAAGAAATCTTTCCAAAATTGTGGCTGATGGCATCACTGGAGAAGAATTGATACCTGCACTTGAGGAAACTCACGACTACTTTATGCAGCATTTTGGCAAAGTGGATGTGACGCTGGGTGAATACCAGAAGCTGGTACGTGGAGACAAGGAACTTCCACTCAGAGGCATGCCCGATGTGCTGGCTGCCATGTGGACTGTTCCGCACAAAGATGGAATGGTCAAGGGCAATTCGGGTGAATCGTACATTCTCCTTGCTCGCTACCCAAAAGAGGGCCTTCCGATTATCGAAACGATTCATGCATATGGCAACTCAAGCAAGTCTGAGAGTCCGCACTATACCGACCAGATGGAAGACTTCACTAAGCTAAAGCTAAAGCCGATGACACTGGATTTGGAGGAGGTGAGGAAACAGGCGCTGAAAATATACTCGCCTAAATAAGCCTCGAAACATTCTCAGGGAGTACTTTTGGTAGAATCCTACAACTGGCTATGACATCAGATAACGCGATAATTTCTGTAAATGAGGATACCATTTTTGTGAGTATCCACATTTCAAAAACAGGCGGAACCACATTAACCAAAATTCTAAAAAATCACTTTGGAGACGATCTACAATTGTCTTACGCAAAGGAAAAGGGACCAAAAGCTGAAAACCCGAAATGTATTCACGGTCATAAAGTGCTCAGCCATTTCCCTAACATTCATAAAAATGAAAACAGCGTTTGGTTTACCTTCATTCGCGAGCCATTAGCCACAGCCATTTCGTCCTATAACTACATTAAAACGAGACCTGAGGCTGAGTTTGAAGATAAGGGGATGCGTACCTATCTCACTCATAGTGAAAAACCTCAGTGGCCAAATCCGCCCGGCTATACCCACAATAGGTATGTCAGAAATGTGTATCGGTTGAGCCAGCTGAACCGAGAATTTGATTTCATAGGAATTACCGAAAGATTCGATGAATCCATATTTATAATGTTCTGGCTATTTCAGTGGGATCATGTGAGGTACAAAATAACAAATCGAGGAAATTACACCCCTCCCAAGATTGAAGATGACATTATCGAGAAATTCAATGCACTCAATCAAAAGGATTACACCCTATACCGGCGAGTCAATGAAAAATTGGATCAGTTAATTGAAAACTATGGAAGTAGTTTCGAGGAAGATTTCACCACCTTCAAAGAAAAATTTGTTAAGAAAATTGTAAAATGATGGACTTCTGGTTCAGAGCATTTCTTGTACTATGAACTACCTCGTTCAAAGGTTATATTAGGATAAACCTACTATCTTGTTTCAACAATATGGATCTATCAGAACTCAAGAAATTAGCCAAAGAAGTAGCGAAAAATGCCTACACACCTCATAGTGGTTTTCATGTGGGTACGGCTTTGGTCACCAAAGACGGCAAGGTTTTCACTGGCTGCAACATTGAGTCTGATTCTGTGACCTTCAATATCTGTGCGGAACGAAATGCCATCTCAACAGCCATTTCTAAGGTTGGCTCAATAGAGATTGATCAGGTGGTCATCTATACCCCTACTCCCAAACCAGCCACATCATGCGGGCTATGTCGCCAGCTGATATATGAATTCGGGAAAGACGCCAAGGTGTATAGCTTTTGTGATTCTGAAGAAATCATTGAAACAACCGTTCGGGAATTGCTGCCAATGGCGTTTGATTTTAGGGGGTAAGTTTATCTGGTATCATACCAATCCCTGATTCGCACAAGTCCTTTATGCTCGGCCGAAACTGGAAGAATTACGCGATAAGAGGGTTATTTACCTCTCAAAACCTCTGCTGATTGACGCGTACTTATTATATCTATGATCTGAATGACTCCCTTCTCTTCTTGGTACAAAAGCTTGTAATCCCGAACAACTATCCTGCGGTATTTTGGATTGATCTCATCTATCTGATACTGTCCCGAAAATACCATTTTCCTGGGTGCCTTCAGTAAATCATTCTTTACGTTCTCAGCCCCCTGAAGTGATTTATCTTTGTAATAATCGTAAATAGCCCGAAGTGATTCAATGGCCTGATTTGACCAAATAATTTTAAGTGATTCCATTACCAATTCTCAGATGAACTCTCAAGGTCTTCCTGTGTCATGAACTGACCTTTTTGGATTTGATCCTCGGCCTTCTCTAATCGTCTGTTGTATTCTCCTTTGGTCAATGGATCTCCCCCCACAGTGTAACCAACAATCATTTCCTCTTCCAACAACTGATCTATCTTATCAAGCAATGATTGCTTCGATACTGCCATGATCTTTTGCATCACATCCCATTTTCTATCCTGTATATCCATCGATTAGCATTTTAAGTGAATTTAATCAGTCTATTTGATTTATTCATTCTCATTGAATCCTTGTCTGTTGGCACGAATCAATAATTTATGATGAATAAAACCTCCTATAGCGCAAGTCTTCCTGCCAGGCCTGTGCGCAGGCGCGACTGGTGCTTTCATTTAACTCAAATATCGACTCCATCATAAACTGAAATTATTTTCAATAAACCTCCCTTTCCAGCATAATTGCTCGAACTAAAGTATTGTACTTCCCTCAATTTATTAAAACAAAAAAAAATCCCGAGTCATCACTAACCCGGGATTCTTGCTAACAACTAATTAACTACCAAACTCTTCCTTTTCCCATTTGCGGAGGACTAGTCACCACATAACCTAGCCCGTATCTAGCCTCAGTGTAGAAGGTGCCTCGGAATTCGTACAAAGCGCCATGCTTAGTTCGAATGCTTCTCGCTCCATGCGGCAATCTCATTACTCTTAGGCCAACGGGTCCTGGAGTGGCAACCCATCTGCCATGTCGCGTCACATAAAACACCCCATCATTTAGCTTGAACATCCGTCCATTATGCATCGCGATTTGTCCCAAGGAGGCTCTGTAGCTAATTCCTTTATCGAAATGTCCATAGCCTCCAAAGTGCATGGCATGCCCATGGTATCCTTGGCCTATCCTATTATACTTCTGATGAAATCGGTCACCCTTTCGTCCGTAATCTGCATTGTGTCCTCCAGAGCGAAATCCCTGATCATACCTGACGACTTCCCTGTGTCCGTCGTATGGCTTATCGCGTTTGTTGCCGCGATCACCCTCATGTGATTGATTGTTTCTTCGTGGTTGTCCGTCCACTCCTTGAGCGGAAATCAGAGCAATGCCAATCATGATGATGGCTGCTGTTTTGTAAACGTTTCTCATAGTTTCCTTTATTTTGATTCGGTGCTTAGACCTATAAAGGATGAGAAGGTTTAATCAGAAGAATCATTTTTTTTTATAATTAGACCAAATAAACTCTTAAGAATAAGGTGAAGAATAAATCCAAACAAGAGAAATTCTAAAGAATAAATTAGGAAGAAGGATACGGAACCATCATAGGCAAAAGCAACAGCAATTATGAAAGGAATATCCATCAAAAAATTTGGATCGGGCAAATCCAAATACGGCAAAAAATCAACAAACGGGTAAATTAGCCAACCAAAATAGAGGAATGTCAAAAAGTAAGAAACAAAGAGGAATTTATATTTCAACTTCAATACTTGCGTTGTAGGATCTCGCTATAGATAATGGCCTTGCGCGCAGAGTTGGTATTGGCAAAATCCTCTCGAATTTCATCCGCAAGCGTTGGTTCGGCTGGTTTAGCATCTCCTTTGAACAAGCGCTCATTGGCAAACTTCGCATCAGGGGCAAATTCCAACTCCGCTCCTTCTGCCTGCTTCACTGACTCTTGATAAACTCTCAAGCTCTCCTCGTCCGCGAATTGACGGTTTCTACCCTCATTCTCAAAGTTCTCCTCTGCGGCGACAGGCTTGGCTTTAGTCTGTAATCCTCTATCAACAGGTTCCAATAATTCTTCTACCTCACGCTGATCCGTAATTTCTTTCAGCAAATCCTCAAATGAAATTGGCTTCTTTTGTTGAGTGGGACGATCCGAAGAAGAGGTGTTAGGATTAGACGGCTGATCAACAGGCTTTTTCTTCTTCCTTGTGAGAAAATAAATGACTGCTGCAATGATGTAGAACCAAATCTGCTCGTCCATACTCAAACTTAAACCCAATTGCTTGAATGCGCACTTTATCCACGATTAAAAGTTCAAGTGTGGATATCTTGAGGATAAATTAGTGCCGATAAGTAGCAATACCTTCTAATTTTGTCGGCTTCCCAAATCGGGATTTTCCATATGCAGTTAACCAAGTTAGAAATCAAGGGGTTCAAGAGTTTCGCCGATCGGGTGGTCATCAATTTTGATGAGGGCATCACCGGAATCGTGGGGCCAAATGGCTGTGGAAAATCCAACGTGGTAGATGCTATCAGATGGGTGCTTGGAGAGCAAAAGACCAGGGTACTCCGCTCTGAGAAAATGGAGAACGTGATTTTCAATGGAACCAAAGCCCGAAAAGCAACTCAGCTGGCAGAAGTTTCCCTGACTTTCAACAACACCAAAAATCTCATTCCCACAGAGTACTCTCAAGTAACGATTACGCGCCGGTACTACCGATCCGGTGAAAGTGAATATATGCTAAACGGGGTTGCCTGCAGACTCAAAGACATCAACAACCTTTTCCTCGACACTGGCATTTCGTCCAACAGCTACGCCATCATAGAGCTTAAAATGGTGGATGATATCCTGAATGACAAGGACAATTCCCGACGAGCACTTTTTGAGGAAGCGGCAGGGATATCGAAGTTCAAAATCAGAAAGAAGGAAACGCTAAGGAAGCTTGAGGATACAGATGGAGACCTTGATCGAGTTGAAGATTTGCTTTTTGAGATAGACAAGAATCTCCGCTCACTGGAGCGACAGGCCAAGCAAGCCAAACGTTACTATGAAATCAAGGATGAATATAAGAATTCCAGCATTGCCTTGGCTCAAAAATCAGTTGCCAACCAGAAAGAAACGCTAGAAAGAATTGATCGCAAGATTCAGGAAGAAACGGACAAGAAGAATGGACTGAATGCAAGTCTCAAAGACAGAGAGGCCCAAATTGAGAAATCTAAAACTGAACTGCTCAATCGGGAAAAGTTTCTTTCAGCCTGCCAGAAAGAACTCAATGAACATGTGAGTAGAATTCGGCAATACGAAAGCGACAAGAAAATAAAGAACGAGCGTCAGCGGTTTTTGAATGACAAGATTGACAACCTGAAAGAACAGATTGAGCAAGACAAACAGAGCAATGAGCGGGCTTCCTTCTCACTTGAAAGTTTAAGAAAAGAAGAAGATGGAGCCGGACAGATTCTCAAGGATGTGAAGTCTCGTTTGGATCATCTGCGAGAAGAATACGAAGTGCAAAAAGCGCAATCGAATCTAGCTCAGGAAGCGCTGAGTCAGACTTCAGGTGCCCACAATAACCTTAGAGAGCTTGTCTTCAATATCGAAAAGGATATCGAGATCAAGGAGATTCAGCTCAAAACGATTCAGAATGATCTGAATCAATCTCAGGAAGATTCATCTCAGCATTCGGCCAATCTCCATGAATTCGAGCAGCGACTTGGAGAAATCTCAAAAGAGCGAGAGGAGAAAACAAAGGCCTACGAACTAATGAAAGTTGATCAAACTCGAATTAGTGATAAGATCGAGGCAGTTCAAAAACAGATCGACATGATCAAAGATGAGCTCACTCAGATCAACCGCCAGCTGGATTCCAAGCAAAACGAATACAACCTGACCAAGTCGCTGGTCGACAATCTTGAAGGTTTCCCTGATGCTATCAAGTTCTTAAAGAAAAGCGACCAATGGAAAAATGCGCCATTGGTTTCTGATGTCATCACCTGCCCAGAGGAATTTCGTGTCACCATTGAAAACTTCCTTGAGCCCTACATGAATTACTATGTTGTGGAGTCGGAGAATGACGCTTTCAAGGCTGTGAACCTACTCAGCGACGCGTCTCGAGGAAAAGCACATTTCTTCATACTCGACAAACTCGATTCATACCACACCGAATCTGAGCTTATGATTCCCGGTGCTCAGTCAGCCACTGAGGTCATTGAGTATGATGCCAAGTACAAGAAATTAATCGCCCATCTCCTCTCCAACGTCTTTATCTACCAAGGGGAAATGCCGGAGGTTAGTCCAAAGGAAGATGCCGTACTCATCGAGAAATCAGGAAAAGTCACGCAAAGAAAATTCAGTGTATCAGGAGGATCAGTTGGCCTTTTTGAGGGAAAAAGAATCGGTCGAGCAAAGAATCTTGAAAAACTCGCGACACAAATAAAAGACCTTGAAAAACGGCAAAAATCTACAGAGGCCAGCCTTCACGACAAACAGCAGGAGATCAATCAACTGAAAGAATCCTCCAAGCTCGAGGAAATGGAAACCCTCAAGGATGAGGTGACCCGCATTGATCAAATGCATGTTTCGCTTGCCACCAAGCAAGAACAGTTCAGCGAGCTACTTTCCTCCACTAAGACCAAGCGCGAGGACATGCAGGCAAAGGTTGTGGAACTTGAAAAGGCCCTCAGCGAGCTTCTCCCCAAAAGAAAAGGTGAGTCCGAAAAACTAAGTGAATTGGAAGCTCAGCTACATGAGCAAAAATTGGAATTCGAATCCCTTTCAGAACTACTCACTCAAAAAAGCGCTGCATTCAATGAGGAAAACGTTCTTTTCCATCAGAAGGAAAACAGACTTGAGAGCATCAAACAAGAGATTTCCTACAAGCAGGAGTCGTATCAAAACAGCCTGAGCAGAATCGAGCGGAATCAGCAAGAATTGCAGGAGGTCACAACCAACCTGAACGAACTGGTCAAAAAATCCACCGAGAGTGACGATGAATTGGTGGCGATGTATGAAACCAAAGAAGGTCATGAAAAGAAAGTGAATGAAGCTGAGAAGGCGTACTACGAGTCCAGAGGAGTAATTGATGAAGCTGAGAAAACACTCCGTGAAATTCAGCATCAGCGCGAATCGGCTGATCAGCTGTTGATGGATTGGCAGGCGAAGAGAAACGAATCTCAACTTCAGTTTCAGTCTGTGAAAGATCGACTTTCTGTTGAGTTCAATGTGGATGTTGAGAAATTGAACGAGGCAATTGATGAGACCTTGGCAAAGCTTGATGAAGACACGCTCAGAGATAAAGTAGAGAAGCTGAAGGATCGCATGGAAAACATGGGCCCCATCAACCCTATGGCCATGGAAGCCTATGAAGAGATCCAGGAGCGGCATGTTTTCATTACCACACAAAAGGACGACCTGCTCAAAGCGAAAGAATCACTTTTAGAAACCATTGCGGAGATAGATGAGGTAGCCAAGACCACTTTTATGGAGGCCTTCACCAAAATACACGACCACTTTGTGCGTGTCTTCCGAACCCTTTTCACCGAAGAAGACGACTGTGACCTCAAACTCACCGACCCGGACAATCCATTGGAATCTTCCATTGAGATCATAGCCAAACCAAAAGGGAAACGTCCACTCACCATCAATCAGCTGTCTGGTGGAGAAAAGACGCTCACCGCTACTTCCCTCCTTTTTTCCATTTATCTATTGAAGCCTGCTCCATTCTGTATTTTCGATGAGGTGGATGCTCCGTTAGATGATGCCAACATTGACAAATTCAATGACATCATTCGTCAGTTTTCTAATGAATCACAGTTCATCATTGTCACACACAATAAGCGAACAATGGCCAGTACGGATGTCATCTACGGCATCACTATGATCGAGCAAGGCGTGTCGAGAGTTGTTCCTGTCGATTTGAGAGAATTGGCGTAATGTGTAAATTGGGGGAATAAACCCTCAATAACATGAAAACTCCATTCCCCTATTTTTTACTAATGCTCATCATAGTGAGCTGTTCCGGTCAAGACATTCCTGATAAGGAGTTTCAAATAAAAGGCGCGCTGATGGCGGTACCTGCTGAGTTACGAGAAGGTGCCAAGGTGCTCGGATTCGACAAAAACGGGGAAATGGTAACGCTAAGAGAAGGAACAAACGAAATGACATGTGTAGCTGATGATCCAGCCAATGATGGGTTCAGCGTTGCGGCATATCAGAAGGAACTAGAACCTTACATGATGCGTGGCAGAGAGTTGAGAGCGCAGGGAAAAAGTTTTCAGGAAATATTCGAAGCGAGGGAAGATGAGGTAAAAGCAGGAAAACTGAAAATTCCGCAAGGAAGCATCCTGTATATCCTAACAGGAAAATACAACACCGAGACGGATTCCCTGGAAGATAAGTATCTGCGCTACGTTGTTTACATCCCCTACGCCACCGCAGAATCAACGGGACTTCCACTAAAGCCAATCGCTCCCGGAAGCCCTTGGATCATGGATCCCGGAACCCACCGAGCCCACATAATGATCAATCCTCCGAAGAACTGATTCGTCAAATTTAATGTCGCAATCGTGTGCGGATTTAATTATCCGTAAAACACACCTTCAACTTTTTTTCGGCAGGTAACTAACTATATTTTTGGCCGTTGAAATCGACAGCCGATGAAGAGAATTGCAGTTTTTACAAGTGGAGGAGATGCGCCGGGAATGAATGCCTGTGTGCGGGCAGTAGTGCGTGCCGCGCTATATAATGGAGTGGATGTCTATGGAATCCGATACGGATACAATGGGATGATTGAAGGGGATATTTTTCCCATGACCTCCTATTCTGTAAGTAACACGCTGCAACGAGGTGGGACTTTTCTGAAGTCGGCCAGAAGCGAAGAATTCCGAACCAAAGAAGGAAGAAAAAGAGCTTTTGACAACCTCGCTCAAAAGAAAATAGAAGGCGTTGTAGCCATTGGTGGTGATGGGACATTCACTGGAGCGAAAATTTTTCACGAGGAATTTGGAGTGAAAATGATGGGCGTTCCCGGCACCATTGACAATGACCTTTTCGGAACGGATTATACCATAGGTTTTGACACGGCAGTCAACACGGCACTGCACGCCATTGACAATATACGTGACACGGCCAACTCCCATGACCGAGTGTTTTTTGTAGAGGTAATGGGTCGAAAAACGGGCTATATAGCTCTTCACTGCGGCATTGGAGGTGGAGCAGAACTAGTTATGGTTCCGGAAACGAACACCACCATTGATGATGTAATTTCCACTCTGGAGAGTGGTAGGGACAAAAAGAAAACCTCGGCAATTGTGATTGTGGCGGAAGGAGACGAGCAAGGAGATGCCCATCAAGTGGCGGCTAAAGTGAAAGAAAAATTGCCATTTTTAGATATCCGAGTTTCGACTCTTGGACACATGCAGAGAGGTGGTTCGCCAACATCACGAGATAGAATACTGGCTTCAAGATTGGGCCTTCATGCGGTGGATGGACTTATTCAAGGAATGTCTTGCCATATGGCTGGGGTCATCGACAACAAGCTGGTTTATCACACGCTGGATGACGCTATCAATAAAACCAAGCCGCTGAGAGATGATCTTTTGGGATTGGTCGAAGTGCTAAATTCTTAGTTGCCAGAATTCGCTAAAACTTCCTGAATAGCATCTTCAATTTCCTTTTGATTAAAGGGCTTGGAGAAGTACTTCTGCACGAGGTTTGACTTAATTGCCTCATCGATTTCCTCATTGTAATTGTATCCGGTGAGAATAAAGAAGGCAATGTTTTTAAACTTCTGAGCGGCCTGTCCTACAAACTCCACACCGTTCATTTCCGGCATGTTCATATCCGAAATTACGACAATGATCTTCTCGTGATTTTCATCCAATTTCTCTAAACCCAACTTGCCGGAAATAGCAGTTATTACCTCGTACTTCGCAGAAAACGTCGCTTCAAACAAGAACAGATTAATCTCCTCGTCATCCACATAAAGTATCGCTATGTCTTCTCGCTCATTCATTATTGCTGAGCGGTAAAGTAATAATAAATTCAGTTCCTGCCGCCTGCATAGACTGTACTTTGACGTTTCCCTGATGCTGTTCTATGATAGAATAGGTGACAAACAGACCAAGACCACTCCCCTCTCCGGGTGGTTTAGTTGTGAAAAATGGATCACTTATTCTGTTCAGGTTTTCCTCAGATATACCACGGCCACTATCCATCACCGTTACTCTCAGGATGTCCTTTTCACTCTTGGTCGAAATCGTGATAGTTCCACTCTTGTCAATGGCTTGCTCAGCATTGGAGAGCACGTTGAGCAGCGCTTGGTGGAGACTGCCATTGTTCCCCATTACTACACAGTTTTTAGCTGAGAATGTCTTTACAACATCAATTCGCTCCCTGATTTTTTCATTCAAGATTAATAAGCAGTTTTCGATGATTTCGTGGATATCGCAGCGTTCATCCATTTGTCGACCCACCTTACTAAAGTTCGCCAAGCTGCTCACGATCATCGCTGCACGAGTCACGCCTTCATTAATTGCATTGAAATAAGGATCAAACTTTTTGGCCTCATAGCCGGGCTCCTTGCGCATTTGCACTTCCAGTGAAATCGCTCCATGCTTAATAAAATTGAGCGGGTTGTTTATTTCATGTCCTATGCCCGCAGATAGCATACCCAAAGAAGCCATTTTCTCTGAACTAATTAACAAACCTTGGGTTCGGCGTATTTCCTCGTTTGTGGCTAGAAGAATTTGATTTTTCTTTCTATTCTGAATTAGTAATAGGACGAGAATAACTCCTAAAGGTGTGATTATTAGCAGTACGAGAATGTACGTTTGATTAGTATTTTCAAGCTCAGACTGGGCCTGAACAAGCATCAACCGATCTTCTTCATCTTTTACTTTCTGAGGGATCAACGACAAATTTCGACTCACTACGTCCAAGTACAATGAGTCGCTCAAGTTGGAGTATTCCTCGAGGTACTTAATCACATTGGGTGTATCGCCAAGACTTTGATAGACCTTTTTGTACAGCCGGAGATTGTTCAAAAGCTGTTGCCTGATTTTCAAATCTTTCGCAATTGCCTGACTAGTGTCTAAACACTCAAGAGCAATTAGAAATTCCTGTTCTTCAAGAGCCAATTCCGCAAAGAGGTAGTAAACCTCGGCTATTCCCTTTCTGTCCTCTATTTGCTTGCAATAGGTTAGGGACTTGTGGTAATATATGGTAGCCGAATCCGGCTGGCCAAGTTTGGACATAATCTCACCAATTCCTCTCAGCGAAACCGCGCCCCAATTGATATTATTGGTTTGTTCTGCCAATGCAAGGGCTTCATTGAAAAAAGTCCTAGCTTGGCCCAAATTCCCTTCTCTGAGGTAGGTTATGGCAATATTATTCTTGGAATAAACTATTTGGCTCTCGACCTCAACCTGTTCTCCATAAGACAAAGCTTGAAAGAAATATTGCCGGGCCTCTTGATACTGATGCACACGCTCGAAGACCAGCCCAATGTTGTTAAGTGTCGTTGACATTACGGAGAAATCCTTCGTCTTCTCTTTTATCCTTTTTGCTCTGAATAAGTAGTCTAATGCCGTTTGATAACTGCCAAGATTATAATAGTTCAGACCTATATTATTGAATCCATTACCGATCATTGATGAGTCTCCAACCTCCAGAGCCATGGCAAGAGCCTCTTCGTTAAATTTCTGTGAAGTTTCGAAATCACCGCGATAGTAATGAACACCGGCAATGTATCGCAAGCTCTGAGAAATCATGGCTTTGTTATTTAGCCGCTCGGATTCTGCCAACGCCAGCTGGCCGTATTCCATCGCCTGATCGGGATAATTAAGCCAGACATCTTTCAGCAGTTCATGAAGTAAATTGATCTTCTCTACACCCTCCTTTTGATCAATCAACAACTTTAAACTGTCAGGTGATGATTGACACCATATGCCCAGCGTCATTAGGCAAAAAAACCAGAAAGAAATTATTCTCGTTCCCAAAGTGGAGTGGTATAAGGTATTAAGTTAGACACAAATACGCACATTTGATAGAAGAACTACGTCAAAACAATATCCCAATACCAAAGCCAATAAAATAATCTGGTGAGGAGTCGCTTAACCCAAAACCTCCTGAAATATCCGCTTGAAAATTCTCACTTACCAAAAATGTCGCTCCTCCGTTTACTCTGTTGTCTGCAGGAAGCCCCGAACCAAAGAAACCATACGGCTCGATAAACAATGAAATCACATCGGTAGCTCCATACCCAAGCATGAATGTGTAAATCCCCACCGCATCGGTAGATGCCGACCAGAACGTTCCAATATTGTAGTCCAAAGTCAAGTTATCACTCAGGTCATGCTGAAAAAGTAACCGAATATCTTGAGTGCTTTCATTTGCCTTGAATTCATCCTGGCCATTGGCAAAAGTGAAACTTGTAAGCAGACCAACCTGCGGAAGAGCGTTGGTCTGATCATGCAAATGAAATTTTGCTCCGAGCGTAGTTGGGCTCAAGCCACTTATATTCTCTGCACCACCCCGGCTTCCGAGATAATTTTCAGTCAACCGCAGCTCCATCCATTTCAGTACACTTACCCTTACGAGCGCGTTGAGATAGGTCACATTGTATTGATCAAGCGAAGAAACCGGCCTTTCGGAGACAAAACCCAACTCAGTCTGCACTTTGCCATGAGGTAAAACGTAAGGTGAATAAGACTGTGTTGGTCTATCAGTATTGATTTGTCCTTGGACACCCAGCCCAAAACAAATGCACGCAGCGAACAGTAATTTTTTCATTAATAGACAAAAATGTATTTGTAGATGAGAATCAACATGGCAATGAGAAACATGAACAATGCAATCTTATTTATACCATGCATTAACCTTAGATTGATACTGTTCTTTTTGTCAGGGTCCTTCTTTCTGAAATAATAACGAGCCACTTCGCTCAAATCAAAAAAATACCCCATCCGATTTTTTTCCTTTTCTTCTCTCATGCTTCCTAAAGCTACTAATATTTCATTGAGTTCACTTACTTCAAAATCATTTATGCAATAAGATTGCAAATATGTAAATTCGCACCGTGATGGACAGTACTATTGATATCTTAAAAGCACACCAGCTCAGAATTACAAATTCCAGAAAGGATGTGCTACAGGAATTTTTGGAAAGAAATGCGGCTCTTTCGTTAGGCGTTTTGGAGGAAAAATTTCCCTCTTATGATCGGGTGACGCTGTATAGAACCCTCAATAGCTTCCTTGAATCAGGCATTATCCACAAAATACCTAACGATCAGGGCATGGCTACTTTTGGTCTTTGCCACACGACTTGCGGACCCGAGGAACATCAGCACGATCATGTGCACTTCAAGTGCAACAACTGCGGAAAGTTGGAATGCCTCGATGAACTTAACGTCCCTGACGTAAGCGTGCCAGTCGGCTACACGATCAACAATGTGAACATGATCGTGGACGGAACATGCGTCGAGTGCACAGCATGAAACAACATTTCCTTGTCCTTCTTTTCGCACTGACTTCCTCCCTCCTTGTAGCTCAAAAAGACAAATGCACCAAGATCATTCACGGGCGCATTCTGGAGCTTGGGACTGAGACACCTGTGGCGTTTGCTTTGGTAAAAATCGAAGGAACCTCCACTGGTGCTACATCCGATGAGAAAGGTGAATTCACATTGAAAAATGTGTGTCCCGATGAAATTCACTTAGAAATCACCCATGTTTCTTATCGGTCCATTTCTCATCATCATGACGCCTACCACAGCAGCCCGACCATTTATCTCGCACCCAAAGAAATTGAACTGGATGGATTAGTGGTGGAAGAAAAAGTAGATAAAACGAAAATTGAAACCTTAGCTACACGGCAAAAATCCATCTCCATGTCGGATGCCGATCAGTCCAAAATTGGAAATTTGCTGGAGAAAATGAGCGGTGTGAGTACGCTACAAACCGGCTCGAATGTAGTCAAACCGCTCGTGCATGGACTTCACTCAAATAGAGTCCTGATCATCAACAATGGGGTACGCCACGCTTACCAGGCGTGGGGGCGCGAACACGCTCCTGAGATTAATCCGGGGGCTATTGACCAACTCACTTTAGTTAAAGGTGCCGCCACTGTTCGGTACGGGCCTGAAGCTATCGGAGGTGTTATCCTTATGGATCCGGAACGACCTGAATTTGATAGTTCACTGAAAGGACTTGTTGGTACTGCATTGGAATCCAATGGACGATCGGCAGCTTTACAGACACACCTAAGCCAAGGCTATCACCGATTAGCTTGGAATGCCGGAATCACCACCAGAAAACAGGGCGACCTGCATTCGCCAGATTACCAGCTTACAAATACGGGTAGCGACGAACTCGGCTTTCATGCCCACGGGCTTTGGCACAGACCTAAATTTGACCTCTCCTTGTACGCCAGCCATTTCGAGCAAGAACTGGGCATACTGAGGGGATCGGTGGTTGGAAATATTCAGGATTTATCGGTGGCAATGAACACAGAACCTCCGCAGGATACCCGCCCCTTTTCATATGAGATTCGCACACCAAGGCAGGAAACCGTTCACGACTTATACAAAATCAAAGGGTCTGTTTTTCTAGCCGATCATGAAGTGAATTTGCAATATGCTTTGCAGCGAAATCAGCGGAGAGAGTACGACATACGCCGGGGCACCAACAATCAAAGGCCGTCCATAGATCTTGATATGCTCACGCACACCTTCGATGGAGAATGGAGCTATCCCTCCAATAAATGGAAAGGCTTAGTTGGACTTCAAGCTACTTATAAGGACAATAACAACAACCCTGGCACAAACACCATCCCCTTCGTACCCAACTACAATGTGTTGAATCTTGGCATTTACACCATGCAATCCACCAGTTGGAATCAATCCCAGTTTGAGGTGGGAGCGCGCTACGATTTTCAGCAAATAGATGCAAGAGGGAGAGATCAGAGCAATGACCTCTACGGAAATGTTTTGAAATTTAACAATGCGACCTTCCTCCTAGGATATGGCCATCAGCTTTCGCCCACTTGGAAATTCACCGCCAACATTGCCTCGGCTTGGAGACCTCCGAATGTAGGTGAGCTCTATAGTTTTGGCAAACACCAATTCAATGTAGAGTATGGCTTTTGGAGATATGAGATAGATGAGTCGGGGGACATCTCCACATCTGGAGTCAGTGATCAAAATTCAAAACCCGTGAAAAGTGAAAAGGGTTTGAAAGGCCTGCTTTCTCTAGAGTACAAAAAAGAAAAAGTAAATGCCGAGTTAGTAGCCTATGCCAATCGCATTGTCGACTATTTTTTCCTTAGACCCTATGGGGTGACAAATACCAGCCGAGGGCCTTTCCCCTACTTCATACATGATCAAACCAATGCTCTTTTTTATGGGGTAGATTTTGACATGAGGGTGATGCACTCAGGTGATCTTACCTCAGAGATTAGGCTGGCCTATGTGCATGCCACGGACAGCAAAAACGATCAACCATTTCTCGAGATTCCTCCGCTGAACGTACAATATGACCTGAAAAAGAAAATCGGTAGCTGGAATTTCGGGTTATCGGCCGAATACACGGCTCGGCAGTTCCATGCTCCTACTGTCATTCCAGTAGATGATTTTTTGGCAGGTACAGAAAGCATCGAACCAAACCAAACGTTCGATTTTCTAGCAGCGCCTAGAGGTTATGCACTCCTTCACTCACACGTCGAATTCCATCAAAGCAAGTGGACATTTACTATTCATGCCAGAAATATACTGAATACTTCGTATCGGGTGTACATGGATCGCTTGAGGTATTTCGCAGATAATCCGGGAAGAAACTTCACCCTGACCGCTCAGTATAAATTCGGGAAATAATCTCATACAACATTGTTGCATTAAATAGATTCTACTATACTTGCAACAGTATTGCAAATTAAAAGAAACATGAAACAAAAGACACTCATTTTAGGATTGGCACTAGCCACTTGCTCGTTGGTAAGTTGTGGAGACGATGACACCCCGCCGAAAGAAAACGAAGAGGAAGTAGTTGACCTGGTGACACTTACATTCACACCCGATGAAGGCTCATCTGTGGTATTTATAGCCACTGATCCCGACGGAGCAGGCGTTGCAGACATGGCACCAGATGGAGCTATCACCTTAAATGCCAACACCACCTATACCCTAACCATTGAACTGGAAAATACAGAGGAAGATGAGGACATCACTGCGGAAGTAGAAGAGGAAGGTGACGAGCATATGTTTTTCTTTTCATTCACCACCGACATTTTCAGTGATCCTGCAGGGAATGGAAACATTGATGCGCGAGCTGATGCTGTGAACTATCTGGATGAAGATGTAAATGACGAGCCCATCGGGCTGTCAACTTCATGGACAACAGGTACTTCATCCTCAGATGGCACCTTCAGGGTGGTACTTAAACATCAGCCGGACATCAAATCGGCCACTTCCACCTCAACTGATGGAGAAACAGACATTGACATTTCATGGACAATCAACATCAGTAGTCCAATGTAATTGTTAGATTAAGTATCTTTAACACGCCTCGAAGCAACCATTCGGGGCTTTTTTGCATCTTAGGGTTATGCCTCGTAAAACACTCTTACTTCTAGCCGCCTTTTTTCATTTTTCATACCTTCTTGCACAAAGTCCCAGAATCTCAGGAAGGGTATTTGATGAGGTGACCAATGAGTCCTTAGCGTTTGCACATGTAGGCATCATAGGTACTTCAATTGGTACAATCACAAATTCCAACGGGCAATTTTCTATTCTTATTCCGGAAGAAAATGTTGTCAATAACCTATCCTTCTCCTATCTAGGTTATGCCAGCAAATCCATTTCAATATCTGATATTCCAAAAAATACGGACTATCAGATAGGGCTAAAACCTCAATCGAGGTACCTCCCGGATCTGGTGGTCAAAGTGAAAAAGAAGTCCATCATTGAAGAGGCGATTGAGCGTATTCCTGAGAATCATGATCAGGGAAGTATGCGATTGAGTGGCTTCTGGCGAGCGCAGATTAAGAATCAGAATCGGCATATTCAGCTCTCCGAAACGGCATATGATATTTTCAGGGTAGATAAGAAAGATGCTGTGAAGATTTTGAAGAATCGTGCCCAAAGAGATACTGCAGCTTTTGAACAATTCAGGCAGTTCAATGCAGGTATTACGCCCAAAGGACTGGTAAAAAGTTCCTTTCTGGAAGACACCAATATACTTTCCAATAAAACCAGAAAAAATCACACCTTCGACTTGGTAGGCGCATCGGTTTACAATGACCGGCCAGTTTTCATCGTAGAGTTCGATCGGAAAAAAGACTCAGACAAAAATGGATACAAAGGAACTATCTATCTCGACTCAGAGACACTTGCGTTTGTAAAAATCAAATATAGTTTCAGCCCATCAAACTCAGAACAAATCGATTTGTATGGCTCACGGCTCCTGGCCAAAATCACGGGATTGGGTGAAAGCTACTGGCTATCGTATCTGTCTGACTACAATTTCAAGCTCTACAATGGCAAGTGGTATTTAAGCCATGGCGTAGTAGACGTGGCTTGGTACCTGATCGACAATGACGAAACATTTAAAGAATTGGTCGAGTACCGAGGAGACTTGGTCATCACAAATATTGATAAAGCAGTAGTGACCCTCCCATCAAAAGATGAACGTGCCGGACGAGGAATTTTGGTTCGTCAGTCTGAGGTGGGTACCGGGGAATTTTGGGAAAAGTACAACTACCTGGTACCTGATGAAGATTTTGACAGAGTATTCAGTGAGATGCAGAAAAGAAATGAAGCCTATAGAAAGCAAAAAAACGAGTCCAATCAGGATTAGACTCGTTTATATTTAAACCTCCTCCAGCAATTTTGCTTTGAGCATTTTTAATTTCTCCAGGCGCGGATAATGCCACCTCCTTCGCTCCCATGTGATGAGAATCATTGCGAGTGCGAACATCCCAATTACAAACAACCAGCTATACCAATCGGCTCCTCGAATCAGAAATTTCCCAAAAACTAACACTCCAATTGGTGCCATGTACCACCACACCATGGACGTACTTATCCAAATGAGTGACTTCACACCAGAAATGGCATGCTCTAGTTCTCCGAGCATCGACCGATCATATCGCTCTTCGTGCTTCTTTCGTCTCAATCGAATGATCACAAGAAAAACCGCAATTAGAGTGACCAGCACACCCATGACCAGATCCCAAGGATCCCGGCCATCGTAGTACCACTCGTGGTACTGCATCACCCCCATGACCAGATTTATGATGATCAAACCGATTTCATTGAAACTGACCATTCGTGTAGCCGATTTCTTTTTAGCCTTCACCGCCTTGTGCATCGCCTGTTCATCCACGGCATAAAGCGTCTGATTATTCTGAGAATCCCATATCTTTTTCATTTCTTCAAATTCCATTTTAGTACGCATTTGATTTTTCAATGAGGTGCTTCTTGATCCTATTGATCTTCACACCCACATAGGTTTCGGATATTCCTACGATTCCAGCCATTTCCTTATAACTAAAACCATCAAGCATCAGCAGTGTCAGCGAACGATCCACCTCATCAAGTTTTGCGATTTGTTCATACAACCAATCCAATCGATCGTCTTTGGTTTGGTGCATTTCGATCAAATGCTGCTCATGAGTTAGCGTCTGATGTCCTCCATGCTTTCGCTCCTTTTGGCTCCATTTCATAGCAGTGTTCAAGGCAATCCTGTACAGCCAGGTAGAAACCGCACTGTCTCCACGAAACCTCGGAACCGAACGCCACATCTGCACAGTGATTTCCTGAAAAAGGTCTTCCTGATCTTCCTGAGTAAAGGCGTAGGATCGTATCACCTTGTACAGTAACGCCCGGTAGTCCCTTAGCCAGGTATCAAATACAGATTGCTGCTGTTGCTCCGTCATCATCCGAATTCACACACATTAGTACCGAAGGTTACTCAGTTTCTTACAAAGGCTCAGAAAAAATCAAATAACTTTCCGTCCGGGCCATTTAGACTTTTATGAAATATTCATTTTTAGCTATTACTATTTTCCTAATGACCGCTTGCTCGCAAACAAAACCTGAATATACTTCACTCGATGATTACCCGCTTCCTGAAGAAACGCTTTGGCTTGATTACTCCAAAGAGCAAACTGTTTTCAAAATATGGTCTCCGGCAGCCGAGGAAGTCACACTGAGACTCTACGAAAAAGGAGACGGTGGTGAAGCCTTGGAAACGCATAAAATGAAATGGTCAGACAGTGGTGTGTGGAAGAAAAGTATCTCTGGAGATTTGAACGGAATATACTATACCTATCAAGTAAAATATGAAGGAAGATTATTGGACGAAACACCGGGTACGTACGCTCAAGCCGTAGGAGTGAATGGCCAACGAGCCATGGTGCTGGATATAGCCTCCACCAATCCCGATGGCTGGGACACAGACAAAGGGCCAAGTATCAAATACACCAATGAAGCCATCATTTATGAATTGCACATTAGAGATATAACCATCCATCCTGAATCAGGATCGAGTATGCCGGGCAAATATCTCGGTCTGGTCGAGGAAGGGACAACAGGCCCGAATGGTGTAGCCACGGGCATAGATCACATGAAGAAACTTGGCATCACGCACGTCCATCTACTCCCTACCTACGACCACTATTCCATCGAAGAAACCAAGCTGGACAGCCCACAATTCAACTGGGGGTATGACCCACAAAATTACAACGTGCCGGAAGGTTCGTTTTCGGAAGACCCGTTCAACGCTGAAGTTCGAGTGAAAGAATTCAAGCAAATGGTGAAGGCCTTTCATGACAATGGAATCGGTGTTATTCTGGACGTAGTTTACAACCATACCGGCCGTACGGACAACTCCAATTTCAACCTTGAAAACCCTGGCTATTACTATCGCTCATGGGAAGACGGCACTCCATCAGATGCCTCCGCCTGTGGCAATGAAACCGCCTCAGACCGCCCAATGATGCAGAAGTTCATTTTGGAATCGGTCTCACACTGGGCCAAAGAATACCACTTAGACGGCTTCCGATTCGACCTTATGGGCATTCATGATATAGAGACGATGAACAAGGTGACAGAAACCCTAAAGGCCATCAACCCGGACATCTTTGTGTACGGCGAAGGATGGACCGCCGGTGATTCCCCCCTACCCGTAAATGATCGCGCGCTCAAGGCTTTCACGCATCGAATGCCACAAGTCAGCGCATTCAGCGACGACATTAGAGATGGACTGAAAGGATCTGTTTTCGACGATAAAAGCACGGGTTTCGTGAGTGGAGGGGAGAGCATGGAAGAATCTGTGAAGTTTGGCGTAGTTGGTTCGATCGAACACCCTGAGATCGACTATGCAGCAGTAAACTATTCGAATGAACCTTGGACGAATGAACCCTGGCAGGCCATTTCTTACGTCTCTTGCCACGACAATCACACCCTGTACGACAAGCTGAAAGTCTCCCGACCGGATGCGGATGAAGCAACCATAGTGGCTATGGACAAGCTGGCCAACGCCATTGTGCTAACCACCCAAGGAACAGCCTTCTTGCATGCCGGAGCTGAAATGCTGCGTACCAAAGGAGGCGAACACAACTCCTACAAATCACCGGATGCCGTAAATCAAATGGACTGGAACTGGAAAGTGAAAAACGCGGAGGTGTTCGAGTACTACAAGAATTTGATTGCGCTAAGAAAAGCGCATCCGGCGTTTTGGATGCAGTCAGCAGATGAAGTGAGAAAGAATTTAAGCTTTGCCCCTGTCGAACCAGGCTTGGCCAGCTTTGATATTCGCAACAATGCAAACGGTGATGAGTGGAAGAACATCCGAGTGATTTATAATGCGAAACTGGAGCCCGTTACCTACCTGTCAATGGAGGGCGAATGGACTGTCGCTGTGCTGGGTGATGACTTCTATCCTGATGGAGGACCGACTGGTACGGAGATCATTGTGCCGCAACTTTCAATGGCCATATTATTCCAGAAGTAGATGCTGAAAAACATATCAGGACCTGAACGAGCCAACGTCCTCACCCACTTTCCGGGGATGGTCTTTGGAGTAATAGGCCTGGGCCTGTTCGCCAGCCTTTCAGCACATTGGTCTGTGATGGTTTTTTCTGCTGGATTTCTGCTCATGTTCAGCACGTCGACCATTTACCATTACCTCACAGCGACTGAACTTAAAACCAAGTGGCGCATCGCCGATCATATCAGTATCTACGTGCTCATAGCTGCCACTTACACCCCGTTCATTATGCTGTTTATGAACACCTCAAAAGGTCAATGGATTTTAGGAATTCTGTGGAGTTGTGTGCTTGTTGGTTCTGTTCTGAAGGTATTCTTCACAGGAAGATTCCGAGTTGTTTCCACCATCATCTATTTGATCATGGGCTGGATGGCCATCTTCGCTATCAACGACTTCCTACGATTCATACCTCAGAACATCCTGTTACTTATTGGTCTTGGTGGTATATTCTACACCCTCGGTACGATCTTTTATATCTGGAAGAGCAAACCCTACAACCATGCGATCTGGCACCTATTCGTGCTTGGTGGTGCTGTGAGTCACTGGGTGGCCGTGTGGCTGAGTGTTTCCTAAGCCGTCATTCATGAATTTGAATTATCTTGGTGGGAAGAGTGGCGCTTATATCCGACAATAAACGCTTACAAACGTTTATAACTTGGATTTGTCAGTGACTATCAGGAAGATAGAGCCGTAACCACTCTGGAATATATAATAGAAATAACGCGCACGTGCGCGTTATATTAATGTTGTAGCGCATTGTGAGCAAGTATTTAACTCAAAGAATTTAATGAATATGAATAACCTTAGATGATTAATAATTGGCTCGAATACATAGAACAAAATCCAAACCCGTATACCTTCAGATTAATTGACGTATCCGAAAAGATAACGCCTGATGATAGAATCAAGGAGTATTTGGGAGATGAGATCCTTCGTTCTTATCGAAATCTAGATTTTTTAAAAGTTCAGTATGAACATGAACATGAACAAAAACTTCGAGAGTACATTAAAAATTACGTCCTTTCTTCTGACAAAAACCAGATAACAAAAAATGTGCGTCAAGGAGATTTTGCAGAGATTCTTACAAGCCTAATTATATCATATTTTGAAGGTTTAGAAGTACCACTTAAAAAGCTTCGATGGAAATTCAATAATGAGAGATCAGTTTTTTGCACCGATCTTATTGCCCATAATTCTGGTGATGAGATATCAGACCTCTATTACTATGAAATTAAAAGTAGGCTAAGTCTTAAGAAGGAGAGTATTGCAGGTCAATCTAATTATATAACTGTCATTGCACATAATAGTCTACTCAAAGATGAAGGTGCGCCTAGTGAAGGTATAGCCGACTTTTTGGCGCGCTATTTTTATGAATTAGGTGATTTTGATTCATCCAATAAATACATGGATATTGTAAAAAACCCTCAGAACTATAACAGAAACTTCGAGCTTTTTTTCATCATTGAAAACTCAAAATACATTACTGATATTCTTACTGATCTAGATAATCTTCCTCCAACTTTAAATCCCCTTCGCATTACCGTTGTGCTTATAAGTGGATTAGGAAGGCTGATAATTAACACCCAAAATATTGCTATAGAACAAGCAGTGAACTTCGTTTATAACAAATAAACTTGGATAAGGCCGAATACATACAAGGAGTAATAAGAGGAGTTGAAAATACCTTAGGTAATTTCCGGTTCAATAATCACAAAAAGCAGGTTATTGCAAAAAAGTTGAGTGCTGATTTTACGGCAACATATGATGAAGCAAATCTCTGGAATCATGTACTTTATTTATCTACAAATGCGTGTCTACTTTTAGAAGAGGATATTGAAGAGCGTTTGGCATTCCGCGCACTAAAGGAGAGTGCTGAAATCTATGAAAATCTTAGTGAGATAAGTGAGAACTATGATCGTAACTATGCTATACTCCTATCAGCCTTATGTTACGATTTATCAGGTTATCAAGCGAATGCTTACTGCTTGACAAAAAGACTACCTGACTATCAATTCATATCAAATGATTATCGTGTAGACGTTGATTCTGACAATTACATTTTATTTCATATAAAAGAGATTCTTAATAAAAACCTATATAAAGCAAGATCTAAGATTAATCAGGACTTGAACAATGATATCGGAATCAAACTCTTCAATGATACTGTCTCAAAATGGTACGAAAATGCACTCAATGGAACTCAAAATAATTATCAAGAACAGATTTCGACAACCTATAGATACTATTTGAATTCTTCAAATATTCCAGTTTCACATTTATTGGTTCTCCTAAGAACAAGGTTCAAAGTCTTCCAGAGTAGATCAATTTGGAATAATTTGATTCAGTATAATAACATTAAAGAGAATTCTACTTGGCATAAATATATCCGTCTACTGACTCATGACATATATGATAAGTTTGAATCTAAGCCAATAGATAAAAGAGTTTCAAAATTCGAATTCTGGATTTCACAAATCAGAGCTATTGAAAAAGGACTTTTAGAAGGTGCAAGCAACAATGTTGTTCAAATGCCCACAAGTGCAGGTAAAACCTTTATAGCAGAACTTGTTATCTTAAATGCACTGATCAATCATCCTGGCAAAAAGTGTATTTACATAGCGCCATTTCGTGCGTTAACTAACGAGAAAGAGGCTGAGCTTGGAGATTACATTTCAAAATTGGGGTATTCAGTTTCAGCTCTTTCTGGGAGCTATGAAGTAGATGAATTTCACGACATAATTCTAGATGAAACAGATGTATTGATTGCCACACCAGAAAAGATTGATCTATTGCTTCGAATTAATCCTGATTATTTCAGCGAGATATCTCTAATGGTTGTGGATGAAGGTCATATAGTTGGAGATATAAGCGCCCGATCAAGTTTATTGGAGTTCTTGATTATTCGTCTGAGGATACAGGTAGAAGCAGTACAAATATTGTTTATCTCAGCGGTTATGCCTCCTTCCAATGCAGATGAGTATTCAGTATGGTTAAGTGGGTCAAAGGATAATGTTATTAGGTCCCTACTTTATCCTGATAGCGAACCAGACGAGGAGTGGGAGCCAACCAGAAAGCTTATTGGGGCATTTACCTGGGTAGGCACACGAGGACGCATCACATTTCAGAATGTTGAAACAGAAGACGAAAACACAGGTGTGTCATCTGGAGCATTTGTACCTGGCGTTATTCGAAAAAAGCAGTATGCAAATACGTACCCTACGGGAAGTAACAAGGCTCAAACTTCTGCAAGCCTTGCTTTTGAATTTTCCAAAAGAGGTAATTGTTTAGTTTTTTGTGCTCAAGTTCGAAACACAAAAAGCGTTGGTGATGCATTGATTGAAATTATTGAAGTTCTTGAGCAAAACAGAGATGAGATTCCATCCTACTTCGAGGAAAATACCGAGAATGAATCCTATTTTTTTGCAAGAAAATGGTATGGTGAAGAATCTTATGTCACTAAGTGTATAAGGCGCGGTATTGGTATTCATTTTGGAGATATGCCGGAAGCTGTTCGAAGATCAGTTGAATCGGATTATGCAGGAGGCAAATTAAGAGTCCTCATTTCAACTAACACTGTTGGTCAAGGGCTGAATTTTCCAATTAAAACTCTAATAATTCACTCGACACTAATAACACAAGGTCAATATGTTGAAGTCAGAGATTTCTGGAACATAATTGGAAGGGCTGGAAGAGCAGGTAAGGATACCGAAGGACAAATCATTTTCGTGATTAATTCATATACAGATAGACAATCGTATAACCGATATACTGATCGCGCGAATATTGATAATGCATATAGTATGTTTTTCAATATTATAAAGGCCCTACTTGATAGCCGGATTTCAAGTAATGTATATGACGATTATATCCGGGTTCTTTCCGAACCTTATTTACTGAATTTGTTGATTGAAGAAACAGTGGAAGAAGATGATCAACAAATGATCGAGAAAATAATCGATAACAGTCTTTTTAAGGTTCAACTTGAAGAAAACGAAATTGAAGTTGAGCCAATTAGAGCATCATTCAGAGAGATTGTTAGGAATGTTAGGGAGGAAATCCCTTTTGATCTTATTAAAGTCTATGGAGAGACTGGATATACTTTGAAAAGTAATGCGATTATCCATCAATTCATTGAAGATAATCTAGAGGAGTCTCGGAGGTTAGTAGAAGGGGATAATTATTTTGAATTACTGGAACTTATTCTAAACTTATTTGATGATAAAGGAATTGAAGAAATACAATCTTACAAACTGGATAGAATCCCTGCCAATCCTTCAGACTTATATAGCGTAATTAAGACTTGGATTGAAGGGGCAGAAGTTGACGATCTTCTTGAAATTTGGACTGAGATAACCGAAGATATTACCCAGCTTCATATTCTTATTTCCGATGGATTCTATTATAGATATACATGGGGTATCACCTCATTTTTAACAATTTTGGCTTATAAAATTGGAATTGAAAGGAGTGATTTACCCAAAGGAATTTTAAGCCTTCCGAGCTTCATAAAATATGGTTTAAATAATTCCTTGGCTTGTCTCGCATGCTCCTTGGGAATCAAAAGTAGGAATGTAGCCCTACTTCTTTCTGAAAAAGCCGGCAACATAGAAAGTCGTGATTTTATTCGGTGGATAGCAAATCTAGACCGAGAGGATGTCACGAGTTATGATATAAGCAGTTATGATCGTCAAAACGTTCTGAATGTAGCTTTAAAACTAACTGCAAACCGTTTCGAAGAAATACCAAATGAATTTCAATTTTACATTAAAGGCATTCCTTTCGATGAATCTAGAGCCTTGGTTTCGCTAAATATTGAAATAGGAGATGAATTAATATATGAAAGAGAACCAAACAATGAATTTGATCCTTTTGCAATTAAGGTTAGAAAAAATGATGATGAGCTTGGCTTTGTACCAAGAGAGTATGCTAAAGCAATATCCGTGGAGATTGATGTAAATTCAACTGAATACCAAATTACGGTTGTAGATTTCGAAGATGAGGATGACTATAAGAAGGTATTCGTATCAATGATAAAAATTGATGACTGAATATGAATGCAGAACAATAAAAAAGCAATAGAAACGCGCTACAACAAACACTAAAATGAATATGCGAAATGAGCACTTTGATAGGGCAATGCTAATAGGAAACTTAGGAGTTTCTAGCCACTGGGGCGCATACTCATTTTAGTTGGACGTCACCCAGCCACCGCCTGCATAAGCAAGCCACAGATATACGCTCCGTACGTGCCTAGCACATAACCAGCTACTGCCATCAAAACGCCCACTGGTGCCAATGAGGGATGAAACTCCGTGGCAATGACGGGAGCAGATGCCGCTCCGCCCACATTTGCTGTGCTTCCAACCGCCACGAAAAAGTATGGTGCCTTGATAAGTTTGGCGACCAAGGCCAGCAACAAAACATGGAAAATGATCCAGGTAAAACCCAGCAAGAAAAGTCCTGGATTGCTAAAGATGGCAAGGATGTCCATGTTCATTCCGATGGTAGCTACAAGAATGTAGATGTATGCCCGCCCCATTCGCGACGCTCCCACTCCTTCCAATTCTCTAAGCTTAGTGAAAGACAAAACCACGCCGAGGGTTGTGGATATGACAACTAGCCAGAAAAAACCAGAGGTAAGGCTGTATTTTTCCAAAACAGGAAAGTTCTCAGACAAGAACGGCACAATCAAATCACTACCAAAATGCCCGACACCAGTACAGGCAAAAGCCACCATTAAAACCTTCATTAAATCGGTCAAGGTTGGAATCTTAGCAATGCTACTCTGGTAGTTTTCCATTTTCACTTTCAGCGCTTCTATCGCAGACGTATCGGCCTTTAGTTTCTTGTCTAGAACTTTAGCCACGGCCACTCCGGCTATGAGCACCCCTAACCAAATGTTACCTACGATGATGTCAACAGTCACCATCTTAGAGAAAACTTCGTCACCCACATTGAATACCTCTTTCATAGCCGCCTGATTCGCACCTCCACCGATCCATGAGCCTGCAATGGTCGTCATACCCTGCCAGGTATCACCGCTCACCAAGTCCGGCGACAACTGCTGAAAAATGAGGATAGTAAGTGGTCCTCCCACCATAATCCCAACCGTTCCTGTCAGAAACATAATTAGAGCTTTGGGTCCGAGCTTCACAAGCTCCTTCAAATCAACGCTGATGGTCAGTAGCACAAGAGCTGCGGGTAGCAGGTACCTTGAAGCCATGAAATACAATTTTGACTGACTAGGGTCAATAAGCCCGGTGGCTTTCAGAATGGAGGGCAAAAAATAGCAAACCAGCAGTGCCGGAACCCACGAATAGAATTTCTTCCAAAACGTACTTTCAAGGTTTGAGGTATAAAAAACGAGACCAAGTATCAGCATCAAAATGCCGAAAATGGTCGCGTCATTGGTGATCAAGGGTTGGTTATCCATAATATTCTTTCACTATCATTTTAAATTCATTGAGCATCATTGCGGTTGCACCCCAAACTGTTTTTCCTTCCAGATCAAAATAGGGTGCCCTCAATTCGAAACCCGCTCTGGGCATTACGATTTTTTCTTTTCTAAACTTTTCATCCATGAGATGAAGCAAATCTGCTTTCACAATTTCTGCCACCTCCGACTCCTGAGCTACGAACTTAGGTTTTGACGTGACCATTCCCACGACCGGTTGAATCTGAAAATTGCTTGCAAATACATAGAACGATGATAGCGTGCCTACTACCTCCACCTCGGTCTGCTTCACACCAATCTCTTCTTCTGTCTCTCTCAAAGCTGCTTCTATTTCATTTTCTCCTATTTCCTGCTTCCCTCCCGGCAATGCCATTTGCCCACTATGAACGCCCGGATATTCAGGTCTTTGTATCAAAGGGAATCTCACAGTACCACTGTCGGGATAAAGCAAAATCATCACCGATCCTTTCTTGGGAGGATCTTTGTATTCAAATTTTGATCTGTCGCCATTAATCATTGTGGCAGACATTTGCTCATTGGCGGCTAAGCCCGGGAGTGGTTTTTTTAATCTTTCAGCTAAAAACTGAGTAAGGTTATCAAAATTCATCGCGCCAAAAATATGAAGAATTTTTGCCCATGATCATTTATATTGCTTTAACCAACTAGTAACCCAATGGAAGCACTTCCGGAGTACGTGAGCATCATTTTCGTTCTTATTACAGCCACCACCTATTGTTTCATTCTGTATGCCGCATATTATGCCTTGGGCAAAAAGCGAAATCCTTTAACCATTCTTGCAAGTCTTCTTCTCCTTTGGTTGCTAGTTACCGGCTATTTGGCTTTCGATGGTTTCTTTCAAAATTTCGAATCTTCACCCCCTCGCCTTTTCTTCTTTGTCATCCCCGCCATATTGATCATTCTATTTTTAATAATCAATCCCAAAACAAGAGCGGGGTTGATGAAAATGCCAATCACATCGCTGACGTACATTCACATAGTTCGGATACCTGTTGAGCTTTGTCTATGGTGGCTGTTTGGGGCAGGCTTAGTTGCTGGGTCCATGACTTTTGAGGGAATCAACTTTGATATTCTGGCTGGCATCTCCGCTCCTTTTGCCGGTGTTTTCCTAGTCGGGAAAAAGAGTAGTAACAAAATCACGGCTATCCTCTGGAACCTCATATGTCTCGGACTTGTCCTCCACATTGTCATTCGTGCTATTTCATTGACGCCCTACTTCTATGACGGTTCAGGGGAAGAGTTACAAAACCTGGCCGTTTTCTATTTCCCGTTCGTTTGGCTGCCAGCGTTTGTTGTACCGGCAGTGATTTTCAGTCACCTTGTTTCGTTGGTTCAGTTGATGAGGAAATCAGATTCCTAAACGGCAATTCCCAACTTCAAATTAACTTCGCTCTCCCAACTCGATTGATTTGAAAATACACGCCGACAACTCGCAAGACCTAACCGAATTCATTCAGGTGAACATCAAAATGAATGCTGGTAATCCAAATTACATTCGTCCCCTTGATAAGGATGTAAAAGAGGTTTTCGATCCTTCGAAGAATAAGGCGCTACGACAGGGAAAAATACAACGCTGGTTGCTCAAGTCGAATGACGGTGCTTTACTCGGCCGCATTGCTGCTTTTGTAAATCCGAAATACACCAACAAAGGAGACAAAGTAACGCCAGGTGGCTTGGGATTTTTCGAGTGCATAGACGATCAGGAGGCAGCAAACTTGCTGTTTGATACCGCTAAGGAGTGGTTAGCAGCAGAAGGAAAGGATGCCATGGATGGGCCCATAAATATGGGTGAGAGAGATAAATGGTGGGGCTTGCTAGTAGAAGGTTTTCACCCTGCCCAATACAACATCAACTATAACCCTCCCTATTATCAGAAGCTTTTCGAAACGTACGGGTTCGAAGTGTTCTATTATCAGAATTGTTATGGGATGTCTCTTGAGAAAGATGCGCAGCTGGATGAGAAATTCTATAAGACCCATGCTCAGTTTGAAGCCAATACTGATTTTGAAGCAAGGCATTTCAAGAAAAATCAATTAGAAAAATTCGCTAGAGATTTTTGCACAGTTTACAATGGTGCATGGTCAGGACACGCCGGGAACAAGACTATGGCAGAAGCGCAAGCCATCAAGATCTTCAGATCAATGAAGCCAGTCATTCATGAGAAATTGGTGTGGTTTGTCTATCACAAGGAAACGCCCGTCGCAATGTGGCTAAACTTGCCAGACATCAATCAGATTTTCAAACACATGAATGGGAAGTTTAATCCGTGGAGTAAATTGAAATTTCTCTATTACAAGACTTTCGTCCCAAATCATTCATTCGTTGGACTTGTCTTCGGTGTTGTACCGGAGTTTCAAGGAACCGGAGTTGACAGCTTTATGATAGTTTCCGGTGAAGCGGAAATTAAAAAACACACCGCTTTCAATCAGCTGGAACTACAATGGCAAGGAGATTTCAATCCCAAAATCAATAATATCTCTAAGAACATTGGAGCAACTATCGTTAGAAGACTAGCGACCTACAGGTATACCTTCGATCGCTCCATGCCATTCGAAAGACACCCGATCATTTAGCAAGTTTGTCCTTAAACGCTTTTCTGAATTTTTCGACTTTAGGTCGGACGACAAAAGCGCAATAGGGCTCATTGCCATGAGAGGCAAGATATTGGTCATGATAATCTTCCGCCGGATAGAATTTCTCAAATTTTGAAATTTCGGTCACAATAGGGTCAGGCCAAATTTTAGCTTCTGAGAGTTGGGACTTATAGGCCTCCGCAATCTTTTTTTGCTCTTCGTCATGGTAAAAAACAACCGAACGATATTGCGTACCCACATCATTTCCTTGTCTGTTTAGAGTAGTCGGGTCGTGGGTTTTCCAGAAAACTTCAAGGATTTCCTCGAATGAGATTTCCTCCGCATCAAACTCAATTCTGACCACCTCAGCGTGACCGGTTTCGCCAGTGCATACGGCTTTGTACGTTGGGTTCTCAACATGTCCACCACTGTATCCAGATTTCACACTCTTTACTCCTTTCAATTCTGTAAAAATGGCCTCTGTACACCAGAAACATCCATTTCCAAATGTAGCTTGCTGCAATTCACTCATTAAACTATTGTTTGAAGTCTCTCTATTATCTCTCCCTGAATGGCCACAACAGCCGATCGTGGGACGGTAGTTCCGCCGTTTGGCCAATTAGATGTCAAATTGGCCAAATCCTTGGTGTTGCTTCCCGGATGCTGAACACTTAGGAAGAGGGTCTCTCCATCCGGCGCAAAGAAAGGGCCGGTAAATTCTGCGTCATTCGGTGCACTTGCTACCTGAAAAACCTCGCCTGCCTCCTCCCCATGTCTCACCAAAACGAAGAGTCCATTGTTGCCAAATTTCTCATAAGGTGCCTTACCCATAGCACTCCCGGAAATATCAGAACAAAACCATAAGTTTCCAGCCTTATCAAACGCCATGTTATCAGGGCATGAAAATCCAGTCTCCTCTCCTCCTGTGAGAAAAGTATCGTACTCAAATGTGAGCGCATCATAATCGCCCCCTTCTTTGATGCTCAGTATAGATCCGTGGTAGTTTCCAGCAGGTTTGTTGTTGGTAAGCGTGATTAACACATCACCGGTAATGGGGTCAATGTCAATATCTTCAGGTCGATCCATCTTAGAACCTCCAACCAAGAGTGACGATTCGCGTGCGCGAATGAGCACTTGCGTCTGATCTTCAAATTTGTCTTTTAATTCTGGTCGGGAAATATCCAACCATTCCCAGGTTTTGGCTTCCATGTTGGCCACATAGAGCTTGCCCGGGTATATTTTGCCAGGCTCATCTGAAATGTATTTGAATATGCAACCATTATTGATGTCATCTCCTGTATAAACTACCACTCGCTTGTCTGGCAGCTCCTTCACCGTTGCACACTCATGCGCCATTCTGCCAAGGCCAACGTGCTTTCTGGCACTTCCGGTCTCTACATTTACCTCCACGACCCAGCCATAATGCTGTGGCTTATGATCAGGCATGAAAGTCTCCCACTTATAATGACTCGGAATGTGCTCTCCTGTGGCATAGTCATGCTCTCCGTAGAAATTATGGTAGTTCTCCTCACAAGTAAGTATTGTTCCCCATGGAGTGATTCCTCCGGAGCAGTTGCCCAATGTCCCAACTACAGATCTGTAGCCATCCACCATTTCGGGCCATTCAAAAGGTATCTTACTCGCACCTGTTACCCGATAATTGGCAGGGTCATTAAATACAGGCTTCCACTTCCCATTCTCTTTTTTGATTTTGAGAATAGTCCCTCCCACGGCTCCCATTTCTCTGCGTATTTGCTTTATGCTTCGAACGTCTCCTGTGTACCCCGAAACAAAGAGTGGCTTCATGTCCTCATGGTTCACCCACAGGATTCCTTCATCAGGATTTTCTGTGGGTAAGAAAGCGATGTAGTCATTGTCCGATCCGAAAGTGAAAAGATCAGTAATTTGATCGTCTTCCTTTATTAGAATTTCATATTCCAACCCCTCTGCCAGAACAAGATCATCCTTTGAAGAAGGGAAGATTGAGCTGTCTATTTTGCCTGAATTGCGAACGTTACAAGAAGTGAGAACAGAAGGTAAAGCAGGCAATATCAAGGCGCCTTTACCAATGAAGTCGATGAAAGTGCGACGTTTCATAGAAGGGTATAAAATTGAGTCTTAGATTAATAAAAAACGCTATTTTCGGGGCTAAGCTAACCAATGCCCATGGAATATTATATTATCATTTGTGCGTCTCTTGTTATCATTCTTTCATATTTATTTAGCCGGCTTTCAGAGCGCACCAATATCCCCTCGGTTCTATTGCTTATAGTAAGTGGTATCATCGCCAGAGAAGCGGTGGCGTTTACAAGCTTCGGTCATACAAAAATCCTGAACACCATCGCTGAAATTAAGCTGATCGAGCTTCTGGGAACCCTAGGGCTAATCATGATTGTGCTGGAGGCGGCTTTGGATTTGAAGATTACAAAAGAGCGCTTACCGCTTATTTTCAAAGCATTCTTGAGTGGCTTGTTGGTGCTCCTAGTCACCAACTTTGGTATTGCGGCCATTCTATATCTCACTACATCTGGATTTGATTTTTTGCAGGCAATGATCTACGCATGTCCTCTTGCCATCTTGAGCAGTGCCATTGTGATTCCCTCTGTTGTAAACCTGACAGAGAACTCAAAAGAGTTCCACATTTATGACAGCACGTTCTCGGATATTTTGGGAATCATGATCTTTTATTTCATGATTGAATTGGCTGAACCAACAAGTAATGCAGTGGCTGTTGGCGACTTTTTAGGAGGTCTTGTGATTACCATTTTCACCTCGGTGTTGTTTAGTTATGTCTTGGTCTACGTCTTTCAAAACATGGAAACAAAGGTGAAACTGTTTCTGATGATTGCGGTGCTTCTCCTTCTTTATAGTGTAGGCAAAATGATGCACCTATCATCGCTTATCATCATTCTCGTATTTGGCCTGATATTGAGTAATCCCAAGCTCTTTTTCATTGGTCCACTTAAAAAATTACTGGACAAGAAAGCCTTAAAAGGAATTTTTGAAACCTTCCATCTGATCACTATGGAAAGTGCGTTTGTTGTACGGACTTTCTTCTTCTTCATTTTCGGCTTTTCTGTATCAATTGCGTCCCTGTTCGACGTGAGAGTAGCGATAATCAGCGGTGCAATCATTATTGCTATTTATGCTCTGAGAGGAGTAATTCTCGCCTTCTTAATGAAAGCGAAAGAGGTAAAACTTGCAACCTTAATAGCCCCAAGGGGATTAATAACCCTTTTGTTGTTTTATTCTATTCCTGATGAGCTTAAGAATGAAAACTTCAATAGCGGTATTCTATTATTTGTCATTATAATCACCAGCCTCCTTATGACCTACGGGCTTGTGAAATTCGGAAGCAAGGAGCCCACAGGCGATGTTCTTCTTAGTGAAGAACCTGCTGAAGGTTCTGTTCAAAATAATTAGATTTACTAACAGCAGAGAATAAGCATATGAAAGAGTTGGAAAAAAGCGCCAAGGATGGAAGGATCAATGAGAATGCAAGTATCAGGGATCGTCAGTCCTTGATCATCAATGCGCCGATTCAAAAGGTCTGGGATATATTATCTGATGTCAAAAACTGGCCTACTTGGAACAAAGAAATTAAGTCTGCGGAGTGTGACAAGGTTGAAGTTGGGGCCGAGTTTAATTGGACGATCAGACTCACCCATTTTTCCTCGACTTTTCAGGTCGTAGACGCCCCTACTTTACTCACTTGGACAGGAAAGTCCAAACTGGTAAAATCAATCTTTGTTTGGAACCTGGAAGCCAGCGATGAGCAGACTATTCTGACCGTAGAAGAATCAGTCGAGGGTTTTATCCTTCCTGTATTCAACAACCAGTCGAAACTACATGATATTCTTGTAGGCTGGATTGAAGCTTTAAAGATCAAAGCTGAGGATTAATTCAGCGCTGCAAGCTCTTTTTTAGCCAATTCAAAATCTGGCTTTACCTTCAAAATATTTTGATAATATTCCTTGGCAGCCTCCTTATTTCCTCTGGCCACTTCAATCATGGCTTTTAGCCTTAGCGCTGACAATTTCATATTTACTTCCTGTCCTTCGCTCTTTTCGGTAGGGAAAACAAGAGCGGTTCCTTCAGCCAATTTGTGATTGGTTAGAAGTTCCGCTGAAGACAAAGCTTCCTCAAAAAGTTTCAAATCCATTTGCAGGAAGCCCATTTTGTAGAGTCGTCCAATATCGTCGGTATTATTCAAATACAGTCGCTCGTAAAATTTCAAAGCCTTATTCTTGACACCCAGATTTTCAAAGCTAATAGCCGCAATTTCAGTAGCAAGCATATCGTCGGGAACGAAGTTGGCTACTTCTTGGGCAACCAAAGCAGCAGAGGCATACATCTGGCTTTCGAAATAAATCAGTGCCAATGAATCTCTCAATCCAGCATTATTAGGGTTTTCAGCCAAGAGATTATATAGAGCCATTCTCGAAACTTCAGAATCATTGTACCTTCTGGACGCCTCATAAATGAATATCTTTTTGGCCAACTCAGGGGGTACAGAATCATTGGCGACCTGAGGTGTGACCTGTCCAAACAATGAAACACTACTTAATAAAACTGCAAACAGCACTGTACTTCTCATGGATTCTAATTTTTAAGAGGCGGCAAAAATAGTGATTATTTGCGCCTGGACAATTTTCGACGCACTCCAATTTCAAGCATTAATTTTCGGGCCTCTTCATGATCGTTTTGAATGCGGCCATCAAGTATAGCTTCTTTGATTTCTGACTTGATGTCACCAATGATTTTAGAAGGTGGGATATCAAAGGTTTCAAGAATTTCTTCACCAGAAATAGGCGGCTGAAAATTACGGACATGATCGTGCGCTTCCACCTCTTTCATTTTTTCCTGCACCTTCACAAAATTGTCCATGAATCGTTTCACCTTGTCAGGATTCTTAGAGGTGATGTCTGCATTGCAGAGGGTCATCAAATCCTCAATGTCATCACCAGCATCAAACAGCAACCTCCTTATGGCAGAATCGGTGACATGGTCCTTAACCAATGCAATCGGCCGGAGATGAAGCCTAACCAATTTCTGAACATATTTCATTTTTTCATTCAGCGGTAGTTTAAGCCGTTTGAAAATCTTAGGTACCCATCTCGCTCCCATGTCCTCATGACCATGAAATGTCCACCCCGCCTTCTC
Source organism: uncultured Roseivirgaceae bacterium (assembly GCA_964352625.1). Classification (GTDB taxonomy): domain Bacteria; phylum Bacteroidota; class Bacteroidia; order Cytophagales; family Cyclobacteriaceae; genus JAAEPI01. Next base: position 43,786 of record CAYGSD010000009.1, read on the forward strand.
GTGGTATCGCTGAGTGGCTGGCTTGGCTATATCATGAAGAATAGCCGCCCACCTCAACCATAAATCATCTGTGTGCTTCGAAATATTATCAAGCACTTCTAGCGTGTGATAAAAGTTATCCTTGTGGGTGTGCTTTCCCACTTTCTGAACCCCATGAAGTTTGTGCATTTCAGGGAAGATTAGTTCAAGAATGCCTGAAACAAAGAGAAGCTTGAACCCATAAGACGGTTTAGGTGAAAGAATTATTTTGTTCAATTCATCCGTAATTCGTTCTTGCGAAACAATTTTCAAACGATCCTTTTGCTCTACTAGTGCATCAAAGGTGTCAGGCTCTATATCAAAGCCCAACTGGCTTGAAAAGCGGATGGCACGCATGATCCTCAGAGGATCATCAGAGAAGGTAATCTTTGGATCAAGGGGTGTTCGTATTAGCAATTTGGCCAAATCCCTCTCACCATCAAATGGATCAAGTAATGCACCCTCATTTTCCTTATTTAAGGAAATAGCCAAAGCATTGATGGTGAAGTCTCTCCGGTTTTGGTCATCCTCAAGCGTCCCCTTAGAAACTTCAGGATTTCTCGACTCTTCTCTATAGGATTCCTTCCTAGCCCCGACAAACTCCAACTCATAGCCCCTCCAATGAATGGCCGCCGTACCATACGTCTTGAACATGCTGAATTTTGCCTCCTTACCCAAACCAGCAGCTACACCTTTGGCCAGCTCGATCGCATTTCCAACACATACAAAATCTATGTCTTTTGATGGTCGTCCAAGAAATTGGTCTCTCACAAATCCGCCAATCACATACGTCTCGATTCCCTGCCTCTGCGCAGCATCTTTGATTATAGAAATTGGTTCAGAAGAAATTAGTTGGGAGAAGTCCACCATTGGATCGCAAAATTATAGGCTTGTTCTTCTCCCTGCTATTAAGTCGCACTTTTTATCAAAATCAAAATTACTTTTGTCCATATGGGTGATGCCAAAGCGAGAATCGATCAGCTAACCGATCTACTCAACCACTACAATTTTCAGTATTATCAAAACAGCCAGTCTGAAGTCTCTGATTTTGAATTCGATCAGTTACTGAAAGAACTCGAACACCTTGAAACCAGTCACCCTCAATTCAAAAGGCCCGACTCCCCCTCTCAACGCGTCGGCGGCACTATCACGAAAGATTTTGAGACGGTCTATCATACGTACCGAATGCTCTCACTATCCAATACTTATTCGGAGGAGGAGCTGACGGAATTTGACAACCGTGTAAAAAAAATTCTGGAGAATGAGCCATTCGAATATTTCTGTGAATTGAAGTTTGATGGGGTGGCATTGAGTATGGCCTATCAGGATGGCGTTTTGGTCAGAGGGGTCACTAGAGGCGATGGAGAAAAAGGCGATGACATTACAAATAATGTAAAAACCATTCGGTCAATCCCACTAAAAATTCAACACGACCTGACATTCAGTGAGTTCGAAGTGAGAGGCGAGGCTTTCATGCCTAAGGAGGTTTTTGTAGAGGTAAATAAAGAAAGAGAAAAGGCAGGTGAAGCGCTGCTAGCCAACCCAAGGAACACGACATCCGGCACATTGAAAATGCAGGATTCAACGATAGTGGCAAATAGAAAATTGAATTGCTACTTATACAGTTTACATGGCAAGGGCCTTCCTGTTTCCACCCACGAAGAATCCATTCAATTAATGGAGAAATTAGGATTCAATGTCTCACCTACATACCAGAAATGCTCTGACCTCCAGGAAGTTTTTGCCTACATCAAAAAGTGGGAGACGAAAAGACACGATCTCCCCGTAGAGACTGATGGTATCGTAATCAAAGTGAATAGCCTGGATCAGCAGGACAGGCTCGGTTTTACCGCCAAGTCCCCCAGGTGGGCAATAGCCTATAAGTATCAATCAGAATCAGCCGCAACTAAGCTACTAAAAATTACTCCTCAGGTGGGCCGAACGGGTGCTATCACGCCAGTTGCAGAACTGGAACCTGTATTGCTAGCCGGAACTACCGTGAAGCGAGCGTCCCTTCACAATTCCAATGAAATTGAAAGGCTGGACATTCGAGTAAATGACACAGTATTCGTCGAAAAAGGTGGTGAAATTATTCCAAAAATTACCGGAGTAGATTTCTCTCAAAGGCCGTCGGACTCCATCCCTTTCGAGTACTACAAAGACTGTCCTGAATGTGGAACGCCCTTGACGAGAAATGAAAATGAGGCGGTTCACTATTGTCCTAATTTCAATGGCTGCCCTCCGCAGATTTCGGGTCGTATCGAACATTTTATTAGCCGCAATGCCTTGAACATCGAAACCTTGGGGCCCCAAACCATCAAGGGTCTAATAAGAAAAGGACTGATCACTTCCCCTGCAGACCTGTATGACCTCACTTTTGAGCAACTGAATGGGCTGAATTTGGAAGACTCAGATGGGAAGACCAAAGGCAGATCCATTCAGGAAAAAACTGCCAATAATATTCTCCAATCCATTGAAGCTTCTAAGTCTATCCCGTTTGAAGACGTACTCTTTGGCCTTGGTATTCGATATGTAGGCCGCACGGTCGCCGAAAAATTGGTTGATCATTTCGGAACAATAGAAGCTCTCAAGAACGCCTCCTTTGATAAATTAATCGAAGTAGATGAAATTGGAGATCGAATTGCCCAATCAGTGGTCGAATATTTCAGGCTGGAGGCCAACCTTTCCATGGTAAATCGGTTACAAGTTTCGGGGCTCTCATTCTCCAAAGTGAACAAAATAGAGCATGCTGGAGACAAGCTCGCAGGACTAACTTTTGTTGTTTCGGGCACCTTCACCGCCTTTGATAGAGATGAGCTTAAAGACATCATAAAGGCCAATGGAGGAAAGGTAGGATCGAGTGTTTCGGGTAATACGGATTACCTTGTTGCGGGAGAAAACATGGGACCTTCAAAGAAGGCCAAAGCGGACAGTTTGGGAGTGAAAATAGTAAGTGAGTCAGATTTTAATCAGTTGCTGAATTAACGAATGTTTAAAAAAGCTATTCTAAATCGCTTGAGTCGAAAAAAGGCGGGGGCATCCGATCCCATCAGCTTCGATCGTTCCAATTCTGTGGGTATTCTGAGCATTTATGAAGATGGTTATGATCTTGAAGAATTACTGCTCGAACTTGAGGAAAAGGGTAAGAGCCCGAGAGTCGTTTCATTGATTCTAAAGCCACAAAAAGACAAAACCTACCCAAAAAATTGCTTTAGAGAAAAAGACATAAGCCTTACTGGAAACATCCATTCCGACGAACTGCTTTACTTCACCAAGCAGAAATATGATTTTTTACTCTGCATTGATAGCACGGGTAATAATTTCATTAAATATTTGCTCTCCAAAACCCAAGCCCGCCATAGAATCGGCTTCCATCACCCTAATCACGAAGGGCTGTTGGATATGATGATCAAACCTGGCAAAGACAGCTCCCCAATTGGTGAATTATTGAAGTACTTAAAAATGATAAGGCATGATTGAGAAGTTTAAGGGTACGGGAGTCGCGCTGGCCACTCCGATGCATGCAGATGGAAAGGTCGACTATGAAGGGCTTTCTCGGCTAATAGATCATGTCACAACTGGTGGTGTTGATTATATAGTGGTGCTCGGTACTACCGGTGAAGCTCCAGCCATTTATCCCGAAGAGCGAATCGACATTGTAAATTTTGTAATTGCAGAAAATGCAGGCAAACTACCCGTAGTGGTTGGCTACAGTGGGAACTTTACTGACAACCTGGTGAAAAAAATCAAAGGACTTGAGAATAGTAAAATTGATGGGCTATTGATTTCAAGTCCACATTACAATAAGCCTTCACAACATGGAATAGTCGCTCACTACAAGGCCGTGGCTGACGTGAGTGATCATCCCATCATTCTCTACAATGTGCCTCACAGAACGTCTTCGAATATGCAGGCTTCTACCACTCTGGAATTGGCAAATCATCCTATGATAGTGGCTATAAAAGAAGCATCCGGTGATTTAGAGCAATGTCGGGACATAATACAGAATAAACCGAACGACTTTCTTGTATTAAGTGGTGATGACGTAATCACACCTGAATTAATCAGCATGGGCGGAGATGGTGTTATCTCTGTGGTGGCCAATGCATATCCCAAGTCAATGTCTAATATGGTAAGAGAGGCTTTGGCTGGCAAGTTTGAAAAGTCAGGTCATGATGAACTAATGGAGGCGATACGTCTTTCGGGGGTAGAAGGAAATCCAACTTCTGTGAAGGGGGCGTTGAAGTCTCTGGGCCTATGCGAGGATCACCTTAGACTACCGATGACCTCTCCTAGTCAGGAACTTGTTAAGAAATTCCAAGCACTTTCTATCCGGTCTTAATCTCAGAAGATCAGGCATAAAAAAAAGGAACACATTGTGTTCCTTCTTAATATTCTCATATCAGGTAAGATTAACCTGCGTTCTTCATGTTTTGCACTTCGATTCGAATTTCTTGAGCAAGATTCTTCATTTCTTGCATTCCTTTTCTTACTCGCGTACCAGCTGCTTGATTCTTCTTGTCATAGAATTTATCAAAATCATCTTCCATTGACATTACCAAGTCTTTTAATTGCTCAAATCTTTTCATATGATTAGTTCTTTTAAGGTTACAGTTTGATTTTGCTTGGGCAATTTATAACAATTTGCCAATTCAAGTGCATAAAAAATGCACTAAAACTACGCTGTAGTTAAAGTCGCCCCTTTTTCTCCTTCTCTTGCATAGATGCCCTGATCCAATTTTTCCTTTACTTTATCAAAGGCATCAAGCGTAATCTCCACATCCTCAAGGGTATGCACTGCCGTAGGAATGATTCTGATCATCAAAACGCCCTTAGGTACCACAGGGTACGTCACGATGGAACAGAAGATGCCAAAATTCATTCTAAGGTCTTTTACAAGGTTTGTAGCCTCATAAACACCTCCCTCGCCATTTAAGAACACCGGAGTAACAGGCGAATTTGTAGTTCCGATATTATAGCCACGCTCGCGCAATCCGTTTTGCATTGCATTCACCACCTTCCATAAGTTATCCTTTAGCTCTGGCTTGCTTCTCAGCAACTCAAGTCTTTTCAGGTTTCCAATTACCAATGGCATTGGAAGTGTCTTGGCAAAGATTTGTGATCGCAGGTTGTATTTCAATACGTCTATGATTTCTGGCTCAGAAGCGATGAACGCTCCAATGCTCGCCATTGACTTAGCGAACGTGGAGAAATACACATCGATTTTATCCTGTACACCAAAATACTCACCAGCTCCAGCTCCAGTTTCTCCCATTGTTCCAAAACCATGAGCATCATCTACTAAGAGGCGGAAATTGTATTTGTCTTTAAGATCCGTGATGCCTTTTAGATTACCAGTGTTTCCTGACATTCCGAACACTCCTTCAGTGATCACTAAAATTCCTCCACCCGTTTCTTTTGTCCACTTCTCTGCTCTTGAAAGCTGCTTTTCAAGATTCTCAATATCATTGTGAGGAAAGACAAAGCGCTTGCCCATGTGCATTCTACAAGCATCCACAATACATGCATGGCATTCTGAATCGTACACGATGACATCATGACGGTCTACCATCGCGTCAATCACAGACATAATTCCTTGGTAGCCATAGTTCAGAAGCAAACCAGCTTTTTTCTGAACGAACTCAGCAAGCTCATTCTCTAGTTGCTCATGGAAATCAGAATTCCCTGTCATCATTCTGGCACCCATTGGGTAGGCAAGTCCGTACTCTGCAGCCGCATCAGCATCCGCTTTTCTTACCTCCGGGTGGTTTCCCAACCCGAGGTAGTTGTTCAAGCTCCATGTTAGAACAGTCTTTCCCTTAAATTTCATACGAGGAGCTATCTCCCCTTCCAACTTCGGAAACATGTAGAAGTTATCATCAATGTGTGAGTGGCTTCCAAGAGGTCCTCTGTCTGATACAAGCTTTTCAAATAAATCCATAAAAATTTTCTGGTTTCGTCTTTCGCAAATGAAGTCGCAAAATTATACATATTTAGTAACTCTGAGTTCATCTGAAATTACCTTTTCATTCAAAATGACTAGCATTGCTTTTGTGAAAAAAATAACCAAAATACTCGTAGCAAATCGGGGTGAGATCGCCATCAGAGTGATGAGAACCGCCTCCGATATGGGGATCAAAACAGTGGCTGTATACAGCGATGCTGACAAAACAGCTTCACATACCTTATTCGCAGATGAGGCCGTGCACATAGGTCCTTCACCAGCATCAGAGTCTTACCTGGTCATTGATAAAATCATCAATGCTGCGAAATTGACAGGAGCTGATGCCATCCATCCGGGCTATGGATTTCTTTCAGAGAATGCTGCTTTTGCGGAGAAAGTAGAGAAAGAAGGTATCATTTTCATCGGCCCCTCCTCTCATGCCATTCGGGTAATGGGAGACAAAATCACCTCCAAGCAAACGGTAAAATCTCACAATGTCCCCTTAGTACCTGGTATGGACGAACCTGTTTCTGATGTCCAATCGGCCAAGAAAGTAGCTCAGGAAATTGGCTACCCGGTGATGGTAAAGGCAAGTGCCGGTGGCGGTGGGAAAGGGATGCGAATAGTCAGTGATCCTAAGGATTTCGAGGAGCAAATGGAGCGTGCACAGAGCGAGGCTCGAAACGCCTTTGGTAATGATGCCGTGTTTATCGAGAAGTTCATTAGCTCGCCAAAGCACATTGAAGTGCAAGTGCTTGGAGATACTCATGGAAACATCATCCATCTTTTTGAGCGCGAATGCAGCATCCAGCGAAGACACCAAAAAGTCATCGAAGAAGCGCCCTCAGCATTGATGACACCAGAAAAGAGGAAGGAAATAGGAGAAGCTGCTGTGAATGTGGCTCGATCGTGCAGCTACCATGGGGCGGGTACGGTGGAGTTCATTGCTGATGACCAATTCAATTTTTATTTCTTAGAAATGAATACCCGTCTTCAGGTGGAGCACCCGGTGACGGAGCAGATATCCGGCGTGGACCTAGTCAAAGAACAAATCCTCATCGCTGAAGGAAAAGAGCTCTCGATCAAGCAGGAAGACCTTAAAATTATCGGGCATAGCATCGAGGTACGCGTATATGCCGAAGATCCTGAAAACAACTTTCTGCCCGATACCGGGACACTCCTGGAATACTCCATACCTAAGGGCCCGGGCATCAGGGTGGATGATGGATTCAAAAAGGGTCAGGAGATTTCGATCTACTACGATCCCATGATCGCCAAGCTGGTGGCCTCTGGGGCCAACAGGGAAGAGGCTATTTCACGTTTGCGCCGCGCCATTGACGAATACGACATTCAGGGTATCAAAACCACCCTTCCCTTTTGTAATTATGTATTGGGGCATGAAGAGTTTATTTCGGGAAAATTCACCACCAAGTTCGTAGAGCAGTATTTTGATCCCGAAGTACTGAAGCAAACCCTGTCTAAAGAAGAAGAAGAAATGGCTGCTTTGGTTGCTGTGATGGCCACTTCTGAGGCTACCACATTACCAAAGAGAACGACAAAGGAGGCCACTTCCGCTTGGAGAAATCGATTGAAAGATCATGGCTGAAATACGGCCCTTTCGAGCATGGAGATATAATAAGGAGCTTTCTTCGACTATTGAAGAATTGACAGCTCCATTGTTTGATGTGGTCTCTGAATCTCAACTTAAGAAGCTTTATCAAAATCCCATTAACAGCATTCATCTTTCTGTGCCGAATGGAGACAACCATGCAGAAAGGGTGAGAATGCTCACTAAGAAGTGGAAAAAAGAAGGGATCATTCAACAGGACGAGGTGCCGGGGATTTATGTATACTTTCAATACTTCAACCTCCCCAACAGCGACAAAGAATATTGTAGAAAAGGATTTGTCGCCAACATGCGAATTTATGATTGGGATGAGGAAGTACTTCTCAGGCATGAGAACACCATGCCTCATTCGGTGGAAGATAGAATCGAGGTGCTGGACTCATCACAAATGAACATCTCTCCTACTCATGGTCTGTACACCGACGACTCTCATGAAATCGAGAAGTATCTCGACGAGAGTATGCAAGCACCTTTGTATGAGGTGGAAGATTACCAGGGTGTTCGGGATGTCCTCTCAGTGATCCGAGACGAGAAAGTAATTGGGCGGTTTTTGGACATCATCAAAGACAAGCAAATTATTCTGGCAGATGGGCATCATCGCTATGAAGGATCGCTGCTTTACATGAAAAACAGGCGATCGCAAAACCCACAGCATACAGGTGATGAGGGCTACAATTTCCATATGATGTATTTTACCAATACAGAGTCCGATGACCTTCGCATTCTTCCTACACATAGGCTGGTCTCGGGGCTTCCGTCATTTGAAAAAGGGGCTTTCCTTGAAAGAATAGCAGACTATTTCACCATTCGTGAGATAGAAAATCAGGCTGACCTAGCGGAAATCATACTTGGGAAAAAGTATGCATTCGGTTTGATGATTGGAGATGAAGCCTACAAAGTAAGACTGAAGGAAAATTTGGAAAGTACCATAGAATGGAAATTCCCCAAGGACATCAAAGAACTTGAGCTCACGGTTCTTCATTATTTCATAATAGAAAAGTGTCTGGGCATTTTGGGGAAAGATCAGCGTAGCTCGAGAAATCTGGGCTTTGAGCGAAATTTCACCGAGTGCCTTTCGAAAGCGAAAAATGGAGACGTACAGCTTGCCATTGTCACTCAAGGTGTGCCCGTGGAAACGGTGAAAAAGGTCTGTTATTCGGGCTTTACCCTTCCTCAGAAATCAACATACTTCTACCCAAAGGTGATTTGTGGATTTTTGTTTGGATCCATTCACCCTGACGAATTTCATTAGCCAAAAATATGATGAGAAAAGTAGTCCTTGGTTCTGGCTCACCCCGACGTGCACAGCTTCTCAAAGAAATGGGATTTCAATTCGAAGTAAGGCCAAGTGATATTGATGAGATAATTCCAACTGAAATCACTCCTATGGAATCAGCGGAGTTTCTTGCCCGATTGAAGAATGAAAGTGTCGAAATATCGAAAACCGAAATTCTCATAACTGCTGACACTGTTGTAATTCACAATAATGAGATTTTGGGAAAACCTCTTAATACAACTGAAGCTAAGAGCATGCTCTCAAAACTATCTAATCAACTACATCTCGTTATCTCGGGTGTTTGCATCAGAGATGCAAAACAGACCCTTTCCTTTTCAAATACTACTGAGGTTAAATTCAAAGAACTTTCCTCCGAAGAAATCGATTTTTATGCGGAAGAATTCATGCCACTCGACAAAGCCGGAGCATATGGTATTCAGGAATGGATTGGGTTAGTGGCTGTAGAATGCATAAAAGGCTCCTATTTCAATGTGGTAGGGCTCCCTTGCGATCAGGTGTATCATCACCTTACCACAGATTTTGGAATTAAAATTTCCAAATAAGTAGAGAATTCATACGTTTGGGCATAAACTCGTTCAAATGAAAAATATCCTTCTATTTACTTTCTTAATAATGGGAGCGGCAAGTGCTGCACAAGTGGGACAAAGTTTTCCTACCATGGAAACAGAGACTCTCAACAATGAAGTCCTGAATCTCCCCAACGATCTTGAAGGAAAGTACACAATCATTGGCTTGGCTTATTCTAAGCAAGCGGAAGACGACCTCAAGACTTGGTTTAGTCCAGCATTTAACCAGTTCATGAGAGAGCCGGACAAGACAAATATTTTCGCCACAGAATACGACATCAATCTCTTTTTTATTCCCATGCTCACCGGACACAAAACAGCGGCCTATAAAAGCGTGATGAAGAAAGTGCAGGAAACCATTGATGCAGAACTACACCACCATGTGCTCTTCTACAAAGGCGCTTTGAATGATTACAAGGACGCTCTGCAACTCGAAAAGAAAACACCAACTTTCTTGTTGCTTGACGATACCGGCAAGATTATATGGAAGACATCCGGATCCTACTCCCAGCAAAAAATGCAGGAAGTAGTGGATCACTTGGATGAAGCTCTTGGTGGTTGGTAGGCCTTAGAATATTGGCTTACCCTGATAAAAGTCTAGTAATTTCTTCTTGAATATAAAATCAAACTTAGCTCTGGTCAAATCTGATTTGGCCTGAAAAAGGTTGTTGCTGGCCACTTGATAATCTGTGCTGTTTGCAGCGTTCAACTGAAACTGTCGTTCCACTGTTCTGAAGGTTTCTTCAAGCGCTTCTACCTGCTTAGTAGCGGCCGCAAAAGATTTAGAGGCTGCTTGCACATCGTTGTAAGCTGTCTCAATTGTTTGCCTCAAAAAGTTTCTTTGCTCGAGCGCATTCAACTCAGCCTGCTTCACATTGACTAAAGAACGCTGGGTTCCCAATCTTGCTGCAAATCCATTAAAAATTGGGATGGACAGATTAAGAGAGACAAACTGACTAAGGTTTTGTGAAATTTGCTCTGTAAAAGTCCAAGTAGAACCTGGGTCTTTTTGATCAAACGGTTTAGCCGCACTGGAGAAATTACTTCTTACACCCGCACTGAAAGAAACGGTTGGATAAAGGTTTGATCTCGCGGCTTGATAACCATATTCAGCGCCAGACACTCGCATGTCGGCAGCCTTAATTTCCGGCATGTTCTGCTCGGCACTAAGAAATACATCATCCACTCCGATGGTCAAGTCGGCTTCCTCAACTTCTCCCTCAGGTACTGAAACTTGAATTCTATCGGAGGCAGGAACTAACATCACTTGCTTCAATGCCAGCTTGGCCAGATTCAAATTATTCTCTGCATTTATGACGTTCACTTCGTTTGATGAAACTTGAGACACCAATTCTAACTCTCGAGAAATTGGCAATGAGCTCGCTGCAACCAGTTTTTTGGTTCGCTCAAGCTGTTCCTTACTTGATTGAAGTTGGTAATTCGCATTTTCCAACAGCTCTTGATTAAAAATGACATTCAGATAAAATGTCACCACGTCAAGCTGCACATTATTCGAAGATCGTTCCACATCGTAGTTAGTGGCTTCCACTTCGGTTTCATTTTGCTTTACGTTGTTTTGAAGATTGTACCAATTGAAAAGGGTTACATTAGATGATCCACTAAGTCCAAAGGAGTTAATTTGTTCATTAACAAAAGCGTTAGAGGTAGGGTCAACTGATCGTCCGAAATTCACCTGATAACCTGCTCCTGTGTTTAAATCAGGATACCTCGCGTATTCAGCCTGCCTTAGATTGGCTTCTGCAGTTTCGAGCGAAAGCCTAGAACGCTGAATGTTCAAATTGTTCTTGATTGCCAAGTCAACACATTCTTGCAAGGTCATTACCCTTGCTTCTTGTGCATTGACGATCAGGCATAGTGTGGCTAGTAGTGTTAGTAGTGTTAGTCTCATGTCCTTTATTTTGGTTTTTAGGTATTACTTATCAATGTCCGGTATGTTTATGACTTTATGTACCCAGCTCAGGTTACTCAAATAGTCCAGGGTCAAGTCCTGAAGGCTGGAATCCATTTCTAATATCAAGCAAGCCCTTCCGGCTTTGCTGTCTCGCGATACGGTCATGGTCGCAATATTGCAGTCGTCATGTGAAAGCACATTACTTATAAATGCAATGCTTCCTTTGGTGTCCTCTGCCTCAAATATGAGCGTATGAGAACTTGCTGTGAAGTTGCAATCAAACCCATTTACTTCTTTGATTCTAATGACTCCCCCTCCTCTACTCTCCCCAACAACCACAACAGACGTATCCGCCGTTTTAGCTTCCACCTTCACCGTATTGGGGTGAAAAGTAGATGCACTGCCGATTGACCGAAATTTAAAGATCATGCCTTTCTCCTCTGCCAGCTTGATCGATTCCTTGATTCTTTCATCGTCTGTCTTATAGTCCATTAGCCCCGCAAGGATAGCCCGATCACTTCCATGACCTTCATAAGTCCGTGCAAACGAATTATAAAAGGTTATGGTTGCCTCGATCGGCATTCCTCCCAAAATCCGATTCGTCACACGACCTATTCGTACCACTCCCCCCGTGTGAGAGCTCGACGGCCCGATCATTACAGGACCTATCATATCGAAAACACCACTTCTCTCAGCCATTGGACGAAATTAAGTTGAAATTGGTCATACTGCCACTGCTCCTTTGATGTGTGGATGGGGGTCGTAATTGAGCAGCTCAAAATCCTCAAACTTGAAGTCAAAAATGTTATCAACGGCAGGGTTGATTTTCATAGTTGGTAAAGGTCTGGGTGCTCTGGTCAATTGTAAGTGTGCTTGTTCCATGTGATTGGAGTACAAATGTGCGTCTCCCAGAGTATGGATGAAATCTCCAGACCGAAGGTTGCATACCTGAGCGATCATCATGGTTAAAAGTGCATAAGAGGCAATGTTGAATGGAACGCCGAGGAATACATCAGCACTTCTTTGATACAATTGGCAACTTAATTTTCCATCGGCTACATAAAACTGAAACATAGTGTGGCAAGGCGGCAAGGCCATGTTCTCCACTTCGGCCACATTCCACGCACTCACTATGTGCCTTCTGGAATCGGGATTGTTTTTTATTCCGTTCACTAATCTTTCGATTTGATCAATGGTGCCTCCTTCGGGATTTGGCCAACTCCTCCACTGCACACCATATACCGGCCCAAGATCTCCGTTTTCATCAGCCCAATCATCCCATATAGACACGCCATTTTCCTTGAGGTAACCAATATTTTGTTCTCCCATTAAAAACCACAATAATTCGTGAATGATGGACCTTAAATGAAGTTTCTTTGTTGTGATCACAGGAAAACCCTCATTTAAATCGAAACGCATTTGATACCCAAAAACGCTTTTTGTTCCGGTTCCGGTTCTGTCACTTTTTTCAGTTCCATTGTCCAGAATGTGCTGCATCAAATCGAGGTATTGCTTCATACGAATAGAAATTTTACAAGGAAATAATGTCCAAAGTTAAGCCTTTGAATTCATTCGTTTCGAGGTATCTCGATTCACTTCAAAAGAGAAATACGCGTCTCTTGTTTTGGATGATATTGCTGATCACCACTGGTGGAACTGCTTGGTTTCTGCCTTCATTGGCTTTCGATTTTGAATTTGAAAAGCTTTTTCCGAAGGACGATCCAGATGCCATTTTGTTCAAGGAGCATACGGAGCAATTTGGATACGATAATGACTTCCTAAACGTCATTATCAAAAGTGAATCTGGGGTTTTTAACCAAGAATTTCTTTCTAAGATAAAGGTGCTTCAGGATTCGCTTTTGCAAATAGAAGACGTACATGAGGTAAACTCGCCAGTTGATCAAAGTCGGTTGATTCGTACACCGCTTGGGCTTTCGCGTTTCCCATTGATCCATGTAGATGAGCCAGACAAATTCACGCAGGACAGTGCATACATTTTCTCACATCCGCTGTATGCTCAGGCCTTTTCGGAGGATAGGAAGGCCATACTTCTTTTGATTCGGCATGAGCATTTTGATGATGGCAACCGCAGTGAAGCAGTGGTGGCGGCTATCGAAAGGCAACTACAATCGAACGGATTTGATGACGCAATTCTTGTAGGAAAGCTGGTGGCTCAAAATGTATTCATCGATTTCATCAAGAAAGATTTTGCGAAGTTTCTCATCGGATCGGTTCTACTTAGCTTCACTCTCTTACTACTGATATTCAGAGATTTCAAATCCGCCCTTCTACCTTTCGTGGTGAGTATTATCACCTTGGTTTGGCTCTTCGGACTGATCGTATTGCTGGGTTACAAGGTGAACCTTCTCAGCGCCCTGATTCCCCCGATTATATTTTTTGTCTCTATGTCGGATGTGATTCACCTTATGAATGCCTACAAAAAGGCTGAATCAGAAAATAAGCTACTCACCTTGCGTCAGGCCGTATCTGTGGTTTGGACGCCTACTTTCCTTACGTCAATAACCACCGCCATTGGGTTTTTATGTTTATTGTTCCTCAAGACAGAACCGCTACAGCAGTTGGGAATTTTCGCGGCACTTGGGGTGGTCATCGCTTTCATCGTCACTTTCAGTTTAGGCCTGCTCCTCATTACCAAACTCCCAATAGTAAGTGGAAGAGTCATTGGAATCCCGACCGGTTATGCTGCCTTTTTGATCAAACGAAAGGTGCTTATTGTTTGCTCTGTTTCTGTTTTAATACTCCTTTGCTTACCCGGCATTCTAAAACTGAGGGTCAATGCCTATTTGCTGGATGACCTTCCACCAGACTCTGAAGTGAGGCGTGACTTCCTCTACACAGACAACCAAATGGGTGGCTCTAAACCATGGGAATTACGCGTAGAAACTGCATCCGGTCAATCAATTTGGGAAAAGGAAGTGATGGACGAGCTGGTAAAAATTGAAGAGTATGTGGCCAACTCCTACCCCATTAACAGACTTCAATCTCCTGTGGGGCTGGTCAAGTTTGCACATTCGGTAAACAACGGCGGTCTCTCAGAAAAGTACGAATACCCTACCTCCGATGCAGCATATGCACGAGCCGTTAATCTTATTGAGCGAATGGGGCTCCAGCGATGGGAAGGGTTGATTACGAAAGATGAAACTACCTGCCGAATGAGTGGCTTTTTTCCAGAGCTTGGTTCAGCAGAAACGACGATAAAAAATGACAGCTTAATTAGTCACCTGAATAAAGTGATCAACATGGATGTGGTCAAGTACAGGATCACGGGCACTACGTACCTAATCGATAAAACGAACGGATTGCTCTCACTGAATCTCATGAAAGGGTTGCTGACAGCCATCGCGATAATTGCGCTTGTTCTTGGAATTTACTTCAGGTCCTGGAAGTTACTTCTGATCAGTTTGATACCCAATATCTTACCACTTTTGGTCATTGCCGGGATTCTGGGCTGGCTGGGAATTTCACTGAAAATGACGACCGCCATCATATTTACCGTAGCGTTTGGCATTGCTGTAGACGATACGATTCATTTCATGAGCTATTACCTTAGAAATTTAAAGTCCGATGACCAGCCACTGGAGGGTACTTTCAGGCACGCCGGAAGTGCCATGCTGATCACCTCGATTGTGATAGTGGCAGGCTTTGCCCTTTTCACATTATCAGACTTTGGGGCAACTTTCTACATGGGACTTTTTGTTAGCATGTCATTGGTGGCAGCTTTGATCATTGATCTCACGTTATTGCCGCTGTTACTCAACCGATTTGTGAAAAATGATAAATAAAGGAGATTACTTGCCAGACGTGGCGCTGAAAGATCAAAACGGAGTGAATCGTTCGCTTGCCGAATTCAAAGGAAAACCAGTGGTCGTCTATTTCTATCCTAAAAATGAAACACCAGGATGTGTGGCAGAAGCCTGTTCGTTTCGAGATAGCTACGAAGAATTCAAAACCCTTGGAGCTGAAGTGGTCGGCATTAGTGGCGATAGCCAGTCCTCTCATGCTTCATTTGCCAAGAAGAGACGGCTGGATTTCGTGCTTTTATCAGATAAAAATCGGATTGCAGAGAAGGCCTTTGGCGTACCAAGAAACCTTTTTGGATTGCTTCCAGGTAGAGTGACATTTGTGGCGGATAAGGATGGGAAAATTATTCATACCTTTAGCTCAGGCGTAAATGCCACCAAACATGTTTCAGAATCTTTGAAGGTAATTCGGTCAATTCATGAAAAGTAGAAGCTTATTCGTATTGCTTATCGTCCTATTTTCATTCGCTCAGGTACAGGCGCAAACAGCCTCTTGGGGGCGAAAAGAAAGAGAGGTCAACCTGATTCTCTCCTCTGTAAAATCCTATTTGGGCACTAAGTATAAGTATGGTGGTATGGATAGAAACGGAATCGATTGCTCAGGCCTTATTTATTTGAATTATAGCCAAGGTGGCGTCAGTGTGCCCCGCACGGCCAAGGATCAGTCAAAGTTTGGCAAGAATGTAAACTGGAACAGGCTTAGACCCGGCGATTTGGTTTTTTTCAAATTCAAACAAAAAGGTGCTAATTCATGGCATAGCGGCATCATTACCACCGTGGAGAAAAACAAAATCAGATTCATACATGCTTCTTCTTCAAGAGGAGTGGTAGAATCTGACCTGCTTAGCGACTATTATCGTACGAATGTCAAGGGCTTTCGACGCGTGATTTAGAACCCTCCAATCTTCAGAGTTATCACGTAGTTCATCTTCCCGAATGCATTCTGCTTTGTATTCATCAACTCCAGATCCTGAGTAAAGCGTTTGCTTACTCCCATTCCAAGCCTGAAGCTACGACTAAGGTTGACCTCCACATTGCCTCCCGGCTCTACATACCAGAAAACGTCCTCATCAATAATTGTTTCTCCCGGTACTGGAGGGTTATCGTCTGTATAGTCAGGGCCATAGCCAAGCCACCCCGCTCCTCCTGAAACAGGGAATGTAACATGAACGACCTCATTTGAGAAAAAGATGAGCTCTAGAAACATACCACCGTATCCCCCATAAATCACCACGTCATTCAGTGGATCAATGTCCTCATACTTGGCTGTTGGAATTACTCCATGTCCCTCTAGTCCAATCCCGAGCGTACGATTGATAATCCACCCTCCTCTTAGTCCCATAAGCACCATGGTCTCATTTCTAAAAGACGTACTTCTAATGGAAAGTGCTCCAAATCCACCACTATGACTCATACTTCCTGAGAGCGTGCGGATATCATCTCGCTTTCTTCTCTGTTTTTCTTGAGGAGTCGTCTGATAGTAAATAATTTTTGGTGTGTTGGACTGAGAAGTGTCTCTTTCTACTACAGGCGGCTCCACCGGCAGCTGCGTTGTGTCCTGTTGTTGTGCAAGGGCCGAAATTGAGATAAGGAAAAGGGAGAGTAAAAGTGAAGTTTTCATTTTGATCATTTAAAATATGCACTAATGACAAGCTTCGAAAAAGAAGGTTTCTCAACGAACGCTTTTTTTTATTTCAATTGATTTCAGCCCAAAGGGTTCCACATTTGTTGTTACCGCAAAGCTTACCTATTTTAACCAACTGATGTACACCTTTACTTCCACGTTCTTTACTCTTATCACCGCATTCATGTTTCTAAGAATGCACCACCACCATGGATCGGACACCATGACTGAAAGATTCATAATTCTTATTGGCTGCATCTTGTTTTTGATACAGGCTGGCATGACATACCAGACGTTCATGACAGACCGGTATCGAGAAAAAAGAATATTCACATTGGGTAATATTCTTTGCTCGATCTTTTTCGCAGCACTATTCTTTTGGTTTGTTGATCTGGAATCCGACAATATTTTCACAACATTACTTGGACCAAAAAGTTGAGACCTAAAGGTTCGGATCCTTATATTTACTTTTTACCCATCAGCTACTTATGGAAAATCTAACTAAGATCGCGGCATTGCTATGGAGTCTTTTGATTCTTTCAGGTTGTAATACAAACTATCAAATAAAATTGATGGTGCCTTTGGAGGATGAGCCTGCCATGCAAAAAATAGTAGATGACATCAACACACATTCTCGGTTTGAAATCCTGTTAATAACGGAAGACTCCATTACCGAAGTGGGGGCAATAGATAAGATGTTGGCTCAGGATTTTGAGATTACGACCGTTGATAACACCCTCGATTATCATAAGTCGAAAAGAAATATTAAGACCATTATCCCCTTCTTCCATGAGGTGCTTGTCGTCCTCTCGAAGGACAATTTAGTTCAGGAGGATATCGATTCGTTGATTCGTGCTGGAGACTACATGATACTTACCAAAGAAGTGGATGAGCTTGATTTTTACAGGAGAATGATTCCAAATTTCACCGGAGACTCTACACTGAACTACCGCTTGGAAAATCATTTTGACCTGAAATCCGATCTTGAAAAATCAAGTTTGTTGTTGTTTTTCTCTGCTCGTGAAAATTATGAATTAGGCCAACTCCTTTTCAACAAAGAAGCCTACCTACATTCTTTAGACCATGTAAGAGATGTCGGACAGGGATCGTTCATTGAGGGTTTTTGCAAAGACTACAAGAAAACCACCCCCTACATTCTTTCGAGATATGCCTTTGGAATAACGCTAGAGAGACCGGTGTTTACCTTGGCTGTTCATGAATTGCTAGTCTCTACGGATGACCTGCCTAGCAAAGTGGTCTACGACCTGATTAGTACGATTCATCACCACCATATCGTTCCTATTTTCGAGTCATCTAACAGCTACACATTCGAGGTTAATCATCAGGATATTAACCTGAGTTTTCCGTTTCATCAGGGGACAATCGATTATCTGAATCGAGACCAGCCATCCTTTGTGGAGCGATACGCCGAGGTGATGGGCTTTATACTTTCAGCGTTTATTCTTCTGTTCGGTTTGGTTGCCAGTTTGAAAGCGACCATACAGCAAAGAAAGAAAGACCGGATGGATGAATACTATCGTGAACTCCTCAACTTGAAGGAGGATTTTCACAAAATTCCGAATGACGAACTCCGCACTAAGTTGACCGATATGCAGAAGGTGGTGTTCGACTTACTTATCAGAGAAAAGTTGAGTGCTAATAATGAGTTTGTGATTTTCATGATGCTCTGGGACGAGCTTCATTCGGAACTGTTGGGTGATGATGCAAACTCACAATCCAGCTAAGATGTCAAATGAAAAGCGAGTTGAATTATTAAAAAAATTCATAGAAGAAGAACCTGACGATCCTTTTAACTACTATGCGCTGGCATTGGAGTATGCAGAATCAGACCCGGAATCTGCCATTTCAATATTTCGAAAACTTATTGTCCAGCACAAGGAATACTTACCGACCTACTACAAATTGGCTCACTTGTTATGGGATACAAATCAAATAGAAGAAGCAAACAAGTTATTTGAAGCAGGGATAGCGCTGGCAGAAAAGCAAGGTGACTTGAAAGCACTTGCCGAGTTGCGAGCAGCATTTCAAAATTTCCAGTTTGATATAGATTAATTTAGAACGGCTCATCGTCATCCTGACTAGGCGTCTGACTTCCCTTGCTTGGAAGGGTGATGGTGAAATCAGAATTATCAGCCGAAGATCGAGGAAAGGCAGCCTCTCCAAAACCACCTGTTGACACTTCCATGTCGGCGAACTTGGTGAACTTCCCAATGAACTTGAGTCCCACCGTGTCGGTCTTGCCATTTCTGTGCTTGGCGATGATCACCTCTCCAAGTCCATTCAGCGGCATGCCGGATTCGTCCTGCGTGATACCGTAGTATTCTGGGCGGTACAGGAACATTACCATATCCGCATCCTGCTCAATAGAACCCGATTCCCTTAAATCCGAAAGTTGTGGCTTCTTGTCTCCTCCCCTAGTTTCCACCGCTCTACTTAACTGGGAAAGCGCAAGAACCGGAACGTTCAATTCCTTGGCAATTCCTTTGAGCGATCTTGAAATAGATGCAATTTCCTGCTCTCTATTTCCTCCCCCACTTTTTGATGAATCACCCGTCATCAACTGAAGGTAATCTATGATTATCAGCTTCACTCCATGCTGAGAAACCAATCGACGACATTTCGCTCTCAGCTCCAGGATACTCAAGGCAGGCGTGTCGTCGATGAAGATTGGCGAGTCTGACAATCTGGTGGTCTTGTGAAGCAATTGCTCCCACTCATAATCCGCAAGATCACCACGTTTAATTTTTTCACTCTCAAGCTCCGCTTCCGCAGAGATCATTCTATTAACCAACTGGACTGACGACATCTCCAAGGAAAAGATTGCCACCGGAATCTTGAAATCAACGGCAGCATTTCTAAGCGCAGACACCACAAAGGCTGTTTTACCCATACCCGGCCTGGCGGCAATAATGACCAAATCGGATGGCTGCCACCCTGAAGTCACTCGATCGAGTGCAGAGAATCCAGATGGCACCCCAGTCAGACCGTCCTTCTTGTCTTTCTTTATTTGAATCTCCTCAATGGCCTGATGCAAAAGAGAGCTCATCTTGTCGTAATTCTTTCGGATATGCGATTCTGAAACATCGAATAAAGATTGCTCTGTTCTATCCAAAAGCTTAAATACATCCATCGTATCCTCGTAAGCGTCCCTTTGGATTTGAGACGAAATACGAATCAGCTCTCGCTTAATGGATTGCTCCGCAATAATCCTCGCGTGGGTTTCAATGTTGGCCGCAGAATTTACCTTGGAGGTCAATTGAGATACGTAGTATGCCCCTCCAACTAATTCGAGTTTTCCATTTTTGCGAAGTTGATGCGTGACTGTCTTGATATCGACGGGCTCGCTATTGTTGAAAAGGTTAACAATTGCCTCGAAAATGGATTGGTGAGACTCCTTGTAAAAACTCTCCGGATGAAGGATATCAATGACATTCGAAAGCGCATCTCGCTCCAGCATCAATGCGCCCAATACTACTTCCTCAATTTCGACAGCCTGAGGAGGTAGTTTACCTAACTGTTCAGACAAATTGGATGATCCTGTGGCGCGTTTGCTGGTGACTTTTAATGCGGATGACTTCTCTGACATGCTTACGAATTGCTTAGGTTACTAACGGTCACAAAAGTAGTTTGATGCATATTCCATCTGATTGTATTTTCTAAATAGAAACATACAAGTTCTCTACATGCTTATCCACAATTGATAAGTTCAGTGGTTTGATGGCTTAAACTATATTTGAGTTCTATCTTAACCCAATATATGACAACAAGCCTATCCCAAATAAGACACCATCAGCGAATAGTAATAACCGGAGATCGCGCATCAGAGATATTTCGTCATTGTCAGCGTGTCTTAGATTTTCATAAGAAAGCATACGATTTCATATTACCAGACGCTGAGCGCATTTCCGAAGGACCGATTGTTTTCATTATCCCTCGTGATAGTTTTCAAGAATTTGAACCGCATATCGCATTGATAGATCATATCTCTGAAGGAACTATAGATAGTTATGAGGCATTGGCAGATTCACTGCCCAAATCAGGTACGATAGTTTACAATGAAACGGACAAAGCAGTGAATGATATTTGCAGCAAAGAAAGAACCGATGTTCACAAGGTGTCTTATAAAAATGATCCCGAGGAAGCAGCAAAAGGACTTTTAAAACGAATTGGAATAAACGAGACTCGATACGATCAGGCTCAATAAACTACACTCAGTGTTCAAACTTAACCTTACCAATCCATTAGTTGTTTTCGATCTTGAAACCACTGGCACGAGCATCTCTCAAGACAGAATTGTAGAAATGGCCATGATCAAGGTCTTTCCTGACGGAACCAAAGAGGAGAAATGTAGAAAGATCAACCCGACCATACCCATCCCTCCCGAAACAAGTGCAATTCATGGGATTTATGATGAAGATGTGAAAGATGAGCCCACCTTCAAGCAAGTGGCTAAGTCGCTAGCAGATTGGTTGGAAGGATGCGATTTTGCCGGATTCAATGTAGTGCACTTTGACCTACCGATGCTGGTAGAGGAATTTTTAAGGGCCAACATCGAGTTTGAAATAGACAATAGAAAAATCGTAGACGCTCAAAAGATTTTCCACATCATGGAAAAAAGAAATCTAACTGCAGCCTATAAGTTCTATTGCGGGAAAGATTTAGAAAATGCTCACAGTGCCGCAGCGGACACCCAAGCGACATTCGAAGTTCTGGTAGGACAAATTCAAAAATATGAAGGTCAGGAAGTATTCGATTCTCTTGGAAACAAACTTGGGCAAATTGAAAATGACGTTAATTCAATCAATAGGCTTTCTCAAAACCACATGGTAGACCTGGCCGGACGCATTATTCTTAAGGAAGGTGTTGAGGTATTCAATTTTGGAAAACACCGTGGAAAGCCAGTTGCAGATGTTTTGAAGCAGGAGCCCAGTTTTTATGATTGGATGATGAAAGGAGATTTTCCACTTGACACAAAAAGAAAACTCACCAAAATCAAACTAAGTGGATTTGGTAGTTGAGCGACTTAGTGCATTCCAAAACTTTGAATTATCTTCGGCAAGGCTAAACCAACCTAAATGATCGGACCAAAAAATAAGGCTCAACGCGTAGCACTGGCCTATTTCATCGGATTTGCCATATACTTCGGACTCGTTAGTCTGCTTATTTATTTCGAAAAAGATAGCAGTCAATCGGCACTGAATAATTACCAAAATGCCATATGGTATTCGCTGGTTACGCTAACGACCGTAGGGTACGGAGATATTTTCCCGGCGACACTCTATGGTCGGGCGATAGGGTACATTTTCATACTGTCAAGTTTGGCCTTTTACGGGCTATTAGTCGGACAATTCACAATGCTTATGACAACACTAAAGGAAAATCGAAAATTGGGCCACAATGGCACTGCATTTACTGACCATGCCGTCATTATTGGATGGAATGATTTCAGCAAGATGGTTGTGGATCAACTAATTGGAGTAAGTAAGAAAGTAGCTATTATCGTTGATGACAAGTCGGATATTGATAGCGTAATGGAGCGATATCCCGAGAGCTCTAATAAGATTTTTACCTTATACACAGACTTTGCCAATCACGACATGTTGAATAAAGCAAACATTGAACAATCATCGATTGTATTTGTGAATCATGGGAATGACACTGACAAGCTCGTCTATATCCTGAACGTGAAAAAAGTGTTTCCAAATGCAGATTTTGTTGTGACTCTAGACAATGGCGATTTGAAGCAGACATTCATTAATGCCGGGGTGATAAACACCATTTCGAAGTTCGAAATTAGTTCGAAGCTTCTTGCGTCTTATATTTTCGAACCAGATGTGGCGAGCTACAGCGAGTCCATCATGTCATACGCAAAGAGCGATGGAGACTATGACATTAAGCAGTTCCTCGTGACCAAAACCAACCCTTTGATTGGGCACGCCTATCAAGATGCCTTCTTTGAAATGAAAAAAAGATACAATACGGTTTTGATCGGCATCACCAAGCGAGACAAGTTTGGTAATAGAAAACTCATCAAAAACCCTCACGGAGAATTGAAGATTGCTCCTGGTGACTACCTTGTAGTGATATTGAATGGCAAAGCCTTCAAACTACTAACCAAGCTATTTGGAGTGGAAGAAGGATACATTTCAAATAGAGCATCATGAGAATTCCACTGATCATTTTTTCGATTTTACTTTTGGTTTCATGCAAAAACCGAGACCTAAATGAAGGCGAAGAGTTTCGACCAAGAGTTATCGAGGACAACTTTAAAGACTCACATTTTACCAGAGTGAAAGTTGATGGAGTCGAATACCTAATGCTTGAGCGTGACAACAACAATCCGCATGAAGGCTTTGGATTTATGGCTTTCCGGGCCAACATCATGCTTGAGAAACAAGACACCTTACTGGCATACGTAAAAGCTATCGGGGATTTTCAAGTAAAAATACTTGCGGCTACTACTTCAAGTTCTGAGGATAAGGTGCAAGACGAATTCGATGAATTGTTCAATAAATACCTTAATCAGGAACAAAAAGAATTGGATAGATTGGAACAAGACAGCTTGCTTTCAAGATAAAAAAAAGTCCCACTTAAAAAGTGGGACCCTCTCCTTACAAATTCTTACTTCTCTCTTACTTTCCGAAGAAGCTCTTCAAAGCACCTAGCGCACTGGAGAGATTGGCGTCCAAGGCTGGTGATGTATGCATATCTTTTGCAACCTTCACCGCATCTACCAAATCATCTCGATCCGGGAATACCTCCTCCAAAATGCCACAATCATAAATAAGTGACATCAGCACCGCGAACGATGGAGTCGGCTTAGCGCTCTTGAATACCATCGCTTGTAGATTGTTTCTAATCTCCTGCTCGAATGCGTAATTAGCATTATCCATTCTTTCAGAAAGTGGAATCCACAGAAGCTTTGTCTCCTCCTTTTGTAGAATGCCTCTCTGTGCCAATAGCTGATTGAAGTCATCCATAATATCCTTGAAGTGATGCTCCAAGTTTTTGATTTCTTCCAATAATTCAGCTCCAGAATGAATTTTATGAAGCACCTGATCGAGAATACCATTCCCGGTTCCTGAGCTATCGGTCACTTCAATATGTCCATCAGAAAGCGTAATCTTCTTCTGGATATAAAGCTCCAAAACGACAGCACTTAGCAATCCAGCTACTATGCTTTTTTCTGCAGCAGCCAATAGTCTCCCCTCCTCATCATCGAGTGCTATCAAATAAAGGCCTTCAGCAATACTTAATTTCATAATATTCTTTTATTCCGCTTAGTTCTTAATAATCAATTACCGCGAATTTACTCTGATTCACGGATTTAAACACTACTTTTTCAATAAGCTCCCTATCGTCAATCCTTGAACTAGAATAGAGAAAACCACAACGCTGTAAGTAGTAAATAGAATAGTTTGTCTCACAGTTTCACTTATCCATTCAAAATCCTGCAACGAGAGTGCAAGAGCAACTGAGATACCGCCTCTCAAGCCTCCCCACGTCAGAATCTTAATGGTCCCTGGTTCGAATTTCCTGAAGAAAGACATAATCCCTATAGGAATACTTACGCCGAGGAACCTTGCAGTCAATACGATTAGAATACCGATACCGCCCATGATCAAACTGTCCATGGTGAAGTTCTCCACTATCACCAGTATTTCCAACCCAACCAATATGAATAGAATAGCGTTCAGCGCCTCGTCAAGCAAATGCCAAAATTTATAGACATACTCTCCTGTGGCATTTGCCAAGCTTTCGTCTCGTCCTTGATTACCAATGAAAAGTCCCATCACCACCATTCCAAGTGGACCAGAAACGTGCGTCATCTCAGCAAGTCGGCCTCCCACCATAACCAGAGTAAGTGTTACTAACACTTCCAACTCTACGTGATCGTTATCAATAAAATTAAGGAGTTTGAATCCAAGGTATCCAAAAAGAGATCCCAAAAGAATACCTCCAAACACTTCTCTACCAAACAACAAGGCCACATCTCCAACGGAAACATCCCCGCCACCATGACCACCATGAACTCCAGTCACTCCATTCTGAGCCATTGCTATTTGAAGGATTGTTAAGAATACAACCACTCCTACTCCATCATTAAAGAGCGATTCACCCGCAATTTTTATTTCCAATTTTTTCGCTAGACCAACTTTCTTAACCAGGGCCAACACCGCAATCGGGTCGGTTGGGGAAATCAAAGCGCCAAACAATAGACAGTAGATCAGGTCTATTTCCACTCCCACAAGTGGGAAGATTTTCCAGACAAGAAAGCCCACTATAAAAGTCGACATCAAGGTTCCCAATGTTGCCAAAACCAACACAGGCACCTTTTCTTCCATTAGTTTGCCAAGATCTACTGAAAGCGCCCCCGCAAAGAGCAAGAAGTTCAGCATTACGTTCATTAACACCTCCTGGAAGTCAAATTCCTTGACTATGTGTTCGGCAGCATTATATAATGAAGGGAAAAAATAGCCCGAAATAAGTATCAAGAACGACATGATTAATGCAATGGTCATCAGACCAATGGTTGACGGAAGCTTCAGTACCGAGATGTTGATCAAGGTGAAGATGGCTGCCAGAAAGATTAACAGCGTGATTAAATCTAAGATACTCATCTGATTCGATTATAGGATTTTATAAAGTTGGTAAGACTAAACTGTCGGCCAAAATAACCATAAAACTCTTACAAAAAAAAAATCCCAGAATCATTGAAGAAAGGGATTTACGTGCAAATATTTGTGTTTATTGGGCTTTTCCAGTTAACCACACAGCTATGAAAATATTTTTGTTCTTGAAAAGTACGCTTTGGATTTTTGCGGCATTAGTGGTTGTGCTGATTGGATGTAAAACTCAGCAGCCGATATCCCCAAGCCAACGGCCCTTAGATCAAACAAGTCCTGCCAGCTCTTTTGTTGACTCAGCAGCCTACCAAACGAAGGTCGAAACCATATTAGATTCTGAGAAGGACGACCTGATTGAGAGTGATGAAAAATTCAACATCAAGGACTTTGCGGTGCAGCGTGATGTGATCAATTATCTTAAAAAATCAAAAGTATTTTCTACACACTTTACTGGATTCTGTCTTTTGGATGTTTCTAAAAATCAAGTAGTTGTAGATTTTAACTCTGACAAATATTTCACTCCGGCATCCAACGTCAAAATATTAACCCTCTACACAATACTAAGAAGTTTTGGAGAAGAGTTACCAGGAGCACTTGTCAGAGAAACAGACGACACCTTGTTTGTACAACCCATTGGTGATCCTACCTTTCTAAATCAATATTTTGCGAAGCACCCGCTTCTTGAAAAGATATCAAGAACCAATAAGCCAGTAAGTATTGAATGGCCGGAGGAGGCACTCGATAGTTTTGGAATCGGATGGATGTGGGATGATTACAATTCTGGCTATATGCCAGAATTGAGCTGGATGCCGATCTATGGAAATGTGGTACGCTTCCAATACGATCGGTATAAAATAAAAGCCGAGCCTTCTTTATTCAACGACTTAGTAGAAATAAAAAGGAATACTACCCGGCGATCCAACACCGTCAAAAGATCACAGAATTTCAATTATTTCAGCGCGGAAATAAGATATCCCAATTGGAGTTTTGAGAAAGACGTGCCCTTTAGATACAGCAAAGCACTCGCAGCTGAGCTACTTGCCGACACTTCGAAAATGAGCATCAACTTTAGATCACCACAAAAGTTGAGAATGGACACGCTGTATTCTCAGCCAATGGATACTGTGCTTAGAAGGATAATGCAGGATAGTGACAATTTCCTATCCGAACAGCTATTGATAATGGCTGCATGGAAAAATGGATATACCGACCAAGAAAAATTCAGGGAGTTCGTAATCGACAGATGGTTGCCAGGAATGAGTCCTGAATGGGTGGATGGATCAGGCTTATCTAGATATAATCTCAGCCGACCTATTGATCAGGTGAAACTGCTACAGAAGATTTATGATGAATATGGTTGGTCAAAAGTTCATAATACTTTCCCAAAAGGTGGCGAATCAGGTACCATAAAAGACTGGTACAAAAATTCACCTAACCCTGAAAATCCTAATAGACCACCACAACCATACATTCTTGGCAAAACAGGGACGCTTTCAAATGTTCACAACCTTAGTGGGTTTCTAATAACCAAATCTGGGAAGCTTATGATTTTCTCATTTATGAATAACAATTTCGTAAGACCAGTGAACGAAGTGAAAGAAGGAATGCAAGAACTACTCGAAGGAATCAGGGACGCCTATTGATTCTTTTTTTCTCAGCACTTTATTCTGTATTTTCCCCTCAGATTTTCACCAATCAAACCTTATGGCCTACAAAATATCCGCTATCTCGAGACGTGTACTTGGGAAATACAGTACCCAAGGCAAAGCAAATACCCTAACGCCTCCCGGTTACATCCCTCCTCTTCAGAGACCCGTTGAGTATTTATCACTTCTTTTGGCCATAGGTTCTATACCACTTTGGATTTACAAAGGATGGGAATGGGGAGGCTCCTCATTATTCCTCTCGTTACTCCTCTTCGGAATCAGAGATACATTCATTCAAGATGATCACACCATTACGCGAGTTTATGGCCCCATAGGAAGGCTTAGATACATTTTTGAGAATGTCTTCAGAGATAAATACCTGCAGTATTTCAATGAAACCAATACCGACGGGCGTCCCATGCCCAAGATCGTGAGGGATTACATTTATCAAAAAGCAAAGGGCATGAAATCTTTATCCAGTTTCGGTACGGAACTGGACATATATGATCCTGAAAATACGGCAAGCACTCGGCTACTTCATAAGAATTTTGGGGTATCAGGCGAGCCTACATACGGGGTTACTGTTGGGGCTCATAGAGAAAATGTACAACCATTTCTTATCAAAAATTCCGTCAATATCTCGGCTATGAGTTACGGAGCTTTGAATCATAAAGCCGCGGAATGTTTGAGCTTGGGGGCAAAGGATGTTGCCTTTGTCAATACAGGTGAAGGAGGTTGTGGCCCGCATGCGATAGCTGGAAATGATGTGGTGTGGCAGCTAGGCACTGGTAAATTTGGCGCTGGAAAAGACGCCACCCTACCCAATGGTGAACCCACTCGAGTTTTGGACGAAGGGCTCTTCAAGGAAACATTAAATGAGTTTCCCAATATCAAAGCAATTCAATTGAAAATATCTCAAGGTGCCAAACCAGGTATTGGCGGGCACCTACCAGGCGCTAAGGTTACTCCTGAGATTGCTGACGTAAGAAAAGTTATGGTCGGTAAAACAGTGGTATCACCTCCGCAACATGCAGAACTGTATGATACCGATTCTAAAGGAGCCATTTTGAAATTAATGGATTTCACAAAACACATTCGGCAGTTGAGTGGACTTCCTGTAGGAATCAAAATGTGTATTGGCAGGCTATCTGAGATTGATCTTTTGGTAGATGCCATGAAAGCAACCGGAGAAGGGCCCGATATGATCCAACTTGATGGTGCAGATGGCGGAACCGGAGCTGGGCCAAATCTCTTTGTCAATTATGTAGGATATGGCAATGCAGTCGAAACTACCGCGTATCTGCACAGAGCTCTGGTCAAAGCTGGAATTAGAGATAGAGTTGTACTCAGTGCTTCGGGAAGAATTTTCACCCCTGCTCATGCAGCACTCGCCTTTGCTGTGGGAGCCGATACCATCGAGACGGCAAGAGCCGCTATGCTTTCCATTGGCTGCATTCAGGCACTTAAATGTCACACAAATGAATGCCCGACAGGAATTACAACCAATAATAAATGGAGAATGCATGGAATTAACATCCCTGAGAAGTCAACAAGAATTCACCAATATCTAGCAGGATTTCATCATGATATGTTGGAATTAACAAAAATACTTGGTCATGCGGACCCTAGAGACATCAAGTTGGCAGATCTACGATCAGTGACACATAAACCGTGGTATTCATCGCACTTCGACGAAGATCCATTTGGCTTTTACATGCCGTCCCCTACTTCAGACCACTGGACTAAGTAGCGGAGTTCAAATAAAAAACATAAAAAGACTTAGCGTGTCCTGGCAGATCGATCCTTGTCACCACTGATGTCCTTGAATAGGGAATTTATCAGCCAAAGGATAATACTAAAGAGCAGAGCCCACCAAAAATTATCAACCGCAAATCCTGAAACAAGACTGTCGGCAATCATAATTACCACAGCGTTGATGACAAGAAGGAAAAGGCCTAAAGTCAGCACCGTGGCAGGAATGGTCAAAATTATTAGCAATGGCTTGACGGTTACATTTAGTAGCCCTAAGACAACAGCTATAACAAAAGCCGTTAAAAACCCTTCAACATAAACGCCCGGCAATAGATATGCTCCGACCAGTACAGCCACAGCGTTCAACAAAAATTTGACTAACATGTTCATATCTTTTCATTTTTAAACCAAGAAGCGTACTTCACGTAATTTCCGGCGATTCGTTCCATCATTTCAATATTTCCTCCATCCACTTCTTTCACCTTTTTAGCTGGAACTCCCGCATAAATGGAATTGGCCTCCACAATAGTATTCTCCAAAACCACAGCACCGGCAGCCACAATGGCGCCACTCTGTACCACTGCATGATCCATCACAATGGATCCCATTCCTATTAGCACATTGTCCTCCAACGTGCAGGCATGTACAATGGCATTATGCCCAATGGTAACATTGGAGCCAATAACCGTTGGACCGGTCTGGTAAGTACAATGAATGGTGGCATTATCCTGAATGTTGGTATTATTTCCAATCTTAATTGAATGGACGTCTCCCCGCACAACCGCTCCAAACCAAACAGTGCATTTATCTCCCATTTCTACATCACCGACCACAACCGCATTCTCCGCAAACCAACACTCCGCCCCCATCTTTGGGCTCTTTCCTCGTACCTCTTGAATAATTGCCATGGGGCAAAGGAAACTATTCGTGTGAAAAGATCATTAAGTTCTCTGCCAGATTGTCACATAAAAGAGAAGGACATCTATCTTTGCGCTTGGATATGAGTGGACTAATTGCGGATATCGACGTACTTGACGAAGTAAAAGAAGCAGGGAATTGTGAGTTTAAAATCTCGGAAGAGGGCTCCAATAAATCAGCCCGAAAGCTTTACATAGAAAGCTATGGCTGTCAGATGAATTTCTCTGACAGTGAAATAGTGACGTCAATTCTAAGAAAGGAAGGTTTTGATACCACGGCTAGACCTGAAGATGCCGAGTTGATATTGATCAATACGTGTTCTATTAGGGAAAAAGCCGAGCAAACCGTGCGGAATAGGTTGAGTTATTTCAATTCTATCAAGAAGAAGAAAAATCGAAATGTCACAGTCGGAGTACTAGGCTGCATGGCAGAAAGATTGAAGGCTAAGCTGCTCGAAGAAGAGAAAATCGTGGATTTGGTCATTGGCCCTGATGCTTATCGTGACCTCCCAAAACTTATCGAAAGAGCTGATGATGGCGAGAAAGGGGTTAACACCTTTCTGTCTAGAGAGGAAACCTATGCCGACATTACACCTGTTCGACTAAACTCAAATGGAGTCACCGCCTTCATTTCCATCATGAGAGGATGTGATAATATGTGTTCCTTCTGTGTTGTTCCTTTCACCAGAGGTCGTGAAAGAAGTCGTGATCCACAATCCATCGTCAAAGAAGCACAAGACTTGTTTGATCGAGGGTATAGAGAAGTCACACTTCTTGGCCAAAATGTCGATTCCTATAAGTGGTCAGCTGAGGAAAACAATAAGGCAAGACTTGAAAGAAACGAGATTGATGAGGTAGTTAATTTTGCTCATCTACTTGAGATGGTGGCCAAGGTCAGCCCAGAGCTACGCGTACGATTCTCTACATCTCATCCGAAAGATATCACCAACGAGGTGCTGCACACGATCAAGCAATACGACAACATCTGCAACTATATCCACCTACCTGCACAAAGCGGAAACTCTCGCGTTTTGGAGATGATGAACAGAACGTACGATCGGGATTGGTACATTAATCGTGTTGACGCCATCCGAGAAATACTTGGCGAAGAATGTGGTATCAGTTCCGATATGATTACTGGATTCTGCTCCGAAACTGAGTCCGAGCATCAGGATACCATTTCGCTTATGGACTATGTGAAGTACGACTTCTCTTATATGTTCTTTTATTCCGAAAGGCCGGGCACACTTGCTGCTAAAAAATATGAAGATGATATTCCGCTGGAAATTAAGAAAAGGCGACTACAGGAAATTATTGATAAGCAGCGTGAAATTTCTCTTGAAAGAAATAAGCTGGACATTGGTCGTACATTCGAAGTTCTAGTTGAGGGCACCAGCAAAAAATCTAAAGAAAGTATGCAGGGTCGAAACAGCGCCAACAAGGTGATCATCTTCCCAGCCAAGAATATCAAGAAAGGGCAATACGTGAATGTTAAGGTACACGATTGTAATCCAGCCACTTTATTTGGAGAAATAGTAGCATGACGCCAGTTTCAGATCAAGAAATTCTTAGTGTAAAGCAGCGCTTCGGCATCATTGGCAACTCCTCGAAGTTGCTTCATGCCTTGCGTGTGGCCATTCAAGTGGGGCCTACTGAAATGTCCGTACTAATTACAGGAGAAAGTGGTGTGGGGAAAGAATCATTTTCAAAAATTCTTCATTCGCTCTCCCACCGCAAGCATGGACAATTTATAGCCATAAACTGTGGTGCAATTCCAGAAGGCACGATTGATTCAGAACTGTTCGGCCATGAAAAAGGGGCGTTTACAGGAGCGCATGATCACCGAAAAGGATATTTTGAAGTTACAGACGGAGGTACGATTTTCTTAGATGAGATTGGAGAAATGCCACTTGCTACTCAGGCTCGCCTTCTTAGGGTTTTAGAGAACGGTGAATTCATCAAAGTAGGCTCATCAAAAGTTCAAAAAACCGATGTTCGGGTCATTGCTGCCACGAATGTTAATCTTCTGGATGCAGTAGCCAAAGGCAAATTCAGGGAGGACTTATTTTATCGACTTAGCACCGTCCCTATTTACGTGCCGGCATTAAGAGAGCGAGGTGACGACATTGCACTTTTGTTCAGGAAGTTTTCCTCTGATCTATCAGAAACCTATCGAAACAAACCGCTCACTTTGTCCGAAGAAGCACGAAGAGTATTGCTCAATTATCATTTTCCTGGAAACATAAGGCAGCTGAAAAACCTCGTCCAGCAAATAAGCGTGCTTGAAATGGAGCGGGAACTTTCACCTGAAACACTCAGAAAATACCTTCCTTCTGATAGAAACCTGCCAGCCGTCATTGGCAAGGATGGTGCTTCTGATAACTTTTCAGAAAGAGACATTTTATACAAAGTCCTGTTCGACCTTAAGAGTGACATGACAGAAATGAAAAGGTTGGTTCTTGAAATCCTCAAAGAGGATGCTTCGGGTCATGAAATTCTGCAAGATCACAAACATCTTTTTGAGGATAAGAAAGAGCACGTTCCTGAACTAAGGACACCAGCGGAACCAGTTCTCACCGAACCAGTTTTGATCAGAACCGATGAGCATTCCTCCGATGAATATGATGTAGAAATTGAGGATATTACCCACGAAGACGAGGAAGAGTCACTTTCCTTAGAGAAAAAAGAAAAGGAAATGATCATAAAGGCGTTGAAGAAAAATAGAAACAAACGAAAGTACGCTGCTCAAGATCTTGGAATATCAGAGCGAACACTCTACCGAAAAATCAAACAGTATGAAATTGAGGATTTGTAGACTGGTATTATTTCTGATCCCTCTATCTGGGTGTTCGATCTACTCGTTCACCGGAGCTAGCTTGGTTGATAATGAGAAAACCATTTCGATTGCACAGTTCTATAATAATGCCCTTCTTGGTCCTTCCAACATGTCTCAGGTTTTCACAGAGAAAATGCGAGACTATTTTCAACAAAACACCAGCCTCCAACTTGTTGATAATAATGGAGACCTGCAGTTTGACGGTTTCATTTCAACCTACCAAGTAACCCCCGTAGCACCGCGTGCAGGAAGAGGCGATGAACTACAAGTTTCTAACCAAACCAGAGTAACCATTTCCGTTCAGGTCACTTATGTTAATGTCAAGAATGATCAATTCGATTTCGACCAAAGTTTCCGATTCTTTCAAGATTTCGACTCAGACCAAACAGACCTGCTTAGTGTTGAAGATCAGTTGGTTGAAGAAATCTTCGATCAGATTATTCTTGATATCTTCAATGCTTCGGTTGCAAATTGGTAATTTTCCTTAATTTTAGTCCAAACACCAATCCTTGAACAAGCAAAAGTTTGTAGAATATTTACGCTCGCCTGAGAGCATTTCAGCCAGTCAATTTGAAGAACTCGAACAATTGCTGGTGGATTACCCCTATTTCTCTATTGCCAAGTCTGTGGCGGCCAGGGCGTCCAAAAACCTAAATAGTGAGAACAAAAATGATATAATCGCCTCCGCGGCTATTTACGCAACTGATCGACGGCACCTCAAGCGATATGTAAACGGTGAAGTTATTTTCTTGGCGGATGCCCCTAAAATAGCTGCAGAGACAAAAGAAGAGGATAAGAAATCCACGGTTCTCGACAAAGCTCCAGAACCAAAAATGGAATCTCCTAAGGCCGATGCTGAAAATGAATCAGCCAAGCGGGACAAAATGCAGGCCGTGCATTCAGATGTAGATCAAATTCTCGATGAATTGCATCAAGACATGGAGGAGCTGAAGAAGTCAAGGCTTCACTTTGTTGAAATCCAGAATCAGTTGGATGAAGAGGTGCCTAACCGCCCTTTAGAAAAGAAAGAACCTTCTGAGGTTGACCTGGTCAAGCCTGTTGAGAACAAAGAAGATACTCCCCACACCGAAGAAGCACCAAGTGAGGAGGAAATAAAAAAAGAACCTGAGACGAACATCACTAACCTGATAGACTCTCTTAAGAAGGAGTTTGAAGAGGATGATTTAAAGGAGAAATCAAAAGCTACAGAAACCAAAGCTCCCCTAGAAAAGCCTACCGAGGAAAAGAAGGAAAAACCTAAGAAAAAAACCAAGGCAAAAAAAGCAGACTCTAAAAAAACCATCACCAAATCTGCAAAAGAACCTGAGCTATCGGCTGAGCCCAAAGCTGCCAAGACTGAGGAAAAGGAAACACCAAAACCTGAACCGCCTAAAAAGGAAAGGCCAGCCATCGTCACCAATATGGATGATGGAGATGAAGACGAGGAAACAACAGTACTGGACCCTAAGGACAAACCTCAAGATGAAGCTCCTAAAAAGAAAGAACCTGCTAGAGCTAGTCGCGGCGAACGCCAGAAAGTAAAAAGGGAAGACTTGGAGAAACTGATGGGTATTGCCATTAAGCCAGCAACAATCAAAGAGGAGAAACCCGAGGAAAAAAAGGAAGAGATAGTCGATAAGAAAGCTCCCAAAAAAGCTCCTGCCAAGAAGAAGACAGCAGCGAAAAAGGAAACCAAAGCTCCTGTTAAAGAGAGTACTACAGACAAATCCGAAAAGACTCAAACGCCTCCTAATACTGAAGATTCCGCAAAGGAAAAACCTGAACCACCAAAAACAGAATCAACTACTTCTGGAGAAGACGAGACCGCAAGCAGGTCGTCTGCGCGAGCCTTCCTTGACTTTGGAGGAACTGGTGACATGAGTTCATCAGTATCAAGAGCTTCCTCCTCACGAAGAAAACGGAGCACCAGATCAAGTAAGTCGAACGGTGATGCTGGCGAAAAGAAAGGCGGAGATGATGATGATAAATCTGGCCCCAAAGACCTGATTGAAAAATTCATATCAGAAAATCCGAGTATTCAAAGAAGGTCCATTAAAGGTGACAAAAGCGACCTATCCGAAAAAAGCACAGAATGGCAACCAGATGTTGCATCAGAGTATTTAGCTGAGATTTATTTAAAGCAAGGAAATAAACTGCGAGCCATCCAAATCTATGAAGCACTAATGTTGAAATTCCCAGAAAAAAAATCTTACTTTGCGGCTCTTATAGAAAAAGTCCAAGGTTAGAAAGCATGTACACAATCCTTATCGTCCTCATAATTATCACTGCCATTTTATTGATGCTAGTTGTCCTGGCTCAAAATCCAAAAGGTGGTGGATTGTCTAGCCAGTTCGGTGGATCAGGAACTACGCAATTGATGGGTGTTAAAAAGACTGGTGACTTTCTAGAAAAAGCCACATGGACCTTGATTGTTGCGCTTTTCGTTTTTACTCTCTGGGCAAACGTCATGGTTCCTGACAGTAACGCAGGGAGTGACATCACTTCACCAAACTTAGAAAATGCCGGACAAGCACCTGCTTCAACTCCAGCTTTTCCTAGCGCGGATGATTCTACAGATGATAGCTCTGAGAATCTAGAAGACCTTCTCGCTGATGATAGTACCTCGGCAGAATAATTAGCTGAGTTCTTTTACAAGCATTCTTTTTGCAATCGGAAGTACGGTTTCCTGTATGGGAAATTTCAATTTACTTATAGCTAAGTAGGTAGCTGGGTTAGGAAGATCAGAGAAGTTTTTTATCAATCGCATTTTAATTGACTCGAAAGTACTGACAATACTTCGAACTTCACTCCCAATGAAGTCTGTGGTTAGACTTCTATACTTTTCGTCAGATCGTTCAAATAATGTCATCTGATATCGATATATAGACACCTTGTTCTCACAATCTTGATTCAACAAAAGATAGCCCTCTTGATCGTAAATGGGAGCCACTCCTATCGAGCTAAATTCTATATTGGACTCAACAAATTCATAAAGCTCTTTGCCTTCTTCTAATACATGTTCCAATTTGGGAAGAGCAAAGCTTATTAAGTCCTCGATCACACTCATTACTTCATCATCCTTGATTAGCTTATCATAAGTCAATTTTAGTTTTACAAAATCAGCTCGACTTAGTGTCTTTGGGAAATTCTCAAAAAGCAATTGCTTATTGTCTCTTACCTTAATCAAGTTCTGATAATGGAAGACCAGGTCCGACATAAAGGGATAAAGTTCGGAATGATTAAATCTCTTTCTAATATCCTTTAGGTAGGCCAGAAGGATATACTTTTTATACTCATAATCCACAAGTCCTTCTGTCAGCCAGTCATGTTTCAGGGTATCCATAAAATCGGCGTTTTAAGAAAATTAAAACCGAAATGTCACTAAGCCAAATAGATTCTGACATAATGCCTGAAATATTGTCAGAGATTCCGCCCTTTCCCCTACTTGGCACATAAAATGATCAAGTGACGGAAATTGAAAATCAAAAAACTAAACGTTTATTCAACATGTCAAAAGTTAACTTCAAACCACTTGCCGACAGGGTTCTCGTTGAGCCAGCGGCTGCAGAAGAAAAAACTGCAAGCGGTATCATCATCCCTGACACGGCAAAAGAAAAACCTCAAAGAGGTGCTATCGTGGCAATCGGTACTGGCAAGAAAGACGAACCACTCAATGTAAAAGTGGGCGACCAGGTTCTTTACGGTAAATATTCAGGAACTGAGATCACTATCGACGGAACGGAGTATTTGATCATGAAAGAATCCGATATCTACGGAATCGTTTAATCACATTAATTACTACTAAAAATTAAAATAATGGCTAAAGAAATATTCTTCAATACTGACGCAAGAGACAGCATCAAGAGAGGTGTCGACATTCTTGCTAATGCAGTGAAAGTAACCCTTGGACCAAAGGGCAGAAACGTGATCCTAGACAAAAAATTCGGTGCTCCAACCGTAACTAAGGATGGTGTTTCAGTAGCAAAAGAAATCGAGCTCAAGGAGCCTATTGAAAACATGGGTGCTCAACTCGTGAAAGAAGTTGCTTCCAAAACAGCAGACGATGCTGGAGACGGAACAACTACTGCTACCGTACTTGCTCAGGCAATTTTCGGACATGGTATCAAAAACGTAGCAGCTGGTGCAAACCCAATGGATCTTAAGAGAGGAATTGACAAGGCAGTTGCCACAATTGTTGAAAACCTGAAATCTCAATCTAAGCAGATCAAAACATCTGATGAGATTTCTCAGGTTGCATCCGTTTCAGCGAATAACGATCAGGAAATCGGAAAGATGATCGCTGACGCAATGGACAAAGTAGGCAAAGATGGTGTAATCACTGTGGAGGAAGCGAAAGGAACTGAGACTGAAGTGAAGACCGTGGAGGGGATGCAATTCGACAGAGGATATCTTTCTCCATACTTTGTGACCAATACAGACAAAATGGATGCTGAGCTTGAATCTCCTTACATTTTGATTTACGACAAGAAAGTTTCAAACATGAAAGAATTGCTTCCTGTACTCGAAGCAACTGCTCAAACTGGCAAACCACTATTGATTATCGCTGAAGACGTGGAAGGTGAAGCCCTTGCCACTTTGGTGGTAAACAAAATCAGAGGTTCACTGAAAATAGCTGCTGTTAAAGCGCCAGGTTTTGGTGACAGAAGAAAAGCTATGCTTGAGGATATCGCTGTATTGACTGGCGGTACTGTAATCTCAGAAGAAAGAGGTTACAAACTTGAGAATGCTACTCTTGATGATCTTGGAACTGCTGAGAAAATCAATATTGATAAGGACAACACGACGATTGTAAATGGTGCTGGCAAAAAAGCTGACATCACAGCTCGTGTAAACCAAATCAAGCAGCAAATTGAAAACACAACTTCTGATTACGACAAAGAGAAGCTGCAAGAGAGACTTGCTAAACTTTCAGGCGGTGTGGCCATTCTTTACATCGGAGCTGCTACTGAGGTAGAGATGAAAGAGAAGAAAGACAGAGTGGATGATGCACTTCACGCAACGAGAGCGGCTGTTCAAGAGGGTATCGTTGCTGGTGGAGGAGTAGCCTTGATCAGAGCAATGAAATCCCTTGATTCATTAAAACTTGACAATGAAGATCAGAACACTGGTGTGTCGATCATTCAATTAGCAATCCAAGCTCCATTGAGAACTATCATTGAAAACGCAGGTGGTGAAGCATCTGTGGTTGTGAATGAAGTTCTTAAAGGAAAAGACGATTACGGCTTCAATGCGGCTAATGGCGAGTATGTGAACATGTTCAAAGCTGGTATCATTGACCCTACTAAGGTGACTCGATTGGCACTGGAGAACGCAGCTTCTATCGCTTCTCTCCTACTCACTACTGAGTGTGTAGTGGCAGACGCTCCAGAAGAAGCAGGTGCTTCTGCTATGCCTCCAATGGGTGGTGGTATGGGCGGCATGATGTAAGCCAAACAATTATTCTAAAAAAAGCCTCCCGGCATGTCGGGAGGCTTTTTTTGTGAACGCTTTTTTTGTAATACAATTTTGTAATACATTTGGGGATGTTAAACGTGAGACTCGATAAGGATACTGAAAAAAAGCTCCGAGACTATGCTGAGCAAAATGCAACGTCCAAGTCTTCCATCGTAAAAGAAGCACTTGCCATGTACTTTTCTAAAACCAATCAAAAACAGACTTCCTTTGATTTAGGAGCCGATTTATTTGGACCGGCATCTAGTGGCCAGTCTGATTTATCCAAGACGTACAAATCCAAACTGAAGAAAAAAATCAATGAGAAACACGCTCATTGATGCGGGTCCGTTGATAGCTCTTTTCGATAGATCCGATAGTTATCATCTAGCCGCTCTTCGTTTCCTCGAGACCTATGAAGGAACTCTTTGGACCACATGGCCAGTGATTACTGAAGTCAGCCACATGTTGGACTTCCACATTCAGAGTCAAATCAATTTTCTCAAATGGATCAATCGCGGGGGAATAAAAATCGTGGATTTGTCCGAGGATCATTTTCCTAGAATTATTCAATTGTGTGAAAAATTCGATGATGTGCCGATGGATTTGGCAGATGCCACGTTGATAATAGCATCGGAAGTTGCAGACATTAAGGAAATCGCGAGCATCGACACAGATTTCTATGTGTACAGAAACGTGCGCAACGAGTACCTCACCAACATCTTTCTATAAAACCGAAAGTTTCATAGATCGGAATGCAACTATACCAAGCTGATCTGCATCTTTTGTTTGAACTAAGGATGTAACCTTTCAATAGTTGCGAAGTAATTCCTTCAGATCGCCAATGCAAGCACGGTTGAACCATACAAGAATCCTTTACCTGTTATTAGGACTAGCAGTCGCAGGGTTCATATTATTTCTATAGATTCTCATCCAACTCAAAATGGGACAAAAAAGACCCCTCCCGATAGCTATCGGGAGGGGCTTTTTTTTATTTCTGTCAGACGAAGATCTTTACTCCTCACTCCTCGCTAATTTTTTGACTACTTGATAGATGAAAATCAAGATCAGAATTAGAATTACCAATCCCAGATTTTCATACAAGAAAGCAATGTCGTGAGGTGTTCCCATCTGAACTCCCAACACAATTGCGATTGCAATTCCTATTCCCATCAAGGCTTCACCTGTTATCAAACCAGATGCAAGCAACAACCCTGCATTATCAGCACGATCCTTATTCTTGGCTCCTTTGGTTGATTTAGTCAACATCCATGCAAGGACACCTCCTATAAAAATTGAAGAGTCTAACTCGAAAGGCAAGTAAAGTCCAACTGCCACCGCGAGAATCGGTAATCTGAAATTCGCTCCTCGTGACTTCTGAATTTGATCTGCAATAATGATTACCACTGCTATAGCTGCCCCGACATACACAATATTCCAGGGAATAGGCTGCCCTGTACCAAAAATTCCCTCAGCGACACTCTGCATCAGTGTGGCTTGTGGTGCTGTTAATGAATTAGGTGTTTCCGCTGTTGGAGCGCCCATTCCATACGCAATTAGTAAAGCATTCAGAACAAATGGAATAGCTAACGCACCTGCTACAACCCCGACCATCTGCA
The DNA here is from genome assembly GCA_964352625.1 of uncultured Roseivirgaceae bacterium. Lineage (GTDB taxonomy): Bacteria > Bacteroidota > Bacteroidia > Cytophagales > Cyclobacteriaceae > JAAEPI01. Next base: position 83,464 of record CAYGSD010000009.1, read on the forward strand.
TGATTTGTTGCTTGAATGGTGTAGCTCCCAAAATATGGCCAGCTTTCAAATCCTGCATATTGTCTCCGGCAATTGCGGCAGCACAACAAACTACAGCTCCAATTAGGATGGCTCCCGCTGCTCCGCTTGCAGCTCCATCTGTCGCAATAAGAGCTGATAGAATCAATGATGCTGAAAGAATGGTTGCGATAGTAACACCAGAAATAGGATTGTTAGAACTTCCTACAAGTCCCGCCATATAACCAGCTACGGCAGAGAATAAAAAGCCTGCAACTACCATGATAAGTGCCATCGCGATAGAGATAGGTACATCCATAATCACTGATTGATAAATAATGAAGATTGGCACAACCAACACTCCAACACCAATGATTACCCAAGACATTGGGGTGTCCAACTCCGTACGGAGTACGTCATTCATTTTAGTACCACCTTTCTTGAAGGCTTCAATACCAGATTTGATGGCATTCCCAAGAGTACCTGCCAAGCTTAGCAAAGCCCAAAGCCCACCTACCACCATGGCGCCTACTCCAAGGTATCTGAGCTTGGCGCTCCAAAGTGCTCCACCGATATTATCAACGGTTACATCACTGATATTGGCAAATTTTCCGGCTGCTACCAAATCTGCAGCAACGGCTTCAAAGCCATTCGATCCAATATAGATCGGCATAGCTATCCACCAAGTGATCACTCCACCCATAAAGACAAGGGTAGAAATATTAAGCCCGACGATATAACCAACGGCCACCAGCGCCGGAGATAAGTTGAGGCTGAAATAGAGGTAAACCTTCTGCTGAATCAAAGTGGCTCTTTCGAAAATCCCCTCCCACAATGCCATGGCAGCATCACCAAGTTTAAAAAGTCCTCCGATTAAAGATCCCCAAATTAGATACTTCACGGCCTTCCCTCCTTCTTCTCCGGTTTTCAGTACTTCCGCTGTGGCTACACCTTCTGGGAATTTCAAGTTCTCCTCAACGATCAACGCACGTCTCAGAGGAATAGTAAATAGCACCCCAAGGACTCCACCGCACAAGGCAATCATCACGGTTTCGAAATAGTTGAATTCCTCCCAATAGCCCATGATAACGAGCGCCGGAATGGTAAAAATAACTCCGGCTGCCAGGGACTCGCCAGCTGATGCCGCTGTTTGCACGAGGTTGTTCTCAAGAATATTAGAGTTCTTAAAGACCTTCAATAAGGCCATTGAAATAACAGCCGCTGGTATAGATGCCGAAACGGTAAGGCCGGCAAAAAGACCAAAATAAGCGTTGGCAGCAGAAAGAACTACGGATAATAATGCACCCAGAATTACGGCCTTGAGCGTAATCTCAGGCAATTTAGTTCCAGCATCAATATAGGGTTTGTGCTCCATTGGATAGATGAGTTAAGTTGATTTTTGGTTAATGATTGAATACAATCGATAAAGATAACCAGAAGCTTAAAAATGACTAGAAAACCTGAATATCAGGCTTAAAATATAATTTTCACACTATTGAATTACACTAAAGCAACCCTTTAAGATAAAATGAACGTATAGGGTTTGATTAGATTAAAACAAAAGAGTCATGTACTTGCTTTGGTATTCAGTAGAGGATCAAAAATATAATCTTGAATTCATCCCAGAAGATGCTCGCTTCTCAAAGAGCAACGATCTGGATGTGACGTATGAATTTGGTGCCGATGAATCAAAAGTCGCAACCAAAGTGCTCAAGAATTTGAACCTCGCCCTTCAAAACGTTGCTTGATTTTCATCTTCCCATTAGCTTGAAGCCGCAATGGACTTCATTATTTGGCATTCAGGCACAGAAAATAAGTTTAAGCTTTCTCGACAAGTGAATCGGGATGTGTTTGAGTGTGATCGCACTGAATACATGCGAATTCTCTATCGATTTGCACAAGACAAAGAATCAGACGCCAAGCGGATACACGAAAAGCTCGTGAGCGAATCTGGGAAAATCTTCTAAAACTCCAACTCTACTGAGAAACTAAGAGTTCGCCCCATCAGGGTAATATCGGTATAGTTTGCGGTGAGAACAGGCTTAGGAGGTGGCTCGCCTGGCCTTGGCCGTATCGGTGTTACACTGTACTTGATTTTATTATCCACAACATTCGAACGATCAAATGCATTGAATAAATTGACTGAAAGCGTCATATCAAGTTGTCCGATTTTTCTGACATAAGAAGCTCCCAAATCCATTCGAGCATATGCATCTAATCGATAATCATTCTTTTTATCCGTGCTTATTAGAGAAATATCATTGGGTGAAGGTGTTGGACCGTCATTTTGATCAGGGCCTTGTAGTCCCACCGGAATGGTAAAGCGACTGTACGGCCGACCCGACCCATAGTATAGGGTACTGAAGATATTGAACGGTTTCAGCTTCACGCTCCCAAACAAGGTGGCCTGATGTCGTTGGTCAACGTCTGCGTAGTACCATTTTCCATTATTTATGTCCTCGAACCTATATCGGGTACTGCTTAGGGTGTACGATCCACTCCCCAGAAAGCGATTCGTTTCCACCCGAATGGCCGCCTCCATTCCTTTCGACTTTCCCTCGCCCTCAAAAAACAACTCCTCGTAGTTCACATATTCGGTGACCAACCCGCCATGAGTAAATGAGTAATCGAGCAACCCCTGATAGCTGCGTTGGTAATAGTTCCATTCTATGGTAGTACTCCCACGCGATCTTACGAACCCTGCGTAGGCATGAAGCGCCCTTTGATCGGGGATCTCAGAGTCGGCTACTACCCAAAGGTCCCTAGCCCCTTGCAGTGCATTATCAGTCCTGATCTGGTTCACGAATTGCCTGTAAACCCCGCCACCTGTTCGAAACATCACAGATTCCGTCAAATCATATTCTAGCGACATCCTGGGCTCTGCATAGAAGCGATTGGTGGTCGTCAGGTAATTATTCCTTAGACCCAACCCCAATCTGGATTTGGTAAAAAGCTGGAAGGTGGCGTTGGCGTATTGGGTGAATAAGCCGATCGTGTGCTGCCGCTTGTCAGTAATGCTCTCTCCATTGAATTCATTCGAAACGAATGCACTGTAGATCGTATTCTGAGACCCCAATTCCACTAAAACATCACCCATGTTCCATTCATGTTCTACGTCTATACTCACATCCTCAATGCTATTTTCCTGCACATTGGACTGACTCCCCAGCGGATTGCTAAAGGCGGGCACATTAGGAGGTGCTATGTGAAATTGCATGGAAGCTTCCTGATAGTCACTCTCGTATTTGGAATATGAAACATAAAACTCCGTAAAGTGCTCACTGTTCCAATAGCGAGCCACCTTAGTAGACAGTCCGATATTTCCCCAATTCACCTGACCGGTATTTTCATGCAACACCAGACTATCACCTGGATAGCCCAATTGAAAGGATTGATTATATGTCAGTAAGTCTGAGCTATTGTAAACACTCAACTCTAGCTTGGTGCGGTCTGACAAATAAGAGGATAGTTTGAAATTGAGATCGTCATAGTGAAAATCAGGTTCGTAGGAAGAAACCGGAACGACCGTTTCGTATTGGTCTGAGTCATCTAACTGCTCTTCGTATTCCCCAAATACCCGATCGAACAACGAGGTTCTCACCAGGTCAGAATATGACCTCCTCGCTGACGCAAATAAGGAAGTGGATTCAGAAATAGGAATTTCCAGTGATGAATTGATACTCAACTCACTTATTGATAGCTTACCTGATACATCATTTCTATTTCCATCTCTCCCTACAAACTCAAGAACCCCAGAAGCTCCACCTCCATACTTCGCACCGTATCCAGATTTCATTAATCTCATGGATTTGACGGCATATGGATTTATGGCACTGAAATACCCAAAGAAATGGTCCAAATGATAAATAGTAAATCCATCGAATAACACGACGTTCTGTGAGGCCGTACCCCCTTGGATTTCCACACCCGATGAAAGCTCATTCGTTGAAGTCACACCTGGAAGAAGGTGAGTCATTCTTAGAGGGTCTTTCTCCGCAGTAGTTGGCATTGACTTTACCAGTTCTGGATCGAAACTAACCCTACCCACCGCTTCTGAAGCCAGTGAGTTAGCTTGCCCATAGCTCACCTCCACTTCATCTAATAGCTGATTGTCTTGGACCAACTTTATCTCCATAAGATTGGCAGAAGACGATGCGGTCACAACTGTAGTTATAGGTCTGTACCCTACAAATGACACATCAATGGAAGTTGAATCACTGAGCTGAGACAGCTTGAAATAACCATACTCATTGGCAATGGTTGACCTTCCTTGATCAGATGACACTAACGCAAATGGAAGCGCCTCTCCAGTCTCAGGATCAATCACTTTTCCGGAAATGTCAAAACTTTTAGCCCCTGTCCGCTGAGCTCGCACAATTACTGTACTCTGATTTACGATTTCAAATTCTAAATTAGAACCTTTCAGAATCAGCTCAAGTGCTTGGGATATTGGCTCTTTCCTGATATCCGCAGTTACCAGCTTGCCGCTAACATATTGTTTGCCATATGCCACACGTATACCGTATTTTTCACTAAGAAGCAGGAACACTTCCTCAAGAGGCGAGTTATTAAAAGTCTCGTCAATAACGATGCTCTGCTGAGCAAACAATCCAAAGTGCAGGAGAAAAAAAAAGGAGAATACCTTTCTCATATTGTCACTTTATGGTGACGACTTTGTCATTCAGTTCATACTGAACATCCACAGGTTCGAACACCAATCTTAGCGCGATTTCCAAATCATCTGTTGGGAAATATCCGCTGTATTTCTGAGAATTGATTTTCTCTCCGTCAATTCGAACCCCGTACACTCGCTCCAATTCAATAAGGACACTGGAAATATCTTCATCTGAAAAATAAAGCTCTCCCTCTTTCCAGTCTGGAGTTTTTCTCTTCACGCTATAACGGGTCGGTTTCTTTCTTTTTGTGAAATCGACTCCTTCATCCTCTGCCAGTTCTATGGACTGGTCGCCAGAATCCACCTTCACTCTTCCCTCGAAGCATTCGACGGTGTACCCGTTTTCCCGAGAGTAAACATTGAATTTGGTGCCAAGAACGGAGGTGATTCCATTCTTAGAAACAACAGAAAATGTAGATCCTTTTTCCACCTCAAAATACGCTTCTCCATCCAGTTGTAGATTTCTATTCCAGCTCCATGTCAATTTATTAAAGGAAATTTCAGAATCATATCCCAAGTCCACTTGAGAGCCATCAGGCAATGAGACACTTGCTATTTCACCCGCCTGAGTAGTCATAGTAACCCCATTGGAGAAATGAACGCCCCAAGTGGCTAGGATCAAAAATGACACAGCAGCGGCCATCATGATCCATTTTCTCGAAGGTGATTTTGAAGGATTAACATTCTCCTCCCTTTTATCAAAAAAGGCTTGCATCTTACCTTCATCGAAGGGACGATCGTAATTATATCCCTTGAGTTTATCTCCCACTTTTTTGCTCCACTCATCCATCGCTAGCTCCCCCAATTTTTAAGTGAATCTTGAAGTTTTCGCTTTGCTTTCGCAAAGTTTGACTTGGACGTGCCTTCTGAAATACCGAGTTGGTCCGCAATTTCATGATGCTTGAATCCCTCCACCGCATATAGTAGGAAAACCGAACGATAGCCAGGGCTCAGTTCCTTGACTTTCTCCATTAATTCTTCGGAGGTAATTTGATCCAATACTGAGATATCATCCGAAGTAACTGCCGGTGTAGAATCAATGTCTTCATTCAGATAATGCTTACGCTGAGATCGGATGTGATCGATGGCAGAGTTGATCATGATTCGTCTGATCCAAGGTGTGAAGGATCGGCTTTTGTCGAAACTCGAAATCTTATCAAAAACCTTCATAAAACCATCGTTCACCATTTCCTCGGCTTCAAAATCTGTGTTGCAGTAGGGTACGCAGATGGTCATGGCGTAATTGAAATAACTACGGTACAAAGTTTCCTGTGCGTGTCGCTCCCCTGCAATGCATGCGGAGATGATATCATCAATGTTCTTGAGCAAGGTCTAAGGCTGCTGGTAAGCAGCGCAAAGAAAGGATATGTTGGATCGGTTTTCAACTTTTTAATTTTTAATTGAATGGATCAGACCATTTTGGATCGGTGTAGACATTGGAGCCGGAGAGCGTTTTCACAAACGCCACTATGGCTGAAACCTCATCCTGATCAAGATCGAGACTTTGACCTTCGTTCCTATTTCTCATATCCAACAATCGAATGTCGAGATTGTTGTTATTTGGATCCACCTCGATTTGATTATAGTGGGCAATGACCTCCTCCATTGTTTCAAAACTCCCATCGTGCATAAGCGGCCCATTCAAATCGCCACTAGCATTGAAAATGTCACGAAGGGTGGGTGCGCGTGTAACTTCAATATCCAACCCGTTGGTGTCACTGGCATCTGTTATGACCCCATTATTATCGCTATTGTCATCGATAGAAAACTCATCCCCTTGATGGCATCTGTCGCAACCTGCCCGGCCCATAAACAAAGCCTTGCCGAGGTTCTCCAAAGTGGAGAAATTTGGAAAATCATTTCTACGATCATTTACCCGAGATCTGCCCGCATCATATTTTGAGTCAAACGACTGAATACTTCTCACGAACTGAGCCAAGGCCAACTGCATCCGATTCTCGGTGATTTCACTGTCGCCAAAGGCGTATTCAAAGAGCTCAACCATGTAGTCAGTTTGTTCCAATTTCTGAATCAGGTCGTTAATATCGGGTGCGCCATTCTGACCACTAAAACCCATTTCATTGTGATCTTGAATCGGCATAGTCGTTTGCTCCTCAAGGGTAGAAGCCCTTTCATCCCAGAAAAACCTCTCCTCATCAGAAAACCTCGCATTGATCAAGCGCATGGAGTGACGTCCTGTGACTCCATTCACTCCCTGACTCAATTGATTTAAATCTCCAAATGCCGCAGATTGCTGATGGCAAGAGGCGCAAGAAACGGTGTTATTTGAAGACAAATTTTTGTCATAAAACATGACCCTCCCTAGAGTTGCTACTTTGTTTTCAATTTGATTTCCACTTGTGTTGTCTTCATTGATATAATTAGGAATCGCTTGGGATGCGTAGTTATGTGGAGAGGTCAAAGAGAGGTTACTACCAAAGACCCCCTCAATAATTTCCACGTCAACAATGTCCGGAATTTCTTCGACCAACTCAGGATCTGAGCCAGTTCCGCAGGCCGTCAACAACGCGGCAAGGCTTATAGTAAATAGAACCTGAAAACCCTGAAGCGAAGGTGCTTTTCGCCATTTGGTCAATTTATTAAGTGTTGTCATTCGCTTACCCTTTAGTGAATCAAATCCCATACGGAGCACTGGGCAAGAATGGTTGCCTGTCCAATATTTGAATTAATATTGAAGCTCAAACATTGACTCAATGACCTACCTAATTGTTACCCTCGGTTACATTCTCGTCCTTACCACCATCATTATTTACAAGAGTCGGTCTGTAAAAAATGAAGATGATTTTGTGGTGGCAGGAAGAAACGTCCCTGTTTACCTTTTGGTCGGAACATTAGTGACTACCTGGATTGGGTCTGGTAGTTTGTTCGGCACAGCTGGGCTTACCTTTCAAGTAGGGTTTTCTGAACTCTGGTTTTCGGCTGGCGCATGGATAGGTATTTTGGCCGTTTATTTCATTGCTGCTAGGGTACGCAAGATTTCACAATATACCCTGACCGATATTCTGGAAAAAAGATATGCTCCACTGGCCAGACTACTCGGCACCATCACCATCATAGTTGCTTACTTGATCATAGCGGGGTATCAATTCAAAGGAGGCGGAAGATTTCTCGCCATTCTTACGGAAGGCGCCATCTCAGTAGAGCAGGGCACCTTAATTACGTTCCTTATCATCATTGCCTTCACAGCACTGGCTGGTATGGTCTCCATAGTTTCGATCGATATTTTCAACGGCATCATTATGATACTGGCCATATGTCTTGCCGTCCCGTTTGCCATTTCATCTTTTGGCGGCTGGGGGAATGTGGTGTCCACTATTCAAGAAGTGAGCCCGGATCACCTAAGCATAGTCGGTGGGCACGAACCTTCATGGTACTTGGCTATTATGCTTCCCACGCTTATTCTTCTCTTGAGTGAAAGCAGTGTCTACCAAAAGTTTTCTTCAGCGAAAGATTCTAAGTCAGCCAAAAAAGCGGTGATGGGTATGTTCATCGGTGTGGTATTTATTGAAGTTTTGATGTGTGTTTTGGCTATTGTAGGATTTGCCATCTATGCGCACGATCCAAGATTTTTTATGCCGGATGGTTCGGTGAACGGACCTATGTCTGAAGAGATTATTCTAAGAATAGGATTCGAACAATTACCGGCATTTATTGGATCATTACTCTTTGCGGGTGGTGCCGCTATCATTTTGTCTACAGGAAATACGTTTCTAATGGTCACTTCCACCAATTTTTCCAGAGACATCATTGAAAAGTATTTCTATAAAACCGATTCAGAAAAGAAAAAATTGATCATCCAGCGAGTGTCGATTTGTGTGCTTGGATTGATCGCGTTTCTGATCATGACCCAATTCACTGAAATTCTTGAAATGGCCTTCATCTCTTACACCATGATCGGTGCGGCCCTTGCCCCTGCTTTATTGGCCACCTTCTTCTGGAGGCGTGTGACCAAACAAGGAGGAATTGCTTCGATATTGGCTGGGATGCTTTCTGTCGTTCTGATCGAAGTACTGAATAGAGCTGTATTTACGAATTCCACTGCTGATTTTGGCATCATGTCCTTTCCCTTCGATTCCCAATTCATAGCCATTCCCGCTTTGATCGCCAGTATTTCGGCATTGGTGATTGTAAGTCTCATGACCAAGCCAACTCCAAAAGAAATCGTTGATCCATTCTTTGAGAAAGAGTAGGTTCTATTAGTTTTGCGCAAACGTTTGAAAACACGTTTAAAAGCCCTTTTTAGAATCTTCCTAAAGTAGAAAAATGCAAGAAATTGGATTGAAGTCCAAAACGTTTGATTTATCAAACCTTGGTTTAAAAGTGAAATCAGCAAAGTGGAATCTCTCGCCAGCCGAGCTCATTGAAGAAACCGTCAAAAACGGTGAAGGCGTTCTAACAGACACTGGCGCTCTCATGTGCGACACTGGTCAGTTCACCGGTCGTTCGCCGAAGGATCGATTTATTGTGGAGGATGAGAAAACCAAGGATTCCGTCTGGTGGGGTAACATCAACATTGCCTTTGCTCCAGAAAAATTCGATCAATTGCTAGAGAAGATGACGAAGTTTCTCGAAGACAAAGACGTATACATTCGGGATGCATATGCCGGGGCAGATAAAACGCATCGTCTGAGAGTTCGGGTTATAAATACAATGGCATGGCACAACCTTTTTGCCTACAACATGTTCCTACGACCTGAGCGATACAAACTGGAGAGTTTCGATCCCAACTTCACCATCCTTTGCGTACCCGAGTTTAAAGCCGATCCAGCTCTTGATGGAACCAGACAGGAGAATTTCGCAATCATCAATTTCACAAAAAGGATGATTTTGATTGGCGGCACAGCGTACTCGGGCGAAATGAAAAAGGGGATTTTCTCTGTACTCAACTACCTCCTTCCACATGAAGAAGGTGTTCTCAGCATGCACTGCTCGGCCAATATGGGGATTGGAACCCAAGATACTGCCATCTTCTTTGGCTTATCCGGAACAGGGAAGACAACTCTATCTGCAGACCCAAACAGGCTTCTTATCGGGGACGATGAGCATGGCTGGACGGCAGACAATGTTTTCAATTTTGAAGGGGGCTGCTATGCCAAGGTGATCGATTTGTCCCCGCAGAAGGAACCAGACATTTATGAAGCGATTCGATACGGAGCGATTCTCGAGAACACTCGTTTCAAAGATGATTCAAGAACTCCAGATTATGAGAATTGTGAGGTAACTGAAAACACGAGAGCCTCCTACCCTCTTTACCATATCAGGAATGCCGTGGAACCATCGATCGGCGGCATCCCGAAAAACATTTTCTTCCTTACCTGCGATGCATTTGGTGTGATCCCTCCGATCCAGAAACTATCCAAGGGACAAGCCATGTATCATTTCATTTCTGGATATACTTCAAAGGTGGCCGGAACGGAAGCAGGAGTCACCGAGCCAGAACCCGTTTTTTCAGCCTGCTTTGGTGCGCCATTTCTTCCTCTTCATCCTACAAAATATGCCGAAATGCTCGGCAAGAAAATGGATGATCACGAGGTGAATGTATGGCTGGTGAATACCGGCTGGACAGGTGGGCCTTATGGTGTGGGTGAAAGGATAAAATTGAAATACACAAGAGCTATGATTACAGCTGCCTTGTCGGGATCGTTGGGGAATTCGGGCTACAGACAGCATTCCATATTCGGCTCTTTAATTCCAATGACATGCCCTGACGTGCCCAATGAAATTCTAAGTCCAAGGGAAACATGGAGAGATGATGTTGGCTTCTACAAAATGGCCAATAGTCTGTGCGTAAAATTTCAGGACAACTTTAAGAAGTTTGAGGAATTCGCAAATGATGAAATAATGGAGGGCGCTCCTAAAGAGAATAGAAAGTACGTTTAGTTTAAATGATTGAATAGTTAAAAGCTCGGCCAAATTGGTCGAGCTTTTTTATTTCATTTATTTTCAATTTGTCTTACAACCATTCTTGACGATTGACATCTTTTAACTGAAACTTAACCTGTGTGACAGAATCGCAACTTGTATGGATTCGTGAAGCCCGCAAGGGTAACGAGCTAGCTGCCTACAATCTGTACGAAAGCTATTCCAAAGCTATGTACAATACACTGGTGCGGATGGTAAGTGACGCTGAGATCGCCAAGGATTTACTTCAGGAAGCTTTCATTAAAGCTTTTAAAAACCTGAAGATGCTGACCAACGATCAGGCTTTTGCCGGATGGCTCAAAAGGATTGTGGTGAACACAGGACTGGAACATATACGAAGGAGGAAGTTGGAATTTGATGAGATCAAGGAAGAGCACGATGGGCTGGAAATAGAAGTGGAAGATGAAATGATTGATCCGATACTAATCCATACGGCGATCAAACAATTACCAGATGGATGTAGGACAATACTCTCTCTTCACATTTTTGAGGGATTTAAACACAGCGAAATCGCAAAAGAATTGGGCATTTCTGAATCCACCTCGAAGACACAGTTTCGGCACGCAAAAAAACTGCTGAAGGTAAAACTTGAGAAAGCATATGAAAACAGATATTGAAAAGCTACTGAAGGACAACAAGGAGCACTTGAATGTGGAAACTCCACCATCAGATGTTTGGCAAAACATTCAGGGAGAGATAAAAGAAGTGAGTAGCAAAACCTTTCAGGTATGGAAGGTCGCAGCGGCTATTTTGCTAGTCACTTCTTTAGGCCTTTTGGTTTACAATTTTAGCCTGCAGAAACAGGTGGAAGAACTTGCTAGCCTTGGGGATATTTCTGAGGAGTATCGAAAAGTAGAAAATGCCTATCAATCGGAGATTAATCAACTAACTGGACAGATTCCTATTAAGGAAGTGCTGACCTCAGAAGAACTTTCGTGGATGCTCGAAGAATTGGAGGCACTGGAAGAAATTAATAAGCAATACAGGGCAGACATAGGTACAGAGGCTGACAAAGAACTCCTCGTCAATGCCCTGGTCGACTATTATGAAAAGAAAATCAGATTACTCAAAAAACTAGAACTCGAAATAAACAGACAAAAAAATGAAGAAAGAACTACTAATAACATTAGCACTATTTAGTGCATCCGTTCTTTTAGCCTTCAATGAAGGCGAAACAAGAACTGCCAAACATACCGTGACCATTTCTGGTACAGATGCAATTAATATCCTTGGAAAGCACACCTATATGGAGCTTGAAACTTGGAACAAAAACGAAGTAGAGATTACTGCCACCCTCACATTTGATGGAAACATGAATGATCGGGTGAAGAAATTTCTGGATGAGTTTGAGTCAAAGGTTAAAAACAATATCACTAAATCTGGTGGTGAACTCACCATCGATACGGGCTTGGAGGAACCCAATAGGGTTCAGGTAGGATCTCGAAATGTCGGCTTCATAGTTGGCTACAGCGATAAGGAACTTCGAATAGAATACAAGATCAAGTTGCCCGGAAAGAATGCACTGAATGTCAAAGCCGCCTACAAAGATCTCTTGATGACTGGAGATTATTCCGATGTGAACATTTCACAATATTCAGCCGATTTAAGAGCGGGTACCTTCTCAAATGCCAAGCTTTATCTGAAGTATGGCGACACCAAGATTCAAAGCATTGAGTCAGGATATATAGAATCATATGAAAACGACGCTGATTTTGGTACTGTGGGCTACTTAAAGGCAAACGACAAATACTCAGAATACAAATTCAATAACGTGGAGAAGATTGACATTGAAGGTTATGAAACGGACATCAAAGCAAACAATATTGGACTGATGAAGGGTAACCTCAAGTATGGAGAAATGAAGATAGGCCAGCGGCTGGGTACCGGAACATTCACACTATATGAGTACGATATATCAGCAAACGAAGCTGGCGCTATGCAATTTGAAAATACAAAATACGGAAATTACGAATTTGGAAAAATTGAATCGGTCGATTTTGCATCTTCTTATGAAGACGAATTTGAAGCGAATTTTGTGAATACACTGACTACAAGTAGCAAGTACGGATTATATGCTATTGATCAACTCGGCACCTCGTTCAGTCTATTTGGGTATGAGGATGATGTTTCCATTTCAAGAGTTGCTGATAATGCCACACTAGTAGACATTGATGGTAAATACCTAACACTTGAATTGGGATTGAACGGAGTAGCCTTTACCCTAAATGCCGACGTGAAGTATGGCAAAATTAATTATGATGAATCTACACTTCTAGTCAATAAATACATCAAGGAAAACGACAAGCTTTACATAGAAGCCATTCCTAAGAATGGATCAAACAGCAGTTTCCAAATTAAGATAAAAGGCTATGAGGTAGATGCCGATATCGAGTGAAAGACAATTTCCCCTAAGAAGTTTCTCCAAACAAGAGGACTTTCTTAAGGATTGATTTCTAATAGCTCAAAATTAAAAATCAAGCATGAATTGGCTGGTATATTGGCAATCGGATTAGATCCGTAACAATACACCGATGGTGCGTAGATAGTCATACGGCCACCTTCTCCTATCAAGGGTATCATAATTTGCCAAGATGCAATAAGCTGCCCTAAGAAAAATTCAACACCTTGGTCGTTGCTATCAAATACAACATTACTAAGAAGTTTTCCTGTATAAGTTACTTCGACAACATCCTGAAGTGTAGGCTTTTTTTCACCTCCTTCATTATGTATAACGTAATAAATACCGGAACTATGCCTTGTTGCGGTTAATTCATTTTCAGCCAGGTAGGTTTCTATCAAATCAATATCAATCGCCAACTGTTCTTCAAATGATCTTTGAGCCGTTGGCTCATCCAAACAAGCGTTCAAAAACACTAAGGATAAAACGGATACAATTAGAATCGATTTTCTCATTTCATTTTTTTGTATTGATGCAAAACTAACAATCTAAACCAACAAAACCCCTGCAATTGTTGCTGTCATCATTGTGGCCAATGTAGCCGCAATTAACGCACGCATTCCCAATTTCGAAATATCAGCAGAGCGATTTGGAGCCATGCCGCCAATTCCGCCAATTTGAATAGCAATAGAGCTGAAATTTGCAAATCCACAAAGTGCGTAGGTAGAAATTACAATCGCCTTTTCACTAAGTAAATTATCAGCCTTCATGTCAGCCAAACTCAAGTAGGCAACAAATTCATTAATGACTGTTTTCTGTCCAAGCAAGCTCCCAACCTTAATGGTCTCTGACCAATCAACACCCATGATAAAAGCAAAAGGTCTGAAAATTTGGCCAAGGATGTATTGCAGTGAAAACCCATCAAATGCCCCGTCTGTTGAAGAAACTACCCAAGTATTTAATCCCGTCCACTCTCCTATTCCATCAACCAATATCCAATTCATAGCAAAAATGATGGCTATGAAGGCTAACAACATTCCACCAATGTTCAATGCCAACTTCACACCATCTCCAGCTCCCCTCGCTAACGCATCAACAAAATTTACCCCGAGCCCTTCTTTGTTTACCTTCATAGACTGATCAATTTTCTCCGGATGTTCCTCAGGCAAGAAAAGCTTCGCCATAATAATGGCTGCAGGTGCATTCATGATCGATGCACTCAAAAGATAGGTCGCAAAACGAGCCTGCTCCACCGGGTCACCCCCTCCAAGAAAAGAAACGAATGCGCCAAGAACACTTCCGGCAATTGTGGCCATCCCACCAACCATGAGGCAGTTCAACTCTGACTGAGTCATTTTAGGAATGAATGGACGAACCAAAAGAGGTGCTTCCGTTTGGCCAAGAAAAATGTTACCTGCCGCAGACAAACTCTCAGCCCCTGACAGTTTCATCGCTTTAGTCATGATCCAAGCGAAGACCCAAACGATTTTTTGAAGGACTCCAAGATAGTAAAGGCCTGCAGTTACCGCTGAAAAGAAAATCACTGTAGGTAGTGCCTGAAACACGAAAAGAAAGCCAAGGCTATGTTTGACGTTTGGATCACCGGCACTGTTCCGTGCAAGATCTCCATAGAGAAACTCCGCTCCATTTAGCGAAAAATTAAGAAATGTAACGAACGCCTTACTTACGTGTCCAAAAAGCTGCTCTACAAAAGGCACGTATCCGATTAACAAACCAAAAACAATTTGAATGAGCAAGCCTGCCCAAACAATGCGCCACTTAACCTTCTTCTTGTCCTTAGAAAACAGGTAGCCTATGCCTACCAAAACTGCCAATCCCAGCAGCGCCCGCAAGTATTCCATTAATTTCTTCGATTTAGCTCGTCACGAATTTTAGCAGCTCGCTCATAGTCCTCCGCTTTCAATGCATCATTGAGCAATTCTTTCAATTTATCCGTAGGTTGATCTTTGATGTCCTTAGAAGCTGGTTCATCACCTGCAGCAATGGCCTCCTCAACCGTGACAATTTCATCATTCTCATCGGTCAACACAATGCCCGCTTCTGTCAGAATAGATTCATGTGTGTAAATATTCACATTGAACCTGAGACCAATGGCGATAGCATCTGAAGGTCTCGCATCTATTTCAATGCGCTTACCATTATGCGAACAGACAATCCTTGCGAAAAACACGCCCTCCTTTAGATCAGAAATGACAATTTCCTCAATGTTTATATCAAACTCCACACTGAACGATCGAAAGAGATCGTGAGTCATTGGCCGATTGGGGGTGATGTCCTCGATCTCAATAGCAATGGCCTGAGCCTCGAACATACCGATGATAATAGGCAGACGCCTGCTGCCTCCCACCTCCCCAAGCACAAGCGCAAACGAACCAGATTGGGACTGACTCGAAGACAGTCCCAATATTTCCAGTTGTATTTTTTCAGATGCCATTTATCCCTGCTGTGCCTTGATTGCCTCTGTTAATTTAGGCACAATTTCGAAAGCATCTCCTACCACCCCGTAATCAGCCGCCTTGAAGAATGGTGCTTCTGGATCTTTATTTATGACGACAATATATTTTGAAGAATTAACACCAGCCAGATGCTGGATGGCTCCAGATATTGCCACGGCGATGTATAAACTCGGACTCACTTTGATTCCAGTCTGACCAACGTGCTCATGGTGAGGTCTCCAATCCATGTCAGAAACTGGCTTACTGCAACCTGTGGCAGCACCCAACGTTTTCGCCAAGTCTTCAATCATTCCCCAGTTTTCTGGGCCTTTCAATCCTCTACCCCCCGACACCACAATGTCTGCTTCGGGCAATAGGACATCCCCTTCGGCTTTCTCCGTCTTTATCACTTTTACTTTGAAATCAGCGTCATTCACGGCCGGAGCAAAAACCTCAACCGCTGCTGAAGCACCATCCGTTTTTACCTCGACGGCATTTTTCTTAATAGAAATGACCCGCTTATCTCCGCCCATCTTGGTATTGGCGAATGCCTTACCTGTGTAAATACTATTCTTCACATTGCTTCCTGAAGGAACGTCTACAACATTCGCTGCTAAAGATGCATTGGTCTTGATCGCCACTCTTGCCGATACCGGATCACCAAGTGAACTTTTTGCAAGCACCAATGTATCATGTCCACCAGCATTCATCGCCTCTGCGATTGCAGAAGAATACGCCATGATATTTGGTGTGGACAGTTTCTCATCAGTGACATGCAGCACTTTAGATGCTCCAGCTCCTCCGATGACATCAGCAACGCCTGATTCCATATTTCCAAAAACAATGGCGGTCGCTTCACCAGCCGCTTCTTTTGCAAAAGTCACTGCCTCAAGCGATGATTTTTTTGCCTTTCCTTCATCTAATTCTACAAATACTAATGCTGACATATTATATAACTTTTGCTTCGTTCTTCAATAGGTTTACTAGTTCGCCGATGTTGTCCGCATCCACCATGGTCACGCCACTTTTTGCTGGAGGCAATTCGAAATTTTCGACGGATGCACCTGGTGCATCAGAGGTTGGATCCACTACGTTCAAAGGCTTGGAACGGGCACCCATAATGCCGCGCATGTTAGGAATCTTCCACTCAGCAATTGGCTCTTGACAGCCTAGCACCAATGGAAGGTCTGCTTCTATGTATTCTTTTCCTCCCTCTATCTCACGGGTCATTTTTGCAGTAGTTCCATCCATATCCAAGGTCATAACTGGAGACAGAGAAGGTATTCCCAGCATCTCTCCAACCATGCCATGCACTTGACCTCCGTTGAAGTCGATGGACTCACGACCCATCAAAATCAAATCATAGGAATTCTCCTGAGCGATTTTTGCAATTTGTTTTGCGACGAAAAGTGCATCCTCTGGGAAGGCATTAACGCGAATAGCGTCATCCGCTCCAATAGCCAAAGCTTTTCTGATTGTTGGTTCAGTTTCGGCCTCACCAACATTCAAAACGGTAATACTACCACCAGTTGCTTCTTTCAATTCAACTGCTCTTGCCAGCGCATAATCATCGTATGGGCCGATGATGTATTGCACGCCATTCTTATCGAATTTTGTATTGTTATCTGTGAACGCAATCTTGGACGTGGTGTCCGGCACATGCGTGATGCAAACGAGTATCTTCATGCTCTACTTAATTCGGGTTAATTCTACTTCAATTTGAGGGGACGAAGTTAGTAAATTCTCGTTGCGATTGCAGGATGAAATACAGCATGTAGAAAAGTGATCTTGAATTGTACGGAATAAGGGATAAATTGTAAATATGGCCATTGCCCTGACATGTTAAAAAATTCATTTTCACGTATCTTTCAAAACCGAAACGTACCCAGAATGAAAACTGTATACCCCCTGCTCTTTGCTCTTTTAATACTAAGTTGTCAACCACAGACCAAAAAAGAAAGCCAGCCAGAAGCGAGTGAAACTGATTTGAATAATGATCAGTCTGAAGTAATTGAAGAGGCACCTCCAGAGAGTCTCTCCCCTTCAGACTCAGCCTTCATGAATGGTTTTCTGGAGCAACTTAAGGGTATTGAAAAGTTCGTGGTAAGAAATAATTACTACATGTTATCCGCGGTGCTTAAAGCAAAAGGTGATAGCGCTACTTCGAACAAAATCATGAAAACGCTGAAAAGCGTAAACGAAAATAACTGGGGCTTTGAAGTCATAACCCTTGACAGTAGGAACGGATTCATAGAGTATTATCCTAAAGGAGCTGAGGTTACAATTACTTCCTGCTATTGGAATGTCTCAGATGGTTCAAAGCTCATCGGAACTGAGGCGGTAGGCTGTGGCCCTGTCTGTGAATCGGAGCTGTCTTTCACGAGGTTCGCAAATGGAAAATATGAGCAACTCGAAAACGAAAAAGTGATTCCAGGGATTGGCACGCTTTCGGAGTTGTTGGTTCCTGACATTGCCACACAAATCGATCCTTTTGAGTTTAGGTATTTACTTCCCAGAAAAGGAAAGGACATCAAGTTTTGCCTAGAACAGGAATGCGTGACTCTTGAGTGGAATGACGGCACTTTCATCATTAAGAACTAAGACCTTGAACGCATCCCCTATCCCCGCCTGGCATAAGGCGCTTGAAAACAAAGACAAAAAAGCACTCTTGGTAAACATCCATGATCAGTGCATTTTCTATTCGCCCATTATTTTCAAACCACAGAAGGGAAAGGCCCTAACAAAAATGTATCTGGGAGCCGCCTTCGAGGTATTCAATGAGGCCGGGGATTTCAAATATGTGCTCGAAGTGGAGAATGACAATCATGCAGTTCTTGAATTCAATGTGACGATTGATGGCATTCAAATCGATGGAGTCGATATCCTCACTTGGAATGATGACGGCAAAATCACTGAATTCAAAGTAATGCTACGCCCCTTCAGGTCGATAGAAAAAGTGGGTGAGAAAATGCGAGCCAAGCTGGAAGGTCAGAGTGCATTTACTAAACTAAAAATTGGACTGAGTGCAAGGGTGGACAAATTCAAAGGAAATGGGTGATATCATCACACGTGTTGATATCGAAAAACTTATCGATCGCTTTTATGCCAAGGCATTAAAGGACGAACAGATAGGGCACTTTTTCACTGAATTTGTACAAGGAGATTGGCCGGCACACGTGGAGCGGATTTGCAATTTCTGGGATGCCATGCTTCTTGGAGCCAAGAACTATCAAGGAAATCCAATGATCAAGCATATTGACCTACACAAAAAGATTCCCTTTGAGAAACATCACTTTGATCAGTGGGTCTCACTTTGGGAAGCGACTGTCCGTGAGCATTTTGATGGCGATGTTGCAGATGAAGCAATTTCAAGAGCAAAGAGCATTGCAGACCTGATGGCATTCAAAATAACAAGCGGGTAATCACTCGTCCCACTCTTAAAACTTATCCAAAAGGTTCTTGGCCTTATCCGCAGCTAATTCCTTTACAATCTTCTTAACAACCTTCTCCTTTTGTTCGTCTACCAACTTTTGAATCTGCTCTCTTGGCACTTTTTCCTTCACTTCAAATTCAAAAGGAATTGTAAATGGAAGCCCCTTAATCAATTCTATTTTCAGCCACACCTTCCCCTTTAACACAATGTTTTCTGCATCCAGAATATTCTTAATTCTGTAGGTAGTAGGCATTGCCACGATTACCTTCAACTCCCCTTCCGAGTTTGGCTGAATAACCATCGGCCCATCATGAATGACGTTGGCAAACTTGGTGTTATCCAAATAGGCATTGAAATAAAGCGAGTCTAGAATGACCTCATGCCCGTTAGGGTTGCTCGCTCCGATGACTGCCTCAAAATCCAGCTTAGCCAGATTTAGCTCAAACTTCTGATCCTTGATTTCCTTGAGCAATGGAATCACACTCTTGTCAGGATTCTTAAAATCAACCTTCTTGGCAGAGTTCGCCAGCTCGATCATCTTATCGAAATCAATGCTCTTAACATCTACACGCTTCAATTCATACGTGCATTTTGCGAGCAGCTCTCGTGATTTGACTTGATCCTTAAGGGATGCGCATGCCGACAGCAAGATGATAAGGAGAATTAGAAGATTTTTCATGAGCCAATTTACAACTTGAATTCTAACTTAAAGCACAAGCGATCAGTAGGTATTTTTCAATTTTCAGCTTTTGATTCTTTTCTCTTGGATCTTCCAGCTATCAGAAAAATAACACCTGCAAGTAAGGAACCATAATGAATGAAAAAAACATCAAATTCAAAGATAATTGGCATGGCAAAGAGAATTACTGCCAACGCGACCAGAGCCAAACCAATAGTGACATAATTTTCTGATTGATTTTTTGTTCGTTCATTTCTTATCTCCAACATTGATTGAGCAACCATTTCTGCCAAGTCTGCAGGACATCCGTCTGTTTGCAATTGGTCTTGTATTTCAATCTTACTTGCACCACTTTCGAGCAGAAAATTTCCCAGTCGAAATGCATTATTGATAGCTTCTTGATTGTACTTTTTTTCAAGTTCTAGCATTGTCGTCATTGTTCAAATATACTCTCGAAATCCAAAAAAGACTCTTCATTTAGCCCCGATAGTAGCGGCATCACGAAAGGCAATGGCGTTGACATGTGCGAGTTTCGGGATCTAGCGAATAGCGGGAGTACAGTATATAAATGGCCCTGAGGATTCGCTCCAAATAATCTCAAATCTCACCCATCATCCAATCTCGATTCAATCGAGAGAAGGAATCTCCTTTTTTCGAAAAGATTGCTTCGTCCTTCGTCCTCGCAATGACGATGGTTATTCTAAATTTGCGCCCTTAATCCAAGCAAATGGCAGAGTACAATTTTCAGGAGATTGAGCAGAAGTGGCGTGAAGACTGGAAAGACAAGGAACTTTATAAAGTCCCGAACCAATCGAACAAACCGAAATACTACATCTTGGACATGTTCCCTTACCCATCAGGGGCAGGACTGCATGTTGGCCATCCGCTCGGGTACATTGCATCGGATATTGTCTCTCGCTTCAAGCGATTGAAAGGCTTCAACGTCCTTCACCCGATGGGCTATGATAGTTTCGGGTTGCCAGCCGAGCAGTACGCTATTCAGACGGGGCAACACCCTGCCATCACCACGGAAACTAACATCAATCGCTACCGTGAGCAACTGGACAGCCTTGGGTTTTCTTACGACTGGTCTCGCGAGGTGCGAACCAGTGATCCGTCGTTCTACAAGTGGACACAGTGGATTTTCAAGCTGATCTACAATAGTTGGTACAACCAAGAAACCGACAAAGCTGAGCATATTGATTCGTTGATTTCTGTGCTTGAAAAAGAAGGGAATGCCAATGTAAAGGCAGTTTGCGACGAGGACACACCTGTCATCTCCGCCGATAACTGGAAAGGTTTTTCTAAAAAAGAGCAATCGAATTTCCTATCGAAATACCGCCTTACGTATCTCGCAGAAACATCTGTCAACTGGTGTCCTGCCTTGGGCACAGTGCTTTCCAATGACGAAGTAAAAGATGGCTTCTCGGAGCGTGGTGGTCACCCTGTGGTGAAAAAGAAAATGCCGCAATGGAGCATGCGGATCACGGCTTATGCGGATCGTTTGCTTAAAGGTCTCGACACGATCGACTGGCCAGAACCAATTAAAGAAATTCAACGCAACTGGATCGGCAAGTCGATTGGCGCGGAGTTGGAGTTTGAGGTAGACCTCACTTCTAATGGCCTCACCCTAAATCCCTCTCCAAAGGAGAGGGACTTCTCCCCTTCTCCTGTGGAGAAGGGGTTGGGGGATGAGGAATACTCCTGGGCCACTGCCAATCCCATCTATGCCAAAAAGCTTGTTGAATTTGCCAGAGAGAATCGCAAGAATCCGACTGAGCAGGAAGACAAAATGTGGCAGGCTCTAAGAAATAAACAATTGGGATATAAAGTCAGACGACAGCACCCGATCGGTGATTTTATTGCAGATTTTACTTTTCTGAATGAGAAACTGGTCGTTGAAATTGATGGCCGCTATCATGATGATCCTGAGCAGGCTTTGTATGATGAGGCTAGAACGAGCTTTCTGGAAAGTGAAGGTTATGAGGTACTGGCGGTCAGAAATGAGGAAGTAGACAGTGATTTTGAAAGTGTTTTGGCTGCAATAAGAAAGAGACTTGAAGTCCTCACCCTAAATTCCTCTCCAAAGGAGAGGGACTTCTCCCCTTCTCCTGTGGAGAAGGGGTCTGGGGATGAGGATGACAAACTCACCTTCCAAGTCTTCACTACCCGCATCGACACCATCTTCGGAGCAACTTTCGCTGTACTCGCTCCTGAACATGAGCTAATCGAAAAAATCACCGCGCCTGAGCAAAAAGCAGAAGTTGAAGCATATGTGAATGAGGCGGTTAATCGTTCTGAGCGAGAGCGAATGAGCGATGTGAAGAAGGTGACTGGTGTATTCACTGGAGCTTACGCCATTAATCCGTTCAGCAACGAGCGCATTCCCATATGGACAGCTGACTATGTGCTAGCCGGATATGGAACCGGAGCAGTGATGGCCGTACCGGCACACGACGAGCGTGACCACCGATTTGCGAAGCAGTTTGGCTTGAAGATCACTCAGGTGATTGCGGGAGATGTGGACGTGCAGGAAGAAGCCTTCACTTCCAAGGATGCCGAGGTGATCAACTCAGATTTCCTAAACGGTTTGAAAGTGAAGGAAGCCATCCAAAAGGCGGTGGTATTCGCAGACGAAAAAGGATTCGGGAAAGCCAAGGTCAACTTCCGATTGCGAGACGCCATTTTCGGTCGTCAGCGCTACTGGGGCGAGCCGATTCCTGTCTATTATAAAGACGGCACTCCACATTTGGTAAAAGATGAAAACCTTCCGCTCAACCTACCTGAGGTAAGCGAGTACCTGCCAACTGAGGACGGTGATCCGCCACTAGGAAGAGCGAAGGACTGGAATCATGACGATCATTCATACGAGCTTTCCACTATGCCGGGCTGGGCTGGCAGTAGCTGGTACTTCTTCCGCTACATGGACCCAAAGAATGAAGATGAGTTCTGCTCCAAGGAGGCTCTGGATTACTGGGGCGAAGTGGACTTCTACTTGGGTGGATCAGAGCACGCTACCGGACACCTCCTCTACTCTCGTTTCTGGACGAAGTTCTTGTATGACCTGGGCTATGTGAAAGTGGAAGAATTCGCCAAGAAGCTGGTGAATCAGGGGATGATTCAGGGGAGATCCAATTTCGTTTACAGAATCAATTTTGTGTTATCATTTTCAGGAAATTGGAGCGATGAGAAATTATCCGAAATTCGCAAAAAAATACCTCCTGTATTCGTTTCGAAGGGTGTATTAGATAAGGCCTTGAATACGGATCATCATAATAAACTACCGGAGCTAATTGAAATCCAAAAAGAGATTAACGAAAACCTCCCTAATGGAATAAGTGTCAATTATAGAATTGATATATTAAGCACTTCCAAACTTAATGTTGATGTTTCTTTAGTGAGAAATGATATTTTGGATCAAAAGAATTTAACCAGCTGGTCAAAAGGAGTTGAAAAGGCAAAGTATATTCTAGAAGAAGACGGAACCTATCTCTGCGGCTGGGAGATTGAAAAAATGTCCAAGTCCAAGTTCAATGTCGTAAACCCGGATGACTTGGTGCAGCAGTACGGCGCAGACACCCTTCGAATGTACGAGATGTTCCTTGGCCCTATTGAACAGAGCAAGCCGTGGAACACGAACGGGATAGATGGAGTATTCAAGTTCCTCCGCAAGTTCTGGAACCTCTTCCACGATGGAGACAGCTTCGCAGTTTCTGATGATGAGCCAACCAAAGAGGAAATGAAAATCCTTCATGGCTTGATCAAGAAAGTACAGGACGATTGCGAGTCGCTTTCATTGAACACCTCTGTGAGCGCCTTTATGATTGCCACTAATGAGCTAGGCACTTTGAAATGCAATAAGCGGGCGATCCTTGAACCAATAACCATTTTGTTGGCTCCATTTGCACCTCACATTTCTGAGGAATTGTATCACAAACTTGGCAATGAAACTTCCGTGGTGGATGCGACCTTCCCGAAATTCGAGGAGAAGTACATGGTTGAGGATTCCTTCGAGTATCCGATCTCCATCAATGGCAAGACTCGCACCAAGCTCTCCTTCCCTGCTGACGCCAGTAAGGAAGATATCGAAGCTGGAGTGCTAGCGGACGAAATAGTTCAAAAATGGACTGAAGGCAAACCGCTGAAGAAGGTGATTGTGGTGCCAAAGCGGATTGTGAATGTGGTGGTTTAGTGGTAATTAGATATTGGTAGTTGGATATGCTGGCAGGTTCAACCACTAACTACCAGCCTCCAAATACCCCACAAACTCCTCCCTCGGAATTTCCACCGCACCCATGCTCTCTACATGCGATGAGTGCACCTGACAATCAAACAAAATCCTACCCCGCTTTTGGATGTCCTGAACCAAAGTGACCAAAGCGATTTTCGAGGTATTACTTTCCAAAGAGAACATCGACTCACCACAGAAAACATGTCCCAGGTCGATTCCATAAATCCCTCCAACCAGTTTTTCCTCTCTCCAAACCTCCACAGAAGTTGCTAGCCCAAGCTCGTGTAATCGTATATAGGCGTCCTGCATTTCCTGAGATATCCAGGTACCATCCTGACCCACTCTAGGAGCTTGCCGACAATTTCCGATCACTCCTCGGAAGTCTGTATTGTACCGAACTTCATATTTATTCTGCTTTAACAAGCTTTTCAATGTTCCTGATATATGAAGGTTTTCAGGCAATAGGACACTGCGAGGGTTTGGGCTGTACCACATGATGGGTTCGTCCTCATTGAACCACGGGAAGATTCCAGATCGATAGGCCAGCATTAGCCGCTCAGGGCTCAAATCCCCCCCAATGGCAACCAACCCATCTGGCTCGGCTTGATTGACAGGTGGAAAAGAAAGTGCTTCGGATAGATGTGGAACAGGCATATCACAAAGGAAATGAAAAGATCAGGATTTAATTAATCCAAAAAAGCAATAAACTCTTCTCGATCCATCTCCTCCGCACCAAGACTTTCGAGGTGTTTCGAATGAATCTGACAATCAAGCAGATGGCCTCCTTCTTCTCTAAACTTATGCATAAAAGTGATCAAGCCGACCTTAGACGCATTGCTGACTTTCGAGAACATGGATTCACCGCTGAACACCTTCCCCACCAGCACACCGTACATCCCTCCTACCAATTCACCATCCTGCCAAACTTCTACAGAGTGTGCATGTCCGAGTTTGAAAAGCTCCGTGTAAGCGGCCTGCATATCAGCAGTGATCCAAGTTCCTTCCTGACCTTCCCTAGGACTGGTTTTACAATTGGATATAACCCCTTCAAAATCTTGGTTGTAGGTGACTTTGAATTTTCTAGAATTGAGTACTCTCCTCATTGATCTTGAAACGTGGACTTTGTCCACGAACAAAACAAAGCGTGGATCGGGACTCCACCAGATTATTGGCTGATCTTCATTGAACCATGGGAAAATACCAAGACGGTAGGCCAAAATCAATCGCTGAGGGCTGAGGTCGCCACCAATTGCGACTATTCCATCCTCCGCTCCTTCAACGGGTGGAAAAATGAGATCGCTTGATAATTCGTAGATGGGCATTTCGGCAAATCTGCATGAAATGATTAATTTGACCTGATGAAAAAAGTTTCTTGGTTCCTGTTCGCTTTCTTATCCTGTGTGGTTGGGATTTATCCAATCCTCTATGCACTTACTTCTGAGCGGATTGGGCTTCTTCAAAGCAAATCAGATGTTTTACTCGATCAACAAGGGTGGTGGATTGCTTTTTACATTCACATCTTCTTTGGAGGCATCACCTTGCTTACCGGGTGGTCACAATTCAGTAAGAAACTCAGAGCCAATAAACTAAGTCTTCACCGAATGCTTGGAAAGATCTATGTTTCGACTGTCTTCATAAGTGGATTTGCGGCGCTTTATCTTGCTGTAAATGCAAGTGAAGGATTGTTTGCTCAAATGGGTTTCTTCTTGATGGATTTGACCTGGCTCACATGCACCTTACTTGCATATATAGCTATTCGGAATAAAAAATTAGATAATCACCGAGCTTGGATGATCAGAAGCTTTGCCGTCTGCTGGGCGGCCGTGACCCTCAGAGTCTGGCTTCCTCTTTCAGAAATTTCAGGAATTCCTTTCAGCGAATCGTATCCGATTATTGCGTGGATTTCCTGGGTTCCAAACTTGATCGTAGGGCAATTGATTATTATGAGAAAATAAGGTTATCTCGCTAAATCGAAACGAACAGACGCTCGCAACCCGACCACAAACCCCAACCTTGAACTTCCATCAGATTTTGAGAGATTTATGAAGGCTGGGTTTTCCACAATTGACTTTCCTTTCGGTGCAGCATTGAAGCCAAAAGATGGCCCAAAAGTGAATCCCAGTTTATTGGAAGTTTTCAACCCATAGTTGAGCGAGACGGAGTAATAATCGAAATTATTTCGATTGCTTAACCCAGTGATGTATTGAAATTCAGGGCTAATGCTCGACTTTTCTGACAGACCAATTTTAGTTCCTACACCGGTTCCTAGAAGAACATATCCGCCACGATTGTCACTGTAGGCTGTGCTTAAAATGAAGTAGATTTTATCAATCCCGGTACGCAATGAAACCTGAAGCGGGTGCATTTCTGTGAACCCAACATCCAGTGTGAATAAACCACCCTTGCCCTGATACAGCAATCCAATGGGCACCCCATTTCCAACAGAATCACTTTTGTTCACCAAGCCAAACTGAAGTCCATCAACCACTTTGGATACATTCAACAATCCAATCTGTGCACCGTCTATTCGTTTCGCTCTGTTGATTAAGCCTATCTGCGATCCTTCCACTTCATTGGCAGAATTGATTAGCCCTATTTGTGCGCCATCAGCATCATCCGATGCAGTATTCATTAGTCCCATTTGGCAGCCTCTCAAGTCCACCACTCCTTGATTCACCAAACCGAGCTGAAACCCATAGAAACTTCCCTGCGAATGGTTGATTAACCCCATCTGTACGCTTGAGTGATCACCTCCAACAATATTTACTAATCCGAACAATGGGAATTCTTTGCCATCTGGTAGGTAATTAACTATTCCGGTATAAAGAACTCGACCTTGGGCCAAAGAAGAAAATGAAAGAATAAAGAAAAGAGTACTTACAGAAATTTGATAAACGAGCTTTGAGAAGTGGTTCATATTTGAATCTTTGAAAGAATGACAGATTCTAAATCAAAGGGTTTCTATCCTGCCAAAATAAAGTGGCTTCCTTCCTCCCAATCAAGCTTGGACAGATAGGTTCTTATTTCCTCTCTCGCTCCCCAGTTGGACACGTAAGAAACAATGAAACGATCGGGTTTGTGGATTTCATCAAAATGAACAACAGGCAAGTCGCCCGATTGCTCCTTGTCTGAAACGTCAATGTATCCTTTGATCATCACTCCATGATTCTGAAGTTCCTGTGATTTTTGCCTGGCCTGTTTTCCTGCTCCCCAAACCCAAATCTCCGGATGATGCGAATTATGAATCCTTAGCCAATCAGCCAGATACTGAGATTTGACACTGTTGAATGCCTGCTCTGAATAATTCGAGGATGTGCGCGTGAGCCTGCTAGGTAGGTCGTTCCATTGTAAAACCGCCTGATCCACTTTCTGCATTTTGACTCCTGCCTTAATGAGTCTCAAAAAGTATTCATAATCCTCAGGAAATTCACCTGATGTGTAGCCTCCGTGCTGCTCGAATAGTTCTCGACGAAACATCACTGATGGATTCACGATCGGATATTCAACAAATTGATTGAGATATATTTCCTTGGGTTGTCGCACATGATTTACCCAATTCAGGTATTTCTGAAAACCCTCCGTTGGTTGTTTCATTGAATCAATTAACCCAGAAACCAATCCCAGATCAGGATTTTCATTTAGAAAACTAACCTGATGTTCTAATCTATCCGGGAAACTCCAATCGTCTGCATCCATTCGAGCTATCAATTTCCCTTTGGATTCTTCCATGCCTCGATTGGCGGCATGTACTACACCTACTTTCGATTCAATGAGCAATCGAATTCGTGAATCAGCAAAGGAGCGCGCGATTTCATTGGACCGATCAGAGCTGTCATTGTCCACAAGGATCAACTCAAAGTTGGTGAAAGTCTGATCTAAAATGGATTGGATTGCTTTTGCCAGAGTGGTTTCAGCATTTCGGAACGGAAGAACAACCGAGACTGTCAATTGCCACCGTCATCGTTTTCCTCAGGCGGAAGTGCCTCCTCCTCACTTGGTTCTTCCTCCGGCGGTGTGCCCTCTTTATTGGCTCCCTCATCCGGGTACTCTTCCTCCCTACTTCTCTTCTCTTTCTTCGTTTTGTCTTTCTTCTTGAAAAGCCCCTTCAATCCCTTACGCTCAGTTTGAGTAGAATCTGACGGCTGCTCAGCTTGTGCAGGCTCATCTTTGGGTGCTGCATTTTGCAACAACCAACCGTACTTTCTAAAGTAGTATTCCTGATCTGGTTGCATGCTGTCAAGAGGGTTGAAACCGTACTTAAACCGCTCCCATTCTTTCTTGGCTTTTTCTTCTTTGGTTTCAGCCTCAGCCAACGAGTCTGCAGGCTGAGAAACGTTCAGGCTATCCACCTCAGCAACGGCCGCCGTACTATCCAACGCCGCATAAGCCGATGAATCAACCGACATTTCTGTGGGGGTTTCTTCTTTGGTCACTTCAGGTGGAGTAAGTACGTTCTCCATTGGAGACGTTTTTAGCTGAAAATTGCGAACCAAATTCGGAATCACAGGAGTTCGCTTTGCTATTCCATACTTTGTCCTCTTCACCTCTCTTGGTGGCACCTTGTACTGAGCCGTATAAGCGAAATAGTCAACACCCGCTCCCTCATCCGCAGATGCTACAGTTACGCCAAGCGAATCCGGCGGTGGAATTTTAGCATTTGCAGAAAGGTGAGCCTTGCGCTCATCTTCGTTCAGATACCATAAATAAGAAAAATAAGTGGATCGAACTGAGTCGTCGAGAATGTAGGTACTTTGGAAGGTAGGACAGATCACCTTGTCGCGGCAGGACGCAAGAGCGAGCAGAACAATAATGGCATAACACAACCGCCGCATAACTGGTAGGCAAAAACTAGGTGATCAGGCCCCTAAATTAGGCCTAATTTCTCAATACTTAAACATTAACGCCTTTTTGGATGATTTCGTGAGTTATTGATCTTTTAAAGTTTGACACACCCATTTGTAGCACGTGTCAACCCAATTCTTGTACATAATTCCTGAGGGATGTAGGCCATCCTCCGCGATAAGCTCAGGTTTCTTGGCGGCCTTTCGAGACCACTTGGTGATGTCGAAAAAAGTCACCTCTTGAGAGGCACATATCTCCTGAGCGATGGCATTGTAAGCATCTAGCTCCTTTCCAATCTTAGCTGCATCCAGATTCTTGTTTTTTGCAAAAGCCGTAACCCCATAATCCGGGATGGAAACAACAAAAACTCGGTCAGGGTCACCATCGGCCAAGGCAATCGCCTGGTCAAGCAATTCCTCAAATTCCTTTCTGTACGTTTCAATCGGGTAGGCTCTATATTGGTTATTTACGCCAATAAGAAGTGAGACCAAATCAAAACTGCCGTCCAGTCTGACTCGCTGCAAGGCATTTTGAAGTTCATCGGTTGTCCAGCCCGTGGTAGCCACAATTGATGGGTCTTTAATAGTAATATCGTCCTTTCGCAACCTTTCCACCAGTTGAACCGGCCAACGGTCAGCCTCAGGCACTGCCTCACCTATGGTATAAGAATCACCAAGTGCCAGGTATTTTTTGGGTGAATCATTCATGTTTTGTGCAAATCCAAGATGTGAAACAATGGTTGCTAAAGCTACTAGTATTGTGAACCTCATAATTTTTCAAGCTCTCCCCTTTGTTGTTTAGATAATCCCTGAACGACAAGATCGTAAGAATGGTCGATCCATTCAAGGATAAGTTCGTCAGATATTGAGCCATCCATGATTACCGTATTCCAATGCTTCTTATTCATATGATACCCCGGCACTACGCCATCGTATTTTTCTCGAAGTTCCATTGCCCGTTCAGGATCACATTTCAAATTTATACTTGCGAACGTTTCCAGACCTGTCAAAGCATACAACTTACCCACTACTTTGAAAACCAAGGTTGTTGGACCAAAAGGAGTCTCCTCAGTGGTCCCCGTTTTTGAAAGGCAATAGTTTCTGAATTGCTCGATGTTCATTTAGAAAGAAAAAGCTAACCCAATTCCATTACCACTAAAATTAAGTTTCAATTGAGACGTCTCCCTCTTGGGATCACCATTATATATTCGTACAGCCTCTTCCATTTTCTTCTTGGAAGATGAAGCAATGGGGATGGCTATAGCAATGACTCCAGCACCAGCAGCAGCCATAGCCCACTCTGGCTCTCCACCACCAAGTGCTGTTCCAATAGGCCAACCAATTAGAAAACCACCAACAAAACCAAAGACTGTTGACGTGCTGTAGGCTGATTTTCCTTTAGTGGCCAAGTCCATGGCCTCAGAATTCCCTTCGAACTGAGATACCCAATCCTTGGGCATTACAAATTGTCCATCTTTTTTCAGACCCTTTTTAGTGTATTCAAGGTTTTGTGAGAATGCAGCAAATGATACTGTCAGGAGAATTAAGTAAGAGATGATCTTCATGATTTGATTTTGGTTTGAGATTCAAATTTAATTCTACTTCCATTTTAGCAAGAAATTAAATTTTAGATTAATCTAAATTTATGTTTTGTTAATTCTAATTAATAAATTTGTGCCTTCAAATATATTAATGCGATTATTTCTCTTATTCATACTGTCTTTTGCCGTAAGCGTTCTTGCAGCGCAGACCATTTTATCTGGAGTTGTTCTCGGCCCGGATGGAGAAGTACCCGGCGCTACGGTTCGAATTCTTGAAACTGATCAGGGAACCATAACAAACTCAAAAGGAGAATTTTCCTTTTCTATTGACACTAGTGATGATGTTGTAATTGAAATCCGTTCAATTGGGTACAAGCCTGTCACCAGGGTACTTACCGAATCAGATTGGGCCACACCGATAAGAATTGAGCTGTCAGAAATGACCTTTAGTATGGGCGAGGTGGTAGTCACTGGCACGATGCAGCCCACATTTGTCTCACAATCTCCTGTAAAAATTGATATTGTCACTTCCAATTACATGAATACCTCTATCCCGGCGGCCGCCTCGGGGTTGGTTGAAGGGATTTCACTTATCAACGGAGTGCAGGAGGTAACCGCCTGTGGGGTTTGCTTCACCAACAGCATTTCTATAAATGGTTTACCTGGCCCTTACACAGCTGTATTGATGGATGGCACCCCTATTTATGGAAACCTTGCCTCGGTCTATGGACTAAATGGAATCCCTAGCATGATCATAGATAGATTCGAAGTAATCAAGGGGCCATCCTCCACGCTTTATGGATCTGAGGCCGTAGCTGGGGTGATTAACATCATTACGAAAAATCCGGCAACCCAGCCTTTAGCTTCCATTGATGTGATGGGGACAAGCCATCTTGAATCATTCGGAAACTTCTCATTTGCTCCCAAAATTGGAAAAAGCGCCGGATTCCTGGGGGTGAACTATGCCTACATCAATGATTTTGATGATGAAAACGGGGATGGTTTCGGAGACAATGTTAACCTTGATCGTGTTTCATTTTTTTCAAAGTGGGATATTTCTAGGAGATCGGGAAGGAAATTCAGCCTTGCAGGAAAGTACTATTATGAGGACAGGCGAAACGGGGTTGAAGACTACCTGACAGATCGAAATTACCAAACACTAAGGGGTAGTGATGAAGTGTATGGTGAAAGCATTTATACTCACAGATTAGAGCTTTTTGGTTCATATGAATTTGTTCAAAACCTGAAACTCGATTTTTCCGGCAGTACGCACCGCCAAGACAGTTACTACGGAGTTGATCAATACCGAGCTTCACAGGACATTCTTTTTTCAAATCTTATTTGGAATAATGATTTTAAAAATCACGATTTGACCATTGGACTAACCAATCGATATCAGATATATGATGACAATACAATAGCAACGGAAAGTAATGGTTCGTCACAGCCGGACCGCCAATATATTCCGGGGGTTTTTGTGCAAGATGAATGGGAATTGAGCAATAGTCTAACGGTGCTTGGAGGTGCGAGACTCGATCAGTATGAAAATCATGGGGTCATTTTTTCACCGCGCCTTAGCTCCAAGCTAAAAATCAAAGAGTGGACAACTGTAAGGACCAATTTCGGCACAGGTTTCCGAATCGTCAATTTGTTTACCGAGGATCATGCATTCGTGACGGGTCAGAGGGAAGTGGTGATAGCAGAGACCTTGCGCCCGGAAGAATCCTATAATTTATCCGTCAACTTAAATCATGTATTCGTTCTTGGAGGCAGTCAAGGTATGATAGACATTGACGCCTACTACACCCATTTCTCCAATAAAATCACTCCCGATTACGATACCTC
This sequence comes from uncultured Roseivirgaceae bacterium, assembly GCA_964352625.1. GTDB lineage: Bacteria > Bacteroidota > Bacteroidia > Cytophagales > Cyclobacteriaceae > JAAEPI01. The sequence continues at coordinate 115,503 of CAYGSD010000009.1, forward strand.
TCCTGATCAAATCATTTATGAAAACACTAGCGGATATGCCGTAAGTCGAGGTATCGGGATCAACCTCCAACAGGAATTTTCTTTCCCTCTTGCCGCCAATCTTGGTTTTAATATTCAAGACGTTTTTGAACGTGAGCAAAATCAAACCATCAAAATTCAGTTTGCTCCGAAATGGTCAGGAGTGCTCACGGCCAACTACAAGTTCGACGAAGCAAATTTGACGTTATCTCTTACGAGTCGTTTGACCGGCTCCATGCCCTTACCATTGGTTTATGATCTTGATGACAATGGCAATCAAGTGACCTCCCCTCGCCCAACGAAATCGGCAGCATTTGCCATTCACAATTTCCAGGTAAATCACGACATGAAAAAAGGATTGTCCGTCTATGGAGGCATTCAAAACCTCTTCAATTACACTCAACCTTGGTCCCCCCTGGTCGCATTCAATGACCCAAATTCTAGTCCGGGTTTCAGCGACAGATTTGACACTTCATATGCCTATTCGCCAATTCATGGTAGAGAATTTTATTTAGGAGTTCGTTGGACTGCTGATTTGCGGTAGTTTTGTAGCTTGCTTTTAATAAGTTAGCTCAGTATTTGACTGTGGGTAGAATCAAAATTTGGTAAATGGAAGGGAAATTAGTCTACGGCATCCAGCAAGTTGGAATTGGAGTACAAGACGCTGACGAGGCGTTTGAATGGTATGCAACAAGATTAGGAGCAGATGTTTCTGTTTTTGACGACAGTAACGAAGCAACATATATGGCTCCATATATGGGTGGCAAGTCGAGAAAGAAAAGAGCCATTCTTGCTATGAACCTCCAAGGGGGTAGCGGATATGAAATTTGGCAATACATCAATCGGAAACCTACCGCTCCAGCACATGAAGTGGAGATAGGAGACCTTGGAATAAATACGGCATTTATTAAGTCAAGCAATGTAGAGGTTAGTTATGCTCGGCTCAAAGGCCTGGATGCCAATCTTCTCACTGAGATTCATACTGAAGAGGACGGTAAAAAGTGTTTTTATTTAAAAGACCCGGGAAATAACATCCTGAAAATCAAAGAATTCAACTCTTGGTACAAAAAAGGGTCATTCGATCTTGGTGGTGTATTTGGAAGTCAAATTGGTGTCTCAAACATCGAAAATTCCATGAAACTCTTTTCAGATGTTTTGGGATACGATGTGGTCGTCTATGACAAAACTGGGGTATTCGAAGACCTGAAAGGCCTACCAAATGGAGGCGGTGAATTCCGAAGAGTTTTGCTTTCGCACAAGCCCGGAAGAAAGGGCGGATTCAGTCGATTGCTTGGAGATAGTCAACTGGAGCTTATCCAACGAATAGATTCTACCCCTCGCAAAATATTTGAAAATAGATACTGGGGTGATCTCGGCTTCATTCATTTGTGTTTTGACATTAGGAATATGGAAAAACTCACGGAGGAATGCGCTGCTGGAGGTTTCCCATTTAAAGTACTGAGTGCTGAGTCGTTCGAGATGGGAGATGCCAATGGACATTGGGGATATATCGAAGATCCAGACGGAACCCTGATAGAATTTGTGGAAACCCACAAGGTACCGTTGATCAAACCGATCAACCTGAATATCAATCTGAGAAACCGAGATCCCGAAAAATGTGTGCCGAATTGGATGATCCGCGCGATGGGACTCAAGCGAGTCAAATTTGGTTAAAAAAAAAGGAGCCGCTTGCGCGACTCCCACCTAACCTAATCTATTTACTGACTCTTACTTTATCTCGATCGTCTTACTCACAGTTTTGGCACTACTTGCAATCTCTACATGGTAACTTCCTTTTCTCACTTGCGAAAAATCATACTTCTTGCCAATGTAGTTGTCTCCTTCTATAACCTCCTTGATAAGCAGGTTAGACCGTAGATCATAAATAGACACGATCAATTTCTCTGGAGTGTTTGCTACCAAACCAACCATTACACTGTTGCCTTTTTGAGAAATTACGGGAAGGAAATGTACCTCGCTTGATTCCAAATCGAAGGTCAATTGATCATCCACCACAAAAGTTACCTTTTGGGTTTTGAAATCGTCCTCATATTGAAATGTATATTTCCCGTTTGGTAAGCTCGACACGTCAAAGGTCTTGTTTATCGAATTCAAACTTTTGACCGTCTCTGAGTAGAGCTTCTTTCCACTCAAATCCCATAGAGAAAGATTTGCGTCTCCTCTCACGTTCATTACCGAAAGCTGAAATTTACTCTCACCTACCACCTTTACATCGAAATAGATGTCATTGGCTAAACCTAAATTGGCTAAGACTATCAAAGCCACTGCTACTATACCCTTTACTGTTTTCATTATGTCTGATTTTAGTTTATGAATAATCACAATACAAACGTAAGAGCGAAACATGTCCATTTTCTTTCATCAATTCTCAAATAAATACTGATATTTACCATATTGTCATTGGACATGGTAAATAGGCACACATCAATGCTAATATTTTACATAAGAACTTCTTCTATCGGATGAATCAGCTAATGATGAAGCAAAAAAAGAGGTACCATTGGTACCTCCCTTTTCTATGTAGCTAACTATTACTTCTCTTTAATTTTTTCAGGAACTATGCGCTCAAATAGCAACTATTTTGAACCAAAAGCACATTATTTCAATATTTTCAACTAATTCTGAAGAATATTAGTTCCGCCCTGATTCTGCTCCTCACTACTATTGAAATCCTGACACAAAGATATTTCCTTAAAAGAAAACTATGCTCTTCTGAATTCTCCTTTACATGTACTTTTTTACCTTACTGTACCTACAATTGCTGTGTTCATATTAATTTCGCACACGTATAGGACAAAAAACAACATCATCATTTCGGTAATTCATCGTTTATTAGTACCATGAGACGAACACTAGAGCACCCCGCATTTGAGCGAATTACTCCCCAATCAGGGGACTCTCTAACCGTCAGGCAGTTTTCTCAATCAGCCAGAAATACTCGCCCGTTCTGGCACTATCATCCTGAGCTTGAATTAGTGTATGTAAATGGCGGAAGTGGTAAACGACACGTTGGTAGTCACCTGTCCTATTTTCACGACGGGGAGCTTGTACTGATCGGCTCCAACCTTCCACATCAAGGCTTCAGCGACCGACTCAATGGGTACCGAAGGGAAACGGTGATCCAAATGCTCCCCTCTTTCTTAGGCAATGATTTTTTCAATACCGGGGAAATGACCCGGATAAATGAACTGTTTGAAAGGGCTCGGCGGGGACTCTCTTTCAATGGTGACACAAAAGAAAAGGTGGGAGCGAAAATCGAAGAGATGGTTTCATTGAATCCATTTGACAGGATATTGAAATTACTGAGTATCCTTAATGATCTCGCTCTGTCAGAAGAATATCTCACCTTGAACGCCAAGGGGTTTTCATTGGAAATCCAACCTCAGGACAATGACAGAATCAATGTGGTGCTCAATCACGTCAGGGAGAATTTCCAACATCCCATCACGCTTGCAGAGATCACCGATAAAGTAAGCATGACCGAGCCTTCCTTCTGCAGGTATTTTAAGAAAGTGACCGGCAAGACCTTCACTCGATTCGTCAATGATTACCGCCTAGTTCATGCCTCCAAACTATTGGTCGAGAAGCGAATCAGCATTCTGGAAGTATGCTACGAAAGTGGGTTCACCAATTACTCTCACTTCACCAAGCAATTCAAAGCCTTTGCTGGCAAGAGTCCATCGCAATATCGCAGCGAACGCACCCAAATCGTGGAATAAGATCAAAATAAGACACATTTGGGGATGGAGCTGGGTATTCATTGACATCCGTTTAAAATCCTCAATCATGCTAAAATACCATCCTCATGGTATGGTTGTTCCTTATGGCTCTGGTCAATTTTGACTTAAACTAAAACCATACATGATGAAAAAAATTATTCTACCTACAGCCATGGTGCTGTTTGCCACTTTGGGATTGGCTCAATCCAATCAGATAATTGATCACACCACCATGACCTCCAAAACCATCAAGGCGGTTTTTGAGTCTGCGTACATTGACGTGCTGAGTGAGGCAGACGCAGGGTTGCTTGTCAAAGACACCTACAGCATCTATATTTTGCTCAACGATAGCAAAAATCGCTACATTGAATTCGCCATTTTGAATGATTTCAAAGAAGGGGTTGCAGATATGGATAAGTACAAATTTGTGAACAAGGTGAATTCTGAACTTATTGAAATAACGGCCTACTACGATACGGAAAAGAATCAGGCCGTCTTTAAGTATGACCTTTGGGTGGAGGGCAATGTCACTCAGGATGATGTGATCAAAGCTTTCAAAGGATTTCAGAATAGCCTGACCGCCTCCGTACTAAGGGATACCAGCCATATCCTGAAATAGGACAGACTCTATCAACCAGGCACTACAAGAAGATGTCTCAAAAGTTCCTTTTAAGGTCACATTTCGACAAGCTCAATGTGACAATTGCTGAGATGCCGTTGACTTTTGAGATGTCTTCTTTTTATACTTACTCCAATCCCGCTTTTTCGCTCGTGTCTAATCTCATGGCAAAAAGAGCCGCCAAGATGAAGAACACACCACCGAAGAGAATGGCATAAACGGCATTGTCAAAAAGCAAATATTTAATGATTGGCCCGAAAGAGACTGTCTGAATCAGCATCGGGATCACTATCATCATATTGACAATTCCCATGTAGACCCCTCTCCTTTCTTGAGGAATAACTTTCGACACCATAGAATAAGGAATCCCCATCATGGCGGCCCATCCTATCCCAAAGAGCGTCATCGGGATGAGAAGCAAATATTGGTTGGTGATGTAAGGCATGGACAACATGGCAATTCCTGTAAATACCAAACTTGCAACGTAAACCAGCTTATTGCCAAATCTTGAAGCAAATGGAACGAGTGCCAGGGCAACCACCATCGTGACCAGATTATATGTTCCGTTCATCAGTCCTGTCTGCCCCAAAGCCTGCTCAGACAGATTTTGAACGTTTTGAGCAAAAGACATATCAGTCGCACTTATTTCGGCTCCCTGTTTGCAAGATTCTTTGATCGCCTCAAACTTAGAAAGATCGTCGTTGCTGATGCCAAACATGCTTTTCCTAAGCATTGGAGTTACAAATTGCCAATACACAAAAAGGGCATACCATTGGAAGAAGTAGACCAATGAGAGATTGCGAAGCAATTTGGGCATATGTCCAATTGCCTGATAAATTTCTATAAATGGCTCTGCGACACGATCCATAAAAGAGGAATTTTTCTTTTTCTCTCTCATTAATTTGAGCTCCTCATCGGAAGGTGGAATTTCTGGTGTTTTCATCACCGACCAGAGAATTGTGGTGATAGATGCAATAGCTCCAAGGAAAAAAGAATAGTATACCCATGTTGGTATGGAACTAACTACCTCGGTTCCTGTACTGCACAGACCTGCGTCTCCCGCATTTGAACCAAACCAATCTTGGAATAGAAACAAGGAAAAATTAGCAAGAGTAATTCCGGCTCCTACAAACAAACTTTGCATTTGGTATCCGAAGGTCAGCTGATCATCTGGTAGTTTGTCACCTACGAAAGCTCGGTAAGGCTCCATGGCCGTATTATTTCCTGCATCAAGGACCCAAAGAAGACCCACGGCAAACCACAGTTCAGAACTAAAAGGAAATGCAAAAAGACATATGCTACCCACAATCGCCCCGATCAAAAAGAATGGTTTTCGTCGACCAAACCGTGGTGACCATGTCTTATCGGAAATAGCCCCAATGATGGGTTGTACCAACAGGCCAGTTACAGGCCCTGCCAAATTCAACAAAGGGAGGTCGGCATGATGCGCACCCAAGAAGGAAAAAATGGGATTAACAGCGGTTTGCTGCAAACCGAAACTGAATTGAATTCCGAAAAATCCAACATTCATGTTCCATATCTGCCAAAACGAAAGTCTTATTTTACCTGGCATATTAGTGTGGTTGAGGTTTCTGTGTAAGCCAAACCGTCTCGTAAGGTTCCAGGACAATGTGCCCTGCTTCCAATTGAAACGTCTTTGACGTAAGTTTATCTGTAAAGTTTTGTCTCAGGTCGAACCCATACATGGAGATCAGTTCCCCCTTGAATGATTCGCTGTGGTCGTTCAAGTTACATACGACCAAGGAACTGTGCTCACCCGATGATCTAAATATCCCCAGCAAGTGCTGGTTCTCAAGATTTGCTAATTGGCGGTTGTTCAGAGCGGCCATTTCCGGGCTACTCTTTCTTGTTCGGATCAATGTTGTGAGGTCAGTGAAAATTCGATTCTCAAGTGTTTCCTTTTTCTTACGTTTCTCCGCACGCTTCCAATTCATTCTTGGCCGGTGCATCCACCGGCTATCATCTGCTTTGGCAGAATCTTTAAGGTACGAGTAGTCATTCAGTGTGCCAAGTTCATCTCCAGAGTAAAGCATGGGAATACCTCCGTAGCTCAATATCAGGCTATGGAGCATTTTGATTCGACGACAGGCAAATTCAATTTGCTCGGCATCCTTCTCATCCACTGCCTTTTCCAAACCAGCTAATGAAGCCAAGCTCCCACAAATTCTGGCATCTCCGGTCTTTTCGTTTTCCATGAATTTTTGTCCCTTAGAAAAGGAATACTCATGTGAGCCCGACAAAAATTCGGTCAGGAATTTCCTATGAGATGTCGGATCATACCCTGACCATTGGGCGTGCGTGTCTTCATATCCCAGACCAATATCGTCGTGACATCTCACATAATTCAGCCAAGTAGTTCCGAAGGGTTTCGGTGGGATTTGGCTCAGAGTGGTCAAAGTAAGTCGGTTGTTTTTGGTTGCCATAGCGTCCCATAGTGTGACCATGAAGGTGGCATTATAAGCCATCTCGCATTCGTCGGTCAGCTCATCCCCCTCTCCGAAATACTTCACGATTTCATAGGGTGCCACGATAGCCTCTGCCAGGAATAAAGTGCCTGGAGCGACAATTCGCATACACGATTTCATTGCCTTGATGACCAGGTGGGCTTCATCCAGATTCTGACTGTCCGTGCCCATTTTCTTCCACATGAATGCTAGCGCATCTAGCCTCAGAATGTCAATCCCAAGATTGGAAAGGAAAATCATGACGTCCACCATTTCGATGAAAACCTTAGGATTGGTGTAATTCAAATCCCACTGGTAGGTATTGAATACCGTCATCACCCACTTGTTCACCTCCTCAATGAAGGTATAATTGCCAGGTGCGGTTGTTGGGAAAACTTCTGGCAAGCTCTGCTCAAATAAGTTGACCACCGTCCGATCCTGATGGAAATAGTACCTGTCTTGATACTCCTTATTTCCCTGCCGTGCCTTCATAGCCCATTCGTGCTCGTCGGCGGTATGATTCAGTACAAAATCGATCATCACGATCATGTCCCTGTCATGAAGATCTTTTATTAGCGCCTTGAAGTCATCAAGCGTACCAAGTTCAGGGTTAATATCGCGGTAGTCTGAAACCGCATACCCTCCATCGTTATTCTTTTTAGGAGATTTTAAGAGGGGCATCAGGTGCACCAGGTTGATTCCTAATTCTTCGAGATAGTCAAGATTTTTCCTTACACCGTTTAAATCTCCGGCAAAAAGATCTGAATAGAGCATCATTCCCACCCATTTTTCTGCCAGGAACCAATACTTATCCTTTTCTCTTTTAATGTCTGATTTCTTGAGATTGTCGGGTCGTTTGGAATACCCTTGCCTGAGCACTTTCAGGAGATCAGCGAAATGATCCTCCACCATGCCTTGGTTTTCATACAGGCTATAAAACTGCTTCTTGAGTGTCTCCTCTCCACTCTTCAACCTATGATTGAATACTTGGTCAGATTGCGCCGGACTTGTCACCCGCTTGGGTGTTTTTTTAGGGTCAGAAGTAATAGCCATCAGAATCAACTTTCTTAGCAGAAAATAGCTCACGAAGCAGCGAACCATGCTTTCTCCACTTAAGTAATTACCAATGATAATGAAGTTTTTTGAGGTCAAATAGATAAATCTCAATGCAAACCTTTGCGGGTAAGGAAGCTCTTATGTTTTCCATGAAATATTGAAAATATCTCTTCTTAAAATTTCTGTCTGCCATGGCAAGGCTTAAATTGACGATGCAATGAAAAACCAGTCGTCGAATCATCTTCCTGAGCTCATGTTTGGCATATTGGTCATGTCTAGTTCGGGTGTGCTGGGCCGCTGGATTGACCTGCCCTCTCCGGTGATCATCTGGCTCAGATGTGTCATTGCCTTAGTTCCGTTTTACCTTTTCCTTCGGCTAACGGGGAAGTTCAACAGAATACCTTCGGGCTCCATTGGACGATCCATTATACTGAGCGGCGTGCTTATGGGTGCACACTGGGTCACTTATTTCTATGCTCTGAAATTTTCGACGGTTGCCATTGGTATGCTTTCCCTTTTTACCTATCCGTTGATTACGGCCATTCTGGAACCAATATTCATCAAGACCAAACCAAAAACCAGACACATTCCGCTTTCTATTATTGCACTCATGGGGCTGTATCTTCTCGTTCCTGAGTTTTCCATAGCCAATGAACAATTCGTCGGCATCTTATTCGGCATTTTATCTGCCCTGGTCTATTCCTTCAGAAATATCATCGCGAAAATCAGAATTGGTAAAATGAGCGGGGAGCTGCTCATGTTTCATCAAATAACAATCGTGGCAGTTATGCTCATTCCGGTTGCATTCGTTTTTAAACTAAACTGGAACGATGATCTCGCCACTAATTGGATTCCTCTGACCATTTTAGCCTTATTTACCACAGCCGTTGGTCATTCGTTTTTTGTCCGAAGCTTTCGTCACTTCAGTGTCACGAGCATAAGCCTGCTCAGCAACCTTACTCCCCTGTTCGGTATTTTGCTTGGTTGGATTTTTCTCTCCGAAATTCCCCAAGGAAATGTATTACTTGGTGGTGCACTTATTCTTGCAACCACTCTGATTGAGATAGTTATTTCAAGGAAGGAAGAAACGTGAAAGGCTGCATTCGTTTGCGTGACTATTTATGAAATCACACAACGTCGAATTGACCATTGTATATATTTGCCCCTCTATTTTCAACCTTAATAAAGACAAATGAAATTCAGACCTGGCGTCCTAACCGGACAAGAAGTAACCGATGTACTGAACTATGCAAATGAGAACGAGTTCGCACTGCCCGCAGTGAACGTTATCGGAACCAACTCAGTAAATGCGGTAATCGAAACAGCCCGAGAAGTTAACTCCCCAGTAATCATTCAATTTTCTAACGGAGGCGCAGCATTTTTTGCTGGCAAAGGACTCGGCAATGATGGTCAGATTGGCTCCATCGCCGGGGGAATTTCAGGAGCCAAGCATGTTCATGCCATGGCTGAAGCGTACGGCGTATCGGTCATCCTGCACACAGATCATGCAGCTAAGAAGTTACTTCCTTGGATCGATGGGTTGATGGATGCCAATGAGAAGCATTTCGAACAAACGGGTAGCCCGTTGTATTCCTCACACATGCTCGATCTTTCGGAAGAGCCAATCGAAGAAAACATGGATATCTCCTGTAAGTATTTTGAACGAATGGCCAAGATGGGCATGACGCTGGAAATTGAGCTTGGAGTTACTGGTGGTGAAGAAGACGGAGTTGATAATTCTGATGTTGATAATTCGCTGCTTTACACTCAACCTGAAGAAGTGAACTATTCATACGAGAGACTAAAAGCGATCAGTGACAACTTTACAGTAGCAGCTGCTTTCGGAAATGTGCATGGCGTGTATAAGCCCGGTAACGTGAAGCTTACTCCGAAAATTTTGAAGAATTCTCAGGATTACATCATAGAAAAACACAAGACTGGAGCTAACCCTGTAAACTTCGTTTTTCACGGTGGGTCTGGTTCTACTCAGGAAGAAATCCGAGAAGCCATCTCGTACGGTGCTGTGAAAATGAATATTGACACAGATATACAATGGGCAAGCTGGAATGGTATCAGAAACTTCTACAAAACCAATGAAGGCTACTTGCAAGCTCAGATTGGAAATCCTGAAGGAGACGACAAGCCAAATAAGAAATTCTATGATCCGCGAGTTTGGTTAAGAGAAAGTGAAAAATCGGCAATGATCAGGCTTAAGTCTGCTTTTGAAGATTTGAACTGCCTGAATAGAAACGCATAAATTTTCATAGCCGTCATTGCGAGGAGATACTACGATGCAATCTTCTAAACTAAGATCGCTTCACTTCGTTCGCGATGACGGTTTCTTAACAACAACCCCCTCCCAAAAATGAAAAACATATCAGTAATAGGTTCTGGCACCATGGGCAATGGTATCGCCCATGTTTTCGCGCAATCAGGTTTCAAAGTTTCGCTAATAGACGTTGGTCATGAAATCCTAGAAAACGCCATTGAAACCATCACTAGAAACCTCGATCGTCAGGTCAGCAAAGAGAAAATCACAGAAGCTGATAAGCAAGCCACACTTGATAATATCACCACCTTCACCGACATGAAAATCGGTGTTAAGAATGCTGATCTCGTAATTGAAGCTGCCACGGAAAACTTCAACATAAAGTCCCAAATATTTGCCGACATGGATGCCCATGCTCCAGAAGCAGCTATTCTGGCAACTAATACTTCGTCTATCTCTATCACCAAGATTGCTTCTAAAACCAAGCGACCGGACAAGGTTATCGGGATGCATTTTATGAATCCAGTCCCCATAATGAAGCTGATTGAGGTAATTCGAGGTTATGCCACCTCCGATGACACAACCAAGGCAGTGATGGATATGAGCCAGAAGCTCGGTAAGATTCCGGTGGAAGTGAACGACTATCCAGGGTTCGTGGCGAACAGAATTCTAATGCCGATGATCAATGAAGCGATCATCACTCTGCATGAAGGGGTAGCTGGTGTTGAAGAAATCGATACCGTAATGAAGCTCGGCATGGCTCACCCAATGGGACCACTTCATCTAGCCGATTTCATTGGTTTAGATGTTTGCCTTTCTATTCTCAATGTAATGCACGAAGGATTCGGTAACCCGAAATATGCCCCCTGTCCCCTATTGGTGAACATGGTCACGGCAGGCTATCTGGGAGCAAAATCAGGTGAAGGATTTTACAAGTACACACCTGGGAGCAAAGACCTAGTTGTGAGTAAAATGTTTGGATAGAAATTAAACTAAAAAATGAAGTGAGCTCGATTTTGGCACGGTCTTAGTAAAAGGAGGTGCATATCTAAATCACTCACTATGAGTAAGGCCAGTCTCTTCGGAGCTGGCTTTTTTTATGACTTTAAAAAGAGACTGTCTCAAAAGTCAAAGATTTATCCCAATGTCACATTGAGCTTGTCGAAATGTGTATTCCATTAGTAGAAATAGGTTTCGACAGGCTCAACCTGACATAGGCTTAGACTTTTGAGACAGCCTCCATTTTATCTGATAAATCTCTTAACCTATCCTGAAAGTCAAAACCGGTATGGTCGCATGATTAGCCACATCCTCCGCTTGACTACCCCCCAGTAGGTGAGCAAGCCCTGTCCGGCCATGAGTACCCATCACAATCATGCCTGCATTGATCTTTTCTGCAAACCGTACTATTCCCTCATCAGCAAACTCCGCCTCCTCTACATTGTTGGTATAATCCACTAGGTCATTTCTTTTGGCAAATGCTTCCAATTCTTCCTTAGCTGCTGCCGTGGTAAGGAAATTATGTGGAGTCTTCACTCGTACTACATGCATATTCAATCCAAACATTTTTTGAAATTCCTTGGCCCTAGCCACGATGGCATCACCCTCTGATCTTAGGTCAGATGCGAATACCATGTTTTTGATTTCATTCAAATTGGTTGGTTCCTGAATCGTAATGACCGGGCAAGTGGAATGTCTGATTACCCGTTCTGCATTCGATCCGAGTAGCACTTCTTTGAGTCCCGAAGCACCCGTTGATCCCATAATCACCCAATCAGCTCGCTCCTCTTTGATCTCCACTCCAATACTTTTATATGGACTACCATATTCAATTCGAATAGCGGCTTCTTGTCCTGCGGCCTTTACTTTATCGGCTCGTTCGTGAAGCTGAGAAGATACACCATCTATAAGCTCTCGACGATAAACCACCTCCGCTGTAGCGGCCGTAATATCAGCTCCATAGTTTACAGAGGCAGCCGGAAGTTCAAGCACGTGCATTAGCACAATCTCTCCCTTCATTTTTTCATTGAATTGTATAGCGAAGTTCAGCGCATTGTCAGCATCTGAAGAAAAGTCGGTTGGAACAAGTATTTTTTTCATAATTCTTTGATTTGGTCTTCTGAATGTAATTTCTGAAAACTTTCTAGATTAAGAGGTCTTTCTTCGTCTTGAATTTTAAAAGACCAAACAGGAAGCTTAATATGGTTCATTACATCCTCCGTCATACTTCCTGAAAACCAATGTGCAATGCCTCTTCTGGAGTGTGTGGCCATCGCCAGCATATCAGCTCCTGAATTATGTGCAAACGTAAGAATTCCGTCCTGAGGAAAAATATCATGTTTAATGGTGAACGAACTACTTGCTATGTCATAGTCGTTCAAAAGATTGTTAAACTCCTCAGTAAGTAGCTCAAGGTTCTCAATGTCGTGTGGGGTTTTCACCCAAACAAACTCTATGGAGGCAGAAAATAACTGCTGAAGAAGAGATATTTCTGTAAGAAATGAAGGTCTGATTTCGCCAAGATCTACCGGCACCATTATTTGCCTAATGTCCGTCAAATTGGTTTTGTTTGGAATAGATATTACCGGCAAGTCAACAAGTCTTACAACTTTTTCGGTATTGGATCCTACAAAAAATTCCTTGAAGCCACTCACACCCTTTGTTCCCATCACGATCAGATCAATGTCATGCTCACGAACAATTTTTCTTATATCCTGAACCAATGATTCACTAGTAATGTGGGTGTTGATCACAAGTCCTTCTTCTCTATAACGTGTCTTTAAGTTATCCATCCGGATCTCCATGTCCTCCACTAACTTGTCGGTAAATGACTGGATCTGAGGGCCGTCAGCATACATACTTTCGTAGGTGCCAAAAAGGTTAATTGAATGAAGTAATGAGATAGAGTAACCAAATCGTTTGGCTAGTTGTACACCGAAATCAACAGCGGACTCACTAGTCTCCGAAAAATCCACAGGTATTAATAGCTTCTTCATGGCGATATATTTTTAATCAAAGTTGATCCTACTGAACCGTTAAGAAAATGAGACGCGGTAGCTATACCGCTGATTTTTGTCAGACTTGGCCTATCTGCACTGACATGACAGGTATTCCAGATTCGTTTACCACGTCTTCTGCCCAGCTCCCACCAAACAAGTGCATGAATCCGGTGTGACCGTGAGTGCCAATGGCGATAAGTCCTGAATGAATTTGTTCCGCAAATTTGACAATACCTTCATCGGGATATGGAGCCTCAATAGAATTCAGCGTGTAGTTCTTTAGTTGAAAATGCCGTGCAAATTCATGTAGAATATCTTGATCCTTCTCCTCTGACTCATGACTGTACGTTCTCACTTTTAGCAGATGAATTTTAAGATTTAGTGCCTGTTGTATTTGTTTAACCTTCGCGATCAACTTCTCCCCTGACTCGGTTCCATCTGTTGCCAGCACTATACTTCTTATTTCATCTACATGCGTTTCTCCTTTGATCACAATCACAGGACTCTTAGCAAATCGCACGACCCGCTCGGCATTCGATCCTATGAAGATATCCTTGAGACCGGACGCACCCTTCGAGCCCATTACTATCCAGTCAGCATCCTCTGCTGAAATGGATTTAGAAATGCCCTCATAGGGATTCCCATATTTCAGAATAGTGCTGACCATCTGCCCCGTAGAAGAGACCGTTTGTGCCCAACCCGCCAGCTGATCTTGGGTTTTGTTAATAACCTTCTTCCCATAGTACACCTCCAGATTTGCTTGAGTGGCTAGCCCAATGTATCCATGCTGAGTAATGGGCAAATCAAGAACATGAATCAGAACAATTTCTCCCTTAATGAGTTCGTTGAACTCAATGGCAAAATCAAGAGCATGTCTTGAATTTTTCGAAAAGTCAATCGGTACAAGTATCTTTTTCATGGCAGCAACTTTATGATACCAAAGCTAGATACCGCTAGAAACAGCCCTAATGATATTTCCATGCTTATTTCGCTGATTTATGTCAGTTCTGAAATGCATCAAGAATCAACGCACAGGTATAAAAAAAGCCTTCTCTATAGAGAAGGCTTTACTTTTTAAATCAGAAAGGACTGCTTAATGTGATATGATCACCTTCTTAGGTATCCAAGAATTCTGATCATTGAATATCTGGATGATATACATTCCTGAAGGCAGGTTCTCTGTATCTATCGTCACTTCTTTGATACCACGCTCGATTCTACCAGAAAGCACCTCTTTTCCACTCTGATCAGATATTCTCCACAGCACAGGTTTCAGCGGAGCATCCGCCAACCTCATCGTGACCTTGTCATCTGCAGGGTTAGGATAAAGCTCCAGCACGTCATTGGTGAGTAAATCCTCTAACCCAACAACTGCATTGGTTTTTCCTAAGCCATCAGCGTCAATATAAGCCGCCTGTTCTACTCCTCCTACTTTATTGGAATTAGGGTGATTGTAGTACTGAGCAAATACAATTACTCTTAAGTTATCAGGATTATCAATTCCTGATATCGTCCAATTCATATCATAGGTGAATTCCTGACCATTTACAATAGGTCCTCTGTAGTACGCACCTTCTGGACCAGGCAAAAGAACTCTCAATGGATATCTTATTATCTCATTGTTGTATTCACCTGATGTAACAGTTCTTTCCTTTTCCACTACCGCAAAGAAGAAACCAATCTCTGCCTCACTTACAGGTTCCGCAGGGCTGATAACCGATGTAAACGTAACAGAAACGGATAGCACATCATTATCCGAAGGATTAATAACAATATCATCTGGCTCTGTAGGGTGATCTTTATAGACCACAAAATCGGCATCTCGCAGCGAAATAGCATTAAATCCATTTCCAAAATCCTCAGGCGTTTGGTCCAGATCGTAAGGAACATCTTCCCCGGCTATCCTAGTGTCAGGTACATCAGAAACCCCATAATAAGTAGCTCTCGTAGCAGGATCTACCTTGTTTCTTGCATTGATTGGATCCACCACCGAACCTTGATTCTCCATATCTGTGTAGTAATTTATCCATACTCCTTGGGTGCCTTGCTCCCAGTCAATTTCATGCAAATCCAATCCTCCATCATTGATAAAGGTTTCATTGGCCTTGCTATCAGCTGACAATGTGGAAGAAAACTGCTCTACTAGAAGAAGCTTATTGATTTCATAAATTTCGAAGTTGTCAAATGCAAAACCATCAGCAATATTGCCAGCCGAATTGGGAGATTTGGTGCCGCTGATGGCTCCTAGAGCAAATCGATAACGAATAGTACCCGATAAATAATCGCCTTCAGAAATCTGGTGTCTGGCCTCCTTCCAAACTGGAGTTGCCTCTTCGTTAACATCCAAATCTACATCCGCAAAACCTACCAAATCATTATTTATTCCAGTTTCAGGTGACCTTCCTACACCAGCACCAGGGCCAGCAGAAATCCCCTGATGGGTGTACCAGTTAATTCCGGAGTTGATATCATTATCACCTAAAGTAGTCCATGTGCGTCCATCATCGTCAGACAACTGCACTACCACACCATCACGATTAGAATCAAAGTCACGGATATAATCAAAACTTAAAGCCGGGTTAGTGTACTGATCATAATCAAACGCTGGAGAATACACGTAGGAGATTTCACCGCCGTAGTACGAGGTGGTGCCGTCTATCGCATTCGTCACCATCATTCCACCACTTAGACTAGTAATATCATCATTATGTGTACCAGTTGCTCCTAGGGTGGTTCTTCTCCAAGAAGAAACCCTATTGTCAGTTTTTCCATTTTCAGACCCAACTTCAATGTACCAACCACCATTATCATCTTCAAATGACTCTGTATATCCACCACCAGTAATTGGATCACCCAAATCGAAGGTTGGAAGAATGGTAATTATCCTTGATCCAGTTGAAATCAAGCAACCATCATATGTGCCTAATGTCAACTCTGCGGAATATGTACCGGCTGTAAGCCCCATAATATTTACAGGACTCATATCGACTGCATCCACTCCGAAAGTAGCTGTTCGCACTATATCCGGCACTACTGTAGTGCCTGTGATACCTGTCATGGTAAACAATAGATAATTCAATCCAACCTCATCATCTGCCTCCGCAAGCTGCTGATTGTCCTCAAAGAAGTTTACATCCAGTCCTAGCGGCGAGTTCTCAGTGATACCCACATAAGTGAAACTTGGTATTGGAGGGAAACCTTGTGCATCTGTCTCCTGAACAGTCGTTACGCAACCATCGGGAGAAGTAATATTCAATGTTACACCAACACTTAGGTTGTCAGTATTAAATACTACGTTTGGATCGTCACTTACCAAGACCGTCTCCTCGGGAGTAATCCATTCGAAATCATAGCCAAAATAACTCGCTACCTCAGTTGTGGTGCCCGGCTGGTAAATAACCACATGTGCCTCAATCGGGAAACCGGCACAAATGGCATCATAAACAATCTTGTCTCCCGTGGCACCCTCCACCTCTGGCTGTGGATTCACATATATTGTTTGTTCCTCTGTGTTTCTACAACCATTAGCATCCATGTATATGTATTGAACAAGGTGAGCTGATTGAGGTTCGAAATCTGCATTAGCACCCCTCACTCGATCATGCTGGTTTTCAGTATTGAAGAACGCAATACCATTGGTAGTCGATAGAGTGACATCATCGGACTCACCAGATGAGAAATCATCAGCACCTACTATGATTTTAAAATTACCGCTACCTAGTACACTACCATTGGCCAAGGCTCCATTCAATTGAATATCACCATCATCATAACAAAATTCATCCAACGTTCCACTTCCAGCGAAACCAGGATCAAGTGCATTATTTCCAGAGACCAAGAAGGCAATATCCGTACTTGGATAAACAGTTATAGTCTCAGTAACTGTATTTTGACAACTTGTGAGATTTCCTTGATAATCAACCTCCTGATCCAAATACGTAACCGTAATATCATGGAAAGTGGTAGGCCCTCCAATACTATAAGAAGGTGTTGATCCATCGCCATCATGATCGACATAGGCATTTCCTCCACCGGCAAAATGCAGTGTTGCCAAATCTAGCGTTGGTAATGTTCCAGGTCCCGAGCTGTTGGTAGTTGATGTAGTTCCATTTGTATCATTGTAAGAAAAAACCGACCAACTTTGTATTCCCGAAACTGGCACATCTGTTCCTGGACTCGCGATATCCGAGTTATTATCTATAACCGCAAGTACTGGCGTTTGTAGTGAGGCGTCATCCATTACGTAAGCATCACTAGAGCAATAGATATTTCCAATATCGGCACCCAAACCATCTCTGAAATCCAAATCCAATACAGGCAGGGATTGCAAAGCATGGGTTTCGGTAATCACACTTGAACAACCATTTACATCTGTAACTGTCACCACAAAGTTCAGGGTATTTTCACTATCAGGTATTGTGATGGTATTTAAATTGGAGCCAGTGCTTACACCATCTCCTATGGTTCCATAATCAACTGAGTTTATCACCCAGTTAAAAACATAAGCTGAATAATCATCTTCGTTAGTATCTCCTGGGTCAGTATCGTCAGGATCAATAACCTGAATCTCAACAGAAACCATTGTTTGAGAACCGGTCGTAGCTACATCATCATCGCATATGTTGGTGATTCTAATCAAGTCACCGTCCTCCGGACTACCAATCGCAAGTGGGTTAAATTCCGGCCTAGGTTCGACAAAGAAAGTCTTAGTAACAGTATGCATACAACCGTTCGCATCCGTGTAGGAGAAGTCTATGTCGTAACCTGTTACACCATCAGCGTTTCTGTTCAAATAAGGATTTCCGCCATGGGCTTGCGACGGATCAAATTGAACTTTGCCATTGATACCCGTTCCAACAACTAAACCAGATCCACTGAAAGAGCCTGTATTAACAGTACTTGTTACTCCTAATGCATTGGTGATAATTCCCTCCAAAAGAATATTGGCGTCATCGTAGCATAGCACCAATCCATCAGGATCTGCATCGTCGGTAGGATTACCGTTTTGATCAAAATCATATGCAAATGATATTTGAGGAATTGGATTGATTACGATATTTTCTATAACCGTATTCTGACACATTGTAGCATCCCCCTGATAATTCCTACTTGGATCCTGATATACAATCGTGATCTGATGGTAGGTAGTTGGGCCGCCGAGGGTTAAGCCTGGTGATAGTAAATCCGCATCCGTGTGCAAAGCAGACAAATCATTTATTGGGAATGACCCAACTCCTGTGGCTATTTGCTGAGGTGTGGTATTAAGATCACTGTAAGAATCAATTGACCAACTAACTATATTCGATACGTTAATAGTATTCGTTGCACCAACTCCATCAGTCGTGGCATCAGAAAGCCCAATAGTTGGATCTACCCCATCCAAACAGAATTCTTGCCCATCTGTAATACCTGTAATATTCAGAGAAGGTAACTGCTGTAAAGTATGAGTTTCGGTATAACTCTGAGAGCATCCATTCCTATCAGTCACATCAACCTTGATTGTGTAATTGGTGACCCCAACGGTTACTGGAAAAATCAGTGTGTTGTCTCCTGCAGGAGGCGTGAAAATAGTAGATCCATTAATTGTCCAAGTGAAGGTATATTCTTCGCCAAGGTCATTGTAAGAGTCCTCATCAGTCATTGGGTCTAGTGGATCAGTAGCTGTAGGATCAAAAAACCTCATTTCAGCATTTACATCCGTGCCGTCATTGCAGAGATTCATTAGTCGGATGTAGTTGGTTGGCTCAGAAAAAGCCAAATCCGAATTAGGTAATCCAGTTACTTCGATCACTTCTGGCCTTGGATTGACATAAACAGTGGTCGAAACAGAATTTTCACAACCGAAACCATCTGTATAAGTGAAAACAATTTCATGCGCTGATTGTCCTTTGAATGGATCAGTACCACCTGGAGCTGCATTGTGCCGAGCCACCGGATCGAATGAAGCTTTATTGTTTGTTGTGGTAAGCGGAACCAATGATCCACCCGGAAGAAATCTCGTTTCGAATGACCCACCTGTAGGTCTGGTCAACGCCGACCCATCAGCCAAAAGACCTTCGATAGTAAAACTTCCTTCATCATAGCAGAACTCATCGTAATCTGTACCAGCATCGTCATTGAAATCCGGATCAGAAGAATCAAATCCAGCGACCGTAAATGTTATGTCCGGATCAGGATAAATTGTAAGAGTCTCGATATGAGAGGCAGTACAACCTAAAGTAGGATGTGTGTAGTCGTAATAAACATCTAAAGTAACCGATACCCCTCCTACTAGATCAGCTTCTCCTCCACCTCCAACAAACCAAGCATCCAGATCAGTCATTGGATTGCCAGTACCTGTGGCCAGTGATACACCAACACCCGGATCCAAATCAATAATCGTTGAGGTGCCAGCTAGTCGTACTTCATAATTAGTGACAGCAACATCCGCAATAACTACCCCTCCTTCTCGTAATGTCATAGTGAAATCCCCATGATCATAGCAATAGGAATTAGTTAACGAAGCATTAGTAGAGGCTGGCATAGTAACCGAAAGTGCGTCCAAATCTGAGAATTGAACCTCAATAAAAACAGGAGGTCCTTCGCATCCTACGTAATCGTCTAATGCATCATCAATATCCGTACGCTGAGTTACTTCGAAATAGAAAATATCATTATCCGAAACGTCTCCCGCGCCCATTCCGAGCGCATCAAAGGTTGGGCCGGAAGCGGCATTTCCAGCTGTAGTAAATAGAAAAACCTCATTGTTGCCGTTATTGTCTGTCGAATACCAAAGGAATTCATTGGCCGTGGTTGGCGTGTACGATGACCCTGGATTGAGAGTTGCTAAGGGATCATGCTCAGAAATACACACTTCATACAATACATCATCCGTACCATCATTATCAGAGTAAGTAGTTGCATTGCTTGGAGTGATTGTCGGAATCTCCGTCTCCGTGGTATGCACTTCTATACTGAAATCAAGTGGATTGCTCTGACATCCTAAGAAATCTGTTTCGTCACCAATATTAGATATTCTAGTTATTCTGAAATTATAAACTCCAGGGACATCTCGATCGAAATCCTCGCCACTTACAGCAGAGGCAGCTTCAAGAGCAGCAGTTGTGACGTTCCCAAGATTATTTATTCTTAAAATTTCTGTCCAAACTGGCCCTGGTGTTCGCTCTTCATACCACACATACTCATCGATTCCCGCACTTGAGTGAACAATATTGTCGAAGGTCTCACCCTCACAAATATTTATCGTAGGAGCAGAAAGTCCTGCGAGATCGGAACCAACTCCAGCAGCAATAGGAGCGGCAGGGGTTGAGAAAACTGTAATATCGAATTGTACTAGCGCACTCTCACAGCCGAAGAATTGGAATGAATTATTCAACCAAGTCACTCCTCCGGTACCCGTAGCGTCGGAAGCATCATTCCAGACCTGCGATACGAAAATAGTTTTGGTTATTCCTGCCGCAGCAACCCCTCCAAAATCGGCTGCATTAAGGGTGCTTGAATTGATAATGCCAAGAACGGATTGATCCTGATCATAAATTCTGAAATAAGCATTTTGATGCCCAGTCGAGGCATCAGGGGTTGAACCTGTAATATCAAGCGCATTTAATGAGATGGGTGAATAGGCATCACAAAATTCATAAACATAGCGACTGTCCTCATCCACTTCTTCGTTTGCGGCAGTGGTGGTCGCAACAGGAACATCAGTCTCTTCATAAACAAATACGGTCACTTTTCGCAAAAGGGATTCGCAACCGTTCTCTATTCTCGAAAAGTAGAAATCAAATGTTCCTGAAACCCCATCATAAATCCCGCCGTGATCCACGAAATTTTGGTTGTCAATAAAGCCGTTACCAGTAGCATCTATTTCATCTGTTCCTAATTCATCAGAATAGAATCGGTGCTCATTTGCAGACAAATCAGCAAAAATTCTTCTGAAATCAGAATTTCCACAATACTCAAGCACAACGGTGCTCATACCATTCACAATGTCAGATCCATCATACCAAGGATCACCGCCACCGTTTCCAATAGCTCCTTGTGACAAATGAATCTCAGGATTAGTTGGAAGAGGATTAATTGTTACATCTTGACAAGCCTTGCCTGAAATGTTCGCTGGGGTTAATCCTTCTGAATAATACAAGATTCTGTATTCGCCATCCTCACCTTCAGTCTGCGTGGCAGTTCCATTTTGATTCGGGTCAGAAGGATTGAAGTCATTTCTTAGCGTCATACCAGTGCTCAGTGCATCACCTCCAGTAAAGTCTTCATGCAAATCGTATTCCCAGACTTCCCAAGAAGTATCTGTTCCGTTCGCATCTGTTGTGAAATTAAAAGTCAATGGTAACGTATAGTCTGCCGTATTTATCAGCACATTCTCAGTTCTAAATGATGTGTTTCCAAGATGAAATACTGTATCGCTTACTGCGTCCGTAATGGTAAAATATCCTGGAGCAGCAATTCCATTTCCTGAAGCGTCATTCAAATCCAAAAAATAAGTTGTATTACTTGCCAGAGTAGGGCTTATTACATAGTTGGTAGATGAGGCATAGCCGCTACCAGTAGCAGTTGCCGTTGAATTAGTTTTTTTATAAAGATAATAGCCCGTAGTGATAGTTAGTTCATCATTATCAATGATCGGTGACCAATATGCAAACGTGTTATTCGCATCGCCATCAAATCCGGTGGCATAAGTTGCCTCTCTACTCAAATCAAAAGGATCGTCATTGTAACAATACGAAGTAGAAACATTATTTAAAGTAACTATTGGCTCACCATAAACGAACAAATTCTGGTATGTCACTACACTTGGGTTACTCAAATTTAGACGTACCAAAAATGCTCGACCCGTTCCGTCAGGAATATCAACATAACCATTCGTAGTTGGGTTAGCCGGATTCCAGCTATTAAAAGAACCAATCGTCGAATTATAGCTTCTAGGATCAAAATTGAAGACATATGGTCCTGTTGGGTGTGTCGCGAATTGATACCCATAGTGATACCAAAACACAAACCCGAATCCCTGAGTGTACAAATCAAACTCATAGAAATTCAACGTTTGTCCTGGTTCCCAATCTGTCTGATCTATGGTGAGGCTATACGGTAAATCCTGAACCGATAGAACATCGTCTGGCAAGGTAAGTTCTACAAATGTCTGAGAGGGATCGGAAACAGTAAAATTGGCAGATGTTGAGAATGAATCCCCTGTGACATCATTCGAGATGGTATACGTAATAACATGAGTTGTTTCTGAAACTACCACCCCAGGATCAAAGGTCACCTGAAGGTTTGTTGCCGATGGGTTACCGACAGTTGTTCCGGCTCCTGTGACGGATGCAGTGGTTCCGGTAGGTTGACTTAAGTACAGTGTTACAGCCTCATTATCAGAAATAAAGCTTCTATCCTCGAAGGTGTTTGACGCAAACACCTCAGTATCCAAATCATTGTAAACTAAAATTTTCACCCTTCTTGGGGTATTCAAACAAGTTCCGTCATAATCGTACACGTCAATCGAATAGACACCCGGTCCTGAAATACCCAAATCCATATTGCTGACGGTACTCAGGTTGGTAATAAATGAATTCGTAGTAGCGTCCCACCACTGTGCTTCGATACCATTTGGAAAAGCAGTAAAACTGAATGGAATCAAATACCCACTTCCTGCTGTTGGGGCAGCATTTACTGGAGCTGTGTCTCCATCAACACCAGTTATAGTTTCTCCATTTGCAATGGTCGTTCCCGATGTTAGATAAATCTCAATTTGAGTACCAGAGGAAGTTCCAGGAACGACCACACCAGTAGCACCACCTGAAAACGATACGGCCTCATTATCAACGAATGCTCCATTTCCTGAAACTGTAATTGCGCCGTGAGGAATTAATGTTGTTGCCGTTATTTTCTCAACCCACTCTGTTACAAATGTGCCTCCGTCATTTTCCTGAACATTTGCCAGTTGAGCTTCCACTGCCAAACTACTCAAATCTCCAATAGCTGATTGGCCAGTTGAATAACCTGCGTCACCGTTTATGGAAATCGTACGATTAGATCGAGGAACACTACCAGTAGCTACAATAGTCAATCCTGTGAAGGTGATTACGTCATCATCGTCATCAGATCCATCATTGACTAAATCAACACTAATACTCGCTGTTCCAATGTACTCATAGGATGATACAGTTACGTCTCCCCCATTATCAGTTACACTTATAGATGCAGTGGTGTTGAATTGAAAACCTGCAGGGAGCGAAAGAATAATTGATCCGCTAGAAGAGAAATCAGCAGTGCTTGTTTCGTCAAACGTGATTGGTGACAGTACAATTTCTTCTCCAAGACAAATGTCAATATCCTCAGCAGCAGGCGCGATCACAACTCCACCTGTAACTGCTAAAATGTCATTCGTTTGAGCATCGGTTCCCACGTTACCAAATGCATCAAAAGTCGTCAAAACCACCTGATAGGGTCCACCAGGATTCAAAGTAGTAAGCGAAGATCCTGGTAAAGACCAAGTTCCATTCCCGTTATTTGTGGCAAAAAGTACATCTGGTCCAAGTACAACAATAATAGTAGCTGCAGGATCATCTACCAATCCTGATAAATCCGGGGTTGGATCACTCGTTGAAACAATTTGGGTGACTGTCACATATGGTGCAGCTCCATCAGTGGTGTTGGTGAAGGTCTCCGCTTGATTATTCGCTCCGTCTGGGGCACTCTGATCTTCCAAAATATCTGCAGCAACCGTAATCTGCGGACGGGAATTAGTGTCGAAACCAGCTCCGTCTTTTGACACATCCAATGTAACAAATGGTGAAGCAACGGAAACGCCACTCACAGTGTATGAGCCATGACCAAACAACACACCATTCACGGTGAAATCAGATGCATCAATACCAAGATCATCAAAAGTCTCCGAGAATTCGATTTCTATTTCATCAATGTTCCCGTTCAAGTCCGTATCGTATGTAGTTGCACTTAAAACAACCGGGCCAGCAGCGTCTGTTGGAGTAATAGAACCAGTACCAATCAAATGATTCGAGCCATCATAAGAACTACTTCCTGCATCATCCTCTAGGTTGCCTGTAGTGAATGACAATGTGGAGACGGCTGTTCCAGTATAAGAATCAAAAAGCAAAGTGAAGGTATTGTCATCTACTCCGCCATCCGTATCAAATCCTGAAGGAGCCTCTCCTCCAAAATCGAAATCATTCAAATCTATGGTAGAGTCTATAATATCATCAGTCATGGTCACATCCACCTCGTCAATGTTTCCATCGCCATCCATATCATAAGCAATGGCCGTAGCATTGTCAAAATCATCTGCAATTTGGTCAGCAAGAGTTACTTGTCTTACCGTACTTGACATTGGCGTTCCTTGACCTGGGGCGAAGGATTTAAAAATGTTTGAACCAAGGCTCGTGGTTATTATGTCAAAGGTCTCGTTTCCCCTTGGAGTAGTACCACCAACTGTGATGTCCATTGTCCATTGACTGCCATATTGATGTTGAACTCCGAAACCGGATACTACATCCAAATCTTGCCTTGAACTACCACCATTAGGCTCAGGAACAGTGAAGGTCGTATTACCATCAGGATCATTGTAATTGTCATGGTCAATTTCCTGATTTCCTGCTGAAGCATAATGCATTCTGCCGTTTCCATCACCATCATCGTCCACCTCCACATTAAATTCGAATCTTACGAGTGTATTGGTGCTGTTAGGCAATACCGAAACAAAGACAGGCTGATTTCCTGCATCAACAACATTGAGGTTTACATTTCCACTTTCTTCCACCGCAAGCATCGGATTTGGTCCCTGATTATCGTACAACGAGGCACCATCTGTCGCCTGTACGGTAAAGAAATCGTTAACCTCAGCAGCAAACACATCCGGCGCAACACTAATATTTAACCTTAAATCCGTTTGTCCTCCACCAAGGGCTGTCAAATCTGTACCATCTGTCAAAGTCACTCCCGTAATGGTCACACCAGTGGCGCCACCGTCTCCTCCGTCACTAAAGGTACCCACTTGAAAATCCGTAAAGAGTACTTCCGTTGATCCATCAGAAGCGTATATTCCTTCCGAAAAAGTAACATCCACATAGTTATTACCAGAGGCTAGGGATGTAGATACGATAACAGGCCCAGCACGATCAACTTCAGTAATTGATGCTTGAGTTGGTGCAGCCAGTCCGGTAACATTGGAAGAAATATCTGTTCCGCCACTTGCGGTATATGTGACAGTCAATCCAGTAACAACGGTAGTATTGGCAGCAGTCGTCACTTCAAATGTCACATATTGATCCGTAGCACTTGCGTCAAGTGAGTTAGCAATATTTGCACTGTTTGTTGTAAAGTCAGAAAAGACACCAAGTGTTCCACCGGTTAGCCCAAAGTCAGATGCTTCAACGGTCGACTCATCAATGTTTTCGCTTAACTCTATTACCATTTCATCAATCCCATCTGCTCCATCATCGTAGAAATAGGCTGCTACTATGTAAGGCACCACACCTACACTCACTACGTCAGGTCCATCAGTCCCTCCATTTCCGTCATTAGTTGAAATCGTCACCGTCTGTGCCCCCACATCTCCATTCGGATCATAAACCAAGCCATCTAAGGCCGCATTGATGTCTGCCAATGTGCCGCTGATTTGCATCGAACTAGAACCATTCGATCCCGCATCAAAGGTGATACCCGTAGTACTCGCCAAGGTCAACGTACCACTATTGCTCGCATCCAAATCAACCGTCTGTGCTCCTCCGTCTGTGTCCGATATAGAAATCAAATTCGTGTTGCCCGTCGAAAAGGTCAACGTGCTTCCATCCTGCACCAATTGACCTCCTGGAGTAGTAATAACCGGTGTAGTATTTACAAATACATTCACTACATCCGGCCCGTCCGTTCCACTATTTCCATCATCCGTGGATATCGTCACCGTCTGAGCTCCTATGTCGCCATTCGGATCATAAACCAAGCCATCTAAGGCCG
>CAYGSD010000010.1:0-126709 GCA_964352625.1 uncultured Roseivirgaceae bacterium
GAACTTTAAATTACAAAATCTTCACAAACGACTTGCTTTTAACAACAGTACCTAGATTATTGACAAACATGTTTTTTACTATCTAAGTCATTCCGAAGGAATCTTTGTTAAGTCTGCCAAGGTGTGTGGTGACCAATTGGATTATGAGATTGCATCGTGATATTTAGCCAATATGCTGAAATGGCAGAACTTAATAGTCCTCATTGCAAACGAGGACCATTATTGAGTAATATCTCTCTACTCAGTCGAGATGACATTAAGGGGATTATGAGATGCCGGAACAAGTCCGGCAATCTTGCGCTACGTCATTCTGACGATCGAAGGGAAGATATGGACGGAGTGACAGTGAGAATCTTGTTTCGTGAGGACATGAACCCAAGCGAGGGATCTATTCTGTTTCTTCACTTCTTTTCAAGCCAAACCAATATTTGAAATTGCCAATCACAAAAACCATCAAGCCACATACCAAATAGGCAGGAACTATGCGCACCTCTGGAGACTCGTCAATCAAATCAATGAAAAAGCTGAGAAGGTAACTCGTGGAAAAAATAAACATGCCGCTAGAAAAAGAAAACAATCTATTCGTTTTGGATAGCGCTATCCCTATTAAAGAAACCACTGAGATTGGTGAATACAAGAAAATGGCTGCTTGCCGAAATTCAATCTCTGTCCAAAAACAAATCATTTCGATGATCAGGTTAGCAATATGAAAATTCAAAACAGGAACGACAAAGAACAAGGCCAAGAATCCACATAGTGCAAACCAACCACAGCCCATATTCTGAAAATTCTTTCCAAACCCCTTAAATCTTCCCGGATTAATCATTTTTCGGGTTCCTCAATTAATCACCTCATCCTATTCGAATCCTGAACTAGTTTCTCGTCTCGACGGATGAAGCGGTTGGATAGGGAGTTGAAGATCAGCGCCACGACTGGTAGAAAGAATCCAATTTTGTATTCGCCATACATAGACGGATCCATCATTTTCATCCCTTTGGTGATGGCGATGTAAGAAGCCACCACAATTCCGCCCACAAGCAGTGAGTTCAATGCACCTAGTTTCATTTGGTTCAGGCGGTTACGATACTGTGAAATAGAGAAGATAGAAACTGCTGCAGACAGGATCGCAAGAATGGCAATGTAGACAGTACTTTTTGTGGCGAGCACTTTTGTTATCACTCCGGATTGATCCTCGTGTGAGATTTCAAAAGCATTGAGAATAACCATCTCCTGAGTGTCCATGTCGCCCTTTACCCAGATGGGCATGAAAAGAAGAGTGATCATGACTAAGGCCATGATGAGAAGAAAAACGGATTGAATGCGCTGAATCATTGGTAAAATTTTCAGCAAATCAAATGAATCTTCCCCTAACACGTTACATCCGGCAAGCCAAAAGACGGTTATTTTGCCTACGTGCGCTACTTCCTCGAAATCAGTTACAAAGGCACCAACTACAGTGGTTGGCAAATTCAGGATAATGCGAACACCGTACAGGCCGAAGTGAACAAAGCCCTCAGTACTCTCCTCAAAACAGAAACAGACTCCATGGGCTGTGGCCGAACCGATGCAGGCGTACATGCACTTGGCTTGGTTGCTCACTTCGATGCTGCAGAAATTGAGAAGCCCTCTGATTTTCTGTACAAACTGAATTCTTTACTACCGAAGGATATTGCTGTTCGTGCCATCAGAAAAGTGAAGGACGAAGCACACGTTCGCTTCGATGCAATTAGCAGGTCTTATCGCTACTTAATCCATGCACGAAAGGATGCCTTCATCAGAAACACGTCCTGCTTTTTCAGTCATGACCTGGATGTAGAGAAAATCAATGAAGCCATTGAAGTGATTAAGGCCCACAAAGATTTTGAGGCCTTCAGCAAGGTACATACGGAGGTGAACCATTTTCATTGTGATATTTTTGAGGCCAGTTGGGAACTGTCAGAGGTGGGATACGTTTTCCACATTCGGGCTGACCGATTTTTGCGAGGCATGGTGCGCACGATTGTGGGAACTTTGCTCGATGTAGGGACCGGAAAAACAACAATCGAAGAGCTGAAGAACATTTTGAACAGTAAGAATCGCAGAGAAGCGGGCAGATCGGTTTCGGCAGATGGGCTTTACTTTTTGTCAGCAGACTACCCAGAGGAGATTTATACATAGTGGAAAACGAAAAAACCGAAAGCGGCAATCTGGCCGACATCAAAATCCTGAGGCGACTGTTCGTCTTTGTGAAACCGTACAAGAAGCAGTTCTGGGTGTTGGTGGGCTTGACCATCCTCATCGCTTCGCTTGGCCCGATGCGTCCGCGCATTGTTCAGATGGCGATCGACAAGGAGCTTGCCAATGGCGATTACAATGGGGTCGTGACGATGATCATTCTATTGGTCATCCTTCTCATCTCTGAATCCATTTCGCAATACTTCCACACGTACAAAGCTGGTTGGCTTGGTCAGCACATCATTCGAGACATTCGGATCAAGCTCTATCGTCACATTCAAAACCTTCGACTGAAATTTTTTGACAATACGCCGATCGGGCGTTTGGTCACACGGAACGTATCCGACATTGAAACGCTCGCGGAGGTTTTCACGCAGGGAATAGCCGCGATGATTGGAGACATCCTTATGCTGTTCGTCATCTTTGGAATGATGCTGGCCACTGACTGGAGGCTAGCATTTGTGAGTTTGGCATTGATTCCACTACTTCTTTTTGCTACCTACATTTTCAAGGAAAAAATAAAAACATCGTTCAACGAGGTGCGGAATGCCGTTTCGAACCTGAATACTTTCGTGCAGGAGCATCTCACTGGGATGAACATTGTTCAGATTTTCAATGCCGAAAAAAGGGAGCAGGAAAAGTTTGAAGAAATCAACAAGCATCATCGAAAAGCCAACATGAAATCGGTGATGTATTACTCTGTCTATTATCCGGTCGCTGAAGTGCTGCAAGCGGGTGCCATCGGACTCATCGTTTGGTATGGAGCAGGTGCGGTGTTGCAGCAAGAAATTGGCTTGGGTGTTTTGATTGCGTTCATCATGTACATCCAGATGTTCTTCCGTCCGATCCGAATGATCGCGGATCGGTTCAATACTCTTCAGATGGGGATTGTGAGCACCAAGCGAATTGTGAAACTACTCGATAGCACGGAGCACATTGCCGACAATGGCGATTTCAAAACAGATACTATCAATGGAGCAGTTGAATTCAAGAAGGTGGATTTTGCCTATAATGACGAAGACTGGGTGCTTCGGGATATTTCCTTCGCTGTGCCTCAGGGAAAAACACTTGCGCTGGTGGGTGCCACAGGTGCCGGCAAAAGTTCGGTCATAAATCTGCTGAGCCGCTTCTACGAAATCAACTCAGGTGAGATCACGCTGGATGGTCGAAACATCAAGGAGTTTGATTTGCAGAATCTACGATCCCACATTGCGGTGGTTTTGCAGGATGTCTTTTTATTCTCGGATTCTATTTACAATAACATCACCCTTCGCAATCCAGACATTCCAAGAGAAAAAGTCCTGGAAGCGGCAGAGCTAGTTGGAGCGAAAGAATTTATCGAGAGACTGCCGGGAGGATTCGATTACAATGTGATGGAGCGTGGGGCTACCTTGTCTGTGGGTCAACGTCAGATGATTTCATTCGTGCGAGCCATGGTGTACGATCCCAAGATCATCGTACTCGATGAGGCCACTTCCAGTGTGGACACAGAGACCGAGGAGTTGATTCAGTCGGCGATCAAGAAACTGATGAGTGGGCGAACGGCCATTGTCATTGCTCACCGCCTTTCAACTATCCAAAATGCGCATCAGATTTTGGTGCTGGACAAAGGGAAAATAGTGGAGCGTGGCAACCATGATCAGCTTCTTGAAAAAGAGGGATTTTATGCCCACCTTCACGCCATGCAATACAAGGAATTGGCTTCAGCATGAGTAAGCGAATCAAAATAATCTACCTTTCATTGTCCCTGCTATTCTTCACGGTGACGATCGGATGCATTTACTATTTGATGGGGGGAATTATTCCGGGCATCAATGATTTAAAGGTGTATGAACTAGGGCCGACGACTAGATATGTGGCAGGATTACCCTACAAAGGGGAGCCGGAAACCAAAGAAGCGGCTGAGCTTTTTCTTCGATACCGAGATTGGATTTTGAAAGATAGGGAGAATGCTACCGTCACTCGAGAGCTGATGAGAAAAGGGGAAGTGGAGCAAGAAAAGCTGCAATTCAATTTTTTGTCGGTAATTAATTACCCGACAGACAATCCAAGAAAAAACATTGACCAGTTCATCGGAGTGGCGATTAGAGGTTCGAGTGGTCAGTTGCCTATGGGGGATGAAGAAGTGAGAGAGTTCAAGGCTGAAAAACGTTACACTGTGTTTCTTCCAATGAGTTCGTTCGTGCGACCTACTACTCCCAAACTGGAAAGAATGCTTCGGGAAGAAGCCGCCAAGTTCGGGGATGAAATTTCCTTCTTTTATGAAGTGTATTACCCCGACAACAGCATGCAGATAGAGGGGTTTGTAGAGTAACTAAACCTTCTCCTTCTCCTCTCCAGCCAATTGTTTTTCATAGAGGTCTTTGTACTCCCCACCAGCCTTAATCAGCCTTTCGTGCGTGCCTTTCTCCACAACCCGTCCTTCGTCCAATACTATGATTTTATCAGCCAGCCTGGCTGACGACACCCGGTGCGAAATGATCACCGACGTTCTGCCCTTCATTATTCGCGCCATGGCACTCAGGATGGAGTTCTCTGTTTTTGTGTCTACAGCAGAGAGCGCATCGTCCAAAATCAAAATCCGAGGCTTTCTTGCAATCGCACGTGCAATAGAAACCCGCTGTTTCTGACCACCCGATAGGGTGATCCCCCGCTCGCCAACTCTCGTCTTAAAACCGTCCTTGAAACCCTGAATATTATCGAACAAATCAGCGTCCTTCGATACTTGTATGATGTCCTCTTGGTTCATCATTTCATTGCCAAAAGCGATGTTGTTTTCGATGGTGTCTGAAAACAAAAAGACATCCTGCGGCACGTACCCGATTTGTCTACGAAGGTTCGAAATAGAATACTTCTTAATTGAGCTCCCATCGATTTTGATTGCCCCGTCATTGATGTCATAGAGTCGGCAGATCAGATTAGCGATAGTCGACTTACCAGAACCTGTCGTGCCTATGACGGCAATCGACTGCCCTGGATCAACCTCAAAAGAAACACCTTTCAAAGCATGAATGCCCGAATCAGGATAGACGAAATTTACATTATCAAAGACCAATCGCCCCTCCAATTCCTTCTCAATGTCACCAGAAATGAGGTCGTTCTTTGTTTGTAAAAACTCATTGATTCGCGCTTGCGATGCAGCCGCCCTTTGAATAATACTTGTAATCCACCCAAGAGAAGCGACCGGCCAGGTGAGCATGTTTACATAGATAATGAACTCCGCGATGTTGCCCGTGGTAAGGTTGCCTGCAAGAACTTCCGTTGACCCCACATACACGGTCAAAATCACACTGAGTCCAATTAGCCCCATGATAAGAGGAAAGAAATACGCCTGCACCTTGGCTAAACCCAGCGACTTGTCTTTGTAGTCATCACTTGCCTCGTCAAATTCTTTGGCGAAATGATCCTCTCGCACAAACGATTTGATGACACGAATGCCAGAAAATGCTTCCTGAACGAAAGTCGACAAACCCGAAAGGCTCGTTTGAATGGCCGTTGATTTTTTATTGATTTTATCACTTACAAAATAGATGCTGAATGAAAGTATCGGCAGAGGAAGAAGTGAGTAAAAAGTCAATCTCGGATTGATATAAATCATATATGGGATCACAATCATGAACATGGTGAAAAGACTGATGCCGTACATGATGGCAGGCCCGATGTACATCCGCACCATGCTCACATCCTCAGAGATTCGGGCCATCAAATCACCCGTCTTATTCTTTCTGTAGAAAGCCAAAGGCAGGGACTGGTAATGTTTGAATACCTCGTTCTTCAAATCATACTCTATGTGGCGAGACATAACAATGATCGTTTGCCTCATAAAAAACATAAATATGCCCTTCAAAATGGCTGAGGAAATGATAAGAATGGCCAGTAGGAAAATGGCTTGCGTAAACTCATTGACAAAAATCGATTCTTCGCCCAAGCCGGTGGCATCCGCAAGTGGTGCGAAGCTCGCCTGAACCTTGTCTATCGCCCGTCTTACAAGTACAGGAGGCACTATTCCGAGGAATTGAGCCACGACAATAAACAGCGTGCCTAGAATGAGATACCACTTGTATTTAAGTAAGTATTTGTTGAGATGTCTAAGGTGCTTCACAGAAAGATTTAATAGTGCAAAAATGCAAACGATTTAATTGCAAAAAAGTAGCTTTGCGCCCGCTAATGGCTCAATACCCAAAGGTTCTAAAATCTGCCTTAAGAGTCGGCGCAAGATACAAACAACAATAAGATGATTGACACCCAAACAGTTCCCCAAACCAAATCTGTTTTTGATACAATGTCCACCATGGCGCACGAGCAGCTTGTGTTTTGCCAAGACGAAGCAACAGGCCTCAAAGCCCTAATTGCTATTCACAACACCGTACTTGGTCCAGCCATGGGCGGTACTCGTTTTTGGAACTATGCCACGGAAGAAGAGGCCGTCACCGATGCACTTCGACTGTCGAGAGGAATGACATTGAAAAACTCTATTGCCGGACTAAATATCGGAGGCGGAAAAGCCGTGATCATCGGTGATGTGAAGAAACTGAAGAATGAAGCCCTGCTTCGAAGATTCGGCAAATTCGTCAATAGCCTGAATGGCAAATATTGGACCGCCGAGGACGTAAACATGAACACGCGCGACATGGAACACATCAGGATGGAAACCCCATTCGTGACCGGAGTTCCAGAAAGCATGGGAGGATCCGGAGATCCAAGTCCGGTTACTGCTTACGGTGTGTTCATGGGAATGAAAGCAGCCGCCAAAAAAGCATACGGCTCTGACATTCTCCAAGGCAAGAAAGTACTCGTGCAAGGAACGGGACATGTTGGTTCCTACTTGATCGACCATTTGATCAAAGAGGGTGCAGTAGTTATGATCAATGACATCTTTGAAGACAAGATCGCTACCATCACGAATAAGTACGACGTGCAGGTCGTGGATTCTGTCTACGATCAGGATATGGATATTTACGCCCCTTGTGCTTTGGGAGCTACACTCAATAGTGACACTATCCCACAACTGAAATGCGACATTGTTGCCGGTGCAGCGAACAATCAACTCTTGGATGAAAAAGTGCACGGTGAAATGCTAAAAGACAGAGGCATTCTTTACGCCCCGGATTTCCTTATCAACTCGGGTGGAATCACTAACGTCTTCTACGAAATGCAAGGAAATTACAATCGCGAAAAGGTATATGCGCAGACAGAGGAGATTTACAACACCTGCCTTGAGATCATAAATTTTGCAGAAAACAACAATGTTTCCACGCATGAAGCGGCACTTCGATTAGCTTTGCAGCGCATTGAAGCGGTAGGCAGAGTGAAGTTGGGGCATTAATATTTTTCTAGCAAAAGACGTTCTTTAATTCATGCTAAACAGACGGATTCTTCGAATCAAGGCCATGCAGGCCCTTTACGGCTTTTACACCACCAGAGAATCTCTGAAAAAAGTGGTTCGTGATGACCTGAAAGAAACCTTCACGCCAAGCCCGTTGACGCATGACATGTCAGATACTGAAGAAATCGATCTGCATAGAAAAAAGGCTCTCCGCCTATACGACGAAAATCTAGAAGCCAAGGAACTTAAAGCGGACGTTAACATCCCAAAAATTGTTCTTGATGAGGTCAATAATGCTATTGATCAATACTACAAGGAAGTAAAAAAGGAAGTAGCTCGCACGAAAAAACAGATGCTGGATCAAACCTATGAGATTCAGGATCAGTATTTCAAATTTTTGCTTTTGCCCGGTGAATTTCAATTCATTGAAAAGCAAGATCAAGACAAACGCGAGATGGCAAGAGTCGCCAAAAATGATCCATGGCAATTCAATCTTCAAAAGAACCCAATCATAGAGGCTTTAAACACTTGCGAAGAACTTCAAAAGGAGGTTACCAAAAAGAAGCTCTCTTGGCAAGAAGATGTGGCCGTTCTTAAAACCTGGTACAAAGACATCATCAAAACAGACGAGGTGTTCATTGAGTACCAGCAAAAAGAAAATCCGACGATCGAAGAGCACCAAGCTATCGTTGCTCATTTGTTCAAAAAACTACTTTTTAAGAATGAACTAATTGTTGCCTTCTGGGAAGAAGAGGATCTGAGGTGGTCAGAAAACAGCCTGATTCTAAAGAGTATGATCACCAAGACCATTCAAGAATACGACGCTCAGGCGGAAGAACCCATTGCGCTGAAAACCATCAGTATCAACGAAGCGGATGATTTTGAATTCTTTGAAACCATCTTCAATAACACCATCAAGGAAGACGAATACTTTCAGGGGTTGATCAGCGAGAAGACCAAGAATTGGGACATCACCCGATTGGCGCAGATGGATAGGATCATTCTCAAAATGGCCCTGGCCGAAATGATGTACTGCAGAAGCATCCCTGTAAAGGTGAGTATTAATGAGTACATCGAGGTTTGCAAGCAATACAGCACTCCGAAAAGTAAACAATTCGTGAACGGCATTTTGGATGTATTGGCAAACCAATTAACTTCGGAGGGCGTTATCAAAAAATCAGGTAGAGGCCTGATTGACAACAAGTAAGACTGAATTCTAACACACATGGCAAAATCAGGAGGATCATTTTTCGCATTTCTTTTCGGAGTTCTCACAGGTGCCGTTTTAGGCATTCTATTCGCCCCAGATAAGGGAGCTAACACTCGAGATCGACTCACATTTCAAATCGACAAGTACAAGAAAAAGCTCGAAGAGCTTGCCAATGAACTTGTGGAAGGAAAGGAAATGAGCGAAAATAATGAGAAGCAAAAAGGCAAAGCGATCATTAACGAGACAAAAAACAAGGCCGAGAGACTACTGGATGACGTCAATGGGTTGATTAGCCAAATCAAGGCAAAGTAAGATTGTCGTTAACAAATCATTAAGAGCATCAAACTAGGCGCTGAGGCCATAGTTTAGTACTTTTGGCCTCCCAATTAAAAAATCAAATTTTAAAAATTCATAAAAATGAAAAAGCTAAACTATCTATGGATGATCGTGGCGGTGATAGCAATCTCCAGCTGCGGAGCTAGTGAAAAAGACAAGCAAATTGCGGAGTTGGAAGGCAGACTTGCCGCTCTTGAGTCAAGCAAGCCAACTCCAACGGCGGTAACAAATCCTAATCCAGAACCCGAAGTAAAGCCAGACGGTCCACTTCCATCAATCAACTGGGCTATAGAAGAGCACGATTTTGGAACTATCACTGACGGTGATATCGTAGAGCACACGTTCAAATTCACTAACACTGGCGAGGCGCCACTTATCATCTCCAATGCAAAAGCAACCTGTGGTTGTACCGTACCTAACTGGCCAAAAGAGCCGATTCCAGTAGGAGGAGAGGGCGAAATCCTGGTGAGATTCAATAGCCGAAACAAGACCGGAAATCAGTCAAAGACCATTACAGTTACAGCAAACACTTACCCATCTGACAACAAAGTGCGTATCCGAGCGAACGTTCTTAAAGCGTCAGAATAATCTAAATCAATGAATACAGTCCTCTTACAAGCAGGCGGTGGTGGAACTTCTCAGTTTATTATGCTGGGAGCCATGGTGGTGATTTTTTACATGTTTTTCATCAGGCCGCAACAGAAAAAACAGAAGAACCAGAAGAATTTCATCAATGAATTGAAGAAAGGCGATATGGTCGTGACCATGGGCGGTATTCATGGAAAAGTCACCGAAGTAACTGACGCCACAATCACTATTGATGTGGACAGAGGTACCAAATTGACTCTGGAGAAAAGCTCAGTGTCTCTGGATGCGAGCAAGCGAATAAACGAAGCAAAATAGAAGCTATGTAATGGCATTCTCGCTGTTTCCTAAGAATCTAAAACAATGGAAGGTAGTGTTGATCGCTTTTTTGGCGGCCACTACCTTCTGGTTTTTTAACTCTCTAAACAAAGATTACAGCACCAGCTTTAATTACCCAGTTAGCTTCAAGTACAATAGAGACAGCCTGGTTTCAGTAAGAAGATTACCAGAATACGTCTCTCTGGATGTAACCTCCGGTGGTTGGAGCCTACTCCGTAAAACCGCCATCTTCAGTCCAAATCCTCTGGAAGTAAACCTTGAAGGTTTCACAGGCAGTAAAGTGCTTTCATGGACAGAACTGTTACCCTCATTTAGAGAACAAGTAGGTGACATTGGCATTAATCAGATTTTGCAAGACACCCTGAATTTGCAAATTGAGCCCATCAAGGAAAAGATGGTTCAGCTCTCTTTAGACTCCTCTCACCTTTCCTTAGCACCCGATTACAGAGTCGTATCCCCTATCAAGCTAGGGAGCCAGTCTGTCTTGCTCAGTGGTCCGGCCAGTTTCATCGATACGATCCAAAACGAATATTTTCTTAAAATTCAAGAGTCGGGCATTAATGAAGATTTTGAGCGAAATGTGGATGTTTGGGTGCCCCATCCTAATCTGATAAAGGCTGATCCCGCCTCGGTAGAGGTCACTTTTGAAGTGGCTAAATACGAGTGGGTCGAGATCAGTGTTCCAGTTGAGGTAATTCGTGATTCCAGATTTTCGCTTGTTTTAGACCAAGAATCTGTGAACGTATTGTTTCTGGCCAGAGAATCGGTGGCTGAGGATTTTCAAGTTTCTGATTTCGCTGTTATTGCGGACTTGACCCGTCTGCGCCGATCAGATACACTTGTTACTCCTGTTCTGACTACCTACCCAATGGACATCCTGGGGTTAAAGTTTTCTCCTGAAGTAATCAAACTAAAACCCCGTGAATAAGCCATTGCTTGTGGGTATTACCGGAGGAATTGGTGCCGGGAAAAGCACGATTGCCAAAATATTTTGCATACTTGGCATCCATATTTATGATTCCGATTCTAGGGCCAAGGATTTGATGGTCGAGTCTGACAACATCAAATCGGCGCTCCGAGTACTCTTCGGAGATGAGTCTTTTGTCGATGGGCGGCTGAACAGAAAATTGATCGCTCAGAAATCTTTTAACGAGCCAAAACTGCTCACTCAATTAAATGAATTGGTTCACCCAATAGTCAATGAAGATTTCAAGACTTGGGTGCAGAGCCATTCTAGTGAAAAGTATTTAATCAAAGAGGCGGCATTGCTATTTGAAACAGGGAGCTATAAACAGTTGGATAAGGTTATGTTAGTTACGGCCCCCGAGGACACTCGTATCAATCGTGTAGTGAGTCGCGACAGCCACAGAACTGAAGAAGACGTGCGAGCAATCATGGCAAAACAACTTCCAGAAGAAGAAAAGGAAGCGCTTGCTGATGTAGTTTTAAGGAATGATGATAGTGGGTTGATGATCCCGCAAGTACTCAAACTCCATGAGCAGTTTTCTAAACAGCAGGTTCTTTCGCAGTAGACCAATAAGAGGAATACTTTTCATCCTTTTCCTATTTATTTTGGTCATTTTGCTTTGGCCTTCCAAGCTTCCCAAGTACGAATTCAGTACTATCATCACTGACTCCCACGGCCAACTACTCAGTGCCAAAGTAGCAGCCGATGGCCAATGGCGCTTCCCCAAGCCAGATTCTGTGCCTCACAGAATTTCCGAATGCATTCGCTACTTTGAAGACGAGTATTTCTATCAGCACCCTGGCGTGAATCCGGTATCCATAGTGCGGGCAAGCTATCAGAACCTGAAAAAGGGTAGGGTCATCAGTGGTGCCAGTACCATTACGATGCAGATCGCACGCATGGCTGGCAATAATGAGCGAACATTTCTCAATAAAATTGGTGAGCTTTTCAAGGCTTTAAAGTTGGACTTGGTTTATTCTAAGGAGGAACTGATGATCCAATACGCTTCCATGGCGCCATTTGGAGGAAATGTCGTAGGATTAGAGGCTGCCTCCTGGCGATATTTTGGGAGAGCTCCTCACCTTCTTAGCTGGTCAGAATCTGCGACACTAGCAGTGCTCCCAAATAATCCGGGAGCGATTTTTCCGGGAACTCAGGACTCCCTTTTGATCAAAAAAAGGAATAGACTTCTCACCAAACTTTATTTAAAAAATGTCATTGATAAGCAGACCATGCAACTTGCCAAGACCGAACCAATCCCGGACAGACCCATCGCCATTCCAAATAATGCCGGGCATCTATTGACCACCTTTTCTGAAAAGAACAACGGCAAAAGACTCAATGCCACCTTGGACCCTTTCTGGCAAGCTCAGGTTTCCAATTTGGCAGAAAACCACCATCAAACCATGATGGCGAATGGTGTAGAAAACCTAGCGGCTATGGTGGTGGAGCTATCTACCGGTAAAGTCTTGGCCTACAAAGGGAACACCGATGACCAAAAGGCTGATGGCTCTCAGGTGGATATCATCCAAAAGCCCAGAAGTCCGGGCAGTTCGTTGAAGCCTCTGCTTTTCACTGCTGCTCTGGACAAAGGTCTTATTCTCAGAAAGTCATTTCTCCCTGACGTTCCCTCATTTTTTGGCGGATTTGCTCCTAAGAATTTCAATCATGGCTACATGGGCGCGGTGAATGCACACGTTGCTTTGTCCCGATCGCTGAACATCCCCATAGTGCATTTACTTAAAGCCTATTCTTACGAACAATTCCACCAGGATCTTAAAGAAATTGGCTTTTCCACCCTCAATGAGCCGGCGGGACACTACGGACTGACGCTGGTTCTAGGAGGATGCGAAGTGACCATGTGGGATTTGGCTCAAGCGTACTTCTCCATGTTCAGAAAATTATCAGGCCAGCAAAATTTCAACATCCATTTTGACCATTCGGAGGTGGCCAGAAAGGAAGTTGAATTCGGAGAAGATGCCATCTGGCAGACGTTCTTCACCATGACCTCATTGGCACGACCGGAAGGTGAGAAATCATGGCGTTCGTTCAGCTCATCTCAGCTCATCTCATGGAAGACAGGCACCAGTCATGGCTTTCGGGATGCTTGGGCAGTGGGCCTGAACGGGGAGGTGCTGGTGCTGGTCTGGGTGGGAAATGCCGATGGAGAAGGGCGAGCCGATCTTACGGGCATCAAGGCAGCCGCTCCTCTCATGCATTCGATCATGAGGTTATCAGACAGTGATCCGAGTTGGCTGGAAGACCTGAAGCCTTTTATGAGGAAGGCAAACGTATGTGAGGTTTCGGGGATGCTTGCCAATGAGTTTTGTCCGAGCTCCGAGCAAGAGGTAACGAGCAATTCAGAAAATTCTGGGTTGTGTACGTATCACAAAAATCTAATTCTAGACTCGTCCGAATTGTATCGAATCACGAGCGACTGCTATCCTCTGGCCAAATCTGTTGAAAAACCCTTCCTGATATTGCCGTCCATTCAGGGCTTTTACTATGAACAATCTTTTACTGATTATGTGGGCTTACCACCACTTCACCCTGATTGTTCCGATAACATCAACCCCATCGGCATCATTTACCCGAACCCCAACAGCAGGGTGTTCATTCCGAAAGAAATCACGGGAGAAACAGGCCGTGTTGTATTCCACGCCACTCACCAATCCGAGAATTCAACGCTTTACTGGCACCTCGATGAAAACTACCTTGGGACAACTAAAGAGGATCACCAAATGAGTGCATGGCTACCTCCCGGAAATCACATGCTCACGGTCATGGATGAAAATGGAAATAATGCAACTCGCAGCTTTGAGGTGGTGGGGGAGTAGCTCAACCACTCATCATTTTCTTGGTTGCCTATTGAGTGCCTTGAATTAACTTAACTGTTCCAATAAACCAAAAATCTAATGAAGAGAATCATAATCACTGTCTTGGTATGCGGACTTTTATTCGCAGTTCCTCAGGACACATTCGCCCAGAAAAAGAAAAAAAAGGGAGAGGAAACAACCACCCCGGAAAAACCAAAAAAGAAGGGTAGTCTCAAAGACTACAAGGAAGTTATTACCTCAGATGCCATCTCGGATGAGGGGCTTTTTACCATTCATAAAGTAGAGGACAAGTACTATTTCGAAATGCCAAATGACCTATTGGATAAAGAAATTCTGATTGTAAGTAGAATCTCTGGCCATGTGAAAGGACTAAACTTTGGTGGAGCCGGTATGAAGTCTCGGCCACAGCAAGTCATCAGATTCCAACGACTGGACAATCAAATCCTGATGAGATCAGTGTCTTACAATAGCGTCGCTGATGAGAACCTACCTATTTATACCTCAGTTCGGAACAACAACTTTGAGCCTATAGTCATGGCGTTCAAAGTTGAAACAATTTCTTCCGATTCATCTTCGGTGGTCTTTGAGGTTAACGAGCTATTTACCACCGATGTGGATATGATTGGCCCACTTCGAGGTTCGCAAAAGAGGGATTTTGGAATAAAAGGGCTGGATAAGTCAAGATCCGTGATACTTGGGATGAAATCGTTTCCAGAGAACGTCCTGATCAACCATGTCTTGACCTTTAGAGGAGACGATCTTCCCGATAATCAACTGACCGGAACCATGTCTATTGGGATGACCCAATCAATGATCCTATTGCCTAGTGATCCAATGGTGCCCAGATATTACGATGAAAGAGTAGGCTATTTTTCTTTGCAACAGTTGGATTATGGAGTTGAAGAGCAAAGAGCAGCCACCAGAAGGTACATAACCAAATGGCGACTTGAACCATCGGACTGGGATGCTTACAACCGCGGCGAAGCAGTGGAGCCAGTAAAACCAATTGTCTACTATATTGATGCAGCTACTCCAGATAAATGGAAGCCATTCATCAAACAAGGGGTAGATGATTGGCAAGATGCTTTCGAAAAAGCCGGATTCAAGAATGCCATTAGAGGAGAATATGCTCCAACCGATGATCCCGATTGGAGCCCGGAAGACGTTCGATACTCTGTAATCAGGTACATAGCTACCGACATTCAAAATGCCCAAGGGCCCCACGTACATGATCCGAGAACTGGAGAAATTTTGGAGAGTGATATCCTTTGGTATCACAATGTGATGAACCTTCTAAGAAACTGGTTCTTCGTTCAAACTGCAGCTGTGAATCCAGCCGCTAGAAGCATTCAATTTGAGGATGAATTAATGGGCCAGTTGATTCGATTTGTGGCCGCTCACGAGGTAGGACACACGCTCGGCCTTCCCCACAACATGGGCTCTAGTGTCGCCTATCCAGTGGATTCGCTGCGCTCACCAACCTTCACCGCCACGCATGGCACTGCTCCATCTATAATGGACTATGCCAGATTTAACTACATCGCTCAACCAGGGGACGGGGTGACTAATTTCTACCCAGGAATTGGTGAGTACGATGATTGGTCCATCTACTATGGGTACAAGATGAACCCAAATATCAACAGGGCCGATGACGAAGAAACTATTCTGAACCAGTGGATAGTAGAAAAAGCGGGCAAACCAGAATTCAGGTACGGTCGTCAAAGAGGATTGCCACTCGATCCTACCGCCCAAACGGAAGACTTGGGGGATGATAGTATGAGAGCAAGTGAGTTAGGTATTGCCAATCTCAAAAGAATAAGAGAGAAGCTCATGGAATGGGGGACCGAGGAAGGGAAAAACTATGAGGATCTCAGCGAATTATACCTGAACGTAATTGGTCAGTACAACCGATACATGGGACACGTGATGTCCAATGTGGGCGGAGTGACAGAATATTTCAAAACATCCGACGAGGATGGACTTGTATATGAACATGCCTCCAAGGATAAGCAATCCAGAGCGGTTAAGTTTTTGAACGAACAGCTTTTCGAAACCCCCAACTGGATGATCGATGGAGCCATACTTGGTCGGATTGAAGATTCGGGGAATGTGGACAGAATCAGATCCATGCAAGTGCGAACACTGAATCGTCTACTAGCCAATGACCGCCTCATGCGAATGGTTGACAATGAGGCCATCAACGGATCCGATGCTTATACCTCAAGTACACTTTTTAGTGATCTGAGAAAAGGCATATGGTCAGAGATGAGTTCAGGTAAGAAGATCGATACGTACCGACGTAATCTTCAAAAGTCTCACATTGACCGATTAATTGAATTGATGAACGAAGAGGATGACGAGTATAAAAACTCGGATATTCCTTCCATAACTAGGGCTAACTTAGTGGCTCTTCAATCTTCTATCAGAAGTGGCATTGGCAGACAGTCTGGAGTGGCAAGAGATCATCTGAATGATTGTCAGGAACGAATTAAATTTGCACTTGAAAACGATTGATTAGCATCACATAATCATAATGAATCCCGGGTTATACTCGGGATTTTTTTATCTAAAATACCCCCTACCCTCAATCAACTCACGCACCCCCTCTGGCACAAGGTATT
This sequence comes from uncultured Roseivirgaceae bacterium, assembly GCA_964352625.1. Classification (GTDB taxonomy): domain Bacteria; phylum Bacteroidota; class Bacteroidia; order Cytophagales; family Cyclobacteriaceae; genus JAAEPI01. The sequence goes on from CAYGSD010000010.1 coordinate 16,436, forward strand.
TTATCGACCGATTCTCCCGTATCATTTTACGCAGAAGCGTTGCAGAAATATCCATTTCGGGAGCTTCGATTTTTACAACTGATGGATGATCAACTAGCTCAGTAGGTTGGGCATTTGGTCTGGGGTAAACCAATAATCCGTATCTCTCCAAAATGACTTCATGGTTCTTCCATTTTGGAAATGAAGCCAAATTATCTTCTCCAATGATTAGCTTGAAATCATAGTCGGGGTACTGCTCTGAAAGATACGTCAGTGTATCAATCGTGTAGCTGGGCCTTGGCATGGAAAACTCGACATTAGAGGCATGGAAATGATAATCATCGTGAATGGCCTCTCGAACCAAGTCCAGTCGGTCGTGCTCTGAAAGCAGGTTATTATTCTTTTTGAAAGGATTTTGAGGTGAGACGATAAACCAAATTCTGTCCAGATCAGTCGATTCGTAAATTACACTGGCAATGATCATATGCCCTGTATGAATGGGATTGAACGAGCCAAAAAACAAACCTACCTTCATGATCTTAAGAACTTTTCGACGGTTTCCTCCGCCTCCTGCAAGGCATGCTCCAAAGTGTCATTTACTATGACCTTGTCAAACTCCGCCTCAAATTTCATTTCTAAACTCGCCTTGTCCAATCTTTTTTGGAGGCTTTCTTTACTCTCCGTTCCCCTTGCCTCTAGTCTTGTTCGAAGGGTTTCCAAATCCTTCACTTTAATAAAAACTCCAAGTGCCTTATCTCCAAAAATTTTCTTCAGATTCACCGCTCCGTACACCTCTACATCAAATACCACCACCTTAGACTCAGACCATATTCGTTCCACCTCGGATTTTAATGTTCCGTACTTAGAGCCTGAATAAACCTCTTCCCACTCAATAAATTCATCCGCCTCAATCTTTGCATTGAATGTCTCCGGAGACAAAAAGTAATAATCCTTTTTATCTATTTCGTAATATCTCTTTTCTCTTGTGGTGGCAGAGACCGAAAAGCAAAGCTGAGGGAACTCGGTAAGTAAGTGACGAACGATTGTGGTCTTTCCTGATCCGGATGGAGCTGAGAAAATGAGGGCTTTATTTGACATTCTTTGAGCTCTGAAGAATTTTGGATTTGATAGAACTAGCCAATCCTTCTGGTAAAGGCTGCTTTTCCAGCTTTTTCTTCAATAAGGTCCTCACCTGTTGTTCAAGCTCGTATTCGCGCAAACAACAGCTACACTGTTCTAGATGATCCAGTAGGTATTTTTCATCCTCAGGGGTCGCCTCATGGTCGAGAATTTGTCTGACGATGAACAAATACTTTTCTAAATCACTGCATTGACTACTCATCTTGCTGGATTGTTTCGCAGCAAAGAAACAATATTTAGTAGCCCATGTGTTCCGCGTAACCAGATAATTTTTCCTTTATCAAGTTTCGAGCTCTGTGCAAACGGGATCTAACCGTACCGATTGGGATGTCAAGAATCTTAGCCATTTCCTCGTAAGTGAAGCCTTCAAGGTCACAAAGAATGATTACTGTTCGGAAGTCAACAGGCAGGGAATTCAAAGCAATGGTCACTTCATCTCCCATCATATCCTTTACCGTCTCCACTCGCATATCCACAGTGTGGTTAGCATCCGTATCGTCTGAGTTGTAATAATTCTCAACTTCTTGATAATCTACTTTTGATGGCTGCTTGCTCTTTTTACGGTAGTCATTTATGAAACTATTTTTTAGGATTCGGTACAGCCAAGCCTTTGCGTTAGTGCCTTGTTGAAAAGACTTGACGAACCGATATGCCTTCATGAAAGTCTCCTGTACCAAATCCTTTGCCTCATCTTCATCATAGGTAAGACGATACGCAAAGTTGTACATAGCATCAAGGTGCGGCATGAACTCACGTTCAAATATCCCGACCTTCTGGCTATCAGTGTAATCGAATCTGCGTGGTTGCTTTATTTCTTGTGTGACTTCCATATTTTTTCGTGTAGGTACATCGATGAACGTAACGAAGATAAACAAGTTGTGTTAATTGTCCAATTTTTATCACTATAAAGTTGAACAAACTATTTTGTTGGATATTGATTCTTAGAAGTGTCAAACCTCTTACATATACGGACTATTATCTGAAATCAGATGTCGCCGGATAAGGAATGATTGATTCGATTAATAGCTCCACTCCACTATTCGAAAGGAGTGAGAGAGAGATGATGATAGCTCCAATGATCAACGCAACGCCCACATTGTTTTCTTTAATTTCTTTGAATTCGTCAATTACTGTGAGCTTCGAATACAAGAATGTGCTTATCAGTCCAATCAAAATCGTGACAGAATAGGCGATGGCGATGTAGACTGCCCCAGTTCCAAAATATCGTAGCGCAAGCTCCATGTTGTCATTAGACTTCTCCAATAGCCTGAAGGAAGAAACCAAGGGCTGTAAGACACTGCTGGCCATTAGCCCTACAGATATCATAATAGCTGAGGTGAAAATGCTATAAGCCAAGTTGTACCTCTCGATTCCATAATACCGCTTACCCACCCATTGCACAATTTTGAAGGTCAGGGCCAACAGGAAGATACCTATGGTAATGGCAGAGAAGATTTGAATAATCCCAAGTAGTGCTATTTCACGATTCATTTACAAGTGCGATTTCCCAGTAGTCAATATTATTGGTGTCAGGTGGCAACATGCCCAGCGGCCAGCCGGTAGCGGTGGTCTCCCAAAAGTAGTATTTCTTACCTGCAAAAGATATGTGGTCACCCTGAGCAGGCATGTTTAAAGCTATCATAGCATGAGCATATTGGTTACTTACAACTATCATAGGGTCATAATTCATTTTTTCTAACAATACATATAACAACACTGCTCGGGTATCGCAATCGCCATACATGGAATGAACAAATTCATACGGACTGATGATGCCATAGGGGATTCCACCCAAGCACGGCGTACCGTTAGTTTCGTATTCTGAGCAAGGTACGGGCAAAACAAAACTGTATGGGATGTCCTGAACAAACGAAACAGTGAGTCTGGCCAAGTCCATCTTGGATAGACTTTTTTCCAGGGCTACATTGATAAGCGAATCAGCCAGGTAGTCCAAGTTGAGCCTCCCCAGTTCCACGAGATGTGCGTATATGGTTCCCCAAAAATTGACTTCTGTATATCTCACTCGTATTCCCCTCCTCACCTTTTCATCGTTTCTGTTGATAGAATCAAGTGACTCATAGCCCATGCAAAAGGTCTCATTTAGCTCGTACACGTGCCACTCATGTTGATGAATTCGATCACCTGTGATTGCATTCTCTTGTAAAAACTCATCACAGACTGAACCCACGTCATAATAGGATCTGTCCTCACTACTTGGGCCAGTATCCAACAAGTTGATGATCACATTGATAATCACCACCACGACAACAAAAAACAGAATGGATTGAAGACAGCCTTTCATCGGAGCATTCCCAAATGCGTGTTTTTAAAACTATCAGAGTACTTCAATCCATACCCAAAAATGCGATCTAAACTTGCATGACCAAATAGAATGATCCCCATCAAAAGCAACCAAGGCGAATCCAAGTGCCAGCCTCCGATCATGAGTATGACTCCAACGGCCTTGTGATGAAAAACATTATACAAAATCCCGCCAACCCTTGGGTTAATCACGTATCCTAGCATTGAGATATCTGGAAGCAAAATGAGGGCTGGAAACCACCACCACACGAAATCGGTCTGGTTGAAAAGGTAAATCGAAAAGCCAAACATGAAGGCCTCCTCTACCCTGAGTATGTTTTTCATATTTGAAACTACACAAAAAACCAGAAATCCTGAACAGGCTCTTTTCCCCACTCCTTTAAGAATTTTCTGATTCCGAGCTTTTCTGCTGGAGACGTGACCACTACAATAATTTGGGGATTATCCATGTTCGGAATCTCATCACAGTGCTGCATTCGGATGCCGTAAACATCCTTCCCTACTTTTCGGTCATTATCACAAACCCACTTTATGCCTGTTTCATAATTAGCAAGCAATTTGACCAAATCCTTGCCATTCCTCCCAGCTCCCCAAACGACAAGCGGTCGTGCTTTATCTCGATCAATTTGATAGAAATAACGGAGCTTCATCTCAAAGTATCTGTTGTCTTTGTACTCTTCCCAGGTTCTGGAAATCCGATTCGACCGGTCGCGCCAATGATGCAGCACTTTGTCGATTCCATGAACTTTGAGGCCTTGCTCATAAAAGCGGAAACAGAGATCGTAATCTTCGGGATACACTTCAGGCTCAAAACCGCCTACTCTATCAAAGTCTTCTTTGTGGATGATCCAGCAATGCGATGGAATCACACATTCCTGATAAATCTGGTCATAATGAGAATTAGTCCTTGCGACTTCATTTAGCCATTCTTCATACCTGCGAAAGCCTCCTCCTACCTCGCCCTCATCCACGAAATGTTCCGTTCCTCCAGCGATGATGTTTCCTTTTCCATATTTGAGCCACTCATGCACCAAAACCTCAATCTTGTCGGCTGGCATTCTATCATCCGAGTCCATTCGATTGATGAGATCACCTTTGACATGCTCGTACCCAAATTTTAAGGTTGGAATCAATTTCGGCCGATCACTATGGAAAACTCGTATTCGAGCATCCCTTTTAGCATATTCATCAAGAATATCTGGCGTTCGATCTGAAGAGTGATCATTGATCGCTATCAACTCCCAATTTTGATAGGTCTGAGCAAGAATAGAATCTAGGCATTCTGAAATGTATGGCTCTGTGTCTTTTGCAGCCATGATGATTGAAACAAGGGGCGATTTACTTCCTTCTACCATAAACTTTACCTTTTTTCAGTTTTCGAATCCCTTCTATTCTAAATGGCACTGATTCCTCAGCTACTCTAACCACAAAATGCAAATGAGGCTGAGTACTATATCCAGTATTGCCGGAGTAACCAATTAACTGCCCTTGCTCAACTTCTTCTCCAAGTTCCACCACCACTCCATCGAACATCAAATGATTGTAGTAACCGATTGTGCCATCCTCATGCAAAATCAAAATCCTGTTGGCTTTATTCGTGAAGTCTCTATCTCGTCCTCCTTCTTTGAATTCATTTTGATAGTAACACACAATTCCTTCACGTGCGGCATGCACTGGCTCCCCCACTTTCATGGCGAAATCCAAGGCATATTTTGATTTCCGAGATTCGTGTGAAAACTTACCATTGAACCCTTGTATTAACTTGTACTGACATTTACTGGCAAATGGCAAAGCATATTCAAAATCTACAGGTTTAGCATTTTTATCTCCAATGAATGCTCTGATTTTAATAAATGGCATCAAGGATGCGCTATCATTTTCTAAGAAGTTTGGTGCCTCCAAAATTTTCACAAAATCAGAATTAGCTACCAGCAATGTGTCAATGTGCTGATTCACTGTGTCACAATCAAAAACAATGTTTAGTGGAGCTGGGAGTAAGTTTTTGATACTTAAATGTACTTTTCCATCCTCAATCTTTCGATCGTACTCGATGCTTTGGACTTGCGCCTGTGGTTGAATAAAAAAAATTACACCCACAAGAAGGCTTAATAGTAATCTTCGTTTCATTCTATGATCACTTCAATATCTTTATGCTTCTATGAAGACAAAAGATGAAATAGTTGCTAATTGGCTGCCAAGATACACTGGGCAAGAATTAAAAGACTTTGGCGCATATATACTTCTCACCAATTTCGGTAATTATGTGAAAACCTTCGCGGAATGGCACGATGTTCCGGTCATCGGTCAGGACAAAGCCATGCAGTGTGCCACCTCGGGCAACATCACCATCATCAACTTTGGGATGGGCTCAGCAAATGCCGCCACAGTGATGGATCTTCTTTCTGCCATTGAGCCCAAGGCGGCTCTTTTCCTTGGAAAATGTGGTGGACTAAAAAAGAAAAATAAAGTTGGGGATTTGATCCTGCCAATCGCAGGAATCAGAGGCGAAGGAGCTTCGAGCGATTACATGCCCAAAGAAGTTCCGGCGCTCCCATCTTTTGCTTTGCAAAAGGCCATTTCAACGACCATCCGAGAGCATGAGTTAGATTATTGGACTGGAACCGTTTTTACGACCAACCGAAGAGTGTGGGAGCACGATGAAAAATTCAAAAAGTACTTGAATAAAATCAGAGCAATGGCCATAGACATGGAGACAGCCACCATTTTTACTGTGGCTTTTGTCAATGAAATTCCAGCCGGGGCACTTCTACTGGTCTCAGATATCCCGATGATTCCTGAGGGCGTGAAGACAGACGAGAGTGACAAAAAAGTGACTGCCCAGTATGTGGACAATCACTTGAAAATTGGTATTGATTCACTGAAACAGCTGATTAATCAGAGTCAGACAGTGAAGCATCTTAGGTTTTGATACAAGCAATTAGGGGATAGGAATTAGGAACTAGTATCTCACTAATCCCTATTTCCTATCCCTTAAATCCTATTTACCTGCCTCGTATCTCTTACTCACCTCATCCCAGTTAATCACGTTGAAGAAGGCTGAAATATAATCAGGTCGTCGGTTTTGGTAGTTTAGATAATAGGCATGCTCCCAAACATCAAGTCCAAGAATTGGCGTACCTCCACATCCGGTAACTGGCATTAAAGGATTGTCTTGATTCGCCGTAGAGCAAACCTCCACTTTACCGCCTGAGTGCACACATAGCCAAGCCCATCCTGAGCCAAATCGCGTAGCTGCCGCATTACTGAAAGCCTCTTTAAATCCTTCGAACGAACCACATGCCGCGTTGATAGCATCAGCCAAGGCACCCGAAGGTTCGCCTCCACCGTTCGGGCTCATTATTGACCAGAAAAGAGAGTGGTTGAAATGGCCACCACCATTGTTTCTTACTGCTCCATTGTCGCTGTGATTCTTACAAAGGTCCTCGATAGACTTTCCGTCCATGTCAGTTCCTTCGATCGCTGCATTTACTTTGGAAACATACGCGGCATGGTGCTTCCCATGATGGATTTCCATGGTGCGCGCATCTATATTAGGTTCTAGCGCATTGTGCGCGTAGGGTAATTCAGGTAATTCAAAAGCCATAATTATTGGTTTTATCGGTTAAAAAAATTCTTAGTTAGAAGGATAACAAATTTAGAGGCAAAAAGGTCACTCTCGCATTTTGCGGAAGAATTCTTCAATAAGAATCTCAGCATGTGAGGCCAGCAGCCCAAATTCCACCTTGGTTTTTGGGTGAATAATTTTTGTACTTGTCTGTGAATACCCACGTTTTTCATCAGAAGCAGCAAATACTACCCGCCCAATTTGCGACCAATACAAGGCTCCTCCACACATATTACAAGGCTCCAAAGTAACATAGAGCGTGCAGTCATTGAGGTACTTTGACCCTAGATAATTCTGTGCAGATGTGATGGCAAGCATCTCTGCATGCGCAGTGATATCTTGCAGCCTCTCTGTTTGATTATGCGCTTTGGCAATAATTCGCTTTTCGCAAACAATCACTGCTCCCACAGGAATTTCATTTTCTTCTAAAGCCCGTTCTGCTTCATGAAGCGCCTGCTTCATGTAATACTCATCCGAATGAATCTGCAGCTCCATTACCTCCGCTTCTTGCCTTGAGAAAATGTGATGCTCTGCATGACTTCTGCCACTGTTCTTCGCCAATAATTCATTCGTGAAGCAGGTGAGGTAAACCGGAAAATCAAAACCCCATTGTCTTGAATGGTGTACATGATGTACGTGTAGTCGGAAGATTTTCGTTCAGCGGAAAAAGCGTTTGGCTCGTCTATGATGTCTCCTGAAAATTCAAAATAGATGTACTCACGTCCGTTGATCTCCTTAATTCCCTCATCAACCATATTTACCTGATCATAAAGATTGAGAATATTGGCCTTATAAAACTGGCTGAGCAACTTCGGATCAGCCTCTCCCCAACGGAGCTGCGCATAGTTCACCGCCAAATCCGTTTTGCCATCAGAGGTAATAAACATGGCCAGAGCCGGACTCGTGGAGCGCTGCATGGCCGGATTGGCCCGGGTCAATTCTGCTGGAACCAGCATGGAGATTTCATCGCTAATTTCCTGCGTCATCAATTGAGGCTGAGCAAATGAAATTGCTGAACTCAAGAGAAATAATAATGTGAGATAATTCTTCATTTCTTCGAAAGAATCAAAGCTAAAACTATTTGTAAATTTGCCACCTGCTAGAAGCAGGATTGTCAAAAATGAATGTCAATCAGACTCAAGGATTTAATTAAAGAACCCTGTCTGCCGACAAGGCAGGCTCAAGATCAAAGGATTTTATGTACCGAACTCACACCTGTGGTGAATTAAGAAATGAACACGTTGGCATTAAAGTAACTCTCTCAGGATGGGTGCAAAAGCTACGTGATAAGGGCGGCATGGTGTGGATCGATCTTCGTGACCGATACGGAGTGACTCAGCTTATGTTTGGTGAGGGCGTAACCAATGCAGATGTTTTAGCCGCTTCTCGTAAAGTAGGTCGTGAATTCGTCCTGCAAGCCGAAGGTGAAGTGATCGAAAGGGAATCCAAGAATGATAAAATCCCGACAGGGCATATCGAAATCAAGGTCGAAAAACTAACCATCCTGAATAAGTCAGAAGTGCCCCCATTCCTGATCGAAGATGAGACTGACGGTGGTGAAGACCTACGAATGAAATACCGCTATCTGGACCTTCGAAGAAACCCTATCAGGAAAAATCTTGAACTCCGACACAGACTGCTCCAAGCCACCAGAAGATTTCTCGACGGCCAAAATTTCATGGAGGTAGAAACCCCCTATCTGATCAAATCCACGCCCGAAGGAGCCAGAGATTTTGTAGTTCCCAGCCGAATGAATGAAGGGCAGTTCTATGCACTTCCTCAATCGCCCCAAACCTTCAAGCAACTGCTCATGGTCTCAGGATATGATCGCTATTTTCAGGTGGTTCGATGCTTTAGAGACGAAGATTTGCGAGCTGATCGACAGCCAGAGTTCACGCAGATTGATTGTGAAATGGCGTTCGTGGAGCAAGAAGACATCCTCAACATGTTTGAGAAATTTACCAAGAGCATTTACAAAGAAGTAAAAGGAATTGATCTGCCTGATTTCCAACGAATGGCCTATGATGAAGCCATGCAAAAGTACGGCTCTGATAAGCCAGACCTTAGGTTCGGGATGGAGTTCCATACATTAAACGACCTCACCCAAAGCAATGGATTCGTTGTTTTTGATTCCGCCGAACTAGTTGTTGGCATCAATGCCGAAGGTTGTGCCGATTACACGCGAAAACAACTCGATGAGCTGACGGACTTTGTAAAGAAACCTCAGATAGGAGCCACTGGGTTGGTTTACCTCAAATGCAACGAAGACGGTACTTTCAAATCTTCAGTGGACAAGTTCTATTCTCAAGACGATCTGAAGGCTTGGGCTGAGCGATGCGGTGCAAAGGCCGGTGATCTGATTTTGATCCTCGCTGGTGACACCAACCCTACCCGAAAGGCCATGAACGAGCTGAGGCTGGAAATGGGAAACAGGCTCGGCCTGAGATCAAAAGAGGCCGTGGCGCCACTTTGGGTGATTGACTTTCCATTACTTGAATGGGACGAAGAAACTGAGCGCTACCACGCTATGCACCATCCATTCACCTCTCCTAAAACCGAAGACCTTGAAAAAATGGAGTCTGATCCAAGGGCCGTACGGGCAAATGCCTATGACTTGGTGATTAACGGAGTAGAAGCAGGTGGTGGCAGCATTAGAATTCACGATCGGGCATTGCAAGAAAGAATGTTCAAACTTCTGGGATTCACAGACGATGAAGCACGGGCGCAATTCGGCTTCTTGATGGATGCCTTTGAATACGGTGCACCTCCACACGGCGGTATCGCATTAGGGTTTGATCGGCTTTGTGCTATTCTCTCCGGGCAGGAAAGTATCCGCGATTTCATTGCCTTCCCTAAGAACAACAGCGGCCGTGATGTGATGATCGATTCGCCCTCCCCTATTTCCGGAGAACAGCTCGATGAACTGGGCATCTCGTTGAAATAGTCATTTGACGTATTTTTTATCTAAATTTCATCCTCAAATAAGCTAATCACGATGACTTCACGGTTTCTTACCTACGCTACGCCATTCTTACTACTCTTCGTTGGATTGTCGCTATTTGAGCCCTATCTGTATCGTTCCATTTTCGCAAGCACCAGTGTGGATGCTCTTGAGGGAAAAGAATTTATGGTAATCGCCCACAAAGGCGCATCAAAACAGGCACCCGAAAACACCCTGAAGGCCATCCAAAGAGCACTAGACCTTCGCGTGGACATGATCGAGATCGACGTTCGCCATACCAAAGACGAAGAGTTAATTGTCTTTCATGATGAAACGCTGGACAGAGTAGCCAGAGATTCACTTGGACACCACGTCAAGGGCCATGTGCACGATTTTACATTGGCAGAACTCAAACAATTTGATGTCGGCAGCTGGTTTGCCACGCCTTTTGCCGACCAACGAATCCCAACGCTCAAGGAAGTACTGGATTTGGTCAACGCCCACAACCAAGAGTTCAATGATGATGTGATTGTGCTGTGCGAAATCAAGCACATGGAGCATCCTCACTACCATGATTTTGCCGAGAAAATGGTTGAAGCCATCAAATCAGAACCCAATGGTGAAGATTGGATTTTTGTGCAGTCGTATGAAAACGAGTACCTCGAAGATATTCACGAACTGGACTCTCTGGTGCAAACAAAACAATTGATGATCGGTGAGGATTCGCCTCCTCTCATCGCTTTTTATTCTGAAACCAGAATTCACCTTGGTCATGCCAAGGAGAGCAACCGAATGAAGGCCCTAAATCCTGAATGGAAAACATTATCTCCACGTAGAATTTTTAGAATGCACGCCAGAGGCTATGAGGTGTACACCTACTCCGACCGGCCTGATGAACTAACCAGTCGTGAGGATATGCTGAAAATGCTGAATGCTGGTGTTGATGGTATCATCACTGACAATCCAGAAGTTCTCTTGGAGATTCGTGACGACATCAGGGCTCTGTCCAAGTAATTCATGGATTTAAAATTATTCTTCGACCCTGTCTCCATTGATGTTTCAGGGTTTCCTGTCAATTCTTTTGTGTCGTCGATCTATGTGAATACCGAATTCATGCCGGATCACGAAGGGATGGATATTGCGATCATCGGTTTACGTGAAAATCGGGGAGGAAACACGAGCGAAGGATATACGCAAGCCGCAGACGAAATCCGCAAGCAGCTTTTTGGTCTCAAAAAAGGAGCCGGCACTTTCAAGATAATAGACTTAGGAAATTTCCGTAACGGACCCGAGTGGGGGGATACCATCCTGCGACTCAAAGAAGTCATTGATTATCTGATGGGCCAGGAAATTCTCCCTTTGCTCATTGGAGGTACGCACGATCTTGACTGGGGGCAATACCTTGGTTATGAATCTGCCGAGAAATTGATCACCGTCCTTGGTATTGACAATACCTTCGATTTTCAGGAATCCAAACAAGAATCGCTTGCTCATTTGGGTAGGATTTTCAAACACGATCCAAATTATCTTTTTAACTACTATCACTTAGGTCACCAGAGTTATTTGATTCATCACAAGCAATCAGATCTGATGGAGCGAATGTCCTTCGAGGCAATTCGTCTCGGTGTAGTGAAAGAAAATATCAAGGACTTGGAGCCGGTGGTCAGAGATGCCGACATGCTCTCGTTTGACATTTCAGCATTGCAAGCGCACTACGCCCCCGGAGCGACCGACTCCAAAGTGTATGGCCTTACGGGCGAAGAAGCTTGCCAGATATGTTGGTATGCAGGACTGAACGATAAGCTCAGCTCAGCCGGATTTTATGAGTACGATGTGGCCAAAGATGCTGATGACAGAAAAACCGCTTTCGTGGTAGCTACCATGATTTGGTACTTCATCGAAGGATTTTACAATCGAGTCGGTGAGAAGAGTTTCATGTCGAACGATTACTTAGTCTATGAGGTCGCACTCGGAGGTGAGCCCGAGTCAATCAAATTTTTCAAAAGTCGACGTTCAGAAAAGTGGTGGATGGAAGTCCCCAACCCTGAAGCCGCAGGGCTATTCAACAGAAACCGAATGATCGCCTGCAACTATGCCGATTACGAAGTGGCACTAAAAGGCGAAGTGCCTGATAGGTGGATGAATTTTTATAGAAAGGTGTGATTACCGCATCGGCATCAAAACCCACAGAATGAGGTAGACCAAGATGCCGGCCCCTCCAAAAAGAACTAGAAGAAGGTAGATTACGCGCACCAAGGTTTTATCAAACCCGAAATAATCCGCAACTCCGGCGCATACACCACCGATGATTTTGTCTTTTGATCTGGTAAGTTTCTTTTCCATTGAATAATCTTCAATTATTTCAAATATATGAATGAATGAAAACTTCAATGCCGCATACCAACTATTTTTGCGCCCGAAATACATTCAAATGACAAAACTTTCTACACGTATTACGGGTATGGCGGAATCGGCAACTCTTGCCATGGCAGCCAAAGCGAGAGAACTATCCGAAAAGGGTGTCTCGGTAATTAGCCTCAGCTTAGGAGAGCCTGATTTTAAAACGCCCAAGCACATTCAGGACGGTGCGATTGAAGCAATAAAATCAGAGAAATATTTTGCCTATCCGCCGGTCAACGGCTACCTCGATTTACGTCAGGCTATTTCAAAGAAATTCAAAGAAGAAAACAATCTGGATTATGCTCCTGATCAGATTGTGGTTTCCAATGGTGCTAAACAATCCATAGCCAATGTTTTCATGGCCCTTTTGGACGAAGGCGATGAAGTCGTGATTTTTTCTCCGTTCTGGGTGAGCTACTCGGCCATGGTGGAATTAGCTGGCGGCACTTGTAAATTCATCACCGGAAGTCTGGAAAACGACTTCAAGGCAACAGCCGAACAGCTTGATGCTGCCATTACTTCAAAAACCAAAGCTGTCATTTTCTCTTCTCCTTGCAATCCCACAGGGTCAGTATTCAAACAAGACGAATTGGAAGCCATTGCTAAAGTCCTACAGAAGCACCCCGATGTGATCATGATCTCAGACGAAATTTACGAGCTCATCAACTACACAGGAAAGCATGTAAGTATAGGTTCATTGGAAGGAATGAACGAACGCACTGTAACGGTAAATGGAATGGCCAAAGGCTTTGCGATGACTGGCTGGAGAGTGGGCTACATCGGCGCTCCACTTTGGCTGGCAAAAGCCTGCAACAAAATGCAGGGACAATACACTTCTGCCAATGCCTCCATTTCTCAGCGAGCCGCGCTCACGGCGTTGACCTCTCCTTTGGATGCATCCAAAGAAATGGCAGACGAGTACTTGCGCAGAAGAGACTTGGTTCATGGCCTTCTCTCTGAAATACCAGGATGGAAAGTGAACATGCCTGAAGGTGCTTTCTATTTTTTCCCGAATGTGGCTGCCTATCTAGGCAAATCAAGTGGTGACACCAAGATTAACACGGTCGATGATTTGTGTTTGTACTTGCTGGAAGATGCTCAAGTTTCCCTAGTAACAGGCGAAGCTTTTGGCGCTCCAGAGTGCTTGAGGCTCTCGTATGCTGCATCTGAAGAGAATTTGAGAACGGCGATTGACCGAATCAAAGTATCTTTAGCCAAACTCAACTAAATGCCCATCGATACGCTCGATCAACTTTTTGATTCCTTTAAAAACAAGAAAGTCCTCGTGCTCGGGGATGTCATGTTGGATACCTATATCTACGGTTCGGTGAACCGAATTTCTCCTGAAGCGCCCGTTCCGGTGGTGAACGTTCAAAGACGAGAAAAAAGATTGGGAGGTGCAGCCAATGTTGCGCTGAACATACAGGCCCTTGGCGCAGAACCCATTTTGTGCTCTATAGTGGGGGACGATGAAGAAGGAGCCGCTTTCTCAGAAAGACTTGGCGCAAGGGGGATCACCGAAAAAGGAATCATCCGAAGCTCCAAAAGAATCACCACTGTCAAAAATAGAATCATCTCGGGTTCGCAGCAGTTGATCCGAATAGACTCGGAGATGGACGAGCCATTGGAGGGGATTGACAAAAAGACGCTTCTTCAGCACATCTCTAAATTGATTGATGAGTGTGATCTGATCATTTTCGAAGATTATGACAAAGGGTGTCTCGACGAGGAAGTCATCGCAAGTGCAATCAAGCAGGCAAATGCCACCGGCAAACTCACAGCAGTTGATCCTAAGAAACGTAATTTCCTGAGCTACAAAAATTGCACGCTTTTCAAGCCAAACCTGAAGGAATTGAAAGAAGGTCTGGGAATTTCCGTTGACCCTACCTCTCTGGATTCCTTGAAAAAGGGCGTGGATGAGCTCAACAAAACTTTGGGCGCAGAGAACGAATTGATCACGCTATCTCAGCATGGCGTGTACTATCAAAATGCCGAAACCAACGGAACACACCCCGCACATCTTCGCAGCATTTCGGATGTTTCGGGTGCGGGCGACACGGTCATTAGCATAGCCGCCCTTGCCCTGAATGCCGGAATGCCGCTAAAGTTTGTGGCAGAACTAGCCAACCTTGGAGGGGGAATTGTCTGCGAATCACCTGGTGTAGTTCCGATAGACTTGGAGAGATTGAAAGTAGAGGCTGGGAAAAATGAAAGACTGGCCTAAGTATGTCTTTTAGAGGTTTAAATGAAAAAAATCGTTTACACAGCCATATTTGGTGATAAAGACGACCTAAAAACAATCGAAAAATCTAATGGGGTAGATTATAAAGTCTTTACTGACAACCCTGACCTGCGAAGTGATCATTTCGATATTGTGGTTTGTGAACCAAAATTTAGTGACCCAGTGCGCAGCGCTAAGTACTTCAAAGTATTATCACATGAAGTTTTGTCCGAATACGACTACTCTCTTTGGATTGATGCAAGCATTACTATTAGGGACATTGATGTCAACACTTTGTTCGCCCAACATTTGAAGCACTTTGATATTGCTGTTCACAAACACCCAGACAGAAATTGCATTTATGCTGAAGCAGAAAAATGTATAGCACTAAACAAAGACAACCCAGCCATTATTCGAAAGCAGACACAGACATACAAGGAAGCGAATTATCCTGTCGATAACGGATTGGCCACTTGCTCAATCATCTACAGGAGGCACTCTTCTAAAATTGCTCAATTAAATGACCTCTGGTGGCAAGAGATATGCAAATTCAGCAGAAGAGATCAACTCTCGTTTAATTATGTGGTCAATATATGGGGGCATGGATACGAGGAGCTAAAGGGTCATGCAAGGCATAACAACGTTCCGGGTTTCCAAATTTCAAAACACAAACTTCCCGATTTTATTAATTGGTAGCACTGAATTCCTTCACGTTCTCCACAAAGCACTTCACTTTTTCAGGATCAGTATCTGGGTAAACTCCGTGCCCGAGATTCGCAATGTGAGGATGGTCACCGAAAGCGTCAAGCATTTTCTTTGTCTCCCTTTTGATATCCTCGAATGAGCCATAAAGTACGCAAGGATCAAGGTTTCCTTGAAGTGTTTTATTCTGAAATATTTTCCTTGCTTCTTCGGGCTTTGTGTTCCAGTCTAGCCCGATTGTTCGGCATTTCAAGCCATTCATCTCCTCCATGGCAAACCATGCTCCCTTTGCAAAAACAGTCACCGGCACCTCTTCGATTGCATCGCAAATTCGGCTGATGTACTTAAGCGAAAACTCCGTGTAATGTTCTGGCCCCAACACACTCGCCCAAGAATCAAAGATTTGAATCAGATCTGCACCCGCTTCCACCTGATTCTTCAAGTAGGAAATGGTGCTTTCGGTGATCATATCTAGCAACTTGTGAGAAAGTGCAGGATTCTGATAGAGCATTTTTCTTGCCTCTGAAAACGTTTTGCTGCCACCGCCCTCAACCATATAAGAAAATATCGTCCAAGGTGCCCCGGCAAACCCGATCAAAGGCACTCTGCCATCAAGCTCCTTCTTTGTGATTTTAATCGCATCATAGACATACGACAGTTGCTCAGGATCGGAAACTTGCACATTAGCCAAATCCTTTTCCGTTCTAATCACTTTTGGAAAATGAGGACCTTTCTTTTCTACCATTTCGTAGGTCAACCCCATTGCCTCAGGGATCACCAATATGTCCGAGAAAATGATGGCTGCATCCACACCTAAAATATCCACAGGCTGCACGGTCACTTCGGCTGCACGTTCTGGCGTCTCCACCAACTCCTTGAACCCGCTCAAGCTTCCTCGGACGTCACGATATTCTTTCAGGATTCTTCCGGCTTGTCTCATCAACCAAACTGGCGTTCTTTCTGTCTTTTCTCCTCTTGCGGCTCTAAGAAGTAGGTCGTTCTTGATCATGGGCACAAAATTGCCAGATTTACTCCCTCCTCCCTAATTTTTTCTAAACCATTTCCTTCTTAGCTAGGCGAATAGGTTTCACGAACTAAATCCTAACTTTACTTCAAACATTAACCCCATGGCTGTTCAATTCAAAAGTTTCGAAGAGTGGAAGACCGTTTGTGAAGAACAAGGCCTTCAGCTTTGGGAGCCTGTGATGGCTTTCGAAAAGTCTCAAAAAAATCGTACCGAAGAAGAAATCTGGAGCGGCTTATCGGCCGCATACCAGGTGATGAAAGAGGCCGTCCAGTCAGGACTGACCAAGGAAATGAATTCACATTCTGGAATGATCCAAAGCGGGGCGAAGAAAGTGTTTGAAAATAAGACCTCTGTCCTGTCCAAGGAATTTCAACTACTTGTTGCAAGAGCCTTAGCCGCCAAGGAAGTAAACTCCTGTATGGGCAGAATTGTAGCCGCACCTACAGCAGGAGCATCAGGAATAATTCCGGGAGTTTTTGTCACTCTACAAGAAATCCATGACTTGGAGGATCAGAAAATTTTAGAAGCACTTTTGATTGCTGCTGGTGTGGCACTCATTCTTGAGCATCGAGCTTCACTCGCCGGAGCTGTCGGCGGTTGTCAGGCAGAGACAGGCTCTGCTGCCGCCATGGCAGCAGCTGGAATTGTTTTTTGTCTAGAGGGGAATATTGAACAGGCCTTCAATGCGGTGGCGATCACCATTCAGTGTATGCTCGGTCTCATATGCGATCCCGTAGCAGGATTGGTGGAAGTGCCTTGTGTCGTTCGAAATGCAAGCGCAGCGGCCATCGCCAACTCTTCCGCTCAGATAGCCCTTTCTAACGTCAGCCCTGTGATTCCAGTGGATGAATGCGTGGATGCAATGGGCGAAGTTGGTCAGGCTATGGAAGATCGCTACAAAGAAACCGCTTTGGGTGGGCTTGCCGCTACAAAGACCGGTCAGGCAATTTCAAGAAAAGTCTTGATCTCAGATATTGAGATGATGGACGATGAGGTTACGGAGTGATAGCGATTGGAGCGGTTTGCAAGTCGAAAGAACGCCCATCATCAAGCTCTATTTTGAACGTAAATATGTGTTCTGATTGAATTCCGGGACCTGTATGGAGACGGAAAAATACCTGTGTTTCGTTAAGTTCCAGACTATAACTACCGAAGCTGTTTCCGAAACCTGAGTAAGAATCAGCAATCAGAAACAAATTCTTCAATTCTTGCCCTGAATCTAGGCTTCCAAACTTAGATGTACTTGTCACTGAAATGTCTGAAATATAGTTTTCATCATAAGCTGGTGAGCATGCCATAGCTTGATTGAAGCCCAATCCATAATATGAAATTCTTGATTTATCCATCGGTTCAAACTCCATTACAAACAATAGACTATCAAACCTAATTCCTGATTCAATTGCCAAATCCCCTAATAAATATGAATTTGGTTTTTCTTCTGGTTTTTCAACAATCCGAAATTGAGTCAATTCCGGATTATCAACTTTAAGATTAACAGGGCCATCAAGATGTGGACAGGGATCACAACTTAGGAGAATTTGAATCAGAAATATCGAAATGAAAACGATCAAAGGTTTTTTCATATACAACTAAAGTATGATAAATTCCTTTATTACCCAATAGGCATTCTTCACAACCCAGGAAAGTAAAAACCCCCAGAATAACGCGCTGATCCACATCCACTGGATGATCTTCCTTTTCTTACCCCCAAGGACATTCACGAGAATCGCCCCTACGGGTGGAGTAAAAATAAGCGGTGTGGCTAGTGCAATTCCCTTCACACCATATTTTCGCCACATGCGCACGAAACGTCGACTCTTTTTTGAAAAAATCTTTCGATCCTTTTTCCTGAACCGATTGACCAAGCCCTTCAATCTTTCTCCAAAAAAAGTGAAGGCATAAACGGGCGTCATCATCCCAAAAGCAGTTAGAAGAGCAGTCAGTATTACAGGAAAATCATAGGATGTTCCAAGGGTCGGACCAAAGAGAAATTTGAAACCGCTAAGCCCGTAAACCGATAAATATTTTAGTACCTCTTCCATTGAATATTCGAAATTACCACCGTCTAAATCCCCAATTCACTTTAACAGAATATCTTTACGCGCCTTAACCATTTCATATGCTCAATATTGTTCTGTTTGGCCCTCCCGGAGCTGGGAAAGGCACTCAAAGTGAAAACCTTATCAAGAACCATAACTTGGTTCACCTTTCCACTGGTGATCTTTTCCGCAAACACCTCGGTGAAGGAACAGAACTTGGAAAATTGGCGCAAGGTTTCATGGACGAAGGAAATCTTGTTCCCGATCAAGTGGTGATCGATATGGTAGAAGATAAAATTAAGAATCATCTGGACTCAAATGGTTTCATCTTCGATGGATTCCCCCGGACAGTTGCCCAGGCCAAAGCGCTGGACGAAATGATGGAAAAAAATGGATTGTCCGTTTCTGGAATGATCGCCCTTGTAGTTCCTGAGGATGAATTAAAAACCAGATTGCTTTCCAGAGGAAAAACATCGGGTAGAGTGGATGATCAAGATGAAGCCAAGATTGCCAATCGAATTCATGTCTACAATAAGGAAACAACACCTGTGGCTGATTTTTACAAAAAAGCCAACAAGTTCAATGAAGTAAATGGGGTTGGCTCCATTGAAGAAATTTACCAGTCCATCGAACGAGCGATTGGACAGTTTTAACCTGTCCTAAGCATGGAATCAAACTTTATAGATTACGTCAAGTTCTACTCCCGATCAGGGAATGGCGGAGCTGGTTCTTCACATTTTCGTAGGGAAAAGTATGTGCCCAAAGGGGGCCCTGATGGAGGTGACGGGGGACGTGGAGGGCACATCATTCTTCGGGGCAATTCGCAGATGTGGACTTTGCTGCATTTAAAGTTTAGAAAGCACATCAAAGCAGAAAATGGACAAAATGGCTCAGGCCAGAGAAGCTCCGGCTCGGATGGTCAGGATGTGATTCTGGAAGTGCCGATTGGAACAATTGCCCGTGATGACGAAACCGGAGAAAAGCTAGTGGAGATCATGACAGATGGAGAGGAACAAATTCTTCTGCCTGGGGGAATGGGCGGCCAGGGAAATTATCACTTCCGGACCTCTACAAATCAAGCACCTCATTATGCTCAGCCCGGTATTGAGGGCATTGAAAAAACGATTGTTCTCGAATTAAAAATCCTTGCAGATGTAGGTCTTGTAGGTTTTCCAAATGCCGGAAAATCTACCCTCCTGTCTGCAGTGTCTGCAGCCAAACCAGAAATCGCTGACTATCCATTTACCACCCTGACTCCAAACCTTGGTGTGGTGGAATATCGAGATTATAAGTCTTTCGTGATGGCCGATATTCCCGGAATCATCGAAGGGGCCGCAGAAGGCAAAGGATTGGGAACAAGGTTTTTACGGCACATCGAACGAAATCCGATGCTGCTATTTATGATTCCGGCAGATTCCAATGACATCAAAAAAGAATTTGAAATTTTGCTGAACGAACTCAAAACGCACAATCCGGAGTTGCTCGACAAGAAACGATTATTGGCCATTTCTAAGTCGGATTTGTTGGACGAAGAACTTACGGCCGAGATCAAAAAAGAACTTCCAAAAATTGAACATGTCTTCATCTCAAGTGTCAGTGGATTGGGTATCCAAAAGCTCAAAGACAAAATTTGGCAAATGCTAAACTGAGAACCTCTGACAATCTGACACAAAAACTCCTTTGGCAATATTCTTGACCCTTGCCGACCGATCGAAAACGACCATTGATGAAAAAGTACGAAGAGAACCCAGAAGAAATTAAAGACGAGGCTCCAGAGACAGCACAAGAATCTGCAGAAACAGAAAGTGAAGTCATTGATAAAGAACCTGTTGAAGAATTGTCTGATCTTGAAAAAGCAGAGCAGGCTGCTGCTGACGCCAAGGACAAATACCTGCGATTGTACTCAGAGTTTGAAAACTTCCGACGCAGAACTGCCAAAGAGCGAATAGATCTTATCGCAACAGCGAGCCGTGATGTCATTGAAAATCTACTTTCAGTACTTGACGATTTCGATCGTGCCAGCCAATCAGCAAACGATGAGAAAGCAACTCTTGAGACCGTAAAAGAAGGCATGGATTTGATTCAACAGAAGATGACTAAAACACTCCAGGCAAAAGGCTTGAAAAAAATGGACATCAAGAAGGGGGATAAATTTGATGATGAGTTTCATGAAGCCATCACACAAATACCGGCAGAGAAAAAATTAGAAGGAAAAATCGTGGATGTAGTCGAGCCAGGTTATTTCCTCAATGATACTGTGATACGATTTGCAAAAGTTGTGACAGGTGCTAAGCAATAATTATGGCTAAGAGAGATTACTACGAAATTCTTGGCGTTGAGAAAAACGCGTCGGACGAAGAGCTCAAAAAAGCCTATCGCAAAACCGCGATAAAATTTCACCCAGACAAAAACCCAGACGACCCAACTGCTGAGGATAAGTTCAAGGAAGCGGCGGAGGCCTATGAGGTTTTGAAAGACCCGCAGAAAAGGGCAAGATACGACCAGTATGGTCACCAAGGTGTTGGAGGCCAAGGATTTGGAGGTGGCGGCATGAACATGGAGGATATTTTCTCTCAGTTCGGCGACATTTTCGGTGGGGGTGGTGGCAGCCCTTTTGATAGTTTCTTCGGTGGAGGTGGCGGCAGAGGTCAGCGTATGCGAAAAGGCTCGAACCTTCGCATTAAACTAAAACTCACCTTGAAGGAAATTGCGACAGGCGTTGAGAAAAAAATCAAAGTTAATCGACTGATTGTCGATCCAAACACAACTTTCAAAACCTGCAGTGCCTGTAATGGAGCAGGTCAGGTGAAACGAGTGATGAATACCATGCTTGGTCAGATGGTCTCCACCTCAACCTGCCCAACTTGTGGTGGTTCCGGTCAGACGGTTGATTCAAAAGGAAGCGGGTCGGACAACAGCGGCATGAGAAAGCAAGAGGAAGTAATTCCGATCAAAATACCTGCTGGAGTTTCTGATGGCATGCAGCTTTCTATGTCTGGTAAAGGGAACGAAGTGGCAGGTGGCATCCCTGGGGACCTATTGATCCTCGTAGAAGAAGGTCCAGACGACACTTTCGAGAGAGATGGAAACAACATCATTTACGAGCTACACATCAGTTTTGTAGATGCTGCCTTAGGCGCATCTGTCGAGGTACCAACCATCGATGGAAAAGTTAAAATCAAAATAGAGCCAGGAACACAGAGTGGGAAAGTCCTACGACTAAGAGGAAAAGGCATCAAGGCAATTGATAGCTATGGTACCGGCGATCAGTTAGTATATGTAAATGTTTGGACGCCCAAGCAACTTAGCAAGGAAGAGAAAGCCGTGCTAGAGGACTTAAGAAATTCCGAGAATTTCAAGCCGGATCCAGTAAAAGGCGAGAAGTCATTTTTTGAAAAAATGAAAGAATTCTTCTAGGATTGGTAAATCCTTGTAACATACCCTTCACATTCTCGTAAAGGTGTCCATGTTGCGTTTGGTAATAGCGGCAGGCCTATGCCTGTACCTTTCTTTGAGCTCGTTTGCGCAGCTCAAAAAATTCTATACAATTAAGGAAACGTGCAGTTTCGACACTGTCAACTTTACCCTTAAGGCTTCTTCGGGAAATTCTTTCATTAAAAATTACTCTGAATCCAGCTATCCTATGGTCATCCTTGGCAATCCTGATCTGGAACGCATCAATCCCTCATTCAACACCAAGTTCAAAGGAAAGACCTGCTTTGCCAAACTGGATTTGGAAGCCTATAACTCGCTAAACTTCGGAGATGGATTCGCTTTTGTCGTAGCAAAAAAGAATCAGGAAAATGATGGTAATTATTGGAAAATTCTTGTCAATCAGGACAAGGTGTACCAATTCAATATGAATTACGGCGTAGGAAACACAGAAGTGGATTTGTCAAATGTCAAAACCGACAAACTCAAACTGAAAACCGGAAGTGCAAATGTGAAAATCGGTTATCAGGATGATATGAAAAATCTGATAAGCATGGATACTTTTTTCATCAAAATGGACATGGGCACTTTGGAGACAACAAACATTGGTCACGCCAGAGCCTCTAATTATGTTGCCGATATTGGATTTGGCACAGCCCTTCTTGACTTTGCAGGCGAGCGTGACTACCGCATCAGATGTGACGCCAAGGTGGGTGCAGGTTCTTTGGACGTGCTCATCCCAAACAGGGATGCTCCCGTGATCATTTATGTCAAAGGTTCCCCTTTCTGTGGGATACGCATGGCCGATGATTTTGAGGAAGTGGAAGAGCATGTATATGTGAATAAAAGCTACTCAGCTCAGGCCAAAAACCTAATGACATTCGATGTTGACCTTGCGGTCGGCACGCTCTCAATTTCTTACGCCGAGTAAGATTTAACAATCCCGTAATATTCACACTTAGGTTTTGATTTACCTTGGCATATTACATGGCAGAAAAAATCAAAATCGGCAATAAGCTCATTTTCAGAAATCTTGATTCTCTGCTTGAGTCTTCCCCTGAAATAGAGTTGAATAATGAAAGCATGTGGGTTGTATTCAGCGACACGCACATGGGTGATGGTAGCTCCACAGATGACTTCAAGGCCAATTCGCAATTATTCACCTCGGTTCTTTCCGATTATTACCAAAACAGGCAGTGCGGCCTCATTCTCAATGGAGATATTGAAGAGTTGCTTCGTTTCCCGCTTGATAAAATTGAGAAAACATGGCCTTTAGTGTACAAACAATTCGATCAATTTGCCGAAGCGGAAAAACTAATAAAGACGATTGGTAACCACGATCTTCAACTTGGAATCAATAAAAATCTTCAAACCAGATACGAGCCTATAGAAGCTGCACGCCTTAAGTACAAGGAAAATCACATCAACATATTTCATGGTCACCAAGCATCGAAAAGTTTTCAGGAACACAGCGAATTTGTGGGCTTCACTTTAAAATATTTCGCAAATCCTTTAGGTATAAAAAACTACTCTGTAGCGCACGACAGCATCAAGAAGTATAAAATTGAAAAGCGCATCTATTCCTACTCATCGTTCAATAAGAACGCAACCATAATTGGTCATACCCATCGCCCACTTTTCGAATCGATGCACAAAGTAGAGCGCATAAAATTCAGAATTGAGCAGCTATGCAGAGAATACGCGTCGAGTGAACCCTCTAGTGATATCATTGCTTCGCTCAAGTCACTCAAGAAAGACTTGAAGAAATATGTGAAGAAACAGAAGATCAATCCTTTCAGCACCTACATCTACAATGAAGTGTTTCACGTGCCCTGCCTCTTCAACTCCGGCTGTGTGATTGGCAAGCGCGGCATGACCTGCCTAGAAATTTCCGATGGAAAAATCCGATTGGTTCATTGGTTCGATAAAAACATTTCAAAAAAGTATCTCAGACAGAGTGGCTATCAGCCAGAGCAACTCGGGAAAAGTGATTTCTACCGGATGGTCATCAATGAAGAATCCTTAGACTATATCTTTACCAGAATAAAATTTCTCGCTTAGTGAAGAAATGCCTTATTCTATTTTTACTCGCGGCTATGGCCTGCTCTGAAAAGCCCAAAACCTTTGCCGACATTGACCTTCAGGGTCATCGGGGTGCGCGAGGCTTGATGCCGGAAAACACGATTCCTGCTTTTATAAAAGCGCTTGAATTAGGGGTAAATACTTTAGAAATGGATTTGGTCATCACGGCCGACTCACAAGTGCTCGTAAGCCATGAGCCCTTTATGTCCGCCGAGATTTGCATGGATTCTACAGGCTTCAGGTTCCCTGAGGAATTACAAAAAAAATACAACATTTATGAAATGACCTATGATCAAGTCAAAGAGTTTGATTGTGGCTTAAGACTTCATCCCCGATTTCCAACTCAAGTGAAAATCTCAGCCTCAAAACCTCTGCTCAAAGAGGTGATTGATGCCGTGAATGCCTACACCAAGGACAAAGGAACACCCGGTCCGAGATATAACTTGGAAATAAAAAGTCAAAAAGAAACCGATGGCAAATACCACCCTGCGGTCTCTGTCTTTTCCGACCTGGTCTACGAAGTGGTGGATAAAAAAGTAGACTGGGAAAAAGTCACTATTCAGTCTTTTGACTTTCGTGTCCTCCAGTATTACAAGGAAAAATACCCAGAGGTAGTCCTTGCCCTCCTCATTGAGAATACTTTAAGCTGGACCGAGAACATTGACTCGCTCGGCTTCACTCCAACTATTTATAGTTGTGATTACAAACTGCTCTCGTCAGCAACAGTCACTGAAATCCAAGAAGCTGGAATGCAGGTGATCCCGTGGACGGTGAACGAACGAGCGGACATGGACAAACTTCTGGAATGGGGAGTGGATGGAATCATCACAGACTACCCCGATCGAACCAAATAATTTTATGAATAAAAAATACAACGTATTCGGCATTGGCAATGCCCTGGTCGACTATGAAATTGAAATCACAGATGATTTTCTCAATGCAAATGAAGTGGAAAAAGGCCTTATGACCCTGGTGGAAGAAGATCGACAAAAGGTGCTTCTAGATGCTGTGAGTGGCAAAGTGAAGAAAAGACAAAGTGGTGGATCAGCCGCAAACTCAATGATCGCATTGGCACAGTTTGGCGGTAAGGGATTTTATACCTGCAAAGTAGCTGATGATCAAGACGGCAGGCTTTACAAAAAAGAAATGGACGAGCTGGGCCTTGACACTAATCTAACCTCCCTGCCCGAAGGCACCACGGGTAAGTGTCTGGTGATGGTCACACCTGACGCACAGCGAACCATGAATACTTTTCTAGGAATCACCTCTGATCTGTCGACTAATGAGATCGATGAATCGGCACTTAAGGATGCTGAATACATTTACATAGAAGGGTATCTTGTTTCATCCCCTACAGGTATTGAAGCAATCAAAAAAGTGAAAGAGCTAGCCAAGGCAAATGGCGTGAAAATAGCCTACACCTTCTCCGACCCAGCGATGGTTAAGTTTTTCTCAGATCAGAGCAAAGAAGCGGTCAGTGGTGGATTGGATTTGCTTTTTGCCAATGACGAAGAAGCCCAACTTTTCACTGGAACCGAACGAGAAGAAGACGCTTTCGAAGCTCTCAAGTCCTATGCATCGGAGTTTGTAATGACCCGAAGCGAAAAAGGAGCATGGATTTGGGATGGAGAATCAAAAATCGAAATTGCAGGAAATAAAGTGACAGCCGTGGACACAACAGGTGCTGGCGACATGTTTGCTGGTGCTTTTCTCTATGGGATCACCAATGGATTTTCGAGAAAGCAAGCCGGTGAACTAGCGAGTTTAGCGAGTGCTCAGGTTGTTGCCCAATTTGGTCCCAGGCTTGAAAATGAAGTCTCAAAGAATTTATTGAATAGCTTTAAATAGTGTTTTGAAAATCAATTTGACCATAGCGTTCCTCTTTGCTTTTGCAATTGCATCTGCCCAAGGCTTAAATGATCGGGTGATCCAAATAGCCAATGCTTATGAAGGTGGCGGCTACAAATGGTCAAGCTCCGGGGCACCAAAGGCAATTATTTTCAAGGATTCGGAAATTTTGAAAAAGAGTGCACAAGGCACGTTCTGCAGTGGCTATACTTTCACTGTTGCTTTCGAGGCACTTGATCAGGCAGGGAAAATAGATCATCTGTCCGTCGATCAGGTAAAGTGGCTGCAGCGGAACTGGTATGGCACCAATGATGTCTCAGCCGAAACCCAATGTCTCTACTCATTGCATTTTCTGGGACTTGGGGAGAAAGTCAATCTTTCAGATGCAAAGCCCGGCGATTTCATTCAATTCTGGAGAAACAATAAGTCAGGTCACTCAGTTATTTTTCTTGATTGGGTAAAAAACGAATCCGGTGAAATAACAGGCATCAAGTACAGAAGCACTCAGAAATCTACCAATGGTATAGGTGACAGAACCGAAACCATCGGGACAGGTGAGAAAGACATCAATTTGAGTCGCCTTTACATCGTTCGCCTGAAAGGATAACCCTCGATTCTCTAACTTCGAATCATGACCAAACTGTGGCCTTTTGCATTCCTCATTCTTCTCGGATGCTCCAATCCGTCGGCACAAACTGAGCAAGAAACTTGTCTCATTTCCACTGACTCACTTCCAGATTTTTTGGACGGACAAAAGCGAATGGTGCTCGTTCCTTCTGGAGAATTTCTCATGGGAGATTCTTCCGGATCGACCTGGGAAAAGCCTGTTCGTTCGGTAAAAGTCTCAGGCTTCTACATGGACGAAACCCCAGTCACGTATGCTGCCTTCCAAGAATATGTAGAGGATGGAGGCAACCCTACCCGCTACTGGGACTACTCCTCGTACAACATTCCCGAACAACCAATTTCCGGGATTAGCTGGTACCACGCCATCAATTATTGCAACTGGAGAAGTGCGAAAGAAGGATTGAAACCTAGCTATGTCAAAACTGGATCGCTCGATGAATGGGGGTTAGCATCCTGGGAGTTGGATAGCACAGCAGAAGGTTACCGCCTCCCTACCGAAGCAGAATGGGAATACGCAGCGCGTGGTGGCTTAGAGCAAAAGGACTTCCCATGGGGCGATGAATTCGACGATTCCTGGGCCAATTATGATACTGATAAGGGAGAAATGAAAAGTGAATGGTGGCGACTAGCTACTGTGAAATCCCAAAAACAAAATGCTTACGGGCTTTATGGAATGGCTGGTAATGTATGGGAGTGGACGACAGATTGGTTTGATCCAACTTTCTACTCGCAAGGAGAAGATTGCAATCCTTCAAACCTTGAAGAAGGACGCTCCAGGGTGGTCCGCGGTGGAGGTTGGGGAAGTCCAAATCCTGACTATCTAAAAGTTTTTAAGAGAAGTTTTGCTGCTCCAAGTAATTACAATTACGCCATTGGCTTTAGATGTGTAAGACCAGCCCTTTCTAAAAATGGTGACTCAACCTCTTCCAGCAATTTTGAATTTTATCAATATCCTTCCCAACCTGAAAGTCCCGTCGACATTTCCGCTATTGATTTCTACTCGGAAGAGTTTATCCAAAGACTAGGTAATTACCTAGGTGATAACTTCCCTCAATCTCTCTACTTCCTGCAAGAGGTGGACGGTCAGAAGAAAACGACTCCTGAAGCATTGGCCCGCCTAATTGTGGAAGAAAGCAAAGCCGCCAAGATCAATCCCCTTTTCGTCACTTCTATTATGATTTCTGAAAGTGGATTCGCCACCGTTTCTTTCCCTCGCTGGTGGAACAACCCCATGGCCTACCATTGGCAAAATAAGAACATGGTGAAGGGACTGCCCTCCTACACAGCTGACAAGTCCATGAACCGAAAATATAAAGACCTGCGAGCCGCCATTCAGAATTACTCAAAAATTCGACGTGATATTTACTTCGAACGAGCTGAAAAAGACCTCTACGCTTTCCACCTTTTGTATGTAGGATACGAAGCAGAAGAATGGATGTACACCATCGGGAAAGTCTTCAGGGAAGTAGCCAACGTCCATATTTCTCCTACGGAACCAAACGAGGATGTAGGCAGGTTTATCTATTCGGATTGGGAATAGCCCAATTATGTAAACAAACATTGACGGTTTCCGCAAAGCCGTTACTTTTGGACACTTAAAACATTATCTAAAATGAAGAAATTTTTCCTAATCACCTTGCTGGTGACATCCATTGCTCAGGCACAGGATCGTCGAATTGAATTCGAAGAATACGATCTTGACAATGGCCTGCACGTCATCTTGCACCAAGACAATTCAACCCCGATCGTTAATGTGTCCGTCCTTTACCACGTCGGATCCAAAAATGAGAAAAAAGGGAGAAGCGGATTTGCCCACTTTTTTGAGCACCTGATGTTCGAAGGTTCACCCAACATTGAACGAGGTACCTTTTTTAAAATCCTGCAAAATGCCGGTGGCACTTTGAATGCGAATACCAGTTTTGACAGAACCTTCTATTTCGAAACCCTTCCTTCGCATTATCTCGAATTGGGGCTTTACATGGAATCTGAACGTATGCTTCACGCCACCATCGATTCCACAGGAGTTGCCACCCAAAAGGAGGTCGTAAAAGAGGAAAAAAGAACCAGAATCGACAACCAGCCATATATGTCCTTTCAGGCAGAAATATTTGGAGCTGCCTATGAGGGCACGCCCTACGCCTGGACGCCAATCGGCTCATTCGAAGACATTGATGCAGGAACGGAAGAAGATTTCAAAGACTTTTTTGAAACGTTCTATGTGCCTAACAATGCTACCCTAGCCGTGGCTGGAGACATTGATATAGCCAAGACCAAACAGCTTATTAATGATTACTTCGCATCCATTCCAAAGGGAACGAAAGAAATACCAAGACCGAAAATCGAGACGCCAGATCTAGGTGGAGAAGTCACAAAGGAAGTATTTGACAACATTCAACTTCCAGCGGTTTTCCAAGGATATCGAATGGCTGAGCAAGGATCGGATGATTACTATGCCATGCAAATGTTGACCACCTTACTTTCCGGAGGTCAAAGTTCAAGGTTTCAAAAAGAGATTGTCGATGAACAACAGTTAGCTGCTTTCGTTGGTTCTTTTCCATTCGCCTTGGAGGACGGTGGCCTTTTTATCACACTTGGATTGGTGAACATGGGCAAGACACCAGAAGAATTGGCCGATGCAATGGACGCAGAAATCGCAAAGGTTAAGAACGAGCCAATTCCGGATAAGGAATTTCAAAAATTAAAAAATCAGATTGAGAACAACTTTGTGTCATCCAATAGCACTGTGCAAGGAATCGCCGAAAGTCTGGCCGATTACCACGTGTATTTCGGTGACGCCAACCTTATCAACTCAGAGATTGACCGATACATGGCGGTGACGAAAGAGGACATCATGAGGGTTGCCAAAAAATATTTGGTACCTGAAAACAGGGTGAGCCTTACGTACCTGCCCAAATCCGCTCAGAAAACCCCTGAGAACACTGACCTAGACTCTGATCAATAATCTCAAAAGACAAGAAATCATGATAATAAGAAAAATATTAGCAATGCTTTTTGTAGCGACCTCAGCGGTAGGATTCGCACAAATTGATAGAAGTAAGCTGCCCGAACCGGCCACTCCAAGACCAATCGAAATTGGAGATTTTGAAACCATGGAGCTTAAAAATGGCTTGAAAGTATTCATCATCGAAAACCACAAACTCCCTCGCGTAAGCTACAGTCTTCGATTCGATAGAGACCCTCTGCTAGAGGGAGACAAAGCCGGTTACCTGGGCATGATTGGTGAGATGCTAAGAGCTGGAACAGAGACCCGAACGAAAGCCCAACTGGATGAGGAAATTGACTTCCTTGGTGCTTCCATCTCTGCGGGCTCCTGGTCCGTCTTCGGATCAGGTCTCTCAAAGTACAATGAGAAGATACTCGAATTGATGACCGACATTGTTTTCAATCCCACCTTCCCCGAAGCTGAACTGGAAAAACTGCGGACACAAACGCTCTCTGGTCTTGCCGCCAACAAGGAAGACCCGAATGCAATTGCAGGAAATCTCAATTCCAAGATCGTATATGGCGAAGGTCACCCGTATGGTGAAATTCAGACAGAGGAAACGACCAACAACATTACGGCCGAAGATCTTCGTTCTTATCATGCCGAGTATTTCGTGCCGAACATAGCCTACTTAGCAGTGGTTGGTGATGTGGATGTGAAGCAAACCAAGAAACTCATCAAGACCTACTTCAGCAATTGGGAGGCTTCCGAGGTGGCTAATCAAACTTTTGATACCCCAGAAGCGCCAAGCACAAACAGAGTGAATCTTGTGAACCGATCTAATTCTGTTCAATCCGTGATTGACGTAACCTATCCTGTATCACTTCCAAGAGGGCATGAAGATGTCATCCCAGTAAGGGTTATGAACACCATCCTCGGTGGTGGATTTTCTTCCAAGCTGAATATGAACCTACGCGAAGACAAAGGATACACCTATGGCAGCAGATCATCACTTTCGTCGGATGAACTTGTCTCTCGATTCAGTGCTGGAGCAAGTGTCAGAAATGAAGTAACTGATAGCTCGGTCGTTCAGATTTTGCATGAAATGACCCAGATGATCAACGGTGAAATCACTGACGAAGAGCTGGATCTGGCTAAGAACTCAATAGCTGGAAGTTTCTCTAGATCGCTTGAGCAACCACAAACCGTAGCAGAGTTTGCTCTGAACACTGCTATAGATGGTTTGCCCGCTGATTATTACGCCACGTACATCCAAAAATTGCAGGCAATAACCAAGGAAGATATTGTGGCAGTGGCTAAAAAATACATTAAGCCAGAAAATGCACATATCAATATCGTCGGTAAGGCAAGTGACATTGCTGAGAAACTAGCGGCTTTCGGAGAAGTGAAGTACTTCGACACCTATGGAAACGAAGTAGATCCTTCCCTCGCCAAACTTCCCGATGGACTTACAGCCGAGAAAGTGCTGAAAAATTACCTGGATGCCATTGGGGGTAAGGAAAAACTGGCAGAAGTGAAAAACATGAAAATGACAATGGAAGCATCCGTAATGGGGCAGACTATAAACATGGAAATCACGAAAGCCGCTCCTAACAAATCGCTATCTAAAGTCATGATGGGAGGCAATGTGGTGCAAACGGAAGTCTTCGATGGTGAGAAAGGTAAGCAGTCTGGCATGGGCGGTGAGCGAGTAATCGAAGGTGAAGAAGCAGAGGATAAAGTTTTTGAAGCTGCAATGTTCTCCGAACTCCTCTTCCTGGATGGAAATGCCACCTTGACCTCCGTGGAAACAATCGATGGCAAGGATGCCTACGGCATTGAAATAAAATTGCCTTCCGGCAAAACTTCTACACGATACTACGATGCGGAATCAGGGTTATTAGTGAGAGTTGCTCAATCCGTAGAGGGTCCTCAAGGAGCCATGGTTTTGTCATCAGATTATAGTGATTATAAGGAATACGGGGGTATATTGATGCCCTCCGCTATGAAAATTCCTATGAATGCGCAAATGAAAATGGACGTGAAAGTTCTGAGCGCAGAAATTAATGGAGACGTATCTGAGGATTTATTTAAACAATAGTTGGTTTTCACTAGTCAATTCTTCTAAATTTGCACTCCGTTTTAGAAAAACGATAGAGTTATGAAAAGAACATTTCAGCCATCCGTTAGAAAAAGAAAGAATAAGCACGGTTTCCGTTCAAGAATGGAGTCCGCTAATGGGCAGAGCGTTCTCGCTAGACGAAGAGCGAAAGGAAGAAAAAAATTGACTGTATCTGACGAGATGCACAAAAAATAAATTCACGGCCTATGACCGAGAGCAGGCCTAAAAAATTCGGATTCTCCAAAGCCGAAAGGCTGACAGGAAAAAAGAAAATTGAGGAACTGTTTAAACACGGTTCCTCATTTTTTTTACACCCTCTCCTTGTGAAATTCCATCACACAGACGAGGAGCTACATCGTGTGCTCATCTCGGTTCCCAAGAAGAAATTCAAACGAGCGGTTGATCGCAACCTGATCAAGCGACGAATCCGAGAAGCGTACCGCTTGAATAAACACCTAGTCTACGGTGAACAACAGCGCTTTTTTCACGTTGCATTCATTTATCAAGACAATAGCATCCTCCCCTATTCGGAGATCGAGAAGAAACTCATTATTTTGCTAAAACGTCTGGTTCAAAAAACCGCCCCCAGTAATGAAAAAAGTTAAGTACTTTCTAATTGTCCTAGTTGCATTCTTCCTGATGGCAGCAGCCATCCCTAATAAAGATCGGTATTTCGAGATTGTGAAAAACCTCGACATTTTCGCCACCCTCTACAAGGAAGTCAACGCCTACTATGTAGATGATGTCAATCCATCTCAAGTAATGAAAACGGGAATAGAAGCGATGCTGGAATCACTCGACCCATACACCAACTACATCGCCGAGGACGACATTGAAAATTACCGGACAGCCGCCACCGGAGAGTACGCTGGAATTGGAGCTCTTGTAGATCAGAAAGAAGGCGTCAGTACGATTTTACTTCCCTACGAAGGGTATGCGGCAGATCGTGCAGGCTTGAAAATTGGCGATCAGATTTTGGCCATTAATGGGATCGATATTTCAGGAATGCAAAGTGATCAAACTAAGCAGCTCATCAATGGCCAGGCAAAATCTGAGGTTTCTCTGACCATCCAGCGGTTCGGAAATCCGAAACCCTTCGAGGTTTCTCTGCAGCGCGAGAAGATCACTGTCAATAACATTCCTTACTTCGGAATGGTGAATGAGGAGATTGGCTACATGCAGCTGACCAATTTCACCACAAAGGCGGGTAGCGAAGTGCGCTCAGCCCTTCTCGACCTCAAGGAAATGGGAGCCACCAAAATCATTCTAGACCTAAGAGGAAATCCTGGTGGGCTATTGAATGAAGCCGTTAACATTTGCAATGTCTTCATTGATCAGGGGAAAGAGGTGGTTACCACACGAGGGAAACTCGAAGAATGGACTCAGCTCTACAACACCTTGAACCTCCCAACCGATACCGAAATTCCACTGGCCGTATTGATCAGTAGCGGGTCTGCCTCTGCTTCAGAAATTGTATCCGGCGTGATGCAAGACTATGATCGCGGGGTGTTGATCGGCAGAAAATCGTACGGCAAAGGCTTGGTACAGCAAACCCGTCCGTTAGCATACAATTCTCAACTCAAGGTCACCACTGCCAAGTATTACATCCCAAGTGGACGATGTATTCAGGCGCTGGATTACAGTAATCGTAATCCTGATGGAAGCGTCGGAAATGTGCCTGATTCATTAATTACAGCATTCAAAACAGCCAAGGGTCGAGTGGTGTATGACGGAGGTGGGGTGGATCCCGACATCATGACTGAAGCGCCAGAATTTGCCCCTGTTACGCTGAGTTTACTCAACAATAACCTCATCTTTCATTATGCCACTGAGTATCATTTCAAGAATGACTCAATCGCAAATCCCAAAGACTTTCGCTTGAATGACAAGCAATACAATGCCTTCATGGACTGGCTAACGTCCAAGGAATTTAGCTACCAAACTGAGTTGGAATTGGAGCTTGAAACGCTGGAAGAAATCGCGACCGATGATGCACACTATGACTCCATCAAGCCTGCCATTGCCGCGCTGAAAAACAAAATAAAGGAGACCAAGCAAAAAGATCTGGAAACCTACAAAAGGCAAATCATTTCTATTCTGGAAAGGGAAATAGCTTCAAGATATTATCTCGAACGAGGAATGATCGAAGCAACCTTTGACAAGGATAAGGACATTCTAATGGCTGTCGAAGTGCTATCAGACGAAGGAAGATACAACACGATTCTTGGAAGAAACTAATGGCAAAAATTATTAGTCTGGAAACCGCCACCAAGGTCTGTTCGATAGCTCTGCATGAAGGTGGAAAGTTGATTGCAGATCAGACGTATCATCTCGAGAAATCGCACTCATCCCTTTTGCCTCAGATCATAAAAGAACTTTTGATAAACTGTGAGGTAGAGTTGTTCGATATCGATGCATTTGCCGTCTCCTCCGGACCAGGCTCCTACACCGGTTTGAGGATTGGAGTCACAACCGCAAAGGGAATGGCCTATGCCATGAACAAACCGCTTATCGGCATTTCGACACTCCAGGCCATGGCATTGCAAGTGCAGAATCTACACCCAGAGGATGCCTATTTCTGCCCCATGATTGATGCACGGAGGATGGAAGTTTACTGCTTGCTTACGGATCACGGAGGTCAGAATTGGGATGTCTCTCCGCTGATAGTTGAAGAAGGTTCATTCGAGGAGTTCACCGACAAACCAATACTGCTCTTTGGAGATGGCGCAATGAAAACCAAAGAGGTTTTGAAGCAACAAAATCTTGTCTGGTTACTGGATGTTCACCCATCAGCTAAAGAAATCGGCGTGCTGGCGTATGAAAAATATCAAAAGGGTGAATTTGAAGACGTGGCGTATTTCGAGCCCTTTTATCTTAAAGAATTTCAAACAAAGCCCGCAAAAAAATTACTTTAATTACTCTTCAAAAATATTTCTAAAATCTTCTAGCGCATGACTCGTCCCAATAACGGTCATTAAATCTCCGATCAATAAGTGGGTATCCCCGTGAGGAATGAAAATTTCAGATCCTCTTTTTTGAATCACCAACGACCCAGAAGGAGGAAATGCCACCTCCTTGACCAATTTTCTGTCAAGGCTCCTCTTTGTTATCAGGATTTCCTCAACTGTGTACATCCCAAAACTCTCGGAAAAGGAGGAGATTGCATTGGGTCTCACAATCATACTCTCCACATGATTGGCCAATACCTCGTCATGGTCGATGAGTTTCAGGTCCTGATTCTGATCAATCAGATCATGCGCGGCAGACTGCATCCTCATAATTATCTTTCCATGTTGTAAATCATTCTTTACAATCCTTGCCAACTCCAATGTGAGATTTCTAGACTCTGTGAGAATGATGACCAGGTCGGATGTTCGGAGCTTTAATATTTTCGAGGTGAAATTTTTGAGGTCATCGACAAACTTTAACCGCAGGCTCTTCCGCTCAAATTCAGGTTTGATCTCCGCATTTTGAATGACGGTGAGACACGACATTCCATGCATATTCAATCTTTCGGCCAGCAATAAGCTTGCGCGACTGCCACCCAGAATGTACAGATGAGGCCTGTTCTCTTTTGATGGATTAATCAAATTATACGCGATCGGTGAAATCAGACTTGT
The DNA here is from genome assembly GCA_964352625.1 of uncultured Roseivirgaceae bacterium. GTDB lineage: Bacteria > Bacteroidota > Bacteroidia > Cytophagales > Cyclobacteriaceae > JAAEPI01. The sequence goes on from CAYGSD010000010.1 coordinate 51,507, forward strand.
CAAAATACTTGCGGTGACAATTCCTGCATTTTCGGCTGCCGAGATTATGCCCAGCGTAATTCCTATCTGGGCTGTTGCGATCGTTTCACCCAACCGTGCGGTCAGTAGCATCCCACCTGCCATACTCTTTCTCCAGCCAAATAGTGGGGTCATTATCAAGGATGGAATCATCTGAATAACAAAAAAACCAGCAACCAAAATCAGAATGAACGGAATGGATTCACCGAACTGAGACAGAGCCGAAAGGTCAAGATTCACGCCTACCATAATGAAGAAAATAGGAATGAAAAACCCGAAGCTCATCCCATCCAACTTGAACATCAGTGCCGATCTTTCTTTGTTCACGAACAAACTCAGCAGCGTGCCCGCAAAAAAAGCTCCCATAATGAGCTCTGTATCTATGATATGAGCAATCACAATGAACAAAAGAAGTAGCGCCACGGCACCTCGTACTTTGATTTGACTGGCGGCATGCTCTAGGCGATAGAGTAGAATCTGAAAAGTGCGAATCTTTAGGAGTTTCTTCCCCACGAGATACGTCACAATAAAAACCAGAAAGATGATTCCAAATAAAAGAAGCTCTACACGAAATCCATTTTTCAAAACACCCGAATAAATCGAAATCAAAATAATACTCAGAATCGTAGCTATGGCCCCCTCCATCAACAGCGTTTGACCAAATTTTAGATTCATGCTGCCTTCCGATTTCAGAATTGGGACGATAATACCTATAGCGGCGGTTGGCAATAGAATAGTGCCGAAAATGAAATCCAAACCAAGAGCCTCTTGCATGAACATGGCAAAAGGCATGGCAAGAACTAATGCTCCTACATATATACCTGTCGCCATTAAAAAAGAATTGCTCACAAAATCTGTGACATGAATACGCCTATTAGGTAGTGAGGTAATGATCTTGTTGACATCTATTTCCAGTCCTGCGAGAAAGATCAGAAACAAAAAGCCCGTTTCTGCCAAGAAATCAACAAGCACACCGCTATTGACCCAATCCAAAACATAGGGTCCCACAAGAACCCCAGCAATAATCTCAACTATGACAGAAGGCACCTTTCCTATTTCCAGCCAGGAAAGCACCAATGGAATAGTCCATGCTATGGCAAAAATGATTAGAAGTGAAAAGTATATTGAGTGATCCATTTAGTCGTAACAAATTGTTCAAAAGTTCAAAAAAACGCAAAACCCGCATCGGTCATTTCCGAGAACTCAACACCTATTGTGAATGTTTACTTTCTAAATTTACATCATGGAACGTGAAGAAGCGATTATAAACCGAGTGGCAAGCAGTTCCCTAAAATCAATTGATCTTGAGGATTACCTTGATAATCGTCCTATTGCGGCATTTGACTTGAAGGATGTCCTTTTTCAGGGTATGATTTTGAAGGAAAAAGATTTTAGAGATTTTGTGAAAAACAATGATTGGTCAGTTTTTGACAATCATAATGTGCACATCTTTTGCTCAGCGGATGCTGTGATTCCCACTTGGGCATATATGATGCTAGTCACCAAACTTCAGAAGGCAAATCTTGTAGTGCAAGGGACTGAGGATGATTTAGAAAAAGCTTTAATTGTCCAAGCCGTTCAAAAACTACGTGCTGAAAATTGGCAAGATGCCAAGGTTGTGATCAAGGGGTGTGGCAGCATTCGAAATACAGAATTTGCCTATACGGAAATTGCTAAGGCATTGGTTCCTGTCGTTTCCAGCTTGATGTATGGAGAACCCTGCAGCACAGTTCCAGTATTTAAAAAACCTCGTTAATTTGATGTTAAAAACATGAAACGCATTTTCAAAACGGCCTTCCTTTTTGCGGCACTTGGCTCTGTTCAAATAGCTGCTGCCCAAGAATCAGTAGCAAGACAATGGAATGAAGTTCTTCTCGAAGGAATTAGAAATGATTTCGCTCGGCCAACGGTTCATGCAAGAAATTTATTTCATTTTTCAGCGGCTATGTATGATGCGTGGGCCGTCTTTGACGACCAGGCGCGTCCTTACCTTCTTGGTAATAGCGTTCATGGTTTCACTTCAAATTTCGACGGTTTTGAATTTATAGGTTCAATAGAGGAAAACAGAGAAAAGGCCATAAGCCATGCGGCCTTTCGACTACTGAAACATCGATTTAGCAATTCTCCAAAATACGACGAGACCGAAGTGCTAATTGATGATTTGTTCAACGATCTTGGGTTTGACCCTACCTTTACATCTGTTGACTACAGTTTGGGCTCATCCGCCGCTCTCGGCAACTACATAGCCCAACAATACATCACTTATGGCCTTCAGGATGGATCCAATGAAGAAAATAGCTATGTGAACCAATTTTACACCCCGGTAAACCCTTCCCTTTTTCCTGAGGAAGATGCAGGAAACCCTACCATCACCGATCCAAACAGATGGCAACCGTTGGAGTTTTCGACTTTCATTGATCAAAGTGGAGAAATCCTCGACAGTGCCGTACCATCTTTCCTCAGTCCTGAATGGGGAAAAGTACTTCCATTCTCAATGCAGGAGGAAGATGCCACAACATATAACAGAGATGATTTCGACTATGTCGTGTATCACGATCCGGGACCACCCCCTTATCATGACCCAGAAAACGACCCAATAGGAACCGCCCACTATCAATGGAATTTTTCATTGGTTGCCGTATGGTCTGGCCATTTGGATGCCAACATAGAAACCACAATTGACATATCGCCAGGTTCAAAGGGCAACTTTGACTTTGAAGACTTACCTGCCGGACTCGGTGAGTACGATATGTTCTATAAGTATGTGGAAGGAGGAGATGTCAGTGAAGGCCGAGCACTCAATCCGTTTACCAATCAACCTTATGAGCCTCAAGTGGTGAAACTAGGCGACTATGGAAGAATACTGGCCGAGTTTTGGGCTGATGGGCCGGACTCAGAAACACCTCCGGGTCATTGGTTTACCATTCTTAATTACGTCAATGATCAATTGGATGAAAAGCGATTCAACGGGCAGGGAGATATAGTTGATGATCTGGAATGGGATATCAAATCCTATTTTCTACTAGGAGGGACTATGCATGACGTAGCGATTAGCGCGTGGGGAATCAAGGGGTATTACGATTACATTAGGCCAATATCAGCTATTCGTTTCCTAGCTGATTTGGGACAAAGCTCCGATGATCAACTTCCGAATTACCATGCTGGTGGAATCCCTTTGGTTGATGGCTACATCGAGCTGGTGACTTCCGATGATCCGGTGGAACTGAAGGGTGAATCTGATGAAAACATTGACAAAATAAAGCTTTATGCCTGGAGAGGTCCTGGAACCGTACTAGACCCTAATATTCCGGACCCAGAAACAGATGTGGCTGGAGTTGGTTGGATACCTGCTGAGCATTGGTGGCCTTATCAAAGGCCCTCATTCATTACACCTCCTTTTGCAGGCTATATTTCTGGACACTCCACTTACTCAAGAGCTGCGGCTGAACTTTTGACCTTGATCACGGGCTCGCCTTATTTTCCGAATGGCATGGGTGAATTTGAGGCTCCAATGAATGAATTTCTCGTGTTTGAGGATGGTCCATCAGAGGATATCACCCTTCAGTGGGCAACTTATCAGGATGCCTCCGATCAGTGTAGTTTGTCCAGAATCTGGGGTGGTATTCACCCTCCAGCTGACGATATTCCCGGCCGTATTATTGGTGAGACAATAGGCAAAGAGGCATTCGCTTTTGGACTTAATTATTTTAAAGGAACTGTTCTTTCTTCACAAAAACCAACATTTACAGGATTAGTATATCCCAATCCTACCGAAGGTCTAATTTCTTTGCTCTTACCCCAGTCGGGGCAGGCATATTCAATAAAGCTTGTAGATATGTCTGGACGAAAAGTCCTTGAGAGAAAGTTTGATTCAAGTAAAATTGAACTTGACATTTCAGATGTGAAATCAGGTCAATATGTGCTGGTTGTGGAAGGTGAGAAATGGAGAACAAGCCATTTTGTTGTAAGGAAATAGCTAGTCACATGTAGATTCATATTTCACTTCCGAGCCAACGTACTCAGACCACTCCTCTATTGTCATTTCCCTGTCTACATATTGGCAGATTCGGTCAGCTAGTACCTTTGGATCTAACTCCCAAATGCGAATGAAGCCGTCCTTGGAACCGGTAATGACTTTCTGCCCACTGTGATCAAAAGTGGCCGTCATCACCCAATCGTCGTGATCGTCAAAAAGCATGGGCAGCTTACGCGTGTTCGCAATTTCAAAGACTCTGGAGGTTCTGTCTCGACTCGCTGTAAGTAGATACTTGTTATCCGGGCTGAAGTCCAAATCCATGATTGCGGACTGATGGCCAGAGATATTTCTGATCAATTTTTCATTTTCTAAATCCCAAATAATAGCATCTCCCTTTTCCCTTCCTATCGCCAGCATCTTTCGATCTGGACTTATGGCTAGGGCATTAATTCGATGCAATTCGGGAAGCTCCAAATAGCTTTCCTCCATTTGATTGTCCCACATCTGCACGACTCCTTCATCCGTCCCGGCATAAACCTTCTGTGTCTTCTGACTTACCGCCATGGTTATTACCTGCTTGTCGGTGAGAGCCTTGACTGTATCAATTTTGAACCCCCTCAATTTCAACTCCCCTTTCTTAGTCACCGTGAGATATTCAGCACTATTGGGCATAAATACACCAGTCTGTACTGGCTCTGGGTCGCGGCTTATCTGGGGTCGGAAAGGCAACTCGGGCATCATAGGATCACTTCGGGTTTGCTCAAGGTTCACCAATATTATTCCGTCTTCTTTAGTTACAGCCAGAAGCCAATTATTGTCGAAACTGACATCAATAGATCGGTACAGCTCAGGTCCCTCATACAAGACCAAGGGCGGTTCCTCGAGCTTGGACAAATTCCACTGAAGAAGTCTACCGTCGGAACCCGCCGAATAAAAAATGTCCCTCCTCTTTCCAAACTCAATGGAAACAACCAAATCTCCATGGCCCGTAATTTGATTGTAGAATGTCCCTTTGAGCGAATCGAACCCCAAGTATTTATTGGCATGATGCAGAGCGCTGTAAACATTCAGATGCGAGACTAGCTTATCGCCAGAATGTCCAATCCAAAAGTTATAAGACTGTTTGGCTATGAGTGCCTTTAGTTCAAAGAAATAGCTTGGCATCAGGATGGAACGCTGAGCCATTGACTGGACGAGCTCGGCCCGTCTTAGAGATTCAATTTGCTGTTCCAACGTCAGTTGATTGGTTTCTTGAGCGCTTAAGCCAAGAAAAAATAAAAGCAGAGAACTTGTGAAAAAAACGTTTCGCATTCAATGGAAAGATAATCAATCTCTATCTTGATGCATCCTCCTCTAGCTTTCTATGATCCTGAGTTTTAGATCAAATTCTATTGTGATTATCTCTTTTACACGAATAGCTCCGAGAAGTTTAGTAGGTGGCTCAAGTCCAAAATCCCGAATGTTAAGATCCAGTGAGCCTTGACATGCGGTCCAGTTCTGACGACTATCCAAGGTGCTACACACTTTATAAACCACACCATTTCCCCCAATATTTATCAGAGTAAAAGCCTCTATATTGGAGCCATTTCGCTTGATGCTCAAAACATTCAATTTGAGATCAGGATGATTTTCTTCATCGAGCAGCTCCATCATTTCGGAGGTCATTTGACGCAACCCGCATTTAAATCCATTTACGGGAACGGAAATTTCAGTATCACTCAACTCAAAATACGAGCCTCGTGCATTGGAGAGTACAAAGAGGGTGTCGACGGGTAAATTCTTGTCGTGTGCGCAGGAAAAGCAATTGACATTGGTTTCGCCTAAAATTCGAATACTGCTGGATTCATCCAAAACCACCTTATAGCTTTTGGGTTCCTCGTTCTCAACACGAAAAGCCATTAGTACATGGCTTAGAGCAATGATCACGAATAAGGTAATGGACCTTTTCATAAAGTAAAATTTAACGAAAAAATGGTGAGAGCCCGAAGACTCCCACCATGCTCTCTATCCTAAACCTAGAAACTGATAACGGCTTCTACATTCACTCCCTTGAATTTTGCTCCTTCCTCTTTTCTTCCAATCCATCCATCCCCTTCATATTTCTGTTGCACGTATTCTACTTTCACAAGGACATTGTCTGTCATGAAGAAACCACCACCGAAGTTTACTCTAGATATTTCTGAAGTTTCAGAGCCATCATATTGCTCACCAGAGATTTTATTATATCTGCCGCCAAAGTACAGTCTTTCATTGGCTCCTAGTCTATAAAGCGCCTCGGCTGCTACCTGATTAAATCCCCCATTGAGATTCGCTCCTCCTCCTTCATTGTCAGGATTATCATCTGCATTGGTGATTATCTCATAGATTCCGAAGAATTCAAAACCACCGGCTTTTACGAATGGGTTGATCTGAATGGCTGTTTGGTATGGGTAGCCAGGGTTGAAACGTCCACCAAAATCACTGGCACCAAGAGCACTGGCAAGAACCACGTATCTCGCTCCTGCTCGGTCTCCATTATAGACATAGTCTCGAGTACCTTGATCAGAACTACTATAAATAGATCCTGTCAACCTAATTCTTAGGTCATCACTGATTTGCTGATCGTATCCTAATTTACCGAAGAAGGCAAAGCCATTGTCGCCAGAATACGGAGACTGATTCAATCGACCATTGGTAATACCAGCCACTCCAATGAATCCGCTCGCTTGGTATGTAAGCTCCACGAATGGTTCTGTAGAGAATGCATCCATGATATAGTTGCCAATGAATGGATTGTAGATAGACATAGAGTTGTCAGATCTTCTGAAGTGCGCATCGCCATAGTTGAACTGATCCATACCTACTCTAATGGTGGCGTTTTCCATCAACCCACTAAAAAGGCCTGGGCTAATGAAATCCAGTTTGTCCATCTGAATGTACCCTCCCTTCACATAGGATTCGGTGTGATGCCTAGAAGATAGGTAAGTACGCAAATGCATTCTCAATCCGTCCTCCAACTGCACATCCACATTTAGATTGGCCGTTGGAAGCTGAAAGTTATTTGACAGGTCAATAAGGGGGTCGGCGGCAAAATCATTGCTTTGCTTGAGCCCTTGAAAAATCATTGAAAAGTCTCCACCAAGTCGGGTGGTCACACCTGTAAATTCTACAGAATTGTCCTTTGAAGTTTCGAAGACATTTATGCCTTTTTTGCCAGGGGTTCGGAAATATTGTAAGTCCCGATCGTCAGTTGTTTGGGCCATTCCGACTAGGAACAGCACCAGAAACATTGAGGTTAAAAAATATTTGATCCAAGTTTTCATGGTTTTGTTATTTAGAATATTGAACATTAAAAGCTATTGTAATCTCATCGCCGGTGGTGATGGTGCCCATCAAGGCAACTGGTGGTTCCACACCATAATCCGATATATTGAATGTTATTTCCCCAGAGAAACTCACATTTTCCTTATTTGAAGCGAGTACATCCAAGTACACCGATTTTGTCGCTCCTGCAATGGAGAGTTTGCCCCCCGTCTTGAGCAGTAGCCCCTTAGAGGTTTGCTGCTGATCTATTATTCTCACGAACTCGTACTTAATCTCAGGGTACTTGTCGCTCTTCAGGGCTTTAAAAGTGTTCTTGTCCATAGCACCTTTGCCGCTTTCAAGCCCCTCCACGTTCACATCAAAAGAGAGGTTTTCTATTGCAATCATTCCGCCATCAAACTGAAAGGACGCTTCACCTGACATCTCGGTGGCTTCTAAATGCCAGTCATGGAGGGTGGAGGTACCTGACACCTTACATGAAGATTCCGTATTTTTCAAAGTATAGGTCTGGCCATATACTGTGATAATTTGAAAAATGAGTGCTACTAGAATTATTGATTTTTTCATCGTGTTATGCATTCTTTAGCAAGGTTAGAGCACGGCTCTCTGTGCTCGAATGATAGCCGTCATTCAGCTTTGTGACTTTTGTTATCGCATCAACTGATTTTTGAAAGCCTTTTGGATCAAAACCCCGAATACGGCCCCATTGATGGGTTTTGTTATTAATTTCACGAGTCAAGAAGCCAATGAGTCTTAAGAAAATTGCGATCGTCGGGCCCGAATCTACCGGGAAGTCTCAGTTAGCTGAGCAACTTGCCAAACACAATAACACCAAGTGGGTACCCGAATACGCGAGGGAATATTTGGAAAATTTGGGCAGGCCGTATCACCAGGGTGATCTCTTGGAAATTGCCAAAGGGCAAATAAAGCTTGAGGATAAAATAGCTGAAAAGACCCGCGACTTGCTCTTTTGTGATACTAACCTAATTGTGCTGAAAATTTGGAGTGATCACAGTTACGGGGAGACTGACAAATGGATTCTAGATCAACTTCAGAAACGACATTACGATTATTATTTGCTCACTGACATTGATCTGCCTTGGGAACCTGATCTCCTCAGGGAGCACCCAGACATGCGGGGATACTTTTTCAAGAAATACGAAGACTATTTGATTAATAGTAATCTCCCCTTCAGTTTTGTCTGCGGACAAGGTGAAGAAAGGTTCAAGAATGCGCTCACATGTTTGAACTCAATGAGTCTGAAAGCTATAAATCTAAATCCTTAAGTACCTTTGCCCACAGGGGTGCCGAAAAGCGGCTGAGATCATACCCATAACCTGATCCCGATAATGCGGGCGTAGGGAGGTCACAAGACCAATGTATGATAACCAATAATGAGAGGTCCCCACTTCTCGAATGGTTAAATGTAAATTTTTAATAACATGCGAAAGCTAATTCTGGGTCTCGTCATGATCCAAACCTCTTGGTCATTTGGCCAAGACTCCTTGTCCAATTATTACGATTCTTTATGGAAAATTAATCTGGCAGAAATCGCCGTGACGGCCGTTCGTGCGAGCGCATCCAGTCCGGTAACGAGTCAGAATATTGACCGAAAGGAAATCCAGGGAATCGATTTTGGTCAGGATGCCTCACTCACACTTGAAGGCCTGAGTCCTTCGATTATCACGTTCTCTGATGCGGGCACCTCTTTTGGTAATTATCATCAGTTTCGCTTGAGAGGTATCGATCAAACCAGAATCAACATCACGTTGAATGGAGTACCACTCAATGATATGATGGATCAAGGCGTATTCTTCTCAAATTTTTCAGACTTTTCCAGCTCCATGGAGTCCATCCAGGTGCAACGCGGAATTGGCATATCCACCAATGGGACCGCCTCATATGCTGGATCTGTGAGCTACGAATCTTTCGACATATTCAAAGAAGAGTCAGTCTATCGAGCAACAGCAACAGCCGGATCATTTGGCTCATTTGGCTTGAAAGGCGAAGCATTCTCAGGCATTGGAGAAAATGGATGGGGCACTTATTTCAGAGCGTCGAGGTTGAATTCGGATGGCTACAAAAGGAACTCTGGCTCTGATGCCCACTCCTTCTACTTGTCAACAGGAAAGCAATTTGAAAACAGCCTCGTGAGATTAACAGCTTTCTCCGGTCGCGCTCAGAATCAGCAGGCCTACTCCCCCGTATTACTTGCGGATATTCAAAACGACCCACGCACCAACTATTTCCCAAGTAAGGATCAGGATGATTTTAGACAGGAGCTAATTCAACTACAGTACGGGGCTCAGAAAGGTTCTACTTCGTTCAATGTGACCGGCTACTACGGCGGTGCGCGTGGCTATTTCCCTTTCACATTTGGTGATCAGTTTATTTATTCACTTCAAAACACACGCTATGGTGCCTTGGCAAATGTGACCTTTGTGATGAATCAGGGACAGTTAACGGGCGGGATACATGCCTATCAATTTGACCGAATAAACGAATCTGCCACGGTCAGTACATTGAACACCCCCTATTATTCCGATACATCGGATAAAAAAGAGTTCAGCCAATTTTGGAAATGGGAGCAGGACATTGGGAACTTCACTCTTCTTGTGGATGCTCAATTCAGAGCAGTGGAAATGTCGTTTGCATCCGACACCTTGACAAAATATGCCGGAGAAAGAGTGGCCACCCGCAAGGAGGAATTCATTAACCCTAAAGTGGGGCTGACCTACCGACTTGGCAGACAGTCTAACGTGTATGCCTCCTTCGGGCGCACAGGGCGCGAGCCCACACGAGTCGATCTTATGCAAGGTGCATTTGATGGGGTGGAATCTTGGAATTATCAGGCGTTTACAGACAAATCCATGGTAAAATCCGAGTTTGTGAATGACCTTGAGATGGGCTACCGATATGCTTCTAAGAATTTCAATATTTCAGTCAATGGCTTCTACATGGCCTTTGAAAACGAAATAAGTCAGGTGGGCGGATTGGTGGAGAACTCGTATTTCGCATTGAGACAAAATGTAAAAAACAGCCAAAGAATGGGGCTTGAGTTGGACACAGATTACAGCCTTGAAAATGGGCTTTCCTTTGGCCTGATGGCCACTTACATGCGCACGAAGGTTGATGAGTTTGATACCGGTACCGACGTGCTAAAAAATGTCGAACATGTCTTTGCTCCAAAAACCATGGTGCTGCCTTCGGCACAGTGGACAAACAAAGTATTGACAGTAGGCCTGGACGCGAGGCTGGTGAGTGAAAGCTTCATGGAACTATCGAACGATCCTGAGTATGTTCTTCCGGCCTATACTGTTCTAAACATGCAGGTTGCGTATAACCTGAGTGACAAGATCAGTTTACGAGCTCGCATCAACAACCTGCTCAATGAGCTGTATTTCACAGATGGGGCTCCTGTGGATGTAGAATTTGACGGTACTCCCGAGGGACCCGGATACCGTGTGCAAGCTCCAAGAAATTTCATCTTCAGCGCGAGCTATCAGTTTTAAGGATAGAAATAGTTTATAAAAAAATGATCCCGACTTTTGTCGGGATCGTTAAAACCTAACCTATTAAAAATTTCAATATTCGTACGTCAGTGCCTCCTCATAATCATCCAAATGAAGGATGATCTCATTTGACCCGCTGATCTGCAAATTGCTAATATCGAAGGACACCTCTTTTTCGAAATACGCCGCACACATTTCTTTATTCTTCAAAGAAAATTTGATGCTTCGCTGCTCAGGTAAGGATTCAGCAATCAACCCCAAATCCACCAATGACCAGGTCCAAGATTTTCCGCTACAGCCACTTGCCCCGAACTCGATGTACAGACAATCGTCATGGATTTCTGCATTGAGAATCGTCCCGTATTCTTGAGCGGCATTTTTATACTTTTCCTCATTCACAATGGCCGGCGTAACACAATGCCCCCTCGGATCCTGCCAGACCAATTTTTCGTTTGTAGCAGTTTCGAAGAAATCGGCGCAATTTCCATCACCAGTCCCTGTAATACCACCATCCGCCGCACAGACATATTCACAGTCGGCAGTATAGACTTCTCCAAAGAAATCACAGCAACGAGCGGAGACGTAATAAACCTCCTCACCCCCGTACTCATAAGAGTAGATTTTAGCGGGAGGGTTCCACACCTCACCATCCAATATTTCTTCAATCTTGCTCTGCATGCACTCGGAAAGAACCAATGGCTCCTTATCGTTACAAGAGACAACCGAAATCAACACTAAACCAAATACTAAAAGATTTTTCATTTTTTATTGCTTTCCTACAAGACTCGATATAGTCACGAAAGGTTGTAATCTCCAATAAGAAAGGGGCTCAAAATTGGAGCACCCTTTCTTCGGACTTAAACGCTATTTCTTAGCTTTCTCATTCGCCAGTATTTTCTCCAAAATCAAAGCCCCTCTCCTAAGGAGAGGGGTTGGGGTGAGGTCTACAAACTCATCCCCTTTGCCAGTTCCACCAATTGAATAAACTCCGCTCTGTAACCGAACTTGTCTTCTCCTTTGGACAACTTGGCCAATTGGATCACCTGATTAAATGTCAGGTCACCTTTGAATTCTGAATCGCGAAGGATCATCCCGAAACCAGCCACAGCAGTCGCCCAATTCAAATTCTCACTTGCGTTTTTTGTGCCCTTTTTTACCGTCTGAGAAATCAACTTGCTTGTCTCCCCATCAGGCTCTTTGTATCGGAATTTCACTGTCAATAGCTCATTTGATTTCGATGTGTTGGAAACCTGCGTATCCTGATACTTCAAAGGATCAATGTCCTTGATGAATTCGGAATCTACGCCTGTAGGAATGATCTCGTAGATGGCCGTGACGGTATGTCCACTCCCTAATTCACCCGCATCTTTCTTGTCATCGTTGAAATCTTCATTGTTCAAAAGTCGATTCTCATACCCAATCAAGCGATAGCCCTGAACATGTGCAGGATTGAATTCCACCTGAATTTTCACATCCTTCGCAATGGTGAAAAGAGTTCCACCAAATTCATTGACGAGCACTTTCTTAGCCTCCATCATGGTGTCTATGTAAGCATAGTTTCCATTGCCTTTGTCAGCGAGTATTTCCATTTTAGAATCCTTGTAATTTCCCATTCCAAAACCTAGCACGGTTAAGAAAACACCCTCCTGTCTTTTCTCTTCAATCAATCTTTCCATGGCGGCATTGCTAGATGCTCCAATATTGAAATCTCCATCTGTGGCCAAAATCACGCGGTTGTTTCCACCTTTCACGAAATTCTTCTTGGCCGTTTCATAGGCCAGATTAATCCCAGCACCACCGGCTGTAGACCCACCCGCTTCCAAGCGATCCAAGGCTTCCATGATCTTTTGTTTGTTGTCTCCATCGGTCGGCTCGAGTACCAGGCCAGCCGCCCCCGCATACACCACTATCGACACTTTGTCCTGAGTACGAAGTTCATTGGCAAGCATTTTTAGGGATGACTTGAGCAAAGGCAATTTGTTTGGAGCATTCATGGAACCTGAGACATCTAAAAGAAAAACGATGTTAGATGGAGGCAGATTCTCCATTGCCAACTTCTTTCCCTGCAATCCCACTTGCACCAAGATGTGCTCATCATTCCAAGGTGCTTTCGCTACTTCAGTATTGATCGAAAAAGGATCGTTTCCCATTGGTTGCTCGTAGTTGTAACCAAAATAGTTGATCATCTCTTCGATGCGCACAGCATCTTTAGGAGGCAGCTGACCATTGCTGATGAATCGTCTCATGTTAGAATAAGAAGCGGCATCCACATCTATCGAAAATGTAGAAAGCGGATCATCAGTTACTTTTTTGAAGCCATTCTCATGAATAGTTGAATACTCTTCCGTATTCCAATTTGGCTCGTACTCCTTAGAAGGCATTGATCTTGACACGGCCCCTGTACCACTAAAATAGGCTCTTGAGTGTGAGGCCTTGTCTCTCTTCGTCAATACTGCCTCATCGGCAATTTCTAAGTCAAATTCAATTTCCTGTACAGGCTCAATCGCCGTTTTGAGCTTCACATCAATCACCTTTTGTGTGCCAACTTTGACCGTTCCTTTTTCATACCCTGCGGACTGAAATATCAACTTTGCATTTTCACCCGACACCTTGATTGAGTAAAACCCATTCACATCTGTGAAGACCTCATTCGTCGTGCCCTTTTCCATGACTGAGACACCCGCCACTGTCGATCCACTTTCGTCATAAACAGTACCTGTCACGTAGATGGAGCTAGTGCCAAATAGGCCGGTAAACCCCAAAATCATAATTGCCAATAAACTTTTCATAGTGTTTTTCTTTTGTTTGACCTTGAGATGCGAGGGCAATAAGGATTCCATAAAAATTTTCGAAAAAAATTGGAATCACATTTGGAGAAGATTTCAATAGCTTCGAATATTCTGTGCCAGCGCGCCTAGACCATACCGATGACCATCTCCTGGAGAATTACCGAAAAGGGCAAAATTCGGAGGACTTCTCAGTGCTCTTCTCTCGATACCAACACTTGGTCTATGGTACTTGTTTGAAGTATTTGAAAAATAGGGATGCAGCGCAAGATGCCCTCATGTCCATCTTCGAGAAGCTCCTTGAAAAACTCAAAACCGAAGAAGTCACCTACTTCAAAAGCTGGCTGTACATGGTGACAAAGAATCACTGTCTGATGCAGCTGAGAAAAAGTAACCTTGAAATCCCCTCTGATCTTATGGAAATCACCTTGCCAGTGCATCCCATAGATGAACCGGACGATTTGGAGCAGAATTTAACGGCTTTGGAGGAGTGCATGGAAACATTGAAAAAGGATCAGGAAGAATGTGTGCGGCTCTTTTACCTGGAAAAAAAGAGCTATCAGGAAGTGAGCGAAACGACCTCCTTTGAGCTAAAAGCAGTGAAGAGTTTTATTCAAAATGGAAAGCGAAATTTGAAAATTTGCCTGGAAGGGAAGAATGTCAAAGGATAAAAACCATATCGACCTATTAAGATATCTCCGAGGAGAGATGAGTCACGCGGAGGCCAATGCTTTTGAGCGGAAGGCACTAGATGATCCATTCCTGATGGATGCGATTGAGGGTGCTGAAGGGATTGGAGCTGAGGCCTTTGAAAAGGATCTTCTGAGTTTTGAAAGAAAATTATCCGGCAAATCGGGAACCTCCTTCACCTACCTGAAGATTGCTGCTGCTATTGCACTGCTTATTCTAGGCGGGTACTCCGTTTGGTTCATGACCTCCAATCTCAAATCAGATCAAGTCGCCCAGACGGAAACCGAAGCTGCTCAGGAAATCAATCCTGAAAAACAACCAGAACCGGAACAAGGGGAAATCATGACTCAGGATGAAAATCGTGACAAAAATGAAGAAGCATTCACCACTCCTCCACCATCCAAAGAGCCGAAGGAAGAAATAAGAATCAAAGATTCGGCGAGTAAAGCAGATCGCGAGGTGGTATCCGAAGTAGAAGTAGAGTTTGACATGGACATTATCGAGTCACCTGACGTGGCTTTCGCGGATGCTGAAATAGATGAGGTGGCTCTCGAAGAGGAAGCCGAAGCTCCAGAGGAAAAACCTGCCGCTCGAAGCAGTTCCTTTTTCAAAGCACGAAAGCAGGGCGCAGGAGCTGTGTCTCGATCTTCCGCTTTGGATGAATTGCCAAAACGAGAACTTCGGGGAATAATCTCTGATGATTTTGGTGATCCGATTCCCGGCGTGAGCGTGACGGTAGAAGACACTCGCGAAGAAACCACCTCCGACATGAGTGGGTACTTCGAACTCACCAGCGTAGACGATAGCACACGATTGGACTTTAGCTCTGTAGGCATGGAATCCCTCTCTATAACCTTGGGCGCACGGGATTCTCTCAGCGTCAAACTCAGGGAAGACGAGCAGGCCCTGCAGGAAGTGGTGGTGTCGGGATATGGCGCTTTTGACAATGAGCCGGAGGGCTATTTCGGCGCAAGCCCCGTGATTGGTCATGCGGCGTTTAAGGACTACCTGGAAGAGAAATTAGTGTATCCTGAAGAAGCCAGAGATAAGGGGATCGAGGGACGAGTTGTTCTACAACTAACTATTTCACCGATAGGTCAGATCACCAACATTGAGGTAAAAAGAGGAATTGGAAGCGGCTGTGACGAGGAAGCCATTCGACTGATAAGAGAAGGGCCCGCCTGGTCTCCTGCCACTCAAGACGGACTCAATGTCGAAACCAAAGTCAGGGTAAAAGTGAAGTTTGAACTAGAATGACATGAGCAAATTCAAACTAAACATCGACGAGCCATGCTCCCAAAAGTGGGAGGACTTTGCTCCTGCCGGTAAGAACGGGTTTTGTAGCCAATGCCAAAAGGTGGTGGTTGATTTCACAAAATTCTCCGATCGGGAAATCCGTGAGTACTTCAAGGATTTACCCAAAAATGTCTGTGGGCAACTTCGAGATGACCAGCTTAGAATTTATTCCAGACCAAACCCCAGAAAGGGAATGAGTCGATGGCTCGCTTGGCCCATTGCCGCTACGGCCACACTATTTTCAGGAAACATGGTGATGGGGCAGGAAAGAGATGAAATTGAATTTGTGGAATACTCGAAAACCGATTCTAAGACCATTAATACGCCAAGCTTTGTTGAAGGCAAAGTGACTGACGAAAATGGCGAAGGACTCCCAGGTGTCAATGTTGTTATTAAAGGTACGACTACAGGTGTTACGACTGATCTAGACGGGGAGTATAAAATAGAAGTACCTCACCAAAAGAAAACTATGCTAGTGTTTAGTTCCGTTGGAATGACCACTCTTGAATACGAAATTGGAATCCTAAGGGTACTAGATGTTTCCATGACCGTTTGTCATAGAAATCTGGGTGAAGTGGTCATGGTCGGTGGAATAGGATATTCTCGCTGGTATACTCCACGAGGGTTGTGGTCACGCGCCCGAGGGTTGGTTAGACGCATCTTCTAGCCCGCACCATCCTATCCTTCCCTTGAAGGTCTTTCCGCAATTCTGTTTCATACCCTAACTGAGAAAGTAGTTCCACTACGGCGGCACCCTGGCTCTCATGAATCTCAAAGTAGATCAGTCCATTCTCTGAAAGAACCTCCAACCCTACCTCTGCTATTCGTCGATAAAAAAGTAGCGGGTCTTCATTTGGGACAAACAGTGCCAACTCAGGATCATAATCCACCACATTCCTGTCCATTAATGCCTTTTCCTCCTCTGGGATATACGGAGGATTGCTAATGATCACATCGGGCCTCAATATGTCTGGGATGCCAGTCAATACATCTTGACAAAAAAACTCCACGCTCGAACCAATCTGCCGATCATTCTTCTGAGCCACTTCAAGCGCTTCTTCGGAAATGTCGATGGCAAAAACCTGAGCCTGCTTAACTGCCTTGGAAATGCTGATGGCTATGCATCCGGAACCAGTGCCAATGTCCCAAATCACCAATTTTTCATCAGCATTCTCACGTATGACCCAATCCACAAGCTCCTCCGTTTCGGGTCTTGGCACGAGTACATTTTCATTTACCAAAAACTTCTCTCTCATAAAATGAGTAATGCCCGTGACATGCTGAACGGGTTCGTTTTTCAAAAGTCTTTCAATGGCCTGATCAAGATTGGTTTGGTCTATCTCCACATTCTCCTTCATCATGACGTCCATTTTGGAAATGCCGAATTTGTCCTCCAGTAAAATGGAGGCAATGTTCCTAGCCTCTCTTTCGTCAAAGACTTTTGAAAGACGCGAAAATGTATTTTGGAAAACTTGTTCGGCGGTTTGACTCACTTCAGCGAATTTAGCGTGGTGAATGATCACGAAAAATTTATGCAGCGCGCCATTGAGTTGGCGAGGCTTGGAATTGGCTATGTCAGCCCCAACCCCATGGTCGGTTGCGTGATCGTTCACTCTGGAAAAATCATTGGCGAAGGTTTCCATCAAAAATACGGACAGGCGCATGCGGAAGTAAATGCCATCAATGCGGCACATGACCATTCTCTGCTTTCAGAATCCACCGCATACGTCACTTTGGAGCCATGCGCTCATCATGGCAAAACGCCCCCCTGCGCTGACCTATTGATTTCCAAGAAACTGAAGAAAGTGGTCATTGGATGCAGAGACACATTCGAGAAGGTGGATGGTCAGGGAATTGAACGCCTAAAAGATGCAGGCATTGAGGTAGTTGTAGGAGTAATGGAAAAAGAGTGCCGCAAACTCAATGCTCGGTTCTTCACGTCAATCGAAAAAAAACGCCCCTACGTTATTCTAAAATGGGCACAAACCCAAGACGGTTTTATAGCAAGAGAAAATTACGATTCGAAGTGGATCAGCAATCAATATTCTCGACAGCTTGTGCATAAATGGCGCTCAGAAGAAGATGCCATTCTGGTGGGAAAGAATACAGCCAAATTCGACAACCCCTCGTTAACCGTACGTGATTGGAAAGGCAGAAATCCAACCAGGATTGTACTAGATAATAAATTGGAACTCGCCTCTGATCTTGCACTCTTTGACCGTTCTGTTCCCACCATCGTGATGAATGCTTCCAAGGAAAATATCCAAGAAAATTTAAGCCACATAAAATATGAAGGCTCCATATCTGATTTACTTTCGCAGTTGAATGAGCTGAAAATCCAGTCGCTAATTGTGGAAGGTGGAGCCAAAGTATCGACGGCATTTATTGATCAGGGATTGTGGGACGAGGCGAGAGTTTTTATCTCAACTGAGAATTTCGGATCAGGTATTGAAGCTCCTATAATTGGGGGTATTTTAGTTTCTAATTCCATGGAAACTGGAGACAGACTAGAGATTTATGAAAGAGTGCACTAAAGGAAATATTCACGAGAAACTAGGTTCGTTTTCCGACCATTGGAATCCACGAATCATTGCAGATTTGAACGGGCAGCAGGTGAAGGCCGCCAAGCTTCTTGGTGAGTTTGTTTGGCACAGCCATGCGGCGGAAGACGAAATGTTCTTGGTCGTAAAGGGGGAGCTGAAAATGGAGTTTCGGGACCGGACAGAAACGCTTAATGAAGGGGATTTGATTGTGGTGCCGTGTGGTGTGGAGCACAGGCCTGTGGCAGAAAATGAAGTAGAAATTCTGCTGTTTGAACCCGCAACGACAATTAATACAGGTGCAGAGGAATCTGACCGAACTAGAAAAAATTTATCTCGTATCTAAGCGAATGGCAGAAGAACTCGTCAAGATTTCCACCGACTCTAAGGAGATCAAATACACCCTTTTATACCCGCAGATTGAAGCGCTCATTTCTGGCGAAGATGACTTAGTCGCAAGACTTGCAAATATCAGTGCCGCTCTGAAGGAGGGCATGGATTTCTTTTGGGTTGGCTTCTACATGGTCAAGGGAGAGGAGCTCGTTCTTGGTCCTTTCCAAGGTTCCATTGCCTGCATGCGCATCAAAAAAGGTCGGGGAGTATGTGGTACCTCCTGGGCTACAGACTCTACATTGATTGTCCCAAATGTAGATGAGTTTGATGGGCACATTGCCTGTAGTGCAGCGACCAAATCAGAGATTGTGATACCTATTAAGAAAGACGGAGTGATCATCGGAGTGCTGGATGTTGATAGCGACCTGCTTGACAACTTCGATGACACTGATCAGAAATGGTTGGCAAAGATTGCTGATTTGGTTTAAGGTTTTTTTGTCATATCAAACTGGCTGCTCACCCAATCGTACGTTTTCTTCATTCCAGTCTTTAGGTTAGTTTTTGGCTCCCAACTTGTCATCCTTTTCATCAAGGTATTGTCAGAATTACGGCCCATCACCCCAACAGGACCCTCAACATTCTTCACGGCCAAAGTTTTACCTGACAATTCAATGACCATTTCTGTTAATCCATTTATCGTCACCATTTCTTCAGACCCTATATTGAATGGGCCTTGATGATCGCTTCTCATTAGACGTATGGTGCCCTCTATGCAATCATCAATAAATAGGAATGATCTCGTTTGACGTCCATTTCCCCAAACCTCCACGACTTCATTGTCCTTTGCCTCAGCCACCTTTCGACAAATTGCTGCGGGAGCCTTTTCTCGACCTCCTCGCCAAGCACCCTCAGGGCCATAAATATTGTGATATCGGGCAACTCGGCACTCTAATCCATAATTCCGGGCATAGGAAGCGAATAGTCTTTCACTGAATAATTTTTCCCAACCGTACTCACTATCAGGTTCGGCGGGGTATGCACTTTCTTCTGAGCAAATTGGATCGTCAGGGTCTTTCTGGTTGAATTTGGGGTAAATACATGCCGAGGAACTGTAGAAGACTCGCTCATTCCCACTTTCGATCATGGCATTCAAAACGTTCATGTTGATCATTGCAGAATTATACATGACATCTGCATCGTGTTCTCCAGTGAAAATGTATCCAGCCCCGCCCATGTCTGCAGCAAATTGATAAACTTCGTCGTAGGATTGATCAAAAAGACCATCAACGTTCTCCTTCAGTCTGAGATCGCACTTGATAAATTCATCACAATAAGATGACGAGAATTCAGGATTCTTAATATCGGCACCCCGCACCCAAAAGCCTTCGCTTTTTAATCGATTGACCATGTGGTTTCCGATAAACCCACCAGCTCCAAGAATCAATGCTCTTTTCATAAAAACCTAAATAATCTCCACTTCTGGCTCATCAAATGGAAGGACCTGTGCTTCGAAAAAAAATAAGCGGCCATTGTGAATAAGCTCAATCCGCATACTACATGTTTGCAATTTGCGATCGCATAAAAATCCTGCATTACCTTTTCTATGACCTGTGGCTTGTCTTCTTTTTGTTTTGATTTCAAATGATCGAACCAAGCCTTATCTGGCAAATTTTCATTTTTAATGATTAATATCCCATGTTTCTTTTTGAGTCTCGCAAGAAGCTTATTACTGTCGCTAAAAGCTATTATGT
This sequence comes from uncultured Roseivirgaceae bacterium, assembly GCA_964352625.1. GTDB lineage: Bacteria > Bacteroidota > Bacteroidia > Cytophagales > Cyclobacteriaceae > JAAEPI01. The sequence goes on from CAYGSD010000010.1 coordinate 71,712, forward strand.
CCAAGTTTTCGTTTTTTGCCAGCTTCTGAGCTTTCCGCACCACCCGATCCACATATCTTTCAAATTTAATGTCATCTCCTTCCAACCGACCATGAAGGTACTCGCCGTTTCCATGCCTCAGGTGGATGCCTACACATTTTCCCAAATCAATGTTGCCCAAATCCGGATAGGAATAGTCTGGATTAAAGCTCCCAGCACTGTTAAAATCTCTAACTTTTTTTAGTTCTCTTCCGCCTTTAGTTGGCTCGTTGACCATGATCACAATCAATTTGGCCGGGTGGTCTTTCTGCTTCAAGAAGTACTTTTTTCTGAACTTGGAAAACAGCATAAAACGCACATCTCCTTGAATTTCAGCGCCCAATCTTACTTTTCTAAACTGCTCAATATCAGAGGTCTTATCAACCAGAACTAATGTTTCCCAGCTTTCATTGCCTGCCTGATCGTATACACTTTTAACTCTGCTATTTGACAGATCAATTCCATTTCCTTCAAAAGACTTCTCATCAAAATATGTCTTAAAAAATGGGTCAATATCACTGGATGGGTCTTGCAAAAAAGAAGTCCAATGCTTCGTGTTCACAAGATATTCACGCCCAGTCATGGAGGAATAATTTGCATAGGCGGTAATAGCAGTCAAACAATGACCAAGCCCGGCTCTCGCTACTGGAGTGTAAATGGTATACTTACCCTCCACTCTCGTTCTTCAAGTGCCACGCCGCTTCCTTTGCAAAATAAGTAAGTATGATATCCGCTCCTGCTCGCTTGATGCTGAGCAGGGTTTCCATCATGGCACGATCACCGTCTATCCAGCCCTTTTGAGCAGCCGCTTTGATCATGGCGTATTCACCCGACACATTGTACGCCGCAATGGGCAATGGAAAATTCTGCTTGAGATCGCTAATAATATCCAAGTATGTCATCGCTGGTTTCACCATCAGTATATCCGCTCCCTCTTCAAAATCTAACTGAGCCTCCAGAAGCGCTTCGTCTCGATTTGCGGGATTCATCTGGTAGGTTTTTTTGTCTCCAAATTTTGGGGCAGAATCCAGCGCATCGCGGAAGGGGCCATAAAATGCCGAAGCGTATTTCGCCGTGTATGAAATGATGCCTGTTTTCTGAAAGCCATTCTCATCCAGCACATTCCGCAAATACCCAACTCGTCCGTCCATCATATCCGAGGGCCCAATCATGTCAGCACCGGTTTCAGCTTGTGCAAGTGCCATTTTACCAAGCACCTCCAGCGTTTCGTCATTCAGGATTTCTCCGTTCCTCACGATTCCATCATGTCCGTCGGAGCTGTAAGGATCCATGGCCACATCAGTGATGATCATTGCTTCCGGGAAGGTTTCCTTGATTCTTCGCAGTGATTTCAGATAGAAAAAATTAGGGTCGTGGCTTTTGTACCCTAAATGATCCTTATGTATTTCATTTACTACTGGGAAAACATCAAACCCCTTGAGCCCAAGCTTGAGGCACTCTTCGATTTCTCTCAACATCAAGTCTTCGGATAAGCGGAAAATCTCAGGCATGGATTCAACTTCCGTTTTCTGATTACTCCCTTCCAATAAGAAAAGTGGTAGGATAAAGTCATTTGTTGAAAGTCGTGTCTCCTGCACCAAATCTCTGATTGCTGCCGATTGGCGATTACGTCTGGGGCGTCTGGTCATTCTCTTAAATCAGGTTGCAATTTACACCGCAAAAAAAACCCCGACAATTTCGTCGGGGTTCAGATTAAATCAGTGAACTAAATGTTTCTCTTTGTATTTTTTGAGTTGTCGCCTGAGGGCCTCCACAGCCTCATCGGTAGCTGCCTCAAAGGACCCTGCTCTCTTCTCGGCAAACAATTGTTCGCCGGGTATATTTAGTTTGATCTCGATGGTCTTGTTCGCTCGGTGATCATCGGGCTCTACCCTCATGATCACTTCCCCATCAATTATTCGATCAAAGAATGTTTCTAGCTTATCAGCTCTCTTCTGAATGAAGTCTGTCAGTTTGATGTCGGCATCAAAATGTACGGATTGCATTTGTAACTTCATATTCCTTGCGTTTTTTGGTTAAACATTATGCCTTGGGGTGCGCCTGGTCGAACACCGCCTTCAGCTTCTCTATTGAATTGTGTGTGTATACCTGCGTGGACGCCAGGCTCGCGTGCCCAAGCAGGTCTTTGACTGCATTAAGGTCAGCTCCTTTATTGAGGAGATGCGTTGCAAATGTGTGCCGCAATACATGCGGGCTGGTCTTACTAAGTGTCGTGACTTGTGATAGGTATTTCTTCACAGTACTATAAACGAATTGTGGATAGAGGTCGTTTCCAGAATCCGTAATTAATAGCTTACTAGATGCAGGATTTATTTCAGCACGTAGACTGATGTAAATCCTTATCTGCTCCAATACTTCCTGATGAAGTGGAATGATTCGTTCTTTATTTCTTTTGCCAAGAACCTTGACCGTGCCCTCATAGTGATTGATGCTTTCTTTGGTGATCCCAATTAGCTCAGACAGTCGAATACCAGTTGCATAGAGGAGATTGATCAGAAGCTTATCCCTTTGACCGGAAAAATCATCAGGGAATGTGAGATGATCAAGGAGATTATCCATCTCTGCTTCTTTCACAAAATTTGGCAAGTCCTTCGGCACTCGCAGTGACTTCAATCTACTGGCGGGATTTGTTTCTATTTGCTCCCTGCGTTGAAGGAATTTGAAAAAAGACTTGATGGATACAATTTTTCGATTGACACTCCGAGGAGTCAAACCCGAATCCATCAAATGCACCACCCAACTTCTTAAATGAGGGTGCTGGGCTTCTTCCATTCTCACAATTTCGAAGGTCTCGATAAGAAACTCCGAAAGTTGCTTCAAATCATTGGTATATGCGGTAAGGGTGTGGGGGCTGAATCTTTTTTCGAACTGAAGGTATTTGATGAACGACTCAACCATATGCAGTGATCCCTTGAGGGTTCTACTAACTTATCTAATTTTTAGGAAAAAGTGGCAGTGAAAAGAGAATAAACAACAAAGCCCCGACAAGTCGGGGCTAAAAAATCTTTAGAAAGAATCGCTTACTTGTTGTCGCGATCCTGCATCTTCTGACGGTAAGCTGCTTTTAGCACCTCTTCACGTCTTTCTACCGATGGCTTCACGAAGTGCTGACGACCTCTTAGTTCTCTCAAAACTCCAGTTTTTTCAAACTTCTTCTTGAAACGCTTAAGCGCTCTGTCAATTGATTCGTTCTCTTTTACGTTTATTACAATCATCTTAATTAATCAGATTCGGGGCGCAAATGTAAAAATTATTCGATCACCCTGCAAAATATTTACTGCAATATTGATCGACCAATGACGATCCTTTGAATCTCGGATGTACCCTCTCCTATCGTACACAGTTTGGCGTCTCGATAAAATTTCTCTGCAGGGTAATCTTTGATATAGCCATACCCTCCAAAAATTTGCACTCCATCATCCGCCACCTCCACGGCAATTTCAGATGAATACAACTTCGCCATTGCGGATTCTTTAGTCATTGGAAGTTTCTGATTTTTTAAATCAGCTGCTTTGTAAGTAAGCAACTTGGCCGCTTCCACCTTGGTTGCCATTTCCGCCAACTTGAAGGAAACCCCTTGAAACTTAGAAATCTGCTTATCGAATTGCTCTCGTTCCTGAGAATAGGCCAAGGCTGCATTCAACGCGCCTTCTGCAATTCCACACCCTAGAGCCGCTATGGAGATTCTACCTCCATCCAGCACCTTGAGGGCCTGCACAAATCCATCACCTACTTCTCCGATAATGTTCTCCGCTGGAATTCGGCAATCCTCAAAAATCATCTCGGTAGTTTCCGAGGCACGCATTCCCAATTTGTTTTCCTTCCTCCCTTGTTTAAACCCGGGCGTTCCCCTTTCCACTATAAATGCTGAGGCATTTCTGGAGGCTCTCGGTTCTCCCGTTCTAGCCATTACCACCGCCACATCACCAGAGTTTCCATGCGTTATGAAATTCTTAGCTCCGTTGATCACCCATTCGTCACCGTCTTTAACAGCTGTGGTTTTCATATTACCTGCATCCGATCCGGTATTGGGCTCGGTAAGTCCCCAAGCCCCTATCCACTCAGCAGTGGCGAGTTTGGGTAGGTATTTTTTCTTTTGCTCCTCCGAGGCATGTTGAAGAATGTGTCCGGTGCATAAGGAATTGTGAGCGGCCAGTGACAACCCAATAGATCCATCAATTTTTGAAATTTCAATGATAGCGGTCACATATTCGTGATAACCGAATCCTGATCCGCCGTACTCTTGCGGCACCAAAACCCCCATCAATCCAAGCTCACCTAATTTTTTGAACAGATCGATTGGGAAATGTTGTGACTCGTCCCATTCCATACGGTGCGGAACCATTTCCTTCTCACCAAAATCTTGAATCATTTGGGCAATCATTCGCTGATTTTCCAAAACTTGAGACACACTTGACATTCTCGTTTGGGTTTAATGTTAACACGCAAAGCTAACAAACGTTAGTTGAATGGTTTTGGGTTCCTTAATGGACTTTATCAGTGGAACAACTTAGTTTTGCCGCCTTTATAAATTGATAAAAAATGAAAATTGCTGTAGTCGGTACTGGGTATGTTGGATTGGTGTCAGGGACTTGTTTTGCAGAAACAGGAAATCATGTAACATGTGTGGACATTGATGAATCTAAGGTTGCGAAACTAAAATCTGGCAAAGTAACTATTTACGAACCCGGACTGGAGGCTCTTTTCGAAAGAAATGTAAGGCAAGGCAGACTCGACTTTACTACGAACCTAGCCGAAGGAGTTAAAGGAGCGAAAATCGTTTTTCTCGCTTTGCCTACACCTCCCGGTGAGGATGGCTCTGCTGACCTGCAGTACGTACTTCGAGTGGCCGAAGACCTTGGCCCATTGTTAGAGGAATTCACAGTGGTGGTAGACAAGAGTACCGTTCCCGTGGGGACTGCTGAAAAAGTAACCGCCAAACTAAAGGAAGGCGCCAAGGTAGATTTTGATGTGGTTTCAAACCCTGAATTCTTGAGAGAGGGTGTCGCTGTTGAAGATTTTATGAAGCCTGATAGAGTGGTAATTGGTGTTTCGGATCAGCGTTCGGTTAAAGTAATGGAGAAACTATATGCTCCATTCGTGAGACAGGGCAACCCAGTGATCTTTATGGATGTTCGCTCAGCGGAGCTGACAAAGTATGCAGCTAATTCGTTTCTTGCTACCAAGATTACATTCATGAATGAGATCGCCAATTTGTGTGAGTTACTTGGTGCCGATGTAGATGCGGTGAGAAAAGGTGTTGGAACGGATCAAAGAATTGGCAAGAGATTTCTATTTGCCGGAATTGGGTATGGTGGAAGTTGTTTTCCAAAGGATGTACAGGCTTTAGCCAAATCATCGGCAGAGGCAAACTACGATTTCAAGATTTTGAATTCCGTGATGGAAGTGAACCAAGTGCAGAAGAAGAAAATGATAGAGCCATTGAAGGCTCGATTCGGCGGTGATCTTTCTGGAAAAACCATTGCCATTTGGGGTCTTGCATTCAAACCTTACACGGATGATATCCGTGAAGCTCCAGCTTTGGAAAACATTACAACGCTTCTGAGTCTTGGTGCCAAAGTGCAAGCTTACGATCCTGAAGCCATGGAAAATGTGGAAGGTGTTTTTGGAGACAAGATTGCCTACGCTAACGATGAGTATGAAGCACTTGATGGGGCAGATGCATTGATGATCATGACGGAGTGGCCAGTGTTCAGAACTCCTGAGTTTGATAAAGTGGGAAGCCTTTTGAAGAATAAAGTGATCTTCGATGGCAGGAACTTGTACGATCTGGATCAGATGGCTGAGCTTGGCTATGAGTACCACAGCGTAGGACGAAGAATCGTCAAATGAAAGTTATCCCTGCCGTACAGTTTCTCATTGCAGGTGCAGTGATTTTTTTATTGGCTAAGTACCTTCCTCAGTACAACCTGATTTTCGAGTTTCAAGAAGTCATATCCTATGTGATCAGTTCGCTCGCATTTTTGATTCTGGCTGGCGCGATTTTTTCTTTTCAGCAAGCCAAGACTACCGTTGATCCAATGCATCCTGAAAAGGCCACTAGCTTAGTCACAAGCGGCATTTATCGAATCACAAGAAATCCAATGTACGTGGCTATGCTTCTTTTGCTGGTGGCATTTTGCATTCAAAAAGGGACATTGCTGGGATTGGTTCCCACCCTAGCATTCATTTGGAGCATGACCACCTTTCAAATCAAACCGGAAGAAAAGGCACTTACGGAAATCTTCGGAGAGTCGTATTTGACCTACAAAGGAAAAGTGCGTCGCTGGATTTAAATGAGAGATCATGCGAATCAAGTGTTCACTCTTTTTTCTCAACTTGTAGCACAATGAAAATTTTTAAGCGAATCATGCTAGTACTAGTCTCAATAATTCTTTTGATAACCGCGGCTGTCTTTATCTTTTTCAAAACTGCTCCTCAGATTGGTGCAAAAGCTGAAGGAGCCAGACTTCAAAGGATGCAACAAGCATCAAATTTTGAAAACGGGAAGTTTCAGAACACGGTGGAGACCAAAATGGAGATGACCTGGAGTACCATTAAAGAGTCACTTGGACACTATCTCTTCGCGGATAAATCCCAAAAGAACCCTCAAGAGCCCATTTCCGTGAAGCCATTTCGAGCAGATCAATTTGAAAATATTGGAGCAGATAGTCTGGCTTTCGTTTGGTTTGGACACTCGACAATTTTAATTCGCATCGACGGGCTGACAATTCTTACTGACCCAGTCATTACCGGGCAAAGAGCTTCGATGTTTTCTTTTATGGGCCCCAAGCGATTTGATTACTCGCGCCAAATTACTGTCGATGAGCTTCCCAAGATTGATGCGGTGATTCTTTCCCATGATCATTACGATCACCTTGACTACCCGACGATCAAAAAACTAAACGAGAAAGTGGATCGATTCTATCTGCCCCTTGGTGTAGGTGCCCACTTTGAGCATTGGGGCGTTCCGGCCGAAAACATTACTGAACTTAATTGGTGGGATGAAGTTGAGATGGAGGGATTGAAATTGGCATTCACGCCTACCCGCCATTTTTCTGGAAGAGGCTTTGGTGATCGCTTTAATACCCTCTGGGGTTCGTGGGTACTAATTGGAAAAAACAAGCGACTATACTTCAGTGGTGACAGTGGCTACTTCCCCGGTTTCAAAGAAATTGGTGAAAAGTACGGGCCATTCGATATCGCCTTCATGGAGTGCGGCGCTTATAATGAAGGCTGGAGTGAAATTCACATGTTTCCAGAAGAAACGGCTCAGGCGCACCTTGATGTGAAAGGAAAGCTCCTTATGCCGATACATTGGGGAAAATTTGATCTGAGCCTTCATCCATGGAAGGAATCAGTCGATCGACTGACCAAAAAGGCTGAGGAGGAAAATATCCAGCTATTTACTCCAGAGGTGGGGCAGACTGTTTCACTGTCCAACTCAGACGACCTAGACAGATGGTGGGAGGAGTACGATTAAATAAATACCTCCAGGCACACGCCATGCTCGCCTGAGAAATGAATTTCGTTGATTTCGGCAGGTATCAAGATGCATTCTCCTTTGGTTAAGGAGTACGAGGTATCGGCATGCTTGAGCACAACCTCACCCTCCACGCACATGTATATGATAAAGGAGTCGATAGTGGATAAATTCCTATTTACCGATCCACTCACCTCCAATATGTTGGACTTGAAATAGGGTGTGTGCAGGAGCTTGTTTGAAGCATTTGGCGTAAGCTGATAGTCGGTTTTGTACGATTCCTTCCTTTCAAAATCAATGACATCCAGGGCCAAGTCAATGTGCAATTCACGCTTCTTCCCAGTTTGCTTGTCCACTCGATCGTAATCGTAGATCCTGTAGGTAACATCAGAGGTTTGCTGAATCTCGGCAAGTAAAATCCCTGCTCCAATGGCATGCACCCGGCCAGTGGGAATGTGAAAAGTGTCTCCTTTCTTCACTGATTCATGATGTAGAAAATCATGAATGGTGCCATTGACCAAGTGCTCCTGAAAAGACGATTTGTTCAAATCTGCGTTGAAGCCCAGGATCATTTCAGCCTCATCATCGGCTTGCATCACGTACCACATTTCATTTTTACCGAAACAACCATGGCGTGCTCTTGCGAGCTCATCGCCCGGATGCACCTGAATAGAAAGAGGTGTCTTGGCATCTATAAATTTTATTAAAAGAGGAAACTCATTTCCATAGGCTTCATAGACACTCCTCCCAAGCAATCGCTCCTTGAACTCTCCTATTAACTCTTCAAGCGTTTTGCCGACATGCGGTCCTTCTTTTACCAGGGTTTGTTCTCCCTTCACATCCGATATTTCCCAAGACTCCCCGATGCTTTGCTCTGAATAATTTTTATTCAGTATCGTCTTCAATTTTTCTCCACCCCACATTCGATACTTAAAGAGGGGCTCGAATTTGAGCGGGCTTAGCATGCTTAATCAGGGTGTCTCAAAATTCCCAGCACGATCAAAAGCTGCGCGCCGATATAGGTGCTCATGATCACCACATCATCATACGGCACAGGGCGATAGAATTTGTCTATGGCTATGGCCGAATCGGAGACCACAAAAAGCAAACTTCCCATCATCACCCATTGGTAACTTTGATTTGATGTAAGCCCGAACCTCAACCTCGCCATGCAGGCCATGCCTGTTAGGCACAGCGCGTAGACCACTACTGGTATTTGCAAATTGCCAGGCAGGGCAGGCACCAAATAGGCCAATAGAAAAATGGTGTAGGTGAGAATAGGCAGTAGTGGCATTAATTTGAATTCCGGCTTTTCGAAACTGGCTTTAAGAAAAATGTACATGTACGTGATTTGCGCTAGCAAAAAGCCACCTAGCCCAAGCATAAAATAAAGTTCACCCTCCTGCATCAGAGCCATGTCGCCGAGCCAGGAAAAAACCAACGCCACCACCAGCATCATGGTTTTCAGCGGAACATTTCCATTGGCATGCCGGTACACCAGCCAGATCAGAGCGGGCATGAGCATGGGCTTTGAGAATTTCACCATATCATCTATTCCGAGCGCGTGACCAATGATATTGGCCGCCCCAATGATGGCATAAAGTAGTATTGGGAGATTTTTCATGCTGTTTTTGGTCTTGAAATGATAAGGTAAATAAAAGCACAAATGGATAAAAGCGCAGAGCCGCCAAAGATGATTGGGAATCGGGAGGGATCGCTATCGTAAAATATCCCGGTCATTAATGCGCCGGTTCCAATTCCTATCTCAAGTGCAAGGAACAGCGTGGAAATGGCTTTGCCTCTTGACTTATCTGGAGCCAAGTCCACCACCCAAGCGAACAGTGATGGAGAAACCACGCCATAGCCAGCACCAAAAACTGCCGCCGCTATGAAGAAGGAGGTGGGTGTGGTCGAAAAACCGGTCAATGCACAACCCGCACTCACCACGATTAAACTGACCAGCAGAACAGGCACTCTTCCGAATAGGTCCGAAAGTCGCCCTCCGATGACTCGTGAAAACAATGACGCCACCGTGAAATAAACAAAGTAAGAGCCTTTGTCTTCAATACCCAGATGGACACTAAAATCGGGGAAAAGAGAGATCACCACCCCAAAGCAAAATGTGTTCAGTAGCATGACCATTGCTGGTCGGAGGGCTGATTTGTCGTACACGTCAGACCATTGAATTTTCAACAACCCGAAGTGAAATTTTTCTCTTGGCTCCAAGGTCTCTTTCATGCCTAGCAAAACAATGATTGAAAGAATGGCGATTCCCGAGCTTATGTAAAAAAGCATCTCAAGAGAAGTTGACAGCACGATCTTGGAGCTGAAGAGATAGCCCATTCCCATTCCGATCATTCCGAAAAAACTGGTAATCCCCATGGCTTCTCCTCGCCTGTTACTTGGCACCACATCTGCCACGTATGCGGCCGTTCCAGTCGGCTTGAACCCTGTAGAAAATCCGTGCAGCAATCGCAGCAGAAAAAATCCATAAATATTCAGAACGAACGGATAAAAAAGCGAGACTACCCCTGTGACCACCGCCCCAATGATCATCACAGGCACTCTTCCCCAACGATCAGTGAGTTTACCACTGAACGGACGAGAAAGCCCCGCTGTGATCGTGAAAAATGCAATATGAAGGCCGATGTACCTTTCGCCACCCATCGTGCGCATGAAGTCCGGCAATTCTGGTATGACCAGATTGAAAGAGGCAAAGAATAAAAAAGAGCTTAAGCAAAGGAGCCAGAACTGTGGCGTGTAGGTCTTCATTCTTTGTCCTCCCCAAAAAGCAAGTACGCTTTGATGTAGTCGTTCAGATCACCGTCGAGTACATTCTGCACGTCGGTTCTCTCTACACCGGTTCGGTTGTCCTTGATCAGCTTATATGGATGCAGCACGTAGTTTCTGATCTGAGACCCAAAGTCAATTTTCAGTTTCCCGGCCTCCACTTTGTCTCGTTCCGAATTTCGCTTTTCCATCTCCCGCTGATACAGCTGAGACTTTAGCATTTTCATCGCATGTTCACGGTTCGCTAGCTGCGATCGCTCGATCTGACAAACTACCACGATCCCTGTGGGCTTGTGTGTCAGCTGTACTTTGGTTTCCACCTTGTTCACGTTCTGACCTCCTGCACCTCCCGATCTCGACGTGTGCAGTTCTATATCCGCCGGATTGATCTCAATTTCAATGGTGTCATCAACTACCGGATAGGCGTAAACCGAGGCAAACGAAGTGTGTCGTCTCCCACCAGAATCGAAAGGAGAAATTCGAACCAATCGATGGACGCCAATCTCCGATTTCAGATTGCCATAGGCGAATGGCCCATCAAATTCCAGCGTTACGGATTTCACACCTGCTACATCGCCGGGTTGGAAATCTACCTCACGAACTTTGTAGCCTTTGGATTCTCCCCACATGATGTACATCCTCATAAGGATACCCGCCCAGTCGTTGGATTCTGTGCCGCCCGCCCCAGGAGTAATCTGAAGCATGGCCGAAAGTTGGTCTTCCTCTGAACTCAGCATTTTCTTGAATTCCAGGTCTTCCACTTTCTTCAAGGCAGCCTCGTATGCTTGCTGCACTTCCGCATCGCTGGACTCACCAGCCTGACGAAATTCCTCAAATGTTTCTGTGTCGCCGAGTGCCTCCTCGACAGCTTCATAGTCGTCGGTCCAGGCTTTTTTCACGCGTATTTCCTTCATCGTCTTTTCAGCCGAATCGGAATCATTCCAAAAATCAGGTTGTGTGGTGAGGCTTTCTAAATCCTCGAGTTCTTTCTTCTTAGTAGAGTAGTCAAAGATACCTCCCCAGGGCAGTAACGCGAGCCCTCAAGTCTTTCAAATCGTCTGTAGTCATCCGAGTGATAGAGTTTAAATGAAGGGCGAATTTAGTGTGTTGGTGATTAGTGGACTAGGGGATTTGAAGATTAGTTGATTTGAAGATTGGGACTTGGTTGACTATTCAGAAAAAAGTGAAATGCAAAGCGTTTTATTAAACGTTTATATACGTTTATATGCGTATAATAATACGGATTGGCACGCAACCTACCTCACTTAATAAGGAGGTAAGATCTTCATTGAGGCCGTTATGCTATATTTGATAAAGTAGATATCGAACATATGTTCGATATTCTGTTGTTGTGGGCAATTTTTATTGGACAGATGAGAACAACTAAAATAATTTTTGGACTGCTAATCTTCCCATTACTAAGCTTTGGACAATCCGGTAAACTGACTGATGAGCAAATCAATAAAAGTGGAGCAGTTAAATTACTATTTGCCGATAGTTTGGGACAGGCAATCAGTTTAGCAAAAGAGGACATTTCTAATGGAATTCCTTTTTTACTTTTGCAAAGTGGCCTTTCACCAGTTGTTTACACGACTGACGAAAAATTTGAGAACAAATACAAAGTATACTACTATGAGCCTGGTTGTACTGGACTAAGAGAAAAATTTGCGACTGAATACAATAAGGTAATTTTCAAACATCTGACTGACCATTATGGACGAAGATGGAAGAAGGACGCAAGGAAGGATGTAATTGGATTAAGGGATTAAGAACAAAGACGGACTGAAATAGATTGATGAAAAAACGAAGCTTAATAATATTACATTTTTTAATCTGGCTGAGCTTATCCGTTTGTTACTTTTTTATATCTGAGGAAATTACGGCTTGGTTATTCCCAGACTTCCATGAAGTTGAGATGTGGCTGAAAATAATGGTAGGTGGACTTATTTTGATTTTCATTGCAGTGACTATTTCATTGACAATGGCCTTGAGACAGAAAAGTAGATCAATGTAGTGAGTGGAAATAAAAACAGCCCACAACAATGCATATAATCAATGGTGGGGTTCAGTTTAAGTTTTAAATATTTATGTTCGTTCAACGCTCAGTTAACGGTGGACAGATTCTACTTCGTAAACCCACCACTGCTTATATGCTAGCGTTAATAATCTGTCTTCATCCACTTACCCACAGGGTGCTGTAGTTGATAGGCCAATATCCTCGTCTCTGGTTCCATCGGTCACGTCAAGCCCAAAGACAATCTGCTTGTGATCATCGTAGACGAACGTCCCCAAAACCATCCCAAAAGCGAGAAGATAATTCCAGAAATTGGTGTGCCTATCCTTGCCCATATTTGTATTATTCAATGTAAACCTTCCGGGTTACCACCTTTTGATCCAAAAGCGCATTCAGAATATAAATACCTGACTTAAGGCGGGAGACATTTATCACGTTATCTCCGGATTCTAAACTTGATTTGAGCACGATTCGGCCATCTATCCCGGTGATACTGATCACACCCTTATCTGAACCTTCCGGCAATTTTATGACCAATTGATCTTGCACAGGGTTGGGATAAACCTCCAAATAAGGCGCAGTTGCGGTTCCCAAAATGAACCGATCGACATTTTGAATAAAGGTGTCTGTACCACAGCCATTGGAAGCAATGAGTTTAACCTCAAAAACCTCATACGAAGTATAGGAATGCTGCGGGTTTTCTTCCGTACTAGTGGCGCCATCTCCAAAAATCCATTCGAAACTGGTGGCATTCTCTGAGGAGTTGGTGAAAGAAACGGTTCCCAAATTATCTTCAAAATCAAAAGCTGCTATAGGTTCGGGTTCTACGAATAAGGTCATAGGTTCGGAAATGAACTCTTCTCCAAACTCATCGGTAACAATGCATCGAAACTGAGTTCCGTTTTGTTCGGCAATCACCATATGGGCATGTAGCGAATCGGTATTGGCGCTGTGATATCGCTCAAAATCCGTCACATTTTCGAACCCATCACCTTCATTTATTTGCCACTGATAACTTAGATTATCCCCATTGATCACAATAGGAATATCAATGTGATCACCGACGCACCCGTAATGATCTTTTGGTTGCTCATCAAATATGACCGTGAGTGGACGCAGTACAAATAGTCCATTTGTAATGTCGCTCACGATAATGTTTCCACTTTCGAAGTAGGGGTAGTTACTCCACGTGCCGTAAAAGGAAGCGGCATTGTTGAACTTGTAGGTATCAAAAAATAAATCCTCTTTTAAATTCCCATTCTTGATATCCGAAAGATTCAATATTCTCAATCCACTCGTATAGTTTGATTCGAAAGCCCTGTTGCCTTTGATATAAAGATTATGATCAATCGCAACGGTGCTGTGGGTGTATATTCCAATCATTTGGGGGTCATCCAAATACTCTAAGTCCCAAATGAAAGTACGGGTATTCCCTCCGTTGAAATATTCGTCCAGCTCATCATTCGAAAGAAAATATCTCTGATCTTCTGTGAGCCAACCTTGGTGGACATACTCAGCTCCTGTGTATGATTTCTTTGAAATCATCTGAGGGCTGCTCTTACTTGTCACATCGGTCAAAGTGATGGTATCCTCGTTCGAACTGAAGCAGATTTCCTTGCCCTGATACGCCTCATCAGGTCCATTGTAAATCACACATTGGGTATCGTGTGTGTACCCATCGCTATCGTAGCAACCCGCGTACGTTGGATTCACTGGATCCGATAAGTCCACCATATGAAGACCTCCGCTAGAGCACGTTCCACTTTCGGTAAAACCAACCGCATATAAGAAGCCCGTTTCCTCATTGATAAATACATTGTGCGCCTGACCCACCCCATCATAGTGACCGGATTCTTGAAAATCATAAGGCAATTCCGTGACGTCACGTAAGTCTGTAAGATCAAATACCTGAATGCCGTGGTTGGAGTCTTCACTCACGATGTAGGCATAATTTTGATATACCTTAATGTCGCGCCAGACTGATTTTGCCCCATCGTGCAGCAACCTGTAAGTCTCATTCGGCCTGTCTCTTGTCTTCACCTTTTGATCCCAATTGTGTTCTTTCAAAACACCGAGAACAATAGGGTTGACAGGGTCACTTACATCTACAAATGAAGTCCCATTTGTCATCCCAACCAAGGCATATTCCTTCCCTGTTTCGGGATCTGTCCAGCCCCAAATATCACTAACCCAAACACCTTCATGTTCTTCAGCTCCCAGCGTGAGAACATCCACCCGAGACATCAAATCGACACCATAGCAGTCATATCCATCGGCAGACCCTCCTTTGCATGGGATTTGTGCCTGAGCGGTTGTTATAAGAATTAGAAAAAGGGGAGTCAGAAATTGTTTCATTTTTCGAGTTATCAACCACAAATGTAACACTACCGAAGATTCAGACATTCTGGTGTGTTGATGATTAGTGGACTAGGGGATTGGGGGAATAGTTAATTTGAAGATTGGGACTAGGTTCCTTCTTAAGAAAAAAGTAAAATACAACCTACCTCACTAGAAGTGGGTTATATCTTCATTGAGGCCAATATACTGTATTTGATAAAGTAGATATCGAACATATGTTCGATATTCTGTTGTTAATAATCCGTCTTCACCCTTTTATCAACCGGCAGCTGAAGTTGGTAGCCAATATCCTCGTCCCTTGTTCCGTCGGTCACGTCAAGCCCAAAGACAATCTGCTTGGGATCATCATAGACGAACGTCCCAAAAACCCGATCCCATAGCGAGAAAATATTCCCAAAATTGGTGTCCGTCCATGGCCGCTCGAAGTGATGATGAAACTTGTGGACATTGGGGGTAATGAAAAGGAAAGAAAGCGTCTTGTCCAGCCATGTGGGTAGCTGGATGTTGGCATGCGTCACATAGGTAAAGAAAATGGTGCAAATCCTGTAGAAGACGTAGAACACCACTGGTATACCGAAGAGCACCACCGTGCCAATAGCAAAGGCTTCCCTAATGAGATAGTCTCCCGGATGATGACGGGTGCCGGTGGTTGCATCCACCTTGGTATCGCTATGGTGCACCATATGAAACTTCCACATCCACTTCACTCGGTGCAGCATGTAGTGGGCGGCATACTGGGCAATCAAATCCAACGCTGCTACAGCTATGAGCAGCTCAGCCCAAAGCGGTAGCTCAATCCAATTGAGCACCCCAAACTGCGCCTCGTAGATCCAGACAAACACACTGACAGTCGAAAGTTTCACCAACACATTGATGACCATAGACATGCCCAAAAAAGCAAGGTTTACCGAATCATGTTTCAGTTTTTTGTAGCCATGACTGAAGAGGGGGATGATGGCCTCCAGTATCCAAACAAAAGCCAAACAGCAAACCACCCATAGAAAAAGCTGGATCGTGGACATACTCTCAACAAAATGTATCAGTGTTTCCATTTCACCAATTTACAACGAAATGAAATGACGCAACTAGAAAATAGCCGCCCGCTAGAATTCGCAATTACCAGGCGTTCGAGGAAAAGGAATGACATCTCGGATATTTCCCATGCCAGTCACAAAGAGCATCAGCCTTTCAAACCCAAGTCCGAATCCACTGTGAGGGACCGTTCCAAATCGTCGCGTATCCAGGAACCAATCCATTTCCTCAGCAGGAATGTCCATTTCATTCATTCTAGTCTCCAATTTGTCCAGTCGTTCCTCTCGCTGCGATCCGCCTATGATTTCACCTATGCCCGGGAAGAGCACGTCCATCGCCCCAACCGTCTTGTTGTCGTCATTCTGACGCATGTAGAATGCTTTGATGTCCTTCGGGTAGTTGTAGAGAATGACAGGTTTTTTGAAATGCTTTTCCACCAAAAAGCGCTCATGCTCAGATTGCAAGTCCGCTCCCCAGCCCTCAATCAAATATTGGAATTTCTTCTTTTGGTTTGGCTTAGATCTTTTCAGAATTTCAATCGCGTCCGTGTAGGTCAATCGCTCGAAATCATTTTCCAAGATGAACTTCAGCCGCTCAATCAGCCCCATTTCTGCGCGCTCATTCTGAGGCTTTTGCTGATCCTCATCGGCAGCACGTTTATCCAAAAATGCCAGATCATCTTCACAGTTATCCAACGCCCACTTCACCAAAAATTTCAGCATTTCCTCGGCAAGCTCCATGTTGTCTTCTAGGTCGTAGAAAGCCATTTCGGGCTCGATCATCCAGAATTCAGCCAAGTGTCGAGTGGTGTTAGAATTTTCGGCTCGGAAGGTTGGCCCGAACGTGTAAATCTCAGAAAGTGCCAAGGCAGCTAGCTCCCCTTCAAGCTGGCCCGATACCGTAAGGTTGGCCTCCTTCTCAAAGAAGTCCTTTTTGAAGTCTACTTGGCCCTCATCGGTTTTTGGGACATTGTCTAGGTCGAACGTAGTTACCCGAAAGGTTTCTCCCGCTCCCTCCGCATCAGAAGCCGTGATAATCGGGGTATGGATGTTCAGAAATCCTTTGTCATGAAAGAATTTATGAACAGCAAAAATCATCTGATGACGAATTCTGAAAATCGCTCCGAAGGTGTTCGTCCTTGGTCGCAGATGTCCAATCTCCCGTAAGAATTCCAGACTGTGACGCTTCGGCTGCAATGGGAATTTCTCAGGATCAGCCTCTCCCAAAACTACAATTTCGGACGCTTGAATTTCTTTTGATTGACCAGCCCCCTGAGATTCAACAAGTTCCCCATGGACTGCAATGCTCGCCCCTGTAGTGATCTTGGCAACTAAAGCTGTGTCCATGGCTTGAGCATCTGCGACGACCTGAATATTCTGCATGGTGGAGCCGTCATTCAAGGCGATGAAAATGACATTCTTGCTCTCGCGTTTCGTTCGTACCCAGCCCATTACTTTCAGGCTTTCCCCAATTACACCACTTTCTAAAACTGCCTTGATTTTCGTTCGATCCTTGAAGCTCACTGTGCTTTGTCTTTAGTCTAAATAGGGCGCAAAAAAACGATAATTTGAGGTGTAAATCAAAGATTCAGTTTATTATCCTATTTTTGATTGCGACCAAAAATTTATGCAAAAACTCTCCTTAACTCAATCGCTTCAGCAAAAGCTGTCTCCTCAGCAGATACAGTTCATCAAGTTGTTGCAAATCCCCACCGCGGAATTGGATCAGCGCGTTGAGGAGGAGCTGGAGGTTAACCCTGCACTTGAGGAAGGAAAGGAGGAATCCAAGGAAGATGAACAGGAGGAGGTAGATGATTTTGAGGATAAACTCCTAGAGAACATTGAGGATTATTATCAGGACGACTATGCCGGATATAAAATGCAAGGGGATGGTCGCTCACCCGATGAAGAGGACAAAGACCGACCAATCTCCGTTGGCAGCTCCCTTCACGAACTGCTGCAATCCCAGCTGGGCTTCTTGAAATTGGATGAGCGTCAACAAAAAATTGGCTTGCAGCTCGTAGGAAGCGTAGAATCGGATGGGTATATCCGTCGTGATTTGGGAGCCATTGCCAATGATCTGGCCTTTTCGCAAGGTGTGGAGACGGACGAAGAAGAACTTGAAGAAATTCTCTTTAAAATTCAGGACTTTGAGCCTGCTGGCATTGCAGCCAGGGATTTACAAGAGTGCCTACACTTGCAATTAGAAAGAAAAGAGGCAGATGATTCCGTTTTACTGGCAAGAAGGATTATTGATGAGTGTTTTGATGAGTTTTCCAAGAAACACTATGATAAGATCACCAAGCGGCTTGGCATTGAGAATGAAGAATTATTCAAGGAGGCCGTTGACACCATCATAAAACTGAACCCTAAACCGGGAGGAGCTGGAGATGACTTGGTCAAAACTCAGTACATGATTCCTGATTTTCTATTGAAGAACAACGACGGGAAATTGGAGCTTTCACTCAATAGTCGGAATGCGCCAGAGCTAAAAGTGAGTCGGTCATACTCGGACATGTTGAAGGCCTATGGCAAGAGTGACAAGACGGACAAAAAGCTCAAAGAAACGGTCACTTTCATTAAGCAGAAACTTGACTCAGCAAAATGGTTCATCGATGCAATAAAGCAGCGTCAAAACACCTTGCTGAACACAATGCAAACTATCATTGATTATCAACACGAGTATTTTCTTGAAGGAGATGAGAACAAGTTGAGACCAATGATCTTGAAGGACATTGCTGAGAAAATCGAGATGGATATCTCTACTGTTTCTCGTGTGGCCAACAGTAAGTCCGTTCAAACAGAATTCGGGGTATTTCCTTTGAAGTATTTTTTCTCTGAGGGCATTGCGACTGATTCTGGTGAAGACGTGAGCAGCCGAGAGGTCAAGAACAAACTGCGAGAAGCTATTGAAGGGGAGGATAAAAGCAAGCCCCTGTCTGACGATAAGCTCGAGAAAATTCTAAGAGGAATGGGTTATAACATCGCCCGAAGAACTGTGGCTAAATATCGTGAACAGCTAAATATTCCAGTAGCTAGGCTGAGAAAAGAGCTTTGAAAATTTTCATGAAACTTATTTCGGGACTCTTTCACCCGCTTCTGATGGCGGGTTACATGAGTGCCATCCTTGCTATGTATTTTCCGGAAGCCTATGCTCCCTATCCTCAAACAATGGCTTGGAGGCTGGTGCTCGCCTTTGTGATGATGACTGCTCTTTTTCCTTCCATCGCAGTGTTCGGCCTTTATAAGTTTACCTCGTTTGTGACGGACTTAGAGCTCACGGATCGAAAAGAGCGATTGTTTCCATTCATAGTTTTGATCCTTTTCTACGTCGTTGCGGCTCAAACTCTAGTTTTTGAGCTGGATCTGGGGCTAACCATTAGGGTACTTTTGTTTTCTGCCACAGCGATGATTGGTGCGCTGCTCTTGATAAATCTCAAATTCAAGATTAGCATTCATGCTGCTGCCATTTGGGCCTTAGCAGGAAATACGGCCGCTTTGTGCAACAAGTTTCTAATTAGTGATCTCCTAGCCCCTACTTATGCCATTGTCATAATTGCTGGCTTGGTAGGCACATCGAGACTTTATCTAGGATACCATCAACCCAAAGAAGTTTGGACGGGCAGTGTTTTTGGGTTCCTCTTCAGCTATGCGGCCGTGCTGCTGTTTCTTTAGAATCCCGTAAAGTTGATTCCGAAAGTTGACACGGTGGGGTTATACTTCTTTCCTGTTGGTTGCAAATCACGATCAACCAAGTCCTGCTTACCCTTATAGACTGGAGACATGTAGTGTTTGTAGAAAAAGTGAACCCCTTTCCATCCAATTCTGAACTGAAGCCCATATCTCACATCTCTCAATCCAAAGTTGGATCGTAATTTTTCTTTCCCTCTTGTGACTGCATCTTCATATTTGATCTTAGTATGCGCACCCATTTTAAGACCTCCAATGACACCTGCGCCCACAAAAAATCCTTCCCCTTCAATCGTACTCTTAGGATAGTACCTTAATTCTAGTGGAATGTCGAGGTAGGTAACGGCCAACTTATTTTTATCAAAATTAGATGGAAGCGTGTCAAGCCTAATTATCCCATCCACGTTCCTATAGTGATAGTCCTTTTTGAAAGCATACTTCTCGAATCCGAGCCCAACAGCAGGGTTGAAACTGAATTTATCGCTGATTCTGAAATGTCTCGTATAATAAACGCCTAAAGATTTTGAAGCGAAATTTGAGAGAGTATCTCGATCGTTGCTCCAGTAGTTCAGCCCAATGTCAAGCAAAAGATCACCTGGGAGGTCTGGTTGGGCAAATTTCTTGTCCTGAGCAGACGATAAAAGAACAAAACTGAAAAGGAAAAAAAGGAGGCAGAATCTGGCCATTGCTAAAATTTGGAGGCAAATATAGAATTACGGGTGTGTAACGAAAATTTTCTGCTCGTTTTAATTAATTTTGTGCTCCTTTTTAACACCTCTTAACGAGGCAAGGAAAAATGGACTCGTAGCACAACTGGATAATGCACCTGGTTACGGCCCAGGAGATTAGGGGTTCGAATCCCTTCGAGTTCACAACCCCGTCATTTTTGGCGGGGTTTTATTTTTCCAGGGCGCCTAGCCGAGCGTTGATTTTTTCTTCATCTGTCAGCCCATAATTATTTCCATAGATGGCTTTTTCCCATTCTCCATATGTTGGGTTAGGGAGAATAATGAAATTGTTAAGCCAGTCTTCCTTGGTCGAGTGAACAAGTCCCTTTCCCAAATCGGCACCTCTATCGCCAAATACTTCAGAATAATCGCGAAGATTGTCACCTACATAAAGAATGATGTCCGCCAATTCTGAAACCTTAGCTCTTCGTTCTGTTTTATCGCTTGTTTCTTCTTTCAAAAAAACGTGCGCACTGTCAGCATTAGGAAAGTCCAATTCACGAAGATTCTTAAGGGTTGGCTCTAGCTCATCCACCGTTCGGTTAGAGATGTAAAATACCTCCACGCCATTCTTCATTGAGAATTCAATAAAGTCCTTAACTCCAGGGAGTGCTCGATCTCGAGCCTGTGATGTCCATTCATTCCAATTATCCGGTGAAAACGTATCACCATTTTGAATCAAGATGACTTCAGCCGGACTGTTGTCCAATACGGTTTCATCAATATCCAAAACCACACCATACGTACCTTCCTTGGAAAGTGTATCTAGCTTGGAAGCTAGTAAAAGCTTAGCATGATTATACGCCTGAAGGTATGCCGCCTCCATTTCAGCAGATTGCTGAAACCATAAGGTGGCCATCACTTTTTGCTGTGCAAGATTTTGCTTGGGATTCTCCGTTTTGGTTGGCTGGCAAGCCACCAAAAATATGACTATGACTAAGTAATTAAGTTTCATGTAATGCGATAGTTTCCTGCAATATCTCATGTATCAGGAAAATAACCTCAACCACAATGTGAAGATTTGATTAAGTAAAGGAAGCATCCATTACACGTTTCGCCTTGGCGATGATCTCTTCGGATTGCTCAACACACAAGCCGAAATACAGGTCGGCGGCAAGCTTCTTGATTAAGAATTTTCTGTTTGTATCCGGGCAATTCAAAATTGCCAAATTGTTCGACGATTGATTTACAACATCTGCCAGACCCTTCTCTTTGTTGAGACTAATAATGGTTTTTTCCATTAGCGGACTAGCCTCGGATTTGTAGATAAATTTTTCCAATTCCCCATCAAAAACATAAGCATATGCTCCGGGGATGTCTCCGGCTAGGCGCTTTACGACTGCTTCTATGGAATTGCTCACGGGTTGATTAAAACTTGCTAATCAAAAATAGACCAGCCGACTTAGAAGCAGCATACGCAAAAAAGGGTATTTAATCTAAGTATTTAACCTACTCTATTAGGTTCTTTTCGACCGCTTTTCGTATCAATTCAGCGGTGTTTCTGGCCTCCATCTTCTTCATGATGTTGGCTCTATGGGCTTCTACGGTTCGCTCGCTTATGAACAATTGTTCTGCAATTTCATTATTGATCCGGCCATTGGCAATCAATGAAAGAACCTCACGCTCTCTCTTTGTGAGGTTGATTTCTGACAGCTCTTTCTTTCTTGTCTTCTTCCTCTTATGACTATTGAGCGCTAAGTCAATTATTTCCTTGCTGAAGTATTTGGTTCCATCATTCACTTTGTCAATTGCCTCTTGAATCTCAGTAGCCACACTGTCCTTAATCACATATCCCATGATGTCCTGATTAAGGCACTCCATGACGTACTCCTCATCCTTGTGCATGCTAAGTATGATGATTTTAATCTCTGGATGAGATTCTTTCAAGTACTTGGATGCTTCCAAGCCATTCATTTCGGGCAATGAAATATCCATCACAATGATATGTGGAATTAGTCCCGTTTCGATTGCCTCAAAGGCCAATCTAGGACGGTCGAACTCTCCAATGATATCATACTTTTCTCCTGACAAAAGTGACTTAATTCCGCCTCTGATCAATGCGTGATCCTCAACTAAGAATAATTTAATTGGCATTTGAAAGAGGTATATTGATGAGGATCATTGTTCCGTTTTGCTCACTAGAATCCACCGTGAAAATGCCGTCCATGCTGTTTACACGATACTGAATGTTTTGGATTCCGTGATGGGCTCCTGCCGCACCGACAGGATTCTCTGTTGAGTACCCAACTCCATCATCTTCGATAGTTAGTTGGACTGACTTATCCATTCCATACAATTGCACCGCACACTCATGAGCCTTAGAGTGCTTAACCACATTGCTAATACACTCCTGGACGATCCTGAAAATATGCGTCTTCCTTGTCAAATCAAGTTCAGGCACATCATTACACGAAAATGAAAAATTGATTTCTGGATTTGCATTGAATTGCTCAATCAATTTTTCGATGTTCTTTTCAATAGAAAAATCACTGAGTCTGCTTGGGTGTAAGTCCTCCGAAATATTCCGAACCTCCTCCAATGTTTGATTTAATAAGGGTAGCAATTCCTGATTAATAGCCCCATTTTCTATCGATTGGGTCTTGATTTTAATCAGGTTCAGCATTTGGCCTATGCCATCGTGAATTTCTCGGGCCAGCCTACTTCTCTCATGCTCTTGTCCTTCGATCAGCGAGGTGATCCTTCGCTTTTCCAGCTCATCCTCCAGTTCTCTTGCCTTGATACGATCACCGATTTCCTTAAATAGGAAAAGTGTGCAAATCTTATTCTCCTTTACCTGAATTTGCTTGAGCACCAAGTCCCCAACAGGGATAGATATCTCCTTTGTTTTTAGAATCAGTTCGGCAGCAAAAAGCTCTTGCTCGCTTGCCGCCTTTAATCTTGCAAAACTGTAAAGCTCGTCTGTTTCCTTGCTATATAATGGTAGGATCGCATCCGCCTTTTGCCCAGCCACATCGGTGATGTTCCTCTCAGTCAAGGCTTCTGCCTTCTCATTGAGATAGGTAATATTGTCATCTTTGTCTAGCAGAAAAAATGCCTGATATATGGAATTAATGGAAGCTTGGAAGAGGTCGTGGTTGTTCTTTACTTCAGCCTCAGCTTTAGATTTAAAAATGGCAACCTGAATGTTCGAAAGCAATTCTGCCTCATTGAATGGTTTGACGATGTATCCATAGGGCTGGCTATACTTCACACGCTCCAAGGTGCCACTATCTGTGAGGGCAGTGAGAAAAATGACAGGAATGTCCAAAGACTCTTTGATCTGAAGTGCCGCCTCAATCCCATCAGATTTGGTTTCCATCATTATGTCCATGAGGATCAAATCCGGAAGATTCTTCTCAGCAAGAGCTACAGCATCATTTCCTGAAAACGCCGCAAATACTTCGTATCCTGCAACTTCCAGCGTTTTACAAATGTGCTGATTTACAATAATCGAGTCCTCTGCTACTAAGACCTTGTCCATTCAAACTTTCAGGTTGGGGTAGTTTCAAATATAGTCCATATCTGACTGAAAGTTCTTTATATTTAGCTAAGCAAAAAACTTATGCCTAAATCTGTCCATATCTTCTCCGGTCATTCTCTTGCGATAGAATGGCTTCAAACTGAGTTGGGGAAGCTGGGGTGGAATGCAGAGATTAGAAAATCTGGGATAAGCAAGGAATCCATTGCCATTGTTGATATTGGGAAGTCTGAAGACGTGAAGCTCATTCAAGAAGCCGAGGATCGCGGTGTTCCGATTGTGATCTTCTCACGATTGCCAGAAAGGAAGTTGCTTAGCATCCTTTATGAATTTGAAGTAAACGGTTTTATACATTGGGCCAGTGATCTGAACTCTATCCGGCTTACTATGGAGGCGGCTGATAAAGATGATGAGTACTTTGATGAAAAAATCCTTTCACTGATACTAACAGGGAAATATCAGGCTATTTATGAACGAATCTCTTCTCTTTCCAATCGGGAATTGGAAATCATTGATGGGATAATGGATGATCTGACTAACGATGAAATAGCAGAACGCTTCGTGCTAAGCGTGAGAACGGTGAACGCCCACAAACGAAACATACTCCAGAAACTTGAAGAAAGAAGTTTGGTTGGTGTTGCCAGAACTATGCTGGATTTCACACTCAGGTATAATTAAAAGATTATTTCCAACCCGTTTTCCGGGTGAACCTGAATTTTTCCGTGTAGCTGATTTACAAAAGTTTTTATCAATGACATCCCCAGGCTGGTCGATTTCATTTCAAGAACATCTCCGGGAATCTTCGCTCCAGAATTGGTCACGATTAAATGTTTATTATCATCAGCCACTTTAAACTGAACATTCACTTCACCAGAATCTTGATCCTTGAATCCATGCTTAAAAGCATTGGCCACAATCTCCGAAACTATCAATCCGCAGAGCAATGCCACATCCACATCCATGAGGTACTCGTCTGAAACTATGTTCATCTTATAGTTTCCACCTCCACCCACGAGTAGTGCATTCAGGCTGCCGAGCAAATGGTTTAAGTATTCTGAAATGTCTATCTCCGAAACATTATAGAATCGATAAAGCTGGTCATGCACTACGGCCATCGATTTCACTCTTAGGGTGCAATCGTCAAATACCTTCTTGGATTCCTCGTCTTGCAAATCCAAAGACTTGAGTGCCAAAATGGAAGAAATCATTTGCATATTGTTCTTCACTCTGTGGTGCACCTCCTTGATGAGTATGTCTTTTTCGTACAGCGAAACTTCCAAGCGGTTCAGGAGTTCCTTATCCGACGTGATATCCGTTATTACACCCAGCAACCTTTCAAGACCATTTTCTCCATGTATTTGACGAGTCACCGACCGGAAATGCCTGGTGTCATTCTTAAGGTTTAGCCGAAAATCTCCTTCTACCAGTTCCTCGCCAGCCTTAATTCTGTTTTTTAGGTTGATCATTTTCTGTTCATCTTCTGGGTGAACCACCTTCATAAGGTCTTTCCAAGAATTAAATTTATTAGGTGGATCAAGCTGAAATAGCTCATACATGGTGGGCTCATAATGTACTATTCGATCTATTTGATTGAGCTCCCAGACACCAATACTGGCTCCCTCCATTGCCAATGAAAGTCGCTGTGAGAGATGCTCAATCTCCAGTTCGTAATTTTTACTCTTGGTGATATCCTGAATGGTGCCGACAATTCTAACAGCTCTATCTCCTGCCATCTCTACCGTTCCAAGACACTCCAACCAGATGATTTTTTTGGTCTTAAGTGTGACAGCCTGCCCGGTATAGTCCAAATTGCCTCCGCCTCTGAATAGGCTATCAAATGTTTCTATCACCTTTTCAACGTCTCCTTTAGGAGTTAGGAAAGGCAGCAATTCAAAGGTCTTCTGTTGGTTGCTGTCGATTTCAAGAATTTCATCAAATACGGGCGATGATTGAAACGTGCGCGATTCTGGATTGAGGACGAAGTTTCCTATTCGAGCCAAGGACTGTGCTTGAAGCAAATCCTGTCTGTTGCTTTTCAATTCACGCTCGGTCTTTTTTAGCAGGGTGATATCGGTCACTACCGCAAGTGATCTTGAAAAGGCCGTGCCCTTGCCTTCTTCAATAGCCGAGAGGAGAGTCTCAATGACATCCCCATTCTTGGTGATGAAATGATAGGATACATCGAAAATTGATCCTTTCTCAAAAAAGACGGGTAAGATTATGTCGGCATCATTCTGAGATTCCTTAGTGAGAAAATCACGCAAATTCTTGCCTATTACCTCGTGTCTTTTGTACCCTAGTTTTTCTAACCAGAAATTACTCACGCTGACTAGCTTTCCCTGAGGATCAATGGAATGCATCATCACAGGGGTATGATTGTAAATGTTACGATAGTTTCTTAGTGACTCCTCCAGGGCTTGCTCCACTCGCTTTCGTACTGTGACTTCTTGCAGGGTGATCACCAAGCTGTCAAATTTGGGCTGGAGTTTGCTGCATCGCATCACAAACCAACTTTGCGAATTCTTGTCTAAGGATACTTCAAATTCAAACAAATTGGACTCGTCATTTATCACCGCACCTAGGCCATCGATCAAGGTGATTCTATCGTCCATTTGATGAATTGTTTCTAGGAAATTATTTCCTACCGTGGCGGATTTCAATTGGCTAAGTTTCTCGGAAATGTTGTCCCATACTTTATTGGTCAATGTGATCTGGCCCTTCGTGGACATTACCATCAGGCCAAGAGAAAGAGAGTCAATGGTTTCTTTCTGAAAATCCTCGCTTCTTTCCAGTCTCTCCAGAGCGGTCTTTCTTCGCGTGATGTCTTCAAGAATCATAACGAATCGTGTTTCCAAAGAATGCGGATCTATGTAGGCGGAAACATCATTCCTAACCCAAACTTCTTCTCCTTGCTTATTGACTAGCTTTCCCTCAGATTGAATTTTTCTTGACGGGTCATTGACGAGCTCTCTCACGACATCTCTCAAAGGCTCTTTGTAGGTCGGGTGCGCATGATCTAAGATGGTTCGCTCCTTGTCGGATGCCTTTTTGGTAAGCCCAACTATCGATTCGAATTTTTGGTTGAAATCCAGCAACTTGAAATTTCTGTTGGTTATCACAATGCCGTGTCCCGCCTCCTCGAAAACGCTTCTAAACTTGAGCTCACTAACTTGCACGTTCTGGAGGATTTGCCTCGATTCGCTGATGTCATCGATAATACCAACCAGCATGATCTCTCCAGTTGATGGATTCTTAAAAGTAGAGGTGCTCACATTGACCCAAAAGGCCGTTCCGTCTTTGCGGACATAGCGTTTCTCTACGGTCGATCTTCTTGTCTTGCCATCCGCCATCATTCTCAAACGCTCCCTTGTGGATTTCAAATCATCCGGATGGGTGATATCTAATGTGGTGATCTTGTTCTCAAGCTCCCCTTTGTTGTACCCCAGCAACTTGAGTGCTCGCTTATTCGCTTCCTGAAAAACGCCCTTCGAGTTGGCAATGGCTATACCATGACCTGCATTTTCAAAGATGCTTCTGAATTTTATTTCATTCAATCTGATGTCTTCCTGAACCCTTTTCGTTTCAGTAATGTCCACCATGTAACCAACTACGTACTTAAGGTTTGCCTTGGTGTCGAACACGCCCGTCCCGGTATCTCTGATCGTCACCCAATGTCCTTCTCGGTGTTTGACCTCATACTCTATGGTATATTTTCTCCGCTTTTGAACACTCCCTCTCCAAACTGGATCTAGCCTTTCCAGATCCTCTGGTTTAATCAGCTTGCGCCACTGCACTTCTCCACTCATGAATAGTTCTATCGGGTAGCCCGTGATTTCCGAGACAGGCTTGTTCATATATATCAACTCATAAGGATCATGCGAGATCATGTATGTCACTCCATGTAAGTTTTGGATCAGCGCCGTGAGTGTTTCTTCACTTTCTGAGAGCCGCTTTTGAATCTCCACACGCTTGGTCACATCTTCATTGAAGACCACCACCCTGTCGACTTTTCCATCGTCATCAAGCAAGGGAAAGTACTTTGTACTGACATATTTTGCATTGAGGGTGCTAACGGCCGGACTGAACTCGACATCTCCAAATTCCCCGCTACTCCCTTTGAGAGCATGCTTAAAATGCTTTTCAAGTCCCATCCCCACTATGTTTTTGTCCATCAGGAGATTGTACCAACCGACGGCCTTCTCTCTGGGGACTCCCCAAAGCTTCTCCCAGGCTTTGTTGGCACCTATTAATGTGGCCTGCTTATCATAAACATGGATCGCGATTGGAGATTCCTCGTTCAATAAGTTCAATCCAAAGTTCCGTTGGTTCTTTTCTTTGTGATCTGGATCCAATAAAAGATTGAAAAGGAACATCTGTTCACTGCCTTCTAAAACTTGGGCATTCATTAGATGCCATTTGATTCCATTGGCTCCCTTTACTCCAAGTCGAATTGTTTCAGTGCTTTTAAGGGTTGAAAATACCTTTAAAATCGGGGTAGACTTTGACAGTGGCTTGCCGGATTCCTGAATGAATCCTCCTAGGATTTCTGAAACCAAGATTCCATTTTTCAAATCTGAAATTAATTCCTTAGCGGATTTGTTGAAGTATACAATTTGTCCTGAGGAGTCAGCCACAAAAACTCCTGACAAGAATTGATCGAATAGTTTGAAAGAATTTACTTCTGGGTTGCTTTGGGTCATTTGGGTCTTCAAAAAGAGACTGACAAGTTACATCTTCATTAAAAACTGGATTGACACGAGCCATGAAAATTTATGATTGGTGGTACTCATTTTACCTAAGTGAAATTGTGAAGAAACTACAATCTTATGCGAGGGTTAGGCTGTATTACTTTGTGATATAATTCATCAAAGAAATTTTCTTCACATGATGGTACTTGAAAAAACTTATTCATCCACTGCAGAAATGATAGACAATTCAGTTGATCATTTGTCCCTAATGAT
Source organism: uncultured Roseivirgaceae bacterium (assembly GCA_964352625.1). Taxonomy (GTDB): domain Bacteria; phylum Bacteroidota; class Bacteroidia; order Cytophagales; family Cyclobacteriaceae; genus JAAEPI01. The sequence goes on from CAYGSD010000010.1 coordinate 100,284, forward strand.
AGAGCCGACTAAGGTTACACCTTTTGTGCAGCTCGATGCAAGAAATGGCACGCTTGCCTTCAAAGGACGATCTTCTCCAAGTGCGTCGCTTGAGTTTTACTACCCCATCATGTCGAGTATTGATCGAGCCTTCACCAGCGGAGTTTCTTCCATCACAGCAAATTTTGCATTCGAATACTTCAATACGAGTAGTTCTAAGTGTCTTTTTGACATTCTAAAGCGTCTTGCTCAGTTTGAAAATCGTGGGATGGATGTGAAAATCAATTGGTACTATGAAGAGGATGACGAAGACATGAGAGAGACAGGAGAAGACTATGAAGATGTACTGGGTCTCACATTCAATTTTATAGAGATAGAAGGATTTTAAAGAGCATAACGTCCAAGTCAAACAAAGTGTGATTAGAGAAAAGGGTATCCGTAATACGGATGCCTTTTTTATTTTATTGGCGTCAAAGAGTGGCCCCTCCAGGAATCGAACCTGGATCTAGAGTTTAGGAAACTCCTATTCTATCCATTGAACTAAGGGGCCAAACATGAGCAAGCAAATCTAAAACTCTCAGTACACTTGGTCGTGAACGTAATTTGGATAAATCTTCATGTGCACCTTCAATACCTCTGCTAAAAGCTTATCGCGCAGTTCGTCTAGGTTTTTTTTGTTTTTCGCCGACATACAAACGATCTGAGATCCCGAAGTATCTGTAAACGGCTCTTCCTCGCCACTGAGCAAATCGGTCTTGTTATAGACCGTGATTACCGGAATGCCGTCAGCGCCGATTTCGGTCAATGTTTGCTGCACCACTTCCATGTGATCTTGGTAGGCGACATTCGCCGCATCGACCACATGAATCAAAATATCGGCTTCATTTACTTCGGCTAGGGTCGATTTAAAACTTTCGATTAATGCATGAGGCAATTTTCTGATAAACCCTACCGTATCGGATAGAAGAAAAGGAATATTGCCCAACACCACTTTTCTCACCGTGGAGTCCACCGTAGCAAAAAGCTCATCCTTAGCGTACACATTTTCCTTGCTTAAGAGATTCATTATGGTGGATTTCCCCGCATTGGTGTATCCCACCAGAGCTACTCGCACTATACCCTCTCTTGACTTACGCCGAGTTTGTGCTTGCAACTCCATCTTGTCTAGTTTCTTGCGCAAGACAGAAATTTGATTTCGAATATTTCGTCTATCCGTCTCGATTTCTTTTTCACCGGCTCCACCCCTTGTTCCGGTTCCTCCTCTTTGCCGCTCCAGGTGAGTCCACATACGAGTCAGTCTTGGCAGCAGGTATTGATTCCTGGCCAGCTCCACCTGTGTTTGGGCTTGAGCCGTTTTTGCCCTTTCAAGGAAAATATCAAGGATGAGCAAGCTTCTGTCATAAATTTTCACCTTGAGCTCTCGCTCCAAATTGCGAAGCTGCGATGGCGTGAGATCGTCATCAAATACGACCACATCCACATCCATCATCTTGATGTATTCTGAGATTTCGTTCAGTTTTCCACTTCCAACGAAGGTCTTTGAATCTGGGTTATCTAGCTTCTGATAAAACCTTTCTAACACTTCGATTCTCAGTGTGCCGGCAAGGAACTCCAGCTCATCAAGGAATTCCCTAATTCGCTCCGGTGACTCAGACTTTCCTCCGACTCCCACAATGATCCCTTTGGGATCTTCCTTTTTGGTTTCAATCATTCCCACACCGCAAAACTAATTCAGATTCAGACTTAAAAATTATATTGCCTCGTGTCTCTGAAAATTGCCATCATCCTGAATACCTCTTGGAATGCCTTCAATTTTAGAAAAGGGCTGATTCAACATTTCTTATCCAAAGGTCATGAAGTGGTGATTATTGCGCCTAAAGATGAAAGTGTCCCCGCCCTGATACAATGGGGCACTAAACACATCCATGTTTTTCTGGACAAGGGTGGAATGAACCCAATTCTCGATTTGAAATATCAGCGGGCTTTGAAGGCTATTCTCAAAAAAGAAAAACCAGATATCGCTCTGACGTACACCATCAAGCCGAACATCTATGGCTCCCTGGCATGTAGCTCCGTGGGAATCCCGGTCATCAATAATGTCAGTGGACTAGGCACTACATTTTTGTGGAAAGGGTGGGTTCAGAAAGTAGCGAGCATGCTATACCAGCGGGCATTTAACCGATCAAATTTCATTTTCTTTCAGAATAAAGACGACCGAGCACTCTTTCTTCAAAATGTGAAGGCGCCAATATCAAAAACCGGCCTACTTCCGGGCTCTGGAATTGACCTGAAATTTTATAAATCAGCTCCTCCCAACTTTGATCGGCCATTAAGAATATTGATGATCGGGCGGCTGATAATAGACAAAGGGGTTCGAGAGTTTTGGTCAGCTGCGGATCAACTGATTGAAGAATTTCCTGATCTTGAATTTCTATTAGCAGGTGGCTATGATGAGGCGCACAAACGAAGTATTTCCTCGGAGGAATTGGCTGATTTAAAAGCGTCCAGGAGCATCCAATACCTTGGACAGATAAATGATGTAAAAGCGGCAATCGCAGATGCTGACTTGATTGTGCTGCCTAGCTACCGGGAAGGGACGCCTCGAACGCTACTAGAGGGAGCTGCAATGTCGAGACCTTTGATAGCTACCGATGTGCCTGGGTGTCGTGAAGTGATCGACGATGGAGTGAATGGATTTCTTTGCGAAAAGCAGAATAGTGAAAGCCTGGTTCGAAAAATAAAATTATTCCGGTCTCTGTCATTAGAAGAGAAAATCCATATGTCACATGCTTCACGTAGATTGGTAGAAAATCGCTTCGACCAATCCATCGTTATTGATGAGTACGAGAGAAAAATAAACCAACTCACCAAGTCTTGATTCCTTGTAAACGGGGCGGTTTTTCGTTTATTTCGCCCTATAAAGTACTGATTCTCGCATGAAGTTCTTCTCATTTGTCCTTATCACCGCTATGATTCTCGCTACAAGCTGCCAAGCTTATAAACGCGATTTGATTCTTCGGTTTGATGAAAATTTTGATCCCAGCAACCTGACCAAATCGGTCAATCGAGCGGCAGAGAATTATGTTATTCAGTCTGGTGATTTAATCCGAGTTGATGTGTTCACAAATGGCGGAGAGCAACTGACGGACCCCAGCTTCGAGCTGTCACAAGGCGCCAATTCCATACAGCAAATTCAATTCAAAGACCGATTTACTTACCTAATTCTTGAAGATGGCACTGTCCGCTTGCCTAAAGTCGGGGACATGAAATTACATGGCCTGACAATTGACCAAGCCGAGGAACTTCTTCAAGAAGCTTATGAAGAATTCTATGTAGATGCCTTTGTCAAAATCCGAACGGCCAATAGGCGTGTAGTCGTGCTTGGTGCCATTGGCAATACTGGACAAAATGTTATTGGCTCTGGTGGCGTGGTTGTTCCATTGGAAAATGAGAATGTAAATATTCTAGAAGTCCTTGCACTTGCCGGAGGCATTCAGCAAGGTGGTGAAGTTTCAAACATTAAGCTAATTCGTGGAGACCTGAATTCTCCAGAAGTATATTCTATTGACCTCAGCACTATCTCAGGTATGCAGCAATCTGGTATGATAGTTGAATCCGGTGACGTGATTTACGTGGAACCATGGAGGAGACCATTCAACCAGACCCTAAGAGATATTGCTCCGGCTTTGAGCTTGGCGACCAGCGTGACCACACTTTTAATTGTTATTCAAAGTACCAACGGTAAATAGTGAACGCCGAGCAAGACCATCCGCAATACCAAGATCAGGACATTCTTTCGTCCTTCGATCCGGAGAAGTTCAAGATGATCCTCAGCAAAAGCTGGATTTATCTGATCATATTTCTGATCACAACTGTTGCTTCGGCGTACGTGTATGTTCGCTACACCAAGCCCGTTTATGAGTCTTCTTCAGTGATCAAATTAAATTTTGAAAGTGAAGCTTCCGTTTTGGACATCTCCTCGCCGGTAATCAAGCAGGAAGGTGAAATATCTGGCGAAATAGAACTACTGAAATCCAGATTGTTCTTTGGCAAAGTGGCCGAAGCGGTAGACAATGATGTAAGTTACTTTCGATACGGAAGGGTCTTGGATGATGAACGATTCGGGATCAGCCCCTTTGAAGTTTCTTACAAAGTGAAAAATGGTGCCTACTACAATCAGGCCATTGATCTTACCATTCTAGACAAAGAAACCTTCAACCTGACCTTGAATGATACAACTAAGAAATATCGGTTTGGTGAAGACATTTCAACTCCAGATATCAACCTTTTAGTCTCCAAAACTAAGAACTTCAGTTCTGGGGCAGAGGGGCCCTATTATTTCATCATCAACACCAATGAAGCCATTGTTGATTTCCTACAAGAGAATGTAAATGTGGTGCCTGAAAGTTTTACCGCAAAGACACTCAAAATCAGCATTTTGGATTACAACCGAAAGAAGGCGCAAGTATTCGTAAATGCCATTGACTCCATCTATGAAATCTATACCCGAGATGCCAAGAATCGTGCGTTGGAGCAAAAGATAGAGTTCCTGGATCGACGCATCGAAGCAACAGAGGAGGTTCTTCAAAGTTTCGAAGACTACTTTGAGAACTTCACCATACAAAATAGATCGACCAATCTTGGAAATGACCTAACCAAAACCATACAGCAATTGGATGAACTTGACTCCATCCAATTCAAGCTAAAATCAAGAGATTCGGAAATCAGTATCCTTAAAGAAAAGCTGGAATCGGGGGAGCCCCTGATCCTCAATCAGGTCTTCATTGAGCGATTCCCAGAATCGATCAAAACCTTGCTTTCAGAATACCAGCTGGGGATAAGTGAGCGATCAAAAAAATTATCTTCTTACAGTGAAAACACTTTTGTAATCAAGCAACTCAACGAAGAGATCGATCTCACCAAAACAAGATTACTTGCAGTCGTAAATGGCTACCAAGACAACCTCAAAAGCCAAATCAGCAATATAGCGTCACGAAAAGCCTTGCTGGAAACAAGTCTACTACAGCTACCATCATTAGAAACCGAGTATTCTAAAAACAGAAGACTTTATACCCAGCAGGAGGAGTTCATGCTCTCACTGAGACAGGCGAAAATGGAGATCGAAATTACGCGAGCTGGCACAGTCACAGACATTGTGATCCTTTCTCCCGCCTCCTATCCATTGTCACCCGTACAACCCCAAAAATTACTGATCTATGCCTTTAGCGTTATCGCTGGCTTGATCATAGGAGTTGTGTTTCTACTGCTTAGATACCTTGTCAATAACCGTATTACGGGAATTGGAGAACTTGAAAGACTTATAAATGTGCCCATTCTTGGGTCTATTCCTTTTTATAGGCAGGAGAAATTGCCAAACACTAAAATGGTCATAGAGCAAGATTCGAAATCGTCGCTCAGCGAGGCGCTCCGAACCGTCCGTACCAACATGGAGTTTATGAACGGCACAGGCAGCAAACATATAATATCTATCACCTCCACTGTATCCGGGGAAGGCAAAACCTTTATCGGGGTAAATCTCGGAGCGATCATAGCTCTTTCTGGTTTGAAAGTATGTGTAGTGGACATTGATATGAGAAAGCCAAAAATTCATATGGCATTTGAAAAGCCAAGCAATAATGTGGGTGTGAGTACAATTTTGGCTGGTAAAACCAAGATATCAGAGGGGCTGAATAAAACGAAAATTGAAAACCTCAGCTATTTACCCGCAGGGCCTATTCCCCCGAACCCTTCCGAACTTCTTCTTGGAGAAACCTTTGACAAAATGGTGAAGCAGCTAAGTGAAGAATTCGACATGGTTATCCTAGATACTCCACCTGTAGGGTTGGTGACGGATGGTATTTTAGTTATGAAGAAAGCCGACCTGCAACTGTATGTCGTCAGATCAGGTTATTCAAAAAGAGCCTATGTGAAAACCATTGATAACCTTAAGAAAACAAACCGCTTTGACAAACTAACCGTAATATTCAATTCACTGAAAGGCAACAGCGGATATGGGTATGGGTATGGGTACGGTTATGGGTACGGACAAGGATACTATGAGGAGGAATCATCCAAGTCAAATTTCATCAGCTCGGTTAAATCACTTTTCTAATGTTCTTTAGATCAACTGGTCAGCTTCAATTGGACGTTGACCTTCACTCTCACCTAGTGCCAGGCGTGGATGATGGCGTTAAGACTATGGAGGAGGCTTTGAAATTAATACATGTTTTCTGGCGGCTAGGCTACAAAAAACTAATTACTACGCCTCATATTTCTGAGAATTACTACCCGAACAGCATTGACTACCTAAAAGGAAATTTCAATGAGTTAGTACATGCGGTAAATAAGGAGCAAATTCCCATAGACCTCCAGCTTGGCGCTGAATACATGGTGGATGGCAAATTGTTGCATTCCCTGAAAAACAAAGAGGAGCTTTTGAGTTGGAATGGCCACATACTCATCGAAACGTCTTTTCAGTCTCTCCCTCTTTTTGTTGACGAGGTATTGTTCGAAATCCAATCAACAGGACTAATTCCGGTTTTGGCCCATCCTGAACGATATGCCTATTTCTTTGGTAAAGAGGATAAGCTAATTGACCTGCGGAATCGAGGGGTCAAGATGCAAATAACCGCCGGATCATTGGCTGGCTATTATGGAAAGGAAGAGAAGAAAATGGCGCAAAAACTTTTGAATAAGGGGGCAGTAGATTTCATTGGTTCTGATGTGCACGGCGCTCGACACATTGAGTATCTCGAGAAGGGCCTCAGGAGTAAGCACTTGAAAAAACGAGCTAAAGGTGAATTTCTAAACCAAGGCCTACTCTATTAGTGTGGAAAACTTTCCGTGTTTTGGTAACAAAAACCATAAAAAAAAGCCCTTATATTGTCTTAATCAGCTTGTTGAACGATAGAATATTGTATGCAGGAAGAATATAAACGCAAGGAGGAGAAGGAGTTAATAACAAGGTTTGAAGCCTTCCTTAAGAATGGGGAAAGTTTCTATTTCGACGAGGATACGTACCTCCAGATCATTTCTTACTACGTTCAGCAGGACAAAATCAAGAAGGCCAGAAAGGCCTGCACGATAGCGCATGAGCAATTTCCTTACTCTACGGACATTGCCATGGAAGCGGCAGACATTCTAGTGAAAAGCGACGCGATTAATGAAGCCCTAGAGATTATCGACCACACTTTACTAATTCATCCGAACGATCCTGAATTGCTCTTGCAAAAGGGGTCGATTCTATCCATGAAGGAATCCTACCCTGAAGCCATCGAGTGCTTCGAGCGGGTGCTGGAAAACTGGGAAGAGAAAGACGAAATTTATTATAGCATTGGGTTGGCGTATCAAGGAATGGGCAAATACGATCTGGCTGCCGACAGCTACAAGCAGGCCATTGAAGCGAACATGCACAATGAAAACGCCTTGTATGAGTTGGCCTATTGCTTGGATTTATCCGGACAGCTTGAGAGCAGCTTAGATTACTATCATAAGTTCATTGATCAGGATCCTTACTCCGAGTACGCATGGTACAACTTAGGAATAGTTTACAATAAACTAAAAAGGTATCAAGAAGCCGTTGATGCATATGAATATGCCATTGCCATAGAAGACGAATTCAGCAGTGCCTACTTCAATCTGGCCAATGCCCAGATGAATCTAGAGCAATCGGATAAGGCTCTTTCTAACTACCTAAAGACGCTCGATATTGAAGGGCCTTCAGCGGAAATTTACTGCCACATAGGTTCTGCCTATGAGAAAATGGAACACTTTGATTTGGCAGTGAAATATTACCAAAAAGCAACCAAGCTAGATCAAATGTACCATGAGGCCTGGTTCGGAATTGGCGTGAGCTTAGCCGTACAAGAGAAATGGTACGAGGCTATTCACTTCCTGAACAAAGCGCTGAGAATAGATAATGAGAATGGGGCCTATTGGAAAGCCGTAGCTGATGCCGAGTTCAAAACCGGCAACATAGTGTCGGCCTTGGAAGCATATACTGAAGCAAGTGAAATGGATCCCGACAACCCTCAAGTATGGTTGGATTGGTCCCTGATCTACCATGAGCAAGGAGAGCATGACAAAGCCATCAATGTGCTGGAAGCGGGGCTTGATGAAATTCCTGATTTCGCAGAATTGTACTACCGATCAGTGGTCTATTTTATGGCTGCTGGTAATTATAAGCATGCCATAAACAAACTGGAAACTGCCCTGATGTTGGATTACAAAGGTCATAAGGTGCTATTCGACTTTTTTCCAGACTTGCCCACACAAAAAGCTCTGTATCGAATTATTGAGAGATACAAGGATTCTGAGGAGTAGAATCCATCGAACAGTTTATTTTTGCGCATCACAAAAAAGATAACCAGCCTAATCGCATGAATTATACTTTAAAGAATATCCCTGAAAGAACGTCCAAGCCACGAACAGAAGGGTTCACAATGGTCATGGACAAGGGATTGAGTTTACGAGAAGTTGAAGACTTAATCGAAACCTCAGGAGGACTTTTCGACATAGTGAAACTTGGCTGGGCTACTTCTTACGTCACTCCAAATCTTGATCAAAAAATTAAACTTTATCAGGAGGCTGGCATTCCTTGCTACCTGGGAGGTACACTATTCGAGGCATTTTACGTTCGCGAGCAACTGGAAGATTACAAAAGGGTTCTTGAAAAGTATAACCTCGAGCATTGTGAGGTGTCGGATGGCTCTGTCAGCATGGATCATGATCACAAATGTGAACTTATCGCGGAGTTTTCGAAGTTGGTAACTGTCCTTTCAGAGGTTGGGTCAAAGGATGCAACGAAAATCATTCCCCCTTATAAGTGGATTCAGCAAATGCAAACGGAGCTGGACGCAGGAGCTTGGAAGGTCATTGGTGAGGCACGAGAAGGTGGGAACGTCGGCCTTTTCAGAGATTCAGGAGAAGTTCGACAGGGTTTGGTAGAAGAGATTTTGACTCAAATCCCAACGGAAAAAATCATCTGGGAAGCTCCTCAAAAAGCTCAGCAAGTTTGGTTCATCAAGCTTTGTGGCACCAATGTAAACCTTGGAAACATCGCCCCAAATGAAGTCATTCCCTTGGAAACGATCCGTTTGGGATTGCGAGGAGATACCTTCGATCACTTTTTGTAAGCAATGCATAGCCTCCTCCTCGTATTGAAGGGTATGGCCATGGGAGCAGCCAACGTTATACCTGGCGTGTCTGGCGGTACAATAGCCTTCATTACCGGTGTTTATGAGCGCCTAATAGCCGCACTTAGAAACATTGATGTCCAAGCCGTCAAATTGTTTTTCACAGGTAAGTGGAAATCGGTTGCCGAGCACATTGATTTTGCTTTCCTATTCTGGCTTTTTCTAGGAGTGGGGATTAGCATTCTGAGTTTGGCAAAAGTTTTGGAATGGGCCTTCGAGGTGCACGAGTCCCTTACTTTGGCTTTCTTTTTCGGGCTGATCATCGCATCAATCCTTGGTGTCGGAAGACAAATCGAAAAATTCAACGGGACGGTAATTCTTGCCCTAGTCGTAGGGTGCGCAATCGCCGTTGCGATAGCTTTTCTTCCTCCCGCCACGGAAAACACATCCATTTTATACATCATTCTTTGCGGTGCTGTTGCGGTGTGCAGCATGATCCTTCCCGGCCTTTCTGGCTCATACATCCTCCTTCTCATGGGGAATTACCTCCTTGTGCTTTCAGCCATCAGCACTTTTAATTTTGGCATTCTCGGCCCACTCATGATCGGCGTAGTGCTCGGACTAATTTTATTTTCCCGATTGCTCCATTGGCTTTTTGAAAATTACAAGGACGCCACTATCGCCTTGCTCACAGGTTTTGTTGCCGGATCCCTCCTAATTATTTGGCCATGGAAAAACGCAACGTACATTTTGGTCAATGAAGAACAGAAAGCTACCGGCTATGAATGGATCGCTCCTACTAAGGATTCCAATCTAGCCATTGCCCTTGCTTTGATGATCGTGGGCTTTCTTACCGTCTGGATCATGGATCGGGCTTCTTCCAAAGCATAACCAAGCTTTATTTTCCTTTTTTTCTCAACTTGTGTAACCATCCTGGTTTCGCGCAGTTATGCCTTTGAATTTCACCAAATGAACCCTATCGACGATCACGCCTTAATGCTGAAAGTGAAAGCCGGGGATTTCGGAAAGCTCAATCTGCTGTATGCGCGCTATAGCAGACGCTTTTTCGGATTCTTCTACGGCATGACCAAAGATGGAGCTACGAGCGAGGATTTGGTACAGAATGTCTTCGAACGAATTCTGAAATACAAGCACACCTACTCAGAGGATGGGGACTTTGAAGTGTGGGCGTTCAGGTTAGCCAGAAATATTCACCATGATCATTACAAAAAGGAAAAGCGCTATTCTTTTCAGGATGACATGGAACCTTGGGAAGGTCAAATCAGCGATAATTCTACCACCGAAACCGAGATTGAAAAGGGAGATGAACTAACGTATCTGCAACGAGCACTAGACAAGTTGAGCGATGACAAAAGGGAATTAATTGAAATGGTGAGGTTTCAAAAAGTGAAGTACGCCAGTGCTGCTGACATTTTGGGATTGACTGAAAGTGCAGTAAAAGTGCGGGTGCACAGAATCATGAAAGAATTGAAAGAAACGTATTTAAAACTAGATGTGTGATGGAAAAGGAAAGAGCAATTGAACTTTGGCAAGAGCACCTCAGCGGAATTATTTCCGAAGAGAACAACGCCGAACTCCAAAGTTTCATTATCAAGAATCCTGAACTCAGGGCCGAATTGGAGTCTTCGGCTCACACTTGGGATTTGTTAGGTCAACTAAAAAGACCAGAACCATCCGCTCAGATGGACGCTCGATTCCACGCCATGATGGCCGCTCAGAAACAGCCCAAAGAGTCTCTGAACATATCTGAGCTTTTCATGAATTGGATAGCAAGAGGATGGCAGGTTGGATTGGCATCTCTAATTATCGGAGTAATCATAGGCGGGCTTCTCTTGCCATCAACATCTCAAAACAAAGAGGTGGCCTCATTGACTGACGAAATTCAAGAAATGAAAAAAATGATGATGCTCACGCTCATTCAGCAGCCCAAAGCTCAGGATCGCATCCAAGCCGTGAACATGGCTTCTGGCATCTCTTCAAATGACTCAAAAGTGATTGATGCACTAATCGCAACGCTAAATACTGATGACAATTTGAATGTACGACTGGCGGCTGTCGAAACTCTCACAAGTCTTGGCAACTCGCCCAAAGCTCGCCGGGCACTTGTTAGTGCGATTGGCCTACAAGAATCCCCCATAGTTCAGGTGGCCATAGCTGATGCACTCGTACTTATTCAGGCTAAAAACTCTGTGAAGGAACTTGAAAAATTAAGAGAGACCGTCGAAGATGACTTGGTGAAGTTCAAACTCGATGAAAGTATTAAAACTCTAAAAAGTATCTAAAATGAAAATTCTAATCTTACTACTAATAATGCTGGACCCATCTCCCAAGGAGGAGACCATCAAAATCAGCAAAACATACGATGTGAAGTCTGCTGAGCATCTTCAGGTGATCGTGCAAAATGTCTATGGATCAGTGAGAGTTCAACCCTCCACAAGCGGAAAAGTAGAACTCGAACTTGAGATCAAAATCAAAGCGAATTCTGATAAACTGATGGCACTTGCAAAAAAAGAGCTTGAGCTTGGTGAATACATTGAGCAAGACACTCTTGCTTTTTATACCAAAGCTCCTTGGGTTCAGAATTGCAATGGCTCGCCTTACAAAGGCTTCAATTGGAACAACGGGCCGGACTATCAGTTCTCTTATGAGTACGTCCTGAAGATTCCGAAGACTTCTATGATCAGCGCCAACACCGTGAATGATGGGGAGGTAATCGTGGAGAATATTCAGGGTGAAGTGAAAGTAGGAAACGTAAACGGAGGCGTTGAAGTCAAGAATGTATACCGCTTAGCGGGAGCTTCTACTGTCAACGGTGATGTGAAAATTAACTTCCTTAGAGCACCTAAAGAAGCCATTAATTTTCGAACCGTCAATGGCGATTTCCAATTGGAATTTCCAAAAGATTTTGCCGCCACAGTCTACTTCGACTCAATGAACGGCGAAATGTATTCCTCATTTGATTATGAGGACGCAAAGCCAAAAGTGGAGACCTCTCATGGAGGAAAAGGAGCCAAATACAAAATCAGCTCAAAAACAGGAGTAGTAATAGGTTCAGGTGGCCCTGAACTCAATTTCTCCAGCATTAATGGAAATGTTTATCTAAGAAAGCAAAACACAGGATCATGAAATATTTAATAATAGCACTCACATTTATCAGCACGCTTCCTGTCACGTCACAGGATTTCAATGAGCAAATCGTTGTTCCATTGAGTAGCCCAAGTTCCAGGGGCACACTTCAAGTGGGGCTTGTCCGAGGAAACATCGTGATCGAAGGATACAGCGGAAAGGACGTCATTATCACTGCCTCTTCAAAAGAATCAGATTGTGATGGATGCCATGATCACCAGAAAGCGGCACCCGATGGAATGAAAAGAATAAGCTCCAGCGCCATCGAACTTTCAGCTTCTGAAAATGGCAACAGAGTAAAAATTGAGACCAATAGCTGGAAACGTCCCATCAATTTAACCGTGCAGGTGCCGAAGAATTTCGATTTAAAAATTTCTACGGTCCACGGAGATATTCAAGTCTCCGAGATAAACGGTGCAATGGAAGTCTCGGCAACAAATGGGCCTATGAAGTTCGAGAATATCAGTGGTTCGCTGATCTGCAACACAGTGAATGGAACGATCGAAGCAAATTTCCTCAAAGTGACACCCAATGAACCAATGTCGTTTGTCACCTTAAACGGGAACGTGGACATCACCTTTCCTGCCAGTGTAAAAGCTACAGCAAAAATGAAATCGGATCAAGGTGAAATCTTCACGGATTTTGATATGGCAGTTAGCCAGCCAAAACCAGAAAAATCATCGTCAGGGAACTATAAAGTCACGATCAACAGCTGGGTTTATGGAAGTATCAATGGTGGAGGTGCAGAGTTCACCTTCAAGAACATGAATGGCGACATCTATATCAGAAGCAAGTAATCGCAACCATTAATTCATCAAACCCGTGCAAACTGTACGGGTTTTTTTGTGCCCGGACGCGCCATGTCTCTCAATCTCCTTTTCCCTACTTTTGCCCAAACGCATTTTCGAAATGAAGAATCTTATTGTAGCCCTACTCCTTATCACCTTTCTCTCTTGCGAACAAAGCAAAGATGACCTGAAACGACCCGCTGGAGGAACTGCTGATGAAATCATCGTAGTAGTGGACTCAGCCGTTTGGGAAGGAGAAGTAGGCATTGAACTTAGGGAAATCCTTGCCGCACCCATGCAGGTACTACCTCAAGACGAAGCACTATTCGACATCTATACAGTCAATCCATTAAAGCTGAACTCCGTGCTCAAGTCCGCCTATAATATGATCTTCATTACGACTCTTGATAGCAAAACTCGGCAGAGCAAAGAGCTCCGAAGGATGTTCACCGACGAGTCGCTTAAGAAAATTGAAGCTGACACCTCACGTTTTCAACTTCTGGAAAAAAACAAATTTGCCACAGGTCAGCAAGTCCTTCATCTTTTTGGTAACACCAGTGAAGAATTGGCAAATCATATAGCGAATAACCGAGCAGGCATTCTCAGTCTTTTCGAAGAACGGGCACTTGAAATCACCCAAAAAAGAATACTAAAAAGCCGAAGCACTAACATTGAAAAAATCATCAAAGACCATCATGGAGTCGATATCAAAATTCCATACGGTTGGGATCTTGCCAAAGACAACATTGACTTCATTTGGGTTCGAGAATTGGGTACACAAAAGGAGAAGAATATTTTCATCTATAAGGAGCCTTATTCGAATACAGGGGTCTTCAATAGACTTCCAGAACTACGTGATAAAATCACCGAACTCCACCTTCGCGATGTTCAAAAACCAGAACTCTTTATCACCCGTCAAGATCTTGTGCCGGTCGTTAGTTCTCAGGTCAATTTTCAGGATAAATTTGCCATGCGATCAGTTGGACTGTGGGCAGTAAGTGACATGACTGCCGGTGGTCCTTTTCTGAGTTATACTATGGTAGATGAAAAGAGCCAAATGCTCTATTACATTGAAGGCTATGTATACCATGCCGCAGGAAAGAAAAAGAAATTGATGAGAGAAATGGATGCCATCTTATCTACTTTTAAGATGCCTTCAGAAACCAACTAACCATGGCTAAAATTAGAAAGCAGGAAGCGCTTGATTTTCACGAATCAAAGCCACCTGGAAAAATAGAAGTTCGTCCAACCAAGCCGCTCAGCAGTCAACGAGATTTGGCTTTGGCCTACTCCCCCGGTGTGGCAGAGCCCTGCTTGGCTATTGCAGCAAACCCGGATGACGTATATCGCTACACAGCCAAAGGAAATCTGGTGGGTGTTATTACAAACGGAACAGCGGTACTTGGCTTAGGGAATATCGGACCCGAAGCGTCCAAACCAGTAATGGAAGGAAAGGGCGTTCTCTTCAAAAAATTTGCCGGCATAGATGTCTTCGACATTGAAATAAACGAGCAAGACCCTGATAAATTTATTGAAATTGTCAAGTCCCTTGAACCAACGTTCGGCGGGATAAACCTCGAGGACATCAAGGCTCCAGAGAGTTTCAAGATCGAGTCCGCCCTGAGAGAGCAAATGAGCATCCCAGTGATGCATGACGATCAGCACGGCACAGCGATCATTTCCAGTGCCGCACTGTTAAATGCCCTTGAAGTTGGTGGAAAGAAAATTGATGAGATCAAGATAGTGGTAGCTGGTGCAGGTGCGGCTGCCATTGCCTGCACCGATCTGTATGTAAGTCTTGGTGCGAGAAAAGAAAATATCGTGATGACGGATAGCAAAGGCTGCATCCGAACGGATCGTGAAAAACTGGACGAAACAAAAGCCAGATACGCCACCAATAGAAAAGATTGCCATTCATTAGAAGATGCAATGAAAGGAGCCGACATGCTGCTGGGGCTTTCTATTGCAAACACGGTGACTCCAGAGATGCTCAAATCAATGGCGCCAAATCCGATCGTCTTTGCCCTGGCTAATCCTGATCCGGAGATTCCTTACGAGGTTGCAATGAATACCCGAAAGGATTTGATCATGGCCACAGGAAGGTCCGATCATCCTAACCAAGTGAACAACGTCCTTGGATTCCCTTATATCTTCAGAGGGGCGATTGACGTGCGATCCACGGCCATCAATGAAGAAATGAAACTGGCCGCCGTGCGAGCCATCGCGGAGCTTGCCAAAGAGCCCGTGCCCGATATGGTCCTTCGCGCCTATCACGAGACAAGCATGTCTTTTGGCCCTGAGTATTTGATTCCAAAACCGATGGATCCTCGATTGATAACTACAATCAGCCCGGCAGTTGCAAAAGCCGCCATTGACTCAGGGGTTGCCAGGATAAAAATCACCGACTGGGAACAATACAATCTTGATTTACAAGAAAGAGTAGGGATAGACCAACGATTGATCTCTCGTTTCATCACAAGAGCAAGAAAAGATCCTAAGAAAATCATTTTTGCGGATGCCAATAACCTGAACATTCTGAAGGCCGCTCAAATGGCCAAAGACGTGGGAATTGGTGAACCGATACTCATGGGTAAGGTTTCGGCCATCAAGGAAATGATCGAGGAGTACGATCTGGAAGCAATCAAAGATTGTGACATCATTGACCCTAATGATCACCCTAAAAAGGTCGAAGAATACGCCAGAGAATTCACCACCATGCGCCAGCGCAAAGGAATGACAATGCACCTCGCGCGCAAGGCGATGCACAGCAGAACCTATTTCGGAATGATGATGGTGAAAAAAGGGGAGGCCGATGTTTTGCTTTCTGGCATTTCGAATGACTATCCAAAAACACTCTTGCCTGCACTTCAAATTATAGGAGTAGAAGATGGTGTGGACAGGGTCGCGGGTATGTACATAGTGAATACACAGCGCGGCAACTTCTTCTTCGCTGATGCCAGCGTGAACCAAGATCCTACTACCGAAGAACTGGTGGATATCATTGGCCTTACGCACAGAGCAGTGAAATTCTTTGACACAGAGCCAAAAATCGCTGCATTGTCATTCTCCAATTTTGGATCGACAAAAGGAAAAGTGCCTGCAAAAGTTTCTAAGGCAGTAGCACTTGCCAAAGCCAAGTGGCCCGACATGATTATTGATGGCGAACTTCAAGCCAATGTTGCTTTGAACAAAAGCCTCATGGAAGAGCTCTATCCGTTCAGTAGCTTGGTTGGACATCAGGTAAATACACTTGTTTTCCCAGACCTTCAATCAGGCAACATTGCCTATAAAATCATGATGGAGTTAGGTGGAGCGGAGGTTATAGGGCCCATCTTGATGGGAATGAACAAACCGGTTCAGGTGGTGCAACTGGGTAGCTCCGTGAGAGAAATATTTAATCTGGCCGCACTCGCCGTGGTGGACGCACAGGAAAATCAGAAAAAATGATCTCTTACTTACGAGGAAAGCTAACGGAAAAGGACCCAACCTACGTGATCGTGGACATTAATGGAATTGGCTACCAAGTCAAAATTTCATTGAATACCTACGGTGTTATCAAAACCTTGGAGGAAGCGCTTCTTCATACCCACTTTCACGTGCGCGAAGATGCCCACACCCTTTTTGGGTTCAGTGAAATGGCCGAAAAGAAACGTTTCCTCGATCTTATTTCCATCAGTGGAGTAGGTGCAAGCACGGCCATGATGGTTCTCTCCTCATTGAGTCCAGGAGAACTGCAGCAAGCCATTGTAAATGAGGATGTGAAAACCATTCAAAGTGTGAAAGGAATTGGCTTAAAGACAGCTCAAAGAATAGTCCTTGAGCTCAAGGACAAAATGATCAAGGAAGGTTGGGAAGAAAAGAATCTGGATACACCTCATATCGGCAATACATTACCTTCTGAGGCGTTATCTGCTCTAATAACGCTGGGGATTCCGCGAAGCGCAGCACAAAAAAGCATTGATGCTATATTGAAAGAATTCGGTCAAGAGATTAAACTTGAAGAATTAATAAAACAGGCATTGAGGCGAGCCTAAAGGAAAAGAGACATTTTGCACCTTAGATTATACATACTCCTGCTTGTTGGTGGTTGGTGGTTGCCCTCCTTTGCAAATGCTTCATTACCCTCTTTTGAACCCTTAATCTTACAGCAACAAGACACCATTCCAAGAGACACGGCCAAGACAGATTCAGTAAAGCCATACACCCCTTCTTTCTATTCGACTTATAACCCGTCGTATCGTTTTGGCGATCCTTTTTCGAATAGGATCGGTCGGTCTTCATTTTTGCTACCCGATCCTTCGAATCTTGAATTGCAGATAGACTATGATTCTGGCTTTCAATACACCATCTACGAGCGAATAGGAAATATCAACTTTCGGCCAGTAACGACCATGTCATTTAGCGAGTACAACAGCTACAATGACGAACAATTGGCCAATACTTATTGGAAGGAAAAATCAATTGGCTTAGATGGGGAAAGTGCTGTGAGCGGCCGAAGACTCATTCCCAAACTTTATCTCAGCCCGGCTTTTGATCGAATATTTGGAGGAGAATATGTGGACATTGTCCCAACCGGATTTATCAATCTTGATTTTGGCGGTACCTGGCAAAGGGTGGACAATCCAGCCATTCCGCAGCGCCAACAGCGGAATGGAGGCTTCAACTTTGAGCAGCAGATAAGTCTAAATCTGGTAGGGAAAATTGGAGACAAACTAGAAGTCACCGCCAATTTTGATAACAACAACACATTCGATTTTCAGAACAACATGAGGATCGAATACACGGGGTATGAAGAGGAGATCATCAAGAAAATAATCATCGGAAACGTCAGCATGCCCGTGTCGAACAGTTTGATGACGGGTGCTCAAACCCTCTTTGGATTCAAAACAGAGCTTCAGTTTGGTAAGCTTTATTTCACCGGCGTAGCTTCCAGACAGCAAGGATCAGTCAGTACTTCAAGCCTCGGAGGAGGAAACAATATTGATGACCCAGTCTACAACTCCTCCACGCAGCAAGAGAATGAAATTAGAGCCTCAGCTTATGATGATAATAAGCACTTTTTTCTTTCACACTTTTTCCGTGACAACTACGAAGATTGGGTAAAAGACCCACGAAACATTACTTCAGGACTCCTGGTTCAGAACATCGAAGTGTACATCACGAACACGAACAACGACACAGAAACAACACGGAACACCGTTGGATTTGTCGACTTGGGAGAACAGTCATTGGATCGCTTATTGAATGACTCTTTTTACAAACCAGCTGGAAGCGTTCCCACTAGTAACTCCAGCAATTCACTTTATGAAGCATTACTTGGAAGTGGATACAGAAAGTCTGACCAGATGTACAACAACCTCCAGACTTTAGGCCTTGACCCCACATCAGAGTATGTAGTAACAGGAACGGCAAGGCAGCTGCAAGAAGGCACAGAGTTCACCATCAATAAGCAGCTGGGGTACATCACGCTCCTTACCAACCTTAGCGATAACCAGTCATTGGCAGTTTCCTACCAATACACATACAATGGAGCTGGGCCTTTTACAGTTGGTGAGCTGAGTACTATTCGCCGACTAGATGATGACGAATCTTTATTCCTTAAACTTCTCAAACCAAACAGCATCGATCCTGATCTTCCGACATGGGATCTGATGATGAAAAACATTTACAACCTACGCGCCTCGTCCATAGATCAGGAATCCTTCAAGCTCAGAATTAAATACAAAGACGATGCTTCAGGGATTGATAATCCTTACTTGCACGAAGGGGGTCAGGGCATTGAAAATGAACCATTGGTAGAACTACTCGGCCTTGACCAATACAACCTACAGCTCGATCCACAGCCAGATGGCCTCTTTGATTTTATTGATGGTGTCACGATTAATGCCGCGAGAGGATACTTAATATTCCCCGTTTTGGAACCTTTTGGCTCCACTTTGGAAAGCTATTATGACCCGGCAAGCCAATCGGATCTTATAGAAAAATACGTCTACAGCCAGCTCTATTCAGAAACTCAACAAATCGCCCAGACCGATACCGAAAGGGATAAATTCAGAATTGCTTTTAGTGGTGCAGGATCAAGTTCCGGTTTTGGAGGGTCCAATGCTAATAATGTCATCAACCTTGAAGGTTTTCAGGTTACCCCTGGTTCGGTAGTCGTGCGCATGGGCAATGTAACATTAGATGAAGGTCGACACTATACGGTCGATTATAACCTCGGGCGGGTCACCATCACGGATCAATCCTTACTCAACAGCGGAATTCCGATCACGGCCACTTCTGAGTCCGCAGACCTTTTCAATTTTCAAACGACCTGGTTCTATGGCGCACGATTAGATTACCGCTTCAATGATAATTTCAATATAGGTGCAACCGTCCTCCACTTGAATGAAAGACGAGGTGGACTTTCCCGCTTTGACATTGGTAACGAACCATTGAAAAACACCAAGTACGGATTTGATATTGCTATTCAGGAGGAATCCAGATTCCTTACAAAAGCCGTTGATGCCATTCCACTGATCGCGACTAAGGAACCCTCAGAAATCACATTTACAGCAGAATATGCGCGTTTCGTGCCCGGCACATCCAACGAAGTAGATGGAGAACCCACTTCTACGATTGACAGCTTTGAAGAAGCTGCCACATCCCTAAACCTCAATGACGCCTTTGGTTGGAAAATGGCCGCTACACCCGAAACCAACTCCAGTCGGTTTTTCAACCAGAATGGAGGTTTACCAGGTCGGGATTTCAACTACCGAAAAGCAAAAATGGCATGGTACAATGTCGATCGAAGTGTGTTCTACTCTTCGGGCGGACTGAGGCCTGACAACATATCCGATGATGATTTGAGAAATCACTACGTGCGAGCGATCATCCCGCAAGAAATTTTCAGACAAAGAGATCCTGGTCAGGTAAACCTAAACCTGAACGTCCTGGACCTGGCCTATTTCCCAAGAGAAAGAGGGCAGCAGAACTACAATCCCAATCTTGATGCAAATGGATTCTTAACCAATCCTCAGCAGAATTTCGCAGGGGTGTCCAGAGGATTCGATCAGGAGACAAACTTCTTAAACTCCAATTTCCAATACATCGAATTCTGGATAATGGACCCCTTCATAGATGGAGCCAATGGCAGGGTCTTAGACGGAATTTTCAATGAAAACAATACGACCGGCGGTGACCTGATTTTTAACTTGGGTAGCGTGTCTGAAGACCTGGTGCCGGACGGCTCTTTCTTTTTTGAAAACGGTCTTCCGGGAGATGGTGACCCATCAGAATCTCAGATCAATCCAGACTGGGGGCGCACACCTAGTGGGCAATACTTACAGGCCTTTTTTACAAACGAACAAAGTGACCGTCCCAATCAGGACGTTGGTTTCGATGGATTAAAGAATAATGATGAGCCTTCCTTTTTCTCAGACTATTTGAACTCAGTGACCCCTGCGGCTCGGAGCATTGTAGAGGAAGATGTCTCCGCAGATAACTTCAGGTATTTCCTTGGATCGGTGCTGGATTCCCGAAATGCCAACATCGTGGAGCGATACAAAAACTTTAACGGAACGGACGGCAACTCGCCTTTTAACTCCAGCAATGAATTTACCAGAGGTAGTTCTACGCTACCAGACAAGGAAGACATCAATGAGGACAATACGATTTCGTTTCTAGAGGAATATTTTGAATACCGGATACCTCTTCAAAAAGGAGGTCTTGAGCTTTCTGATTTTGTGGTGGATCAAATCCAAGATCAAAGTGGTGAAGCAACATGGTACCAGTTCCGAATTCCTCTGGACAAATTCACGGGAACCTACGGGAATCCTGATTTTCAAAATATCCGATTCATGCGGATGTACCTAACCGGCTGGCAACAGCCCGTTGTTTTGAGATTCGCCAAGTTCCAGTTGACCAGAAGTACGTGGAGAAAATTTGAACTCTCTCTTCGCGACCCTGCACTCGGCGAACTCCCCGAGCCGCAGTTAAACGATTTCGAAATCTCAGTCGTCAGCATAGAAGAAAACAGTACCGGTAGCCCCACTCAGCCTCCATATGTCGTTCCTCCAGGACTCGTCAGAGATGTCAATAACTCCCAAACCGTGCAGCAACAATACAACGAGCAGTCGCTTCAGCTTTGCGTTGAGAATCTAGATAACGGAGACGCTCGGGCGGCTTTTAAGAATCAGACTATCGACCTAATCAACTACGACCGATTAGAAATGGCTCTGCATGCACATTCATACAAGGATGGATTTATTCAGGATGGTGATGTCAACGCCTTCCTTCGTTTGGGTCAGGACAATAGAAGCAACTACTACGAAATCCAACTCCCCCTTGTGTTAACTCCCCAAGGTTTAAGCCCTAATTCTGGGGGACTTCCAAGACTTGTCTGGCCTGAGGAAAATGAAATAAACCTATCTATAGATATAATCAAGGCGGTAAAGCTCGAACGAAACCGACTGGGAATAGACATTGGGATTCCCTATTCCAAGCTGATTCCCGGAACCAATTATATAGTGACGGTAGTTGGAAATCCTGAATTGAATGATCTTCAAACCATCATGATCGGCGTTCGAAATCCAGACAATGGCGCATCTGATGATGGACTCGCCAAGTCCGTTTGTATTTGGGCAAACGAACTAAGGACAACAGGCTATGAAAATCAAAGCGGTTGGGCAGCCAACGCCACGCTGCAGGCGAAGCTTGCGGATTTGGGAAGGGTGAATTTAAATACCCGATACACCTCCATTGGGTATGGTGCATTGAATACAACCATTGCGCAGCGTAATCGATATGAGTCATTCGGCTACCAAGCCAGTGCCAATTTGAACCTGGAAAAATTCATGTATCCGAAAAAGACTGGTTTAGTGGTGCCAATGTTCGTGAACTATGAAAAACAACGAACGACTCCACAGTACGATCCATTGAATCAGGACATCCTCTTAGAAGAATCTCTCAAACTCTTTTCAGATAACCCGGGGGATCCAGACGAACTTTCGAGGGATGAATACAAAAAACTGGTGGAGTCTCATAAAACCACAAGAAGCATCAATTTCAGTAACATCAGAAAAGACCTGGTAAAAGAGGATGCCAAAAACAAAATATATGGCATTGAGAATTTCTCATTTACCTATGCCTACAGTGATGAAGTTTCCAGCAACCACTTCACGCAGAGCAGGTTCAGGAAAAATAACTCGGGTGGAATCAACTATGACTATTCACCCGTCACCCTAGTTTGGACTCCCTTTTCCGAATCTGAGGCATTTCAAAGTCCATATCTTCAGTTGATCCGAGACATTAATTTCTCTGCCCTACCCACCAGCTTTTCTTTGAGTGCAAACCTGAACCGATCATTCACAAGAACACAATTCTTTAATGATCAACTCACAACGGATGGTGTGGACCCAAACTTTGAAAGGTTGTTCACTTTCAACCGCCTTTACAATTTTAGATGGAACATTTTCAAGAGTCTTAGTTTCGATTACAATGCAAACGTGCGTGCCGTAATTGATGAGATTGACGTGAAAGGAGATATCAACACCAAGCAAGAACGCAATTACATATGGAGTCAAATTGCCAATCTAGGTAGGATGAAATCCTATGATCAAAACATGAGCTTTACCTATCAAACACCGTTGGGTAAACTTCCTTTTACAAATTTCTTGTCGGCCGATCTCAAGTATGTAGCTGGGTATACTTGGACGGCCGGTGCGCTGAATCAAACAGATGTCAACAACAACAACTTCGGAAACATTATTCAAAACCGAAGAGACAGAGGGGGCAATGGAAAAGTGGATGTAGTGAAACTTTATGATAAAGTGACTTTTCTCAACAACGCCAACGGAACAAATCCAGCTGAAAGATCCACTGGCCAAAAGGCGCTGATGACCCTGATGGCGTTGAAATCTGTAAATGTGACCTACAACATTAGGGAATCAACCAGCCTCGCCGGCTTCACCCCTGAAGCATTTCTTTTCGGCCTAGATTCCACCTTCAATGCACCCGGGGCAGAGTTTATTTTTGGAAGTCAAAATCCAAATATTAGAAATAAGGCGGCAAGAAAAGGTTGGTTGACGGAAAGTCCATTCCTGACTGCACCATTCACTCAATCGAAAGGAAAGGATTTGGCCATTCGAGGTACGTTCCAACCATTTGAGGATTTATCCATTCAGGTGGATTTTGCCAAATCCAATACGAATGGGTATCAAGAAATATTCAGGTATGTCCCTGATTCTCTTGGGTATGAAAGCCTTACCCCGTCACTATCTGGCAGTTACAGCATTTCGTTTTTAAGCATAAAGACCGCTTTTGGTAAGATGGGGGCTCAAAATGAATCTGAGGCCTTCACCGCTTTCGAACAGAATCTTGCCGTCATCCAGCAGCGTCTTTCATCATCAACAGGAAACGACTATGATACTTTATCGCAAGATGTTCTGATACCCGCTTTCCTATCTGCATATGCCGGAAAAAACCCTAATAATTACCGTCTCAATCCCTTCCCAAGAATCCCGCTACCAAATTGGCGGATTGACTACACAGGGTTGATGAAGATTCCGGCCATAGCGGAGATATTCTCTTCACTCACACTTTCACATGGCTACAGGTCAGTCTATACCGTGGGCAACTACACCAACAACCTGAATTTTACCGAAAATCTTACTTTGGATAACAACCCGCTTAACTATCAAGGATCAATTTATGACGATGAGAATGATGTGCTCGTTCCGTCTTACATTATTAATCAGGTAGTGATTTCCGAGCAATTTGCACCCCTGATCGGAGTGAACTTTAAAACCATCAACAACATCAGCACTAGGGTGGAATACAAAAAGGAAAGAAACATCGCCTTGAATATGTCGAATGCCCAAATAACTGAGCAGCTCAACAACGACATTACTTTTGACCTTGGCTACTCCAAAATTGGCTTCAAGGTGCCGTTCAGATTTTCTGGGAGAACGGTGACTTTGCCAAATAACCTAACCATTCGAACGGCCTTTACGATCAGAGATTCAAAAACGATTCAAAGGAAAATTGATGGCAAAAGTGACATTACCAATGGTTCTTTCAATTACCAAATCAGACCTACAGTGACCTACAACATCAACAACCAGCTTGACTTCACTATGTACTTTGAGCGCACTGTCGCTGAGCCCAAAGTGCTAAGTTCATTCCGAAGATCAACGACCGCCTTTGGCTTCCAGCTTAGATTTAATCTTGCACAATAACTTTCTAAGTCATACCTATTACTTTTGGCGAAAAATATTCAAATGCATTTTCCTGAAAACCTGAAGTACACAAAAGACCATGAATGGGTAGAAATTGATGGCGATATTGCCAAAGTTGGCATCACAGATTTTGCTCAAAATGAACTGGGTGATATTGTGTTTATCGAAATAGAAACGGAGGGCGAAACGCTCGAAGAGGGTGAAGTTTTTGGTACGGTAGAGGCTGTAAAGACTGTTTCCGATCTATTTATGCCTGTTGCCGGAGAGGTTCTTGAAATTAATACTGACCTAGAGGCTAGTCCTGAGACTGTAAACGCTGATCCTTACGGGGCAGGGTGGATGGTCAAAATAAAGGTCTCAGATTCAGGCGGACTTTTATCGGTCGACGAATACAAAGAACTCATAGGAGAATCTTAATCTTCTCTAAATACGTTAAGGTGATTGAATTCTAATTTGTTACAGGTTATATAGTATACTATATTTGGAATCCAGCTTTTAAATAAGATATTATGGAATTGAAAAAAGCACCCGAACATGATTTGACTAAGAAGTCAAGTATGTTCCTCAACCTTGGCCTCACGTTGAGCCTTTTGATCGTCATTTTGGCGTTCGAATGGCCAAATAGAGGTGATGGAGAAATCATCGACCTAGGTCAGGTAGAGAATGATTTTGAAGACATTATGGAGATCCCTCCAACGGAGCAACCACCTCCCCCACCACCAAAAGTTCAAATTCCTGAGATTATAGAAGTTCCTGATGAGGAAGAAATCGAAGAAGAGATCGAAGTGGAATTGGATGTGGAGGTTACCGAGGAAACTATTGTGGAAGATATTGTTTTTGAAGAAGCTCCCGCTGAAGAGGAAGTGGATGAAATCTTTACGATTGTGGAGGATCAGCCAGAATTTCCAGGTGGAATTCAAGCGTTCTACAATTACGTAGGTAAGAAGATGAAATATCCTTCTCAAGCTCGACGAATGGGAATCGAAGGTCGTGTGTACGTTGAATTCATCGTGGACAAAGACGGTTCGGTTACAAACGTTCGTTCTGTAAAGGGCATTGGTGCAGGCTGTGATGAAGAGGCCGTGAGAGTGATGAGCCAGGTGCCTAAGTTCAAGCCAGGTAAGCAAAGAGGAAGACCAGTAAGAGTGAAAATGGTGCTGCCTATTTACTTCAAGTTGGCGAACTAAGAAAGTTAAAAACTAAATCTCAACCCTGTCTTGACGTATCGAGACAGGGTTTTTTTATTGCCCTACCCAATCGGATTCAGCAGGTTGCTTGGCGCTGTACCACTCAATTTCGAATGTAGAATAAGAGGGGCCATCCATCAATTCGGAGAGTTTGAGTAAAGCCGTGCGGCCATAATCCGGTAAGCCAATGGCGATGGTCAACAATGCCTGTTCTTTAAGAAGCGGTATGGAGTACTTACTAAACTCAAGTGATTCCGAAACAAAATTGTAAGCCGCGACGGCATCAAATTCTTTCATCCGCCTTGAAGCTTCCAGTACTAACCCTGTATTGAAGGGTTGTTCCAAAGCAGTCGAAACTACTGCTGCAGAATCAAGATCGGAGTAATCCAGCAGTGCTAGCCCTAAAGATTCATGGGCTTTCTGCAGCCTTTCATTCTCTTGTGCGATTCTATTCAAAACTATATTCCGGCTACCTTCATCAAATCTCTCAAGCTTGGATGTGATTTCCTCAGCTTCCAATTCTCTAAATCGATAATAAACTTCATTAAAGCTTGCTTCAGCAGTAGTATCGGCACCCATGTTAAACACATTGACTAGTGATCTTTTGATTGGCAAATAGCCTGAGTCAGACGCTATCAGTTTTTCTAAATGAATCTCAGCCAAGCTCAACTTACCGGCTTCCAATAGCGCAACCATCTTGTTAAACTCAGCTTGGCCGAACCCTTCTTCCAATGCTTTTTCGAATAAATCCACCGCTTCCAAATGAGCCCCCTGATCCAATGCCAGAATGCCCAGATCATTCCAAATAGATCCGGCTATTGTTCCACTCTTTCCTATCAGCATTCGATCAAACGACCAGAAGCTCGATTTCACTTTTCCAGTCAAGTATTGATTCATGGCGAGTCCCCGACTGAGTTGGATCTGAAGCCCACTTACTGGCTGCTCCAACTCACGCTTCATGGACGTGTGAATGGA
>CAYGSD010000011.1:0-100907 GCA_964352625.1 uncultured Roseivirgaceae bacterium
TTTTACCTTCGCGGCAGATCGCCGCGGATGTCTCATCGCAAGATGATTCAATTCCAAGAATGATCATTAACTGCAAAAATGGCTAAAAAGGTCAACATATTTCGTTGGTTGAAGATTGCTTTTAAGACTATTCTTTTAAGCATCCTTATAGTCATTGCCCTGCTTGGTACTACGTGGTTGCTTCTTCAGACAGAAACTGTTCAGAATTACGTGACCAAGCGAGTGCTTAGCTGGGTATCCGAAAAGACAGATCATGAATTTTCGATCCAACATATTCGAATAGCTTGGTTCGATGAAGTGGAGGTAAAGGGATTTGTTTTGAATGATTATGAGCACAATGAGTTAGCTCGGGCAAATAGAGTCCTGTTGAATTATAATTTGACGGAGCTCATCAAAACTAGAAAATTCCAAATTGAAGAAATTCATTTAGAGGAAGGTGGACTTAACCTTACCAAGTATTCCGACTCTACTGAGTTGAATTTGTCGGTCTTTCTGGCCTCACTTGATGGGTTAAGTGGAGAGAAGGACACAGTTCAGGTTTCAGACCCCCAGCCAATTTTTCTTGAGCATATAATCGTTGAAGATTTCCTGCTGACGATGCACGATAGTACCAAAGCTCGTCAATTCAATAAACTCGATCCTGCACATCTGAATTTAAGGACTAAGCTGATTGATGTGACCAGGTTGTATCTCGAACCAGACTCCATTTCCCTTTCTCTCAATGACTTGCGGATGTCTGATGAGGGAAATGGAATCAATATTGATCATTTAGGGGCCAAAGTTGGTTTCGGACAAAAAGCTTTAATTCTTGATGATTTCAATATCAGCACGGGCAACAGTTCCTTAGGAGATTCGCTTGTACTTTCCTACAACGATCCTTCAGATCTTTCCTCATTTGCCGATAGTGTTAGCTTTTATTTTAGGATGCGAAATTCTAAACTAGGACGAAAGGACTTTTCCAATTTCACAGGGAGTGATGGTTTGAAGGGAGATGTATTTATTGAATCAGAAATTTCAGGAAAACTAGGAGACATTCGATTGGTAGGTGCCAAAGTACTAACGGGCTCATCTCGGATTTATATGGATGCATCACTTGTGGGCTTGCCCGATATTAAGGAAACGTTCTTAGACTTTAATATTGAGCCATCAAGAATTTTCACTAGGGATATTGCACCGTATTTGGGAGAAAATGCCTCAACCTTAGATGCCATCAATGTGCTAAATGTAAACCTTTCTTTTTCCGGCTTTTTGAATGATTTTTCAGCCAAGGGCAGTGTAAAAACTGATCAAGGGTCTATTGCGGGTGATCTTAACGTAACCATTCCAAAAGATCAAGATCAGACGGCCTATACGGGCCATTTAGAAATTGATAACCTCAACGTTGGGAAATTCATCGGTGACAGCACTCTTGTACAGGAGGTCTCAGTAAAGGGGCGGATTTTGGGTAAAGGAATAACCAAGGAAACGGCTAGCTTTTTGACAGATTTTAAAGCCAGAAATGTTGGGATCAAAGGGTATGTTTATGATAGTCTTACTTTCAAGGGATACCTAGCCGCAGAACGATTTTATGGTCAGTTCAATATCATCGATCCCAATTGCAAAATCAGTGGTCGCACGAATGTAGATATAGCCAAGTCTCCAGAAAGTCTTTCGCTAACCACCAGCATAGACACCCTATTTACTAAGAAGCTCAATTTAACAGAAGAGGATTACTTTATTCGATCAAGAATAAGCTGGAAGCAAACACATCTTAATCCAGATTCAATTGCTGGCACCCTGCAACTCAGAAATTTGGTTTTGCGAGAGGATACCCTTCGATCTCTTAGTATTGAGAGTTTGGATTTAGAGACCAAACTTGATAGCACGTCAAGAACGCTAAAGATGCAGATGCCCGGCATTGATCTTGAGCTAAATGGTGAGTATACATTTTCAAACTTGGCAAGTTTTTTACAAAAGGAGATCTACGAGTTGTCTACTTATTTCGAATTGGACAAAGAGAAGGTTGGTATGGAGAATGAGCCAATGCGAGCCGAATTGAAGGTGAAATTTGGCAACCTCAATGAGTATGCTAGATTTCTTTCACCTGGCCTGACAGTTTCAAAAGGAGCCACACTAAATGTTGGTATGGAACAAAAAGAAGGATCCGACGCGATCATTTCGCTTTATGCCCAAGTGGATTCCATTCTCTATAATGAGGATGTATTTCTCACAAATGAGGTCGATATGTATGCTTCTTTGGATCAGGATTCTGATAACATTCTGGGGTCATTTTATATTTCATCGCAAGAACAACACTGGAAAGCAGTGCCGTATTCTGAAAGGTTTCTTGCCGAGGGTGTCTGGTTGAATCAAAAGATTGAAGTGAACACCAGTATTGTTCAGCCAGACACGGATACTAGTGCTGACCTTCAAAGTGAGATAAAGCTATCTTCAGACAGCATCGAGTTTAGTTTTAAGCCATCAAGTTTGAAGGCTTTGGGGCAGACATGGAGTTTTGATCCTTCTAATTATATCAAATTTTCTGAGCGAGGTTTATTCTTCCGTTCATTGGATTTGATTAGTGAAGACAAGAGAGCGTCTCTTAATGGTCTCTTATCAGAGACAGAAAATTCCACGGTAAGTTTTGTTGCTAGAAAAATAGATTTACAGCAGTTCAATTCAGTTCTAGGGTTGCCTATAAAAGGGATACTTGAAGCTGATGTTTCTATTTTCAAGAGGTTGAATGAGCCGGTTCAGTTCGAGGGTGATTTTAACCTGTACGATTTTGTTTACAAGAATTTAACGGTTGGGGACATACGAGGAAATTCATACTATGATAATGAGCTGCACGCTATCAATGCAAGGCTATCTGTGGAGAGGGAGAATGTTAGAACAATTTCAATAGGTGGGCATTACTTTCCGGAAAGGACGGATCAGTTGGATTTCATTCTGACATTTGATAGAGCAGATTTTAAATTACTTGAATTCGTCACAGAAGGAAATTTGTCAGATGTGAGCGGATCAGCGAGCGGTGAACTAAAGATTATGGGACCAACTGAAAAACCGGTTGTAACTGGTTATTGCTCTTTGACGGATGCAAAATTCAAAGTGGATTACCTTGGGACCGTTTATAATATGAATGGCAGAATTGATTTCAAAAAGGAGGAGATATTGTTGCGAGATATTGTCATGCGTGACATCAGGGGAGAAAAAGCAATTTTAGGAGGGGCTATTCGTCACCAAAATTTTGATAAAATCGTCACCGATTTACACATATCAGCCAAAAACTTCAATTTCTTAAACACCACTTCATCCGAAAATGAACTTTACTATGGCCAAGCAAATGCGTCCGGAGATATTTACGTCAAAGGGCCTTTTGATGATCTAATTCTGAAAGTGAATGCTAAAACAGAAAAAGGAACCAAATTTTTCATTCCATTATCAGGAGGCAGTACATACGAGCAGGCAGAGTTCATGACTTTTGTGAACCTCTCTGATACCTCTAGAAATTCAAGTATTGAAGAATCTGTGGGGTCGGCATTGGGACTTACTCTAGACTTTGATTTAGAGGTAACCAATGAGGCTTATTGCGAATTGATTTTTGATATAAGGACAGGCGATATTATCAGAGGCAGGGGGAATGGTAATCTCAAACTCCGAATGGACAAGAATGGAAATTTTGAACTCTTTGGCCCATTGACCATTGAGGAGGGTGGGTACAATTTTACCGTTCCTGGTTTTATTAACAAAGAGTTTCAAGTAGTGCCTGGGAGTACTATAAATTGGTACGGCGATCCGTACACGGGAACAATGGATTTGTCGGCTACCTACCGTCAAAAGGCCTCCTTTAGTGATCTTTCGAGCGATCCTGCTGATAAGGAGGATGGTGAGCTGACACAAAAATATCCCGTCATAGTGATTCTGGAGCTTCAAGGTCAGATGCTTTCACCAACAATCGATTTTGATGTTATGCTCGACGAGTCAGCACCTCAAAACCAGAAAGTGACCAGGCTGTTGTCACAGGTGAAACAAGATGAGCAACAAATGAAAAGACAGGTCGTGAGTCTTTTGTTTTTCAAAAGATTCTCTCCGTTGCAAGATGGATTTGTTGGTGGAGGCGGAGGGGTTTCTATTGGGAAAAGTTTGAGTGAATTCTTGACAAATCAAATTAGCTATTTAGCTAGTCAATTAGATGAAAACTTAGAAGTTGAGGTTGATCTTACAGACTTAGATCAAGAGGGTTTTAATACTTTCCAACTCAGACTGGCCTATACTTTTATGGATGGCAGATTGAAAGTAACCAGAGGTGGAGATTTCACGAGCGCCACTTCTGAAGAAAACAATGTGGTCAGCGACATTATTGGAGACTGGACAGTTGAATACATGCTCACACGGGACGGTAAGCTTCGTGCCAAAATGTTTAGCCAATCCAATCAAACAAGACTTAATGCAGATGGTTCACAGAATTTAGAAACAGGATTAAGTTTGAAATATGTCACCTCCTTCAATAATTTCAAAGATTTGATGGGACAAACGAGGAAGACAGCAATACGAAGGAAAGAAGAAGAGAGCCAGGTAGAACAAGATTCTCAGTGATTTTCTATAAATTCTTCTTCCAATCTTAACTATCATGGACTACAAGAAATTTGCACAGAAATATGCTGAGGAAATTCAAGGAGATTTCAGAGAATATGACAATGAACAATCGGTCATTGTAATCCAATTGCCGGATGAGCGATATCAGGCCGTTCAAGGTCGCATCTTTACGCATGAATCTTACGGGCGAGAAGTGATTCAATTAAAATCGACTGTTTGTAAGCAAAATGAGATTGGCGATTTTGAAGGAATTTTAGAGGCTAGTGCAAATTATGTTCATTCCAAATTTGTCATCGAAGATGGTTATTTGAGAGTTGAGGCAGCCGCTTTCATGGACAATGTCAATGAGTCCAGAATCAAGGAGATGATTCAGGAAGCCGGAAATCTTGCTGATGAATGGGAATTTAAATTGACAGGCAAGGACATTTACTAGTACTTTTGTAGAACAAGCTGGCTTATCGTTCCCGACTCGTCGGGAGAGGAAAGTCCGGGCAACATAGAGCACCACACTTTCTAACGGAAAGGCTTCTTTTGATTTATCGAGAGAGGGAGACAGTGCCACAGAAAATAAACCGTCCCGATTCGTCGGGATAAGGGTGAAAAGGTGGGGTAAGAGCCCACCGCGCCATGAGTGATCATGGTGGCAGGGTAAACCTTGTGGGTTGAAAGGTCAAATAGGTTTTGCGCTTGAAGATGACTCGTCTGAGCAGAATTGGGTAGACCGATAGATCCCGACTTGTCGGGACTAGATAAATGATAAGCGATGCTCGATTCGTCGAGTTGAACAGAACCCGGCTTATAGGCTTGTGTTTTTATAAAATTGAATTGATGCCGAAAATATTAATTGTTGATGACGAAAAAACCATCAGAGAGACTTTGATGGAAATTTTGCAATACGAAAAATTCGATGTGGATCAGGCGGCCGATGGGAAAGAGGCCTTGGCGAAGATCGAAAAAGAGGATTATGATGTCGTACTATGCGATATCAAAATGCCTAGAATGGATGGAATTGAGTTACTTGAAAAAGTAATGGCAAGCGGACGAGCCGTGCCCTTCATAATGATTTCAGCGCATGGCACGATTGAGACTGCAGTAGATGCCACAAAAAAGGGAGCGTTTGATTTTATTCAGAAACCACCAGATCTTAACAGACTCCTAATTACAGTACGAAATGCACTCGATAAGCAGGACTTGGTTCAGGAAACAAAGAAGCTCCGAAAGAAGGTTAAAAAAGCATTTGATATTATCGGTGAATCACCGGAGATATTGGAAATAAAGGAAACCATAGAGAAGGTGGCCCCAACCGACGCAAGAGTAATGGTAATGGGAGAGAATGGTACTGGCAAAGAGCTCGTTGCAAGGTGGATTCACGAAAAAAGTGAACGAAGCGGCGGTGAGTGGGTAGAAGTCAATTGCGCGGCGATCCCTTCAGAGTTGATCGAGAGCGAATTGTTCGGCCATGAGAAAGGATCTTTTACTTCTGCACATAAGCAGCGGATTGGCAAGTTTGAACAAGCCAATGGTGGAACGTTGTTTTTGGATGAGATAGGAGATATGAGTCTCTCAGCTCAAGCCAAAGTGCTGAGGGCTCTTCAGGAGAACCAAATCACAAGAGTAGGCGGTGATAAATCCATTAAGGTTAATGTACGAGTCGTAGCAGCCACCAATAAGGATTTAAAGACAGAAATAGAAGAAGGTAGATTTCGAGAGGATCTTTATCATAGAATAAGCGTGGTTGTACTTAAGGTACCACCGTTGAGAGAGCGTTCTGGAGATATTGAATTATTGGTTGATCACTTTCTTGATCAGATTGCTGAAGAGTATGGCAGCTCAAGAAAAAAGATGGATGCAGCGGCTGTAAAGGAACTAACAAAAAATCCCTGGACGGGAAATATCAGGGAGCTTAGGAACGTCATTGAACGATTGGTCATAATGTCGAACGACCAAATCAACCTTGACGATGTGAAGAAATACGTTGAGGCCTAAAGCGATTAAGCTTTCAAAACTACAGATTGCTCTGGGGTGTCCGCTTGAGCGTAGGTAGGGCAGGTTTTTTGTGTGCATGCCGCTAGACCCAAAACAACTAATGCAACGATGACTATTTTTAATTTCATAACACTTGAGGTAAAATTCTACGCTTTCTGTTAAGTCAAAAGTAGAATTAGTTTTTGTTCTTTACAACAGTAATTTACTTAAATTATTTCAATTGCCTCCTTTAAATCAGTAAACTGCATCCTCTAATATCGCTATTGTCTAGGCGTCCTAGCACTTCAAAAGAGCCATTTCCGATCAAATTTGCCATATCTTCTGTCTCAATGAATGCACAACTATGGATATTCGCCAGGTCAATAATGTTAAGACCTCCACTGCCCTGATCAGAAACTGAAAACGGATCATTGATGTCTCTAATCATCGGCTGGCACCAGTCGGGAAATTTAAACACTCCGTTGGCACCATAGGCCTGACTCATGAGTTCGGTCATCCCATATTCCGAATGAATAAGATCAGTGCCAAATGCTTTGCTTAGGGTATTGTGAAGTTGAGTTCTCGTAATTTCTTTTTTCCTTCCCTTCATTCCTCCGGTTTCAACAAAAATGTGACGGCTCCAGTTGGCTTTTTTAACTTTTTCTGCCAAATCCACCAAAGCGTAGCTGACACCAAAAACGAGAACGGTGTTAGTTGAATTGTCGAGTCGATGGACCAGTTCTTCTTCGCGGTGGTGGTAAAAGCCAGATTCAGGTAACGCAATTGAGGAGAAATGATTAACCATTTCTATGAGGGATGAATTTCCTTGTTCATGATAAGAAGGAAGTAGAGCGCAAATCTCAAAATCCGATAAGGATCCGAAATATTTCTCAGCAAACAGGCGAGCACCTTTATGATAAAACAGTAGGTCTTCAACCAAATGTGCACTTCTGCCAGTATTTGTGGTGCCGCTACTTTTGAAAACTTTCAACTTCTTCCATGAGCCCGTTTTTATCTCATGACTCTTAAAAAACTGAATAGGGAGGAATGGAATATCCTTGATCTGAAAGACCAATTCAGGATTTATCTGGAGATGCTCGATGTATGACTTGTAAATTGAATTATTCTCCGCTTGAAATCGAAATAGCTCCAGGGCTAATTCTGCGAATCCCGATTTAGTAACTTGGTGTACATTTTCTTTAAAATGATTAAATGAATCCATTTTGAAAATAGGGGAATCGCAGGCTTTCTTTGTAATATTGATTGTGAGCGCGACCCGAAATCAAATATCCATTTTTTTAGTGATTCTGGTAATATCAGGGTGCTATAGACCTCCCGAGTTTTCTGAGGTCCCGCGGATTAGTTTTGCTAAACTGCAGCTCACCGATACTGCTTCATTGGTTTTGGAATTTAATGTTCGAGATGGAGATGGAGATATTGGTCTCCAGTCAGAGAGTGATGATCCGGAAGATTCTTTTGTGCCCTATCACCCGATTAGTTGGATATATGATAGTCAGGGTAAGTTGGTGACTTTAAATTCAACTAACCACAACGGACCTTTTTTTGAACAACCCGTAGCTCGGTTTGATGCATTCGTTGATTTACTCAAATTCGACTCTGATGACACTGTGCAATTTGTTGAAAGAGTCACCGATTTTAGAGCTTTTTTTGATGTAGGGTCGAGACTAAGCTTTTCTGATGAAGACCTAAGAGGTGAGGGAGGGTATGAATGCGAAGAATATGAAATTGTCGAGCGATTCGAAGTAGATCGAGATACTATTCCAATTGACTTTGAGGATGAGACCATAGAGTTTTACAATGATGAATTGATTTCGATAAAGGATACCGTATTTGTAAATCGCAATCCCTTCCATTTCAACATTTTCATTGATCTGTTAGTCAAGCAGGGTGACGACTATGTGCCATTCGAGTTTGATGAATGTGATCCTGGCTATACTGCCAGATTTCCGGTATTCAAAAGAAGTGCTTTTGGCAGGCCTCTGGATGGCTCCATAGAATATGCCTTTTTTTCCACTCAGTTTGATCCTGAAACGAGTTTCTTACTGACTCAAACTTTACGCCTTAGATTTCACATCTACGATCGTGCATTGAACCAAAGCAACGTAGTGACTACACCTGATTTTAGGATATTGGATTTGCGCCAAGCGCCGCTGGTAGCTGATGGCAACTAAAACCTATTCGGCTCTGCTTCACTAAGGAGTTTGAATACTCGCTCGAAGATGTCTTCGGCATTTGGTTTTGCGAAGTAATCCCCATCTGTGCCATATGGCGGACGGTGATCTTTTCCACAGATAGTCACTGGTCTTGAGTCCAGTAGGTAGTATCCATTATCTCGCTCAAGTATCTGTTGCATGATGAATCCCGTGGCACCTCCTTGCACATCTTCATCGACTATTACGAGCCGATTTGTTTTACTAAGCGAGTCCTTAATGACTCCATGCAGGTCAAACGGAAGTAGAGACTGCACGTCAATCACCTCCGAATCTATCCCGAACTCCTGTAGCTGTTCGGCTGCCTCCATCGCTATCCGACAAGTTGATCCATAGGTCACTACCGTGACGTCACTTCCGTTTCTCAGGATTTCTGGTTTCCCAAGCGGAACAGTGAATTCTCCCAAATTATCAGGAATCGTTTCTTTCAATCGATATCCATTCAGGGATTCTATGACTATTGCCGGGTCACATGATTTCATCAATGTGTTGTAAAATCCGGCTGCTTGGGTCATGTTACGCGGAACCAAAACATACATTCCTCTAAGTGAGTTAAGAATCATGCCCATTGGTGATCCCGAATGCCAGACGCCTTCCAGTCTGTGCCCTCTTGTGCGAACTATGAGTGGGGCACTCTGACCTCCGAATGTTCGGTAATGCAAAGTGGCAAGATCATCAGATAAAGTTTGAATGGCATAGAGTAAATAATCCAAATATTGTACTTCAACAATGGGCCTAAGCCCTCTCATGGCCGCACCAATTCCTTGACCGACGATTGTGGCTTCTCGTATACCAGTGTCAGTGACTCGAAATTGACCGAACTTTTCCTGCAGTCCAGCGAAACCCTGATTCACATCTCCAATTTTGCCCACATCCTCTCCGATAGCAAAGAACTCAGGAATTTCACTTAGGAGATTATCGAAACAGGCTTGAAGTACTTCACGACCATCAACTACGGGTGAGGAGTCCGAATACCGAGCCGGGACTTCCTCTACTTTCAATGCGCTGGTATCTGATTCATTGTAGAGTTTGGAACTGTACTCTACCTGATATTTTTGATTGGTATCTTCCAGCCATTGCTTTATCTCATCAAAATCCGACACATTCTCTTTACTAACCGCCCTCAGTGAGTGTCTAACGGCCTTCAGAACATCAGCTTTCAATGGGTTGGTTTCTTTCTTAAGCTTATTTACAATTGATACCACGGTTGGATGATCAATTGATTCAAGATGGGAAATTGCCTGATTTACGTCGGCTTTGATTGAGCTGAGGTAATCTTTCCACGCCGTTGTTCGAGCGTCCTTGGCTTTTTTCTTTGCCTCTTCTTCTATTTTCTCAAGCTGAGATTCTGAAACGATGCTTTCAGCAAGCATCCATTCTCGCATCTTTTTGAGGCAATCGTGATCAGCCTCCCATTCGAGCCGTTCTTTTGACTTGTATCGCTCATGTGAGCCGGAAGTTGAGTGTCCTTGGGGTTGTGTCAACTCCGTGACGTGGATGAGGCAAGGAACATGCTCTGTCCTAGCTATATGTGCAGCTTTTCTATAAACTTCTAGCAATGTTGGGAAGTCCCATCCATTGACTCTGAATATCTCGTACCCGGGTTCAGTTTTTGTGCGTTGCAGGCCCGAAAGAAATTTGGAAATGCTCTTTTTGGTAGTATGGTATCCTTGTGGCACTGAAATCCCGTATCCATCGTCCCAAACGGACATTACCATTGGAATCTGTAAAACCCCCGCAGCATTGATTGCTTCAAAAAAGTGACCTTCAGAGGTGGAGGCATTTCCAATCGTTCCAAAAGCAACTTCATTTCCATTGATTGAAAAATCCTTTTTATTGGCTAATTCTGGGTTATTTCTATAAAGCTTAGAAGCATACGCGAGCCCAACCAATCTTGGCATTTGCCCCCCTGTGCAGGATATGTCGGCACTCGAATTTTTCTGGCTTGTCTGTGCAAACCAATTGCCGTTTTCATCAACCCATCTGGTGGCAAAATGACCATTCATCATGCGTCCGGCGGAGGCCGGTTCTGCCTCTACATCGGTGTGCGCATAGAGTTGAGCAAAAAATTCTTTGGAGCTGTGCTGACCGATGGCCATCATAAACGTCTGGTCACGGTAATACCCTGATCGCCAATCCCCGTCTTCGAACACGTGCGCCATGGCTAGCTGTGGTAATTCTTTACCATCGCCGAAGATTCCAAACTTAGCCTTACCCATGAATACTTCCTTTCGCCCGATTAGACTTATTTCTCGGCTTTCTATTGCCAAGCTATAATCAGCGAGAATTTGCTTCTTTGTTAGAGGAAGTTCACCTGTTGTTTGGATCGTCTCTGCTGCCATTCATTAATTGTAAGGGGAAAGCCAAAATCGGCATGGCGAATTTAATAAAAATGGAGCAAAATCCGAAGTAATCTCACGGAACAAACTTTGCTTGAAATAGGATAATAGGGCATTGTGCCAAATAATATTTTGAATTGATAAATGGGGCGTAAGAATGTACTATTTCCTAACTCAAAGTCGCTTCTTCATTTCGAATTTTGGGGACGTTGAATTTCATGTTGGCAAACTGGTATCTTTGACCCCCATTTAAAACGGTTTAACTATGGTTATTGGAGTTCCTAAGGAAATTAAAAACAATGAGAATCGTGTTTCCACCACGCCTTCTGGTGTTATGGAGCTAGCCAAGCACGGGCATGAGGTTTATGTGCAATCTACGGCAGGCGAGGGGAGTGGATTCACTGATGAAATGTATGTCGAGGCTGGCGCTAAAATTCTCCCAACAATTGAGGAGGTATACAACATTGCCGAGATGATTATTAAGGTGAAAGAACCGATTGAAGCTGAGTATAAGCTGATAAAGAAAAATCAATTGGTATTTACCTATTTCCACTTTGCTTCTTACGAGCCTTTGACAAATGCAATGATTGATAGTGGTGCAATTTGCCTGGCGTATGAAACTGTAGAAAAGAAAGATAGGTCACTTCCATTGCTTATTCCAATGTCAGAGGTTGCGGGTAGGATGGCCGTGCAAGAGGGTGCTAAATACCTCGAAAAACCTTTGAAGGGTCGTGGCATTCTTTTAGGTGGTGTTCCTGGCGTTAGACCCGCTAAAGTATTAATTCTCGGTGGTGGTGTAGTTGGAACAAATGCAGCTAAAATGGCGGCTGGTATGGGAGCTGATGTCACCATCATGGACCTAAGCCTACCTAGGCTGAGATACCTTGATGATGTGATGCCAGCAAATGTCAATACGTATATGAGTAGTGAGTACAACATTCGAGAACTTATTTCTACCCACGATTTGATCATTGGTGCTGTTTTGATCCCAGGGGCAAAGGCTCCACATTTGATCACAAGAGATATGCTCAAGGAAATGGCGCCAGGTACGGTGCTCGTGGATGTGGCGGTGGATCAAGGTGGCTGCATCGAAACCTGCAAACCGACGACTCATGCTGATCCAACATTCATCATTGATGATGTGGTGCACTACTGCGTGGCAAATATGCCGGGTGCAGTGCCCTACACTTCTACTTTGGCTCTTACGAATGCCACGCTACCTTATGCAATTCAGCTAGCGAATAAAGGATGGAAAAAGGCTTGTCAAGACAATGAAGAACTGAGATTGGGACTTAATATTATTGACGGTAAAGTCGTGTATAAAGGCGTTTCAGAAGCGTTTGGACTGCCTTATACTGACGTTCAGGAATTTCTTTGAGATTCAAGCATTCATCAGATTTTTTTAACAAAGTCCTTGATCATTTCAAGGACTTTTTCTTTGCCCAGATCATTGTGGGGTTCGTGGTAGACATCATCCAATGGATGCCATTCAATATTCGGATGATTTTTTGTGAATTTTTCGGTTGCTTCAAAACTCACCAGCCTGTCAGAATCTCCATGATAAACTAAACCTGGAAGTTTGATTTTCTTTTTATCCTCAATGAATATCTGACCATGGTTCATGAGTTCTAAGAATAGCCTTACCGATAATCGGTCATGGACGAGTGGGTCTGATTTGTATTTTTCTACTTCTTCAGGAATTCGACTTATTGCCTCAATTTCTAATTCATTGCTCTGGGTTAGGGACGGGTATATTTTTTCCATAAAATTCGCAAGGCTCACTTTCCATTTTGGTGGCTCAAAGGCCACTTCATAGAAAGGTGACGAAAGAATAAACCCGCTGAGCTCAGAGCCGATGTTTTGGAGCACATAGCCTGTCACCAAATTTCCTCCCATGCTATGCCCGTAGAGTATCATAGGCACATCAATATAGTGTAGTCTTGAGTATTTCAAAAGTTCCTCGATATCCGACAGCATGTGCTCATAGCTCTTGGTATGTCCTTTTTTACCCTCTGACACCCCATGCCCACGGTGGTCTAAGGCCAGTACAGAGATGTTATTACTAGTGAGAAATTCAGCCATTTCCAGATAGCGACCACCGTGTTCACCAAGCCCATGAACAATACACAAAATATGAGAAGGATTCTGCGATTTCCAATGATGAACGTTTAGTCGCAACCCATCCTTAGAAAGTATAAAATCATTTTCTGGTGCCATTCTATTTAGGGGTTTATATCTTAGGGTTGATTAATAGACAACACCCAAAGCTAGTATGAAGAAAAAGCCGAACCCAATAATACATTCCTTTCCGGTTCAGCTCATTTTCACGCATTTCAGAAGAAACATTGCGCTGCTGGCGATTTGGCTTGTTTTGCTTTCGGCCATGCTAGGCAATATTGGTCATGTCTATGGCATTCACTATTTATTCCTTGATCCAGAGTACTTAGGAACTGTAAATTTCTGGAGTTTTTTCCTTGTAGGAATCACTTTCGGCCAGCTCACTATGGCTTTTCATATCGCCAGCTATATTCTTGATAGTCATAGATTTACTTTCCTTGGAGCTCTCAAAAGGCCTTTTGCACTTTTCGCATTGAACAATAGCCTGATTCCTTTTTTGATATTCACGGCCTACGTTGTTTTGGTTATTCGCTTTCAGCTCAATACCGAACTACAGACCAATTGGTCCGCTTTGAATAATGTGTTGGGACTCATTTCCGGAGTAATTATTATCCTGATTATTTCCTTTACCTATTTCAAATTCACCAATAAGGATCTATTCAAAGATGTTGCTCAAGATGTGGACAAGCGCTTGAGAAAATCAGGTCTGTCCAGGGAGCGAATGATGAAGCGGCTTGCTGAATCGAAGCGACAACAGTTGAAATTTACTGTGCACAATTACATTGACCTGTCGATGGGGATTAAGAAAACTGACCAGTCGGAGGCGCGGTACAGTAAGGAGGAGATTCTGAGGGTTTTTGATCAGAATCATATAAACTCAGTGCTCATTGGCCTTTCGTTAATTATTGCATTGGTGCTTATGGGGGGATTTGTTGATAATCCTATGCTGCAGATTCCTGCAGGTGCAAGTTCAATGTTGGCTTTGACAATAGGTGTCATTCTTCTTGGGTCTGTGTCTTATTGGTTTCGAGGATGGGGACTCCCATTCGTTTTGGTCCTCTTTTTCGTGGTGAATTTTGGGGTGAAGAAGGGATTGGGCTCCACTGTACGTGTGGCCAAGGGGTTGGATTATGAGACAACTCCCGCGTACTATCATCTAGATACGCTTCGTGCCTTGAATGGGCCGGATGAGTTCAATGAAGATGTGCATGAGGTTATCCACTCATTGGAAAACTGGAAAAGACGCCAAAAAGTGAAGAAGCCCAAAATGATGTTGATAGCTGTGAGTGGAGGAGGTCAGCGGTCAGCGCTATGGACACTTAATGCACTTCAGAGTTTGGATACCACGCTAAGAGGAGGAGTTTTGGGGAAGGCCACACTCATTTCAGGTGCCTCGGGAGGTATGATAGGGGCTGCATACTATCGAGAATTGTATCTTCGATCATTGGAGGATGATTCATTGCATCGAAATGATCCTGCACATTTGCAATCCATAGCCAAGGACAATCTGAACCCGGTGATCTTTAGTTTGTTGGTGAATGATTCTTTCATGTCGTTCAGGGAGTTTGAGTATGCCGGAAAAACCTACAAGAAAGATCGAGGGTATTCATTCGAAAGAAATCTCAATCAAAATATCGGAGATGTCCTCAATAAGAAACTTTCTGATTATCGAGTACCTGAAGAGGAGGGGCTGATTCCTACCATGCTGCTCTCTCCGACCATTGCCAATGATGGGAGAAAACTTTATGTGACTTCTCGGCCTTTCTCTTTTATGAATACCAGTGGGAATGGAGACAATAGCCAAATGCGTGGGGTGGATTTTTATCGCCTTTTTGAGAAGCAGGATGCTCAGGATTTAAGTTTCATGTCGGCGCTAAGGATGTCGGCCTCTTTCCCCTACATCACACCGACCATTAGCCTGCCATCGAAACCTCAAATGGAAATCATGGATGCGGGCATTGCCGATAATTTTGGAGTTAGTGACGCACTCAGATTTCTCTATGTTTTTAGGAATTGGATTAAAGAAAATACTTCTGGGGTGGTCTTAGTGCAGATCAGAGACAATGAGCCCAATGAAAGAATACATTCTCGACCCATACCCTCCATTGTCGATCGTTTGACTTACCCGATTGCAAGTGTCTACAATAACCTGGCGAATATTCAGGATCGGAATAACGATGTGAGATTGGAGCAGGCAAAAGAATGGTTGGGAGGAAATTTTGAGACTTTCTCTTTGATCTATGATACTAGCGAGGATGAATCAGAACAGGAAAGAGCTTCCTTGAGTTGGCACCTTACCACCATTGAAAAAGAGTCCATTATAGGGAGCATACAATCGAAGAAAAACAAAAAGGCCCTCAACGAATTGAGAGCCCTTTTTCATAGTGAGTGATGTACTCTTGGGTATTTACCAATACCGTGCCAAACTGGGAATTATTTCTTTTTCCTTGCCGTTCTTATTTGTCAAATGATAATGCCTTACATTTAAAATAGTTAATTGCCAGCTTAGCATTGTATGGATAGTAGAATAGTAGAAGACTACACAGACATATTCAAATCAAGTGAAGAAAGACTAGATGAAAATCTGAAAATTCACATAGAAAAGCTCAGAGAGCTCGATGAATTTATTCCTTTCAGTACCACGTTCTTTTGCGTCACCAATACCCTGAGCCAATCCTTCGAGTATGTAAGTAAGAATTTTAGCTCGGCTCTTTCATTGGATATCAATGAAATGTGTGAAAAGGGAATGTCTTTCTGGTGGACCAGAATGCACCCGGAGGAAATGGAAACTTGGCTAACCTCGCTTCAGTATCTTATGAACTTCACTCTTGCCGAGATACCAAGAGAAGATCGTAAAAGAATGACCTACACATGGAACTACCGCGTCCGTGACGGCAGAGGCACATATAAAAATATCATTCAGCATACGACCCCAATGCATCTTGACGAAGAGGGCAAGCCAGTAATTGGATTGGCTCACTATTCGGTGATTTCTGCCATTGAACATATCCCGATACAGGCTACAGCCAAAATTCTTAATGCCCAAGACGAATA
This sequence comes from uncultured Roseivirgaceae bacterium, assembly GCA_964352625.1. GTDB lineage: Bacteria > Bacteroidota > Bacteroidia > Cytophagales > Cyclobacteriaceae > JAAEPI01. The sequence continues at coordinate 16,283 of CAYGSD010000011.1, forward strand.
TGAGACGGTGTACTATCAATCGTACAACTCTCAAAAATTACTTGCTCCCCATATATCTCATCGCGAGATTGATATTTTAAGATTACTTTCTTTTGGGTACAATAGCGATGAGATTGCTACCAAACTTCACATTAGTCATAATACAGTTAAAACCCACCGAAAGAATATTTTGGAAAAGAGCGATTGTAAGAACACAACCGAGCTAGTGGCGCTTTGTATCCGTCAAGGAATCATTTAAGAATACCGCTTTAGGGGTATTGATTTAAAAACCACAAGGTTGTTACTTGCCTGAAACCTAAGGTCAATGAATGACGGCTTAAGAGAGTACCATTTAGTTCGATTCGATAGCAGTGAGATTCTTTTCACATCAGAGGGTTACTTGGATCAAGTGCCCTTTGATCAGATGAAGCTGTTTCACTTTTCCAATGAGGAAACCGGTTTCCATATTCTGCATATCTCGGATGATTTTGTCCTCTTGTTTGGTAAGGATGTGCTCTTTCAGGAGTGGCTACTTGCCAATGGGGTGAAGCTGGAGAGCCACAGAATCAAGTACTACAAAGTGAGGGAGAAAATGAAAAACATGGAAGCCTTGCTTTGTACCACGGAAGATGACTTGATAGTCGAAATGACAAGTAGCTACCTGAAGGATTGGTGTAGTGGGACAATAAAAACCAAGGAAGACGAGCCGAAGTTGATTTACTCCTTTGATATAGGTGAAGGTGGTTTTCTACCGATGCTGAATCGCCTGCACATGGTCAAACCAGAAGTGATTTGGTCAGAAAAGGAAGAAGAGCCTGGCGTGTTGCCAGAAAAGATTAGTGCATACAGAGATAAGATGCCTCAGAAGGAAAAGGCCGATTCCGTCAAAAGTATTTTGTACGTAATTTTAGTATTCCTAGTGATCGCTTATATGGTTTACTCATGTTTTACTGCAGAATTAGATTGATGAAAAAGTACCTGTATGTATTCCTTCTTTTAGTTGGGCAACTTGCTCAGTCACAGATTTTTTTCAATGATGAATCGAATGACGAGGAATATGAAATTTCGGAAAGCTTGGAGATCGGAATTTTGAATAAGTATTTGGAGTCAATAGGGGCGGTGAAAATAGAGTTTAATCAAGGCGAGTGGATGTACGACGTTCCTTTTAAAGTCGCAAATGCTGAAGGAAAGTGGTGGTTGGTTGCGGACGATGGAATGGTTTTGGACTTTGAAATGAAGGCTGTGGATTCCGTGGGATTTCCATTTTATTCAGGGGAGACAGATGACTTCATTGCAGTCGTCAAGAACAATAACGCCTATGGATTTTTAGATTTGAACGCAAAGAAGGGACCCAAATATCTTTATCAGAAGATTGTTCTGAGGGAACTGGAATCAGGATATGGAGATACGTATTTGGCATTTCTGGCGAAGAAGGATGGCAAATGGGGTCGAGTTTCCTTCTCAAATGAAGTGGTAGAAAACTTCACTCATGCATCATCAAAAGATGTCCCGATCCATATGTGGGATGACTGGGAAATCGGCGAGCTACTAAATACCAAGAAGGAGAAGAAACTTGACCTAATAAGGCCGATTCCTGAAGATCCTTATTTCTTCAATGCAAGGCATAGGAAATCAAAAAAGTGGGGACTCTATGGCGGAGATGAAGGTTTTTATGAAATAGTGCCAGCAGAGTACGATAGTGTAGTTTATGACACCAATTCCAATATTGCCGCGATTTGGGAGGATGGTAAAGTCGGCTACTATACGGATGGCGAGTTGGTCATGGAACCGGCCTATGATGACTTGGAGGTTATTGACATTGATTACGATTTTGCTGTAGCCCTAAAAAAAGACGGGATGTGGCAGTTCTATGGTTCCTACGAAGCAACCGTGTTATTCGACCAGACGGCAGATGATCCTTACGTGCTTTTGGAGCTTTGGCTGAATCGCTAAATTAAAAGCTCATCAACTGCTTGAACTTAGCCGTTTGCCTTCTTGATACTTCCACCTCAGTTCCATCTTTTAAGTAAATTCTTATTGTCCCGCTGAACCAGGGTTCTATTTTCTCGATCCATTTCAGGTTTACAATTTGCTGTCGGTTGGCCCTGAAAAATGTTTCCGGATCTAGCCTTGTTTCCATGTAATTCAGGGTTTTCGGTATCATGGGCTTTTGATCTTCAAAGTAGATGCGCGTGTAGTTGTCCCAAATCTCAAACACTCGAACCTCTCTCAACGGTACAAACCAACATTTCTCCCCGTCTTTCACAAAAACCTGACTGCCCTCGCCGAGCAGTTTATGAGCAGTTTGGTCATTCACTATACGCCCCCTGACTTTATCCAATGCGGCCGTCAATCGTTCTTGCGTTATTGGTTTTTTTAAGTAATCAAGCGCGTTGAAATCGAATGCCTTCATGGCAAATTCTGAATAGGCGGTGGTGAAGATCACATGAGGTGCTTCGTCCAGATTCTCCAATAGCGAGAAGCCATCTCGGCCCGGCATTTGGATATCCAAAAAAAGTAAGTCGGGTTGGTGTTTCTTTATTAACTCTTCTCCCTCATCTGCGTTTTTTGCTTCCGCCACCACCTCAATATCTGGCATGTCTTTCAGGAGAAATTGAAGCTCTTGTCGAGCAAGTCTGGTATCGTCAACAATGATCGCCTTCATGATTCCATTGGGAGTTTGAGTGTGGCAATTACCATTTCCTGCCTTTGTTCCAATTGAAATTCTGGCATTTTATCAAAAAGCAGGTTGATGCGCTCCATGGCATTTTTTATCCCGATTCCCTGCCTATCCGTTTTGGCTAATTGCCCCGTATTAGCTACTTGGATAACCAGCTCAGCACCCTCTTGCGAAAGCGAGATATTTATTTTCCCACCGTCCTTTTGTAGTGAGATGCCATGCTTTATGGCATTCTCCGCCATCAACTGAATGATCATGGGGGGGAGCTTAGCTGAGTGCAGATTTTCGGGCACTTGATTTCCGTATTCCAGTCGATCCTCATAATGCACGGCTTCTAACTCCAGGTACTTTTTCACCACCTCCATTTCTTCTTTTACCGTCACCTTTTCTTGGTTATTAAACTGAATGGAATACCTCAAAAGCTCAGCTAGATTGTCCACCATACCTCTAGCTTTCATTTGGTCTTCCAGGATCAATCCACGAATGTTGTTGAGCGCATTGAACAGAAAGTGAGGGTTGATTTGTGCCTTCAATGCAATCAGTTCAGCGTCTTTCACTGCTGCCTCAAGTTTCCATTTTTCTATTTCCTGCCTCTTATAATTCCGGAAATATTTGATGCTGATGTACAGCGCCGACCAGAGGTTGAGAAAGACATACGTCTGAAAACAATAGACTATGAAAATGGCAAAGGAATAACTCTCAAGAGAAAGGACTCCAACGCCAAACCCAAAAAGAGTCACCGAGCCATTGGCAATAATTGCCAGAAAAACATTGGTCACTAAAATACGCGCAATGATCGCGCTGATTGAGAGTTCAGTCCAGCCATTCTTTTTTATTGCGAATCGCAAGAGATGGCTGCTCATCAGCATGATCAGCACCGCGAATAATTGCATGAAAATGACCTCTAAAGTCAAGGCCGAAAAAATGCCGGCAATGAGTAATCCGACGATTCCATAAAGACACCAACAGGTGAGTTGTAGATACCAATATCGCTTATTCCTGCTTTGCATTCTTTCCTTTTGAAAGCTCAATTATAGTGGATACTACCCAGTGAATGATGTAAATGGCCCAAGGCAAAATGTAATATTCAATGTGCATATTCACGCCATTCAACTTGAGTAGAATATAAATGGCGATAGTAATGCCCAGGCCAATGAGGCCTAGGCGAAGTGAGTTGTTAGATTTTTTCATTTAGAAAATCATTAACTACCCTCAGGAAGAATTCGGGATCATCCCACATGATGAAATGTTTGCCTTGGGCTGACATTTCGAGTCTATAGTTTTTGTGATTCTTGAATTGGTCATGGTAAAGCTGAGTGGTGCTCTCCAGCGTGGCGCCATAATCCTTGTAACCGTACCATGCGCCCAACACCAACGTTGGAGCCGTGATTCTCGCAAGGTCGTCGCGCAAGTCAATGGAGTATAAATCTCCCATGGCTTGAGCCACGGTTGCACCGTGACTTTGGCGGCCCCACTCCATGGCGGTAGCAATGTCTTCGTCAGAAGTGATCATCGTTTGGAGCATCAATGGCTGCATAGCTTCGTATTGCTCTTTGGTCTGATTGAGCATTTGAGCCTTCATCATCTCGGCCATTTTTTCTCCTGATTCCTCAGTGGCCGAAGGATTCTGGAGGGCAGCCAAGAAGGGCAGCCCATCAACAACCACCAGTTTTTGAGCAAGGGTGGGCTCGTTTGAACCAATGTAGAGCGTAAGGAAACCGCCAAGGCTGTGTCCTATTACTATTGATTTCTTCAATTTGTTATCCTTCAAGTAGGCAATCAGTTCATCTCCAATGGAGACCAGATAGTTCTCCCGTTCTACGGCAGGTTGTCCGGCAAATCCGGGCAGAGTTACCACATGACACTCGTATTTTGAGTTGAGGTTTTCTACGGCCTCATCCCAGACGGACCCGTGGGAGGCCAGGCCGGGGATAAGAAGTACAGGTTGTCCTTTTCCAGAAATTTTCACATCGAAGGAATAGTTCTGTGCTTGTGTGGCGGTAGCCACGATTAGTCCGAAAACGATTAATAGCTTTTTCATATTTTTTGTTTTTTGATCTTAGAGTTCGGTGCAAATGAACGAGGCGTACGGCCCTCCTTATAAGGAATTGTAGGGAGCGGTAGAAAAGGGCAGGGGAGTGGAATGAGATTAGATGAGTGGTTGGTTTGTCCTGAAAAAACGTCTAATTACTATAAAAATAGTTGTATAATTATAATTATAGTTATAGTATTGCTTCACGATGAAGGAATTGACCAAAGCAGAGGAACAATTGATGCAGTATCTATGGAAGCTCGAAGGAGCCTACCTCAAGGATATTGTGGACGAATACCCGGAACCTAGGCCCGCCTACACTACCATTTCTACAGTAGTGAATGTGCTGGTAAAAAAGGGATTTATAGATTTTGAATTACATGGAAAAGCGCGACTATATAAGCCGACAGTTTCCAAAGACAAATACACCAAGCAGACGTTCAATGGAATGCTGAGCAGTTATTTTGATAACTCGACCAAGCAGTTTGCCTCATTCTTCACTCAGAAAAGTGAGCTTTCAGTTGAGGAGCTTCAGGAAATCAGAGCCTTGATCGACGATCAGATTAAAAAGCAGAAAGATGGAGATCGGTGATATAGTGGTCTACTTCATAAAAGTAATAGCCATCCAAGGGGTGCTCTTTACTTTTTACTGGCTGGCACTTAGGCATAGGCCGAACCATACACTTAACCGAATTTTTCTATTAAGTACACTACTGCTGTCACTTGTCATTCCGGTCATCGAGAACCCTGTGCCGCAACGAGCTGAGCCGATGTTGGATGTTGTGATGCTCGAGTGGATGTCAGAGCCCATGGAGTATGTGGCCACAGAAATAGCGGCTACCTCTAAAACAACCTCTTTCCCTGTTTGGTCGGTAATTGGATTCATTTATTTCGGATTATTGATCCTATTTCTAGGTCGATCGTCCTTTCATTTATACCTCTTACAAAAAATCAAAAAACAATGCGAGTATGTAAAAAAACACTGGTTTAAGCTTTTCAAAACCACACAATCACGGCCGTTTAGCTTCTTTTCAAGTGTGTTTATTCCTAAGGAAATCTTCGGGACACACTCTTTTGATCAGATTCTGGCGCATGAGTGTGTGCATGTTCGGCAGTTGCATTCCTTGGATCGGCTGCTGGTGGATTTCCTTGTTTCGCTGTTTTGGTTCAATCCCTTCATCTACTTGTACCGAAACGCGCTCATCGAAGTTCATGAATATCAAGCGGACGCTGAAGTAGTAAAAAAGTACAAAGACCTGGTCGGATACCAGGAGATATTGTTCGCTCAACTGCAACCCGCACCTTATTCAGGTTTGGTGAGTCATTTCAATTTTTCAACGATTAAAAAACGAATTGTAATGATGAATAAATCTAAAAATGAAGGTCAATCTAGATTGACCTATATGTTGACATTGCCACTAATTGCAATGGCGCTGTTTGCTTTCACCAGCAAGGAAAGCACTGAGTCTGTTACACACATTACGGATAAAATAGAAGCTCTCACTGGACCTTTTGATGTTTTTCCGAGTGTAAATAGTCTATCTCAAGAGGATAAATATCGTCCGTCCATTCTTCCACTTAGAGCTGATGCGGATTTTAAAATGACTTCTTCATTTGGAATGAGACAAGATCCAATAGATATGAAGAAAAAACAGCATAAGGGAATTGACCTAGCCGCTGCTATTGGTACTGAAGTCATTGCTACTGCTGAAGGTATAGTGGAGGAGCTTAGTAGTAATCCGAATGGGCATGGTCACATGATTACGCTCAATCATGGGGATAAATACAAAACCAGGTATTCACAGTTATCGGAATTCAAAGTGGAGAATGGAGATAAGGTTAGTAAGGGACAAGTGATTGGGTTGGTTGGGAGTTCCGGTCGATCGTCAGGTCCACATTTGCATTATGAAGTCTATGAAGGAGATATGGCCGTTGACCCGCTAGGGTTTGTTAAGAACTACACGTTTGCTTCACTTCCAAAGAACCAAAGCACGAAAGTTGTTATTTCAAAGGTAGGGCCTCAAGGCGAAACGGTCGAACTGGAACCAAATGAAGAGGAGGTTGAAATTGAGCTGGAGAATGAAGTGGAAAATGAAATTAGCATTGAAGCTCACCTGCGACGAGCGGAAGAGTTAAAAGCAGAAGCGGTAGTACAAAGAGCCATGGCTGAAGAGAATAGCGAGCGAGCAATTGTGGAAATGCGTATGGCCGAAGCTGAAGCAAAGGAAGCCGCTGCACAAGAACAAGTGGCAATTGTCATGAGAAGGGAGGCAAAAGTTCAAGAACAGGAGGCCCGAGAGAAAGCAGGGGAAGAAGGAAAGCAGATCCAGAAAATTAGAATAAGGGATACAGGCAATAAAGAAACGCCTTTATTTGTCGTGGATGGGGAGGTTTTGAAAAGTGGAACGTTGGATGAGTTGAGCCCTGATCGGATAGAGTCGATCAATGTCCTCAAAGGGAAAGCCGCTGTTGAAAAATACGGTAATGATGGCAACAATGGAGTAATTGAAATTTCCACCAAAGGGGACAAATCTAAAGACAAGAAAAAAGAGAAAGACAAGAGGAAGAATAACTGAATCCAAGTATTTCAATCAAATCCCGCCAATCGGCGGGATTTTTTTTGATGGACTGATTATTAACAAACCGAAAAGAATCCCTAATTTGGTTGTCCAATCAAAACCAGATCATGAAACAGCTAATAGGAATTTTAGCCCTTGTCGGGGTTCTAAGTGTCAACGCACAAACCAAAATCACAAGTATTCCTTTTGAACTTTTCGGCGACCATATGTTCGTGAAAGTGAGCGTGGATGATTCACCACCGCTCGATTTCATTTTTGATACTGGATCAGGGCTTACCGTCATTGACAACCGCGTTGCTGATAAACTTCAGCTAGTCCGTAAGGAAGTGAAAATGAATGAGTCTCAGTCCAAGCTGGCACTTATTAAGCACAACAAAATAGAGGTGAATGGGTTCTTGATGGAGAAGAACATCAACGTTTACGCAACGAATCTGCACCATTTAGAAACGAGTCTGGGACGAGTTTTCGATGGGATTATCGGTTACGATATTCTTCATCATCACACGGTACACATAGATTATGATAATCTGGTCATGGACATTTATGATCATGGAGACGGTCCCAAAGACGGAGATGCCATTCCTTTTGATCTATACACATCAATACCTACCATAAAAGGAAAGGTTGTTTTGAACAATAACGAATCACATGATGGTCTCTTTTTTGTCATGACCGGGGCAGGTTCCACACTCGATTTTAACAGTCCGTATGCGGAGCGGTACGATGTAATCAACAAAACGGGAAAGCATTATTCATATCCTGTCAAAGGAATTGGTGATGAGGAAACGCTTCACTATGAAGGCCACATTATTTCATTCCAATTTGGTGAGCAAGTAGTAGAGGACTTACCAATTGGTATAAGTACTGCCCAGTCGGGAATTCAGGCTCACAAGAAGGTTTCCGGTATCCTTGGCAATAGAATTTTACGTGAATTCAATATCACGATAGATGTTCCGGATAAAACGATTTGGATCAATAAAAACAGTCACTTCGGAGAGAAGTTTAATATCAATAGTAGCGGCATGGATATCGTCATGTCTAAGGACATGGATAAGATGATTATTCATAAAGTCTTTGAGGATAGCCCTGCGGAAAATGCGGGAATAGAGGTGGATGCAGAGTTGGTAAAGTTAAATGGAAAGTTCGCCTATGAGTATGCATTGCCAGAGGTGAAGACAATCCTTAGAAGGAGCGGCACAACTGCGGAAGTAGTTGTGAAGCAGGGTGGTAAGGAGAAGTCGGTGACTTTGGAATTGAAGTCGCTGATAGAGTAAGATTTTAACTCTTTGAACCAAAGGTCATGTACTACTTAGTTTGGGAGTATGAAGTAGACGAAGCGAATCAGGCGAAATTCGAAGAGGCGTATAGTCGTGCTGGGGCATGGTTCAAGTTATTTGAGCCATGTGGAGATTTTCTTGGCCATGAGCTGATCAAGAACACTACCGGCAAGTCATATGTTCTAATTGATAAATGGATGGACAAGAAGTCTTATGAGAGTTTTGTGAAGTCGGTTCAGTTGGAGTATGATCATTTGAATGAAATCTCAAAGGCTCTTTACTCATCAGAAAAGCAAATTGGGACCTATCTTACTTTATAAATCATCAACTATTTTACCAACTACTAGATAACTTTAAAGAATACCCTGATCACGGTATTCAAATTAATTCACTAAACCGCTTCTTTTGTTAAGCACAAATTTTTAAACCTAAATATTACACCATGAAAAAGTCAATTTTACTAAGTCTGTTTATGATGCTTTGGGCATCAGTTGCATTGTTCGCACAGGACGATGATGTTGAAGAGTTGGACGAAGTTCCATCTTTAGATGAGCTATTAGAAAGACCGGATGATTCAGGGATTGCCGAAGCGGATAATTTCAAGAATGCCGCTTTTAATCTCTACGACAAAGTAATTGCAACTAGAAAGGCAGGAGAAGAAAATGGATGGACTGAGCAAGGCACCAAAATCGTTTCCTACGGTAAGGAAGTAATTATGGTAATCAAAACATCCGTAGAGCTTGGAAAGAATGTAAAGAAACTTTCTCCAAAGACTAAGTTGCCAAAAGCCATTAAGGGATTTATTGTAGCTAAAAAATCTCTATCACACAGCCGAGCGCACATTCAATACATGAAGTCTCAGTTTTCGGAGGAGGAACTTAAGGAATTCGAAATGATGCTGAAAACTGAAGAAGAGGCAGCAGGAGAAGGTGATGGCGAAGGGGAGGATGACGGAGAAGGCGAGGATGGTGGAAAATAACTTCCCTCAAGCCTAAGAAACAAAAAGCACCCAGTGGGTGCTTTTTTTATGTTATCAGCGGTGTAGTGATTACTGAATCAATGATGGCTTATGTACGTTCGGCATTTTTCTTTGGGCCCCACGTATAGAATTGTAGATCCCTTCTGCACCATCCAATCTTCACCAATTTCAGATCTTTTCAGTTTCAGTTTCGATTCGGTACTACTCGTAAAAAGTTTGCTTAAGTCCATTTTTGCTGTTGGGTTTGTGTAAGATTAAATTGTATTTTGGTTAGATACAATACAAATATAATAAGACAGAATTCAAATAATCAAATTAAATATACAAATAGTGCATATTTAAAACGATTGCGAAAATTCCACTTAGTGATATTGAAATCTGAAAATGAGAAGTAAGTGTCTTATCCCCAGTCTTGGGGCGACTCTCGCCAGTTGTTCAGCACCGATAATGTCTCTGCGCTAAAATTGCTGATAGAAAGGAGTGTAGGGTAGTCGCTAAGAATAGTTAGCTCTACGCCTGCCGATTTGAAGTTGTCAGCTGCAATTTGAAAGGCATAGCTGAATATAGCCATCATACCAAGTACGTCAATGCCAGATGATCTTAAAGCCTCCACAGCAGAAAGTGAACTGCCGCCTGTAGAGACCAAGTCTTCAATTACAACTACTTTCTGGCCTTCAATAACCTTCCCTTCAATCTGATTGCTTAACCCATGTCCTTTTGATTTGGATCGTACATAGATAAAGGGGAGGTTTAGTTCATCCGCTACAAGTGCTCCTTGTGGTATTCCGGCGGTGGCTACACCAGCAATCGCCTCTGCATCCGGATGAATTTCTTTGATTGCACTTGCCAGAGCCTGTTTGATTTTCAATCTAGCTTCTGGAAAAGACAGACTGATTCTATTATCGCAGTAAATGGGTGACTTCCATCCGGATGCCCATGTGAAAGGATCGTGCGGACGAAGCTTAATGGCCTCAACATCCAGTAAGAGTTGTGCGATTTCCTCAGAAAGACCTTGGTCTAGTTTGGTGATGCTCATGCTGCAAATTTATCTAAAAATCTACCTGACTATGAAGTGCTTTTGGTAAGCTACTTTTGTCCATTCATGAATCTCTCACTTTTCATTTCGCGACGAATTGCCAGAAGTAAGGATGGGTCATTTTCATCTACCATTCATCGAATTGCCGTAATCAGTATTTCGATGAGTCTGGCTGCTTTGATAGTGGCATTCTTCGTCTTATTTGGCTTCAAGAAAGAGATCAAAAGCAAGGTGTACAACCTCAGCGGTCATTTGACGGTCAATAAATATGCACTTTCTACCTCCTTCGAAGAATCCACCATTGTGGTTGAACCAGGACTGATTGATCAATTAAATGAACATGATGAAATCCAGAGAGTTCAAAAATTTATATTGAAGGCTGGCTTGTTCAAAACTCAGGAGGAAGTGCAGGGAGTGATCATTAAGGGCGTTGGGGCGGACTTTGATACCACAGCTTTTAATCCTCAAATGGTCGAAGGACATTTCCCTGTCGTGGGGGGCGATGGTTATTCTACTGACGTGGCTATTAGCCTCTATATGTCACGTCTTTTGAGGTTGTCGATAGGAGATAAGGTAACCTTGTTTTTTGCTCAGCAACCTCCTCGGTACAGGCGGATCACCGTAACCGGAATTTACACCACAGGGATGGAAGAATTTGACGAACGCATTGTGTTTGGTGATATTGAAATGCTTCGGCGAATCAATGATTGGGGGCCAGATCGGGTGAATGGTATCGAGGTGTTTCTTAACGATGAATCCAAAATGGAGGCAGTGGAGGATGATTTGTTCGATACACTTGGAGTAGACTTGAACGTGATCACGGCTGCTCGTCAATATCCGCAAATCTTTGAATGGCTGGAGCTTCTGAATAGAAATGTCCTTATTCTACTAATTATAGTAGTAGTAGTGGCCGCTTTGGGGATGGTCTCTATGGTGTTGATTCTCATCATGGAACGAACCCGAATGATTGGAATGATGAAGGCGCTGGGTGCTCAGGACGATCAACTAAGAACCGTGTTTTTTTATTCAGGATTAGACCTAATCGTGAAAGGATTGCTAATTGGAAATGCCATTGGGCTTTTGCTTTGTTGGCTCCAGTTCCAATTCCAGTTAATTCCCCTTGATGTCACAAATTACTACATGCACTTTGTTCCGATCTCTTTTGATTGGATTACCCTGATTGGCTTAAACCTGATGATGGTGCTTTTGGTAGGCCTGACTCTTTTTATTCCGGTGCAGGTGGTGTCAGGAGTGCGGCCGGTTCAGGCCATTCGCTTCGACTAGCCAGCCGTGGACGGTTCGTATTTCTTGAACCAACTTTCGATTTTCATTTGGATCACTCCAAAAATCGCTTCTTTGAAAATACCCGCCGACATTTTGGATTTTCCTCTTGTACGGTCAGTAAAAATGATTGGTACCTCAGCGATTTGGAAACCATGCTTCCACGAGAGAAACTTCATTTCTATCTGGAACGCATAACCGATGAAACGAATTTTTTCTAAACTAATCGTTTCCAAAACTTCCCTTTTGTAACATTTGAAACCTGCGGTGGCATCTCGGAAAGGCATACCTGTAATAACGCGCACATACCAACTCGCGAAATAGGACATCAGCACGCGACCCATAGGCCAGTTTACCACATTTACTCCCGTCACATAGCGTGACCCAATGGCCATATCCGCCCCATCCTTACAGGCTTTCTCTAAAGTCAACAAGTCTTTTGGGTTGTGAGAGAAGTCAGCATCCATTTCGAAAATGTAGTCATAGCCTTTTTCCAAGGCGAACCTAAATCCCGTGATGTAGGCAGTACCCAATCCCAGCTTACCTTGTCGCTCCAAAAGATGAAGCCGTTCGCTCTTAGCGCTTTGAAGTTCTTTCACTTTATCAGCAGTTCCGTCAGGGGAATTATCGTCCACCACTAGCACATGAAAATGCTCAGGCAGTTTCATCACCTCACCTATGATATCGGAGATGTTTTCGATCTCATTGAAGGTAGGAATTATGACTAGACTTTTTGACACGTTGGTTAGTTGACTGATATTCGCTGCTAAGTTAACACCCTGATAAAACTAGACCCTATCAAATGAATAAAGCCGTATTCCTGGATAGAGATGGAATCCTCAACGTAGAGCGTGGGGATTATGTTTGGACACTTGAGGATTTCAAAATTGTCCCGGGGATCATCGAGGTTCTCAAAGAATTGAAAGCAAAAGGATTTTTGCTAATAGTGGTGACGAATCAAGCAGGAATTACCAAAGGAAGATATACTAGAGAGGATATGCAGGTTTGCCACGACTATTTCCAAAAAAAATCTGGAGAGCTTATTGATCACTTTTACTATGCGGCAGGACATCCATCAGTTTCTGAGAGTCTTCTCCGAAAGCCGGATTCTCTCATGTGGGAAAAAGCCATGGCCAAATTCAATATCGACCCAAAACAATCGTGGATGGTGGGTGACAAGGAGCGTGATCTGATTCCAGCCAAGAAGTTTGGCATCAAAACGATCCGTGTTTTTATTGAGGGTTTTTACGAAGAAGAGGAGAAAACAATGGGGGACTATGGGGTGAAGGATGTGAGGGAACTAGCAGGAATAATCCTAAATTCCTGACATGTTGAAGATTCAGCGAATTTTCATTTTTAGTTTATCTGGATTGCTTTTTTATGCTTGCCAATCCAGCTCATATCTTCCAAGCGATTTTATGGAGTTTGAGAAGAATGAATATAATATTAGTGTTCTGAACCTTAAGAAAGATGAATTTTATTTAATTCCACAATTGGTTGAATTTGTTCTTCAAGAAGGGGTCAAGTGTGTTATAATTAGTAATTCTGTGTTAATTGACAGTGTGAGTTATACGTTTCAATCAGACAAAGTGATCTTTCTTGATAAAATTCCAGAAACGAGATCGTGTAAGATTGAACCTTCAGAATATCCATTAGCCTGTTCATTCGATTTTAAAAATCCAGATAATTCTTACTGTATTGCAGCCAAAGCTGCACTTTTAGTGCGCCCAGAAGTTAGTAAGCATTTTAGTTCATTCAAGGAGCCGATAAAAATCTCCTATTTTGATGGCGAGGGTGGTCATTATATTGAACTTGAAGATGTTCAGGATTATCTTTTCAGTAATGATGTCATGATTATTACTGATTACCAATCGGAGACTTCATACTACACCCCACAATGGTATTATCGTTCCGATATTCGAGAAAGTGACAAGAGTAAACCCCATTCTCCAGACATGAAGTCATCAGTATTGTTAGCCAATATGATAAACACCTTAGTTTTACTAGATCCTGAGAAATGGAAGCTTGATTAAAGTCCGATCACTCATACCCCAAAATCCTCATCATAGACTCGCTAGTCTGTTCTTCAGCAAAAAGCTCCGATTGAAGATTGCCATCCTTGTCTTTTTTGATGAGCACATGTTTGGGAGCTGGGATCAAGCAATGCTGAATGCCACCATATCCACCTAGAGATTCCTGGTAAGCGCCATTGTGAAAAAAGCCGAAGTATAGCTCCTCATTTTCCTTTTTCATCGGTAAGAAGACCTCTGTGAGGTGTGCTTCCGAGTCGTAGTAATCCATGCTATCACACGTCAATCCGCCGATATTCACTTTATGGAAACGATTATCCCAGTGATTGATTGGCAGCAAAATAAATTTCTCATTTAAGCCCCACACATCTGGCATATGAGTGATGAACGAGCCATCCATCATGTACCAAAGCTCCTTATCGTTCTGTAGTTTTTCGTCTAGTACGGAATAAAGTGTTGCTCCGCTCTCACCAACAGTAAAACTTCCAAACTCAGTGAAAATATTCGGAACGGGCACATGGTTTTTCTTACAAATCCATTGGATGTTTTCTACGATCTGCTCCACCATGTATTCATAATCGTATTCGAAATGCAGTGAGTTCTTGATTGGGAAACCACCGCCAATGTCGATCGAGTCCAACTCAGGACAGATTTTCTTCAGCTTACAATACATGTACACGAATCGGCTCAGCTCGCTCCAATAATAGGCCGTGTCCTTGATGCCCGTATTGATGAAATAGTGAAGCATCTTCAGCTTAGCATGAGGATGATTCTGAATCCGCTCTTTGTAGAGGTCCATTACGTCATCGTAGCGAATGCCCAGTCGTGAAGTATAGAAAGCGAAGTTGGGTTCCTCATCTGCGGCAAGGCGAATCCCCAAGTTGAAGTCGCCTTTCACATGCTCGTCATAGTAATTGAGCTCGTTAAGGTTATCGAGAATGGGGGTGCAATTCTTGAATCCATCGTTGATCAACTCACTTAAATACTGCAGATAAAGAGGCCGCTTGAAGCCATTGCAAATGATGAAGTGGTCTTTTGTGAGCTTTCCTTTTTTGTGGAGGCTTCTTACCAATGGGATATCAAAAGCTGAGGACGTTTCCACGTGCGCGCCATTGGCCAAAGTTTCTTCCAGAACGAATCTGAAATGAGAGGACTTGGTGCAATAGCAATAGGTGTAAGAAGCTTCGTAGTTGAATTTCTTCATTGCCTTTGCAAAAAGCTCCTGAGCATATCGAATGTTATTTCCAATCTTAGGTTGATAGGTCAGTCTAAGTGGCGTACCGTACGTATTGATTATTTCCTGAAGATTAACATCATGAAAATGAAGCTGATTATTCTTCACAGAAAATTCCTTGGTTGGAAAATCAAAAGTTTGATCAATTAAGTCGCGGTACGTTTTCATCTAACAGTCAAAAGAAAGCTGCAAGTAAGGATGAAAAATCGAAATTGGAAAAAGCATTTCTAACTCATTTTATAAAGGTTAATTTTGCGCCTTTGAATTACAGCATGATCCCAATAAAAATTCTTGACGAAACTGCCCCCCTGCAGGAAGTCATATTAGGCACGGCAGAGAGTATGGGTGGCACTCCGACCATGGAGACTACCTATGACCCAAAATCAAGAGAGCATTTGAAAGCTGGAACTTTCCCAATAGAGTCTGATTTGAGACTGGAAATGGATGAAGTAGCGAAGGTGCTGGAAAAGCACGGTGTGAAAGTTTGGCGACCAAAAGTCATTGGAGATTACAATCAGATTTTCAGTCGAGATATTGCAGTGGTCATAGAGGATGTGTTGGTGGTTCCTTGCGTGACCGAATTGCGGAAGAAAGAATCGGATGGCATTCAGCATATTATTGACAATGTCGAAAAAGTATTGCTGCCGGATGAGCACGAGCGAATGGAGGGCGGGGACATCATGCCTTGGAACGGCCACCTGTTTGTAGGGTACTCCGAGGATGATGATTTTGAAAAATATTTAACTGCTCGAACCAATCGTCATGGAGTCGAATTCTTGCGAAAGTCATTCCCCAATTGGAAGGTGAGAGCTTTTGAATTGAAGAAATCTGATGAAAATCCAAGAGACAATGCACTCCATCTGGATTGCTGTTTTCAACCGGTCGGTAAAGACAAGGCAGTCATCTATTCTGGTGGCTTTAAGCACACCGAAGATGTAGATTTTCTGATTGAATTTTTCGGTAGAGAAAATGTGTTTGAAATTTCAAGAGACGAGATGTACGAGATGAATTCGAATTTCTTCTCCATTAGCCCTGAGGTGGTGATTTCGGACGGCAGCTTCACAAGACTGAACGAACAGTTCGAAAAATGGGGATTGACCGTGGAAAAAGTAAAATACCGAGAAGTTGCAAAAATGGAAGGATTACTAAGATGTACGACAATGCCGCTAAGAAGAAGCTATGAGTAATCAGATCACAAATACACTTTTTATGGTTCGTCCGATTTCTTTCAGAAAGAATGAGCAGACGGCCGTTAATAATTTCTTTCAACAAGACATTGAAGGTGCATCCTCTGATGAAATCCAAGATAAGGCACTTGCTGAGTTTGATCTTTTCGTAGAAAAACTAAGAGCCAAATGCATCGAGGTTTACGTTTTCGATGACATGGAATCAGAGAAAACGCCCGATTCCATTTTTCCCAACAATTGGATTTCCTTCCATGAAGACGGGACCGTGATCACCTACCCGATGTACGCTCAGAATAGGAGACTGGAAAGAAGAGAAGAAATAGTGGATAGCTTGTCCAGAGATTTTTTGGTGACGCGTCGGGAGAGCCTAACTGAGTGGGAAAAGCAAGGGCAATTTTTGGAGGGCACTGGAAGTATGATTTTGGATCGCACAAATAAAATTGTGTATGCGGCTATTTCTGAGCGAACGAATGAAAATGTGTTGGATATCTTCTGTGAAAAAACTGGATACCAAGCGGTGAAATTCACGGCCTATCAGCAGGTTGGAGAAGACAGATTGCCAATCTATCATACCAACGTAATGATGGCTCTGGGTGAGGATTTTGCCATTCTGTGTACAGCGTGCATTGACGATGAAGTAGAGAGAGAGCGGGTAATCTTTTCTTTAAATACTACCGGAAAGGAAATTATTGAGATTAGCGAAGACCAGATGCACCAATTTGCAGGCAACATGCTTCAGGTAAGAAATGACCGAAACGAGCGATTTACCGTGATGTCACTGGCTGCTTACGAAAGCCTGACAAACGAACAGATCAAACAAATAGAAAGCTTTGGGCAAATTATTCACAGCCCAATCCCGACGATAGAGACACTTGGTGGCGGGGGAGTTCGGTGCATGATGGCCGAAGTTTTCCTACCAAAACAATTAATTACCGACTGATCCATGTTAGATCAAAAAATAAAGCAGGCCTTATCAGATGCCTTCAAAACTCTTTTCAATCATTCGCTTGATGTAGCCGATGTGGCCCTTCAACCCACACGAAAAGAGTTCGAAGGAACCTACACGTTTGTGACATTTCCTTTCGGAAAGGTTTCAAAACTCAACCCTGAAGAGACTGGTAAAAGGCTTGGAGATTTCCTAAAGGAAAATTGTGATGAAGTAAGTGGTTTCAATGTGGTTAAAGGATTCTTGAACCTCGAACTCACTGACACTGCTTGGCTGGAAGTGCTGACAGGAATTAGCCAAAGTGAAAACTACGGCGTTCACCCATCGAATGGGAAAAAGGTCATGGTCGAGTTTTCATCTCCCAACACCAACAAGCCTCTCCACCTTGGTCACCTCCGAAACAATTTTCTAGGGGATGCTACAGCCAGAATTTTAGCTGCTTTTGGTTACGAGGTACTGAAGGTGAATTTGGTCAATGATCGCGGAGTGCATATCTGTAAATCCATGCTTGCTTACCAGAAAATGGGTGACGGTGAAACGCCTGAAAGTGCAGGGATCAAGGGAGATCATTTGATCGGAAAATACTATGTGAAGTTTGACCAATTGTACAAAAGGGAAATAGCGGAAATGGTCGATGGAGGCATGGAAGAAGAGGAGGCCAAGAAGAAGGCGCCTTCTATTTTAGAAGCGCAGGAGATGCTTCAAAAATGGGAAAATGGAGACTCAGAAACTGTTGCTCTGTGGCAAAAAATGAACGATTGGGTGTACGATGGTTTCGATAAGACGTACGAGACGATGGGAATTGAATTCGACAAAATGTACAAGGAGTCGGACACCTATTTGCTCGGTAAGGACATTGTGGATGAAGGCTTGAACAAAGGCGTGTTTTTCAAGAAACCGGACGGGTCGGTTTGGGTTGATTTGTCAGAAGAGGGGATGGATGAAAAGCTCGTGCTCCGAGGAGATGGAACGGCTGTGTACATGACACAAGACATGGGCACCTGCGACATGAAGCATCAGGACTTCCCGTTCGATAAGTCGGTATTCGTGGTGGGCAATGAGCAGGACTACCACTTCAAAGTGCTCTTCGCTATCATGAAAAGGTTGGGGCGAGATTATGCTTCAGGTTTGCATCATCTTTCTTACGGCATGGTCGATTTGCCATCGGGCAAAATGAAATCTCGGGAGGGCACAGTAGTGGATGCAGACGACCTCCTTCAGGAAATGTTCGACACGGCCGAGAAGCATACTAAGGAGCTGGGCAAAATTGAAGGAATGGAGCCTCAAGAGGCTAAGGATCTGTACAAAACGCTCGGGTCTGGTGCCTTGAAATATTTTCTCCTCAAGGTTGATCCAAAGAAACGAATGCTCTTTGACCCAGCAGAGTCCATTGAATTTCAAGGGCACACAGGGCCATTCATTCAGTACACGCATGCCAGAATTTCCGCAATACTTCGCAGAGCCGAGACGCTAGAAATTAGCCCTGAAATTGGAACGACTCTGGCTCTTCATGCAAAGGAAAGCGAACTGATTTATCGCCTGAGTCTGTTTCCAGATGTGATTGCCAATGCAGCGAAGGAGTATTCTCCAGCCCTTATTGCGCAGTATGTTTTTGATGTCGCAAAAGACTACAACGGCTTTTACCAAGAAGTTTCAATTTTTGGTGAAGACGACAAAGACTTGGTCAAAATGCGAATCGCGCTTTCGGCCTCTACGGCCAAAGTGATCAAGAAGAGCATGGAGCTTCTAGGTATCAATGTACCAGAGCGGATGTAATGGCTAGCCCGTGGATCAAGGCGATAAGATTGAGAACCTTGCCATTGGCTTGGGCTTCTCTCACTATGGGAGCAATCCTGGCCTACATGGATGGTTTCTTCAATTGGCTGACTTATGGCCTGTCGCTTGCCACGGCATTTTCACTCCAAATCCTGTCCAACCTCGCCAACGATTATGGCGATGCGGTCAGTGGGCTGGACGGTGAAAGCAGAGTGGGTCCAAGCCGAACCATTCAGGAAGGACTCATCACCAAATCACGGATGAAGCGAGCAATTGCTTTCATGGCGGTTTTGTCATTTGGATTTGGGTTGAGCCTCATTTACTTGGCATTCGGGGATTGGCGATTGATCGTTGGTTTTCTTTTGCTAGGGCTTTTTTCTATTTGGGCAGCCGTCAAATACACCATGGGCGACAACCCATACGGATACAGCGGATGGGGCGATTTTTTCGTGCTGGTTTTCTTTGGTTGGGTCGGTGTTTCGGGGAGTCATTTTCTTTATTCAGAAGGTTTCGATTGGCTCAATCTCCTTCCTGCTACCACGCTCGGTTTGCTAGCCGTGGCAGTGTTGAATGTGAACAATATCAGAGATATAGAATCTGACAAAGCATCCGGAAAATATTCAATCCCGGTTCGGATTGGCCGAAAGAATGCCGTGATTTATCACGGACTAATTTTGATTTCGGCAATTGGCTTGGTTAGCTACTTTGCTTTTTTAACAGGCTTCTCTGGTTGGCAATGGCTATTTCTTGTTTCCATTCCACTTTTGATCATCAATTGGGTGGCAGTGAAAAAACACGATGATCCAAGGAAACTGGATCCTTTCCTAAAACAAATGGCTTTAACGACCCTTCTGTTTGTTGTCCTTTTCTTTCTGGGGAATGTGAGTTTTGGTTAGTGCCGGAATAGCGTTAACTTTCTGAAAAACTATTCTACATGAAAAAGATTGTCGTTCCTTACGATTTCTCTGATATTTCAAGACATTCACTCGATTTTGCCGTTCAGCTTGCCTACAAAGGTGGCGGTGAGGTTACCCTATTCCATGTCATCGAGCACCCCTCCGCTTCACGTATGAAGACAATGGGCATTAGCGATGTAGACCCCATGGAAGTTATGTACATGAAGCGTCTCATTGAGCAAACGGAAAAGAAAATGGCAGAGGCGATAGCCGATGCTGGCAATGCGAACGTATCAGTACGAGCAGAAATAAAACTTGGAAACCCCGATGAAGAGTTGGTGGAAGAGGTAGAAAGCAATGGGTGTGACCTCATCGTGATGGGTACCACCGGAGCAGAAGGACTTGAAGAGTTTTTTATTGGTTCATTTTCAGAGAAAATAGTGAGAAATGCCAGTTGCCCTGTTGTGACTGTTCGAAATAAGGCAAATGCCGAAATCATAAAAGAAATCGTGTTCGCTTCTGATTTCGAAAAGGTTGATGAGAATTTCGTGAATAGAATGCTCGCATTCAGAGACCTCTTAGGTGCAAGATTACGAATCGTTATCATTAACACACCGGCGAGTTTTACTTCAAGCAGATTGGATAATAAGCTTCTCGACAAGTTTGTGGCTAATTACAATATCCTGAACTACACAACTGAGATTTACAATTATTCAAACGAAGAGGACGGTATTATAGCTTACGCGGAAGATATCGGAGCACACATGATTGCACTAGGCACCAACCAGTTGAAAGGCGTTCGTCACTTTCTCAAAGGAAGCATTGCTGAAGATGTAGTGAATCATGCTCAGGTGCCCGTTTGGACATTTCATTTGAAAAATTAATTTAAGAATAAGCCCAAGAATATAGGCCTCTCTTCTGACCTGTCGGAGGAGGGGCTTTGTTTTAGTTATGAAAAATTTATTGATATACGGATCCTACGGTTATACCGGTCGCCTAATAGTTGAGCAATGTATTGAAAGAGGCATCAAACCAATTATAGCCGGAAGAAATGGAGCTAAGGTTAAAGATCAGGCTTCAAAACACGGATTAGAGTTTGATGTATTTGATGTTAATCAATCTGAGAGGTTGAGGGCTTTTTTAGAAAAAGGAGAAGTTGTGATTCATTGCGGTGGCCCGTTCATTCACACCTCAAAACAAATGATTGAAGGCTGTCTTGCCACTGATACGCATTACTTAGATATCACCGGTGAATACGAGGTTTTTGATTTAGCCAAAACCTATTCCGACCAGGCACAAAGCAAGAATCTAATGCTACTCCCCGGTGCAGGTTTTGATGTGGTGCCATCGGATTGTTTGGCGGTCATGCTCAAAGACGCACTTCCTGACGCTACACATCTGGAGTTGGCATTCGTAAGCAAAGGAGGAAAGTTATCGAGAGGAACCACCAAGACCATGATAGAAAATCTTGGACAAGGACAGGCCTTTAGAAAGAACGGTGAATATGCTTTTGCCAAAATGGGAGAAACGACCAGGCTCGTGGACTTTGGCGATTTTGAACAAACGTGCATGGCTATTTCTTGGGGCGATATTTCCACAGCTTTCCACAGTACAGGCATTCCAAATATCAAGGTGTATGCTGGCACCAATCCGCAGCAAATTAGTCAGGTCAGAAGGGTGAATAAATTAGGATGGTTCTTGAAATTACGGACTGTGAAGAATTTTATGAAAAAGCAGGTGGACAAGAAGCCTGATGGCCCGACGGATGAGAAGCGACTTAATTCAAGCACCCATTTATGGGGACAAGTGTCCAATGGATCACAATCGATCGAGAAAAGATTGGTCGTTCCGAACGGCTACACACTCACCGCCGATACGGCAGTTGGGATAGCGCAAAAGGTTCTTGATGACAATTTTAAGTCAGGTTTCCAGACGCCTTCAACCGCTTATGGAAAGGATTTGATTTTAGAGTTTGACCAAACTTCCTTAAGCTAAGCGAACGTTTTATATTTATACCTCAACCCAAGAAGGACATGAGCAAATATCCGTGGAGAGATAATTACCCAGAAGGAGTGTCGCATGAAATCAATGCCGATGCTTACGCCACATTATTAGATCTTTTAGAAAGTTCGTTCAACGAGTATAGTTCATTAGACGCCTATGAAAACATGGGCAAGCGCATGACCTACGCCGAATTGGAAGAGAAGTCCAAAGTCTTTGCGTCGTACCTTCAGCATGACCTGGGAATGCAGCCTGGTGATCGGCTGGCTATTCAAATGCCTAATATTCTGCAGAGCCCTGTTGTGCTTTTTGGAGCAATACGTGCCGGACTTACAGTGGTGAATACGAACCCTCTCTACACACCCTCAGAGATGAAACACCAGTTCAATGATTCTGGAGCCAAGGCAGTGGTGATCTTAGCGAACTTTGCGAGTAATCTGGAGGAGATTCTACCTGAAACAAAAATTGAGCATGTGATTGTGACCCAGCTCGGAGATATGCTCGGTGGATTGAAAGGAGGGATCGTCAGTTTCGTGGTGAAGTACATCAAGAAAATGGTTCCACGCTATCATTTGCCAAATGCCATACCCTTTAAAACTGCAATGGCAAAGGGCGATTCAGCTACTTATAACAAGCCATCAATAGGATCTGAGCACACGGCCTTCCTGCAATACACTGGAGGAACCACAGGAGTTTCTAAAGGTGCTATGCTGACCCACAGAAATATCATCGCAAACCTCCAGCAAGTATCTGAGTGGATGGCGACCTCCTCGCTTGAAAAAGGCAAAGAAGTTTTCATTACCGCTCTACCCCTCTATCACATTTTTGCGCTTACAGTGAATGCATTTGTTTGTGCCAAGCTGGGTGCCAAAAGTGTACTGATTACCAACCCTCGCGACATGAAAGGGTTTATTAAGGAATTAGGAAAACACCCCTACACCTTCATCACGGGGGTAAATACACTTTTCAATGGGATGCTAAGTACGCCAGGGTTTGCTCAGGTAGATCATTCCAATTTGAAAGTGGCCATAGCAGGTGGTATGGCCCTTCAAAGATTCGTAGCTGAAAAATGGGAGCAAGTGACAGGCGTCACAGTTGCCGAGGGTTATGGCCTAACGGAGACTTCTCCGGTGCTTTGCGTAAACCCGCTTAACGCCGCACGAATTGGGTCGATCGGATTACCTGTACCAAGCACGGACATAGTAATGCTCGACGATGATGGAAACGAAGTGGCCTACGGGGAGCCCGGAGAACTGTGTGCAAAGGGACCTCAAGTGATGAAAGGATATTGGGAAAGACCGGAGGAAACTAAGAATTGTTTCTCAGGTGAGTATTTTAAAACTGGTGACATTGCCATTCAAGAACCAGACGGGTTCATCCGAATTGTCGATAGGAAAAAGGAAATGATTCTGGTATCAGGATTCAATGTATACCCGAACGAAGTGGAGGATTGCATCGCGAGTATGGAAAAGGTAGCTGAGGTAGGGGCTATTGCAGTACCAGATGAGAAATCAACCGAAGCGGTGAAGGTGTACATTGTGAAAGCAGATGATTCCCTCACCGAAGAAGAGGTGAAGGCACATTGTCATGAACATTTAACCGGTTATAAGCGCCCAAAATATGTGGCATTTACCGATGAACTCCCCAAGTCAAATGTGGGGAAGATCCTTAGAAGAATTCTCAAAGAGAATGATTTGAAGGAAAATTCCTATTAGGGATGCACCATCTGAAACTGTTTCTTTAGCGTGTTTGAGCAAAACTTACATTTTGAAGAAGTATTGGGGCCAATTGTGTAGCTACATATATTTTCCCTAAATTAGATTGGTAAACACCCTGAAAAATGAAAAATTTAGTATTAATACTTGCCGTTGCGTTCACATCCGCACTAATTTCCTGTGGTGGAGATTCTGGCGATGACATGAAGGTAGATTGTTCTGGTTCCGATTTGAGTGTCAGTCAAGTCGGCACGACCGATGCAGATTGTGATTCCAATGGGGCATTAGAAGTGTCGAGCACGGGTGGGAGCGGTGACGTCACATTCAGTATCAACGGAACTTCGTTTCAGTCCTCAGGTATATTTAGTGTGGCGGCTGGATCATACACTGTCACCGCAAAGGATGAAAATAACTGCACTGCAACTGTGAACATCACGGTCGGAACTACAGGATCAATAGTTCTCAATGATCCTACCTCTACCGATTCTGGATGCGAAACGACGAACGGAACCATCACCACTTCTGCAACTGGCGGAACAGGCGAAGTAACTTACAGCCTTAATGGAGGAGCCTCCCAAGCCTCAGGCACTTTCACCAATCTGGCAGCTGGCACGTATTCCGTGACCGTGACCGATGAAGAAAATTGTAGTGCCACCAAAGAGCATCAGGTTTTGACGGGGATCAGTTTAGAAGATGACATCATGCCATTGTTGTTAGCCCAGTGTACGTTTTCGACTTGCCACAACGGGGACAATGGAGACGATAGGAATTGGACACAGAAGGAGGATGTGCTTGCAAAAGCGTCAATTATAAAATCTCGGACGCAGAGTGGCGCTATGCCGAGAGACCCAGGTGTACTTACCCCGGAAGAAGTAGATTTGATTGCGTGCTGGGTGGATGACGGTGCGCTTGATAATTAAGGAGAGATGAGGAAGATTGTACTTCTATTAAGTCTATTGGTGGTTTTTGCTACCAATGCTCAGAAATTCAAAGCGACAGAATCCAGAATCCAATTCTTTTCAGAGGCTCCTCTTGAGGATATAGAAGCCATCAATAAAAAAGCATCAACAGTGCTGGATATGACATCTGGAAACATCGTGTTTTCCATCCCAATGAACCAGTTCGTTTTCGAGAAATCACTGATGCAGGAGCATTACAACGAGAACTATCTGGAGACTGAAAAGTACCCAAAGGCGCTTTTTTTGGGCACCCTCGATACCAAAGAATTGAAGGAAGGAGAAAACACGGTGACGGTTTCTGGAGAGATGGATCTTCACGGGGTAAAAAGGGAAATTTCTGTCACCGGAACGATCGTCAAAAATGGAGATAGACTGAAAGCTGATGCAACCTTTGTAATTGCCCTAGCTGACTATAATATCAAAATACCCAAGGCAGTATTCTACAACATTGCAGAGGAAATTGAAATAACCGTGTCATTCACTTATGAGAAGATTTAACCTACTTCTGTCTTTTATTCTTGTTGCCTTATGTCTGCATGCTCAGGATGAACTTTTGGATTTGTTGGATGATGCTTCCAGCGACGAGTATGTGTCGGCTACCTTCAAAAGTACCCGGCTGATCAATGGACACACCGCCGAAATCAGGAGTCCAAAGGTGCTGGAGTTTATCATCGGTCACAGGTTTGGAAGATTGAATGGAGGTAGTCAGCAAGCGTATGGACTGGACAATGCGACCATTCGGTTAGGGTTAGAATACGGCCTGGCCAAAAACCTAAATATAGGAATTGGCCGGGCTTCCTTTCAAAAAACATTCGACACGTTCTTGAAATATCGGGCCATTCGGCAGTCAGGCAAAAGTCCTGTGACGGTGACGGCATTCGGTAGTGTGGCGTACAATAGCGACCGCAATTTTTCTTTTGATGAAAAAAGTCATCGGTATGATTACACTGGCCAGCTTCTGATAGCCAGAAAAATGAACGCTAATCTTTCTCTTCAATTAATGCCGACCATGATTTACCGGCCACTGGTGCCAACCGATGATGATGATAACACCTTGATTGCAATGGGCATGGGTGGAAGATACAAGGTCTCCAACCGTGTGGCGATTAATTTGGAGTATTATCCGCAGCTGACCAACTATAATGAGGACAGATTCGATGCGGTCGCATTTGGGGTGGATATAGAGACAGGTGGACATGTATTTCAACTACATTTCACAAATGCCGAACAAATGAACGAGCAGGGATTCATTGGCGAAACGCGAGACGACATTTCGAAAACTCAACTTCACTTTGGCTTCAATATTTCCAGAGTATTTGATCTTGGCGCGAAGAGGAGGCAATAATCAGTCGTTCTCAAAACTGGTTTTCCTAACTTCCCCGTTTTAACATCGCAACAAGTATTTCAAAATTGCCAGTCCTAAAGAAGTCATCTTATTCGAACCGCCCATGGTTCCTGCCCAATCGTCATTTAGAAACCATCGTACCGTCTGTTTTTTTTAGGACGGAGGGTGTGAGATATACCCGTGAGCGCCTAGAATTGGAAGATGGTGATTTTTTGGATTTGGATTGGATCAGGAATGGTAACTCCAAGTTGTTGATCCTTTCTCACGGCCTTGAGGGAAATTCAGACAGACAATACATCAGACGATCAGCTAAGTTTTTCAGGGATCAGGGATACGATGTTTTGGCTTGGAACTGTCGCGGATGCAGTGGCGAAATCAATCGGCTGAGGAAATCGTACCAACACGGTGATGTGGACGACATTGGAGCCGTAATAGCTAAGGCATTGGATCAGGCGTATTCCCATATTCATCTAGTAGGCTACTCCATGGGAGGCAACATGACGTTGAAGTATTTAGGCGTGAAGGGAAACGACCTAGATAGTCGAGTGAGATCGGCAGCAACCTTCTCCGTCCCTTGCCACCTGCAGGATAGCTCAGCGGAAATCAATAAAAAGGAAAATAGGTTTTATGAAAAGAGATTCATTAGAAAGCTAAAAGCGAAGATGGAGCTAAAAGCAGAGAACTTCCCTGATCTCAAATACGACTGGTCAGAAATTAAAGATTTCCATGATTTTAACTGGAAATACACCATTCCGGTGTACGGTTTCGAGTCGGAGCAAGCCTTCTTCGATCAGGCCAGAAGCGATCTTCACTTGCCAAATATTTCAATTCCTACGTTGGTCGCAAACGCGAAGAACGACCCCATGCTTGGCGAAAAAAACTACCCAATTGAGTATGCCAACCGAGCTGAGCATGTTTTCCTTGAAATGCCTGAAAGGGGCGGGCATGTGGGGTTTACCCTGCAAAAGGACGAATACAGTTGGATGGAGTATCGAGCGCTTGAGTTTTTTGAAAATCCTACGGTTAAGGCTTCTTAGCCTCAAACATCAAAGAAGCAGAATTGATGCAGTATCGTAGACCCGTCGGTTTTGGCCCGTCAGGAAAAACGTGACCCAAATGCCCGTCACATCTCGCACAGAGCACTTCGGTTCTAACCATTCCGTAGCTCACATCGGACTCTTCCGCAACGTTCGTGTCGTTCACAGGTGTATAAAAGCTCGGCCATCCGGTACCGGATTTGAATTTGGTTTGTGAGCTGAAGAGTGGGAGCTGACATGCCTTGCAGACATACATGCCTTCTTCTTTGTTGTTCCAATATTCGCCGGAGAAGGCTCGCTCAGTTCCTTTTTCTCGAAGGACGTAATAATCAAATTCGGTTAGCTCAGCCCGCCATGCACTTTCAGACTTTTCAATTTTCTTGATTGTACTGGAAGTGGCTTCTTTTTTCTGCGAGCTTTGAGCGCAAGCACTGGATGCTAAGGCAAGGACTAAAACAAGGTGTATCGATTTCATGCTCAAATAAACTCCATTTAGGAGTTCTGAGTTCACTTTTCGAGTTTCCCGATTGCTAGCTGTGCGACATGTTCCCCAATTGATAGCGAAGAAGTAGCGGCAGGTGAGGGGGCATTCCCCACATTGATGAATTGGTCTTTCTCGAAAATCAAGAAGTCGTCTATTAATCCACCATTTTCGTCACATGCCTGTGCACGCACTCCGGCACCACCTTTCTTCAAATCACCTTTTTCGATTTCAGGTAGAAGGTTTTGAAGCGCTTTAGTGAAAGCTGATTTGGAATAGGATCGATGAAATTCACCCATTCCCGTTTTCCAGTATTTCTTCGCGACTGTCCGGAATCCCTTGTAGCCCAACGATCCCAAGAGCTCACCCAAATGGATGTCAGTCTTAGAATACCCTTCGCGCTTGTACGCTAAAACCGCATTTGGTCCAGCTTCAATTCCTCCATTGATCATTCGAGTGAAGTGCACACCGAGGAAAGGAAAATTAGGATCAGGAACAGGGTAAATAAGATTTTTGACCAAATACTCTTTCTCAGGTTTTAACTGATAATACTCCCCACGGAAAGGAATGATTCTGTAGGTTGGCTTCACGCCCGTGAGCTTTGTGATTTTGTCAGAATGGAGGCCCGTGCAGTTTACGACTAATCTTGAAACGAGCGTTTGTTTATTGGTGATAACCTCCACCAGTGGATCATTTTTCTTGAAGTCAAGCACTTTGGTGTCGGTAAAAATTTCTCCTCCAAAGTGCTGAAATTTCTCGGCATACTTGGCTGCTACTTCTTTGTAGTCGATGATGCCAGTCTGAGGCACGAACAAACCCTTGACTCCATTCACATGTGGTTCGTGCTCTTTCAATTCTTCGCTAGAAAGTTCCTTCAGGTTGGTTAGGCCATTTTCCCTGCCTCGTTCAGTTAGCTTGTCCAAATAGGGAATTTCTTCCTGCGAGGTGGCAACCACGATTTTGCCGCACAATTCATAATTGACACCCTCTTCCTCACAAAACCGAATGAGCTGATTGTATCCGTCTATGCAATTCTTTGCTTTGAGACTCCCCGGCTTGTAGTAAAGCCCGGAATGAATTACCCCGCTATTGTGCCCGGTTTGATGCTGAGCGATGGCTTTCTCCTTCTCCACCACTGCCACACGATACCTTGGATTAGCCTCTTTGATTTTCAATGCGGACGCTAAACCCACGATTCCACCACCAATAATTACTACGTTATACATTCTCTCGATTTAGGGAGCGCAAATATAATTGTCTGCCAATGACTAGCCAGACTATTTTTCTTTTTGACTATTCTAAAACTTGCCTTGTCAGGGTGTGATCATTTAAAGCTGGTGTTGTAGTCAAATCAGGAGTTTTGTATCTTGAATCATCATTCAAACCACCACCTATGACTTGGAAGAAATCCCACCTCGTTTTTTGCTGCCTGATAGTGCTTGGTTCCTGTGCATCTAAGAAGGAAAATACGGCAGAGGAAGCTACTGAAATGGAAGAAACCTACTCAGGGCCATCGGTAGCAATTTGCCTTGGAAATAATGTCTCGGTAAGAAAAACGCCGGAAGCTTCTGGGGATTGGCTGACCTCATTGGCCATAGGTGAGGAGGTTGCTTGGCTTGATTCATTGGTCACGGACACAAATGGAAAAGTACAATACGAATATGCCTTGATAAGGCTATCCGATGGCACGGAGGGCTGGGCTGTTGGAAGTTACTTATTCAAAGACGCGAGCTTGGCAGCCATCACCAAGCCGACTACCATTTATTCAAGGCCGGATTTACTAACATCCACCAGCAATCAGTTTCAGCCGCTTGACTTAATAGTATTTCGTCAGGAGAGTAAGGAAATGATTGATGGAGTCGGGTGGTTTCAAGTAACTGGCAGGATTTCTAACGCCAATTCTTTTACCACCGGATGGATCAGAGATGGCAGTAAGACCTCAGACCCATCAGAAATCTTAGTTGCCCAAATGGTCTACAAGGCACGTGAAATGAAAGGTAAGGAACAAATGGCTGACCTGAAACGCATAGGTGAAAGTCCTGAATTTCAATCCACCAGATTCGTTCAAGACGTCCGGGCTCTAACTTATTTTGATCCCGATGGATTCTTGAAGCCAGAGTATGAGAAATACTATATCGGGATGATCAATATGTACGATTCAGCTGGCTTTGATCGGTTCTACCAATTTGATGAAAGCACCGATCAAGTCAGTCTTTTGGGCAAAGATTTCGGATCCTTCAGGTATGGCGAGTGGCGAGACAATAATCATTTTTACATGTGGGATTTTTTCTTTGATTTTTCCACGTATGTTGCCTCTCAGGGGGATTACCAACAAGCAGGCTACTACAAAAATTATTTCTCGGATTCGGATAGAATCGATGCGATGGAAAAGCTGGTAGGCATAAATGTGTATGATCGATACACGGAGGATTACACTGATTTCAGCAGGGTAAATGACGACTTCATAAAATGGGCGGCCAATAACCTGCTTCCCGATCCAGAAGATGATTTCCTGGGTGTGGCAGCCAAGCGTATTTATCAAACGGTTTTCAGGGAGAATGCCAGATACACGTGGAAGCAATGGAGACAGTTCACTTATGAATTCGATCTGGATGAAGCGGCGGCCAATTATGAAGATGCCATGACCCACGATGATTTTGATGCCTATTCACACCTAGAAGGTAGTTTTGGTAATTCTGAAATGGATCGTGTGATCATTGGGATGTTTATCCGACGCAAAATCGATGGTTCGTATAATCAGGTAGTGTATGCCATGAACAAGGCCATGCATCTATACGATGGTGAATGGATGGCGGAACAAAGCACCATAACGGATCCGACCTATTTTCATTTTTACGATGATGGATTTGACGCAGAATATTATGATGAAGAAGAGTACTACGAAGAAGAATACTATGAAGAAGCAGCAGCAGAAGAGGGTTGAGCAGGTTGTTGCTCTTACACTCATCCTTTTTTTTATGAGCTCATGTGGCAAGCTTGACATAAAGGAGAGTGATTTCAATTTTAAAAACTTGACGAGTTATGAGGGTAGTGCTCATCAAATCGATATTGCCCCAATTCCGGTAGAGACTTACAAAAAGCTACAGCAAGACAGGGGCTTGTACGGTGATGAACTGGATTCTGGTTCTGAACCAAACGCCTATTTCTATTCCTGGCAATCGTCAAATCAGTTTACCGAATTCACCATTTATGCAAGCGATGAATGCCTAGACGAATTTGTGTATTTCATCTACAATGGAAATGAATACATAGACAGTAAACGAATAGGGAAACTGGCTGATTGCGGTGATTTCATGGAAGTTGAAAACAGTGAAATCAAAGACAGATCCATTCAAATAACTTCATTGAGTCAAGCAATGTATGACTTGTATCAAACTAAGACCATTGAGAATTGTGAAATCAATGCAGAAGGAAAATTTGAATGTCAGGAGCCATTTAGTATTTACCCGGGTTTGAGTCTATGGAATGGTCTGGCGCTAAGAGAAACTCCCGAAAAGGATGGTAAATACATAGCTCAGGTGAACATGGGTGAGACCTTCGAAACAGCTGATAGTGTGGAGTGGTCAGCTGAAGATGAATATGTATTTGTTGAACTAAAGGGCGGAGTGCAAGGCTATATTTTGAATCGACTGGTTATGCCTCGGAGTGTACCCATGGCCATTCAGTACGATGTGATGATCTATTCCAGACCCGATGAACTTACTCGTACTGACAAAACCTTTACCCGAATGGATTTAGTGGCAGTCATGGAAGAAAGTGGGGGTAGGCAGTGGTACAAAGTAAGGGGACGATCGCCGGGTGACAAGTGGTTCAAGGAAGGTTGGATCAAGGCGGATTTTGGCACTATGAATCCATTAGATGTGGCCATCGCGTCACTCGTCAACAGAGCCTTAGAGGAAACCGACGAGCAAAAGCGTAGGCAGATGCTACGGGAGATTCGCGACAACCCAGACTTCAGGGATAGCTATTTGATAGATTACGTTAGTAATTACTTGCCTGGGGTGTAATTTTATTCTTACCAAAATGTAGCCGCTTTCTATCCGAGAGCGGTTTTTTTTATCCATTGAAACATATATTGAGTAATAATGTAACCTTTATTGATGTATTGAGTATTAATACATCATAATACGATGTATATTGCAGCATGTATTCTAAAGAATTATTAAAAGGCACCCTAGAGGTCATTGTGCTTAAGCTCCTATCCGAACATGATAAGATGTATGGCTATGAACTTTCTCTTAAGGTGAAGGAAGAAACCGATGGCAAGATTCATCTGAAGGATGGCTCGCTATATCCTGCACTTCACAAACTCACCAAGGATGGCCTGCTCACATATGAGGAGGTGAATATTGGAAAGCGAGTGAGGAAATATTACAAGCTTACCACGAAAGGGGAAGATCAGAAAGCGCTACTAATGGCAGAGATGAAAGACTTTATTTCCACAATTCAGAAGGTGATTTTTAGTGATTTAAACATCTCGCCAGCATGATAGAGGATAAATATGTTGACAAAGTGATCTACGTCATTGAGGGTAGTACCATAAAGAAGAAAGAGCTCAAAGATGATCTAGTCGATCACTTCTGTTGCCTGATAGAAATGGACATGAACAGGGGATTGAATTTTGAAGAGGCGTTTTCCAGGGCACAGGAGCAAACAGCACCGAATGGGCTCGATGAGATACAACAAGAAACTATTTTTTTACTTAATTATAACCGTATACTATTTATGAAAAGGTTCACTTACATCAGTGGTTTTTTGGCATCATTTAGCCTCGCCGTTGGCTTTTTGTTTAAAATTTTGCACTTGCCTGGAGCGGATCAGCTTACCATGATCGGCATAATTGGATTGGCCTTTATTTTTCTGCCACTGATACTGGCTGATCGATTTAAGCATCTTGGGAATCAAGCTACAATCGAAAAAGTAAAATGGATTTTTGGAGGATTGAGTGCCTTGGTTTTTGCCATTGGAGGATTATTCAAAATTCTTCACTGGCCGGGTGCTGGTCTTTTGCTTGGTCTTTCCTTTTTACTCTTTTGTGTAGGCTTTCTTCCCTTGCTCTTTTTCCGGATGTACAAAAAATCAGTCGAAGAACTCTAGGATCAAAAACTCAAATAGGACAACTCAAAATAAAGGGCGTGATTACTCACGCCTTTTTTTAATCCTTCAATCTCACTGCATCAATGTCTGCCGCCTTCACCATTCTGTTAAACTCAGGAATTCGCTCGTCGAAAATTGCCTTAAGTTTCGCCAGTTCTGCATCAATTAATCCTGTGACCTCACTGTAAAAAGCCAGTGCCTGATCAGTAGGAGGGTAGTCTCCAATTCCAGACAAAGAAGCCAAATGACCGAGTTTGTTGTTTAGCCGAATTGGAAAATTCAACGGGTCTTGACCACTTTCATTCTTCGTTTGGTACAGTGCTTTTTCGATAGTGCTCATGTCGTTCACCATGTCCTTACCATACTTTTTCAATTCCTCGTTCTCCGTTCCTTTCAGCACATCGTTCACTTGATCCTTGGCTTTTCTAATGTTGATGATTGCCTCGTGGGTTTCGGTAAGCTTGTCCCGCACGGCAATCAGAAAATCAAATTGACTTTTATAGTCAGCATCAGTTGCCTCGCTACGTGGGTCTTTCAAAAGATTGAAAGGCTGTGTTTGAGCACCGCTAGGAGAAGTAAATTTCACCTGATATTCTTCAGGAATTGCCTGTGGGCCTTGGGTAGTTGCCCACCAAAGGATCATGCCGGGGAAGGTCTTTGCGCCATCATATCGCATATCCCAATTCATCACGTTCAGGCCTTTGTTCACGTCCAGTTTGGATTCATTCGCCTCTTTATCGGGATGTGTAGAATAGGCTGTGATAAGCTCTCCTCCTTTGGTGAAAAATTCCAACCGCAGGGTATCCGAGCTTGCCGTGTCTTGGACAAAATAATGAACGAGTACACCTCCGGGATGATCAGTTCCTGCAGTTCGTGATGTTCTACCATTGCTTCCTCCCAGTCGATAGGTGTCCATCGGTCTTAGCAGGTGATGTTGCTTTCCTTTGACATCAGCGATTTGATGCAGCACCGTGAGGTCATCGATTAGCCAGAAACTACGACCCTGAGTCGCAGCAATCAGGTTGTTGTCTTTGATCGCTAAATCCGTGATTGGCACGATGGGTAGGTTCATTTGAAGTGGTTGCCAGTTGGCTCCATCATCGAAGGATACATACATCCCGGTCTCTGTGCCTGCATACAAAAGGCCTTTTTTAACTGGGTCTGCCCGAAGCACCCGGGTGAAATGATCAGCAGGAATGCCGTTCACAATTTTGGTCCATGATTTTCCATAATCCTCCGTTTTGAAAAGGTAAGGTTGGTAATCCCCAAGCTTGTATCGAGTTCCTGCCACATACAGCCCACCCTTGTTGAAGGGATCAATTTCCACGCTGTTAATCATCGTCCAAGCGGGCATGCCAGGTGGAGTTACTTTGTCCCAACTATCACCGCCGTTTCTGGTCACGTGAAGCAGTCCATCATCTGATCCTGCCCAGATCACGCCTTCTTCATGATACGATTCGGTTGCGGCGAAAATGGTGCAGTAATATTCCACTGAAGTATTGTCTTGGGTAATCGGGCCACCTGATGATTTTAGTTTCGTTGAGTCATTGGTGGTAAGGTCAGGGCTGATGATTTTCCATGATTGGCCTTCATCTTCCGACACATGTACATGCTGGCTGGTCGTGTAAAGTCGCTTTGGGTTGTGCGGTGAAAAGAAGATAGGGAAGTTCCACTGAAAACGATATTTGAAACCCTCAGCTCCATGCCCCATCGGGTTGTCCGGCCACACGTTAATGGCCCTCACCTGATCAGTTTTGTGATCTACTCTTGTCAAAAAACCGTCGTAACTGCCTCCGTACACCACATCATTGTCGCTAGGGTCAACTGCGATGTGAGCACTCTCTCCACCGGCCGTACTTTCCCAATCACTCTCGTCGATGGTTCCGCCACCGATTCGGTGTGGAATGCGAACTGTCGAATTGTCCTGCTGTGCACCGTATATCCTGTAAGGAAAAGCATTATCCGTGGTGACTCGATAAAACTGAGAGGTTGGCTGATTGTAATACGTGCTCCAGTTTTCTCCCGCATCGTAAGAGATTTGACCTCCGCCATCATCACCAATAATCATTCGCTGATTGTCCTCCGGTGCAATCCACAGATCGTGATGATCGCCATGTGGCGTGCGGTAGGACTCGTAGGTTTTGCCTCCATCCTTGGATTTGTGGTATTGTACGTTAAGCACATGGACTCCATCTTCATCTTGAGAGTCCGCATAAATCCGAGTGTAATACCAAGCCCGCTGACGGAGCTTTCTCTCTTTATTTATCATTTTCCAAGTCTCACCTCCATCTTCTGATCGATAAACTCCACCATCCTTATTTTCAATAATGGCCCAAACGCGATTGGAGTTTACTGGTGACACAGTAACCCCGGAAATACCCCAAACTCCCTTCGGGAGGCCTTCATTCTTAGTAATGTTTTTCCATGTATCTCCGCCATCGGTACTTTTCCAAAGACCCGACCCCTCGCCACCGCTAGAGAGGCTGTAGGGCGTCCGACGAATTCTCCAGGTTGTGGCAAAAAGAATTCTTGGATTGTTGGGATCCATGATGAGGTCAACCACTCCTGCATCCGCATTGGCGAAAAGAACCCTTTGCCAACTTTTACCGCCATCGGTACTTCTGTAGACACCTCTTTCTTCCAAGGATTTGTACAAGTCACCCATTACTGCAGCGTACACCAAGTCCGGATTTTTTGGGTGAATACGAATCCTTGCGATGTGTCTTGAATTTTTGAGTCCTATATGTTCCCAGGATTTGCCGGCATCTACCGACTTATACATGCCGTATCCATAGGACACGTTCCCTCGCACGGTTTTTTCACCACCTCCCACGTAGATGACGTTATTGTCCCAGTCACTCACGGCGACAGCTCCTATAGAGCCGCCAAAGAAACCATCGGAAATGTTTTCCCATGAATTTCCTCCGTCCTTGGTTCGCCAGACGCCTCCGCCTGTGGTTCCCATATAAAAAAGGTTTGGAACACCCGAAACGCCAGTAACCGCTGCTGATCGGCCGCCTCTAAATGGTCCGATGTTTCTCCACTGAAGTCCATCGTAGAGCTCCTGACTGATTGCAGGTGAAGACGATGTTTTTGATTTGTTTTTTTGTGCGAATGCTTCTTCCGAAATGAAGAAAGCCAAGAGTGAGAAACTCAGTAGTAAGATTCTTTTCATGGGTTAGGTTGTTGGTGAATATCAAATGAGAAATTTACAACCTAAAACCGAAAGTTGAAGACCTTATGTGTGGATGGTTGGATGGGTAGATTAGTGGATTGTCAATCGAATACATCCAGAATCTCTACGCTTTCTTCACAAACTCTGATTTAAGTGCCATGCTGCCAAACCCATCTATTTTACAGTCTATGTTGTGATCGCCATCGGTCAGGCGGATGTTTTTAATCTTTGTTCCTGCTTTGATAGCCTTGGAATAGCCTTTGACCGGAAGGTCTTTTACCACTACCACATTATCTCCGTCTTGAAGAAGGTTGCCGTTGGCATCTTTGATGCCTTCTTCTGTCGGGGCACTTTTTTCGGTTTCGACGTTCCAAGTGTGCCCACACTCAGGGCAGTTGAGCAGGTTGTCCATTTCATATGCGAGCTTGGAGCTGCATTGCGGGCAAGGTGGGTAGTTTTCCATGCCGCAAGTTTACTTATTTCGCAGATCAGCGTGCAGAGATTATTTAAACCCCAGTGCTCCACCATTTATGCAATAGCGGATGCCCGTCGGCTTTGGGCCGTCAGGGAATACATGTCCGAGATGTCCACCACAGTTTTTGCAAGTGATTTCTGTTCGGATCATGCCATGAGAAGTGTCTCGATGCTCATCGATGGCATCAGAATTAAGTGGCTCGAAGAAGCTTGGCCAGCCACAGCCTGAGTCGTACTTAGTGTCTGAGCTGAAGAGGGCATTGCCGCAGGCTGCACATTCATACACCCCTTTATCCTTGTTTTCAAGGAAGGGACCCGTAAAAGGTCGCTCAGTTCCTTTCTCAACAAGAATTCGGTATTGCTCTGGAGTTAGCTTTTCTCTCCAATAGTCGTCAGTTTTGCTTTTGTCTTTCATGACTTGATTGTTCGATTGTTGCAACTAAAAGTACGTGCTAAAAGTTCAAGATGAAAACTGCCGTTGAGACGGCCAATGAGCATTAGACCTTCGTTATTGTCCGTTCATCATTAATCGACAGAAACATGAAACAAAAGAAGGGAAATTTGTGTCTAACTAAGGATTAAAACTCAACTCCTCCTAACATGAAAAAACAGATCATTACTGTGTCCATTGGTATTCTCATTGTGTTTGTCGCATTTGGAGCAATGGGCTATTTATCAGGTCAAAGAGAAGAGCCTGAAATGAAAGCGCCACCACAAGCCAAAAAATATGTGGACACAAAAAAGGTAGCCTATCAGAATATTGAAACCCAAGTCACTTCTTATGGACGAGTCAGAACGGCCGAGACGATTGATCTAATCTCGGAAGTGGCTGGGAGAATGACGGAAGGGAGCGTTCGCTTAAAGGCAGGCCAGAAATTCAAGAAGGGTACGCTACTGTACTCTGTAGATGATGAGGAAGCATCGCTTACTCTCAAAGCTGCCAAGAGTACATTTCTCAAGGATTTAGCAGGCATTCTTCCTGACCTTAAGATTGATTTTAGTGATAATTTCAAAGCTTGGGAGACTTACTTCAGCAAACTCAGCATTGACAAAACTTTCCCTGATTTGCCGGAAACGAAATCGGATAAGGAGAAGACTTTTATTGCTACTCAAGGCATCTATTCAAGCTATTATTCTATTAAGAGCAGCGAGGAACGCTTAAAGAAACACAGGTATTATGCACCTTTCGATGGTAGCATTTCTGAGGTTGTGATGCAATCTGGGGCATTTGTGAATTCGGGGACTAGAATAGGCAAGATCATTCGAGCGGGTGTGCATGAGCTTCAAGTGGCGGTGGAAACGAGTGATGTCGCTTGGATTCAAGAGGGTTCGCCAGCTGAGATTTATTCAGACGAAACACAGCAAAGTTGGGAGGGACGAATTACGCGCATCAGTGATTACGTGAATGAGAACACTCAGACTGTCGATGTTTTTATTACCATCTTCCCGAACGATCAAAAAATATTTGATGGACAATTCATGAGAGCGGCAGTGCCATCTCGCACCGTAAAGGACGGAATGATCATCCCTAGAAATCTTATCTATAATGGCAATGAAGTTTTTGTATTGAAAGACTCTTTGCTAAGCGTGGAGCGAGTAAATATTTTCCGTACCGATGAGGAGATAGCCATCATTAACGGACTGGAAGAAGGAGTCGATTTGGTCAGTGAGCCATTGATTAATGCACACAATGATATGAAAGTATTTAAGCGAGAATCAAAAGACATTGACTTGGAAACTAAGAATGATGATGAGAAAATGCTCTCTGAGTCAAAGGAAAAAGTGAGAACCGTTTCTAACTAATTCATCATGAAGACAATCAAAGACTTAGTTGAATATTTCGTCAAGTTTCCAATACTTGCCAACATCATTATCGCACTCACGCTGGTGGGTGGTGTGGTCACGATGGTTTCTACCAAGAAGTCATTTTTCCCTACTCAGTCCGATAAGTTCATAAACATCCAAGTTGTCTACCCTGGAGCATCTCCTGAGGAGATGGAGGAGGGAGTCACCTTGAAGATTGAGGAAGCCATCAACTCCATCGCAGGGATTGAGGAGTTTACGTCCACTTCTTCCGAAAATTCGGCCTCAATTAGTGTGGAGACAGAGGAAGGATACGACATTGATGAGGTTTACACCGAACTGAAAAACGCCGTGGATGGCATCAGTTCATTCCCTGCTGGAGCTGAAAAACCCGTCATTGCCAAGCAGCGACAAAGAACAACTGCTCAGTGGCTCGCGCTGACGGGCAATGTGGATTTAAAAATACTGAAATCATACGCAGAGCAGGTTGAGGACGATTTGCTAGCCATCAATGCGATCAGTCAGGTCAGTGTTTCCGGTTTTCCTCCATTGGAAATTTCAATTGAAGTTTCGGAAGAAACGCTCAGACGGTACAATATCACGTTCGATCAAGTGGCCAATGCTGTAAGAGCGAACAATCAGGATATATCCGCAGGATCGGTCAAATCAACAGATGAAGAAATCCTAATCCGTTCGAGAGCCAAGGAGACAGATGCGCAGAAGATTGCAGAAATCATTGTAAGAAGTAACCCTGATGGCACCCAAATTCTACTTCAAGACATTGCCACCATCTCGGAGCAATTTGCCGAAACGCCAAGCAAGTCAAAACTGAACGGTGAGCAGGCTGTTTTCATTGAAGTAAGGAAACTTGAGACCGAAGACTTGGAGGAAATTTCAAAAGCAGTAAATGTTTTTGTGGATGATTTCAATAAGAAAGCAGAGGGTGTCACGCTTCATATGACGTGGGATTTCATGAGCATGCTCAACCAGCGACTCGATTTGCTGACCGGTAATGGAATTATGGGGCTTGCTCTGGTACTCATATCATTAGGTCTTTTCTTGAGTTTGCGACTTTCATTTTGGGTGGCTTGGGGTATTCCGTCCTCATTCCTTGGGATGTTTATTTTGGGATCTTTTGTGGGGCTCACGGTGAACATGATCTCCCTTTTTGGAATGATACTGGTTATTGGGATTCTTGTCGATGACGGGATTGTGATTGCCGAGAATATCTACTCGCATTTTGAAAAACATGGAAATCCAATAAAGGCGGCCGTTCAGGGTACCATGGAAGTGCTACCCGCGGTATTCACTTCTGTGACTACCACGATTATTGCTTTCACTCCGCTTTTGTTGCTGTCCGGTGGATTCGAGTTCCTTAGAGACATGGCCTTTGTGGTCATATTTAGTCTCGCCTTTTCACTGCTGGAGGCCTTCTTTGTCTTACCGGCACACCTCGCCAGCAAGAAGGTGCTGAGAGTGAAGAAGGAGGACACGCGTAGCTACAAGATTCGCAAAGTGCTGAATGGAGGAATTGATTACGTCAGGTACAAACTGTATGGTCGCTTGTTGAGGTTCAACATGAGGTACAAATACATTACAGCTTTTGTTTTCCTAATCGCTTTTCCGGGAATTGTCATGAGTTTGGTGATGGGCGGTCAGATCAAATCGACCTTTTTTCCTCAAATCCCATTCAATAGTTTCAATGTGGGCATTGAGTTCAAACCTGGTGAGCGAGAGCAAAAAGTAGAAACGTACATTGAGCGGTTCGAAGACGCCATTTGGAAAGTGAATAAGGACATGCTTGAAGAGTTGGATACGGACGAAGATATTATCAACAGCACGTTCACCAATATTGGTTTCTCAGGTCTCGGAGAGTCCGGTTCTCATACAGGAATGATCAATATTTTCTATCGTGAGCTAGATGAGTACGGCCTGAATCAATTTGATCTGATCAATAGAATCAGGGCGGAAATAGGCCCGATACCGGAAGCGGAAAAGTTTGTTATTGGAGGCGGAAATCGCTGGGGCAAGCCTGTGGCCATTCGCCTCAAAGGAAAAAACTATGATGAACTCAATGCCGCTAAGGTTTTCTTGAAGGATGAACTGGCTAAGGTGCCAGAACTAAAAGAAATCCAAGATAATGTGCCTGTGGGAAGGCGCGAGATGCAGTTTGAACTGAGGCCTGAAGCTTACTTTTTGGGACTCACTCACAGCACGATTACGAGCCAAATGCGTCAAGGATTCTTTGGTGAGGAGGTGCAGCGTTTCATGAAAGGAAATGACGAATTAAAGGTATGGGTGCGCTACCCCAAAGAGGATAGAAAGAGCATTAGTCAGCTTGAAGATATTAAGGTGAAAACGACGGCAGGGCAGGAGATTCCATTGGAGCAATTGGCGGAATACAACATCGAGCGCGGCGTTTCCGGCATCAAGCACTTCAATGGCTCCAGGGCGATCACCGTGGAAGCAGACATGATCGATCCTTTCGGGGAAGTGCCACCGATTATCCAAAATATCCAGAACAATATCATCCCAAATCTGAGAGCAAATTATCCATCTGTAGTTATTGATATGGGCGGTCAGTCGGAAGAAAGCGCGCAAGCAAGTGCCGAGATTGGACTCTTCTTCGGTGGAGCATTTGTGATGATCATTTTCTTGCTCATGATCACTTTCCGATCGCTTTATCAGGCATTGATGATCATTCTTATGATCCCGCTTGGTTGGATGGGAGCCATGCTCGGGCATGGTATTGAAGACTGGATGTCGCCCGATAAGCAGATGCCCGTTTCCCTACTTTCAGCATGGGGAATGGTGGCCTTGTCAGGAGTGATCATAAATGACGCAGTGGTTTTCCTAGCGAAATTCAACACCCTGGTAAAAAATGAAGGTTACACTGTAAAGGAGGCAGCTTTCAGAGCTGGTGTCGCAAGATTCCGTCCGATTATGCTCACATCCATGACCACCGTTCTCGGACTATATCCGCTGATAATGGAGACGAGTTTTCAGGCTCAGTTCCTCATTCCTATGGCGATTTCGGTGGCGTACGGCGTACTCATAGGTACCGCGATTATACTTCTTTTCTTCCCAGTATTGATCTTATTTGTGAATGATTTGCGTGTGCTATTTACCTGGATGTGGACTGGAGAGAAACCTGTTCGAGAGCAGGTAGAACGGGTGATTATTGACGAGGAAAGATTAGACGAATACACTAAAGCTGCTTGATATGATTGGAATGATGTATAAGGAAAAGTACAAGGAGTTTACCGATCAGGAAATGATTGTATTGCTACAGGACAATGCGCATTTGAACTTTGAGGCGAAGGTGCAGCTGGCGGAATGTTTAGAGGGTGGAATTCCTAATGGATATGAAGCCGAGTATCAGCAACTTATTGATTCGATAGATCAGGAAAAAAAGGAACTCGACAATCTCAGCTATCTCGGCA
Organism: uncultured Roseivirgaceae bacterium; assembly: GCA_964352625.1. Taxonomy (GTDB): domain Bacteria; phylum Bacteroidota; class Bacteroidia; order Cytophagales; family Cyclobacteriaceae; genus JAAEPI01. The sequence continues at coordinate 57,746 of CAYGSD010000011.1, forward strand.
ACCTGGGATATAAGCTGAAGGAATTAGATGACCCGAAAAATTTCACCATCGGACGATCCGGAACTGCAAAATTTGTGGATATCCTTACCTTAGTTATTGGATTAGTTTTGAGCTCCCAAATCACAGGAGTTGTGACAGGAGTTGTTGGTATTTTGGAAAATGGTATGTCGGCCGGAGCTTTCTTTGGTGTTCTTATTTTGGGCGTTTTGGCAATAGTTGGATTGACATTGCTGTTTAAAGGAATCATCAGAATTATGAACCTTTGGAAGTTCAGCATCAAGAAAACAGACCTTGGGATCGAGATAAAAAAACGCTTAGATATTGGCGATTTGTTTGATCGTCAGATCGACCCACAAGGTCTGATGGCCATCCAGAGAGAAGAGCGAAGTGTGCTGGTATACCGAGACGGCTCTACCGAAGTTGATTTGCTGGAGACAAAAGCTACACACAGAGCCAAGCAAACTTTTGAAGCAATTAAGAAAAGACTTATTGCCTAAAACCCACTTACTACACTACTAATGAAGAAGAAATCAATCTTTCTACTTGGACTCTTTTGTGTCCTACTTGCCACCGCACAGGAGCCACTTTCTTTAAGTGACGCCATTCAACTTGGGCTTCAGCGGAACTATGGTATTCTCATCGAGGAAGGCAATGTTGAAGTTGCTCGGAATAACAATAACTGGGGGCAGGCTGGAAAATGGCCAACGCTCACACTAAATATTAATCAGAACAACAGCCTGACAAACAATGTGAAAGTTGCAAACCCATTCTCTTTGCAAGGAGAGATCATCTCAAATAGTGTGACCCCTGCGCTGAATTTGAACTGGGTGCTGTTTGATGGTATGAATGTGAAAATGTCTAAACGACGATTGGAACAACTACAGGCAGAATCTGAAGGCAATGCATCTATTGTGGTGGCGAATACCATTCAAGCAATAATTCTTGGCTATTACGTGGCATTACTTGAGCAGGAGCGTTTAGAGGAATTCGGAAAGCAGCTCGGCTTATCGAGGGACAAATTCGAATACATAAAAGTGAAAAGTGACCTTGGCAGTGCGGTCACTACTGATCTTTTGCTTGAGGAGGGGAATTATCTGACGGATTCAATCAGCTATATAAATCAGGAGTTACTTTTCAGAAACGCAGTAAGAAACCTGAATGTGCTCCTAGCCGAACCCAATGTGTCCAAAATGTATCAATTTTCTGATGTCCTTGAAGTACCCATGGAAACCTACGAGTTGGAAGATTTGAGAAATCGAATGATTCAGGAAAATGTGGATATAAAAAGGCAGTACATCACCCAGGCTTTGCTTGGCACAAATACTGAGCTATCTCGTGCCGGTAAATATCCAAGATTGGTATTTGCCATGGGTGCTTCGGAGAATCGAGGACGGAATGACCTGTCCAATACGAATCAGGGAGCAAATTTTCCTGATCCACTCACCTCAGTTACCGACAATTACTTTGCGAATTTCACATTATCCTACACCTTATTCAATGGCGGGCAGATTAACCGATCCATTAAGAATGCAATTGTGAATGAGCGAGTAGGGCAGCTTCGTGTGGATGAACTGGAGAATTCTCTGGACAGGGATTTACTGAGTGCTTTGGATCAGTACAACATTCGTCAGCAACTGTATCAGATTAATTCACGAAGAGAGGAGGCAGCCAGAATCAACCTGGAGTTGTCGCAGCAGAAGTTTCAAAACGGAACGATCAATTCATTTGACTACAGAGATGTTCAGAATAATTACCTGTCTGCATCAATTCTTAAACTTCAAGCTGTCTATAATCTTATAGATTCCAAGATTAATTTGATGCGACTGACTGGTGGATTAATAAGAGATTTCCAATAAGATTACGAATTATTTCGCATCTTTCAGCGAAATAATTCGTAACATTGGGTATGGATTCTATAGTCAATGACCCAGCCATAAAATATCGAGCCGCCTCAGAGGGCATTTCAAAATCTGATTTGCTTGTGATCGTGGCAGAGACAGGCCTCAATCTGACCGAGTTCTCTAAGCTACTACCTACCTCCAAGCGCACCATAGAAAAATACAAGGAGAATGATGTACTCAGTCCTGCGATAAGTGATAGGGTGCTCCAGATTGCTTCTTTATACAATCAGGGTCGGTACGTTTTGGGTAGCTCGGAGGCCTTCAAAAGCTGGCTCGATGCACCCTTGATTGCGCTCGGTGGAGAAAAACCCATCCACTTCATCAACAACGACACGGGCATAGGCATGATCGGAGATATTCTTGGCAGAATCGCTCATGGTGTGTATTCGTGATGGTGCTGTACCGTATCTCTTCAAAACTTCACGCTAATGATATTTCGGGTGCGGGTGCTGCACTGTATGGAGGAAGATGGAATCCAAAGGGCTTGCCCATGCTGTACACCTCTGAGCACGTGTCTTTAGCTGCCCTGGAAATCGTGGCGAACTTGTCCTCCGGCCATTTCAACAACCATCTTTACTTGTCAGAAATTTACTTTCCCGATCATTTGGCTATCGATGAACCAACGGAGCTGCCAGCCGGGTGGAACGGCTTTCCGCATCGCAGCAGCACCGTCTCCATTGGCAGACAGTTCCTTGAGAGCGGCGGTCTTTGCTTGAAGGTGCCGAGTGCCATTATCTCTTCAGAATTCAATTTTCTTTTGAATCCACTTCACGGAGACTTTGATCAGGTCAGGGTGTTGGATACAAAACCGCTGATCCTTGACCATCGACTTTTCATGAAGGGTTGAGGAGTCCATTAAGACTTGGTCCTAGATTCTTCGCTCTGCTCAGAAGGACGGAGTGGAAATGTGCTGTACAAAAAACCGAGCGTCAGTCTGAGGAACGAAGAGTCCAAAGGATAGTAAGAGATTCTCCACCTCGGCTACATAGCTGTAGGCTGATTCAGAATGACGGAGAGTAGATTTGACTTAGGTCACAAAGATTCCTGCGGAATGACTTCTACTGTGTCAATACTGGTAAGAGCCGAGGGGCGTAAGATTCCTTCAGAATGACTTCCTACTCCAATGAATCATTGTCCTTTAAGGGTAGTTTTTCTTTTTCGTTCCTTCCTGGTAGAGCTGTAGTGGTGATGAATCGTCTGGATGAAGCTAAGGATGACACCCAACCCAACAATTATGTAGACTAACGTGAAAACCTTACCAGCATCAGTGGCCGGTGAAAAATCCCCATAGCCAATGGTCGTGAGCGTGATGACAGAAAAGTAGAGTGAATCTAGCCAAGTCCAACCTTCGAGGTAATGGTAGATTACTGTACCAATCGCTAGGATGATGTTAGTGGTGATGAGCAGGTCTCGGTACGCTTTGTCACTGAGAAAGGACTTAATTGTTTCGAAGAAGATCATATCGTTATTTTTTTCGAACCAAATTTGAAGATTCTTGGTGAATGAAAGGCATAAAAAACAGGCTGTCTCAAAAGTCACTAATGTCATGTTGAGCTTGTCGAAACATTTCCAATTTGAAGGGAAACCACATTTCGACAGGCTCAATGTGACAAAAGAATCCACGTTCTGTAGACTTTTGAGACAGCCTGTTCTCTGATAGGAGGTTTTAAGACTACTCTTTTATCCCTTCCAGGTTGAGAAAGAAGGCATATTCTAAAGCTGTTGTCTTATATCGTTTGAATCGTCCTGAAGCTCCACCATGCCCGGCTTCCATGTCACAGTCCATGATCAAGATGTTATTGTCCGTTTTCATGTCGCGAAGCTTAGCCACCCACTTGGCTGGCTCCCAGTACTGCACCTGAGAGTCAAAAAGACCTGTGGTCACAAGCATGTTGGGATAATCCTGTTCTTTCACCTGATCGTAGGGTGAATAGGAAAGCATGTATTCGTAAGAATCCTTGTTCTTAGGATTCCCCCATTCGTCAAACTCATTGGTCGTTAGAGGAATACTTTCATCAAGCATGGTGCTCACCACATCCACGAAAGGAACAGCAGCAACCACACCATTGTAAAGTTCAGGATTCATGTTCACAATGGCACCCATCAAAAGTCCGCCAGCACTACCGCCCATGGCGTAGAGATGATCGGCGGATGTATATTTTTCATCTATCAGGAATTTAGAACAGTCAACATAATCGTTGAATGTATTTTGCTTTTTGAACATTTTTCCGTCCTCGTACCATTGTCTTCCCATGAGCTGGCCACCTCGAATGTGGGCAATGGCGAAAGCGAAACCACGATCCAAAAGTGAAAGTCTCACGGAACTAAAGTACGCGTCTACGGTGCTACCATAGGAACCGTACGCATAGAGTAGGAGAGGGCCTTTGCCGTTTTTTTCAAAACCCTTTTTGTACACAATAGAAATTGGCACTTTCACGCCATCTCTGGCTGTAGCCCAAATTCTCTCGGTCTTGTACTCATCAGGATTGTGACCACCGACGACCTCCGCTTGCTTTTTCAAGACTTTTTCTTTGGTCTTCATGTTGTAATCGTAGGTGGAGTTGGGAGTGGTCATGGACTGGTAGCCAAAGCGCAACAAATCAGTGTTGAAATCCACGTTGGTTGTGGTGTAGGCTGTGTAGGCTTCTTCACCAAAATCAAGATAGTGCTCATCGCCTGTTTTCTGATTGATCACCCGCAGGTTGGTCAAACCATTACTTCTTTCATCCAAAACCATGAACTCTTTGAAAATGTCCACTCCCTCTAGCAGGACATCTTCCCGATGCGCAATCACCTCTTTCCAGTTTTCTACACCAGTGGCATTGTCCGGAGTTTCCATGAGTCGGAAATTCGTTGCGTCCAGGTTAGTTCTGATGTAAAATTTGTTTTCGAAGTGATAGATGCTGTATTCGTGTTTGTCACCTCTGGGGATGAATTGCTGGAATTTACCGGTGGGGTTGTTTGCATCCAGAATGTGATAGTCACTTACGAGCGTACTGCTGTTCCAGATGGTGATGAATTTGTCAGACTTGGATTTGTACACACCAATGTAGTAGCTCGGATCTTTCTCCTCGTACACCAATTCGTCTTGGGAAACATCGGTACCCAGTTTATGCCTCCAGACTTTTTCTGATAGCAGGGAAACCTTGTTTTTGGTGGTGTAGAAATAGTACTGCCCATCGTTTGACCAGGCACCTCCGGCTGTGGTGTTCGGGATTTCATCATCCAAGTACTGCCCTGTCTCCAGGTCTTTGAATTTGATGGTGTAGACACGGCGCGAAAGCGTATCCTCACCAAACGCCACCATCATGTTGGTAGGTCCCACGTTCATTCCTCCCACATCGTAGTAGCTGCGTCCTTCTGCCATGCCGTTCACATTGAGCAGGATTTCTTCTTCGGCCTCCAATGTGCCTTTCTTGCGGGCGTAGATGGGGTATTCTTTTCCTTCTTCGAATCGGGTGTAGTACCAGTAGCCGTTTTGGAAGTACGGCACGGACTCATCGTCTTGCTTGATCCTGCCCACGATTTCGTCATATAGTTTTTGCTGTAGGTCTTCGGTTTCCTTCATGACCTCACGGGTGTAGTCGTTTTCCAGATTGAGGTAGGTGAGTACGTTTTGTGTCTGTTCATCTGGCTGCTCGGCCGTTTTTTGTTCGTCGGTCAGGCGCATCCAGAAGTACGGGTCTACACGTTCGTATCCATGAATGGAAAGCACAGAGTCTTTCTTTTCGGCAATTGGTGGTTTCAAGTCAGTTGAGTTTTGAGTGCTGTCAGTCGAACAAGCCGCAAAAAAAAGGGATGCAGCCACCCACGACAAGTGAAGAAGGGTTTTTTTCATGTTGTTGGAATTTTAGAATGACGAATCTAGGCAGATTCAACATGAAAAATAAGAAAAAGTGATTAGTGGAAAAGCTAAATCAAGGACTGATATAGTACTTCACGGCTGAGCCGTCGGCGAATTCTATTTCCACATGGAAGGGCTTGGGGTCGCCGGCCCAGATGTCGTACACGTCCTTGTTGAAATAGACCCAGTCGATATCGGTAGATCCTGTTGGGCTTTCCCAAAAAGGTTTAGACCCCACGCCACCAAAAAATTTATGAAAGGCTTTTTTTTCTGGCGTCTGGGCTTCATACTCCGCATAGAAGTAATAGACGTCTGCGTTCGCCTTCTTTAGACTTAAATAAATAGGGGTTCTGTCCCCCTTATCGTGCTTGCCAAGCGTTGCTGTAAATGTCGTTTTTGTCGTGCCGCTCCACGTGCCATCTACCTTTTTTTCAATGTACACGTTGCTGTAATTTTTGTCCTGTGCATAGGCCAAAGAAACAGTAGTCAATAAGCCAGCTAGTAATATGATGCGGAGGTGAGGAGTTTTCATGGTAATTGATTTAGGGAGTCGTAATATAGAAAAAGCCGTTCAAATGAACGGCTCTGATTTTCTATGTGTGCATGTCTTTGAGGCCATCTGCCTCACCACTAGGCCAGCACCTCTCGCACTTTATCTGCGGCATCTTTCAGTACAATCGCTGAAGTCACTTTCAGCCCTGAGTTTTCTATGATCTGGGCACCTTCTTCTGCATTGGTTCCCTGCAAACGGACAATGATCGGAATATTAATAGTCCCAATGTTTTTATAGGCCTCTACCACGCCGTTGGCCACTCTGTCGCAGCGCACAATTCCTCCGAATATGTTGATCAGGATGGCTTTCACGTTAGGGTCTTTCAGGATAATTCGGAAACCAGCTTCTACGGTTTTGGCATTTGCCCCGCCTCCCACGTCCAGGAAGTTGGCAGGCTCTCCGCCTGAGAGTTTGATGATGTCCATGGTGGCCATGGCCAGCCCGGCTCCATTCACCATACAACCCACGTTTCCGTCGAGCTTCACGTAGTTCAGGCCAAATTCCCCAGCTTCTATTTCAGCCGGATCTTCTTCTGATTTGTCTCGTAGTTCGGCAAGATCCTTATGTCTGAAAAGTGCGTTTTCGTCCAAATCCACTTTAGCGTCTACTGCCAATATTTTGTTGTCAGACGTTTTTAGCACCGGGTTGATTTCGAACATGGATGAGTCCGTGCCAAGGAAAGCGTTGTACAATGAATTGATAAACTTCACCATTCCTTTGAATGCTTCACCTTCAAGACCGAGCGCGAATGCTACCTTTCTTGCCTGAAAACCTTGTAATCCCACGGCAGGGTCAATCCATTCTTTGAAAATCTTCTCAGGCGTATTTTCAGCGACTTCTTCAATGTCCATTCCTCCCTCAGTGGAGGCCATGATCACGTTTTGTCCGGTCGCTCTGTCTAGCAGGATAGAGATGTAATATTCCTTTGGTTCGTTTTCGCCAGGGTAATACACGTCTTGAGCGATCAAAACCTTATTTACTCTTTTGCCCTCCGGGCCTGTCTGGTGCGTGACTAATTTCCCACCGATGATGGCTTCTGCTTTTGGTTTTACCTCATCAAGGCTTTTTGCCAATACCACCCCATTGGAACCTGTTTCCTCTACTTTTCCTTTTCCTCTACCGCCCGCATGAATCTGCGCTTTGATCACGTACCAGCTCGTACCTGTATCTCTATGAAGTTGCTTAGCGGCTTCCACTGCTTTGTCTGGATTCTCTGCCACTATTCCTTCTTGGATGGTAACACCGTATGATTTTAGAATTTCTTTGGCCTGGTACTCGTGAATATTCATGTATTAGGTATTTTTTCTGCGAATCTAATGGGTTCAAAATGCTTTCGCAAAGGAAGCCCTTTCAAGTTGAAATTGGTGCGAAGTGAAGTTCTATATTTGCGGCATGCTGAAGGCAACAGATATTCGGAAATCTTATGGCACGCTGGAAGTGCTCAAAGGGGTAAATCTCGAAATAGGGAAGGGGGAAATTGTGTCGATCGTGGGGGCATCTGGTGCGGGCAAAAGTACGCTACTCCATGTGCTAGGCACGCTGGACCGACCGGATCATGGGGAGGTGACACTGGACAATGAATCCCTCTTTGGGTTCTCCGATAAGAAGCTCGCCTCCATGCGCAACAAGCACATTGGGTTTGTGTTTCAGTTTCACAATTTGTTGCCTGAGTTCACCGCGCTGGAAAACATCTGCATGCCGGGCTACATTGCGAATCGTCCTGAAAAGGAACTTCATGAGGCAGGGCAGAAGCTGTTGGAAAAACTGGGCATATCAGAACGTGCAAGTCATTTCCCTTCTCAATTATCCGGGGGCGAACAGCAAAGGGTTTCTGTGGCCAGGGCGCTCATTAACAATCCGGCCATTGTCTTCGCAGATGAACCAAGCGGCAATCTGGACAGCCACAATGCCGATGAATTGCATAAGCTTTTTTTCCAACTCCGGGACGAGCTGAACCAGACCTTCGTTCTTGTCACGCACAATGAGGAGTTGGCCGAAATGGCCGATCGGAGACTTGAGATAAAGGACGGGCGAATAGATTGATGAAGATATCCAAGGGCGTTATTTACATGCTCATTGCGACCTTCACTTTCGCATTGATGAACGTTTTCGTGAAGGCCGTCCCGCACATTCCGGCAGTGGAGATTATTCTGTTCCGGTCGGTCATTTCACTTGTGATCAGTGTGGCGCTCTTGCGGCAGCAGTCTGTGAGCATTTGGGGAAAGAACAAGCCTATCCTTATTGCCCGAGGAGTGGCTGGAGCCATTGCCCTCCTGATTTTCTTTCAGCTTTTGCAGGAAATTCCTTTGGCTGCTGCATCCTCTCTGGCGTATCTGGCGCCCATCTTCACCACCATCATTGGGATATTCATAGTCAAGGAGCGAATCAAACCGATTCAATGGATTTTCTTTTTGATCAGTTTTGGTGGGGTTTTGATGATTCAGGGGTTCGATTCCCGGATCGAATTCATTCATTTGATCATGGGGATTGCCACCTCTTTCTTCATGGGGCTGGCCTACAATTTCATCAGGAAGCTGAAGACCAGTGAGCACCCGCTGGTGATCATTTTTTACTTCCCATTAGTCATGCTGCCGATTTCGGGAATTTGGTCAGGGTTTGTGTGGGAGATGCCACAGGGCATGGATTGGTTATACTTACTTATGGTGGGCGTACTCACTCAGATTGCACAGTTTTTCATGACTAAGTCGTATCAGACAGAGGAGCTCGGCGTGGTGAGCATTGTGAATTACGTGGGTATCGTTTTCTCGCTTTCCTTTGGGTGGGTATTCTTTGATGAAATTTTCAATGTGCTTACATTCGTAGGCATGGGGCTGGTGGTTGCCGGAGTGGTAGCCAATGTTCTTTTTAAGCGATGAAGTTCAACACGTACAAGGCCAGAGTGAATATCGGCGTTTCCATTTTTTTGGTTTGGATGATCGTGCAATTTTTTAGGGCAACATTCGGAGGTGAGCCCTATCCAGCCATTTATTTGCCGGGTTTCCCCGGAAATGGCAGTCAGCCTGTGGAATCCCGTGAGCTCTATGTCAAGCAAGGGAATAGTTACGTTCTAGTTACTCACAATGATGCGCCTTTTGGTCATAGCCGATTTCGAAAATTGGTCAGACAATTTTCTAAAGCCTTGGAGTCAGAGAATGATGAAGAGATACTAAGACAAGCCCAAGGACTTACTAGCATTAGGAAAGTTGAAGAAGGGGATAGTATTAAAATTGTGGAGGTAGTATGGTTGCCATCAAAAAGTGGGTACATCAAATCTTCAGGTTCTGAAATAAGATTTAAGCTTGAAAATGATTAAGAAAATCGAGCATTGGTTTCATCATCACTATGACTTTATCGGTGATAAATCCATTAGTGCGTTTCGTGTGCTCTATGCTTTCTTCTTCCTCTTCGTAGGTGCAGGCACTTATGAAAGAATTTCGCAGATTTCGACCAGTCTGTACAAACCAAGAAGAAGCTTGGCAAAATGGTTTGACTTACCGAATACAGAGTTTTTTATTGGGATCGATTATGTTCTGCTTATTTCTCTTGTTTGCCTGTTGTTTGGTTTCAGAACGCGCCTAAGTTCGTTGGTTGTTGGTATTACACTTATCGTCGGGAATTCATTTGAATATGGGTTTGGAAAAATCAGTCACGGTGACCTCTTTTTAATCTTCGTTCCATTGGTAATGGCTTTTTCTAATTGGGGACGATTTTACTCAGTTGATGAAAAGCTCGGAAAAACGAAGGAAGTTGTGAAATGGCCCGTGACCCTCATGTCTGTAGTGATTGGATTTGGCATGATGACGGCCGGTTTGCAGAAGCTAATTGGGGGATGGCTCAACATTGAATTTCAAGCAATCAGGTTTCATCTCTATAAGTCATATCTGAATCTGCGAGAGGGGCCACTTACACAATTATTTGTAGATATTCAGTCATTCGCCTTCTGGGAGGTGATGGACTATGTAATTGTATTTTTTGAGTTGGGTTTTTTAGTAGCAGTCATAAACTACAAGCTTTTTCGAGGGTGGATTGTGGCCGCCTTATTTTTTCATGTGGGTGTGTTCTTGATTTTTGACATCACCTTTTCGAAGAATGTGATTGCATACTTTTTGTTTCTTGACTGGGTCGTGATTATGTATGTTTTGAAGGTAGAAAAAGCATTGAATTTTATGGACAGACTTTTCACCTTTACGGGATTGGTCACAGGTCTAGCACTTTTCCTGGGCATGAAGATTTTTCTAGGAAACCCATTCATATCTCTACATCTAGGATTGAACCGATTGACGAGCAGTCTATTTATGTTCTTGATCGCCTTTATTGTAATTGGGGTAGAGGTCTTCCGAAGGTTCATCTTGAGGAAGACATAAATTGTCTTTTTGAAATAATCACTTAGTTAGATTTCTTTGCGAAAATTTTTTAGAAATGGGAAGAGCATTTGAATACAGGAGAGCAGCGAAAGAAGCCCGATGGGACAAAATGTCTAAGGTGTTTCCAAAACTTGCCAAGGCCATAACTGTGGCGGCCAAGGAGGGGGGGCAGGATCCTGAAATGAATGCAAAGCTTCGTACCGCCATCCAGAATGCCAAGGCGGAGAACATGCCCAAAGACAATATAGAGTCGGCTATCAAGCGAGCATCTGGTAAGGATGCATCGGACATGATCGAAACGACTTTCGAAGGAAAAGGCCCTCATGGAGTGCTGGTGTTTGTGGAGTGCATGACTGACAATAACAACCGTACCGTGGCTAATGTGAAAGCTGCTTTTAGCAAAGCAGGTGGTGCCTTTGTGCCAGCAGGTTCCTTAGAGTTTATGTTTTCAAGAAAGGCGGTTTTTGAATTTGCCAAAGCCACGGAGATGGACCTAGAGCAATTGGAACTAGAACTTATTGACGCAGGTCTAGAAGAACTTGAGGAGCAAGAGGGGATCGTTTTTGCGTATGCCGATTATACACAGTTTGGGCAGATGAGTAAGGCATTGGAAGGGCTGTCTATTGATATTCAGCGATCAACGCTGAAGCGCATCCCAACCACCCCTGTGGAATTCACCGAGGAGCAAATGGACGAAATAGAAAAGCTGCTGGATAAGCTAGAAGATGATGAAGACGTGCAGGCTGTATTCACCAATATTGCCTAGGTAGTTCTACACTCTCGTCTCCAACCATCTGAACGTGCGGTTGATAATCTTTAGGGCTATTTTGATCTTTTTGACATTAATCATTTCGTGTGATTCGTCATACATCGTGACGCCATCAGCGAAGAGAAAGACCTGAGGGAATTCATCCGGAACGCCGGCCATTTCTGTGGCCTCATCAGCTATGATTTTATCATGCATTACATCCACCAAATAGGAATCCAACATATCTGGTGAAATACTCCAAGACTCTTCAAGATTAGCCTTGATCTGCTGGCTCTCAGGGGATGCCGGCCGATGCTTGAAAATCAAGGCCGGTTTTGTCCTGCTTCGCTCCAGAATTTGGTTAAAATCCTGAATCGAGTGTATGCTTTTCCATTGCAATGAGTGAGTCATTCCTTGTTTTTACAGTCAACACGTACGATTATGGCTCTAGCAGGTTGGTTTATATTAACATTTAGTTAATACAATACCCTAAATCTAAGCGTGCCGCCGATCATTTTCAAATCTTTTTTCACGCCAGGTTCATATTGCTTGTCAATATCGGTAATTACGTACCCAATGCTTTCGTTGGTTTTCAGGTACTGACCCACGATGTTGATTTTGTGCCTGGCAAGTACATGGTTTATTTCCGCCAGCACTCCAGGTTCATTTTTATGAATGTGAATGAAGCGATGCGCATTTTTCAATGCGGGCAGTGTCAGTTGAGGAAAGTTTACGCTATTGTTCGTCGATCCGGTATTGATGTAGTCAATGATTTTGTTGGGCACGAACTCCGCAATGTTCTCCTGAGCTTCTTCCGTACTTCCTCCTATATGTGGTGTGAGTAGCGTGTTCTTCATCCCAATCAATGAACTCACAAATGGATCGTCATTGTTTTTGGGCTCTTCAGGAAACACATCCACGCTGGTGCCTCGCACCTTCCCGGATAGGATCGCTTCTTTTAGTGCATCGATTTCAACCACGTGTCCACGGCTAAGATTAATGAATACTACTCCGTCTTTCATTTGAGCGAATTCTTTCTTACCGATGATGTTTTGGTTGTCTGCACGACCATCGACATGTAGTGACACAATATCGGAGGTTTTCAACAGCTCCTCCAAAGTGTCCATTTTTTGAGCATTGCCTAGCGCAAGTTTTTCTTCTATATCGTAGTAGCACACATGAAGTCCGATTGCTTCGGCCAAAACAGAGAGTTGAGTGCCGATATTTCCATATCCCACTATTCCCAATGTCTTCCCCCGTACTTCCTGACTTCCCACGGCAGACTTTTCCCACTGACCTTGATGCATAGCCGCGAACTTGTCCGGAAGATTCCTCATCAAAATGATCATCTCCGCGATGGCGAGCTCTACTACAGATCTGGTGTTTGAGAATGGGGCGTTGAAAACAACTACTCCCATTTCTAGACATTTCTCAAGGTCGATCTGATTTGTGCCGATACAAAAGGCACCCACGGCCATTAACCTTTTGGCCTTTTTCAAAACTTTTGCCGTCACATTTGTTTTTGAACGTATGCAGAGAATGGATACGTTTTCAATAGCTACCATCAGTTCCTCTTCGCTCATCGCCGAGGTGTGGTATTTTACTGAATATCCTTCATCCTTTAGTTTGTCAAATGCATTGGTATGAATGTTCTCCAAAACCAGCACATTGATTCTGTTTTTAGGAAATGAGAGTGCTCTGTCCATTTTGTTTGAGTATAAAAAATCATCAAGATTGGGCGCTTCATGGTCGGCATGTTGAAGCACCTTCTGTCGTCTTACATTTTCTGTGAAGGCATAAAACTTGTGAGCCATTCCAGCCTTGCGAATTTCATAATCGGTATAACCATCGCCAAGCACGAAAACCTCACCTTCCAAATTCATTCGCCGAATTAACTCAGGCTTACCATTGTCCTGAGCTAGCGGGTTAGTTTCATCAAAACCAATAATATTATCTACATCGTCGTAAATGAACTCATTGGCATAGACTTGATCAGCAGCTATGCCATAGCTCTCGACAATCGGTGCAATGAAATCCTTGAATCCGCTAGAAACAATTAGAATGCGATCTGAATATTTTTTTACGAACTCCTTGTTCCGTTTGAAGGAGTCCGAAACCTGATGGCTTAGGTTTTCAACCAAGACAGGAAGGTGAGACTTATTGGCATGCAAAAGTTCGATTCTTCTTTTAAGTGATTCTTTGAACGAAAGATCCCCGTTCATCCCTTGATCAGTAATGTCTTGGATTTGTTTCAGATTTTCCTTCTTATTGGACTTACCATCCAAGGAAATTTCACACAAAACATCTAGTGCTTCCACCTTGGTAAAGGTGCTGTCAAAGTCAATAATATAGTGTTGATGTTTTTGCATTAAATTTCACCTTTCATCCATCAAACCAGCTAAATGTTTCACTCAGCTTTTCGCCAGGTTCTAGTCTTTACTCTGTTTTTTCTGTTGAATCCGTTTGCGTGGGGACAATCTCCCATGGCCCTTGAAGACAAGATAGATGGGATAGTGACGCGAGCCATTCAACAACAGGCTTTTCCGGGGTGTGTTGTTTATGCAGCGCACAAAGGAAAACCATTTTTCTCAAAAGCCTATGGTTATCATACCTATGATAGCACCCTAAAAACAAATTTGAAAACCATCTACGATTTGGCTTCAATAACTAAGGTAGCAGCGTCCACGCTGTGCATCATGAAATTGTATGAAGAGAATAGGCTTGATTTGGACGTGCCCATCGATAATTATGTTAAAGGACTTGGGGCAGACATGGGTGGACTTACCATCAGGGAAATGTTAGCTCACCAATCTGGATTACCGCCTGGTATTAATTTCCTAAGTAAAATAAAAGAAGGAGGAGAGTTTCAAAGAAGAACGCTCAGCTATGTGAAGACGACCGAGTACCCGTATAGAATGGGGAGGTCGCTATACGCTTATCATGATCTTTACCCGGTTATCAAAGAATACATTAGTAAGGCGGAGGTTTCTAAAGAAAAGAAATATAAATATTCTGGACTCTTCTTTTATATAGTGCCTGAACTGGTTTACAATTTGACGGGGCAGTCATTTATCTCATACCTTCAGAATACTTTTTACAATCCTATGAATACTGAAACACTCACATTCAATGCGGGTAGAAAATTTGAGGATTATGAAATCGCCCCAACGGAGCTCGACGACTTTTTTAGGATGGAATTGATTCATGGGGCAGTCCATGACGAAGGTGCTGCGCTTCTGCGTGGCATTTCTGGGAATGCAGGTCTTTTTAGTAATGCAGAAGACCTAGCCAAGATTTGGCAGATGTTGCTGAATGATGGAGTTTATGAAGGCGTTCGATATTTAAAGCCAAGTACTATTCATTACTTCACTAGTATTCAATATCCACAAAATGACAACCATAGGGGACTGGGCTTTGATAAGATCCTTTTTGAATACAACCCAGAATTAAGTCATTACGCTGATTCGGCTAGCATAAGGAGCTTCGGCCATTATGGCTTTACAGGGATTATGGTTTGGGCTGATCCTGATGAGGATCTACTTTTTATATTGATGTCGAATAGGGTGCATCCCTCCAGAACCCACAGCAATCTCAAAGACCTGCGGATTAGGCCGGCTCTCCACCAGGCCATGTATGATTACATCCAAAACAAGAATTAACTTTTGTGTAGAATGATTCTAAATAACCAGAACTACTCAAGAGACTCCTTTATTAATCTACTGATTTTCAATCTTTTAAAAATCGATGGTCTAGATTGGCCTCAAAAGAGAAAATGGCCTGTAAATTCTATTGTGAAATACGAGAGGTCAATGTTACATTTGTACGCGATTGATTCAGAACTGAATAAATGTCGATTAAACCAACCCACATGACCCGACCTTTTCGCTGGTTTGCCCTTTGTTCGGCAATTCTTTTTTCTTCCCCAACTATCTTATTAGCACAAGATGCTGATGCGGCAGCTCAGGAAGCTCCGGCAGCTGATGATGGAATTTCTACGGATGCAGCTTTAGTCTCTGCGGGACAGGCTCTTTTCAAATCCAACTGTGCTCAGTGCCACGCAGTGCACACCAAAGTGATTGGCCCTGCTCTTGCAGGCGTGACCGATCGGCTAGAAGTTTCATGGTTGCTACCATGGATCAAAAACTCTCAGAAAGTAATCGCGAGCGGCGATGAGTACGCAGTTCAGATTTATGAAGAGTACAATCAAACGCAGATGCAGGCATTCAATCTCTCGGATGATGAGATTATGTCGATTCTGTCATACGTAAAAAATGAAACTGCTAATCCACCTGTTGATGAGGTTGCAGTCACAGCGACTAATGGTGGAGGCGCAGAGTCAGGCTCATCATCTGCCGATTCTGGCTATCTCACGGCTGTCATGGTGGTGCTGATAGTGGTTCTTCTTCTTATACTAGTTGTTCTCGGATTGATCGTATCTGTTCTTACGAAGTACCTGAAAGATCAAAAGGAACTTGAGCCAGCTGATGCTGAGGTAGTTAACCAGCGAATAGATATGATGGCGTTCTTCAAGAGCAATGCGTTTCTTGGAGTTGTCGTTTTCTTCTTCACCGCCATTCTTCTAAAGACACTTATTAATGGAGCTTTCACTATTGGAGTGCAGCAAGGCTACCAACCAACACAGCCGATCGCTTTTTCTCACGCTATTCATGCGGGACAGTACGAGATCGATTGTAATTACTGCCATACAGGGGTAAGAAAGAGTAAGTCTGCCAATATTCCTTCACCGAATATTTGTATGAACTGTCACTCTGAAATCAAGACAGAGTCTCCTGAAATTCAGAAAATATATGCGGCTGTGGATTACGATCCAAGCACAAGAACGTACGGCACGGAGACCAAACCAATCGAATGGGTGAGAATTCACAACCTACCCGATTTGGCTTATTTCAATCACTCTCAGCATGTGGATGTGGCTGAGTTGGAATGTCAAACTTGTCACGGTCCAATTGAGGAAATGGATGTTGTTTATCAGTACTCAAATCTTACAATGGGCTGGTGTATAAATTGTCACAGAGAGACTGAAGTAAATACCAAGGATAATGCGTACTATGACAAGCTAGTGAAGCTTCATAATGAGAAAAGTAAGGAACCGATGAAGGTGGAAGACATTGGAGGTTTAGAATGTGCGAAGTGCCACTACTAAAATTTGTACTGACCTAAATATGAGCGAGACAAAACAATATTGGAAAGGGTTAGAACAATTATCTAACACCCCTGATTTTCAGGAAAGAGCGAACAAAGAATTCGACGAATATCTTCCAATTAAGGGAGGATTCGCGGAGGAGTCTAGCGAACCTTCGCGTCGAGACTTTATGAAATTGATGGGTTTTAGTGTAGCTGCTGTTTCTTTAGCAGCTTGCGAAGCACCTATCCGAAAAGCAATCCCTTATGTAAATAAACCTGTCGATGTTGATCCAGGCGTGCCTAATTACTATGCTACTACTTATGCGGGCGGTAGTGATGTAACTAGTGTAGTTGTGAAGACACGTGAGGGCAGGCCTGTAAAAGTTGATGCCAACGATCTTTCTCCACTTGGAGCAGGAACTACCCCACAAATTGAGGGTTCAGTTCTTTCCCTGTACGATGAGCAGAGATTGAGAGGCCCAATGGCTGCAGGAGAGAAAGCAACTTGGGCAGATATAGATTCTAAAGTCAAGGCTGGACTTGCTTCATGTAAGAAAGTAGCGTTGGTTGCTCACTCGGTGAGTAGCCCATCAACCCAGAAGGCAATTGAAGCACTGATTGCATCCAATCCTAATGTTTCCTTAGTGGAATACGATAGCGTTTCGATGAGTGGAACGGCAGATGCTTATGAGGCGGCAACTGGAAATAGGGCAATTCCACTTCATGACTTCTCAAAAGCAAAAACTATTGTTTCGATCGGAGCAGACTTCCTGGGAAGCTGGCCGAATTCGGATTTGCACCAAAAGCAATTCGCTCAAACAAGAAAATTAAATAATGGTAAGAAAGAAATGTCAAGGGCTTATGCCTTTGAGTCGATTCTTTCATTGACTGGCTCTAATGCCGATTACCGAACCGCCATTAAGCCTTCTCAAGAAGGTGCCTATGTAGCTAACCTTTACAATTTAGTTGCCTCCAAAATGGGAGGTGCCTCTATCAGCGCTCCTGCAGTTCAGGACAAAGTGAACTTAGAAAAAGCTGCCAAGGATTTGGTGGCTTCAAAAGGTGCTTCAATCGTTGTTGCAGGCTCGAACGACGCATCAATTCAATCTTTAGTAATTGCCATCAATCAATTGCTTGGTTGCTACGGTACCACGATTGATTTGTCTAAAACCTTGAATACAAGAAGAGGAAATGACAAAGCAATGGCCGATGTGGTAAGCGGATTGAAGTCAGGTTCGGTTGATGGAGTTATTTTCTATAACTGTAACCCTGTCTACGACCACCCGATGGGAGAGGCAATTGGAGCTGCGCTGGGAAAAGCAAAGCTTTCAGTTTCTACATCTGACCGAAACGATGAGACTACTGCATTGACCCAGTATTTGGCTCCAGATCATCACTACTTAGAGTCATGGAATGATTTTGAGGCAGTTTCAGGACACTATTCACTGTCTCAGCCAACAATTAAAAACATTTTTGATACCCGTCAGGCACAGGATTCGTTCCTTGCTTGGGCCGGATCAGAAACCAACTATTTTGATTCACTTCAAGCCAATTGGTCAGAGATGTACGCATCAGCGACTGGCTTCAATGGATTCAATCATTTTTGGGATAAGACCCTGCAAGATGGTGTCTATCAAATACCTGCCAGCGAGTCTTCTTCAGCGGTTAACGTAGATGTGAATTCTGCAGCTTCAGCCATCAGTAAAATCAAGGGTTCAGGAATGGAGCTTGTGATTTATCAAACTGCGGCAATAGGAGACGGAACTCAGGCTAACAACCCTTGGCTACAAGAAATGCCTGACCCAATCACAAAAGCTTGTTGGGATAATTATTTGACTATCTCTCCACTCGACGCTGAAGGAAAGTTCGAGTACGAATCCGGAAGAATGGTTGCTCAAAAGGCTACCCTTACTGTAAATGGAAACTCAATCGAAGTTCCAGTACTTCCACAACCTGGTCAAGCACCTGGAACCCTTGGTTTAGCCGTGGGATACGGTAGAACGAACGCCGGACGGGTAGCTGATGGAGTAGGAGTGAATGCTTATCCGCTTCTTGCATCGAAAGATGGAAACATCAGCTTCACTATATCGAATGGTGTTAGCCTTTCTGATAGTTCCGTAGGGACTCACCGAGTTGCACAGACTCAAACTTCACATACTGTGATGAGTCGAGGCAATGTGGTTCAGGAAACCACACTTAAAGAATTTAAAAAGGATCCTTTTTCAGGAGCTGAGGGAGCGAAAATTTCAGCTTTAGATGGAAAGAAACATCCATATGCAGTAACCCTTTGGGCAGGACACGAATATCCAAACCACCATTGGGGCATGTCGGTGGATTTGAATGCTTGTAATGGTTGCGGGGCGTGCACGGTTGCTTGTCAAACGGAGAATAATATTCCAGTTGTAGGAAAAGCTGAGGTGCTAAACCGACGTGAAATGCACTGGATCAGAATTGACAGGTATTTCAGTCACAATCCGGATGATCTTACTGAAAGCCAGTCAGGCGCTCGAAACTTAACGAAGAAAGAGTACGCAGCTTCTGTAAATCCTGAGGTGACCTTCCAACCCATGATGTGTCAGCAGTGTAATGCCGCACCTTGTGAGACGGTTTGTCCTGTTGCGGCCACAACGCACAGCACAGAAGGTCTTAACCAAATGGCTTATAATAGATGCGTTGGAACTAGATATTGTGCAAACAACTGTCCTTATAAAGTAAGAAGATTCAACTGGTTCAAGTATCACGATAACGAGCAGTTCGGTGATAACATCACTATGAACAATGACCTTGGTAAGATGGTATTGAATCCTGATGTGACTGTTAGGTCAAGAGGAGTGATGGAAAAGTGTTCTTTCTGCGTGCAAAGAATTCAAGCTGGAAAGCTTCAAGCGAAGCAAGAGGGAAGAAGACCTGTAGATGGTGAGATCAAAACAGCTTGTATGGCTGCATGTTCCGCCGGAGCATTGACCTTCGGAGATATGAAGGATCAGAAGAGTGAAATTTCTAAACTCCTTCAGATTGAGCAGCAGCCAAAAATGGTTGAAGCCAAAAACGAAAGAGCTTACCACGTGCTGGAGGAATTAAAAGTGATGCCGAATGTGTGGTATTTGAGAAAAGTAAGAAATAAAGACGAACAGAATAAAGCAGATGCCTAATGAGTAGTGCAGAGTCAATTATTAGAGAACCTCTGATTACAGGTGGAAAAACCCTGCATGATGTCACTGAAGATATCGTAAGCAGGGTAGAGCAAAAGCCAACTCCGCTTTGGATGATGGCTATGGCTGTTTCCCTTGGTTTATTGGCAGTTGGGCTCTACGCCGTATATCTTCTTCTTTGGAATGGTATAGGAATGTGGGGACTGAACAAGACCGTTGGTTGGGCTTGGGACATCACCAACTTTGTTTGGTGGGTTGGTATAGGTCATGCCGGCACCTTGATTTCAGCGATTCTTTTACTTTTCCGTCAGCGATGGAGAATGTCTATCAATAGAGCGGCTGAAGCGATGACAATTTTCGCAGTAATCTGTGCAGCTTTATTCCCGCTGTTACATACTGGTCGTCCTTGGTTAGCAATGTATTGGATGTTCCCTCTTCCAAACACATTTGGATCCCTTTGGGTGAACTTTAACTCCCCTCTACTTTGGGATGTATTTGCGATTTCGACCTATTTCTCTGTTTCACTGGTATTCTGGTACATCGGTTTGATTCCTGATTTCGCTACCATTCGAGACAGAGCAACAAATAAAATTTCTAAAGCCATATACGGAACACTGAGTTTCGGATGGACTGGAGGAGCTAAAACTTGGTCTCACTACGAGACTGTGGCGTTAGTGTTAGCTGGACTAGCTACTCCGCTTGTATTATCTGTACACACTATTGTATCCTTTGACTTTGCGACTTCAGTAATCCCAGGGTGGCATACCACGATTTTCCCTCCATACTTTGTGGCTGGAGCGATCTTCTCTGGTTTTGCAATGGTATTGACACTGCTTTTGGTGACAAGAAAAGTGTACAAGTTGGAAGACTACATTACAATCCAACATATTGAATTAATGAACATTGTGATCATTATCACGGGTTCGATTGTAGGCGTTGCTTATATCACAGAGTTCTTTATAGCATGGTATTCAGGCGTTGAGGCTGAGCATTATGCATTCCTTAACAGGGCTTCTGGACCTTACTGGTGGGCTTACTGGTCGATGATGACTTGTAATGTGATTTCACCTCAGTTATTCTGGTTCAAGAAGATTAGAACAAACCTTGCTGCCACGTTTATCATTTCAATCATTGTGAACATTGGAATGTGGTTCGAGAGATTCGTGATCATTGTGACTTCATTGCATAGAGATTTTCTACCATCAAGCTGGGCCATGTTTTACCCTACGATGGTTGATATTGGAGTATACATATTCTCATTTGGCTTGTTCTTCACGGCGTTCTTCCTCTTTGCGAAGTTCTTCCCTGTGATCAACATTGCTGAAGTGAAAAGTATTTTGAAAGTAACCGGTGAGAAAAAATAAGAGAGATGTCTAACGGAACAAATTACGTATTGGGCGTTTACGAGGACGAGGATGTGCTGAAAGATGCCATTCGACAAGTAAGAGCCGGAGGTGTGAAGATTGAAGAAGTTTATTCTCCTTTCCCAGTACATGGGATCGAAGATGTGCTGGGCTACAAAAGATCGTGGCTGTCAATCGCGGCTTTCATGTTTGGTATACTTGGAACCTCACTCGCATTAACTATGCAAATTGGTATGATGGGAGTTGATTGGCCAATGATCATTGGAGGTAAAGATTTCATTCCGATTCCTTCTTTTATTCCAGTAACTTTTGAGATGACGGTCCTTTTGGCGGCATTCGGAATGGTGGGAACCTTCTTTACCATTTCTAATTTGAAGCCATGGGGACGACCAAGAATATATGACATTAGAATCACAGATGACAAGCATGTGATGGCAATCGATTTGGATGCCAACTCAATGACCGAATCAGAGATTAAAAGCTTGGTTCAATCAAGTGGTGCTTCTGAAGTAAACAATAAAACATTTGAATAGTAGATGAAATACCTTCAACATACATTCATTGTCATTCTAGCCGTAGTACTTTTTACGGGCTGCAAGGCTGGTGGAGATAACCCGGGATTGGAGTTTGCACCCAACATGTATCACTCCACTCCATACGAGGGACTTAGCCAGATCACAGATGAAGATTATCTATGGGCGGATTCAAATCCGGAAGATGGTCATACAGAGTTTTATAATTCAAACCCTTACAATCCCCATAAGATGACCATGCTTACCCCAGTAGAGGGAACAGTCAGGAGAGGTCAATATTTACCATATCGTCTTGAGAAGGATGATCTGGAGGCAGCCGCAGCATTGGAGAATCCATTTGAGGGTGATGAAAATGTGATTAAAGATGGAAAGGCATTGTATATGCGCTTTTGTGAGCATTGTCATGGAGAAAAAGGAATGGGTGATGGTTTGGTGGCACCAGTTTATTTGGGTGTGCCTGCATACAATGCCGGAGCTACTAAAGATTTATCAGCGGGTCATGTTTTTCATGTGATCACGCACGGAATTAGACGAATGGGTGCACACGGATCTCAACTAAGTGAAGAAGAGAGATGGAAGATTGTATCGTTTGTTCAAACATTGCAAAAACAATAAAATCTAACTCGAGTGAACACAGGAGACGAAAGATTTGAATTTACAGCCAAGGCGAAAAAAAACCTGATAATTACTATTGTCATCGGGTTGGTTCTTGCAATAATTGGAGTGTTTGCCATCCGATCTGGTGGTGGTCATGGAGATGAAGGACATGGAGACGGGCACGAAGTGGTTGCCAAATCTCATGATGCCGGGCATAACGAGGCAACCGGAGATCATTCTAGTGGTGAAGATGCGCATGGAGACGGTGGACATCACGCCGAAACTGCTCCATGGTTGAAGAGAGTTTATTCTAACCTATGGATTAACACGGTGTTTTTTGCTGGATTAGGCTTGATTGGAGTCTTCTTCTTTGCAATACAATATGCTGCTCAAGCAGGATGGTCAGCTGGTATTAAAAGAATTCCATTGGCATTTGGAGCATGGCTTCCAATTGCGTTTCTATTGATTTTGGTTATGTTTTTCGTGGCTGGTAGTGACCTGTTTCACTGGACCCATGCTAGTGCATTTGTCGGTGACGCCATCATGACCAAAAAAGCTCCGTTTTTCTACTGGCCACTGAGCCCTGAGAGTGGAGTTCCTGCATTTTGGCTGGGAAGATTGATCTTATTCTTTGGTGTATGGTACTTATTCTTTACCAAACTAAGAAAATTGGCTTTGGCTGAAGATATCGAAGCAGGAACGGACAAATGGGTCAGAATGAGAAAGCTGTCTGCTGGGTTCCTTGTGTTCTTTGCATTTTCGTCATCGATTGCCTCTTGGGATTGGGTGATGTCTATTGATACACACTGGTTTAGTACCATGTTTGGGTGGTACAACTTTGCCAGCTGGTGGGTCGCTGGTTTGGCCCTTACCACTTTCTTGGTGGTGATGATGAAAGAGAAAGGTCTGTTGGCGGTTGTCAATGAGAACCACATACATGACCTGGGTAAATTTGTGTTTGCATTCAGTATTTTCTGGACATACATCTGGTTTTCACAATTCCTTCTTATCTACTATGCACACATACCTGAGGAGACTGTTTACTTCATGGATAGATGGAAAGGGCCGTATTCTGGAGTGTTCTATTTCAATTTGATAATAAATTTCTTCTTCCCGTTCCTTGTCCTTATGACTAGAGATGCGAAAAGACATACAAGAATTTTGAAAGTGGTTTGTCCTGCTATTGTTTTTGGACATTGGATGGATTTCTATTTAATGATCACTCCGGGAACCTTAAAATTCGAAGGCGGGTTCGGTTTCTTAGAAGTAGGTTTGATTATGGTATTCCTAGGTTCTTTCCTTTATGTCGTGCTAAGACAAATTGCGAAAGCACCTCTTTATGCAAAGAATCATCCTATGTTGGAAGAAAGTTTACATCACCACATTTAATAATTAAGAACTAAAGAAATGAGTAACCTGTTCATAGTTGCCTTAATTCTGATCGTAGCGGTAGTATTGGTGATATTCAGGGTATCTACTTTGGTAGGTATTGTTAGAGGCGAAACCAACAAGAGAGTTTCAAGCGGGAATAAAATTCAGGCTGCAATGCTCCTTGGATTTTTAATTTTGGGTGTAGGAGCTTTCTTCTACTATTCATTCATGGGTGGTGTAGATAAGTATGTTCAGCCATTGGCCTCTGAACATGGAGCAGTCACAGATCAACTGTTTTGGATCACCATGGCGATATGTATTTTCGTCTTCATTCTAACTCAAATCTTCCTCTTTGGATTTGCTTTTAAATACCAATATAAGGAGGACAGAAAGGCGGATTTTTATCCACACAATAATAAACTTGAAATTATCTGGACAGTAATTCCAGCTATCGTGTTGGCAATTTTGATTTTCTCAGGGTTGAAAGAGTGGTTCAAAGTGACAGGACCAGTGCCGGATGATCAGGAGGCAGCTATCGTTGAGGTCATGGGCTATCAGTACGCTTGGGCGTTCCGCTACGGTGGTAGTTTTGATGGTGAAATTGGTTCCTATGATTTTAGAAAAATTGACGTGACCAATCAGATGGGGATTGATTTCACGGATGAAAAGGCATTCGATGATTTTATGTCGGGTCAATTGGTAATTCCTAAGGGTCGTCCGGTGGAACTAAAAATAAGAGCAAGGGATGTCATTCATTCCGTATATAATCCTCATTTCAGAATTCAAATGAACGCAGTTCCTGGACATCCGACCAGAATGTGGTTCGTGCCAACCAAAACAACGGATGAGATGCGAGTAGAAACCGGAAATCCGGAATTTGAATACGAATTAGTTTGCAATAAAATATGTGGACGGAACCACTTCGGGATGCGAGCGATCATCAAGGTGGTAGAGGCCGACGAATACGATACATGGTATGCTGCTCAATCGGCATGGTTGCAGGGTAATCCTGAATATTTGGAACAAGTGCCTGAAGCATTGAGGGAAGCAGCAAAAATCGCTGCTCAAATAGAAGATGAGCCAGCAATGGCTGAAGAAGGGTCTGGCGAAATGTCAGATGAAGTAACAGAAGTAGTAGAGGAAGAATCAACGATTTTATAATTATAAGAGATGTCAGCAACTGGTGAACATATAGCACACGACGATCACGCACATGATGAGCATCATGAGCAAGGCTTTGTGTCAAAGTATATTTTCTCCACAGATCACAAGATGATCGCAAAACAATTCCTGATTACAGGAATTTTTTGGGCGATTCTTGGTGGAGCCATGTCTGTTATTTTCAGAATTCAGCTTGGGTTTCCAGGCACTGATATTTCATGGTTGAAGCCTATTCTTGGTAAGTGGGTACTTGAAACCGGCGAATTAGATCCAGAGTTTTACCTAGCACTGGTGACTATGCACGGCACCATCATGGTGTTTTTTGTGCTCACAGCAGGCCTTAGTGGTACTTTTTCTAATTTCTTGATTCCATTGCAAATCGGAGCAAGAGATATGGCATCAGGGTTTATGAACATGCTATCATACTGGTTTTTCTTTGCATCCAGTGTAGTTATGTTTATTTCACTTTTCATGGAGACTGGGCCTGCTGGAGGTGGGTGGACTATTTATCCTCCATTGAGTGCTCTGCCGCAAGCCATTCAGGGATCTGGTATTGGAATGACCCTCTGGTTAGTTTCTATGGCACTTTTCATTGCTTCATCCTTACTTGGAGGTATCAACTACGTAACTACTGTGATCAACCTCAGAACAGAGGGGATGACTTTCACAAGACTACCACTTACGATTTGGGCATTCTTCATTACTGCTGTAATTGGAATTCTTTCTTTCCCGGTCCTATTGTCAGCTGCTCTTCTTTTGATCTTTGACAGGTCTTTCGGTACGAGTTTCTACTTATCTGAAATCTTCATTAACGGAGAAGCTCTTCCAAATATTGGAGGTAGCCCAATATTGTATCAGCATTTGTTCTGGTTTTTAGGACACCCTGAGGTATACATTGTTTTGTTGCCTGCACTGGGTATTACTTCTGAGATTATTTCAACTAATTCAAGAAAGCCAATCTTTGGTTATCGAGCTATGATTGGCTCTATTTTGGCCATTGCTTTCCTTTCGTTTATTGTTTGGGCTCACCACATGTTCGTATCTGGTTTGAATCCATTCCTTGGCGGAATCTTCATGCTCTTGACTTTGATCATTGCGGTACCTTCTGCAGTTAAAGCATTTAACTACATCACCACACTTTGGCGTGGCAACATTGTCTTTACCACGGGGATGCTGTTTTCCATCGGGCTGGTGTCCTTTTTCATCTCCGGAGGACTCACGGGGCTCTTCTTGGGGAATGCTGTGCTGGATATTAACCTGCATGACACCTATTTTGTGGTGGCGCATTTTCACCTAGTGATGGGTAGTGCATCTTTCTTTGGGTTGCTTGCTGGTGTATACCATTGGTTCCCGAAAATGTTTGGTCGAATGATGGATGATAAGCTCGGTAAGATTCACTTCTGGATGACCTTTATTGGTGTTTACTTAGTTTTCTTCCCACTCCACTACATCGGGATGGCTGGTTTCCCAAGAAGATATTATTCCTTCACAAGCTTTGATGCTTTCAGCACGCATGTGGATTTGAATATGTTCGTAAGTGTTGCTGCGATTATAACCTTCGGAGCGCAGTTTATCTTCCTATTCAACTTCTTCTATAGCATTGCAAGAGGACGAAAAGCACCTGCAAATCCATGGAGATCAAATACACTGGAATGGTCTACACCACGAGTACCAGGTCATGGTAACTGGGTGGGAGCAATTCCAAAGGTTTACCGATGGCCTTACGATTACAGTAAGCCAGGATCTGAGGAAGATTTTATCCCTCAGTATGTTCCCCTTTCTCATACCCCAGAGTCAAATTTGGAACATGAAAAGGCAGAGGCGGAAAAAGAGGAGTTGGAAGGAGTAGAAATCCCGCATGTCGTACCAGAAAAAATTTCTGAGGTTTAATTTTCTCACGATAGTATCGGTATATGTGCTGATACTTGTAGGAGGGCTTGTAAGGAGTTTGGGTGCTGGAATGGGCTGCCCGGATTGGCCAAAATGCTTTGGAGAGTACATACCTCCAACTTCTGCTGCTGAACTTCCCGAGAACTACGAAGCTATCTTTCTTCAGGAAAGACTTGAGAATAATCTTCGTCTTGCAAATACACTGAGTACAATAGGTTTTGATGGCTTGGCTGAGCGAGTGCGCGACGATCAAGATATTCTCAAAACCGAGCCATTTCACGCAACCAAGGCGTGGGTGGAATATGCCAACAGATTGGTAGGAGTGCTGATCGGAATATTCGTCTTCTTCAACATGGTATTTTCCTGGACTCAAAGAAACCTCAGCTGGCTTATACCAATTTTAGGCGTTAGTATTTTCCTTTTAACAGGCTTTCAAGGCTGGGTTGGGTCATTGGTTGTGTCTACCAATTTGCTGCCCGGCTTTATTACATTTCATATGATGCTTGCACTGCTCATTGTTGTCTTACTTGTCTGGATGAGGGTGATATCGAAATCTGAAGAAAAGTATAAGGTAGATAAGTGGAGTAAAGCGATAATTGGGGCCTTATTCGTGTTGTTGATTCCGCAGGTGATTACGGGCACATTGACTAGGGAGCAAGTGGATGTTATTTTGAAATCAGGAATCATGCGTGCGGATTTGGTGGCTGAATTAAGCGGAAGCTATTTTGTCCATAGAAGCTATTCTTGGTTACTTCTTATAGTTTCGATTTTTGCTTTTATAAGATTAAGAAGAGCGGGTATTTCGAATGGAGCAATGACAATTCTGATGCTTGTTCTCGCAGAATTCGCAATTGGAATCACTATGATTTTCGGAGGAATGCCTGTATTTCTACAACCTGTTCATTTGGTATTGGCCACCGTACTCTTCGGCATTGTGTTTTACTTATTTTTGCAACTCAAAACTGTAAGAAGTTAGTGGAAGTAGCAGGTACCTATTCGACATCAATCAAAATCAGAGCGGCTTGGGAGCTCCTAAAGCCTCGGTTATCCTTTTTGGTGGCCTTTTCTTCAGGTTTTGGTTACATCCTTGCTACATCGGGAAGTATAGACTGGCTGATCCTTGCTACGTTAATGCTTGGTGGGTATTTGGTTTCCGGCTCTTCAGTTATTATCAATCAGATCATAGAGCGTAAGTATGACGCGCTGATGTCCAGAACTGCCAACAGACCAATACCGAGTGGTAGGTTGTCGGTAGACGAAGCAATTTTAGTGGCGATAATTAGTGGTGTTGGCGGGCTAGGTATTTTGTGGTTGGTTACAAATCCGGTCACTGTGTTACTTTCATTTGTATCCTTGATACTCTACGCATTTGTCTATACGCCACTAAAGCGTGTAGGTCCAGTGGCAGTTTTTGTCGGAGCGATTCCGGGTGCACTTCCTCCCTTCATAGGATGGGTGGCAGCCACAGGCACCATGGGCTATGAGCCGGGTATTCTTTTTGGAATTCAGTTTATCTGGCAGTTTCCACACTTTTGGGCTATTGCCTGGGTGTCTGATGAAGATTATAAAAAGGCAGGATTTAAGCTATTGCCAAATGGGGGAAGAAAGGATTTTACGACGGCAGTGAATATCATGATTTATACGCTGTTTCTGTTGCCACTTGGTTTGTTGCCAGCCTATTTCGGGATTACGGGACTAACTAGTGCAATTGTTGCGACGGTTTGCGGAATTCTATTCCTAGCTCAGACGTTTACTTTGATGAAAGACAATTCTCGTAAATCAGCTTTACGTATCATGTTCGGGTCTTTCATTTATTTACCAATTGTTCAAATCGCATTTTTACTAGACAAATTACCATGAGCGAATTAACGACAGACCTTCCTATAAAACCAAGTGAGCAGGTGCGAAGTATGCATCCGAAGAAGTTTGCTATGTGGCTGTTTATAGTCACAGTGGTCATGATTTTCATTTCTTTGTCAAGCGCCTACATTGTGAAAAAAGGGGCGGGAAACTGGCAGTACATTGAATTGCCGAGCCTTTTCCAACTTACAACTGGAATTATCTTGCTAAGTAGTGTGACAATGCATTTTGCTTATATAGCTGCCAAACGAAACAACCTGTTCAATATCCGATTGGGTGTTTTGGTTACTGCCTTTCTGGCTGTTGGTTTTATCATTGGTCAATGGAATGCATGGTCGCAATTAGTGGATAGTGGTGCTTTTTTCGTTGGAAATCCAGCCGGATCGTTCATTTATGTTTTCACGGGCTTACACATTGCACACCTTCTTGGTGGCATCATATTTCTTCTAATTGTACTAGTAAGTGCTTTCAAATATCAGGTTCATTCAAAAAGATTGGCAAGAATTGAAATGTGCACCACTTATTGGCACTTTTTAGGTGGACTTTGGTTGTATTTATACATATTTTTGATCATCAATAATTAATCCCTAACCTATCACGACATGGCTGAATCTGCGGTTGTAATTGACGAAGGAAAAAAGAACCTCTGGGGCGGTGGAGTAGCACCGATGAAAGCGAGCTACGGCAAGCTAATGATGTGGTTCTTCCTCGTTTCAGATGCATTTACTTTCTCGGCATTATTAATCACTTACGGGTATATCCGATTCAGTCATCCTGCATATGAGGATGCTGTTTCTAAATTCCAGTTTTCAACTGAGCATTGGCCAATTCCTGAAAAGGTTTTTGAAGCCTTCCCTTTTTTACATGGAATGAGTTTGCCGTTGGTATTTGTGGGTTTAATGACCTTTATTTTGATTTTAAGTAGTGTTACTATGGTAATGGCCGTAGAAGCTGGCGAGAGAAAAGATCGAAAGGGAGTAGAGAAATGGATGCTTTGGACAATACTAGGAGGATTAATGTTTCTGGGTTGTCAGGCATGGGAGTGGAGCCATTTTATTCACGGTATTGAATTGAAAGATGGAACCTTCTTTCATGCGAGTTTGAGTTCTAATCCATATGGGCCAGCTCCTTTTGCGGCATTGTTCTTCTTCATTACAGGATTTCACGGTTTCCACGTGTTCAGTGGGGTGGTCATAAACTTCATCATATTTTATCAAGCAACAGTTGGGGTTTTTGAACGAAGAGGACACTACGAAATGGTGGAGAAGGTTGGCCTTTACTGGCACTTTGTAGACCTTGTTTGGGTATTTGTATTCACCTTCTTCTACTTGGTATAGCATTTCAAAGACATTATATAATGGAACAAGAAAATAATCAGATCGCAGTAGCTCCAGTTAACAAATCAAAGGTTAAGGTTTTCCTTAGAGTGACCTTAATATTAGCTGTGGTTACAGGAATAGAATACCTAATAGCTTTCACTGTACCTCACGATTACAAGACACTGCGAATTGCCATTTTCGTAGGACTTACAATTGTGAAAGCATTCTACATAGTCATGGAATTTATGCACCTTGGACACGAGAAGAAATCTCTAAAAATGTCGATCGTGCTACCAATGCTGTTTGTATGCTTCTTCATTTTCATCATGATCTATCAAGGCGGAGCATTGCTTGAATTGCTCATGGGAAGATAAGTGGCAGCAAGGAAAGGACTCTTTCGATTGGCCATATTGATATTACTAATACCTGTAGGACTACTTCTAGTCCTACATTTTTTTGGGGAAAATCGTATGGATGTGCAGGTGATGCAATCACTCAAATCATGTGATCTACCTGATGGAACGAAAGTCTTATTGGGTGGCTTTGATCTGGACGCTTCCAAAACCAACCAGTTGACAAGAATCGAAAAGATGCTTGAGAAGAAAAAAGTAGAAATCCTCAAGGCAAATTCGGAGTGCTTCACTGATACTGTGGCAATTTACCTGGTAGACAAACATCAAAATTTGAGAGGCTCCTACTTATTGGAACAAAATGAAGTCAATCGGTTGTTCGCTGAATTGGACATAGTAGTAATGCAAGATAATTATGGAGAAAGCGTCTCAAGGTAAGCTGCCATTTTGGTTAATTCTGGCCATTTCGATAATAGTTCCGGGATTAGTCGCTTTCCTGTTCCTAACTCCAGGTAAGTTGAATCTTGGTGATTTTGTCTACACACTCCCACACTTTCATGGTGTCATAAATTCCCTAACCTCGCTTGTTTTGATAGCGGCGTTGGTAGCTGTGAAAAATGGAAATCTTGATTGGCATAGAAACTTAATGCTCGCTGCTATATCTATGGGGGCGCTGTTTTTGGTAAGCTATGTGATGTATCATTCGAGCGTAGAGCCGATTAAGTTTGGTGACGCTAATCACGACGGAGTAGTGGATTCAGACATTTCTAAGAATGTTCGGTTGTTTTACATCATTTTATTGATCTCTCATATTGTGTTGTCAGCTGGTGCTTTGCCATTGATTTTATCATCTCTGTTTTTTGCTTTGAAGCAGAAGTTTGAAAGTCATAAAAAATGGGTTCGTTGGGCCTATCCGGTTTGGCTCTATGTGTCAATAACTGGCGTTATTGTCTATTGGATGATGCGTCCTTATTACTTTTAAGGTATGAAACGTTTTGTTTCCATTTTGATTCTCATTTGCCTACCGCTGATCAACTTTGGGCAGTGTGCGATGTGTAGAACTACTGTGGTGAATAATGTGAGTGATGGTGAAACGACTTTTGCTCAAGCGCTGAACTATGGCATACTGTATCTTTTTGTGACTCCTTACATTGCACTTGGGGTGATCGCATTTTTTTGGTTTAGAATGAGTAAGAAAAATGAGCGAAAAGTCAGGATTAGTCAGCGTTATTAAGAGTATGTGTCCGCAGTGCAGAAGCGAGAAATTGTTTCAGCATGGTCCATATCATCCAAAGTTTTTGACGATGAACAAGACTTGCTCCAATTGTGGGCTTCAGTATGAGAGGGAGCCAGGATTTTTCTACGGAGCAATGTACATAAGCTATATGCTGTCAGTGGGTATTTTTCTTGTTGTTGGTGGACTTGTCTACTGGATTGGCTCGAATCCCGACCTTTGGGTCTACTTGACCAGTGTGTTCGCTGTGTCAATAATCTTGTATCCGATAAACTTCCGTCTATCCCGCACCCTTTTTTTACACCTCTTCTCCGGAATGAAATACGACCCTGAAAAGGCGAAATAGTTATCTTTCGGGAAAGATTCCTGATGAATTGGATTCGTAAAGTCATTATTGTCCTTTGGGCAGTTGCTGCTGTATTGGTGCTACTTCATTCGTTTATAGATTGGGATGAAGTAGAGCGTGAGAAAGTTGAAAGACGAGTCGGCGAGCTACTGGACATTCAATCGAATGTTTTCAAAGTCCTCAGTACCGGTTATTCCGAAAAGGCCGAGCTCGATCTTACAGGATCGACGTATAACTACCGAATTTTTGAAAATGGGGAGTTAGTGAAATGGTCCGACAATAAGGGGTTGCCGGCCTACAGTCAACTTCGCCAGCCGGACTCACTGTATTACTTAGAGCATTCGTCAGGTAAGTATATCGTCTTCAGAAAGTCCATTCAATCTGAAAATACTATTACAGATTTCTTCTCCATTCTGATATTGGAGGAGAACTTCCAAATTCTCAATAAGTACTTACGAACTCAAATCAATCCGCTTGTATTCAGTACTAAACCTCAACTTGTTGGTTCTGGTGAGGAGTTCAAAATTAACTATAAGAACAGAGAGATATTTACCATTCAGCCATCTGGGACGGCCAAGTACAGACTACTTTCAATCGCAATTTGGGTACTGATCGCAAGTATCCCGTTCTTGTTGGTTGAGGTGATAAAAGTGCTAAAAAAACAATTTCAAGAGAAGGCGCTTCTACCTATAATTCCTGTTCTAGTAGGTTTTCGGACTGTGCTATGGTTGCTCGATTTTCCTGGTGAATGGATTGATGTGGAAGTGTTTGATCGGGTATTCTACAACTCATCTCTGCTCAATTTTTCACTTGGTGATTTGTTACTCAATTACGCCTTTCTAGTTCTTATTGCGGCACTTGTCGGTAACTCGAAGGAATGGAATATGGATTCTATGCCTCACGCCTTACGCCCAATTATTGCCATTGGTAGTGCGTTGATTGCCTATTTGAACATTTGGTTTTTTCATTGGGTCATCGGGGATATCCTAGCTCATTCGCAAGTGCAATTTGATATCACAAAATCGATTCAGTTTGATTTGGAGCGGATCACTGCCTTCATTATCATATTATTGAGTGCTACGTTGTACTTCCTAGTGAATCATGTATTGGCTCGTATCACTAGCGAACTAAAGGTTGTAGGGGGAGTTTTTCTCTTGATACATCTTGGCGCACTAGCACTTTCCATTAGTCTGTTTCAAGATTTGTTCCCATTGTTCATTCTGCAGTTTGCTTGGTACTGGATATTGTATCTGACCGACCTTTCCTTAAAATTTATTATTGTCAGAAGAGTGGCGTTGGAGTACGTTTTGTCTGTGGCTGCTATTCTGTCCCTTTCATTCGCGTTTACAGTTTATCATTATCACAACATCGAGGACCTTGATGATAAGAAGAAGTTTGCCAATAAGCTTATTCTTGAAAAGGACGTGCTTGGGGAGTTTTACCTAAATGAAATCATGAACGAATTTCGGGAGGATCGTTCGATAGAGGAGAGGCTCAATGGGGGGATTTTTGCGCGTCAGAACATCCGTGAAAAAGTAAGAAGGCAATTCGTTTCCTCTTATTTCGATAAGTATGAATTGGAGATTTTTCTGTTCAATGCCGAGGGGGAAATGCTTGATGTTGATGGTGAACCCTTCCAAACCTTTCAAATTACACAGGGAAGTAAGAAGTACGAGACAGATTATGAGGGCATTTTCCTGATAGACGATTCGGACAACATTTCTTTGAGAAAATACACATGTCTTTTGACAATCGGTGATGAAGGGTACATGGTAGTAAACCTTAATCGAAAGAGAAATATTCCGACAAGTGTGTTTCCAGAACTTCTTGTAGAAAGCCGATATGAGCAGGAATCTTCCAGTGAGTACGACTACACGATTTTCAGAGACTCTGTGGTGCTTTATGGATATGGAAATTATGGACATTCAAACCATCTGGAAGCGAAGGATTTAGAAAACCCTAGACTGTACGAAGAGGGCATTTCTCTGGATGGTCGGCATTTTTATGGAATGAAGACCCAAGACGGTCGAACTATCGTGATCTTCTCAGATGCTTACCCGAATCGGAATTGGGTCACGAATTTCTCCTTTCTGTTTCTTCTCTTCATTGTGCTTATCAGCGTGGTGGGTTTGGTCTATCGATTGGTATTAAACTTTAAGACCTTGACGCTTGCCAATAAGATTCAGCTGTACCTAGCACTTGGCTTTCTGGTACCTCTCTTCATCACCGGGCTTACACTCCTCAACACGCTAAATAAGAGTTACAAAGAGGAAATCACCAGAAGCTACTTAAAGGAATCCCTCCGGATTTCGGCCAATTTGGTCGACGAAACCATCCGATATGTAAATGACGAGACTGATCTGAATGAGTACGCAAACTATGTTGGAGATGTATCTGGGTTTGTACAGGCTGATCTTAATATCTATGATGCGGGAGGATCTTTGATCACCACAAGCCAGCCGGGAATTTTCGGTCTCAATCTACTTTCCGACAAGATTAATCCAATTGCACTTAAGGCACTGAGTGATGATAATCAAAGCATAATAGTTGACGAGTCCATTGGTCTGCTTGATTATAAAACCACTTACACATCAGTATCTGGATATTCGGATGGACGAATATATGGATTTGTTGCTCTGCCATTTTTCGAATCGAAGAACCATCTAAGGTTGCAGCAAAAGGAAGTTTTTGCAAACCTCCTGATGATTTTCGCTCTCATCTTTTTGTTCGCATTAATCTCTGGCAATTATATCCTGAACTATCTCATAGGCCCTCTCAAAGTGCTGGCGAATCACTTAAAGCAAATATCTTGGGAAGACAATCAAGCGATAGACTATTCCAGTGACGATGAGATAGGAGTGTTAGTTAAGGAGTACAATCAAATGTTGATTAAGCTGGATCGCAACAGGGAGGCTTTGGCTAGAAGCCAGAAAGAATCTGCGTGGAAGGAAATTGCCAAGCAGGTGGCACATGAAATTAAAAATCCGCTGACTCCCATGCGA
The DNA here is from genome assembly GCA_964352625.1 of uncultured Roseivirgaceae bacterium. Taxonomy (GTDB): domain Bacteria; phylum Bacteroidota; class Bacteroidia; order Cytophagales; family Cyclobacteriaceae; genus JAAEPI01. Next base: position 92,480 of record CAYGSD010000011.1, read on the forward strand.
CTTAAGATTCAGCAAATGCAGCGTGACATAGATGATGAGTCAAAGGTGAAGGTACTTCAGTCTTTGATTAAGCAAATTGATACCCTTAGTGATATTGCCGATTCTTTTAGTGAGTTCGCAAAAATGCCCGCTCCTGAAAATGCGGATTTCGATCTTTTGGAAGTCGTTTCAGAAGCTACTCAGCTGCATGTCGGTAAGCAGATCAAGATAAGCGCACATCTCCCTCTTGACAAAGTGATCGTCTGGGCCGACCCAAAGATCATGGCTCGGGTGCTCAACAATCTTATTCTCAATGCCATTCAGGCCATAGAAGATAAGGAACCGGAGATCGAAATCAGGATGTGGCTGGACGATAATAAGGTGCTAGTTAGCTGTGAAGACAATGGTTCGGGGATTCCTGAGGATATTCAGGATAAGATTTTTACCACCTATTTTAGTACGAAATCCACAGGTAGTGGAATTGGCCTGGCAGTAGCGAAGAAAGGAATTGAAAATGCAGGTGGTGACATTTGGTTTGAGACGGAAGAGGGCAAGGGGACCATTTTTTACATTAGTCTTCCTGTCGTTGCGGACGTTTAGCTTTTCCGTTTTAATCATTATTGGGTTTGCCTCCCAAGCCCAAAATCTCAAATGCAAGTGGGTTTCGGGCAGTGCACAAGATCACCAACTGGATTCGCTGATCATAGAACCCGGGTCTATTTCGCTCAATCCAGACATTCCTTTTACATACAATAGTGCCCTTCAGACCATCAGCCTGAATACCGAATTGGACTCGGTGATGGTTTGCTACCGGCACATTTCTCCAAAGGTATTTGGCGATATTTTCATTCGGGACATTGCTCAATATGAACCTTCAGATGGCCCAAGAGCCGCTCCCGCCATACGCTCATCTAGAACTGATGATGAACTCTTCAATTTTGGGAGTGACCTGAATAAAACAGGCTATATCTCTCGTGGTGTCACCTTTGGCAATCGCCAAAATCTCTTCGTCAATTCAACATTGAATTTGCAGATGCAAGGAAAAATTTCTGAAAATATGAACATTGAAGCTGTCATCACTGATCAAAACATCCCGTATCAGCCGGAAGGTAATACCCAGCAAATAAGGGATTTTGATAATGTCTACATCAAGCTCTACAACGACGATTTTGATTTGACGGCTGGTGATATCGTGCTCACCAACCCTTACGAAGAAAGCTATTTTCTTAAGTATTATAAGAATGTCCAAGGACTTCAGGTGAACTACGGAGGGCAGTTAGGTTCCTGGAAAACTCACTCCCATGTAGCAGCCTCTGCGGCCAAGGGTAAGTTTGCCTCGATAGAGGTTCAGGCCATCGAGGGTGCGCAAGGGCCTTATCAGCTCAGAGGTCCCAACAACGAACGCTTCATCATTGTTTTGGCCAATTCTGAAAGAGTTTTTTTGGATGGAAAGCAAATGGAGCGAGGTTTTGATCGGGATTATGTGATTGATTACAACCTTGGTCAGATAACCTTTAATGCAAACATTCTTATAACGCAGTTTTCCATAATCCGCGTGGATTTTGAGTACGCCGAGCAGTTCTATACGAGGACCTCAACATCAGTCGGCCAATCACTGCATCAGGAGAAATGGGACATTCGTTTCAACTATTACTCCGAAAAAGACAACAATGCAGGCACGCTGGGTTTCCAACCTTCGGAGGCTGATTTGGACATTTTGCAAAACATTGGTGACGACATCTCTCAGGCTCAGATTAGCGGCACGGACTCAGTAGGTTTTGACTTAAACCGTATTCTCTATCGTCAGTTGGACACGCTTGATTTGGATGGCAATCTGCAATCCATATTTGAGTATTCGACCAATCCCGATAGCGCGTTTTACATTGTTAGTTTCAATGAAGTAGGTTTTGGTAATGGCGACTATGTGTTGCTCAGTACCACATCGAACGGAAGAATTTTTGAATGGGTATCGCCACAGGCCGGAGTTTCTCAAGGCAATTTCCAACCAACCAGGCAAGTGCCGCTCCCCATTTCCAAGCAAATGATGAGCATAGGCGTGGAGCATCGATTCAATAAATATGAGTCGCTGACACAGGAGCTGGCCTTTTCCAATCAAGACAAGAATTTGTATTCTGATCTTGATGACAATGACAATGAAGGAATAGCTTGGATGGGAAGGATAAAGTCCCAGGGACGTGAAATGAGTAGGGGGTATACCTTCAGTTCACAGCTGCAGTGGGAGTTCGATCAATCCAATTTCAATCGTATAGATCGCTACAGACCCATTTTATTCGACAGGGATTGGGACTATACGCCCGACGACAAAACCACTCGGGATTTGATCATTTGGTACACTGCGGGTCTTTCCAAAACCACTTCTCAGGAAATGTCCTACCAACTGATGAGAAGAGAAAGGCCCGGCGCGATTGATGGGTGGCAGCATGCCGCGAAACTCAACCAACGAGCTGGTGCATTTTACTATGAGTCCAATCATTTTTTGCTCAAGAATCAGCAAAATGATTTGCAAAGTGACTGGGTGCGCACGTCAAACGATTTTAGCTACCGCAATTGGACCATTGTGCCTGGTTATAAATTTTCCCTGGATCAAAACAGGCTCAGCATGGGCGATAGTCTGGTTTCTTCCCGAATGCATTTCATTGCCAATGAATATTACCTCACTAACTCCGACTCTTCGGTTTCTTCTTTTCGCCTGAGCTACCAAAAACGCAAGGATCAAATCCCACTGAATGGCGAGTTGGAAGACTTCACCTCCGCGGATAATTACATAGGTAGTTTCAGTCGGGATTTCGGATTGCAAAAGGTGGGCCTCACCGGCACCTACCGCAGGGTGCGAGACAAGCAAAGTAAGACCACCGATGAGTGGCTGAATGCCCGAACGAATTGGGAAGGTAAATTTTTCAAGGAAAATGTTGTCCATCGGTTGACCTATCAGGTGGGCAATGTGCGAGAGCTGAAGCGGGAGTTTATTTATGTGCTGGTGGGAGGAAATCAGGGTACCCATGCGTGGCGAGATGAGAACGAGGACGGCATCAAAGACCTGAATGAATTTTATGAAGCTGTGAACCCGGATGAAAAGCAGTACGCCAAATTTTACACGCCCACCGATGACTTCATTACCGCTTTCGAAACTCGCTATCAGCACGTGATCGACCTTCAGTTTCCAAGAAACTGGTCTGGATTGGCTTTTCCTCAAGACTTTCTTTCTAGATGGTCGGGTCAGATCAGCATCAATACAAACTTCAAAACCACCTCCGAGGAAGCTGGAAAAAGGCTGAATCCATTCAATATTGACACGGAATCATCGGAGGTAATTTTTGCTTCCAACCGCTGGAGCTATTCTACCTTTTACAACCGAAACAGAACCGGACTGGGGTGGGATGGCTCCTTCTCAAAATCTGAGAGGAAGCAATTGCTGAGCAATGGTTTTGAGCTGAGCGAATTCAAAGACTGGCTGTCGATCCTTCGCTGGAGGTTCAATCAGGAATATACTCTGCAAATGAAAAACCAATGGGGAAGGCAGCAGAATGCCTCGGATTTCTTGGAGAATAGAAACGTGCGTATTCGCAGCTTCGGACTTGGGCCGGAGGTCGTGTGGCAACCAAGTATTTCGCTGAGATTCATCGGGTCTTACCAGTACAGGGAGCGAAGTAATGTGCTGGCTGAGCAACCGGAGCAGTCCAAACTACACGAGATTAAGGGCACGATCACTTGGAATCAACTCGGCAAAGGCAACCTCCAAGGCAGCATCAAATGGCTTCAAATAGACTATCAAGGCGAAGAAAACACCTATGCGGCTTACCAACTGCTGGAAGCCCTCCGCCCCGGTAATAACACGACCTGGAATGTAAACTGGCAGCAGTCGCTTGGTCGCGGAATTCAGATGACCTTGCAGTACAATGGCCGAACGTCAGAAGGGCAATCGCCTGTTCATACTGGCACTGTGGTGATGACAGCTTATTTTTGATGAAGAGGGTCGTTGGTGATAACCCAACATTGGCAGAGGCACAAGCGGACGCTTGCGCCAGAATGGGGTACTTAAATTATGGATCAAAATGAATCGATTAATTTTTCTAATAATTCTTCTTCTTGGTGCTTAGAGTGCCAAAACGCAGCAAATTGGGTTAGAGAAGCATAGACTTTATGGTACAAATAATTTTGATCTACAAGTTTTCATTTCCTTTTATGATGACTTTGCTGTTGCGGAATTTGTGAATTCTCAAAAGTATCCGCGCTTATATTTGAGCGATACACTTCAACAAACATTTGAAGTTTGGGATGGTGTATTTTCTTCAATTAGAAAAGAAAAAAATAGGTACAGTCTTTCTTTTATTAATGAAGAATCAGCTGTTTATCAGCAGAAAAAAATAAGATTGAGGAGGAACCCACGAATATCATATACTGATTTTGATGAAATGAGAAGGTATGCGGTTGCCAATGAATTAATAAGTCATTTAAAGGAAACTGGGCAATCTTGGGATTCCGTAATTGACAGGATTCGTAATCTTCGAAAATCTGATTTGAATTTTACCAATTACTTGAATGAAATCCAAACTTTGAAAAAAGAGGTATCGACAACCAAATAGCTCTCTTTTTGAGAAACCCTTTATGGCGCAAGTCTTCCAGGCAGGGGTCCCTACTAGTCCAAGCATGATATTAAAAGAAAACTGGTTCAAGCCTGCCTGCGTTAGGCAGGCGTCCGCTTGGACCTTTTCTTTTATGGTAGCATCTAAAAAATCAGACTATTTTCGGTGCATGAGCAGGAAGTACAAATTCAACGATCAAGAGAAATTGTATTTCGTGAGCTTCGCAACAATGGCAGAGGCACAAGCGGACGCTTGCGCCAAAGTGGGGTCTGTTACCTCACGTTTTTTCTTCTTGCTCTTTTAAAGTCAGAAGTTCAAGTTTCTTTAAGAGTTCATTGCGAAGTTCTGAGTTCGGGAAAAGTCCTAAGAGCTGGGTTGGTACAAGGTAAAGTCGTTTCAATTCACTAGTTGAGCGACCATACTCCAAGCAAATCCAACGAACGCTAGAGTGGCTTATGGTCGTTACTTTTTGTACATCTTTTATTTGAATTGGTCTGTTCATATAATCAAAGTTCAGCTCATTTGTTCCTATGGTCAAAGTTGTTCTCCAACTCAGTTTATAACAGTTGAAAATCTTTGGATGATCTATGCTGTCAATGACTCGAATTTTGTAGTTCATCAGATTCACTAGACTTAGAAGAGTATGTGAGGTAACATTAATATATCACGCCCAGTGCGCGTTATCTACCTTTCAAATATACTCTCTGTAGCCTTATTCCCTTGGGTGCGGTCGTAATGCGGTGGGCTCTGCTTCCTACTGCTACCCCTACTAGTCCAAGCATGATATTAAAAGAAAACTGGTTCAAGCCTGCCTGCGGTAGGCAGGCGTCCGCTTGGACCTTTTCTTTTATGGTAGCATTTAAAAAATCAGACTATTTTCGGAGCATGAGCAGGAAGTACAAATTCAACGATCAAGAGAAATTGTATTTCGTGAGCTTCGCAACAATGGTAGAGGTACAAGCGGACGCTTGCGCCAGAGTGGGGGCTACTCAATCCTCACTGGCTCATTGGCAATGCCAGCAGCTAGCCACCTTTCGCCGTACACGGATTCGTACTCAATTTCCACCATCACCACTGAGTCATCAGAAAATAACTGACTCAGCTTCATGGCTGTACTCTCAGAACCTTTATGACCGAGCATTGTCACGGTTTCTCCTGCTGGTATAAGTCTGCCAGGGATTATGTTGGAGTAATACACGTTCCTCAAACTTGAATCACTGGGTTTTATCTCTTCAGCAAAGAAGTTATAGGGATCCATGTCATAAGTTTTGTCCTCATGAACAACTCTAATCTCCTTGATGAATGCCGGGCCGATTCCATTGTTCATCAGCACAAGCTCATAGCGGTCTATGTTTTGACTGTTCCAAATTTCCAGATAGGGAAGTACCGCAGCATGCTGCTGTTTTTGAATTAGCCGATTTTGATAAACAATACTCACGAATGTTCCGAGCGAAATGAGGATTGCGCTTATACTGAGTATTTTCTCGCTCGTCCAAAACTTCTTTTTTGTCATTTCACCTTCGCTTTGTAGATGCTCATCATCTTGCTTGCGAAGACGAAATCATCGAGTTCTTTCACAGTGGATTTCACGATGTTGGAGCTGTCACCCTCCCAGACTTTCCGGCCTTCATAGATGAACATCACCTTGTCCCCAATCTCCAGCACCGAGTTCATGTCGTGGGTCACCACCACGGTAGTGATTTTGTACTCATCCGTTATTTCCTTGATCAGGTTGTCTATCCGTATGGATGTCTGAGGATCAAGGCCGGAGTTGGGCTCATCGCAAAACAGGTAGTTGGGGTTGTTCACGATTGCTCTCGCTATGCCCACTCGCTTCTTCATTCCCCCGGAAATCTCGGAAGGCATTTTCTTGTTCACATTTTCCAGCCCCACCCGTTCCAGGCAGAAATTCACCCGCTCCAGTTTTTCCTCTCTTGCTTGTTTGGTGAGCACATCCAACGGAAACATCACATTCTCTTCTACATTCTTGCTATCAAAGAGCGCTCCGCCCTGAAACAGCATCCCGATTTCTCGTCTGATCTCCGTCTGCAATTCCTTATCTGCGTGAGTAAAATCCCGGTTGTCGTACAGCACATTCCCGGTATCAGGGTGCGTCAGCCCCACTACACACTTCAGCAACACACTTTTCCCGGTACCTGAGGCTCCAATGATCAGGTTCGTTTTCCCCTTCTCAAACGTCCCACTTATGTCAAACAGGATTTGCTTGTCATCAAAGGATTTCGATATGTTTTGAATCTCGATCATACAGGCGTTAGGAATTCAGCAAACATATAAGCAAGCAAATAATCGGCAACCAAAATGGCGATACAGCTACTGGTCACCGCGTTGGTGGAGGATTTCCCCACTTCCAATGCCCCACCGGAGGTGAAGAAGCCCTTGTAAGCAGAAATGGTCGCCACCAGATAGCCGTACGAAACGGCCTTGATCATGGCGAACTTCACACCGAAAGGATTGAAGTCAAGTTGTATGCCCGTAAGGTAGTCAGCTCCTGAAATGACATTGGTGGCAAGCGCGGTTCCATAACCAGCATAAATCGAGGCGAATCCGGAAATGATTACTAACAAAGGAAACATGATCACCGAGGCGATTGTCTTTGGAAGAACTAAATAAGAGGTTGCATTTATGCCCATCACCTCAAGCGCATCTATTTGCTCAGTGATTCGCATGGTGCCCAATTCACCGGCAATGTTAGAACCCACCTTACCTGCGTACACTATAGCAATGATCGTGGGGGCCAATTCCAGAATGGTCATGTCGCGCACCACCAATGAAATAATGGGATCGGGGATCAGCGGGCTAATCAAATTGTAGGCCGTCTGGATGGTGGTCACTGCCCCCATGAACACAGACACAATCAGTACGATGAAAATGGAGTCGTAACCAACCTTGATGCACTCATCAAAAATCAATTTGATGTACGTTTTGAACGTCTCACGACGAACGAAAAGGTTGTAAATAAAAATGAGATATTTTCCGAGGCTCCTCATGCGTCCGGCTAGGGATTCTTAGTTTTGGGAAAAATTAATAAAGAAAGAATCAACCACAAGTATTATGTCGAAATCAGATCAGTTAGTTGTAGTCACAGGAGGCTCCAAAGGGATCGGAAGATCCGTGATTGAGCGCTTCGCCAGAGAAGGTTTCGACTGTGTGACCTGCTCTAGAAACGAATCAGAGCTTGATCAGATGAAATCCGAGGTGGAGGCGAAGTTTGGAACGAAAGTTTTTGTGCAAAGCGCCGATCTATCCAAAAAAGAAGAAACATTCGGATTCATTGATTTTGTGAAATCGCTTGGTCGAGAAGTCGGCGTACTCATCAACAACACCGGAAAGTTCGTCCCTGCCCCAATTCATGAAGAAGAGGAAGGATTGCTTGAAGACATGATCAACACTAACCTTTATAGTGCTTATCACCTTTGTCGAGCATTTATTCCTGAGATGAAAGAAAGAAAGTCCGGCGCGATAATCAACGTGTGCTCAATCGCCAGCATTAAAGCCTACCCGACAGGTGGCTCGTATTCCATTTCAAAATTCGCTATGTACGGATTGACCAAGGGATTGAGAGAAGAAATGAAACCTTATGGTGTAAAGGTCACGGCCATCTTGCCTGGAGCCACCCAAACGTCCAGCTGGGATGGCGCAGAGGTGGAGCCGGGCAGACTCATGAAGCCGGAAGACATTGCCGAACTTATTTGGGCTTCCTTTTCGTTGAGTGAATTATCAGTGGTAGAGGATATTGTGGTACGACCTCAACTTGGCGATATTTAAGGTCATGACCTATCAGCGAAGAAAAACACATGAAGTAAAAATTGGGAACACGCCACTCG
>CAYGSD010000011.1:101007-114401 GCA_964352625.1 uncultured Roseivirgaceae bacterium
ATGACCTATCAGCGAAGAAAAACACATGAAGTAAAAATTGGGAACACGCCACTCGGCGGAGATCAACCCATTCGTGTGCAGTCCATGACCACCGTGGATACCATGGACACGGAAGGTTCCGTGGCGGAGGCATTGCGAATGGTAGAGTCAGGCTGTGAGTACGTCCGCATCACTGCGCCGAGCATTAAGGAGGCGCAAAACCTCCAAAATATTAAAGACGAATTGAGAGCTCGTGGCTGTGAGGTGCCTTTGGTGGCGGACATTCATTTCACCCCAAATGCCGCCGAGCTGGCTGCCAAGATCGTCGAGAAAGTCAGGGTGAACCCCGGCAACTATGCCGACAAGAAGAAATTTGAAGAGATTGAATACACCGATGAAACGTACGATGCGGAGCTGAAACGCATCCGAGAGAAATTCGCCCCTCTCGTAGAAATCTGTAAAGAGCATGGAACTGCCATGCGAATAGGCACCAACCACGGCTCCCTTTCTGATCGAATCATGAGCCGATACGGCGACACGCCACTTGGCATGGTGGAGTCAGCGCTGGAGTTCATCCGCATCTGCGAGGATATGGACTATTATGATCTGGTGGTGTCCATGAAGTCGAGCAATCCACAGGTGATGGTACAGGCGTATCGCTTGCTTGCCGTGAAGTTGGACGAGGAAGGGTTGAAGTCGTATCCTTTGCACTTGGGGGTGACCGAAGCGGGGGAGGCAGAGGACGGCCGCATCAAATCAGCTCTAGGAATCGGAACCCTTCTCGAAGAAGGACTCGGAGATACCATTCGTGTTTCGCTCACGGAAGCACCAGAGGTTGAATCGCCTGTGGGCAGAATCTTGGTGGATAGATTGGATAGTCGGGTAGATCAAATCCAGCTTCCGGAGGCAAAAGAGAATCCGATCAATCCATTTGAGTACACCCGAAGAAAAACAATCGAAGTGGCCAATTTCGGTGGTGAGAATGTGCCACGTGTGATCGCTGATTTCTCAAAAATCAGAGTGGAGGAGAAGAAGGAGCTAAAAGTTATCGGGCATTCTTATTTACCCGAACTGGATAAATGGGGAATGAACGACATGGGTGCGGACTATATCTTCTCTGGCCGAAATCCAATTCCATTCATGCTTCCAAATGGCCTCAAAGAAATCATGGAGCATGATGCCTGGCTGAAGCAATATGATCAGGAAAGAATCTATCCAATGCTTTCAGTCTCAGGCTTGCAAAACAAGCCAGAGCTTCATCCTGAGCTGAACTTCATCAAGATGCATGTGACCGAACTGGATCAAATCCCACAACTCAAGGGGATGACCAATTCGGTGATTTTGCTCACTACGCATAGCCCGTTTGCATTAACTACTCTGCGAAGATTCTTCGTTGAGCTACTCATTCAGGGAGTAGAATTGCCTGTCGTGATAAAGAGGTCCTATTCCATGGATGATGAGGAAAAAGTGATGATGTATGCTGCCACGGATATGGGCGGACTGCTTATCGACGGGCTGGGGGATGGAGTGATGCTGAGTACCAAGAAAATCGGTCAGGCGAAGTTTCACAATGAAACGCTTTTCGGGATTTTGCAAGCAGCCAGAACCCGAATCACAAAAACAGAATACATCTCCTGCCCATCCTGCGGACGCACGCTCTTTGATCTGCAAGAAACCACGGCAATGATCAGAAAGCGAACGGATCATTTGAAGGGAATCAAAATAGGAATTATGGGATGCATCGTCAATGGCCCAGGAGAAATGGCGGACGCGGACTATGGCTATGTAGGCTCAGGCAAAGGCAAAATCACCCTCTACAAAGGCAAGGAAGTTATGAAGAGAAGTGTGCCCTCGGCGAATGCGCTGGATGAATTGATCGAACTGATCAAGGAGGATGGCAGGTGGGTGGATGCTTAGCCTGTCAGTAAGGAGGAGGTGAAGAAATTATCTTATTGGCACCTCCGTAGCTAATTCCAATGTACCATTAGAATTTCCTCAGGCTCGTATGTTAAGCTGGTATGACTTAAGTAGTCACTATCATAGTTGCTATATACAAGATCCCATGCAGAGGTACTTCCATCACTTCGCTGTGTTTGGAAAATCGTAAAGTCGCGAGTTAGACCTATATGAACTAAGGCAGGGGTTGAGTTCAAATTGACTCCCATTTGTTCTCCAAACTTTAAAGTATTGCTTGATAGACCATTGAAAGTAAACTCTTGAAGAATATTTCCTGTACGTATGTCGCATATGTAAGGTATTCTTGGAATTTGAGTAGGCTGAGCAACAGATCTAAACACAACGGCCTTATTGTCTACTGATCCATGAATGCCCCAATATGTCTCATATGGAAAATTGTAAGTTCCGGTCTTTTCGAAACTCTCAAGGTCATAAATATCCATTACTTGATAAGATGGATTCATGAATAAATTACTTTCTCCAATTATAAGATTTGGAAACTTCGGTAAATCAACATTAAATAGCAGTTCACCAGTGGCTAGTTCTACTGCGGTCATAGCCCAAGTACTGGAAGTCGGGTAAAGGGTAAATAAACGGTTGTCCTGTACTAGAAAAGGGCTGTAATCTGTAGTCCAATAGCAGTCTGCACAGATTTCGATTACTTCAGAGGAATTGGATTCTCTATTGGTGATTGAGATGTAAGCCTTCTCTGTATCACCATATGCCATTCCCCTAGCTACTACGTACTCATTTGTGCTCGCACCACTACTCCAGTAATAGGTATCAGTATCGACACTTAAAACCTCTTCAGTGATATTATCGGCCTTCGCATTATAAGATATAATTTTTACCACTTGAGGATTCGAATTGCCGAACATTATAAATTCCACATTGCCTCTAGATTCATTCACTTGGATGTTATAATAACCACTAACCCCCAGATCTTCAAGCAATTCGTAAGTAATAATACTTCCATTTTTAGGCTGTATATTCATTAGAACATCTCCAACACCAGGCTTGAAACCAATTGCCACTACATTATTTGGAAGCTTCGCTGTGGGACTGTCCCTGTCGTTACAAGATTGAATAAACATTAAAGAAACAAGTGCGAGTGACAATATGATTAGAAGCTTATTGTTTTTCATTTTCCTTCACTAAGTTTAATCCATTAAAAATTTCTTTATTGGATGCGAACATACAAAACATCCATGTCTCCTCAGTTTACTTAACTTATTAGTAAGTAAAGTTTCAAGGTCTAATGGTTAGAATTTTAGGTTGAGAAACTGTTGAACCAAAAAGGAGAAGTGTTTTTAGAGGTATCTTTCCTCCATGCAAAAGCACATCGACGTATCAGTTAAAGCTTCTTATCACACGCTCAATGAGCTTTCGGATGATACCAAGAACATCTGGCTGGTCTGTCATGGACAAGGGCAATTGGCAGAATACTTTATCAAGAAATTTGAAATACTGGATGCGAAGGAGAATTTTATCATCGCCCCTCAGGGCCTATCGAAGTATTATCTGAATGGATTTACTGGAAGAGTAGGTGCAAGCTGGATGACGAAGGAAGACAGGGAGACTGAGATCATCAATCAGCAGCAGCTCCTAAAAGCAATATGGGAAACAGAAGTGGGAGCAGTGACGAACAAGAAAGTGATCCTGTTTGGTTTTTCACAGGGTGTCGCCACTATCTCCAGATTTGTTGCGCACTCCAAAATTCCTTTTGACAGAATGGTGCTGTGGGCCGGCGGGTTTGCTCATGATGTGAACAGCGAGCATTTCACGCATCTGTCGGGAAATGAAACGGTAGAATATTTCACAGCAGAGGATGACCCTTTCTACCAAGCAGATATGGTCGAAAAACAGAAAGGTCTGGTTGAATCAGCTATGGGAATAAATCCCAAAGTCACCTTCTATGAAGGAGGACATAAAGTAATTCCAGAGCTACTTCCCAGTATCGTTAAATAGGCTACTCGATCGCTTTTAGCAGCCGGTTCCAACGAATCTTGCTCAGTCCGGTTTCATTGGTTTCGTAAGACATCCAAATGAAGGATGCTTCTCCTACGATGTTATCTTCAGGCACGAATCCCCAATAGCGGGAGTCATCCGATCGATGACGATTGTCACCCATCATGAAGTAGTAATCTCGGGTCATCACATACGTGTCCACGCTCTCCCCATTTATAACCAGTTCATCGGCCTTCACTTCCACATTGTCCAAACCTTCATAGTACTCAATGGCATAGCCATACTTGGCCAGATTCACAGAGTCCACAGTGATTTCCATTCCTCTATATGGAATTTCAAGAGGTCCAAAGAAGTCTCTATTCCAATCGAAAAAGCCAACCTTCTTTGGGAAAATGCCCTGCTCAGCTTGGCCTTCAGCTCTCTCATCTTTTACCACGTCAGTGATGAAATCAAAGCCTTTTAGTTTTTCTACTTGTTGTTCCGAAAGAGGAGCGTAGTAGGTGTTCCCATTCAGTTTTTGTGGTTCGCGTATCTTGTGATCCACGAAGAAGCGCTCCGGGAGTGTTTGCTTAGAAACGATCCTGTAGTTGTGTTGAAGTATCTCAGGATTCTCGCCAATTTCTCCATTGATGTACACCTGACTAGCCTTGATTTCTAGAACATCCCCTGGGATGGCTACACACCTTTTTACATAGTGCGTTTTCAAATCCATCGGGTGGAAATCACCATCGGGTCTGGCGTTGTAATGATCGTTAAAGGGATAGTTGAATACTACCACATCGTTTCTTTCCACAGTTCCGAATGAGGGCAGTCTCAAGTGCGGCAACTCAATCAAACGTGAGTAGGAAGGTTTATCGGTTCCCCAAATTTTGGCATGCGTAAGAGGAATTTGAAGCACAGTCTTTGGCGTTCTTGGACCGTACTCAGCCTTACTTACAAAAAGGAAATCACCAACCAGAAGGTTGCTTTCCATCGATGAAGTAGGAATAACATAAGCTTCCATAAAAATCCATCTGATGAAGGTTGCAGCGAAAACCGCGAAAACGATCGCTTCCATCCACTCCTGTGGCAAGGCCTTTTTTTCCTTTGGGATGTCAGTCGCTTTTCCTTTGTACTCAGTGGCAGTTAGGGCAATATAGAAGGTGTAAATAGGCCAAAGAATACAGCCCAACACTTGATGAACGTAGGTGAATTTCCCGAAGGATTTATAAAGGTCTAAGTGTATGGTGAGTGCTACAAAAAAATTGACCACCGGCACGAATAGAAGTACGATCCACCATTTTGGTCGTCCTACAAGCTCAATGTGAGTATAGTAATTGTAAAAAGGGACGAACCCAATCCATCCGGCTTTGCCTGCCTTTTCGAAAAATTTGTAATAAGCGAAGCTTTGAAGAAAGTACCAGCCAAGAACAAAAATGATGGCGAATACAAGGCTAAAATCGTTCAAATACATCAGTCAATATCGTTTATGTAGTCATTCATGTTCAGCACTCCAGATTTATTCTGAATCCATTCTGCTACGTCTATTGCGCCTGATGCAAAGATGTCGCGGCTGTGTGCTGTGTGTTTTATTTCAATCAGTTCCATATCTGACGCGTACTGTACGGTGTGCGTGCCCGGAACGTTGGGTTCTCTTTTGGAAATGATTCCAACTTTTGTTTGGTCGGTTGATTTTTCGTTTATCCAACCTTTCTTCTCCTCATTTTCTTCAAAAATGCCTTCGGCAAGTCGGATGGCCGTGCCACTTGGGGCATCTAGTTTTTCCGTATGGTGCACCTCTTCCATAGAAAGCTGGTACGGTCGGCCTTTCATCTTTGCTGCCAACCATTTATTCAATTCGAAGAAGATGTTGACGCCAATACTGTAGTTAGAAGAGTGCAGGAAGGTGCCGTTTTTCGCTTTCACGATTGCAGCAATTTCTGGCATCTTGTCAAGCCATCCTGTTGTGCCTGAAATAACTTTTGTTCCATTGCTTAGAGCCTGAGAAATATTTTGAAAGGCAGTTTCAGGTCTGGAAAATTCAATCGCCACATTGCAGGTTTCTGCACTCAGAAGTTGGATATCAGAGGCATTATCAAAATCGATGCGATGACTGATTTCATGACCTCTTTCAAGGGCTAACCTTTCAATGGCTTTACCCATTTTTCCGTACCCAATAAGTGCTATTTTCATTTGAATTTCAAAGACAAACTCAATCCAACAGAGCGCGAAGATAAGCCCGCTGGCTGAATTGCCGGCTGCACATTCATGGAAAGGTCCGGGTTAATTTGGAACTCGTGCAAATGCGCGGAAACGTGAGCGTCCACAATCTGAAGTAAATAGAAAAGCCCTCCAATGATCATTAAATAATCTCGATCACGTCGGAGCTGATCAGCGTTTCTTTCCAGCAGTTCCAAGGAGGCAGATGGGTAGGGGTTTGTAGTGTTTTGTGCCAAATCTACTTCTGCCAGATAAGCGGATTTGAAACTTCTGTACAGGCGATCTTGGTATCGGATGTAATGCCCAATAATAACGGCACCTCCGTAGATAATCGGTAGCTTCCAATATTGTTTGTTATAGACCTGGCCCATGCCGGGAAGAACGGCAGAAAGGAGCGCAGATTTCTTTGGATCAAGCGTTGATTTTTCTACGAAAAGTTCAATGTGTTGATTCCGAATGCTGATAGAGGTGTCTGGTGTTTGCACCACCACTGGTGGGCGCACATCCAGACTGTCTGCGTCTTGGGCATTCATCACCAATCCTGCAAAGATTAGTGCACTCCAAATCAGGAACTTATGAATCATACATCAAGAATATCCAAAATCCGATTCAATTCCTCAGTAGAGGTAAAAGGGATTTTGATAGCGCCATTGTTTTTTTGATCTGCCGAGACTTGAATTTTGGTGCCGAAGTGACTCGAAAGCCTCACCTGCAATTTCAATATCTCTGGATCAGACGCTTTTTTAGGCTCTGGGGTTGCCTTCTCTCGACCAAGATTTCTTACCAGCTCTTCTACTTTTCTAACCGAAAGATCCTGCTCCACAATCTTATCGAAGATGTCAAGTTGTTGGTCAATGCTATCAATAGTCACCAATGTCCTGGCATGTCCCATTGAAATTTGTCCATCTCTTAGTCCTGCTTGAATTTCCTCAGGCAGTTTAAGTAGCCGCAAGTAGTTGTTTACTGTCGCGCGTTTTTTTCCAACTCTATCTCCAAGCTCTTCTTGCTTAAGGTTGCATTCGCTCAATAATCTTTGATAGCTAAGTGCCACTTCAATCGCGTTGAGGTTTTCACGTTGAATGTTCTCAATGAGCGCCATCTCCAGCATTTGCTGATCATCAGCTGTGCGGATATAAGCGGGCACTTCTTTGAGGCCAGCGCGCTTTGAGGCTTGCAGTCTTCTTTCTCCAGAGATCAATTGGAACTCTCGCTCACTCAGCTGGCGAACGGTGATAGGCTGTATAATGCCATGAATCTTGATAGATTCTGCAAGTTCATTCAGAGCCTCCTCATCAAAATCTTCCCTTGGTTGGAACGGGTTCACCTCGATTTGGCTTACCGGAATTGCTCCAATACCTGCCGGTTTCTTCCGATCCATCACCAACGAATCGCTTCCTGAATCATCAAGAAGTGCATTCAACCCTCTACCTAATCCTGTTTTTTTTGCCATGAATTCTTAAGCTGCCTTTACTTCGTTTCTCTCCAAAATTTCCTTAGCTAAATTCAAATAACTAATGGATCCCTTACTTTCTGCATCGTGAATAATAGCCGGCAGTCCAAAGCTCGGAGATTCACTGAGTTTAATATTTCTTGGAATTAGGCAGTTGAATACCAATTGCTGAAAGTGTCCTCTTACGTCTTCAACGACTTGATTGGAGAGGTTCAACCTTGCATCGTACATCGTGAGTAAGATGCCTTCAATTTCGAGATCAGGGTTCAGTCTGTTTTGTATGATTTTGATTGTATTCAAGAGTTTCCCTAAACCTTCCAATGCAAAGAACTCACACTGTACCGGAACGATCACTGAATCTGCACAAGTAAGCGCATTTACTGTAATGAGGCCGAGAGAAGGGGAACAATCAATGATGATAAAATCATAGATATCTCGAACAGGTGCCAAAGCTTCTTCCATCTTGTTTTCACGCTCTTCAAGACTCACCATTTCTACCTCTGCACCTACCAAATTGATATGGGAAGGCAGAATGTCCAAATACTCAATCTGAGTAGGGGTGATGGCTTTTGTTGCTGGCACGCCATCCACCATGCATTCATAAATGCTGTCCTCCACAGTTCTTGGATCTTGCCCTACACCGGAAGTGGCGTTTGCCTGTGGATCGGCATCTACTATCAATGTCTTAAATTCAAGGGCTGCTAAACTGGCCGCTAGATTGATGGCCGTGGTAGTTTTTCCAACTCCGCCTTTTTGATTCGCTATTGCTATGATCTTGCCCATAAAATTTTCTTGATGTCTTATTTAGAACGAAAATGTCAACAAATATATTTAACCTGTTTCCAACTAATCGGGCTTGTGGAAAAGAAATGACCACTCAAAATAGAGAGTGGTCATAAGGTTTTAGTAATCAGGTTGATACGCTCAAACTTTCAACGTGCTGTTGGGTTATTAACAGCCATTATGTGGATAAGCCTATTTCTTCTTTTTCTTTTTCTGAGCCTCCTGATTGGCCTTCATAGCTTCCTCCAATTTCATTTGGAATTTGGATTTTTTCTTGTTGGCATTCTTCTTTTTATTCTCTTCCAGCATAGTCATGATTTTGTCCTCATCGATAAACCTTCTGAAAAGGAAAGTCTGACCGAACGTACTCATGTTTGAAACGAAATAGTAGAAAGTAAGTCCGGATGAGAAGCTGTTCAGGAAGAACAAGAACATGATGGGCATCATGTACTGCATGGTCTTCATTGGGCCCGTCACGGTAGTTATTTGACTATTTGACCAAGTATAAAGGATCGTCGAAACGGTCATCAGTAAGGTGAACAAACTCACGTGATCTCCATAAAATGGAATAGTGAAAGGCAAATTCAGAATACTATCATACGTAGAGAGGTCACTTGACCAAAGGAAGCCTTCTTGTCTCAATGCAATCTGATTCGGGAAGAAGTAGAAGAGAGAGAAAAGGATTGGCATCTGAAGTACCATCGGGATGCAGCCACTAAGCGGGTTTATGCCCATTTTTCGGTACAAGTCCATTTGCTCCTTCTGAGCGGCCTGCATGTCACCCTCGTGCTTTTCTTTGATCTCGTCGAGCTGAGGTTTCAATACCCGCATTTTGGCCATGGACATGTGCGACTTGTATGTCAGTGGCGATAAAAGGATTCTAATGAAAATCACCATGATCATGATGATCACTCCGTAGTTGGAGAAGAAGCGCTCAAGGAACGTGAAGATGTGGCGAATGAAATGCTTATTGATAAAAGTCAGAATGCTCCAACCCATATTTACGTTTTGCTCAAACTCAGGCGTAACCTTACGCATGATGTCGAAATCATTTGGCCCGAAGTAGTACGTCATTCCAAGGTTGCCTGCTACGAATTTTTCGTAAGGAACAATGGCTTGGAAGTCGCCGACTTTTTCAATGGTTGTGTCGTTTTCATCTACTCTTGTAGAAACAAAGGCCGATTTGAATTGATCATCTGCAATGACCGCTGTGGTGAAAAATTTCTGCTTGAATGCAATCCACTTGACGGGGGTTTCTAGCGTTTCCTCTTCCTGCTCAGTAGAACGATTAGACAGGTAATCCACTTCATCTCCAATCAAATTGTAACGAACCGTCGATCTACCACGAGCATCCGTCATGTCCATTTCCAGTCGATTGTATTGATGATTCCAGGCATAAGTGATTTTTTCACCTACCAGATCATTCATTCCTTTAGTTTCGATTTTCAGCTTGATCTGATAGCCAGCAGGAGGTATGGAGTAGTTGTATCGGACGTACGCATACTCATTGACGTTTAGTTGAAAAGTAAGGATGGTCGTATCAGCCTTAACCTTTTGAGAAGTCTGATAGTAGAACTCGTTAAGATCTATGTTCTTGCCAAGGTGATCAACGTAAAAGTGCTGATCCGAAGTAGTTGGCGTAACCAGTAGAAGAGGATCACCTTTCCAGTCTTTGTACTTCAGTAATTCAGCTTCTTCAATAACAGCACCTTTTGAGTTAAAGACAAATCTGACATCCTCATTTTTTACTTCGATTTTCTTTTCGATTCCAACAGAAGCTGCAGAAAATGCACCGTATCGTGACTCATTCATTTGTGCTCTGGCCGAATCGGACATCTGAGGCTGTGGAGTCGCAGCTTCAGATGTTCCATCAGACTCAGTAGGGGCTTGTGTTGTCGTCTCGGTAGTGGCTGGTTGAGCTACTGGTTCTACAGGTTCTGGTGCAAAAAAAGCAAAGTAGATGGTGATGAATCCCATCATCAGTACAAGGCCTATTATCTGATTTCTATCCATTCTTCTAAAAATTCGAGCGCAATGTTAACGTTTTTTGTGGGCAAGTGCCGCCTTCACGAAACCTGTAAAAAGAGGATGAGGTTTCGAAACTGTTGATTTAAGTTCTGGGTGGTACTGAGCGGCTACATACCAAGGGTGATCCTTTAGCTCCATGATCTCCACTAAATCGGTGGCAGGGTTTTTTCCTGAAGCAATCATTCCTGCCTTTTCAAAATCAGCCAAATACTGGTTGTTGAATTCATAGCGATGACGATGACGCTCCGATATCTTAGTTGAGCCATACGCCTGATACGCTTTTGATCCTTTAGTGATCGCACATTCATAGGCGCCAAGTCGCATGGTGCCGCCCATGTTCTTAACATTCTTCTGACTCTCCATCAAGTCGATCACTTTGTATTTCGCCTTGGGGTTCATTTCTGTACTATGAGCTTTTTGCAGTCCTAGAACATTTCTGGCAAATTCGATCATGGCGCATTGGAGTCCAAGACAAATTCCGAAGAAAGGAATGTTGTTTTCCCTAGCATACTGCACTGCAACAATTTTTCCTTCAATCCCTCTGTCACCAAATCCTGGGGCTACTAAGATTCCATCAACGTCTTGCATCAATTTCTCTACGGACTCTTTCGTGAAATCCTCAGCATGCATCCAATTCACCTTTACTTTGCATTCACTGGCTGCACCGGCATGCACAAATGCTTCAGAAATGGACTTGTAGGCGTCTTTTAGCTCCACGTATTTTCCAATTGCCGCAATCGTGACCTCTTCCGTTGGATTTTTTAAGCGTGAAAGGAAATTGATCCATTCAGTGATTTTAGGATCTTTTTTATGTGAGATTTTGAGCTTGGAAAGCACTCGCTCATCCAACTTTTCTTTTCTCATCAGAATTGGCACATCGTAGATGGTGCTGGCATCTCTGGCTTCTATGACGTGATTCACAGCCACGTTGCAGAAAAGGGCGAGTTTCTTCCTTATCTCCATATTAATGGCTTTCTCCGCACGACAAACCAAAATGTCTGGTTGAATCCCGGCCTCAAGTAATTCTTTCACAGAATGCTGAGTGGGCTTGGTCTTTAACTCTCCGGCTGCCGCCAAATAAGGAATCAATGTCAGGTGAATAGAGACACAGTTGGACGCACCTAATTCAAAGCGAGCTTGCCGAACGGCTTCAATAAATGGGAGGGACTCAATGTCACCGACGCATCCGCCGATTTCGGTGATGATAATGTCGTACTTGCCAGTTTCACCAAGTCTATAAATGTTATTCTTTATTTCGTCGGTGATGTGCGGAATCACCTGTACGGTTTTGCCCAGGTACTCACCGGCTCGCTCTTTGGTAATAACATCGTAGTAAATACGGCCAGTGGTAACGTTGTTCTCCTGTGAGGTATTGATGTCCAGGAATCGTTCGTAGTGGCCAAGGTCAAGATCGGTTTCGGCTCCATCGTCGGTCACGTAGCATTCGCCATGCTCGTAAGGATTGAGAGTGCCCGGGTCTACGTTGATGTAGGGGTCAAATTTTTGGATAGTTACTGATAATCCTCTTGCTTGAAGAAGTTTACCAAGGGACGCAGCGATGATGCCTTTTCCCAGGGAAGAAGTTACCCCGCCCGTAACAAAAATGTACTTAGCTTTTCTGCCCATTTTAGATGTTGTTACGGGACGCAAAGTTAGGGAGAAGGAATGGGACGGGTGGGAGATGTGTGTTTTATTTTCGGAGTTATTTGGAGAAAGAGATGATTACCGTTTATTGATAATACTCGAGAGCCTTCAGAATAGCGTTTGTTAATTTTTCTTCTGAATCCGAACTCCAAGTTGTTCTCTGTTTTCCTGATTTTCTAAAAATGGCCTCCTCGATATTGGCTATCGAATTTCCAATCTGATTTGATGGAGTCCAGCGAATGTGACCAATAGTCACCATCCCATTATAGTATTTTATATCAGCTGTGACTTTATACAAATCAGAGATAGTAAACTCCAGTCTATCTGGCACTCTATTAAGAATCATTTCTATGTCAACAGTTGTTTCATTTTGATCGAGGTTCCAAACAATTTTTCGATTTACTTGTTGGAGAATATTGTTGTGCTCTTCCTGGATAAATATTTTGGCAGAAGAGGGGAATTTATCTAGATCAATTTCTTCTTTAAAATTGATCGCCTTAATAGTGCTCCACTCAACCGTGCTTTCTTTTAAATAAATAAGTGAGGCGTTGTGTGCCCTAATGTTTGTGTTGAGTGTGTCCCCAGAGCTCAGATAGATGGTGCATTCTTGTGCGTATGTTCTATAGAAAAGGACTGATGCAACTGTCAGGATTATTATTTTCATCGTGTCGAAAGTAAGAAATTATTGTTCTATTGCCATGAGTGTTAAAACGTGAATTTCACTTAATCAATACACGAAACATGTCCGGAGATTTTAATCGGTTACTAATTCATTTAATTTTCTATTTCAGACCAAAACAAGAATATGAAAATCTATCATAATCCCAGATGCAGAAAAAGCAGGGAAACTTTACAACTAATAGAAGACAAAGGACAAGAGCCTGAGATCATAGAATATCTGAAAACACCGCCTTCAAAGGCTGAGCTGACCAAGCTGATCAAAATGCTGGGGGTAAAACCCTTGGACCTGATTAGAAAAGGAGAGGGTGATTACAAGGCACGCTACAAAGGGAAGACTCTCTCAGATGAAGAATGGATAGAGGCCATGATGGCACATCCGAAACTTATAGAGCGACCGATTGTGGTGGATGGAAACAAAGCAATCCTAGGTAGGCCGCCTGAGAAGGTGTTGGAGTTGTTGTGATAAGTAGTGTTCTCCCGGCCTGTGCCGGGAACTCAGAGAGGTTAGACATTATGAGATCCCGGAATAAATCCGGCAACATTACGTCATTCTGATCGGACAAGCGTAGAGAAGAGCTGTCATTATGTACCAGATTGACAAGATTGCCTCCGTTTTCTTTTCTATCTCTATGGTTCTCATGCTGTCTCAACCTAGGTACTGTTGTTAAAAGCAAGTCGTTTGTGAAGATTTTGTAATTTAAAGTTC
>CAYGSD010000012.1:0-97337 GCA_964352625.1 uncultured Roseivirgaceae bacterium
AAAGCCCACCAATTGGCGGGCTTTTCTTTTAATCAAACAGGTGTATGAATAAATTCTGTGTTATGCTGTCGGTATATACCACGGGAAGAAGAAAAGTAACCCCCCAATTGGAAAATGATTAAAATAATTTTTGTCTGCCTGGGAAACATCTGCAGATCTCCTCTTGGCGAAGCTATTTGTAGGCATAAAATCAAGGCACTTGGCCTTGAAGATAAAATTCAGTGCGACTCAGCTGGTACTGCCAATTACCACGTTGGTGATCCACCGGACCCCCGATCCGTACAATCTGCTATTGATCATGGAATCCCGATAGATCACAACGGGCAGCAATTTACTAAGCGACTTTCCACTCAATTTGACTACCTGATTGCGATGGATCAGTCAAATTACAGAAACATGGTCACTGAACTAGGTGAAGAACCCGACAGTCTTTATTTGATGAGACACTTCGACCTGCAAAACCCGGATGCAGACGTTCCTGACCCCTATTACGGTGGGTCGGATGGATTCGAAAATGTGTATCAAATTCTCGATCGGTCTGTTGACGAATTGCTCAAATTTGTCATTGAAAGACATAAGTTAAATGGCTGATCGCTTTCTTGAGCGAGTCGTTGAAGAATCACTAGACGCAAAACTAGTTGCACATTCCTTTGTATCAGGAGGCTGTATAAATAACACACTCAAACTGGAGACAAACAAGGGTCGCTTCTTCATCAAATGGAAAGCAAACGAGCCGGATCTTTTTGCGAAAGAAAAACTTGGACTAGAACTTCTATCAAGGCACAGCCCGATTCGCATTCCACATATTATTTCCTCGGGAGAGCTAGATGGGAAGAATTACCTCCTTTTAGAATGGATAGAAAAAGGCCCTCCAAGCAAAACATTCTGGGAAGAATTCGGTCGTGGGTTAGCCGAACAACATCGGCAGACCAATGAGCTATTTGGTCTGGATCATAACAATCACATAGGCCGATTGCCTCAATTAAATCACCTAACAAAAGACTGGACTACATTTTTTAGAGAATGCAGAATCAAGCCTCAACTGATGATGGCTAAAACCTCATTCCCAAAGCTTTCAAGCCGATTCAATAACCTATTTTTAAAACTCCCAGAATTGTTTCCTGATGATCCACCATCTCTTCTTCATGGAGATTTGTGGAGCGGAAATTTCATGGTGGATGACTTGGGAAATCCAGCCATTTTCGATCCCGCAGCTTACTACGGCCACCGCGAAATGGAATTGGCTTTCACCAGAATGTTCGGAGGATTCCATGATGAATTCTACTCTGCTTATAACGAAGCTTCGCCCTTACCAGCTGGGTTCGACGAACGTGTGGAGATTTACAATCTGTATCCACTTCTGGTTCATTTGAATCTATTCGGGGCTTCCTACCTGGCTGCCATAGAGCAGATCCTTAAAAAATATCAGTAGCCTACCTATAAAGTATCTGATACGTCAGTCGGGTTTTCTGTATCAACATTTCTTCACTTGGTTTTGGCAATTCGGCCAGAGCCTCATCCGTATAATTTTTCACGGTAGTCAATTTCAGTGGTCGATTATACGACACATTGAACTGCTCAGACAATGCCGAAATAATTGGTTCCAGTTTGTGCTCCTTGTTATCCATACAAAATGAAAAAGTCAAGGCCGAATTCTGCATCAAATTGATTTTCACGTTCAGCTTGTCCAGTTCACTAAGGATCACCGCCAGTCGCTTTTCGTCCATAAAGCTGTGATCCTTTACTTCTGCAGTGATGAGGAGCTGATTCTCTTTAAAAATGAAGGTTGGGAGAATCTGATTTGATTGCTGATCACCGATCTGCGTTCCCTTCTTGTCATGATAAATGAACGACCGAACAATGAGAGGAATGTGCTTCTGGGCAAGAGGTTTCAGGGTTTTTGGGTGAATGACCTTGGCTCCATAGTACGTCATCTCCGTAGCTTCCCGGTAGGAAATCTGATCAAACTGTTCCGCGTTTTCCTTCAGTTTAGGATCGGCATTCAAAATACCCGGCACATCCTTCCACACGGTGAAACTCTCCGCATCCAAACAACTTGCCAGTATGGCGCCTGTGAAATCCGATCCCTCTCGTCCGAGGGTCGTGGTATCTCCATTTACGGTTCGTCCAATAAATCCTTGAGTCACCACGAGCTTGGAATTGACAATGGGAAGTAGTTGCTCCTTCGCCTTTTGCTCAGTAATCTCCCACTTGATGTTTGCTTCCGTGAAGAACTCGTCGGTCGTCACCACTTCCCGAGCATCCACCCACTGATTGGGTATTTCCTGTGAAAGGAAATCAGCAATAATAGAAGTCGATAGTAGCTCACCGAAAGGCACGATTCGATCATAGGCTCGCACCCATGACAAGCCTTTGATGGCCTCAGACTCACTGGCTAATTCGTCAATTAAATCATTTGCCTGCAGACAAGGCCGACCTAATAAATCCTGCGCTACTTCCGCATGAAAATCCTTGAGTTCAGCAATGAGCTCATCACCTGATGTACCTTCCATTCCTACCTTCACAAGCTCTTCTAACTTGTTTGTGGTCTTGTCCATGGCCGAAATGACCACTACCAAAGGTCCATTTTGGAATTTCTTTAGTATATCCCTAAGATTTCTTACCGCATTTGCATCCTTAACTGATGCCCCTCCAAATTTGAAAACGTGCATTTCTGATGATTTAAATCGTTTTAAATAGCTAATTTTGGGTCGTTATCTATTCGAACGTCTTTAAGAATGAGTAAAACTAACTTAGGAATGCCGATCGGTACCACGCTCGATCGCTTTATCAAGAAAAATGAGGATGAATTTCCTTTCGCCACCGGAGAATTATCCCAACTCTTAAGAGACATTGCCATTGCGGGTAAGATCATAAATCGTGAGGTAAATAAAAGCGGGCTTCTTGATATTTCCGGAGGATTTGGAGCAAAGAACGTTCAGGGAGAAGATCAGCAAAAACTAGATGTAATAGCCAATATTCGTTTTACGCGAGCGCTGAAAAATGGTGGTATGACTTGCGCCATTGTTTCAGAAGAGGAGCAAGAAATTGTTCACCTAAATCCCGACTGTCGATATGTGGTGTGCATGGATCCTTTGGATGGCTCATCGAATATTGATGTGAATGTTTCGATAGGTACCATTTTCAGTATTTACCGAAGAATTTCTCCAGTTGGAGGACCCGTACAGGAAGAAGATATTTTGCAACCAGGAACTGCTCAGGTAGCTGCCGGCTACATTCTTTATGGCTCGTCAACTATGCTGGTCTATACTACCGGACATGGTGTTCATGGTTTCACTCTAGAGCCATCTTTGGGAGAATTTGTGCTTTCTCACTCTCAGGTCACATGTCCAAAAGACGGTAAAATATATTCGGTCAACGAAGGGAATCATTATGGATTCGATCAATCCATTAAGGACTATATCGAGGAGTGCCGGGAACAGCGATTGATGGCCCGATACATCGGCTCACTCGTGGCGGACTTCCATAGAAATATGCTGAAAGGCGGCATTTACCTCTATCCTGCTACCGATACAGCACCGGAAGGAAAGCTCAGGTTACTCTATGAGTGCAATGCACTAGCCCTGATCGCAGAGCAATCCGGAGGGGCGGCCATTTATGAAGGTGGGCGTATCCTAGAAATAGAACCAACTTCTTTTCATCAGCGAACGCCGTTCATTATTGGCTCTAAGAACATGGTGAGGCGGGTGAGTGAACTCATCAAGGCTGCCGATACTGTGCCCGGGTAATCGCTTTCTGTTTCTCCCGTTCGAGTACAGCCTGCGCTATCAATCGGGATATGTTTTCTGACGGATCCGTGAGCATCTCTTTGACCTTATGCTCAGGAATGTCAATTCTGTAAAGTGCATTCAGCAAACCAGCGAAATCCCTATCCAGCAGTCTGGAAATTTGCTTTTCCAAAAAAACCACAAGCCGCTCATCGACATCTTCGGTCACAGAAAAGTCGAAATTTCCCCCTAGTCCTAAATCTCGTTTGGCCAAAACAAAACTTTCCTTAACTATGGCTTTCTCATCCATCTTATGACAAAATTATGCGAACCAGTTTTACCCTCCTTTTAAGTTTTCTTTTCCTCTCTGTTTTTTCTCAAAGTGCTGATGAAAGCGAGGTGATGAAAGTCGTCAATCAAGTGTTTGAAGCGATGAGAACCAGTGACAGCACATTGCTAAAAGATGCGTTCATCGAAAGCCCTACAACATACACCGTCTTTAAAAACCCACAAGGGGAGACGCAGTTCCGAGTTGGGGAATTTCAGAAATTCAAAGATGCCGTGGGGAGTGAAAAAACAGACGTTTGGAACGAGCCAATCTGGAATGAGAAGGTGGAGATAGATGGACCACTAGCTTCGGTGTGGGTGGACTATGCTTTCTATGTGAATAATAAATTCTCGCATTGCGGAGTGGATGCTTTTCATTTGGTGAATGTTGACGGCCAGTGGAAGATTTTTCACTTGGTGGATACCCGCCGAAGAGCAGACTGTGATGTCCCTGATGAGGTGAAGAAAAAGTACGAAGGAGATAAATAACCTCAGTTCATTCGCCGGTTTTAATGTAGATTTCTCATGTGAATCCACTTGAGGTTTTAAGTCAATATTGGGGTTATTCAGCCTTCAGAGAAAAACAGGACGAGGTTATTCAATCTGTTCTGGATGGAAAGGACACAATGGCCCTGTTGCCTACTGGCGGTGGTAAATCCATTTGCTTCCAGGTGCCTGCCCTGTGCCTGGACGGATTGTGCATTGTGGTCACGCCATTGATCGCCCTCATGAAAGATCAAGTCTCACAGCTCCAGAGACGAGGCATTTCGGCCAAGGCTATTTTCTCAGGAATGACCCGAAAGGAAATCGACATCACGCTGGACAACTGCATTTATGGTGAGACCAAGTTTCTCTATCTCTCACCCGAACGATTAAAAACAAGCATTTTTTTGGAGCGAGTGACTAGAATGAATGTCTCACTTCTGGCCATTGACGAAGCGCATTGCATCTCACAATGGGGCTATGATTTCAGACCATCTTATTTGGAAATAGCAAAGGTCAAGGAGCTCATACCCGACGCGAAACTCATAGCACTCACGGCCACAGCCACCAAGGAGGTCAAAGAGGATATCATTCAAAGACTGGAAATGAAAGACGCGAAGGTTTTTCAGAAAAGCTTCGCTCGTAAGAACCTTTCCTACTCTGCTTTTGATCTGGAAAACAAAGAACAAAAACTGCTCGAAATTCTGAACAAAGTTGGCGGTACGAGTATTGTTTACGCCCGCACTCGAAAGCGAACGCAAGAGATTGCCGGATTCTTAAGGTCGAATAGAATTTCCGCTGACCACTACCATGCTGGTCTTAGCGCTGTTGATCGGATGAAGAAACAAGATCAATGGATCAATAATCAGATTCGAGTCATTGTTTCCACGAACGCCTTTGGGATGGGGATCGACAAGCCCGATGTGCGCACGGTCATCCACATGGATGTGCCGGATTCATTGGAAGCTTACTATCAGGAAGCGGGAAGAGCGGGAAGAGATGAGAAGGTAGCGTTTGCGGTTTGTCTCTTTCATCGGAGAGATGTGCTAGACCTGATGGAGCGAGCGGAGAACAGAGAGGTGAGTAAGCAATTCATCCAGCAGGTGTATCAATCTCTAGCCAACTATTTCAAAATGGCGGTGGGAAGCCACGGTTTCGAGAGTCTGGAATTCGACATGATGGATTTCTCTCAGTCCTTTGATTTAAAACCGTTGGAAGTTCTCAAGGCGCTGAGACATTTGGAGGAGTTGGGAATCGTCCAGCTATCTGATGGTGTTCTGGAGTTATCGAAAGTGCATATTAGCAGTACCAAAGAAGAAATTTATAAATACGAGGTGGCCAACGCCAAATTCGATCCTTTACTCAAATCGATTCTTCGACTTTATGGTGGTGAGATTTTTCAGAATTATCTCACGGTCAAAGAAGCTGACATTGCCAAGTTGGTAAAGTCGAGTGCCTCATTAGTCAAAGATCAACTGAAATACTTATCGGATCAGGAGGTGCTCGATTACAAACCAGCCAATGATCAACCTCAAATTACATTTCTCGTCCCTCGGATGATTCCGGCGGATCTACCGATTGATAGTAATTTCATCAAGGAGAGAAAGAAAAATGCCATAGCAAAAGCCCGAGCAATGGCTGACTACTTGGAAAGTAAAACTCAGTGCCGAACCCGAATGCTCCAAGCCTACTTCGATGAGCTCACCGAAGAAAATTGTGGGGCTTGTGATTACTGCCTAGGCCGTAAGAAAAATCGTGAGGATGTACCTCTAGACAAAGTTTTGGCTGAAATCAAGAACGGAGTGTCGACGTTACCAGAGCTGTACTCATCTCTGAAGGGTTACAAATCAGATTTGCTCTTGCAAGCAGTGAGGATGCTAATAGAAGATGGGAAGGTGAAGATGGATAGGGAGAAGATTAATATCAATTCATAGTCAACTTACAAACAGAAGGTCATTCCGTAGCAAAGCGGAGAAATCTTTGTTTTGAGTATCGAAATCAAAACCTATACGTTTGCCATCATCACTGAATTATTCGATCAATAGTTAGACTGAATATCAGGATGAGGAGGCCATTCCATAATTGAGCTGTTAAGAAAATTCCATTTCGGGTTTTCAGTCGCAATCAAATCCTCCTTGAGCTTCCTGTTCCAGTCCTTTATTTCTTTTTCTCGTTCAATAGCATCAGCAGCCGTTTCAAATCGTTCAAAATAAATCAATAGATAGCAATAGTAGCGTCCTGCAAAAGTTTTCCTATTCCCTTTGTTTCTATAATGTTCAATAATTCTTCGTTCTAAGTCATTGGTCATTCCCGTGTAGAGAACGGTCTTTGCAGGATTAGTCACAATGTAAATGAAGTAATTTCCCATCATGGATCAATCCTCAATTTACTCAATGAAGTCATTCCGCAGCGCAGGAATCTCTAATCAAAACAAAATCCCTGCATAGTTACTCAAAGATCCCTGCGGGATGACGCAATAAAAAATAAGGTTTTACGCATTGAAGTCATTCCGCAGCGCAGGAATCTTTGATCATTAAAAGTCATGCGTTGCAAAGATCCCTGCGGGATGACTGGTTTATGGTAATCTTCAAACAGTAAGGATGCTTATCGAAGATGGGAAAGTGAAGATGGATGGTGAGAGGGTTCAACTTATGTGATTGTCAGGACTAGAGTTTCTAAGAAAGTAAATACCCTGATTTTTTTTGTTCTAGTACATAAACTAGTCGTCATATATTCACTTGTTGGTGAGCCCAGGCGCAATTCCTCGTTGGTTTTGTAACTGTAGACGAGATATGCTTTGCCCTTATCAAAATTGTTTCCACAATCGGCACCACCTGCTGTAGTAAACACGCTTATTCTTGATTCATTTTGCCAATCCTTTTTGCCCTTCAATTTGCTTTGAATTTCAAATACGAATTCGTATTTCTTGTAACGCATACTGTCCAAAGAATTGGGATATGGCTCTGAAATCAAGATTTCCTTAATCTCAATCACTTTACCCTTAAAAACAAAGTTAGCATATTTCTGACCTTGTATTATCCCTGATCTTTTGCAGGAGCAGGCATGAACTTCAATGAAAGAAAAAAACAAAATTGAAATTGCAAAGCCAATTTTGAAGTAGAGGCTGAAGGCGTTCATAAGCTCCTAACAACTCTAAACACTAAAACTCTCACCACAACCACAAGTCCTAGTCGCATTTGGGTTCACGAATTGGAAGCCTTTGCCGTTTAGGCCATCTGAGAAATCGAGTGTAGTGCCTAGTAAGTAGAGCAAACTCTTCTTGTCCACAAGGATTTTCACGCCTTTGTCTTCAAAGACTTGATCCGCTGGATCGATGTTTTCATCAAAACCCAAATCGTACATCAAGCCTGAGCATCCGCCACCTTTTACGGAAACACGAATGTTGCTAATGTCAGAATGTCCCTCCTCGGTTCGGAGTTCAGTGATTCTTTCTTTTGCCTTGTCTGTAACTGCTATCATCACGCCACTGGGTTTAATACTACACTAAATACGGTCAATTGATTGATGTCTCGTCCATAATACAACTTGTCGAGTGCATCGTACATGTTCTTTGCTCTAAAGTAAGAAGTCTGCAATTCGTTCCCTCCTCTGGTCGTCCACTGGATGGTGAACGAACCCTCTTTCTCCTTATGGGTTTTCACATAGTCGAGCAGCTTATGCAGTGCGTCTGTTTTGTCAAAACCAAGAACAGATTTGAAAAGGAAAGACTGATTGTGCCTTGGGTTGATGGTGATTAAGTCCAACTTCACTTTGCCTTCAACGCCTGAAAACTCAAACACCAACTCGCTGGTTCGAAGACCCAGAAAATTCTTAATCTCATTCTGGATCTTGGCCGCTTCTACATGTACATCAGTCCGCAATTCCATCTTTCAAACTTTATATCAACTGGTAAGAAGCGAAACCCTTCAATAGGGAGAAAAGTTTCGACATTTTTGCAAAGCTAAATCACAAACCTAACTTGGATGCGGAAAATCGAACATATTGGAATAGCAGTAAAGGAGCTTTCATCAGCTAACGACCTGTTTTCCAAGCTATTTGGTCTGGGCCCTTACAAAGAGGAAGCTGTGGAATCAGAAAGTGTGACGACTTCTTTTTTCAAAATTGGGGAATCAAAAATAGAACTTTTGGAGGGTGCTTCTGATAGTGCCATTGCCAAGTTTATTGAGAAGCGCGGTGAGGGTATTCATCACATTGCCTTTGATGTGGGGGACATTCACGCAGAAATGAAAAGACTTGAAGCAGAAGGGTTTGAACTGATTAATAAAGAACCAAAGAAAGGAGCGGACAACAAACTGGTTTGTTTCCTTCATCCCAAGTCATCGAATGGGGTATTGATAGAGCTTTGTCAAGAAATTAGGGAATAGGGTTTAGTTATTGGTTATTGGTTGAATAGTTATTAGTGATTTAGAAAATAGAATTTAAATGATCCTACCTAATCCTTTAGACTTTGGTTTTTCAACACTGGTATATCTGATTTTAATCTACATTTTCTGGCTTGGGATAAGTCATTTAATAAGACCTACTGAAGAAACTGATAATCATAAAAAAATCATTTGGCTAGGTGCAATCGGCCTAGTCGTTGCAGTCATGGGCTATGTCTTTGAAATGAGACAAGCCTTTTCCGCAATTGAGGAAGCTGGAGACGTGAGTCCGGCATTGGTGGCAAGCGCAATCAAGGACGCGACCTCACAGCCTATACTTGGGCTACTCTGTTTAGCAACTTCTTTCACATTCAAATTCATCTTAAAATGAGCGAAAAAAGAACTGAAATCGGAGAATTGGGAGAATTTGGATTGATTGATAAAATCAAATACTCTGCTCGTAAAGAATTACCCAGCACGCTGAAAGGAATTGGTGACGATGCATCCGTGCATGATGCAGGTGATAAATTCATCATTATGTCCACCGACATGCTCATTGAAGGTATACACTTCGATTTAGCCTACATGCCCTTGCAACACTTGGGATTCAAGTCAGTGGCTGTGAATGTTTCTGACATTGCCGCCATGAACGGCACACCCAAGCAAATCACCGTCAGCATTGCCCTAAGCAATCGTTTTTCGGTAGAGGCGGTCGATGTTTTCTACGAAGGAGTGCGAGCGGCATGCGACGCGTACAATGTGGACTTGGTGGGCGGAGATACCACCTCCTCGCCTTCCGGCCTGATGATCTCGGTGACGGCCATGGGCGAGGTAGAAAAAGACAAAATTGCTTATCGATCAGAGGCAAAGGAAAATGACATTTTGTGCGTGACAGGAGACCTGGGCGGGGCTTTTATTGGCCTTCAGGTTTTGGAGCGTGAGAAGCAAGAATTCCTCGCCAACCCAAACATGCAACCGAAAATTGATCAGTATGATTACGTGGTGGGCAGGCTGCTGAAGCCGAGAGCTCGCATGGACATCATCCACGAATTGGCCGATGCTGGTGTGGTGCCTACTTCGATGATTGACGTATCTGACGGGCTCGCGTCAGACGTATTCCATATTTGTAAGGAGTCCGGTTTGGGAGTGGCTATTTATGAAGACAAGCTGCCGATAGAGAAACAGACGTTTGAAACGGCTGCCGAATTCAACATGGATCCTAATACTGCTGCGCTAAATGGTGGAGAGGATTACGAACTTCTCTTCACGATCAAGCAGGAAGATTTCGAGAAACTTGAAAAGCATGCGGACATCCACTCCATTGGCTACATGCAAGCCAAAGAAAAAGGCAGAACCATGGTGACTAGAAACAATAATGTCGTCGAGCTACAGGCTCAGGGTTGGAAGCATTTTTAATTCTCATGTTCCATTGAGTTCATCATTTTCCTAAGGGATTTAATCAGTCCGAAAAGAACCAGTTGATCGCTTTGCTTGAAGACTGTCTGTCCGTTCACGACTCCTTGCACCTTATGAGCTCTGGTTTCTTTCCCAAGAACATTCTTTGAGACCTCCTCTGATAAGACGGTAATCAATGATACTTGCCATTTTTCTATAAGTCCCACCTCATCAACGCTTTTTCCAATAAAGCTCGGCGGCACAGCAAATTCAGCTACCTCATAAGTATCATCCAAAAGAAAGCTCTTAACAGTTCCAGAAATCATCAATCTATTCGCAAATTGATTGGCAAACTCAGCCTCTGGAGTTACAATTTCATCCACGTCCATAGCTTCCAAAATGGTTCGATGCACTTGAGAAATTGCGCGAGCAATTATTTTCACATCCACACAGTGCTTTTTAAATAGCGCAGTGGCGGTCATTGACGCCCCCAAGTCCTCCCCAATTGCCACTATCACTACATCTGTCTCATCTAGTGGAAGTTGAAGGATGGCCGTTTCATTCGTGGAGTCCATTCGAATGGTGTGGGTGAGTTCATCCTGAAGTTCATTGACCAATTCCTCGTTGCAGTCAATTCCTATCACCTCATGGTTTTCTTGCGCTAGCTTTAAAGCCAACGCTGATCCAAAGTTTCCCAATCCTGCTACTATAAATTTCATGTGCTTAATTGATTAATATTTTCTCCTCCGGATAGTCGATTGGAGAGTATTTGAATTTGTAGATGTGTTGTAACATGCCCGTTAATAGAGTCAAAAATCCCACCCGACCAACGAACATCGTTACAATAATCACGACCTTACTAGGATCGCTCAATTGTCCAGTGATACCTGTACTCAATCCGACCGTGGCAAAGGCTGAAATGCTTTCAAAAAGCAATGGCAAGAAACCCAATTGTTCGTCAAACAAGACCAGGCAAAAAGTAGAAATGCCAATGACAATAAGCGAAAGTGCAATAATGGCCGTGGCTCTATTCAATGCTTTGGGATCTATCTTTTTCCACGCAATATGGATTTTACTGAGGCCCAACGCCTGCTGATAAATATTCAATCCTACCACTGCGAACGTGGTGGTTTTGACGCCTCCCCCAGTGGAGCCCGGGGACGCCCCTATCCACATTAAGAATAGAAATATCAGCACTGATAAAGTAGTCAATTCTTCCATAGGAATTGTATTAAACCCTGCCGTTCTGGCCGTGACGGAGTTAAAAAAAGCCGTTATCACTTTCCCGTAAATTGTATGTTCTGACAGAACCCCATTCCACTCTAGAACAAGAAAACTCAACGTTCCGAAAACTAGCAAAACAGCCGTGGTAAAGAGAACCATTTTAGTGTTCAGTCTCAATCCAGGCTTATAGGCAGGTTTTCTTCTATCATTTGGAAAGAGCCTCTGACGAACAAACTGTGCGTACTTCTTAATGAACGAATACATATCAATCACCACTAGATATCCAATCCCTCCAAGAATAATCAGAAAGGCAATTGAGAGGTGGAGTTGAAAGTTGGTGCGGGTACTAAGAGAATAAAGGGAGTTTGATTCTGTCGAAAACCCAGCATTGCAAAAGGCCGAAATGGAATGAAAAATGGAATAGAATAGTCGGCCGTCAAATGATTCGTCCAATGAAAAATAGATCAGAAGAAATCCGATTGCCTCTGTTAGAAATACGAAAAATAAAATTTTGATCAAAGTACCCGACGCGCTACTCATGGCGGGCGCATTGATCATGTCCTTTAGGTTTAATCGATTCTCGTATGAACCCTCACCTTTAAACAATAAAACGAAAAGGGAAGTGAAACTCAACATCCCAAGAGCTCCGGATTGGATGAGGCCTAGAATGGCGGACTGCCCATAAAGTGTGAAATCAGTCCCCGTATCCAGCACTACTAGACCGGTCACACAAACGGCGCTAGTGGAAGTAAAGAGCGAATCGATTAGCCTGACTCCTTCGGTTGATGAATTGGGTAACATAAGAACAACCGTCCCAACGGAAATCAGTACAACGAAACTCAAAGCAAATACAAGAGCAGGGTGTAAG
Organism: uncultured Roseivirgaceae bacterium; assembly: GCA_964352625.1. Lineage (GTDB taxonomy): Bacteria > Bacteroidota > Bacteroidia > Cytophagales > Cyclobacteriaceae > JAAEPI01. The sequence goes on from CAYGSD010000012.1 coordinate 12,408, forward strand.
GTCTGACGATCTAGCGCGTAAATCCTAGAAGAAAACTCACGAAGTACATTTACCAACACCAAAAAGGCAGTGGCTAAATTCAAGGACCTATTTTCTGATAACAAATAATTAGCCGTATTGATCGCCGCGAAAATCACGAGTAGGATTACGGAAATTACAACTAGCCAGGATCGCAAATGACCAAATCCTCTCGTACTAAGTTTTCTTATGGAAGATTCAAAGTCAGAGCTGCTCAATATTATGAATCCGTAAAGCAGATAGAAAATATCCGTAAGTAAATGGTCCCAATAATCATCCGGGAAACCAAAATCCACAACTAAGGCTACAAGAGCCAATAGGGCGAAAACAAAAATGACCGAATCTCGAGCTTTGTACTGCTGTATCAAATTACCTTTGGTCTTATTCTAACAAATATGAAACATTCGATTCTAATCATTTTGCTTGTACCAGGACTTATTTCTTGCCTGAATCCAAATCCAAATGCCGATAGCGCAGGAGACGATTTGTTGTACGACAAACAAGTTTTTGTTTCAGATGTCGATTTGTCAATGCGTGATACAGTGTATGTTCCGATATATTCGGAAATCTATAGCGAAACCAAAAATCTCAGATTTAATTTGACGGCAACTTTGAGCATTCGCAATACAAGTCCATATGACAGCATTTTTGTAGAAGAAATCGATTACTACGACACCAAAGGCACACGGGTAAGAAGGTATTTGGAGCAAACTCTTGTGCTCGTGCCTATGCAATCCATCGAATATGTGATAGAGCAGGAAGATACCTCTGGAGGCACAGGAGCCAACTTTTTAATTAGATGGGGTGCTAAAAGTAAAAACCTAAAGCCAGTTTTTCAGGGAGTCATGATCTCGACATATGGTCAGCAAGGAATTTCATTCACCACCGACGGTGTTTCTGTTAGCAGAAACTAGAAATCCTCATCTTCGTCATCCGACAAGTCATCGCTCATTTTTGGAGTCTTGAAAATCGTGTCTATCAATAGTCCGATTGGAAGCAGGAAGATATTGAACCAGAGAATAATGGCGGCTGGCTCCTCGTAGAAGGATTCCTCAAGAAAAGGGAACGAGTCAAACCCCTTATTCTCAGCCATGAAAAAACCTCCGATAAACGCCGTACTTAAATGAATGACTAGCATCCATTTTTTCATGCTAGGTGAAAGTTGATCGTTTCTCTTCCGGTAATACGTGAAGAATTTGAATAGATAAACCGTCAACAGTATTAACAATACTGTCAATAGCGTACTTATTTGAATATCCTTTCTCCAGCCTCCCATCTGCTTCTTAAAATTCCTCGCCCTCTTCCGGCTCTTCCAAAATTTTCATAAGTGCTGTGCCCTTGACGTCTTCCAAGGTGTCAATGTCGTTCAGCTTATCCAGTACGTGGCATTCCAGCTCTAAATCCTTAGCCTCACTCATGAGCTCCTCAAAAACCTTGTCATGACTGTACTCTTTGCCTTCAAACAACGCCGGGCACGGGCCATTCAATCCGAGTAAATAGTAGCCACCATCCTTAGCAGGCCCCACGACTATGTCATTGATTTCCAATTGGTCGAATGCCTGCTCCAAGTGCTTAGCTTTCAAGTCATAACAATCGCTCCCAATGATGGTCACCCGGCTATACCCCTTATCAAAGGCATGCTGAAATGCGTTTTGCATTCTCTCTCCCAGTGAATTGCCTGTTTGCACACTGTATTCAAAATCCTCCCCTTCAAACGCATCCTCAACCTCCACGTACTCCGAGTAGAAAACCATTTTATCAGCATCGACCTTTCTCACCACCTTAGCCGTATGATTCACCAATTCCTGATAAATATCCAACGCCAGAAACATGCCCACATCCTTAGCAAGACGCGTTTTTACCATGCCTGGAATCAGATTTTTCACGAAGATTATTAAGAAATTGTCAGCCATTTTTTGATTCGATCATTAAAAATAAAACTCAAAACTACAATGATATATTCAAGTGCAATCCAGAACCAGTGAAGACTGTACCCTTCAGCGGAGTATCCGGTGTAGGTTATAAAAATCATCAAAGACCAGATGATGGGAAAAACATATCCCGACAAAATGCCAAACAAAACAAGAGGCAAAATATACCAGGGATGAACGGTTGTGGCAAAAGCCAAATACACAACAAGAGCCGAGAGCAATATGGTTTCTACCTTCATATTTCTCCTAGCTCCTAGAAACGAAACGGCTAGAATTCCTACCGCACTGGCTATAGAAAAAATTGGCCCTATAATTTTTATTTTATTGTAGCCTGTAGCTTCCACCGATAGCTCTCTCGCCACCCCAAACAGACTTGCGTTGAATTCAAAATTCGTAAAGTACAAGCCCAAACTACTTTGCAGGCCTTCAATGAACGCGGCATTGAGTAAAGGCGCAATTGAAACTAATGCGATTAAAATAATGCTGAAAGTCATGAGGATTTTTTTTGACAGGACCTCTTTGAAAAAGAAGTATGGAATGAAAATCAATGGCAATAGTTTCGTGCCAATAGCCAAGCCAAAACCGACTCCCACTGAGATCGCCTTTTTCTTGTAAAAGAAGTAAATACCAAAGGCAAGAAATGCACAAACCATTACCTCAAAATGGAGATTGCCTACCCCCTCCAAAATGACCAGCGGATTAAGAAAAAAGAGAAATGCTAAATTCTGATTACCCCCTCTGTCTATTAGTATCTTTCTTATAAAGTAAAAGGCAACCAAGTCGGCGGAGAGAAGAAACAAGCGAATCACACCAGCAGATACCAGCCAATTATCCGACACAACTACAGACAACCAAAAAATCCCCTGATTGATCGGAGGATAAACCGTGAAGTATCGTTGAGAATTTAACGAATCGAACAGCTCCTGACTTAAACCCGGAATCCCCTGTCCCAAGTAAAAGCCAGGCAATTCAGCAAAAGGGTGAATCCCAGCCTTGAGCAAATAGCCATCCCACAAAAAGCGATAAACGTCATCGGAAAGAATCGGCATACAAAAGAACAAGCCAATTCTAGCCAGTAATCCAATCGTAAGTAGAGACTTAACCAACGATGAATTCCAGATGGCGAGATACGCTCCAAATGCCAAGAGATAAGACGCCAAAATCACTGATGTGTCGGTGCGGTCTACAAGAAAACTGGGCAGTACGAGCGCTATTAGAAATACAACAGAGCCAGAGAAAGTCTTGAACTTTTCTTTGCTAGGCATGCCCTTTTACAGGCTTCAGTTGTTGGTAAAAGACGAACCCAAAACCAAGGGCCAACATACCATGAAAGAACATTAGTCCATAGTCGTCCAACCTAAATCCGGAAACAATTCCGAAGATGAAATAAGCCGCTAAGATTCCTTCAAGAATCATAACAGGAGAAAATACTTTTTTCAAGTAAACATTCCCCTTCCAGCTATCTCCCTTTCCGAGGATGTTGAATTTTGGCGTCCGAATAAATGGGGTTTTGATTCCCAAAAGGCCCTCAATTACAGCGATGGAATTGTGCAAAGCCAAGCCCATGGAGAACATCAAAAAGAGCGGGAACTGGGTCGCAAAAAACTTAAATGTATACTCTGGATGAACCGTCTTAGTAGACACCCAATAAAAGAGTCCCATAGCAAAAAAGCCTATCAAGAAAATACTTCCCAGATCAAAAACGATCGCTAACTCAGGATTGAACTCTTTGATGTACAACATTGGAATAGAAAGCACCGCAGCTATCATCAAGAACAAAAACACGGAGCTATTTAGCAAGTGCATGACTGCTCGAAGCTTAGTAGCAAACTTCAAAGGTGCTCTTAATACCGAAGGCAAGGTTTTCCTTGCGGTTTCGGCAGCTCCCTTTGTCCATCGGTATTGCTGAGATTTGATGGCATCCACCAGAACTGGTAACTCCGCCGGAGAAACCACATCCTCAAGAAAATGAAATTTCCATCCCTTAAGCTGGGCACGGTAGCTCAGGTCAAGATCTTCTGTAAGCGTGTCATGTTGCCATCCACCAGCTTCTTCGATACACTGCTTTCTCCAAACTCCAGCCGTTCCATTAAAATTAATGAAGCTACCAGCCGCTTGCCTTCCCTTCTGCTCTACGGTAAAATGAGCGTTTAACCCAAAGGCCTGCATCTGAGTCAAAACACTGTAATTCTGATTCAAGTGACCCCATCGCGTTTGAACCATCCCGATTTTAGGGTCCTCGAAATGCCCCATTGTCTTCAATAGGAAATCCTTCTCAGGAAGAAAATCCGCATCGAAAATGGCGATGAACTCGGCATCTGTTTTTTTCATACCGTACTGAAGAGCTCCCGCCTTATAACCGACCCTCTCTGGTCTTCTCACGTGCTCAATCGGCACATTTCTTCCCTTTAATTCATTGACTTTCTTAGCAATAACCTCCACGGTCTCATCGTCAGAATCGTCCAGCACCTGAATCAAGAATTTGTCTTTAGGATAATTCAGTGCAGCAACTGATTCTAGCAGTCGTTCGACAACATAGAGTTCGTTGTACACCGGCAATTGTACGACAACACTCGGGTAAACCTCCATCGGCTTGATGGTATCCGCCTCTTCCTTTTTTGCCTTCATATAATGCCAGGCCAAGTTGAATTGACCTAAGCTAAAAAGACAAATAATCAGAAGTGCAATACCGTATCCGGCAATGACCATCCATTCCATAGAGCTCAAATGTTTTTAAAAATGGTATACAAAATTTTGTATCCCGCCATCCAAGTTCCTTTGACCGTACCAGAGATTTTGGAAACTCCAACTCTCCGCCTATAATCCACCGGAACTTCAACGAAGCGCAAAGATAGCTTAGCTATTTTTAATTGCATCTCTACGGTCCACCCGAAAGTACGGTCCTGCATGTCGAGTTTTTGCAGTATATCGTACCGTATAGCTCTAAAAGGCCCTAAATCGGTAAATGTTGCTCCGTAAAATAATTTTAAAAGTCTAGTTGCCAGCCAGTTACCAAAGACCTGAGGGACTGTCATTGAGCCGTTTTCCTTATTTCCAAGCGCTCTACTGCCCACGACAAAATCAACTTTATCTTCAATAATTGGCTGAACTAACTTGGTCATTAGTCCTGGATAATCAGAATGATCCCCGTCCAGAAAAACGACGATATCCGGTAGGGTTTTGGAAGCAGCAATATGCTCCATTCCCTTCAAACAAGCATTTCCGTATCCTTTCTCCTTTTGAAATAAGACTGTGGCACCTTTTTGACGAGCCACCTGGGGTGTTTCATCTGTCGAGCCATTGTCCACGACAATCACTTCTGATACCAGCCCGTCAGGAATTTCATCAATCACCAGACCCACCGCATTTTCTTCATTGTAGGCAGGAATAATTACTCGGATGTCGGGTTGATTCAAAATGATAGAGTTAGAGTTGGCAAATTTAGCTTTTGCCACAAACAAGAAGTGTCATGCCAAAGGCATTGGCAATCTTCTTTAGGTGAGCAGGTTTAGAAGATTGGGGACAAAAAACAGAACAAGTAAAAGAAGTCCGAACGTGAACACAACCATTTGACTCAATTGGTTAATGCCCTTCTCGCTTGATCCATCCTTGAGAAACAAATGATAAGGAATTCTTAAATAATAGAACAGCGCAAGCACCGAAGCGAATACCGCCACCAATAAATAGGTTAAAATCAATGGATCAGAATTCAACTGATATTCGGACCAAAGTGCGCTGAACAAAAACCATTTTGCCGTAAACCCTGCCGTTGGCGGTAGCCCCACCAAAGCGATTAAAATCAGCGTAACGCCAACTCCAAGAATGGGGATTTTTTTTCCGAGTCCAGTATAGTCCTCAATTGATTCAACACCATTTGATTCCATGACTTTCGCTGAATAGAATACACCCAAATTCATAATCATGTAAATCGTGCCGTACCAAATGAACAAGCTTGAATCCACATCTAATACCACGAGTGGAATCAAAAAACCCGAATGGGCGATCGCCCCATAGGCGAGCAATCTTCGGAAATTCGTTTGTCTAAGTGCGCCGAGAGTACCCACCAAAATTGTCACCATCCCGATAACAAGAACTAATTCACTTCCCCAGCCCACTCGGGCAAGCACATTGTGCAAGAGCACCAAACCAGCCAGCTTCGGGACAACTGTGAAGAATGCAGTGGTATCCACAGGCGCAGCTTGATAAACGCTTGGCACCCAAATGTGCATGGGCACGGCTGAGATTTTGAATAAAACACCAATTAGAAACATACAAAATCCCATGATTTCGTATGGCGATTCTATGCTCAGACCTGAAACCAGAAGCCCGCCTGATGTACCGTAAAGAATGGAAATACCAAAAAGCATCACCGCTGAGCTCACACCTCCAAACAACAAATATTTAATGCCCGCCTCATGCGCAGATCGCTTGAAAGAAAAATTGGTGAGGATATACGAGCCATACGACACGATCTCAATGGCCAAGTAGATCAAGAGCAAGTGTTGAGCCTCCATCATGAAAACGCAACCCAACACGATGACGAGCAAAATGAAATAATAGCTGCTTCGTTGGCTCGATTCCACGGGAAAAATGAGCAATACGATCGTTGATATCACTAACAAATCGGTGGTCAGGAGAGCTAGTCTAGACGGCTCCAGAAAACCCTCGAACAATTCATGACCACCATCAGTAAGATGTAGCAATGTAGCAATCAGAGCAACGGCCGTCACTACTTTGATAATCCATCTTGCCGGATTAAATAATCCTACGATGAGCACCAAAACCGCCCCTAAAGCAAGAGTGATTTCTGCAGAAAGGTGGCTCAGATCATGCTGCCACTGAAAAAGCTGTTCAAGCAAACTCATTTCGCTTGAAGCATATGCTCCACCCAAAATTGAATGGAATTGTTAATCGGATCTAGCAAAATCGAAGGGAAAATACCGAGCAGAATGACTAATAAAGCAAGCGGTAATAGCATCAGCCACTCCCTTGTACTCAAGTCCGTCATGTGTTCCTGCCATTCCGCCTTCCGAACCCAGTATTCTCCAAAAAACATTCGCTGAAGGGTCCAGAGAAAATAAGCTGCCGAAACAAGGATTCCAAGTACTGCTACCGGCCCAACCCATTCCATCAAGTCGGTTGAGCCAAATGCTCCAATCAAAACCAGCAACTCACCAACGAAACCAGATAGACCCGGCAAGCCAAGTGAAGCGAAAAAGAACAAACCGACCATAAAAGTGAACTTCGGCATCTGACTAGCCAGGCCACTAAAGTTTTCGATTTGTCTATTAGCAGTTCGGTCGTAAATCACCCCAACCAAAAGGAAAAGAGCGGGAGAAAGTAGGCCGTGAGAAACCATTTGGAATACAGCCCCAGATGCACCTTGAGTGGTCAAGGCTGCCAAGCCTACCAGCACAAAACCCATGTGCGAAACGGATGAATAAGCCACCAATCGCTTCAGGTCATTTTGGGCCATGGCATTGAATCCACCGTAGAGTATGGAAACAATTCCAATTATCGCAATCGGCATGGCATTATCAATCGCCACTTCCGGGAAAATGCCGAAAGCAATTCTGAAAAGGCCATAACCGCCAATTTTTAAAAGCAATCCAGCAAGGATCACCGAGATTGGAGTGGGAGCCTCTACGTGTGCATCCGGAAGCCAAGTGTGAAAAGGCACTGCCGGCAATTTGATCAAGAAACCGATAACAAGGAACCAGAAAGCCCAAACGCGAGCAGCCATACCATAAATCATCGTTCCGCCCCATCCCAAAAGTGAACTATCGGAATATGCCGAAGGATTCATCATTTGAATAATGCTGAAGGTACCCGATCCATTTTCCTCTACAGAAAGGAACAGCCCAATCATCACCACCAAAATGAACAGCGATCCAACCAGCGTGTACAGGAAAAACTTGATGGAAGCGTACTGCCTCCTCGCTCCACCCCAGATGCCAATCAGGAAGAACATCGGCAGGAGCATAAACTCAAAGAACAGGTAGAAAAGGAAGAAATCGAGCGCTACAAAACAGCCAACCACACTTGCGCCAAGGATCAAATAAAGAATGAAATAGCCCTTGACCTTCTGAGTGATTTTCCAAGAACTGATAATCCCAATCAGGAGAATCAAACTGGTAAGCACCACAAGCGGCGCACTGATGCCGTCTACCCCCACGAAATAATCGACATTCAGGACACCAACTCCCTCCAAGTTCATTCGAATCCATGGAATTCTCTGGACAAATTGAAAAGCATTCTCCCAACTGTCAGGTTTTAACGATCCATCGAATTGGATCCAAAGAACAATTGAGAATAAGAGCTGAACCCCGATAGTTCCTGCAGCCATCCACTTAAATAGCTCTGCCTTCTTGCTCGGAATCAGGAGCATCCCCAGAGCTACTATCAAGGGCAGAAAGACGATTATGGTCAGAAGGTTATTCACAAGCCGCTAAAAAAAGAGAATGGCACATAAAATGAAAATTAGTCCAATGATTAACCAAATAAGTTGATGCTGCAGCTGTCCAGACTGCACCCGACTAACACCCCCTCCTATCAATTTCACCAACCAAGCAGCAAAATTAACCAGTCCGTCAATGACGTATGTATCAAACAAAGCCGTGAGCTTAGCGATGATCACTCCTGCCACGCCCAGAGCATTTACAATCCCATCTATAAAATTTCTATCCAGCCAATACAAGCCTTTTGAAACTCCTAAGTAGCCGGGCTCCAGAACTTTCGCATACAAGCTATCCAGGTACCAACCCATAAATGAGAATTTGCCAACCATCGATTGGGGAACACTCAAAGACGCATAGTTCACAAGGTATTTTCTGCCCGGACTGTAAAAAAATATGCTAGCGGACAGCCCAAGGACAGCCATCAAAACTGAAGAAATCATTAACCCTGAAGAGTGGCCAACAGTAAGATCAAACCCAGCCAGTCCCTGTACCCATCCTTGAGAAGCCAATGGATTCAGATTCTGAAAAAACCACAGTGAAGCAATCGCCAAAATGGCTATAGGAATTATTAATTGTCTTTTGAAACCATGAGTTGATTGTATTGTTTCTCTCTGCGCTCCGAAATAGACTAATAAGACCTGCCTGCCGATGTACAATGCCGTCAAAGCAACGGTGAAGAATGTGAAATAGAACACCAAATGTGCCTCCGAAAAACCATCCAATAAAAGCTGATTCGACCATGTCCATGCTGCATTTAAAATTCCTTCCTTGGACATAAATCCAGAAAACAGGGGAATGCCAGCCAGTGCCAATCCGCAAATGAGATGAACATAAAAAACCCATTTCATCGAGCTTTTTAATCCTCCCATTTTTCGCATATCCTGCGTGCCAAGATGATGAATTACTGCACCAGCTGCCAAGAAGAGGCCTGCTTTGAAAAAGGCGTGAGTCCAAAGGTGAAAGAAGGCACTTTCCACAGCTCCAGCTCCGATAGCCAGAAACATAAACCCTAATTGTGAGACCGTGGAATAGGCAAGAACTTGCTTAATGTCATTTTGCGTAATTGCCACAGTCGCTCCGAAAAATGCCGTCAGAGCACCTATAATGGCAGTCGCATTTTGGATTTCAATCGGCAAATAAGCACCTACACGCACCAATAAATACACTCCCGCGGCGACCATCGTAGCGGCATGAATCAACGCCGAAACCGGAGTGGGGCCTGTCATTGCTCTAGGCAACCAGGCGGAAAAAGGAAACTGCGCCGATTTGCCCATAGCTCCGATCAGCAACCCAGCACCAATCCATACTGAGGAAATCGCACCAAGCTCAGACAGAAAAAAAGAGTGAGAATTTCCAAGGGCAAGGAAGGCCGCCAGCAAGGCAACATCGGCAACTCGGTTCGTAATGAATGCCCACTTGGCAGACTTGGCCGCCTCCGTTTTTTTATACCAAAACCCAATCAAGAGATACGAAGCAAATCCAACCAATTCCCAGAAAATGAAAACCAAAATCAAATGATCCGCTGCTAACAGACCGAGCATGGCAGTAGTGAAAAAACCTAACTTCAGAAAATACCTCGGTTGATCCTTCTCGCTCATATAGCCAAGCGAAAAAATGTGAACCAGTAATGAAATAAAAAGGACTAGTGCTATCAAAACAAGACTAATTCCATCCAGTCGCCAGCCAAGATCCATCCCCGGCAACCATTCGAATCGACTGCTCCATTCTTGATTTTGTGCCAAAAGGTACACGCCGCAACCAAACGACACACCCACTCCAATGATTGAGTAAATTGATCGCTTCAAGAAATAGGTCAACCATCCTCCAAGAATTGGAGCAAGAAAAATCACGGTCAATATGATGGCTGTGCTTGACATCAGTTTTTCAATTCATTTAGTTCATCCAAATTGGAGGTCTTGAACTGCTTATAGATATTGAGCAAAATCGCCAACGCAATAGCCGCCTCAGCTGCTGCCAGCACAATAGAGAAAATAACGAAGACCTGACCATCTAAACTTTCGTCAAATCTTGAAAAAGCCGCCAAATTCAAATGCCCGGCATTCAGCATCAGCTCTATGCCCATCAGCACAAAAACGGTGTTCCTTTTGATCAGAACGATCAATAGCCCCGAGCAGAAAAGAAATGCCGCCAATGCGAGGTAATATGTTAATTGTACCTCACTCATTTTTTGAAGATTCCTTGGCCAAAAACGCTGCGCCTACCAAAACGGCCAATAGCAGAATAGCAATCAGCTCGAAAGCGATAATGTGATCCGTCAGAAAGAGACGACCTATTTGCTTGGTTTGATTCCCTGTCAGTTCTTGAGGCTCCCACATCAAAGCTGTGTCCCACGTCAGTGCCGTAATAATCGCCAACAACAGCCCCGAGCTGAGGACACTGAAGAACACCTGCCGATGCTCCGTCAGAGGAGCGCCCTTCCTATTTCTGCTCGTGAGCATGATCCCAAAAACCAAAAGAACCACGATACCTCCAGCGTACATGAAAATCTGAACGACCGCCAAAAATTCGGCATTGAGCAACACAAAAAGTGCAGCGATAGACAGAAGTACTACAGCCAGTCCATACGCTCCGTGAATGACATTCTTGGTCACCATCATGAAGAGGGTAGCCAGTACGGCGAGCCCTCCGAAAACAAAGAAAAAGATACTTTCAATCATCATTCTTCGGTTTTCTTGGAATAACTCTGGGTTTGAATTTTGGCTTAGGCTTCTCCTGAGACGCTCCCTCACTTTTTGGAGTCTCTGCTTTCTTAGGCATCATGCGAGGCTTAAACTTTGGTTTTTCCTCAGCAGACGCTGTTGACTTAGTCATTAATTTCGGCTTGAAAACAGGCTTACCTCCACTTGGTAATTTTGTCTGCACCTCCGAAGCACCAGCGGTCTTCATTGCTTGATGCTGCTCCCAAACCTCCTTTTTCTCCTTCACCTCCTCCTCATTCATATTGTCGAAAGCAAAAATATGATCGCGCACATCGAAGGTGCTGTAGTCGTATTCGTTGGTCATAGTCAGGCACTCAGTGGGACACACGGTCGTGCACAGCCCGCAGAACATGCACTTGCTCATGTCGATATCAAACGTCTCCGCATAGATTCTCTTTGGGGTTCCGTCCGAAGTTTCCCCAAAAACTTCTGGTGACCGAATAGGCACAATATCAATGCAATTTACCGGACACACCTTGGCACATTTGTCACAAACAATACAGTCGTCAATTTCATTGTGAAGCTTGTATCGGCCATTATCCGGAACGGGGATGGTCTCATGCGGAAATTGCAAAGTGGACGTTCCTGCATCAGTTGAGAAAAATTCAGGATTCATCACGTCCTGATTCCGCTTTTTGAATGCCTGAAGCAAATACCCCATAGACAACTTAAGCCCTGATCCAGAGGTAACGATCGCCGATTTTATGTTTTGAAAGTAATTCAAAATGTGATGTCCAAAATCAAAAATACGAGTGATAATGTTGAATTGCGAAGGTAACCTAGAACTGTGGAATGCCCTTGCCTAAACCATCCAAAGTCGCCAAATGCCGCATAGCAAAACCAGCAGGATGGCGAAGGGTGTGAGGTATTTCCACGAGAGCGACATGAGCTGATCTACCCTAAGGCGTGGGTACGTCCATCGAACCCATATTTGAAGAAATATCCAAAGCATCGCTTTGCTCACCAGCCAGAAAGCTCCCCAAATGGGCCCGGTCGTCCACTCGGCCAATGGTACCGAACCCACATTGGGCAAGGGAGTATTCCATCCACCAAAAAATAAGATCGATCCCAGAAAAGAAACCAGGAGCATGATGCCGTACTCAGAAAGCATAAAGAGCCCCCAGCGAAAACCGGAATATTCCGTGTGATAACCGCCAATAATTTCCGACTCCCCTTCTGGTAAATCGAAGGGCGTACGATTTGCTTCCGCCAATCCTGCAATGAAGAAAATGACGAAAACAAAAATGAGCAGCGGCGATTGAAAAATGTGCCAAGTCAGGATTCCCCCCACTTGACTCACGTCGATTCCCCATGCCTTTATGCCAAAAAGATAAATCGGGCCATCAGAGAGAATTCCCTGATTGATGGACATTTCTTGCAGATCCAGTGACTGGGCACTCATCACCACGCACAGCACACTTAGACCCAGAGGGATTTCGTAGGAAATTATCTGGGCAGCCGAACGCATCGCCCCAAATAGTGAGTACTTATTGTTGGAGGCCCAGCCAGCCATCAAAATGGCGAGGACATCTAAGGATACCACAGCCAAAAGGAAAAACAATCCCGGACCAATACTCGCCCCTTCCAAACCCGCGGTGAGCGGTAGCACAGCAAACCCACCAAACACCACCATAAACAACAAAAGCGGTGCAAAGAGAAAAGGCAGCTTATCGACAGCCGAAGGTCGGATGTCCTCTTTCTGGAGCATTTTCAGCAAGTCAGCTATAGTTTGGAAAAGTCCCTTCGGGCCCACTTCCATTGGCCCCAGCCTATTCTGAATGAATGCCGCAATCTTCCGCTCGGCATAGACGGCCACCACCACAAACCCCAGCAAGAAGGGCAAATAAAACAGGAAGGTGTACATAGGTGCGAAGATACGTCCTGAACCAGTGACATAGGGTTGTCACTCTCGGCGATTTCTTTGTAAGGACAAACACAAAAATTTAAGATTATGACAACTGAAGAAATTGCAAAAAGACTAGTGGATCTCATGCGAGCCGGAGAATACAAAACCTGCTACGATGAATTGTTTTCTCCTGACATCATCAACATAGAGCCAGAAGGCACACCATGGGGACAAGTTCAGGGTTTGGAGGCTATCTACAAAAAAGGTGAAGAATTTGACTCAATGATCGATGAAGTGCATAGCACCGAAATATCCGATCCCATCTGCGCCGACAATTTCATTGCCCTGACCATGAAAATGAAAACCACTTTCAAAGGATCACCGGAAATTCAAAATATGGATGAAGTGTGTGTGTACGAAGTGCAAAATGGGAAAATCGTAAAAGAGCGATTCTTTTATACACCACCAGCTTCATAAATACCCTTCTACACGGATAGCCGCAGATCGGCTCATGGCATAATTTGCGAATAAAAACTATGAAAAATTTATTGATCCTTTCTGCCGGCCTATTCCTGTTTTCATGTTCGTCATACGGCGACAAATTGACTTTCGAAGGTACCGACGTTTACTACACCGACGAATCCCTCAAAGAAGACGCTCAGAAACTAGGCGAATACCTGGTAGAAAGTGAATTTGCAGACGGAGGAGAGAAATCTGTGCAGCTAACCAAAAATGAAGATGGAACCCGGGTGTTCCGAATGGTGGTGCAAGAAGGAGCTGAAAACGGTAATGACTCCATGTTCACCCTTTTTGCCATGGGCATTTCCATGTCGGCTTTTGATAATGAACCTGTCAATGTCGAATTGTGCGACAATACTTTTACCACACTGAAAACGATCCCATGGGCGTTCGGAGAAAGCGATACAACAGCTGCTGAATAAAAAATGAACCTTAGGTAAAAACCTCTTTTCTCTAATGTCGCAATGATGTAAATTGGCTGGAAGGATTTGAGACCAGCCAATTTATATCTAACCTTTATCTGCCTTGCAGCTCTCATTGACCTCTCCGCGCAGGATGTGGCCAAGGATTCCCTGTTTATTCGATCTTTTGGAACGGGCGATTATCGCTCCTCGCTGTTCAACTATGCCGTCACGGAAGATCAAAATGGCATATTGTATTTTGCCAATGAAAGCGGCGTGCTGGAATATGACGGTACTCGCTGGAGACAACACCCCATTGAAGATTATTCCCACATTGTGACGATTGAAACAAGTCCGGATGGGAAGATATATGTCGGGGGAAGGAATGAATTTGGGTACATGGAGCGAGACTCCACGGGACTCTTGAAATATACATCTCTGCGACATCTCGTGGATCCAGACCTTGGAATTGAGGAAGTCTGGCAAATTGAATTTCATAAAGGACAAATTTATTTTCAATCCTATCAAGGCCTTTTTCGCTTTGATGGAGAACTCTGCCACAACACCAAAATAAAAGATGGATGGATTTACCACTTAGACGATGAGGTGTATGTATCGGTGGTCGATAAAGGGCTTGGAAAATTGGTGGGTGATTCGCTGGTATATCTAAACACCGAATTGGCCTTTGAAAAAGATAACCCGCAAGTTTCCTTTCCATACAAAGGTCGGGAGAAAATTCTCATAACTGAATTTAACGGCCTTTTTCTGGTGGATACGCTATCCATGGCCACTCGAAAATGGGATGTGCCCGCAAACGAAATATTGATAGAAAAAGACGTTTGGACAGCCGTAGAGTGGAACGATTCAACCATGGTTTTTTCACTTGTCGGCGGGGGCGTTGTTTGGGTAAGTGATAAAGGTGAAGTGTTGAAATCCATTGATTCAAAAGCAGAATTCGGCTCTAGGGAAACTCACGCGTTGTTTAGAGATGCTATGGGAAATCTCTGGGTTCCGGGGGCTGGAATTCACCATCTTGTCTGGCCAGAAGTGAATTATAAGGCAAAATCAACCGGGGTGCTCATTCGTGATTTAACAGTCAACGATGGCGTGATATACCTCGACAAAAGAGACACCTCACTCACGTTGGACGAATTCGGCCCACTTAAGTCACTATCAATCAATTATACCACCCCCGGCGTTGACAAGGAAGATGTTCTCTATTCCTTTTATTTGGAGGGCTTTGATAAAGAATGGTCTTCTTGGAATGACCAAACCAGAAAGCAATACACGAACCTTCCCGGCGGCACCTACACATTTCACGTAAAGTCAAAATTCAATAGTGGAGAGGAGCTCCGTAATGCACAGCTAATTGTCACCATTCCCACAGCTTGGTACAACTCCCCTTGGGCCAAAGTGTCGGGTGGTCTATTGATTTGGTTGATAGTGGTGGGGATTTACAAACTGAGAACACGTCATTTGAAAGTCCGCAACAAAAAATTAGGCTCGCTCATCAGTCAGCGAACAGCGGAGCTTAGGTATGCCAATGAAGAGCTACTAAAACGGAACTATGAACTTGATCAGTTCGTCCGAAGAGTTTCTCATGACTTGGTAGCTCCAATAAAATCAGTAAAGGCGCTCATGGAAATTGCTCGAAATGAAACCACACAAGAAGAGCAAGATAAGTGCTTCGATATGATCAATTTGAGCCTGGACAAGCAGGAAGATTTTGTCAAGAAATTACTGGATCAAGCGATCAATTACAAGGAGGTCAATCGGGAAGAAATAGAACTAAACAGCTTCTGCAAAGAGCTCATTAAAGATCTCTCCAACTACGATGGAGCAGAACACGTAGCGGCCATTTGTGAAATACCTAATGATTTCAGGTTTCATACTGACCCCATTCGTCTAAAAATTGTGCTTAAAAACCTCATCGATAATTCCATCAAATACCGAAAACTACATGAGGTCTCTTCGCGGGTCGTCATCAGGGCCTATGCGAATGATGAAAATGTTTTTATAGAAATCGAAGACAATGGCATTGGTATATCAGAAGAGCACTTGGAATACATCTTCGGCATGTTCAAGCGAGCAACCGACCAAAGGCATGGGTCCGGCCTGGGTCTCTACATTGTCAAAGATGTGGTGAGTTCATTGGGAGGAAAAATAGAGCTGAGTTCTACTCTTAATGAAGGCTCAAAATTCACAATGACCTTACCCAAATAGCAGGCTCACTCCCAGAGTTGGTACTTTTCCAGTTTCACCTTTTCTCCAAAAAACATGCGGGCTGCTTTTTCAAATGAAGGGGTGAAGTCTGACACCAAAAAATGATCTTCACCATGATTTGGATTAAGTAGATTCTGATTCTGAAGATACTTCTTGAGAGCTACTGCCACCGTTTCTGCAGAATCTATAAGCTTCATCGACTTTCCTGATGTGCTTAGAACACCCTCCATTTCAGATTTAATAATAGGGTAATGCGTGCATCCCAAGATTAAAACTTCTACTTTCTCCAACTCCGTCGCATTGAGGTACTGAGCAATGATCTCATGACTAATTTTATTTTCATAAAAGCCTTCCTCAATCATTGGCACCAGAAGCGGTGTGGCAAGTGATGAAAACCTGAAGCCCTCTTTGAGAGATTTGATCTTTTCCTCATATACGCCAGCTCCTATTGTTTGCTTTGTACCAATCAGCCCAACGTGCTTTTCCCGATGTTCCGCACTTACTCTGTCCACCATCGGATTGATAACATCAAACACCTTGGCCTTGCTACCGCAGTAATCCCGAACCAACTCAAAAGCAGCCGAAGATGCTGAGTTACAAGCGATCAAAATCACTTTGCAATTATGTTGAATCAGCAGGTCGGCGATTTTTACAGAATAGGCCTGAATTGTGGAGGCAGATTTATCTCCATAGGGCAAATGCGCCGTGTCTCCGAAATAGACAATGTTTTCATTAGGTAGCAAATCACGAACGGCTCTCGCGACAGTAAGCCCTCCAATTCCACTATCAAAAATCCCGATTGGTTGTGAGGCTTCCATTACTGATCGTCTAATTGTGATGCCATATTCTTATAGCGAGCCTCCCGCTCCTTATCACCTATTCGACTTGATAATGTCTCCAGAGAAACAAGAAGCTCCTTGGTGCCCTGACCTTGAATCCTTAGCGCCTCCTCATAATGAATAATAGCTCTGGAATAATGTGAGAGATACTGACGCTGGACCTGAATAGGATCGCCATCCTCCGCCATGTAGAAGTATACGTCTCCATACGCCTCGTACAGTTTTGCCAGCAGCAATCTTGCAGGATAATCATTTCGGACATCCAAATAAATTTGCAGTCGGTCGATAGATCGTGAATAAATGGGTCTTCCCTCCTTTGGGGCAAGGGTCTGAGCTCGATTATATTCTCTTTCTACACCTGCCCGTAGCTCCCTAAGCATGCTATTGAGTTCAGCATCCGATCTTGACGCCCACTGTGCATCCAGCGTTCTGGCTCTGGCAAGGTCATTAAGTGTAGAGGCGACAGGGTCTTCTCCAAGAATGGTAGCTCCCGGGCTTTGGCTATAGATTTTGGCTTTTGCCATGCCTCTGTAGAAGTAGGCCTTGGCACGAATGTCGGTGCTCATACCACTTTGATTTGCAAGCGCTTTGTTCAAATCACCGATGCATCTTTCGTATGCATTGCCGTGGTAGGCCAGCACTCCACCTGCTACATAATTTTGCGCAAAAGAAAATGCGACTGTAAGAATAAAACCGGTAAAAAAAGCTGCTCTCATGGTTGAATCAAACGGGGGCAAAGGTAGGTTTTTCACTTTGATTATTTTACGGACTAATACAAACAAGACCCAACCAAAATCTAAAAAATGAGCAACATTATAGTACTAGGCGCAGGAATGGTAGGACGAGCGATCGCCATTGACCTCACAAGCAGACACAACGTGACTTTGACCGACTTGAACCCTTTGGCCCTTTCAGAAGCCCAAGCCAAGTGTCCCCCTCTAAAGACGAGGTTATTGGATGTTGTCGAGTTAGAAGAACTAAGAAATGCCATTTCATCCTTCGACTTGGTAGTGTGTGCAGTTCCGGGCTTTCTTGGCTTTCAAACCCTACGAGCCATCATAGCGGCAAGAAAAAATGTGATCGATATTTCGTTCTTTCCTGAGGACTGCCTAGAGCTTGATGCACTCGCGAAGGAAAACGGCGTGACGGCCATTGTGGATTGTGGTGTTGCTCCAGGGCTTGATAATTTGATCTTGGGATACTGGGATAAAAAACTCAAGCTCACAGATTTCGAGTGTTTGGTTGGCGGCTTGCCAAAGGTGAAGAAATGGCCTTTCGCTTACAAGGCGCCTTTTTCACCCATAGATGTGATCGAGGAATATACCAGGCCTGCACGCTATGTCGAGAATGGAAAGGAGATAATAAGAGAACCCCTAACGGACGTAGAGCATGTGGAATTTGAAGGGGTCGGTACGTTGGAGTCCTTCAATTCTGATGGCCTGCGCTCAATCATTCAAACCATGCCTCACATCCCCAATATGAAGGAGAAAACACTCCGCTACCCTGGACACGTCGAGTACATTCGGGTGCTTAAAGAATCTGGTTTTTTCAGTGAAGACAAAGTTAGCGGCACAGAAATGAGCGCCTTGGATTTCACTTCCAAAATTCTTTTCAATGAATGGAAACTCGGAGCGGAAGAAGAGGAAATAACAGTGATGCGTGTGACGGTAAAGGGAACCGATGCGCAAGGAGAAATGCAAGAGGTGGTTTATGACATTCACGATGAGTACGATCAGAAAACAAAAACCGCTTCTATGTCCCGCACTACCGGCTATACCGCCACGGCTGCAGCGAATATGTTCCTAGACGGGCTACTCAATAAAAAAGGGGTTTTCCCTCCAGAACTAATTGGTGGAGAAGATGAGTGCTTTAAGTATATGGTGGGGTACTTGGCGGAGCGTGGAGTGGATGTGAAGAGGAGATGAAAGCGTATTATTATACGTATATAAACGTTTATATCCGAATAATAATACGGATTGGAAATACAACCTAACTCACTTAACTAAGTAGGTTAGATCTTCATAGAGGCGTTATACTATATTTGATAAGCAGATATCGAACATGATGTTCGATATTCTGTAGTTATGGGCAATTAAAAAATGAAGACAAAGACATTAATAATATTGAGTTTATTCATTTCCATTTTTCAGAATTCTTTTGGACAAAGAATATGGGGAGATGACGGAAAATTAGACTATTGCAAAAAAGAAAATGCAAAAAGTCTAATAGGTCAAGAAGTGAAAATATGGAGTATGGGGGAATTTATACAACGATAAATAAGTCCAAGAATTTAAATTGGCCTAGTAAAGAAATTAAGAAGAAGTCAGGAGAAAAAGCTTGGGGAGATTTTTATCCTAAGTCGGGAGATACTGGAACAATTGTACATATTTTCGACTATGACCAAAAAAGAGTTGCCTCTGCAAAACTCATTTATCTGTTAGAAATTCGTGGCAATTATGTTCCTATTGGTTGTGGTTATTTGACAGCTATTGAGAATATGGACGAAAATCAGGAGTCAGAACATTGGAGAGTTAAAGATTCGATATATCAAATTGAATATGCCTCTGGTTGTGAATTTAAAACTCGAAATTTAAACAATTGTTGGAATCGAGCTGGAATATTTGCCATAGATACTTTACCAGAAATATTTAGTTGTCAGCTTAAAAATAAGGGTGTTGACACTATTATTCTATCTAAGAACATTTTTGATAATGGCTCATTACCTAGTGAGAAAGCGTTTGTTCTATGGATAGAAAATGGCAAAGGATATATGAAGGGTTTTTACAACAACGAAAAAAATAGTCCTACGGAAAGCGAAATAATGGATTTTGATGTGCAATCAATAATCGACAACTTTTACAAGTTGAATATTGACCAAGTTAATACACTTCCGAAATCTGATTATCAATTGAGTCATTCAATGGGATATTGTATGCAAGTAATGACACCAAGTTTGTTCTATTGTGAAAGGATATCTAATTATTTGATAGATTCTGATTTAACACATCCGAAATCTATTTGGTGGAATTCAATAGAAGAAAAAATAAAAGAAAAAAGCCCATAACAATGTATATAAAAAATAGGCGAAACAGTAGTAAAATCAAAGGTTTTGGCTCGTGTCAAACTTTGTGCTTAACCGAAAATTTAGTACTTCTAACTCGCCTACTTTTCATATACTAACCGTTACGGCCGTGTGTTAAGAAGTTATACACCAAACATACCTCTATCATGATTCGGATCAGAAATAGGATTCCCCATTTTAGAAAAATGTCAGTTCTTGATTGATATCTTTGGGGTGAGAGGATGTTTGATTGTTAACAATCCTACCTAATCTAAGATTCTTAGTTTGAAGAAAGCACCCAAGTATCTTCTATCATTATTTATTGTGTTCGCTTACCTAGAAGTGCTCGCACAGGATAATCGAGTCATCTCGGCTACTTTTAATTCCACTCCGTTGGCCGAAGTAATTACTAAAATAGAATCTGACTATGGAGTAAAATTCTACTTTCAGAAAGAATGGCTGGTTGGGAAAAGTGTATCCGTTGAGCTTCAAGAAATAGAACTGAACCAAGCACTTACTGAAATACTTAAAGGCCAAAAACTGACCTATATATTTCGAGAACCAAGTTTTTTCATACTTCTGCCAGATGCTGGCAACTCGAACGAAACCTTGACCATTGACAAATCCAATAGTGACGTGATCTCCATTGGAAATATTGATTTAAGCCTAGAAGATGCTACGCTTTCCGGGTATGTTTTGAATTCCGAAAACAACCTTCCCATTAATGCCACTGTAATCACTGTCGAAGGACTCAATGCAAGATACCTTTCCAATCCAAACGGATCATTCAAAATCACACTTCCTATTGGCAATTATCAGCTAAAATTCCACCATCCAACGATGGAGGATTTTGATATAAAAATTGCTTTGAATTCTGACGGCACATTGAATGTGGTCATGTTCGAGGATGTGCTCCGACTGGAAGAATTAGTGATAAGTGAGCAAGCAATAGATCACAACATATCAAAAACTCTGAGCGGGCAGGAGTTAATGAATATTGAAACTATCAAGAGTATCCCAGCAATTTTTGGTGAGGCAGATATATTGAATTCGGTACTCTCGCTACCGGGGGTTAGCAAAGTAGGTGAAGGAAGTTCGGGGATCAATGTTCGAGGCGGTGGTGTCGGTCAAAACTTAATTATGATTGACAACTCTGCAATTTACAATCCTTCCCATCTCTTCGGGTTCTTTTCTGCGTTCAATGCGGATGCGGTCAGCCAAGTAAGCTTTTATAGAGGTTCCATTCCGGTAGAGTATGGAGGCCGATTGTCTTCCATTCTCGATGTGCAAATGAAAAATGGGAATAAAAAAAAGTTTGAAGGACAAGGAGGAGTAGGATTTGTCAATAGTCGTTTCATGATTGAAGGGCCAATAAAAAAAGACTCTACCTCTATTCTTTTTGCGGCTAGAGCGGCATATCCTAGTTATCTTATTAAGAAATATGAAAACCAAAGTCTTAAGAGAAGCAGTGCCTTTTTTGGCGATACAAATGTCAAAATTGATCACTTGATTAATACTCAAAATCGCCTTTCTGTATCTGGCTATCTGAGCAGAGATCAATTCACCTTCGGAAATGAAGCTGAGTATAATTACGGAAATAATGCCTTGGGACTTGAGTGGAACAGTCAGCTTTCAGGCATTACCTTCCTTGAAAGCACGGCAAACTATTCAAGGTATAATTATCAATTTTCAGATGTTGTTCAGCCGCAGTTAGCCTCAACCTTGGATGCCAATGTGAATCAATTTACGCTTGACAGTAAATTTCAGCGAGAGACTGATAATCAAATTGTCACCTATGGAGCAAGTCTAACATCCCACGTCATCAACCCAGGCCAGTACTCAAAATACTCCAATGAATCGATTGTCAATCCACTTTTGATCGATAAAGAAACAGGCAATGTGATGGCTTTGTTTGCATCTGATGAGTTTGATCTCAATGAGAAATTCTCGTTTTACACAGGCCTCAGGTATTCCTTATTTGTTGGTGGGAAAGATGGGCTTGATAGGACTTATCATGGCCCTGAGCCAAGGCTTTCTGTGAACTATCACACCTCTCCTACTTCGTCCGTAAAACTGGGGTACAATAGAATGAGACAGTACATTCATTTTGTATCTAACACAACCTCAGCGACCCCTATTGATCTTTGGAAACTATCTAACTCATCTATTCGGCCAAGTATAGCAGACCAGTTAACGCTGGGTTATTTTAGAAACTTCCAAAATAATGTATATGAGACTTCAGTTGAGGCATTTTATAAGAACACAAAGGATCTTATTGAATATAAAAATGGGGCAGACTTGTTCGTAAACCCTGACGTGGAAGAAGAATTGATTCAGGGGAAAGGTCGCGCATATGGATTGGAATTTTTAGTGAAAAAAACATCTGGAGACTTTAATGGATGGATCAGCTACACTTTGTCAAGATCACTTATTAAAGTGAAAGACGATGATCCAGCTAATACTATAAACAATGGAGCATTTTTTCCAACGAATTTTGATCAGCCTCACAACTTATCAGCCTTCTCGAACATAAAGCTATCCAGAAGATTTAGCATCAACGCCAACTTCACATACAATACCGGCAGACCGATTTCTTATCCGGAATCCATTTATGAAATACGTGGGCTTACGATTACGGATTTTGCAGAACGTAATAAGTACAGAATTCCTGATTATCACCGATTAGACGTTTCCATTGTGATGGCGACTTCCCTTAGGCGTGAGAAAAAAATGGAGGCTAACTGGAGCATCTCCGTCTACAATGTATACGGACGAAAAAACACCTATTCTATTTATTATAAGAATAATGAAGTTTCAGGCAGGCCAAGGGCATATCAATTGTCCGTCATTGCCAGACCAATAGTTGCCATTTCATACAATTTCAAATTTTGAAAAAATTCAAATTATTATACTGCCTAATTTTAGTTACATCATGCGTCAGCTCATTCGATCCTGATATTGATGAAGCTAATGAGCACCCGTTGATCATTGATGCTTCGCTCACCAATGAAGAGAAAAGGCATGAAGTAATAGTTAATCAAGCAAAAAACATTGATAACAACTTCCCGTACGAAAGCGTGGAAGATGCCATAGTTTTTGTTGAAGACGGAAATGGTCAAATATTCAATTATGATCATATATCAAAAGGTAGATACAGATCTCAAACTGAGTTTGCAGGAATTGTAGGGGAAACATATAAGCTGGTCGTTGAGGTGAATGAGAATCTCTATGAATCTGATGCTCAGGAGCTATTACCTGCTGGAGAAATAAAGGACATAAATGCTCGAAAAATCATTGATTCGTTCCAATCGGAAACGGGCACAATTACCACAAGGGTCAAGGTGGCGTTTTCGGTAGACCTTGAATTCTCAGAATTGGAAACTAGTTACTATAGGTTCGAATGGGAAGCAACGTATCAAAATCTCATGCCAAACCAAGGGTCCTCAGTATGTTGGGATGAACGGGATCAGGAAGCGCCATTGAACCTCGAAAGTGGCAAGCGCTGCTATATAACCGAAACTGATGAAGCATTTCTAGAATTATTCGATTCAAAGGGCTTACAAGGTTCAACAATTACAGATGTAGAGCTTTTTAGCATAACGCCTAGCAGACGATTCCAATTTCAGTATAGCCCTGAAATAAAGCTATACTCAATTTCAAAATCTTCATATGATTTCTGGGATGCAGTGAACAATCAAATAAAAAATTCTGGAAGTCTTTTTGATTCCCCGCCAAGTCCAATTATTGGGAATATTAAAGGAATGAATCCAGAAGCCGAAAGAGTAATTGGAATTTTTGAGGTAGCTACTGTCACTGCACGACGTGAATTTTTTCTACCATCTGTGATAGCCGAGGAGTTAGACAATTTTCAGGCAGATTGTCTTCTCCCAAGTGGCCCCTTTGGTACTCCTCCACCCCCTAGATCATTTTATTGTTGTGAATGCACGCTATACCCTAATAGCACAGATGTGAAACCTGAATTTTGGCAAGACTAATGAGACGATTAATTCTAACCCTATCAGTAGTATTGTCATTTTCTCCTACTTTTCTAAAAGGTCAGTCCACAATTGAATTCATGGAATATATAAATGAATATTTTAGGGAGCGACCCGCTGAAAAAGTCTTTCTTCATATGGATAAGCCATACTACGCCTCAGGCGATGATCTTTGGTTTGCAGGGTATGTCATGAATTTCAAATCAAGCACTTTATCAAAATTGAGCGAAATTCTGCACGTTGAAATATTCAATAAAGAAGGCCAAATCGTATCTAAGCAAAAAGTAAAAATAAATGAAGGAATAGCTCATGGAGTAATTAATTTACCAGATACTCTTAGAGCAGACCACTATCTGATTAAAGGTTACACAAATTGGATTAGAAATTTTGAGGACGGTTTGGCATTTAGCCATTACTTTAAGATTACTACTGCCACATATGAGCATTCTAGGCCTCCGAATAACAAAGAAGTGATATTCTACCCGGAGGGCGGGAAAGTTCTTACTAACAAATTAAATGTAGTGGCATTCACCTCTCAACATCTTGGAACTGACAAAGCTTTTTTGATAAATCAAAATGGCGATACATTGGATAAAATTCAATACAATGGTTCTGGTTACGGGACATTAAGAGTGATTCCGGAATCTGTTAACGAAGAGTTTTCACTCCAATTCATGGGTGATAAGGATAAGTATGCTTTGCCAAAGGCCGTAGAGAGTGGCTCTCTAATTCGTTTAAGTGAGGATAGCACCAACTTCAAGCTTATTCTTGAAAACACTTCAGATCTTAACGGAAAAAAGTTTTCAATATTAATACTGAGTAATGGTAATATTATTTCCGCTCGTGAAGGAAGATTCAATAGTACGGGAAGCCTTCTGGTACTGGAAAAAAAAGAGGTAGCATTCGGGCTTAATCATTTAATAATTGTGGATGAAGATGGGACTATTCGCAACGAGCGTGTCTTATATAATAACCAAAACAATCAAGAGCCTTTAGTACAAATCCAAGCAGCAAAAACTTTTTCTCCAAAGGACAATGTCGAGTTTAAAATTATTCAAAATCACACTGGCAAGTCGAATATATCAATTTCGATAATTCCGTTGAAGTACTTCAGTGAATCTTCTCAACCAACTATTGAAGGAGATATTGAAATTTCAGAATTTTCCAATCAGGTCGAATTGAATAAGAGTCTAATTGCCAAAACTATAAATGATTATTCCTTTGAAGATATTTTAAAATCATCTGAAGCTGTTTTCGATTACCCTATCGAAAAAAAGGGTCAATTTCATATCTCTCTGGAATACGACTCTATAAAGGCGCTTAATAATGCGAATTATTCAGTTGCTCTAAAGAGAATTGATACTATTGATTTTCATTTCGTTCGACCTAGTAAAACTGGAAGGCTATCGTTCGTCTTGCCAGTGTTTTATGGTGAGAAAGATCTTATCATAAAACCTTATGATCCTTTATTCGAGAAAGAGACAGTCGGTTTTAGATTAAATGACCAATTTTCAGTCAAACCATTCAACAAGCGATTTAATCAAACAGCAGCTGAATTCAGCTATGCAGAGTTTTCAAAAGAGAATCAAGCTATGGAAAGGTTTTATGGCTACAGTTACAAAACAAGGACACCAAACCCACGATCGCCAATAACCTTTAGTATACTGAGGGCCCCAGACAAACGAATCTACTTAGACGACTACATTCCTTTGCCAGATATGATCACTATTTCAAAAGAACTACTTGAAGGAGTTCGAATTTCGCTACAGAATGGATCATATAAAATCCAAATGAGAAGTGTGGATGAAAAAACTGGATATTTTGAAGGTTTTATGGCAGAAGAACCTTTAAGAATAATTGATGGAATTCCTGTATTTGACTCTAAGTATATCGGTGAATTAGATCCCCTTCAAGTCAAAAGCATTAGCATTAAGTACAATGAGTTCACTTTGAACGAGGTGGACTTTGATGGAGTACTTGCAATAGAAACGGTTGAAGGGAATTATGGAAAGCTCTACGATTTAGGTCAGGAGGTTTTTGATTTTCATGGTTACTCAGATAATTTCAAATTTGAAATACCACATTCAGCAGCACAAACACCCGATTTCAGGTCTACATATTATTGGAATCCAAATCTTATTTTAACAAGCTCCGAACCTACCACTATTTCATTCCCTGCTTCAGATGAAGCAGGTCTTTATAAAATTGTGATACAAGGAATAACTGACAAAGGCGAAAAAATTAGCTGTTTTGAAACATTTGAAATCTTAGGGAAGTAGTCAGAGCCACTTAGATGTTGGCTAAAACAGAGATTGTGAATAGTTTTTTCATGATTTCTTATTTATTACTTGTAAAGTACAATCAATAGTAAACTATTACTTTCAAAATACAAGTAATTTTAATGAACCTGATCATGGACTATAAATTCCGATGCGATTGTCCGTTTACATCTGCCATCGATATTCTTGGCGACAAGTGGATGCTGGTCATTGTCAAGCAAATGCTGATAGAGGGGAAGCAAACTTTCAAGGATTTTACGGAGAGCGATGAGGCCATTGCAACCAATATCCTCACGATTAAGCTCAAGCTTTTGGAAGAATTGGGGCTAATTACCAAAACAAAGCTCCCTAACAACAAAAAGATGAACCTCTATCTTCTGACTCCAAAAGGATTAGAACTGACACCCATCTTGGTAGAATTGGCATTATGGAGTGACCACAACCTGCGGGATGTTCATCCGACAATTCAAAATGGAGAAGGTATGGAACTGCTTCGTAGTGACAAAGAAGCTTTCGCAAATGCTTTGATTACTTCATATCAAGAAAAACTAGATGTAACTAACATTAAGCTCAGTAAGCAAGCTTAATACTTCAACGAAGAAAAATGAACCCCTTCTCAACGACCTACAATAACGACAAGCCAGACAGTCTACTGGTCAGCGAAATTCTGAATGGCAACAAGGAATCACTCAATGGCTTGATTCTTCGGCACCAGCCTTTCATTTACAACATCGCTTGGAAAATGGAAGGAGATCCATCCAAGGCTGAAGACCTCACTCAGGAAGCGCTATTGAAGATTATTTCTAACCTGAGTTCATTCAAAAACGAAAGTACATTTCGTACCTGGGCGTACAGAATAGTGCGAAACCATTTCCTCAATGACCTCAAAAAACCTAGCCAACAGTTTGCCTCTAATTTTGAGGAACTAGGTATGTTGCTCGACGCAAGCCCAAGTTCAGACCTGTCTGGCGATAACAGTGGAGAATACAACACGACTTTCTTTTATGAAGATGGAAAGTTATACGGCTCCACACATGCCATTGAGCGGAGGTTTCTAGCAGTGTGGATCGCCACGAGAGAAAAGTAGTTCATTGAGTCGTTCATATACGGCCAGAGATTAGCGATAAGCTGAAGTGATTTTTGAAGCTGCGCTTGTGCGCAGCTTCAAAAATTTCTCGTAGTTATTCTCGAAAATACCTTACCCAATTCAACGACAATCAGGATCGTCGCAATAGAGAAAAAGCACCTTGTTGATAATTCCTTGGTGTTTCTCTAAAAGGTCAATAAATATTGACTGCTGACTTAATCTTGCTTTCGGTCTATTCGAATTTTATTGATTCGTTTCAATTGTCTCTGGTGCATCGCCAAAGCGAGGATGATGGACGCCCCGGCAGTACCACAGAATAAAATGGCGATAATGGTATCCATGGTGCCAGACCACAACATCATGACGATGGTAGATGTCCAGATAAGGACGATTAGCCAGGTGCTCTGTTTGATATTCTTCTCGTAGGCATTGAGCTTTTCGTCGCTGAGATTCTCCCAACTGTCCTCAAGTGTGCATGTTGATTTAAAGATGTTTCTCATGATTCGCTATTTGAAGGGTTAGTAGCGAAATAGGGGCGTTTGTTACAGTTTGGTCAAATTATTTCTGAAATTCATCATCGGAGACGCAGAATAAAACCAAAATTAAAAGCGAAATCCTGAGTAATGTTTGAATCGTTTCCTTCATCCAATGTCAAGTCTTTTGACGATTCGGGAACAAAAACCTTGCGGCGCTTGAACAAATTCTGATCCTCGACTATCAACGCCCCGTTTTGCGACCATACTGGCAAAAACCATTCAGCCGTTAGAAATAGCTGAAACCTCTTGCTTTTCTCGTAGACCAATCCAGCGGCGGGCACTATGCTCATGCGACGAGTGCTCGTGTAGAGGTTCACTTGCGAAGCATCAATTTCCTTCTTGCTCTGGGTGAAAGTGCCAGTGACATCTTCAGCACCCAGGAAGAATGACTGCTCGGAATAGCCGTAGGCTAGTGATGTCATCCCGAAAAGTCTTGATGGATTTCCGAAAGGCTGTCGGTAGCTGATCCCAAGCCTTTGATCCGAAAGTAGGTTATCCCCAACACTTAGCACAGACTCAAAGCCTACCCGCCACCTTTCATGCAACCGATAAAAAATGGTGCTTTTTAGTCCAAAAGTGAGCAGCGTCTGATTATCCATTTGATAGCTCGCCACTAGCTCATCTCTGACGTAGCTCAGATTATGAGCCTTAAGGTTTGACTGCATGTAGATCAGTGAATAAGCGAACTCAAATCTCGACATGATCGAATTTTGATCCGTGTTATCCGTTGGCTGTACTCGCTTTACATCACTAAAAAAATCTTCAGTGATATCTGATGGAGGTGTGGTGTCAAATCCGTCCCAATAAGTGGAATCATAGGTCTCTGATTCGTCAAGGAGAAACTGGCCAAATTGAAGACGTTCGTGATATGGAATCTCCTCAGCTATAGGTCTGCTCTGAGTGGTATTGTATGTGCTGTTCAGGAAAAGCTGCCGTCCACCGGACCGGTCAAAGCCAGTGAAGTAGTCTACAAAACCCAACTGCCAAGAACTATCCTGAAAGAAATACTCCGTTGTAGACTTTAGGAACTTTCGTTGATTCGAACTCAACGAAAAACCAAATCCCTCCCTCTTTAGGTATTCTGCTTTTACCACAGCAAAGGATCGGTCAGTGATATATAGCCACCCCTCTTCTTCCTTCTTTCGGTTCCAAAAAAGAATCTTGAATAAAGCCTCTTCATTGTACTGCAGGGTATCCTCTACACTGAAAGCAAACTGATCCAAAGATTTCTTATCCAAAGGGCCTTCTCGTTTCGCTACCAAGTCAAAACGATGAACAAGATGACCTCCACCATAGATTCGAGTCTCAAGGTCAGATAAGTCTCCCGTAACTTTTCTGCCTTTCACCAACCGCACGTTCCCTTTGTCTTGGCTTGAAGTATAGGGTTCCTTCTCCACCTCCACCTCTACTTCGGAGATAAAGTATATGTCAGTGCCGAGCGAATCGCGGCTAAGCTTTTCTCTGATGAAGCCAGTCAACATCTCCTTTCTAGCCGGATAATTCTCGGGGATTCTGTCTATCGCTTTTTCGACGATTCCCCTACCAATGTCTCGACTTTCCACGACGATCAAATTGAGCTCCACGATACTCGATTTCAAAACCACACGAACCTCCTGACTCAGTTGATCAGCCGACAAACGAAGCGTTTCATAGCCAATAGAAGTGATGCTTATCAGGGAATCATTGGGAGCTAGGTTTAGTTGAAATCGTCCGTCGACATTCGAAATTGTACCACGAGAAGATTCATTAATAATCAGATGGGCAAATGGGATCGGCTCATTCTTCTCTGACAAGACTTGCCCTTTGATCATTCTTTGAGACCAGGTAGTCAGACCAGAGAAGAGGAAAACAACAACCAATAAAAATCTCATTCCTGGATTAGACATTATCGTTCAGACCATTTAACACCTCCTTCAGCCGATTCAGTTTCCTGCCGTACATCCAATGCACGTATCTCTCGCAGAACAAGAGGAAAAGACCGAGAAAAACCAATGTCACAACCGCTTCAATGAGAATCTCTTTCGGGCTGCCCCACTCCCGCATCACGAATCCATCTTCTGCCACTGCTATGAACATACCAAAGAGATAGCCAAGAGTTGAGAAGAAGAATACCATGCGCTTTACCCTCTTGACCCAACCACCCAATATCTCTACTTTTTTGGTCAACGAATCCAGCAAATTTTCTTCATTCACAGCCTTCATCCTTCTCAGATAGCCCAAATAAACTCTCAGTGTGGCAATCATCGCCCAAACGATCAGCAAAGTGCTGGAGACCAGCAATATCCAGTTATTCAAAAACAGCAGTGGAAATGCGACAGTAGTGATGCCAGAGAGCCACAACTCAATCATGATATTCATTCGCACCCGCGCCAAAATATCATGAGAGCTTTTCTTGGCCTTCTTCAGAATCTCTGGTGCAATCCCCTCGTAGTACTCCCCAGCCTGCTTATCTGTCTTATGCCATATATTTTTCAAATCCTGCTCTTCCATCACTTTTCACTTAAAAGTTCAAACAGTTTCTTTTTGATGCGATTGATTTTCACACCCACGTTACTCTTGGTTATACCCACTATCTCGGCAATCTCGTCGTAGGATTTCTCCTCCAGATAGAGCAGGATTATGGATCGATCCTCCTTTCTCAGTTGCTGAATAGCCTCCAGCAGCTTGTTGATCCTTGCCTCTTCCTCCCGCTTTTCCTCGGCAGTATCGGACACGGCATGCTCAGCGGTTTTAATATCCGCTTTCGGTATCGACCGTCTTTTTTTTCCTCTACTGTAGGACAATGCGGTATTCAATGCCACTCGGTACATCCAAGTCGAAATCTTCGACTGGCCTTTGAAATTGCAAAGGCCCTTCCAGATAGCCACAAGCATTTCTTGGTACAGGTCATCAAAATCCTCAGCGTCACTATACACCCGTCCTATCTTGAATAAGATGGGGTGATGCTCCCTGATGATTTGCTGAAAGTCCTGCACGCTATCCATTAGTGACTTATTTCAAAAAAAAATTACATGTTCAAATTTCATTTTGTAATAAAACAACTTGAAATACAACTAATGTGGTAAACGAACCAAATAAGATCATGAAAAAACTCATAATTAAACTACTCGTGTTTGCCGGATCATTCGGCTTTGGAATGTTCCTTGCCAATGTGGCCATAGCCAATGAGCCAGAAAGAGGAGATAAAGGGATTCTTTGGAAGGTGGAAGGAAAGGGCATCAAGACGAGCTATGTCTTCGGTACGTTCCACCTTATTTCGCAAAGCGATTTTCAGCTGAGTGATAAGGCAAAAGAACTCTTGGCAAAAAGTGACAAGCTGGTACTGGAACTTGATATGGATGATCCTACACTGCAGTCCACCATGATGCAATATGCCGGAATGCAGGGCGACAATTCTTTGAAGAATCTACTGTCGGCAGAAGACTACACGCTGGTAGATAAGGCGGTAACAGCACAGGTAGGTGCAGGTCTTGCCGCGTTTGACAAACTGAAGCCCTTCGTTATTAGTACCATGCTCTATCCTACGCTATTTGATGAGGCGATTGCCAGCTACGAACTTAGCTTGACTCAACTGGCCATGGCGGGGCAGAAAGAGGTGCTCGGACTAGAAACTGTCGAGTACCAAATGTCGATTTTTGATAAAATACCTTACGATTTGCAAGCTGATGAGTTGGTAGAAATCATCACACAGAAAGACGAAATGGCTGAGGTTTTTCGACAAATGGTAGCCAACTACAAAGCCGAGGACATTGAGGCACTTCAGCGCACTGTGGATTCCTATTATGAGCAACCCGATTTCAGTAAGTGGCTATTGGATGATCGAAACAAAAATTGGGTTGGCCGTATCGGGGAATTATCTAAAGAAAGCTCAAACTTCTATGCCGTGGGGGCCGGACACTTGGGTGGTAAAAATGGGCTGATCAACTTGCTTAAAGTGGCGGGATATAAGGTGACCGCCGTGGAACAATAAGAACCTGAAAACTCAAAATAGGACAAGGCCTTCTGACATTTCGGGAGGCCTATTTTATTCATTACCTCCTAACCCTACCTCTCCCGATTTGTTTTGTCAAAATAAATCAATCCAAGAATGACATAATTATTATTTATGACAATCATATTTATTATAAATATTAATTAATGTTTTACTACCAAACCTTTTGATGCTCTTGCGAGTTTAGGTTAGCAATGAATCGAAGACAAATACTATTGCCCCTTAGCGCAGTGCTCACATTCTGCTTAGTAGGTGAACTTGTTGTCGGTTCATCTGTCATTATCTCCCCTTCCAGCGAAAGCACCCATGAAATAGAGATTGTCGATCAGCGAGAAACCACCTTGGCAACCGAGTCCAGAGAGGAGCAAAGAAAACTCACCAGGCGAACAGTAGATCGACCACAAGTTAATTTTCAAACTGGCGACTCTACTACTAAGGATTCCCAAAGAGCTAAAACGAATCTTCACATTTGGCATTGTAATCATCGGATTTAAGTCCATGCCGCGCTCACGACCAGTCATTTTCTTGACTAGTCAATTCATGAATCTCTCGAATTACTAAATCCTTCAAAAATGAAGAACACGACAAGCATGCTCGACTACTGCAAAGCGGTACTTCAAGCTGTCTCCTTCGATGAAAGATTATTTTCCAAGGAGTACATAAAATCCATCCAGTGGCTTTCTAAAAATGAGACACAAGAATTGAAAATATGGATACAGAATAATCAATCAAAGTGGATTCAATCTAAAAACTAATCGCCATGAACAGAATAACTATAACACTCTTCCTTCTTGTAATGCTCATTGGACTTGTATGCGTCCAGGGCCAAAGTTTGGTACTGAACACGCGTCCTATCTCACTTGGTGCGGATCATCCAAGAGAAATGAGATGGATGCCAATGAATGCCCAAAGGTTACTGCTCACTCCCGATGGTGTGCTCGAACTGGATGAACTATTCGCCGAAAAGCAGGCCATGCTTCAGGCGCATTCCTTTGAATCCCGACAGAAATACTTTGAACTCAAGGACACGTCGGTTTTTGGGAAGACCCTGAAAAGTCAGTACCCGGAAGGAGAATCCAAAAATGCAGACATGAACCTCTTACCGATCCCTATTGGCGACTTGGATAATCGGGAAGCGCTGACACTGATCCCCACGTTCCATAGAGATTCGATGCTGCGAAACGACCTGTATCCAATGACTTTAAGTATCAAATTTTAATTCTAAAAATAAACACATGAAAACGATAAACACTTTCATCATACTCCTTGCCTCCACTCTCATAATGAGCTGCTCGGTAGTCCGACAGGGAGAAATTGGCCTCAAACAAAAGGTCGGTAAACTAAATCAAACGATCATCCCGCCAGGGCCGGTTGGTTACAATCCGTTCACTACTAAGATTATCAAAATGCCGATCCGAACGATGAACATGGAAATAGCTACCAACCTTCCATCGAAGGAGGGACTTAATGTAACGGCTGTTATCTCAATTCTCTATCGTATAATGCCCGAGGAAGCCCCTTCGGTGGTGGAGAACATCGGGGTAGGCAATGAAAGAGAAGTGATAAGTAGCGTCTTCCGATCGGCAGCAGCAGATGTATGCTCCAGATTCTTCGCCAAGGATATGCACTCGGCACAGCGCGCGAATATTGAGAAAGAAATAACCAAACAAATGTCTGAAATTCTCTCTCCTCGCGGATTTGAAATAGAGGCAGTGCTCATGAAAAACATCGCTTTGCCCTCTGGTCTGGCGCGAGCCGTCGAAGAGAAACTGGAGGCTGAGCAAAATGCCCAGCGGATGGAATTTTTGCTGGACCAGGAAAAACTGGAGGCCCAGCGAAAAATCATTGAGGCAGAAGGTACTCGCGATGCTCAGCGCATCATATCAGAAGGATTGACAGATAACATCATCAAGTGGCAGAGCATAGAGGCATTCCGTGAGTTGAGCAAGTCACCCAACTCTAAAGTAATAATCACAAATGGTCAAGCACCGATGCTAATTGATCCTAAGGGTAACTAAGAATTGGCATATTATTTCAATCAGAGGCCGTCTCAAAAGTCGGTAGCACCAGGATAATTGTCACATTGAACTCGTCGAAATGTTATTTCCAATCAATTGGTGAAGTTTCGACAGGCTCAACTTGACATTAAAAAGGACTTTTGAGATGGCCTCTTTTTATAGTTCGGTCAGAACTCAATCTCCGCCTCTACACTTTCTCCGCTTCTATTTACCACCACTTTCGTTTTGTCACCCTTCTGAAAAACCGAAAGTGCCCGCATATAGCTCATCATATCCGCTACCGTGGAATCGCCGAGCTGCACCACCACATCACCCTTTTTTAATCCAGCCTTGATCGCAGGTTTATCCGCAGACACGTCAGCAATGAGCATCCCTTTGCCATCATACAGGTAGTCAGGCATCACACCAAGTGAAACTGTGAATCGTGGGGCGTTGGTAGATTCATCTTTTGTAACCTGAAATTGCAGTTTTTCCTTCTGGTCAAGGTCACGAACGATGCGCTCAATCATATTGGCGACAGTCAGTATTCCTTCGTAATTCACCTTATCCGCATCATCGCTCGGTTTGTGATAATCCTCATGCTGTCCCGTGAAGAAATGTAGCACCGGAATGTCTTTCAAGTAAAATGAGGTATGATCAGATGGCCCTTTACCCGATTCCTTTTTGATAAGTTTCAAGCT
The DNA here is from genome assembly GCA_964352625.1 of uncultured Roseivirgaceae bacterium. Lineage (GTDB taxonomy): Bacteria > Bacteroidota > Bacteroidia > Cytophagales > Cyclobacteriaceae > JAAEPI01. The sequence continues at coordinate 47,010 of CAYGSD010000012.1, forward strand.
GTCGGTATTAACGGAAGCCAAGGTTTCATCCCAAGTTGGTGCTGTGCCCGTTCCATAGACAGCCAAGCCCCTCTCCTCATCAAGTCGACCAACCATATCCATATTGATCATGTAGTTCACCTTGGAGAGGTCAATGGTTGGGTTTTTAGTGAAATAGTTTGAGCCCCAAAGTCCTTGCTCCTCTCCTGTGATAGCGAAAAAAAGGAAATCCGTTTGGAGGTCCTTCTCACTGAGTGCCTTGGCCAAATGAATCAAAGCGGCTGTGCCACTTGCATTGTCGTCAGCCCCATTATGAATGGCCGTCGTACCACGAGCCATAGAAGACATTCCGCCCATACCAAGATGATCATAGTGCGCCCCAATGACCACCACTCGATCAGAAGGGTTGTCAATAAAACCCAGCACATTGTACCCTGTTGTTTCACCTTCCTCTGTGCCCACCACTGCGGATTCATGTGGATTCGTTGATTTCTTAATATTAAATACCTGATAGTATCCATCTGTTCCTTTTCCTTCCAATCCTATTTCCTTCATACGACTAGAGATGTACTCAGCGGCAAGTTTTTCTCCGTCTGTTCCTACCTCACGGCCTTTCAATGAATCACTGGCTAGATAGGTAAGATCAGCCTTTAAGCTTGGAATTGCTTCATAAGGCTTCTCACAAGAAATGACAAAAATCAGGAGAAGAACTGGAAAAAATTGCTTCAATCGTTTCATTGGATAGTAGTTTCGCAACTCGAAGATACTAACCCATGAATAATATACTTTCTCTTGCCCTAGCACTTTTGATAATCGGTTGTTCCGCTCCAAAACCAAAGGAAGAAACCGCCACTGATCCTATTCTTGACACCCTTAGATATGAAAGCGAAAAGCATTTAAAGAATGTGCGTCAACTTACCTGGGGCGGCAACAACGCTGAAGCCTATTGGAGTTTTGATGGGTCTAGTCTGGTGTTTCAGTCCGACTATTCTGAATGGGGAGTAACCTGCGATCAGATTTTCACTCTTGATGTTTCGAATGTTGAAATAGGAAAACGCCCGCCAATGGTGAGCACTGGATTGGGGAGAACCACATGTGCCTATTTCATGCCCGGTGACACCACAATCATTTATGGATCGACGCACCTTGGTAATGAGGCATGTCCAGCAGTTCCTCCAAGAGGACAAAAGTATGTGTGGCCTATTTATGAGGATTATGATATTTTCATAGCTGACCTTAAGGGCAACATTGTGAAGCAAGTCACCGACACGCCGGGTTATGATGCCGAGGCTACCGTATCACCAAAGGGTGACAAAATCATCTTTACTTCTACACGCTCTGGTGACCTGGAGCTTTACACAATGGATATTGATGGATCAAATGTCAATCAAATCACATCAGGTCTGGGCTATGATGGAGGTGCTTTCTTTTCACCGGATGGTTCAAAGATTATTTGGCGAGCCTCAAGACCAAAAACGGAGGAAGCCCAAACAGAGTATAAAGAATTGCTAGCTAAGGGATTAGTCGAACCTACGGACATGGAACTCTACGTTGCAAATGCGGATGGTTCCGATGCTAAAAAAATCACAGACCTGGGAAAAGCCAATTGGGCTCCTTTCTTTCACCCATCAGGAGAAAAGATATTGTTTTCCTCAAATCATAAATCAGAGAGAGGGTTTCCTTTCAACCTGTATATGATCAATGTAGATGGGACTGGATTGGAGCAGGTGACTTTTGACGACACCTTTGATTCCTTCCCAATGTTCAGCCCTGATGGCAGCAAGCTGGTCTGGGCATCCAACCGATTCAATGGTGGAAATAGGGACACCAATCTTTTTGTTGCTGACTGGGTAGACTAAAAAAAGAAAAACCCTCAGATCTCTCTGAGGGTTTTAATTATGCTCCTTGAGAGCTCGGGAATTTTAGTCCTCCCACTTTGAGATTCGATAAACTCTTAAAAGAGTCCTCGATCCATCTTATAAAACCTGTTGACTCGAAAGGAGGCAGATCAAACCTCATGACAAGCTCAGGTGATTTTTCCGAGTCGACCACTAGCGCTCCTTCTATTTCAAAATCAAGCATTTCCTGATATACAGGTCTTACCTCTCCATCGCTACCAAAGTATTTACTCATCTCAGGTCTCAGGTACATTCTAAAGTGTGTGTACTTACCTGCATCCAATTTTTGTACCCACTTGGTTCTGATGTATTCTCCCGTGTACATTCCGTCCAGCGTGAATGAAACACCACTTTTAAAATTGATGAGTGAACTTTCATCGCCATGCTCGTTTACAGCAACTATTCGACTCACCTCAAGTTTCATCTTCGAAATATTGTTCTTGGTCGCAAAGGAGTTTTTTAGGATCACCTCCTTCCTGTACATCTCCTCATAGTCCATCGTCATCATACCTATTCCTCCTAGAGGTACAGCGTACGAATAAAAACTAGTCCTTTTCATTAGTTGAATTTTAATCATTTAATTCTTTGCAAATTTACGGGTATACCCAAGGGAGGATACTCCCTGAATTATCCAGAATATGTTCATTATTATCATCGTGACATATATTATTATGAAATAATGTTAATAAAAGACATTTCAAGTCAATTTTGCACCACTTATGAAACTCAAAAGCTTCCCCTGATAAAGCCGAAAAAATGAATAAGCTTCTGCCACTACTTCATTCAAGAAAGATTCATTTCATCGTTTTGGGAGTACTCTTTGTGGTTCTGAACATATTGGTTTTTCAGAAGTTTGGAATCAAAGTGGTGTCAGACAGCTACCGCTACCTTGAGTGGAGTGAGAATCCATTCTCAGAACTCTCACCAACCAACTGGAAATTTTATTCAGTCAGTTATGTGGGTTTTCTAGCCCTGATCCGGTCACTTGGTCTCGGATTAGAAGGTGTGGTATTCGTGCAAATGCTGATCTCCGGGATTGCCTGCTTTTACCTTTATCAGCTCACGTTCCGGGTTAGCCAATCGTCCCTTGCCGCATTTTTGGCTTCATTTCTTTATCTGAGCTTTGGAGAAATCGTGCAATGGAACACCTACATTCTTACGGAATCCCTATTCACTTCAGGTATTATTTTCCTGATGTTCGGCCTGCACAATGCTCAAAAAACGAAGCAGTGGCTGATCTTGCTTCCACTAGGAATTATGGTTTGTTTGGTTCGCCCGATGGGAATAACTGTATTCCTTTCAGCAATGGTCTTCCTGTTTTTCAGATTTCAAATTTATCAGAGGCTTTCTTGGTTTTGGAAATTCACAGGGGCTGTGCTCCTAATCTCCATCGGTTGCGTCATGTTTTATTTTCTTTTGGAAGGCAATCCAAGTGTCAATTTCTATTATTCCAGGGGACAAATCGTTTGGGGTACGGACAGCCCCGAACTAAGAAATAACCCTTGGTTAATACTAGGAAATGAAAATGTGGTTTATCCTTCGAGGGACTTACCCGCTTACCAGATGTTTCTAACTTTTGTGAAGGACAACTTTACTTTCTTCAGCGAGCTATTCCTTAAAAAAGCTGCCCTCTTTATAGCGCATGTCAAACCTTATTATTCCACTTGGCACAACGTCTACATTGTACTCTTTCTTGGGTTAACGTACTTCGCGGGGTTCAAAGGATTGTTTATGCTCAAACGAACTCATCCCATCGCTTGGTTCGCCCTTTCACTGTTCATCCTCAATACACTCATGGTTGGGCTAAGCGTAGAAGCCTGGGAGGGTCGATTTCTGATTCCTGTCCTCTCTCCAATCTTTGTATTTTCCGCAACCGTTTGCGGGAGAGCGAAGTTCTTAAATTAAGAATTTTGCCTAGTATAAATCCTGTATTTGACCGAAGGGCAATGCTCCGGTTTTGAGTCCAAATTTGTAAGAAAAAAAAGGATTCAGCATGAGCACGACCAGCACATATCAAGAACTCTACTCAAAATATAAAACGCTTCTAAGCGAAGCATACAAGCTTTCAAAGTCAGACAAACTTGCTAGTAAAAATAAGTATGATCAAGCCGATCAGCTTAGGCAGGAATTGTTTGCTTTTTAAGAACCAGGTGTTTGGATAGTAGAGAGGCGTCTTTTGATGCCTCTCCTTTTTTTGCATAGTCACCAAAAAAATTCAAGCCCTGAAGGATAAACACTTGGCCTTCTAACCTTCAGGCAGATCAGAATCAAACCTAGCTCACTAAATCTTAGGGCCAGAAAACAAAGCCTTTATTTGTTAACCCATGAGAAATGATGTTCGGCGATGCTCTCCTTATTTTCTTCCACATATTTGATTAGCTCATCTTGCGCGGGAGTCAGCACTTTGCCTTTATTATAAATCAGGTTCCATTGAGTAATGATAGGGAGTCCCTTTAGTGGGTAAATCCTGATATGCTCATATTTAAGTGCTGTCCTTAACCCAATTAGTGGAACAATCGACACCCCAAGGCCTGCATTGATGGCCTGCTTCACAGCTTCGTTAGATACCATCTCCATGGTTTTTCCTGCCTTTATATGATGTGAATCCAGATAATGCTGCATGGCATTGCGCGTAGCAGAGCCATCCTCTCTAAACAGCAAGGTGACTTTTTCCAGATCTTTTGGATGCATAATTTGATCTTCAAATTCAATGCTCCCCACCAGGTTCAGCTCATTTTCCATCAGTTTCACAGTGAATACATTGAGATCATCCGGCACTACAGAGACCAGCGAAAAATCACTTTCATTTCGGTACATACCCTCTATCACACGGTTTTTGTTGGACACATCGATCGAAATATCCACGCCGGGATATTTATCCATAAAACCTTTCAGAAAGTAAGGGATCACGTACTTTCCGGTAGACACCACGGAAATTTTGATCTTACCTGTAAGCAGTCCCTTATACTGATCAATCGTGTATTTAATTCCCTCAGCCTCTTCCAGTATTCGTCTGCTCCGTATGGCTATCTCATTCCCAAAATCCGTCACATAAAGCTGCCTCCCAATCACCTCCGTCAGGGGTAATTCGAATTGCTCTTGCAATTTTTTTAACTGAATGGAGATCGCTGGTTGAGTCAAATGAAGCTCCTCTGCAGCCTTGGTAATGCTCTGACATTCAGCTACTTTAAGGAATATTCTCAATTGGTGTAAGGTATAATGCATTTACTATTATTTATATAATACATAATAAAGTTAAATAAAAATAAATGAATTGATTCGTTCAATTTTGTCCGAACAAAAAAATATTCAACATGATACTTACGAAAGAAATGGAAACCAACACTGTAGAAAATGTCGTCACTCACGCACTCATCAAAGGAGAATTTCAAGCAGATGATGCCGCTGAAATCATTTATCACATGCTTACGACAAAGATCAATTTTCATGGACAAAGGAATTTTAGCTCACAGATCCGCTTTGGAGAAAACAATGAAGCTTCCCTAAAAAGAATAAAAGAGCTTGAAGCTGCCCGCAATGAAATAAATGAATTGGTTGGGATAGCGAAAGCCAATGGAAGAACAATGCGAATTTCTTCCAGCATATCAATAGAACTCATTTGACCCCACTTTATTAGCGCATCAAAATGAAAATCATTAGATATCTAATCATCAGTACAATGATTGGCGGAGCATTTGGAGCGAAGGTGGGTGCATTTCTCTCCACAATTTTAGAATCCCCCAAACCAGTAGACTTTATTGAATTCGGATTTATAATAGGTTCAACGATCTGCATATCCATTACAGTCCTTTTTCTTTTGATTATTTCAATCAGTAGAGGGGGAGAAAGAGAAATTAGTGAAAACCACCATTTGATGGAGGCTGCTTAGAATGAAGTCAATCAAACAAAAACCATTAAAACTCTCCACATGCAAGATTCTATCTTAACGCTGATTCCTCTGCTCGCCCCGGTATTGTTGCTTTGCTATTCGCTGCTTGCAATCAGTGGCAAGGGCAAAGTAGCACGGGCTGAATCTTTCGGATTGGTTGGAATAGTTATTTCAGGCATCAGTGCATGGGTGGTGCTGGAATTTGGCACGCTTCAATCCCCGCTGTTGGGTTGGGCCGGACTTGGCTTGGCAATTAGGCTTGACGCTCTTAGCATCACCATGCTCTCCATGATTTCTCTGCTCGGGTTTGCCATTCTGAAATTTAGCGCGAATTACCTGGATGGAGATGCCCGAAAAGGAGTCTTCTTTAGTAGGCTGGCTTGCACCATTGCGTCCGTAGAGTTGCTGGTCCTTTCAGGAAACCTGCTGCAGATTCTGATTTTCTGGATCATCACCAGCGTTTGCCTGCACTACTTGCTTGTGTTCTACCGAAGCAGGCCGCAGGCCATAGCTGCAGCCCGCAAAAAGTTCATGGTGGCGCGTATCGGAGATCTCAGTCTGATCGGCGCAATCACCCTCATCTACCAGTCGATAGGGACGGGAGACATAGACCAGCTGTTCATCGCAGTGCAAAATACCAAAGCTTTGGATAGCTACATGTTGTGGGCTTCCATCCTGCTGGTGATCGCTGCAGTACTTAAGTCGGCACAGTTTCCTACCCATGGCTGGCTGATTGAAGTGGTGGAAACACCCACCCCGGTATCGGCCCTGCTCCATGCCGGCCTATTGAATGCCGGCCCTTTCCTCATGGTCAGGTTTAGCCACCTGATGGCCGAGTCTGTCTCCGGATCGCTGATGCTCATCGTCATCGGTGGATTTACAGCCCTCTTTGCTTCTGTGGTCTACCTCACACAGCCTTCTGTGAAAGTAGCCTTGGGATATTCAAGCGTGGCTCACATGGGATTCTCGCTGCTCATTTGCGGTTTTGGCGTGTACTCTGCCGCAATCCTGCATGTGGTGGCGCACTCCTTCTACAAGGCACACTCCTTTCTGTCCTCTGGCAGTGCGGTGGATGTGGTTCGTGCCCGAAAAATTAAATTGACGATGAAAACTCCGAGTTTCATCCGCATCCTTGTTAGTGTATCGACAGTCCTCGCGATTTACATCCTTTTCTGCTACCTATGGGGCATAGAACCCAGCAAGGATTTTAGCCTTATGATGACTGGAGCGGTGATTGTAATGGGACTTAGCCAGATGATGGTGACAGCATGGAGCACTCAGGGCAGCCGATGGAGCTTCCTGCTCTCCGGCACAATGGCTTTCGTGGTTGCACTCTCTTTTTTCACGCTGGAATCCGGTGCACGCGCCCTATTGACCTCCCAACTTCCTCAGTATCAGGTGCCGGATGTGGCCATAAAACTGGCATCTGTGATCGTAATAGTAAGCTATATGATTATAGTGTTGATACAGGTGACAGCTCAGGGCAAGAAACAATCTACCCTCGGATACAAATTGGGAGTTCACCTACGAAACGGACTATACGTCAATGTAATTTTTGACCGGATGATTGGCTCCCTGAAGAATGAAAAATTCAAATGGGCCAACCTGACCGTACAAGAAGAGCTAGACGGAAAGCGGGACATGGAACAGACACTGATCCGAAAACCGGAAGTAGTCCTTAACAATTAATTGAAAATGATTTTATCTCAGAAATATACAGATCAATCCAAGGTAGAAGAGGTGCTGAAAAGTGCTTCGGCCAAAATTGCCCCGCTGTGGTCATTGGAAAATTGCGTGGCTGTGAACCCCTTCCTGGGGATGTCGGACATGAAGTTTGAAGATGCGATGAACTTCCTGCACAAGACGGGAGAGGTGCAGGCTGCACTTCCGGTGGAATTTTATCTAAAGGCACTGGAAACAGGACAGCTTACCGAAGCGGACGTTGAGCAGGCACTTGATGGAAATGAGCTGGAGGTCACTGAAGGGGCAGAAGCATTCATTCGAAACCTGTTTACTAACCAGAAATCACCCACAGACCTGCGCATCAGAACACTGGTGGATGTAGCCAGCGGCATCAATGGTAAGGAGTGGCGCAGATTCATGATCGACCGAATTTCACTCTGGGCATCTGCCTACTTTGACCATCAGCAGGCAAGCTGGAAAACCACTCAGAAAGCTACCTCCATCTTTTCAGCATGGAAGCAGGAGGCAGAGATCGATTACAGCACGGAGGCGATGGGACTGAAAGGATTTAGAAAACTTGTGAAATCCCTACCGAATGATCACCTTGCCGCCACTTCGCTGGCCTTGGATGCCTTGCAAATCCCAGAAGAAATGCTGGATCATTACCTCAATGCCCTACTCATGAAAATGAACGGATGGGCCGGCTTTGCTGCACGGATAGATTGGGATGCTAGATTAGAAGGCAGAGACAGCCAGGCAGTTCAGGAGTTTTTGGCCATCCTGCTGACCTGGGAAATGTGCTTCGGTAAACTGCTGAGCTATCCACACCTCGCAATATCATGGAACCAAGCGAAACAAGAATCGGTAGCAAGTGTACGAATGTCTCATGTGAGCGAACAGCTTGCAAGACAACTAATCCTGCAAAATGCCTTCGATATCGCACTTCAAAGAAACCTGATTCAACGAATCAACAGCCAGTCGTTAGAGGTGCAGGCCAGAGAGAAGGCGAAAGCACAGGCGGTATTTTGCATCGATGTGCGCTCAGAGGTATTCCGAAGAAACCTAGAAGCAACTGATGCAGGTATTGAGACATTTGGCTTTGCCGGTTTCTTTGGGTTTCCGGTCAAATATGTGCCACTGGGACATGATGAAGGAGCGAATCAATGCCCCGTCCTACTTACGACCTCCCACACGGTAGGTGAGCAGCTGGCTGATAAAAAGCTAGAGAACAAGGCCCTCGCCCGTCGAACGTTCCGTGAGCACCTGTTCAAATTTTGGAAATCGTTCAGGTCGGGAGCCATTAGCTGTTTCGGATTTGTGAGCCCGTTGGGGATCTACTTCCTGCCAAAACTCTTTACAGACCTCTTTGGATTTACCAGGCCTGTCACTCATCCTGATCGCTTTGGATTGAACGCGCAGGAATCGTCTGAAAAAGGGGTATCACTTGATCCCCACGATGGAATTGGAGGAATCCCGAAGGAGGATCGTGTGAAAATGGCTCACTCTGCTCTGACCGCTATGGGGCTAACGTCAGGTTTTGCGCCGATTGTGATGATCACCGGGCACGGAGCATCTACAGTCAACAACCCACATGCTACGGGGCTGGACTGTGGAGCCTGTGGAGGACACTCCGGAGAGGCCAATGCCAAAGTAGCGGCCGCCGTGCTGAATGATGCCGAGGTTCGAAGGGAATTAAGCACACTCGGCATCAATATCCCGGAAAACACCGCGTTTGTGGCGGCTCTGCATGACACCACCACGGATGAGGTCAGACTTTTTAACACTCCAAAAGAGTTGGAAAACACTTCGGAGTTTTCTGAGCTGAAGGAAGCTCTCCAGACGGCCGGAGCGCTTTCCCGAAAAGAGCGTGCAGGCCGAATGGGCATTGACGGAACGGAGCTGGACAAGCTTATGATGGGACGCAGCAAAGACATGTCGCAGGTGAGACCTGAATGGGGACTGGCAGGTTGCTCATCGTTCATCGTAGCTCCACGCGAGCGTACCTCCAGGTTGAATTTTGGAGGGAAGGCCTTCATGCACAGCTACAACTGGAAGAAGGATCAGGAGTTTAAGGTGCTAGAGGTCATCATGACTGCTCCGATGGTGGTCACCTCCTGGATCAATCTGCAGTATTACGCTTCCACGGTGGACAACAAAAAGCTTGGTGCTGGGAATAAGACCCTTCACAACATTGTGGGAGGCCTGGGTGTGCTGGAAGGCTTTGCCGGAGACCTGCGGGTAGGTCTGCCATGGCAGTCGGTGCATGACGGGGAGCGATACCAGCACGAACCCAACCGATTGAATGTGATCATCGAAGCACCAGTGGATGAAATGAGCAAAATCCTGCAAAAGCATGATTCTATTCGACAGCTATGCGATAATCAGTGGATTTACCTCTTTGCGATCAACGAGCAAGGCAAGGTTGCCTACAAGTACATCGGTGATCTAGAGTGGGAACTGGTCGGGTGACAATGGTCATTCCTGATTGGGAGTAATACTCATTCATCATAGGTCTAGCCTTTCGAATCACATAAAACCACCAAAGGCTGCCTCTTAAGAAGCAGCCTTTGGTTCAATTTACGGAACTGTTCAAATTTAACCTATAGATACCCTTTTGAATTCGGACACAGTCAGTCCTTTGCTTACGCTATCAAGGTACTGAGCAATAGAAACCGAATTGTCCTTCACAAATTTTTGGCTTAGAAGCGTATTCTCAGCGAAGAATTTGCTCAACTTTCCTAATGCAATTTTTTCGATGATGTTTTCTGGCTTTCCTTCTTGGCGAGCCTGTTCTTTCCCGATTTCAATTTCTTTCTCAATCACTGTTGGGTCAACGCCATCCTTATCTACCGCTACAGGATTCATCGCTGCGATTTGCATAGCGACATCCTTTCCTGCTTCTACCACGTCAGCTCCATTTACATTTTTCAATGTCACCAACACACCCAGCTTTTGGTTTGAGTGAGTGTAGGGAACAACTGTCTCTCCTGAAACCATTTCTAATGCCGTGATCTCAAGCTTCTCGCCGATCTTACCCGTCATTTCAATAATCTTGTCAGCAATAGACAAACCACCTATAGACAGTTGTTTGAGGGCATCAATGCTCTCTGGCTTATTAGCAAAGGCAGCATCAGTAATAGCATTTCCAAGAGCAACAAACTCGTCGTTCTTAGCTACGAAATCAGTTTCGCATGTGAATGCTACAATTATCCCTTCAGTATTGTCACCATTCGTTTTTGAGAAAACGACCCCTTCTGAAGTTTCTCTGTCTGCTCTGGAAGCAGATACTTTTTGTCCTTTTTTTCGAAGCAACTCAACTGCCTTCTCGAAATCCCCCTCAGCCTCAGTTAATGCTTTTTTACAATCCATCATTCCCGCACCAGTCATTTGGCGGAGTTTGTTTACGTCTTGTGCTGTGATAGCCATCTTTATTTGTTGTTATGAAGTTTAGAAACAAAAATTGATCCCGACAGGTCGGGATCAATTTCAGAATTCAAAATGTTATTTTCCTTATTATTCGGCAGGAGCTTCCTCCTTTTTAGCTGTCTCTTCTTCTTTTCGAGACTGCTCTTCCTTATCTACTTTTCGCTCAGACAATCCTTCCTCCATTACAGCCGACATGTACTTCACGATCAAGTCGACAGACTTGAATGAATCATCGTTTGCAGGAATTGGATAGTCAGCTTGATTAGGATCAGAGTTTGTATCAACCATCGCGAAAACCGGAATGTTCAATTTCTGAGCTTCAGCCACTGCGATGTGCTCTCTCTTCACGTCAACCACGAAAAGGGCTGCAGGTAACCTGTTCAGCTCAGTAATACCTCCAAGGATTCTCTCCAACTTAGCTCGCTCACGAGTGATCATCAATCTCTCTCTCTTCGCAAGGTTGGTGTAAGACTCGTCTTTCATCATTTTGTCGATGGTAGACATCTTCTTCAATGACTTGCGAATGGTAGCGAAGTTGGTAAGCATACCGCCTAACCATCTTTCGGTCACGAATGGCATGTTCAATCTTTTTGCTTCTCCTTCCACAATCTCCTTGGCTTGCTTCTTAGTCGCAACGAACATTACTTTTCGTCCTGAACGAACGATAGCCTTCATTGCAGCAGCGGCATCATCCAAAGATTTCAGCGTCTTGTGAAGATCAATGATGTGGATTCCATTCTTTTCCATGAAAATGAATGGTGCCATTTGAGGATTCCACTTTCTGGTTAAGTGTCCAAAGTGAACACCAGCATCCAATAAGTCTTTATGCTCTAATTTCTTCATCAATCTTATCGTTTACTGAATTGGAATTTTCTTCTCGCTTTTCTTCTACCTGGCTTCTTTCTTTCCACCATCCTAGGATCACGAGTCATGAATCCTTCTGATTTCAAAGCAGGTTTGTTTTCTGGATCAACTTCCACAAGTGCTCTGGAGATGGCCAATCGGACGGCTTCTGCCTGCCCAGTAAGTCCACCGCCAACGACGTTGATGCTGATATCAAAATTTCCGTCTTGCTCGACTTTTACAAGTGGTTGCTTAACGATGGTCTGAAGGATCTCGGAAGGGAAGTAGTTCGCTAATTCGCGGCTATTCACTTCAATCTTGCCCTTACCTGATTGCATATTTATTCTCGCAACCGAGGTTTTTCGTCGACCGATAGTACTGATTGTATCCATTCAGTTTTAAAGTTTAACTTCTTTAGGTTTTTGGGCCTCATGTGGATGCTCTGCACCTTCGTACACATATAGGCTCTTAAATAATTCACGACCAAGACGATTCTTTGGTAACATTCCTCGAACTGCCTTTTCTACCAAAATTGTTGATGACTTCTTAGCCACCACTTCTTTTGGAGTTTCTTGTCTCTGACCACCTGGATATCCAGTGTGTCTCAGATAGACTTTGTCAGTCCACTTTTGACCAGTCAATCTCACTTTGTCAGTGTTAATAACGATAACGTTATCACCACAGTCCATGTGCGGAGTGTAACCTGGTTTGTGCTTGCCTCGGATCATTTTAGCCACTTCACTGGCCATTCTTCCAAGTACCTTAGAGTCAGCATTTACTACGATCCAGCCCTTCTCAGAAGTAGCTTTATTAAGTGATGCCGTTTTGTAACTTAAAGTATCCAATTTCTTTTCGTGTTTTCCTACAATCTTCAGGTACCCCCTGAAAAAGGGACACAAAAATAGAAGTATTTATTTGTAAAAGCAATACAGCAGCTAATAACTAGCTGAATTTTCGAAGTTGTTTTACCAAAACCTCGAAATCTTTAGGGTAAGGCGCCTCAATTTCCACAGTTTCACCCGTTTGGGGGTGATCGAAAGTGATCGAAAAGGCGTGCAAAGCTAGTCTTCGAATCATTGGATTCTCGTCTTCGTGCTTCTTTTGATTGAAATTCTTTTTGAGTTCTGATAAATAGGCTGAATTTCCACCATACAAAGGGTCATGAACAATTGATGCGCCATGATAAGCCAGGTGGACACGGATTTGATGCATCCGGCCTGTAACAGGGAAGCATTTCAATAATGTGTGTTTTTTGAAGACCTCTAAGGTCTGAACCAAAGTCAATGACTGCTTACCCGCACGATCCACACGGGTTTTGCTGCCGCTCGAGAAGAGTGGCTCGCCTGCCTCAAAATTTTGAAATGATTGAATTCCATTGACCACTGCGTGATAGACCTTTTTGATTTGCCTAGCTTCCAACTTGCCAGCAAAGTATTTGTACGCATCGTCCGTTTTCGCCACAACCAGTACCCCAGAAGTTTCTTTATCTAAGCGATGACAAGGCGTGGCAGCTGGGTATTTTTCCCTAACGATCTTAAGTACATTGATTGGGCTTGCTCTATCTTCTAGCGTGGCAAGACCGTGTGGTTTGTTCATTACCGCATATTGATCGTCTTCATATACGCATATATCTTCCCATCGAGTATTCAGCAAAGACTTAGTCATCATCATCATCCGGCAAAGCTAGCGGACTTCCTTTGATCAATTGAAAGCTAAATATGGATCCTTCGTTGACCACACTTTCTACTCGCACTTGCGAGCCATGGCCCTCCATGATGTGCTTGACGATGGCAAGCCCGAGACCGGTTCCTCCCCTTTCCTTAGAGCGGCTTTTGTCTACACGGTAGAAGCGCTCAAAAATTCTGCTCAAATCTTCCTTGGGTATGCCGTATCCTTGATCCTTTATCGTGCACAGCACATTTGTTTCTGACTCTTTAAATGAAATCACGATCTCCTTATTCTTCTTAGAGTATTTGATGGCGTTCGAGATCAAATTGGCCAAAACTTGATAAATACGCTGATAGTCCGCATGCACAAAGATTTTTTTCGAAGGATCATTTGTGAGTATGATTTCAGACTTCTTTTTTTCGGCCTTTCCCTCCATTTGCTCAATGACCTGATTAGCCAAGGGTATAATATCAAAGCTCTCAAAATGCATGGTCACCTCTCCTGTTTCCATCTGAGAGATAGTGAGCAGGTCTTGAACTAGGATGTCTAGCCCATCCAAACTTCGTGCGGCCTTCTTTAGGAATTTATCGCGAACTGTTTTGTCCTTGACCGCCCCGTCAAGAAGTGTATGCACAAATCCCTGCGCTGCAAAGAGGGGTGTTTTTAGCTCATGAGAAATGTCCGCGATGAATTCTCTGCGGAAATGCTCAAGCTGCTTCAGCCGCTCTATTTCCTCTTCCTTGCTTGAAACATAGGAGCTAATCTCTCGATTGATTTTCTTGAGAGGGTTGACCGATCGGCTCGATGCAGAAAGGGTAAAATCCTTATCCTGCATTTTCTCAAGCATCTCATAAATGGTATTTATATGTCGAAAGAAAAGCGTGTCAAGAAGAATTCTAATAAGAATGTAGCTCGACGAAAAACTAAGTAAAAGTGCAATTATGAGGGCGGTGCTGGTGATGGATGGAACCATCCACAAAAACGCAGTAGTGATGGAAGCAATGAGTAATCCCGTGACAAAAGCAATCGAACGAGAGCTGATCATGAACCAGAATCGAATTTGTATCCAACTCCCTTCACTGTTTGAATAAAGCCATCCCCTATTTTTTCACGTACCTTTCTAACATGAACATCGACCGTGCGAGCAAGCACATATACATCTGAGCCCCAGATGTTTTGGAGCAATTCATCACGACCATACACTTTACCAGGATTCCTCACCAAAAAGTAGAGTAGCTCAAATTCCTTTTTTGGTAGATTAATTTTTTCGCCATTCAAAGTGACCGTATAGCTCGATTTATCCACTATCAACTCGCCGGTATCTATCGTTTCAGATTCCTTCTTGGCTTTCGATTCTCTTCTGAACAATGCATTGATTCGGCTGATCAGCGCTCTGGGCTTAATCGGTTTGGTGATATAATCATCTGCCCCCATATCAAAGGCGGCTACTTCTGAATACTCCTCTGAGCGCGCAGTGAGAAATATCACAAATGCTCCAGCCAAATCGGGGGTGTCTCTAATCTGCCGGCATGTTTCCACACCGTCCATTTTGGGCATCATAATGTCCAACAAGATGAGGTCAGGGATGAATTCTTTGGCAATCTCAATGGCTCTTACCCCGTCAGAAGCCGTCTTTACATCAAATCCTTCCTTGGACAAATTGTACTTCAGCAATTCCTGAATGTCCGCTTCATCGTCTACGACTAGGATCTTCTGAGATTTTTTCGACATTAGTTAAGAGGGTTGAATCAGGGTTCGATATTATTCAAAATTAACTCAGAAATCAATTGGGGTGCCAAATGGTAACAATAAATTAAACTGGAGTCAATCACCAAATCGGTCAATTGCGTCCTCAATGAACAGCTGCAAATTTCCATCAAACCGATCGTTCAAAACATGCTTCAAAGAATCGCCGGCAGAATGGTATCGAAGAAAAGACATGAAATAAGCATTGTTTGGAAGGTTGGATTTGAATACTCCCGAGTATCGGTTACTAGAAAAAGATATGGTATCCACTCTATCGCATATCTCCTGAATGAGTTCGTTCTTCATTCTTAATTTAATCGAATCATGTTCAGTCCCAAAGGATATGTACAGGTCATTCAGTTTTTGGGTTCCCCTCAGAATATGCTCGGTGAACAAGTCACCGTCAGATTCGGACGAAACATATAGATTCAACTGAGCGGATGAATCTCCGTATTCTTTCTTTAAATACTCGATCGCCCCCTGCTCCCCAATAAATGAGGCTAAGTTCTCATTAAACGTCACTTCGCTCTTTACGAAAATGGTCCCATGCGTTAGCTCATGGATAATCAACTCAGCCAGCTGCCCTTCACTCCGTTCGAGCATACTCGACAAAATAGGATCGCGGAACCAACCAAGTGTAGACCATCCACCTACAGGTCTCATTCTCGCATCGAGTCCTTCGTTTTCCAGCTTTCGAACAAGTCTTACGGCATTCTCCCTCTTGAAATATCCTTTATAAGGAACCTCCCCGACAAAAGGGAACCACCACGTTTTAGGCTCAAACTTGAAAGGCGCACACGCTGAAACATTCCATAAAGTAACTGCACCACCCTCATCGAAATAGGTCGTGTAATTATCCGAATTTTTCAAACCAAGCTCATTCACAGCAAAATCCTTGGCTCGATTAATCGTTTTAATTTTTGACTTTAACGAATCGGGAAAATTTGGATCGGCGAGCAAATCTTTAGTTTCCTCAACGTTTCTAAGGATTTCTAATTGGCCTTTGCCTTGCGCCAGGCCATACGTGATAAGCTCAAACTGCCAAACCAACAGAATCAACAAAACAGTCAGCAGTGATATAACTATTTTTTTGCGCATCGTTCGAAGTTATTTCTATTTTTTTAAGCAGCTTTGGGTGTTCATTCAAAATCTAAATCCAACACTCATCATGGCCGAGAATGCAGAAAAGCTAAAAGCCCTACAGCTAACAATCGACAAACTAGAAAAGACCTACGGAAAAGGTGCCGTGATGAAGCTCAGCGACGAAAAGGTTATGGATATTCCGGCAATTTCCACTGGATCTTTGGGCTTGGATATGGCTTTAGGCATTGGAGGAATTCCAAGAGGCAGAGTAACTGAGATTTATGGGCCTGAGTCATCAGGAAAAACCACGCTGACCATGCACTGCATAGCTGAAGCTCAGAAAGCAGGTGGATTGGCCGCATTCATAGATGCTGAGCATGCTTTTGATAAGCTCTATGCTGAAAAACTAGGAATCGACACTGAGAATCTTTTGATTTCTCAGCCCGATAATGGTGAGCAAGCCCTGGAAATCACAGAGCACTTAATTCGCTCTGGAGCTATCGACATCATCGTTATTGACTCAGTTGCGGCATTGGTTCCAAAAGGCGAGCTGGAAGGAGAAATGGGCGACAGCAAGATGGGACTCCAGGCTCGCTTGATGTCTCAGGCGCTAAGAAAGCTAACGGGCACAATCAACAAAACCGGATGTGCCTGCATCTTCATCAACCAACTTCGTGAAAAAATTGGGGTGATGTTCGGTAACCCAGAAACGACCACTGGCGGTAATGCGCTCAAGTTCTATGCGTCCGTGAGGCTGGACATCAGAAGAATTGGTGCCATCAAAGAGAGTGCTGACAATGTGCTTGGAAATAGAACTCGGGTCAAAGTGGTTAAGAATAAAGTAGCACCGCCATTCAAGCAAGTGGAGTTTGATATCATGTACGGACGAGGAATCAGTAAGTCTGGTGAAATTTTGGATATTGGGGTGGAACTAGACATTATCAAAAAATCCGGATCTTGGTTCTCATACAAAGACGATAAACTTGGCCAGGGGCGTGATGCCGTAAAGGTGCTTATAGAGGATAATCCGGAGCTTATGGACGAGCTAGAAGCGGCCATCAAAGCCAAGATTGCTGAGGGTTAAATATTGACCTCATAAAGTTCTGACATTCAGGACATCAACTTTGAGTTGTATTAACTAATTTTGCGCTCCTTATTTTGCAACAAATCCATAAACAGGACTAATGAAGTTATCTGCTTTCAAATTCGACCTTCCTTCAAAATACATCGCTTCTAAGCCAAACCCGAACAGGGATGATTCACGATTGATGGTGATTCACAGAGACACTGGAGAAATCGAACACAAAGCATTTCCTGATATCGTGGATTATTTTAATGACGGTGATGTCTTTGCCGTCAACAATACCAAGGTTTTCCCTGCACGCCTTTTTGGAAACAAAGAAAAAACGGGAGCCAAGATTGAGGTCTTCCTTCTTCGTGAGCTAAACAAGCAAATGAAGCTTTGGGATGTGCTTGTGGATCCGGCCAGGAAAATCAGAGTAGGTAACAAACTGTATTTTGGCGAAGGAGAATTAGTTGCAGAGGTAATAGACAACACCACTTCCAGAGGACGAACGATCCGATTCCTGAATGATGCAAATGAGGAAGAATTTTACAATCTGATTGATAGATTGGGAGAAACTCCTCTACCAAAAGAACTTGAGCGTCAGGCTGAGGAACAAGACAGAGAAAGATTCCAGACAATCTACGCTGAGCACATCGGTGCAGTAGCCGCACCTACTGCTGGCCTTCACTTTACAAGACAAATCTTGAAAAGAATGGAGCTGAAGGGAATCGACACGACTCCAATCACCCTACACGTAGGACTAGGAACATTCCGACCAGTTGATGTTGAAGACTTGACAAAACACAAAATGGATTCTGAGAATTATTGGGTGGAAGAGGCTACAGCCGCCAGGATCAATAAGTCACTCGATGAAAATACCAGAATCTGCGCTGTAGGGACTACAGTAATGAGAACGCTTGAATCATCAGTTTCTGCAAACGGAAGATTAAAAGCCAATAGCGGATGGACCGATAAATTCATCTTCCCTCCTTACGACTTCAAAATCTGTGACGCACTTGTTACGAATTTCCACCTTCCAGAATCTACGCTGTTGATGATGGCGTCTGCTTTCGGAGGATATGATTTAATCATGGAAGCATACCAAGTTGCAATCAAAGAAAAGTATCGCTTTTTCACCTATGGTGACGCGATGCTCATAGTGTAATGGAGAAATTTGCCATCATAGTAGCTGGTGGCAAGGGGCTCAGAATGGGCTCTCCTACTCCAAAGCAATTTCTTGAAATTGATAGCAAGCCAATCATTGCTCGCAGTGTCGAAAGATTTTTCGAATACGAGAAAGCCCTCAATATTATTGTGGTAATCCCGCAAGACCAAGTGCAGGCATGGCAGGGAATTGCTAAAAAATTCTTCCCCAAAGAGACGATCACTTTGGCCATCGGAGGGGCCACTCGCTTTGAATCCGTGAAGTCAGGTCTTGACAAAATATTGTCAGATGGCTTAGTTGCCATTCACGATGCAGTTCGGCCATATGTTTCTGCCGAAACAATCTCTCAGTCTTTCTTATCAGCTGAGAAGCACGGCTCTGGCGTTGCTTCTGTGGAATTAAAGGATTCTATCAGGGAAATATCGGATCAAGGCTCGACGGCTCGAAATCGAGCGGATTACAGACTTGTACAAACCCCACAGACGTTTCGTGTCTCAGAGATAAAAGCAGCCTTTGAATCCGCGCAAGGAACGGATTTCCTTGATGATGCTTCCGTTTATGAAGCAGCGGGGCATTCAGTGAAACTTATTGCAGGGTCGTACGAAAACATCAAGATCACCACACCGGATGATTTAAAATAAAAAAGCCTCCCAACAAGTCAGGAGGCTTTTTTTTGAGTCCAATTTCTTAATACTCGTCTTCATTAAAGAAGAAGTCTTCTTTCGTAGGATAATCCGGCCAGATTTCTTCGATCGTTTCAAAAGGATTTCCATCGTCCTCAAGTTCCTGTAGGTTTTCAACCACTTCAAGTGGTGCTCCCGAACGAATAGAGAAGTCGATCAATTCATCTTTTGATGCCGGCCAAGGAGCATCTTCTAGATAAGACGCAAGTTCTAAAGTCCAATACATATTTACTCTAATTTTAGCACGCTCTGTGAACGTGGCTGCAAAAGTATATTTTCTTATGAAAAAACAAAGTAGTTAGAAAATTACCCTGCCTTTTCTTCCAATATTTCCAACAATTTCTCCTTTACGGTGATTTTATTTCTTTGTTGTCCCAGTTTTCGCTCCAGCATTCGGTTGGTATTCTGATCATGCCCAGCAAACTTTTCAGAATTTTCCTCATACTGCTTCAAATCTTCTAGGTCCCTTCGAAGAAATTCTTTGAGCAATTTGACCATTATCCTAGCTTGCTCTTTGTCCGTCTTCAAATCAAACCCCTTGTGCTTCTTGCCAGCCAGTCCTTCCAGAAAATCACGCTCCCATATGACATTGATAAGCTGCATTGTCTCATGCCGCTTTTCCTTTAAATGCGGCTCTCTCGTTTTGAATGACCCTAAACTCTTCCTGTATCGCTGCAGCATGTCTTTGTCCACCGAAATTTCCTTGCCAAACATCTTATCCAATTCTTCCTTCATTGAAGAAAAATCTGGTGGTGGCAACTCTCTTCGGCCTTTCAGCACCCCGTTGAATCGAAACTGAAGTGGTTTGTACTCTTTGGCAGGAATATTTCCAACGGCCTCCCAAGCCGCCTTTAACTCCTTCACCTTATCAAATCGATCTTTCCCTCGTAAGTTTGACAATCCATCCGCTTCCTTCAGAATGCTCTCATATTTCTCTTTGCGAAGGTCGGTCAGCCTCTTTTTATCTTCATAAAAAGCCTTCTTCCTCCCAAAGTAATCCTCAATAATTCCCCAAAAATCCTCTTCAAGCTGATCCTGAACATCGTCCTTGGCATTTCCGGTTTTCAGCCAACGAGCCTTTACATCCTGCAACTTCTCCGTTGATTCCTGCCAGTTCACAATTTCTACCGCCTCTTTCGCCTCAATCATGAGTGCGTTCTTGATTTCCGTATTGCGTTCTCGGTTTTTTCCTATGATGTCAGAAAGCAATGCCTCATATTTTTCTATGGTCTTGCCTAAGTCAGCATAATCACCAAGTCCCTCATGAACCACCAGTTGCTCCTTGAGATGAAGCAACTTCATGAGATATGATCCCTTGTTTTCGGCTCCTTCGATCGTATCGACAAGTCCTTGAATTTTTCCTGAAAAGTCTTTGAATTTTTCCTGAAAATAGGAAACTGCAGCCTCAGGGCCGTCTTCCTTAACTTCTCCAATCTTGCGATCTTTATGATCTCCCCAAGCGGATAAGTACAAATCGTTTCCTTTGATGAAACCGTATGGTACGTCCAAGTCGCTCAATGAGTGGTGGTTTATAATGTGTGATTTTGGTGGTAATTTCGACCTCTCAATCAAATCTAACCATGTCTGACGAAAAGATCATTTTTTCCATGGCCGGAGTGAACAAGATTCACCCTCCAAAAAAACAAGTTCTAAAAAATATTTATCTGTCCTTTTTTTACGGCGCTAAAATAGGCGTACTCGGTTTAAATGGGGCTGGGAAATCGTCTTTATTGCGAATAATCGCAGGAAAAGATCAGGAATATGACGGTGAAGTGGTCTTTTCGCCCGGATATACAGTGGGCATGCTCGATCAAGAGCCTGAGTTAGACCCGAACAAAACGGTGGGTGAGGTGGTTCGAGAAGCTATTAGTGAAATCCAAAACTTACTCAAGGAGTATGATGAGGTGAACGCCAGCTTCGCCCTGCCTGAGGTATTGGATGACCCGGATAAAATGAATCAGCTCATCGAGCGACAAGGCGTGCTGCAGGAAAAACTGGAGCAGGCTGGCGCATGGGAAATTGATCACAAACTGGAGCGTGCCATGGATGCGCTTCGAACACCACCCGAGGATGCCATCATAAAGAATCTCTCAGGTGGCGAGAAAAGGCGGGTGGCTCTTTGCAGGCTTCTTCTTGAGCAGCCAGACGTACTTCTTTTGGATGAGCCCACTAACCACCTGGATGCCGAATCAGTGCTGTGGTTGGAACATTTTCTTCAGCAATACCCCGGAACAGTCATTGCCGTGACGCACGACAGGTATTTTCTGGACAATGTCGCTGGGTGGATTTTGGAACTGGACAGAGGTGAGGGCATTCCTTGGAAAGGCAATTACTCGAGCTGGTTAGAGCAAAAAGAGAAGCGTCTTTCTCAGGAAGAAAAGACGGAATCGAAGAGACAGAAAACACTTCAGCGAGAATTGGAATGGGTGCGGATGTCACCAAAGGGCAGACAAGCAAAAGCCAAGGCTCGTTTGAGCGCTTATGATAAACTCCTGAGTGAGGATGGAAAGGAGCGAGAACAAAATCTGGAGTTGTACATTCCCCCTGGGCCAAGACTTGGCTCCAAAGTGATCGAAGTGAAAGGCGTATCCAAATCATACGGAGATAAGCTCCTTTTTGACAACCTTTCTTTCAATTTACCTCAGGGAGGAATTGTGGGGGTGATTGGACCAAATGGCGCAGGAAAGTCCACATTATTCAAATTAATTACGGGAAATGAAACGCCGGATGCAGGCAGTTTTGAAGTGGGTGAGACCGTGGAGATGTCCTATGTAGATCAGGAGCACGACCAGCTGGACCCAAACAAATCCGTTTATCAAGTGATTTCTGAAGGCAATGAAATTATCGATTTGGGCGGTCGTGAAATGAACGCTCGGGCGTATGTGAGCAAGTTCAATTTCGGCGGATCGGATCAGGAGAAGAAAATAGCTATGCTCTCTGGTGGGGAGCGAAATCGTGTGCATTTGGCGCTCACTCTGAAGAAAAGTTCTAACCTGATTTTACTGGATGAGCCAACTAACGACCTGGATATAAACACCCTGCGTGCACTAGAGGAAGGACTAGAGAATTTCGGTGGATGTGCGGTGGTCATCTCCCACGACAGATGGTTCCTGGATCGGATTGCCACGCACATTCTGGCATTCGAAGGAGATTCTCAGGTGTATTGGTTTGAAGGCAACTTCTCTGACTATGAGGAAAACCGCAAGAAGCGACTTGGGGATAAAGAGCCAACGAGGATTAAGTATCGGAAGATGGGTTAAGACCGCCTCTCAGGATTAATAAGAGACCTAAGCACATCAACCACCACATCAAGTACCGCTTGTCCAATGCCACTTGTATTGATAGAAATATCCAAGTCAGGGTTGGTCATTCGATTAAATACCTCCAGTACAAAATAAGAACTGACCGCAAGGAAAGCCACGATAAGCAGGGATCGCTTTAGTGCCGAGTTCTTTTTCTTCATCAACCTATGAGTCTCAATTTTCCTTGAAATTATTACAGCCATTGGTCAATAAAAAACCAAAGGGTGCAGGAGGACTAAAATTCTTAGTTTTTATGAACCGCTTAAAATCGGATACCTAAACCACGATCTTGGGTCGAGGTTGTAATCATCCAAGTGGAAACTCGGTGCAAATCGCTCGCGTTTCCATTGGTTGCGCTTCCAGAGTCGGAAATACTTTTCAACCCATTCTTCCGCCTGTTTCACAGAGAAATCAGCCGCTATCCTATTTATAATTTCCGGTTTGCTTAGTTTCTCCAAAGCGAACATTTTTTCAATGAGCTGAAGCACTTCGTATGGCATCAAATCGTCCTCGTCCGTCTGTGTCTGCTCTTGTGGGCGTAGCTCCGCGGTTGGGGCCAAACTATTGACATGGCGCAGTGCCGTATAGCCGAGCTCTACTTCCGCATATTTCAGCCAATCTCGGATGAACACCTTGTCCACTCCGGCGATGGGCGAGATACTTCCGCTCGTGTCGCCATCCATGGTGGCGTAACCGACCGACCCCTCGCTGCGGTTGGAAGTTGCCAGCAAAAGGGAGTTGTTCAAGTTGGCTAGCATCCAAATAATCGGTGATCTGGATCTCGCCTGGATATTTTGCAAAGTGATATCGTCTTTCTTCCAAGTCAACTTCCTGCCAATCGACTTCTCGATTTTTTCTTGTGCTCCTGCGACCTGATCGTCAATTTCCCACTGATAAAAGGTAGCCCCAATGGACTCTGCTAATGCCTTTGCTGACTCAAAGGTCTCATCAGATGAATTGACCGTGCCTTGATACGCACAGGTCAGTAAATTCTTCATTAAATCAGGAATGGAGTTATCGTTTCTTCCCAGCTTCAAACAAAATGGCACTCCGCCTAACTCTATAATTCCTCTTTTCACCATCTCGGCTACCATCACGGCAATCGTGCTGGAGTCGGCACCTCCGCTGAGCGAAAGGACGAATCCGTCGCTATGGCTTTTTCTCAAATAATCAAAAAGGGCCAAGCTCACAGCCTGCGGGAATTCCTCGTTTTTCTCAGTGATTTGATCAAATAAATTTCGTTCACTCCTTCCCACATCTTCAAAATCCACCTCCACTGATTGCAAAGAATAATCAGAAAAAGATAGTCTACGAGCCGTGGCAAGCATCTCCCCTTTCTGGGCAACCATCACATCGCCATCATAAATCACACGTCCGGCTTCATTACCCAATTGATTGGCGTAGACGTACACACACTGAAAAATCGCTGAGCTGGATCGTATGATCTCTCTTCGCCTCTGAAACTTTCCAAAGGCAAAATGAGAAGCACTTGGATTCAAGATTATGTCCGCCTTTTCTGTGCAATGAAGAGCTGGCCTGTTGGCAACCCATGCGTCTTCGCAAATCTCAAAACCTACTTTCTTTCCTTTGAATTCAGATGTGATGTGGCCGATCGGATATTTATGCCCATTAAACTCTATTTCAGAAATAACATTAACCGGCCACTCCTCAAACCACCTTGGCTCGTAATGGATGCCTTCTTTTGGAAGATGTTGCTTGCAGTAAAAGCCTTCAAGCTTTCCATCATTGACAAACGCCAAAGAATTATAAACTTCTTTCTTTATTCGGATTGGAAGCCCGATGACAACACCAATGCCTTTAGACTTAGGAATTAAATCCGAGAGAACCTCAAATGATTTTTCCGCTACCCAAGGATGAAGGAACATGTCTTCACATCCATAGCCAGTGATCGAGAGTTCCGACAGGCACAAAAGCTCAATCTCGCTTTTTCGTGCTGCTTCTATCGCAGAAGCAATTCGTAGCGCATTGCCCTCCCAATCTAGTGGTGTTTGATTTAATGCTGCTCCTCCGACCCTCATGAATGCGGAATATCAAGTGAAGTCAATGACTTTCGCGCAGCATCTTGCTCGGCTTTCTTTTTGTTGTATCCAAAGCCTCTATTCACTGCCTCTCCATCCACCATCACCTCGATCACAAATTGGTCTGAATTCTCTCCTCGCTCTTCTACCATTGCAAATTCAATTTCCTTGTTTTCCTTTTGAGCCCACTCTATGATCTTACTTTTATGATTATAAGTAGTGCTCAACAACTCTTCAAAATCATAATGAGGAACTATGAGTCTTTGGAGAACGAATTTCTTGGTGGCGGCAAATCCATGATCCAAATAAAAAGCACCTACGACTGCCTCCATCACATCGCCATACACGGACTTATGTTTCGGTCCATTTTGCTGATTGTACCTGATAAAGCCCGAAAGCCCAATTTTTTGACAAAGAAGATTGAGAGCTTCACGACTTACGACTCTGGCTCTTAATTCAGTGAGAAAACCCTCCTCTTTGAAGGGGTATTTTGTGAAGAGAAATTCGGCCACTATCATTCCCAAAATAGCGTCTCCCAAGTATTCGAGACGTTCGTATGAGTCCTTGATGCCTCCCCTATTTTTTTTCGCCACGCTGCTGTGACTTACTGCCTGCTTATACAGGCCTAAATTAATGGGCTGCTTTCCGGTAATCCGACCAAAATTATTGGCCAACTCACGGTCTTCTTTTGAAGAAAATTGTTGGAAAAGGGAGTTTGCTTTCTTGAGAACAAACACGGTGATTACTCCGAATATTTACCGAAGATCACCGAGGTATTATGACCACCAAAGCCGAATGTATTGCTAATTGCAATATTCACTTCACGGTGTTGAGCTTTACCAAAGGTTAAGTTCAATTTGGGGTCGATTTCAGGATCGTCTGTGAAGTGGTTGATGGTAGGAGGAATGATTCCTTTCTCAATAGCCAACAGACAAGCGATGCTTTCTACTGCACCAGCCGCCCCAAGTAAGTGCCCGGTCATGGACTTTGTCGAGCTGATATTAACATTGTAAAGATGGTCTCCCATCACCCTCTGTATCGCCTTAATTTCCCCAGCATCGCCGAGAGGGGTCGAAGTGCCATGCGTATTTACATAGTCTATGTCAGATGCTTTGAGGTTGGCGTCTTCCAGTGCATTATTCAATACCAACTCAATACCAACGCCTTCTGGGTGAGGTGCGGTCATGTGGTACGCATCTGCAGACATTCCAGCACCGAGAACCTCAGCGTAAATTTTTGCCCCACGTGCCTTTGCATGCTCAAGCTCCTCGAGCATCAGTCCTCCTCCTCCTTCTCCCAGCACAAAACCATCACGGTCTTTGTCATATGGTCGCGAGGCGGTGGCAGGATCATCATTTCTTTCAGACAATGCCTTCATGGCATTGAATCCTCCAACTCCGGCTTCACAAACAGCAGCCTCCGAACCTCCTGTAAGAATAGCATCGGCTTTTCCTAATCGGATGTAAGTAAGTGCGTCTTGAAGTGCGTGATTGGAAGAGGCGCAAGCAGAGACCGTGGTGAAATTAGGTCCACGGAAACCGTATTTTATTGACAACAACCCCGGAGCAATATCCGCGATCATTTTAGGAATAAAGAATGGGTTAAATCTTGGAGTGCCGTCACCTTGCGCAAATGCCGTCACCTCGTCTTGAAATGTCTTTAAACCTCCGATACCGGATGCCCAAATAACGCCTACCCTGTCTTTATTAATTTTTTCTAAATCTATGCCCGAATCGATGATGGCCTCCTCACCGGAAACCATCGCGTATTGCGTGCAAGGATCCATTTTACGCGCTTCTTTCCTGTCCATAAAGTCTTCAGGATTGAAGTTCTTCACTTCACAGGCGAATTGCGTCCTAAACTTTTCAGCATCGAATCGAGTAATGCGAGCAGCGCCACTTACACCTTCAGCCAAAGACTTCCAGTATTCGTCCTTTGTATTGCCTAGAGGTGTAAGTGCACCGATTCCGGTTATAACAACTCGCTTCAATTCCATGTAAAAAAAGTTTTATGCGTTTGCTTCTAGGTAGGAAATCGCTTGTCCTACAGTTGCAATGTTCTCTGCTTGATCATCTGGGATTGATATGTTGAATTCTTTTTCAAATTCCATGATCAACTCCACTGTATCCAATGAGTCTGCTCCTAGGTCGTTCGTAAAACTTGCTTCGGCAGTCACTTCAGATTCTTCTACCCCAAGCTTGTCGATGATGATAGAAGTTACTTTCTGAGCAATTTCTGACATTTTAATAGTTATTTGGTTAAAATCTGCTGCAAAGAAATACAAATAAAGCTAACTATACCAATCATTTTTCAGTCGCTTCTCTAGGTAGCACCTCGATGATTCTTTCCTAATTTTGAATCATCAATGAGTAAAAATCGACTTTCCACAACTGAGCACTTTGACTTTCATCTTATTGGAATTGTATCTACTGTGAAAGAGTATAAGCTGGTTTGGAACATTAATCAAGTAGCTGGCTTGTCACTATCTAAGCAAAACGACATCTCTATTGAGTTTTCAGGGAATAGCAGAATCTTGATTTCCAATTTTCAGGACAAATCGGAACACACGCAGGTCACCTTGTTAAAAAATAGGCTGGTAGCCAAACCCAACAGCACCTTCCAATATTTACTGGAAGAGGTGAAACAATTTGACTTTTTACTCAAGTACAAGGACGAAACAGAGCAAACGGATATGAAGGATGTCTTAAGTTTGCTGAAATCAACCAGCGTTATTGATTATGCGGCTATTTTAGAGCCCGCTTTGATTAAATCTCGCGACAATCTAATCTTCTGAAAGAAAAAATGGCGTACTTAAAGAAATCCAAAATTGTAGCTACAGTGGGGCCGGCAAGCAATAACAAAGAAATGCTTATCAAGCTTGCAGAGGCAGGAGCGAACGTGTTTCGATTGAATTTCTCTCACGGCACACATGATATGCATCAGGTGGTTATTGACACGATCAATGAAATCAACGCAGAAAAAGGATGGAATTTGTGCATGCTACAGGATTTGCAGGGGCCAAAAATACGCATAGATCAGGTCGAAGATGGAGCGGAATTGCACTCGGGAGAAATACTCACAATTAGCACAACCAAGGAGGACATTGGCAACTCCAAAAAAGTAGGAACCACCTATAAAGGAATCGTCAATGACGTAAATGTAGGGGAGCTAATTCTTATTGATGATGGAAAGATACAGCTTGAGGTTGTGGACGTTAGAAAAGATGAAGTAGACGCCAAAGTCATTTATGGTGGCCCATTGAAATCTCGCAAAGGGATCAATCTGCCTAATACTAAAGTATCCGCTCCGTCTCTTACTCAGAAAGACATTGAGGATTTGGAGTTTGGTTTGAAAAACAACCTTGAGTGGGTTGCACTTTCCTTTGTAAGGAAGGCGGAAGATATAGTTGACCTAAAGAAGAGAATTCAAAAAGCCGGTAAGAAAACCAAGGTGGTTGCAAAAATTGAAAAACCGGAAGCACTGGAAAACATTGATGCAATCATTGAAGCGACAGATGCGCTAATGGTGGCTCGTGGTGACTTGGGTGTTGAAATTCCTATGGAAGATGTGCCAATGGCGCAAAAGAAAATGGTCAAAGCTTGTAATAAAGCTGGAAAGCCAGTGATCATCGCCACTCAGATGATGGAAAGCATGATCGAGAATCCTCGTCCCACGCGTGCTGAGACAAATGACGTGGCAAATGCCGTCTACGATGGAGCTGATGCCCTAATGTTGTCGGCAGAATCGGCAGCAGGCAAGTATCCAGTGGAAGCAGTGGCCAGCATGGCCAAAACGATCATGGCTGTAGAGAAAGAAAGCACGAGAATTTATGACAAGTTCTATGATGAGATCGAAGATTCTACTACTCGAATGAACGACCTCTTGATCAAAGCGGCCTGTCAGCTGTCCGTCACCGTGGATGCCAAAGCGGTGGTGGGAATGACTCGTTCGGGGTACTCGGGTAATAGATTGGCTCTTCATAGACCCAAAGCCCTTATTTTTCTTTTCACTGATCAGAAATACCTCGTGCGACAAATGAGTTTGGTTTGGGGTGTTCAGTGTTTCTACTATGATAAGACGGAGGGGATAGACGATACGCTGAAAAATATCGAAAACTTCCTGGTCTCTCAGGGGTTACTCAAAACCGGCGATGTGTTCATCAACACCGCCGCTATGCCACTTCACTGGAAAGGCCATACCAACATGATGAAAATTACCGTCGTGGAGTGATGGAACCTGTTTCGGTTTCAGGTAGGATTTACCATATTGATGCGCTCAGAGGTGTGGCCATATTAATGATGCTCCAAGGGCACTTCGTGGATACACTGCTCATTGACGAAGATCGAATTGGTCCACTTTATGATCTTTGGAAGTTTTGCAGAGGGCATACCGCTCCTGTGTTCTTCACCACAGCAGGAGTGATTCTGGTTTACCTTCTCATCAGAAAGCCTGATAAGACGTATCAGAAAATGCGTCTGAAAAAAGCCCTTTGGCGTGGGTTCGAAGTACTGATGTGGGGCTATCTATTGCGTTTCAATGTTCTGCCGTTTGTACTCTACGGCAAGGTCTATACTGAATTCTGGAGAGTCGACGTGCTCCACTGTATTGGCATGGGGCTGCTATTCATCGCCTTGTCCTACCAGTTAGTATCCAGACTACCTATTAATTTTTTTCGAATACTACTTCTGACAATC
Source organism: uncultured Roseivirgaceae bacterium (assembly GCA_964352625.1). GTDB lineage: Bacteria > Bacteroidota > Bacteroidia > Cytophagales > Cyclobacteriaceae > JAAEPI01. The sequence goes on from CAYGSD010000012.1 coordinate 76,174, forward strand.
AGCCTCTCGATTTTCATTTTTCACCCGTGGTATTCGGCGCTGGATTACTCAGAATTACCCTTCGGTATACGGACGTACCTGACTCGTGAAACCGGGTCGGTTTTCACCCTACTCCCCTTCCTTGGCTATCTTTTTGTGGGCGCCTTCCTTGGCAGCTTGTACACGCTTTTTTACGAAAAAAGGAAATGGGCTTTCATCATCGGCTTGCTTCTCGTTTCCGTTTTTCTGATGACCAAATCAAGTTGGGCCCTGACTCAATTGCACGAACTAACGGGTATAGAACTATTCAAGCGAGTGGCTTGGAACAATTTCGGATTTATCAAAGTGGGTCGCGTGCTGCTCATCTACTCGGCATTCATGATTGCTGAGCCACTCCTCGCAAAGATCAAAATCCTGAACACCCTTGGCCAGCATACTTTGACTATTTACATTCTACATTTTTTCATTCTTTTTGGTAGCTGGTTTGGCCTGGGCATAGACGATATACTGTTCGACAAACGATCCTTACCAGCTGAATTTGTCATCCCGGGTGCACTAGTATTTGTCATCGTGGTTTGCTGGCTGACACTTCGCTATCATAAATGGAAAGAGGCTGGATATGCCTTCAGAAGGGAATAGTTTTACCCTCAAAAAAAAATCATGCGATTGCTCCCCTTTTGCACCATCATTGTGTTTTCATTTTTTCTGAAAGCACAGGATTATCCTGAGAAAATCTACACTGAATCAGGTCTGGCTATCAACGGCTATGATCCGGTGGCCTACTTCACCGAATCCAAAGCGGTGAAAGGAGCCAAGCAGTTTTCATACGATTGGAATGGATCAACATGGCTGTTCGCAAGTGGTGACAACCTGAAAGCATTCAAGGAAAACCCAGAGAAGTACGCTCCGCAGTATGGTGGCTACTGTGCCTTTGGTATGAGCAGCGGATACAAGGCCAAGATTGATCCAAATGCTTGGGCGATCCATGATGGCAAGCTCTACCTCAACTACAATTCCGGAGTTCAGAAAAAATGGCTTACTGAAAAGGAGGCGTACATCCAAAAAGCCACCGTCAATTGGAAAGCGAAATTCCAATAATCAACTGCTGAAGGTTATCAAATGCTAATTTCTCAAAATCCTTCATCACCCACTTTCCCCCTTTTCGCATATCAGTTTTCCCGATTCGTCAACTAAATTTTTCTAACACGGCGTTTGGGCTGAATTTCAAGTAACCAAAAATTGAGTCAACCAGCTTTGTTCACTTCTAAATGTGTCCGGTTCGCAAAATGAACCAGCCTTTTGATTTAGAATTTTAACGACTTACCATGAAAACTGCCTTACCAAGAACTACGCTGTTCGCAGCACTACTATGCCTTCTTCAAATTGCTCAATCTCAGGATTGGAGTCAATTATCAAAAGTAATTCCAAGCACATTAAGCACTAATCAGCTTGATCAATACGGCTACTCCGTGGACATCACCGTGGATGGAACGCATGCCGTTGTGGGAGCTCCAGATGATAGTGAGAATGGTGTCTCAGCTGGTGCTGTGTACTTATATGAAGTGGACGAATTCGGCCGCCTAACTCTAAAAAATAAATTCACAGCGGATGATGTAGCTCCAGGTGATCACTTTGGCTGGTCGGTGGCTATAAGCGACGATTACATTTTTATTGGGTCACCCTTTAATGATGAAGCGGCTTCCAATGCCGGAGCATACTACCAGTACTCCTACTCCTCTGCGAACAACACGGTGACATTGGTACGCAAAAACACCAACAGTCTTGAAGCGGGCGACAACTCCGGCTATAGCATAGATGTGGATGAAGAAGGGTCTTTGATTGCCGTTGGTTTACCTGGTAGAAATGGTGATACCGGAAGAGTGAAAGTATATACTGTCGGAGGTAGTTTCAGGGAACAATTCGATGGCAGCCATACCAATCAAAAGTTTGGTGATAAAGTGGCCATAGGAGCGAATGTGGGAAGCACCAGAATTTTGGTCGCAGTTGGTTCCAAAGATTATAACGATGGTACTGAATTCTCCAATGGTAGAGTGGATGTCTATCGCAGCGTAAATAGTGGTGTGGACTTTACCTCCATATTTAATGATATCGGGGATAATTCCAGCGACAGACTCGGAACATCAGTCGCTGTATGGCGTGACGAAAGAGTGCTATACGGAATACCCGGGGATGACACCCAGGCGAACGCTGCTGGAAAAGTAATGGCTTATAATTTTATCAACAACCGAGAGATTACCTTCTACTCATCAGACCCGGCCACCGGCGATTCATTTGGTTCCTCTGTAGCCATGACTTTTGACGTCAATTCCTTTGGTTACGCGGTAGGTGCCTCGGGTGACGATGATGGGGGTGCCAGTTCTGGTTCCATTCAAACCTTTGAGGGTTTTGGTGGCACTAATACTACCACCAATTTCAAACGTCTACATGCGGGAAACGCAGGTGACCTTTTTGGCAATAGGGGCGAGTCACTTGCTCTTGGCTTTGGAAGAATGATAGCCGGGTCCAGCTTAGTGGACGGAGATGGTGAAGATTCAGGCGAGGCTATCGGGTACTTTGATTCGAGCGGAGATTATGAATATAGCACCATCAAGACTGCAATCCCCGAAGATTATCCATCCACCATAGGTTTTGAATATGGGTATTCCATAGATGCAAAAGGAGAGTATGCAGTTGTAGGTGCTCCCAATGATACAGATCGAGAAGGAACTGGCTTGGCCTATGTTCTCCAAAGAACCGGAACTGGCTGGACCAAACGAGCAACTCTGAAACCATCGGACGGAGAACGTGGGGATGGCTTTGGAACTTCGGTAAGCATCACCGACGATTATATTGCCGTCGGCTCTCCAGGACATAATAGTAGCGCTGGGGCCGTATACATATACAACAGAGGAAGCGGATGGAGTGGTACTGATAATGAAACTCAGAAACTCATTGCCAGCGATGCTTCTTCGAGCGATGATTTCGGAACCTCCGTGGATATTAAAGGCACCTCACTGATCGTGGGGGCTCCTGATGCTCCAGGGCTAAACAACTCCGGTGCAGCATACCTTTTTGAACGAACGACTTCATGGGCCGAAGTAGCCAGACTAACGCCATCAGATGGCGCATCAAGTGATGATTTTGGATGGAGCGTGGCTATAGAAAATGACCTGGCTGTAGTAGGTGCAGTAGGCGATGACGATAACGGGAGCTCAAGTGGAGTGGCATTTCTCTTTCAGCAAACGGGTGGAAACTGGTCAAACTCGACCGAGACAACCAAACTTTTGGCTTCCAATGGCTCTTCCAGTGATCGACTGGGGCAAGCCGTGGAAATTGAAAATGGACTTATCATCGTGGGTGCCGACGGAGCACCAGGAACTGCCTCAAGCAATGGGGCGGTCTATTTGTACCAACAGCCGGGAGGTGGCTGGCCTGCGGGATCCATTACAGAGGACTTTCATCTCACGGCATCAGATGGTGAAAGTAGTGCTGATTTTGGCTGGTCAATAGCCGCCGAAGAGGATCGAATTGTAGTGGGCTCACCAAGAAAAAACGAACCCACTGATGATGAAGGGGCGATCTACGTGTTTGACAAACCTGAAACAGGATGGGCATCAATCACCGAGTCGGAAAAACTACTCCCAAATGACCCAGTGGTCGAGAATGTATTTGGACTCTCTGTGGCTATTTCTACCAATATGATCCTATCCGGAACGCCCGCCGACAATAATGGAGAACCTATCGTAAGTGCCAACTCAGGGGCTGTATACATTCACGAACGTGAAGAAGCACCAACGGACATTTCATTGTCGGTTAGCGTAATTGCAGAAAATAGCACAGCAGGCACCACAGTTGGAGTACTGACCTCTACCGACCTAAACCGTACGGATACACATTCTTATGGGGTTTCAGGCACGGATGCAGCCAGTTTCCAGATAGGAGGAGCCGCTAACGATGAACTTCAAGTTACTGGTCCCTTCGATTTTGAAACAAAGCCCACCTATTCGGTGACCATTACATCCACGGATGGATCAGGTCGAACCTTCGATAAAACTTTTAGCATTTCGGCTACAGATGGGCCGGACACACCAACTGACATCTCACTATCCGACTCATTCCTTGGAGACGGTGATGTAGAAACGGTAGAGGCTTTACAAAATCAAGCCATAGGTCAAGTGATGGGAACACTTTCAAGCACTGATCAAGATGCTGGCGCCACATTCACGTACTCCATTGGAGGCACGGATGCAGCAAGTTTCCAAATTGGGGGTACAAACAATGATGAACTTCAAGCCGCCGTGGTTTTTGATTACGAAGTGCAAAATGTCTTTAACATCACGATCACTACCACCGACAATGATGAACTGACCTACATGGAGGACTTCATCATTGAAGTACTTCCAAACCAAACACCAACCGACATTTCCATCACCGGAACAACGGTAACTGAAAACAATGCGGCAAGTACTTTGGTTGGTACTTTGACCACTACGGATGTAGATGTGACGGACACGCACTCGTACTCAATTTCTGGAACCGATGCAGCAAGTTTCGCTATTGGTGGAACGAATGACGATGAGCTCTACACTACCTCCACGTTCGATTTTGAAACAAAAGAAAGTTACACCATCACCATAACGACCGATGATGGATTGGGAGGAACTTATGATGAAGAATTCACCATCGCAGTGATCAATGTAAATGACAATTCACCGACGGAAATTGTTCTGAATAATTCTTCGATCAACGAAAATGTAGCATCTGGAGCATCCATTGCCACGATCAGTACCACTGACGGTGATTCTGAAGATGCGTTCACTTATTCACTTTCAGGTACCGACGCGTCATCCTTCTCTATTGGGGGAGATAACGATGATGAATTACTTAGCGCTGAAGTCTTCGATTTCGAAGTAAAACCAACCTATCAGATAACAATCACAACACAAGATGCAGGGGGTCTCACTCACAATGAAAACTTTACCATCTCTATCGAAAATGTAAACGATGATCCATCTGATATTCAGCTTAGCAATGCCTCTATTCAGGAAAATCAAGATGGCGGTACAGTGATCGGCATTTTGACTACCACTGATCAGGACGGTGCAGACACACATTCTTACTCAGTAGTTGGAGACAATGCCTCCTACTTTCAAATTGGAGGAACGAATAACGATGAATTGCAAAGTACAGGAAGCTTTGACTTAGAAGCCGTTGGTTCTTACACAATCACCATTAATTCTGATGATGGAAATGAAGGAGCTTATGAGGAAGAATTCACCATCACCATCACCAATGAAAACGAAGTGGCCACAGCCATTGCTTTCGTGGAAGGTGACAATGAAATAGCAGAGAATGCTAGTGTTGGAACAATTGTGGGTTCCTTGATCACCACGGATGTGGATTCAGGAGATAGTCACACATATTCTATCACAGGTGCCGATGCTGCATCTTTTGATATAGATGGCAGCAACGTGATCACAACGGAAGTATTTGATTTCGAAACGAAAGCCAGCTATGACCTAACCATCACCACGGCTGATGCAGGTGGGCTTTCATTTAGTGAAGATTTTACGATTAACATTACCGATGGCAATGACGCCCCTACGTTCATAAACCGCACAAGGGATGAAATAAGTGAAAACCTACCTGTGGGCTCATTGATTGGGGTACTTTCTACGGAAGATGTAGATGCCGTAGACTCACACACCTACGATATTTCTGGAACGGATGCAAACTCATTCGATATAGATGGTGATGAGCTAATTAGTGCCGAAATATTTGATCATGAAACTAGAAACGTGTACTTCATCCTAATCACAACAACTGATGAAGGTGGTCTTTCCCATAGCCAAGCATTTAATATAGAGGTGAATGATATCAATGATAATCCATCGGATATCCTATTGTCCTCATCTTCTGTCGATGAACAATTATCTAGCGGCACTTTGGTTGGTGAATTGTCGACTGATGATCAAGATGTAACTAATACTCACACTTACAGCATTCTGGATGGAGATACAGATTTCTTTGAGCTAGGTGGAGTTAACAATGATCAGATCCTGACAACTGCAACTTTTGATTTCGAAAGCAAATCTTCCTATATCCTTCTTTTGAGAACTGAAGACAATAGCGGAGGAAGTCTAATTGAGGAAGTTACGATAACAATTAATGACACCAACGATCAGCCAACAGGAATCGAAATAGACGATAACAGGATTGCAGAAAATGATCCTGCAGGAACAGTGATTAGCGTAATGTCAACGATTGATGAAGATGAAACGGACAGCTACATCTACACCATTAGCGGCGAGGATGCCGGGCTTTTTCAGGTGGATGGGGATGAATTGCAGGTAGGGACTCCATTTAATTTTGAAGAGAAAGACAGCTATACCTTGACCATCACATCAACAGACCAAGGAGGACTTACGGTTAGCGATGACTTTAGCTTCTCTGTCGGTGATCGCAACGATACACCAACGGCAATTGAGCTTACAACAAACACTATTGAGGAAAATGCAGAGATGGGAACATTCATTGGCTCACTGACCACCGAAGATGAAGATCCCGAACAAGTAGGTACTCACACCTACAGTGTCTCTGGTTTGGACGGATCATTTTTTACAATTGGAGGAGATAACAATGACGAGCTTGTGAGTCTCACTCCCTTTGATTTCGAAACCAAAAGTGAATACCTGATCACGATAACCTCGGAAGATCCAAATGGAGCAACCCATGACGAAGATTTTGTGATCAATGTCACTGACGCCAATGATGAACCAACCGCTATTAACATTGACAACACGAGTATAGTAGCCAATAGACCAATAGGAACTGTAGTAGCACTAATCAGTACTGAAGACCAAGATGCGGCTGATTCACACACCTACTCTATCAAGGCTGGAGGGGACTCAGACAACTTTCAAATCGATGGAAACGAGCTACAAACGGCAGTCGTAATCGACGGGTCTCAATCTTCCTACACAATCACCTTGATAACTACTGATAGCGAAGGGGAAACATTTGGAGATTCGTTCACGATCACTGTGATTCCGAACAGCGTTCCAACCGCATTGAGTCTAACCAATACCGTGATAGCAAGTGGCCTGGATATCAATTCTGTGGTTGGTGAGTTGAGCACGACTGACGCTGACGAATCTGACCAATTCACTTACACGATTTCTGGAACAGATGCCGCTAGTTTCCAGATCGGTGGAGAGAATAACGATGAGCTACAAGTAGCAGAAAGATTATTTTTTAGTGATCAGGCTACTTACGACATCACGATTACTTCCTCCGATCTAAGTGGTGCAACGGTCAGCGATGACTTTACCATAGAGATAACGACGGTGCTTGGTTCGGAAGGAATTGAATCTTTCGTTGACGTCTATCCGAATCCATCGAAAGGTACCTTCCACTTAAATGTAAGCGACCAGTGGGTTGGTGCAAAAATTACTTTGATTGATATCAAAGGATCACAGATACATCTGAACTTCCAGCAACTTGAGAATGGAAATACTCAGATAAATCTTGCTGGGGCTAATTCAGGCATTTATTTCTTGAATCTTCAGAAAGGTGACTCTCGCCTTACAAGAAAAATCGTGATCGAATAATGAACTTAAAGACCAACTAAGGCAGGTTGCAAAGGCTGGTCGGATTCACTCCGGCTGGCCTTTATTTATTGAGTTAAATTGACTTTGCCGATATTCACCATGATGTCGAGCCACCGATTTCTAATTTATTTATTCGCCACAATTTTCTTTTCATGGAGTTGGGGACAAAACAATATTCAAAGGTTCAGCAGGCTTACCGCCTCGGATGGTCTTTCCCACAATACATGTAATAAAATCATTCATGACGAGTTTGGGCTTACTTGGATCGCTACCACCGATGGGCTCAACATGTACAATGGGCATTCATTCAAAGTATTTAACCCCGGAACGACGAACGGGGCACTTAGCCAAAATGATATCTATAGCCTGTATACTGACCAAACCGGCTATTTGTGGGTTGGAGGCAGGACGGGACTATTTGTGTTCGATCGGGAAAAAGAAATATTCCGGCAAGTCGGCCCCCAAGGCATCACGGCAAATGATTTCGAACCCCTTTCGGCTGACTCCCTCGCAATCGGAACTAATCAGGGACTATTGAAAATTCACACTGGAAACTTTAAGTGGGAATTCGTTCCTAGTCCCAGTGAAAATTTCAAAATTACTGCACTGGCAAGACAAGGAAACACATTGCTAATAGGCACTGATGCTGTCGGCATTTATCATTATTCGGATCGGTATGAATTAATCTACAGCCTTGATTCCAAAGTCAGGGTGAATGACCTCTCTGTGGCGAATAATCAGGTGTGGCTAGCAACCTCTCAAGGGGTTCTGATTTACGATTCATTGTCCAAAAAATTCCAAAATCAACTTCCAACTATTTCGTCAGCTACTGCTCTGCTTATTGACACGCGAGGAGCTCTTTGGGTAACTAGTGATGACCAGGGCGTTTTTCGTAGAGATCCAGATGGAACCACGGATCAATTTCGCTCTGATCCTCGTGCAAATCATTCGATCAGCACCAACACAATCAGGTCAATTAGTAAAGATCGAGATGGTAGGATTTGGATTGGGACTTGGGGGAAAGGCTTAAATATTTACAACCCTAAAACGAATCGTTTTCAATTGTTCAGAAGTTCCTCATCAAATCTTACTTTGAGTGACAACTTTGTGCACTCAATCGCTACTATAAATGATGCCATTTGGGTAGGTACTAAAAACGGCCTTAACACATTTAATTCCGAGCAGCAGACTTTTGATAGGTTGAATCTCGAAAAAATAGGAATTCAAAATTCCTATATCAAGTGTCTGTTTCAGAGTTCAGATGAAAAAATTTGGGTAGGGACGCAAGAAGGACTATTCGTGTCAGAGAATGATGAAAACTCCTTCGACCAATTGCATCTGACCAATTTTAACTCCCAAGAATCCAATGACATTGCTGCAGTCTTTCAGGATTCCATGGATCGGCTTTGGATCGGCACATGGAACGGTCTCTATATGTTGGAAAATAACCAAGTGAATCTCATTATCCCAGACATTCAGGCCCTAGCTATCCAAGAGCTAAACGGTCAAATTTGGATAGGAACGTACGCTCAAGGGCTCTTTTCTTACAACCAGGTGAGTAAGGAGGTAAGGAATTTTCATGAGAACATAACCCAACCAAATAATCTTAGAAACAATCGTATTTGGACCTTGTATGCTGATACCAGTGATCGCCTTTGGATTGGCACATTCGGTGGCGGTCTCAGCCTACTGAATATGAAGGGTGATTCCACTTTTTTCCAAACTTGGAGCGAATCGGATGGCCTTGCAGGCAATGCAATTATTGGCATCTTGGAGGATGAGCAGGCCAACCTTTGGATCAGTGGTAATCAGGGCATTTCAAAATTCAATCCTATCACTGAAACCTTTTCCGTTTACAATGAGCTAGATGGCCTTCAGGGCAACCATTTTAATGTGGCTTATCACAAATCGAAAGACGGCACTATGTATTTTGGAGGGAGTGATGGTTTATCTGTTTTTCATCCTGAAGAATTGAGTGAAAAATCCAATGACCATGTACTGATCAACGATTTTCAACTTTTCAATAAATCGGTGGCCATGCGTGCAAATGGCCCACTTCAAAAAAGTATTCTCCTCCAGGATGAAATTACTTTGGAATACTCAGATAACATTTTTTCGTTTGGATTTACTGGTTTGGATTATGACCTAAGCCAAAATAGCGAATACGCCTATCGGCTTACCGGGTTTGACAAGAATTGGACGATCACTGATGATCAAAGAAGACTAGTGACTTACACCAACATTTCTCCAGGAGAATATCGATTTGAGGTTAAAAAGCTCAAGCGAAATAAAGAAATGGGAGCGTACACAGCCTTTAAAAAATTGACAATTAGGCCTCCATGGTGGATGACATGGTGGTTCAGAACTGCCGCCATTTCCGCCTGTTTTCTTGCTCTATCAGGAGTTTACAACTGGCGACTGAGTTCAATCCGTATGCAAAAAAGGACCTTGGAAGAAACTGTGGAAAGACGAACAGAGCAACTGAGGCTAAGCAATGAGCAAATTGAAAAGGACAAAGCACTCATATCAAAATCCCTTGCCGAACGTGAATCTCTTCTCAAGGAAATTCACCACCGTGTCAAGAACAACCTGCAGATTATCGCCAGTCTCCTCTATCTCCAATCTGGAAAATTTGAGAATGAGGACTACAAAAAAGTGCTGGAAGAAGGGCAAGGTCGGGTGCGCTCCATGGCGCTCATTCATCAAAAATTGTATGAAAACGAAGACCTCAAAAGCATCCCCTTTGATGAATACCTGACAGAACTCGTCACGGAAATCCGCGCGTCATTTGGTGCGGAAATGAAAAAAGTGAGCATTGATATCAATGCCGAAAACATTCAATTTGACATAGACACAGCCATACCCTTAGGACTGATTGTGAATGAGATGGCCACCAATGCGTTCAAGTATGCATTCGAGGGCTTAGCGTCTGGCTCCTTCAGTATTTCTATTTACCGAGAGGAAAATATGTACAACATCAAAATACAAGACGATGGCAAAGGAATTCCTGAAGCCGTTGATCTTCGAAAAGCCAAATCACTTGGGCTCAGACTTGTGCGCATGCTCAGTCAGCAGCTGGAGGGAGAGTTCCAATTCCAAACTACGAACGGCACCTCGTTCGAACTAAAATTTGCCGCATGAACACGCCACTGAAAATAATGATCGTCGAAGACGAAATGATCACCGCCGAGTCTATCCTCGATATGCTGGAGGACTATGGCTATGAAGTGACTGGCATTCATATTCGTGCAGAGGCCGCCCTGCAAGCCATAGAAAAAGAGAAGCCAGACCTGGCTCTTTTGGATATTCATCTGAAGGGCGAGAAAACTGGGATTTGGCTAGCGGATCAGATTCGAACTAGCCATAAAATTCCTTACGTTTTCCTCACCTCCTACGCCGACAAAGCGACCATAGAGCAGGCTACTGAGACCCATCCGTTTGGTTACTTACTTAAACCTATCGAAAAACAACACCTCTTTGCTACCATCGAGGTGGCTATTAAAAAATTTGGGGAGATCAATGGCAGCCTGGAGCCAGAAGAGGAGAAGAGCCTGGTGATGAAGGACTCACTTTTTGTGAAGGATGAATATCTCTTTGTAAAGGTCAAGTTCGAAGACATAACCTTCGTCAAATCCAGCGGCAATTACCTTGAAATTCATACGGAAACTCGCAAGCACATGATCAAAGGATCGTTGAGCTCTTTTGCTCAAAATCTCCCCTCAGATCAGTTTTTTCAAACACACAGATCCTATATTCTAAATATTGAAAAAGTAGAGGCTTTTGGGAGCAACTATGCCAGAGTGGTGGGGGCGGACATTCCCCTTACCGCCGACAAAAAGGAACAGCTGATGAATCACCTCAATTTGTATCAGAGGGGTTAGCCCAACCAGTGTGACCAAAAGCTGGAAGCAAAAGTTTTAGGAGTGAGCATATTCCCACTCCTTGAAATCTAAAAATTCTCCTGTGGGAGGAAAGTATTTTTTTGGATCAAACTTCTTCTTTTCTGATGAAGAGAGTGGATATTTCTGTTTCAATCGATCGATTAAACCTTCTCGATCACAAAATTGTGATTCGTATAGATGCAGGTATCTGCAGCGATGGTCAGGCTTTCGCGCACCATTTCCTCCGCTGAGAGGTTTTGAGCGTGCTTCTTCAGGGCCAATGCGGCGGACTTGGCATACATACTCCCAGAGCCAATAGAGGCCACATCACTGTCAGGTTCGAGTACATCGCCGTTTCCAGAAATAATCAGAATCTCGTCTTTGTCTGCCGCGATGAGCATAGACTCGAGATTCCTCAGATACTTATCCATGCGCCAGTCCTTGGCCAGCTCTACCGCCGATCTTTTGAGATTATTGGAGTAGTTGCCCAGCTTCTGTTCGAAGCGCTCCATGAGCGTGAATGCATCTGCCGTTGACCCAGCAAACCCGCAGACGATTTTCCCATCACTGATCTTTCTGATTTTGTTCACATTGGACTTAGCCACGGTATTACCGAGTGTGGCTTGACCATCCGCCCCAACCACAATTTCTCCATTATGTTTGATCGCTATTACCGTCGTTGAATGTATCTGCTGACTCATTTAGATTTCTTTAGTTGTTCTTCCACTCGGAATTTTACAATTCTCGTGATCAATTCCAAAGGTAGCGGTTGGTCGTGAGGGAACTGTACCGAACCTTTGGCCGATTTGAAAGAGGATAATTCCTTTTCGAAGGTTTTAATTCCCGATGGTGCTGGATAAAACCCAATGTGCTTTTTGTATGCCGCAAAATGCACCAAGTTTCCATTCAGCTTAAAAGTTGGAATCTTGTAATTAATTGTTTCTTCGGCTTGAGGTGCCGCTTTTCTAATGGTCTCACGCAAAAGCTCCAAACGCTCCCGAAGCTCAACAGGAGAAACAGCGATATATTCATCGATGCTGGAAGCGCCTAAATCTTGCATTTCGGATTAGATCAAAATCCTGACGGGATCTTCAAGAAGGTCTTTGAAGGTTTTGAGGAATGCAGCCCCCACAGCTCCATCTACCGCTCGATGATCGCAGGAAAGCGTCACTTTCATCACATTGCCCACTGCCAGCTGACCATCCTTGATCACTGCTGTTTGCTTGATACCTCCCACAGCCATGATGCACGCCTCAGGAGGGTTGATAATGGCAGTGAATTCTTCAATACCAAACATTCCAAGATTGGAAATACTGAACGTACCTCCGCTGAATTCTTCAGGCTGAAGCTTTTTGTCTTTAGCCTTTCCTGCTAGCTCCTTCACTTCCGCTGAAATATGAGAAAGCGTTTTGCTATCAGCAAACTTCACTACAGGCACTATCAAGCCATCAGGAATGGCGACCGCCACACCGATGTTGATATGCTGATGCTTCAATAATTTGTCTCCTGCCCAGCTCACATTCACGTCCGGATGCTGACGAAGAGCAGCGGCAGCAGCTTTGATTACCATGTCGTTGAAGGAAAGTTTCACTGGAGAAACCTCATTCATGGAAGTTCTGGCAGCCATGGCCTTGTCCATGTTGATTTCCATCGTGAGATAGAAATGCGGCGCAGTGAATTTACTTTCGGAGAGTCTTCTCGCGATTGCTTTTCTCATTTGAGAAAGTGGCTCTTCATTAGTTCTTTCTTCACCAACCACTGCAGGAAGGGTAATACTCGGGGCAGAAGAAGATGCTGCGGGCTTTGCCGAAGGAGTGAAATTCTCCACATCCTTTTTCACAATTCTTCCTCCATCTCCAGAGCCGGACACTGCGCTGATATCTATACCTTTTTCTTCCGCAATTTTCTTGGCAAGTGGCGAGGCTTTTATTCGTCCATTGGAATTTGACGATGGAGCCACCGGCGAGGATGCCGGAGTTGCCGCTGGTTTTGAGGCCGGAGCACTCGTATTTGTTTGGGAAGCTGGAGCCTCCTCTTTCTTTTCTTCTTTCTTCGGCTGACCCGCTGCTTTTACTAGCGACTCGAAATCAGCTCCTTTTTCTCCTATCACAGCGATCACCCCATCTACTGGCACTCCTTTGCCTGCTTCCACCGCTGTGTAAAGTAAAATACCATCCTCATAAGACTCCAATTCCATGGTTGCTTTGTCGGTTTCCACCTCAGCCAAAATGTCTCCTGATTCTACCTTGTCTCCTACTTTCTTCAGCCAAGAGGCGATCACTCCTTCTTCCATGGTATCACTCATCTTCGGCATCTTGATGACTGTGGCCTTAATGTTGGAAGTGTCAATACTTTCTGTAGACTCTTCGGTCTTCGTTTCTTCTTTTGGCTCAGCCGCTGAGCCATTGGAGCTGCCTCCACCTGATTCAATTTCCTTAAGTAATGCTGAAATATCCTCGCCCTTCTCTCCAATGATCGCAATAACGCCATCTACCGCTACAGCATCTTTTTCCTTCACTCCAATGTGAAGCAAAACCCCATCATTGTAGGACTCCAGTTCCATCGTGGCTTTGTCTGTTTCTACTTCCGCGAGGATGTCTCCCGAGCTCACATCATCTCCTTCTTTTTTCAACCACGAGGCGATCACACCTTCTTCCATGGTGTCGCTCATTTTTGGCATTCGGATTACTTCGGCCATACGTCAGATTTGTTTAGGCTTGATTTAGTGTCCAAAGGTAAAACACGACCGCTACACAGGGCAAAAAAAAACGCCATTGTTGGCGTTTTCTCTTATTTAGTCCTTTTTTGAATCTACATCTTCTTTATTCCTCCGCTTCCGGATGAATGACTGTTTAATTTTCTCGGGCTGCCTTTGTAATAAACACTCCCGCTTCCTGAAATGTCCGCATCAATTTCTTCATTGGCAGTGATATAGCAACTTCCTGACCCACTTATTCTGGCCCTAAAGGAATTCACCACAAAGTCTTCTGCTTTAACCTTTCCTGAGCCACTAATCGATGCTTTCGCTGAGTCGGCGCTTCCTCCAAGATTCACCTTGCCTGAGCCTGAAATGTCAATATCAACTGCGTCAGCATCCACGTCCAATTCCATACTGCCTGAGCCACTGACCGATAAATCCATATCTCCAGAATCAAATTTTCCTTTGCCAATAACTACACCTGAGCCGCTTACATCTAGATCTTCCAGTCGCTTGACAGTCACATGTGCAGTGATATTTCCACCATTCCAATTTTTCCAGTTCCAGCTTCCGCTTTTAGTTTTTATGATCAATCGGCTACCGCTACCCTCCACCACTAATCTCTCCATCGCTTCATCGGACGCGTCTATTACTACTTTGTTTTCATTTCCTTGGGTGATATACATGGTTCCAGACGTGGCGAATGAAATTTTTGTAAAATCACCAACTTCAATTTCTCTTTTCTGGGCGTTTAAGCTGATTCCTACGAAAAGAATAAGTGCAAATGCGACTAGGTTTTTCATGTTATTTGAATTTGGTTTACGGTCTATAGACTCCTCAAATTTTTAGGGGTTGCTTTTGAGCTAAAGTATTTTCTCAAATCACATCTTAATGTACGACCGGTACTCGCTTTATTC
Source organism: uncultured Roseivirgaceae bacterium (assembly GCA_964352625.1). Classification (GTDB taxonomy): domain Bacteria; phylum Bacteroidota; class Bacteroidia; order Cytophagales; family Cyclobacteriaceae; genus JAAEPI01. The sequence goes on from CAYGSD010000012.1 coordinate 91,259, forward strand.
TGCTCCTGAAAAAATAGAATCCGCTCTGGCAGTGGAAGTGCCGGGAGGCTATACCCCAAACTATAATTGCGCCCCCACCCAGCTTTTGCCGGTAATCACCAATGAGGACAAGCGCGGCTTATCGTTCTTTCACTGGGGGCTGATGGCCAAGTGGTCGAATAACAAATCCATCAGTGCTAAATCAATCAACCTAAGCGCCGAAAGTGCTTTTCAAAAAACGAGCTACAAAAGGCAAATTCAGTCGCATCGGTGCATAGTGCCTATCAATGGTTTTTATGCTTGGAAGAGAGTTTCCAAAAAGCAATTGGTGCCACATTACTATTTCCCAACAAATACTCAGATTCTGGGAATTGCAGGGTTATGGGAAGAATTCGAAGATATTGATGGATCAGTGAGCCACAGCTTCATACTGTTAACTGTTCGCTCTTCCAATCCATTGATGGAAATAGAGGAGCAAATGCCCGCCATACTTGAGCCAATCAACTGCCTGAAGTGGCTTGAATCGGACGATCTGGAAATGTGCGAGTCGCTCATATTCTCTATTACAAAAAATCATTCTGCCCTGGGTTCACATCCTGTAAGCCCGGCCATTACTAAGATCGAGAACAATTATCCGGAATTAATCAACGCCGTGCCTGCCTCAGATCAGCATGGCAATTACACCCTTTTCACCTAGAATTGTTAGATTAACCTAGATTCTAAACCTCAACCCAAATTGCTATGTATAGCTCGAGAATTGCCGGAATAGGTCATTACGTGCCTGACAATGTGGTCACCAACAATGATCTGGAGAAAATGATGGAAACCAACGACGAATGGATCGTGGAAAGAACCGGGATCCACGAACGCCGCTGGATCGATCCGAAAACAGACGACATGCCATCCACGATGGGCACTAAAGCCGCGAAAATGGCCATGGAAAATGCTGGCATCACCCCTGACGACATTGACTTCATCGTGTTTGCGACGCTTAGCCCCGACTATTATTTCCCCGGACCAGGCGTGATGGTTCAAGATCAACTTGGGATCAGGGAAATTGGTGCGCTGGATGTCAGAAACCAATGCTCAGGATTTGTATATGGTCTTTCTGTCGCAGATCAATTTGTGAAAACGGGGATGTACAAGAATGTGCTCGTAATCGGCGCTGAGAACCACTCTGGAGGCTTAGACAAAACAACGCGGGGAAGAAATGTGAGTGTGATTTTTGGGGATGGTGCAGGTGCGGTTATCCTCCAACGTTGCGAAGAGGAGGGGAAAGGTATCTTGTCGACACATCTTCACTCCGAAGGAAAACATGCAAAGGAGCTCGCACTGCTTGGCCCAAATACCGCTCATTGGGTAGACAAACTAATTGAAGAAAATGATCCTGAGGACTTGAGCTACTACCCATACATGAATGGAAATTTTGTATTCAAGCATGCCGTCACTCGTTTTGGGGAGGTCATCGGAGAGGCACTTCAAGCTAACAACTGTCAAATAACGGACGTTGATCTTTTGGTTCCTCATCAGGCCAATTTGAGGATCAGTCAGTTCATCCAGAAGAAAATGGGCTTGTCTGACGACCGGGTGTACAACAACATTATGCGATACGGAAACACTACAGCGGCCTCCATACCTATAGCGATGAGTGAGGCCTTTCAGGAAGGGAAAATCAAAGATGGAAGTTTGGTCTGTTTGGCCGCTTTCGGTAGCGGGTTTACTTGGGCGAGTGCATTGATTCGGTTTTAAAAATGACATCTAAACTCCCCAAAGTAGGCACATCTATTTTTAGTAAAATGTCTCTGCTTTCTTCAGAGCAGGGCGCTCTGAATATGGCTCAGGGCTTCCCTGACTTTGACGTAAGTCGGGATTTGATCGACTTGGTTTCACATCACATGAACAAAGGGCGCAATCAGTACCCGCCGAGTGCGGGAATTCCAAAGCTGAGACAAGCCATTGCGACCATGCATGCGTCGCTTACGCAGACGGATCATGACCCGAATACTGAAATCACCGTAACCACGGGTGCCACCGAGGCACTTTTTGCCTCGATCACGGCTTTTGTACAAGCTGGTGACGAAGTGATTATTTTCGATCCTGCTTACGACAGCTACGAGCCCGTTATAAACCTTCAAGGCGCCAAGGCTGTTCATTGCAGGCTGGAGGCTCCTGAATTTCGAATTGATTGGGACGAGGTGAAAGAGAAAATTTCATCAAAAACCAGCACTATTCTGATCAACACACCGCACAATCCCACCGGAATGGTGATGACGGATGAAGACATGAAAAACTTGGAGGCTATAGCGGTGGAGCATGATCTGCTTGTCATCAGCGATGAGGTTTATAATCATCTGGTGTTTGACGGAATCGAGCATAGTAGTCCACTGCAATACCCCGAACTGGGCAAAAGGAGCATTTCGATTTATTCCTTTGGTAAAACCTTTCACGCCACCGGCTGGAAGATTGGCTATGCGATTGCTCCGCCAGCAATAACAGCGGAGATTCGGAAAATCCATCAGTTTGTGACGTTCACCACTCACACCCCTGGTCAGTTTGCTTTGGCTGACTTTATGAGTGATCCATCGACCTATTCCTACCTGCCTTCCTTCTTTCAGAAAAAACGCGATTTGTTTTTCGATGGAATCTCTGGAAGCAGATTTTCAGGAACTCCCTCAAAAGGAACCTATTTTCAATTGCTTTCTTTTGAAAAAATAAGTCAGGAAGGGGACGAGGATATGGCCAATAGGTTGACGAAAGAATTTAAGCTGGCAACCATTCCCATCTCGGTATTCTATGAAGGCGGATATGATGCCTCGTACCTGCGATTGTGTTTCGCCAAAGAGGACGAAACCTTACTGAAAGCTGCAAAAATCATGTGTCAACTATGAGCGATCAACTTCGATGCACACTGATACAGTCTGAATTGCTTTGGGAAGATATCCCTGGAAATCTCGATCTCTTTTCTAAAAAACTGGCGTCTGTTTCTGGAACGGATTTGATCCTGCTGCCTGAGATGTTCACGACGGGTTTTACCATGAATCCAACTGAGCTCGCCGAAGCGATGGACGGAAGATCGGTGAATTGGATGCTCGAACATGCAAAAGAAAAAAGTGCCGTGATCGGAGGAAGTTTGATCATTCTGGATGGAGGAAAATTCTACAATCGATTCGTGATGGCACGGCCCGACGGCACCACGGAGCATTATGACAAGAAGCATCTTTTTACTCTAGCTCAAGAAAATGAGCCGTACGAATCTGGCAATCAGCGAATTATTTTGGACATAAAAGGATGGAAAGTGCTCCCAATGATTTGCTACGATCTCCGATTTCCCGTTTGGGCACGTTCTCAAAAGTCTACGGATTCTGCTTGGGAGTACGACTTAGTCGTGTATGTAGCCAACTGGCCAACCGCCCGAATGAATGCTTGGGATTCTTTGCTGAAAGCCAGAGCTATAGAAAATCAGGCATATTGCATCGGTGTGAACAGGATTGGAAGTGATGCCAACAATCTGAACTATTCCGGGCATACGACAGCATATGATTTCATGGGCGACCCAATGATAGATATGGCAATCCAAGATGGCCTTGGGCAGGTAACCCTCGAAAAAAATACCTTGATTGATTTTAGAAAAAAGCTGCCCTTTCAGGAAGATGCGGACAGATTCGAATTTCTTTGACTACTTCTTCTCCTTGCCAAATCCATACATATTTTGATGCACGAAATCAGTCGGAAATTTTTCGACTTCATCAAATCCCAATTCAATTTTGCCGCTATCCTCTGGCACATAGCTGGTCCTGAATAAGTAATCCCACAGGCTCAGACTTATGCCAAAATTCACCCCGATTTCTCGCCCACTCGGCAAATGCTTGGCGTGGTGATAGAGGTGCATGACGGGATTATTGAAAATGTACTTGAGTGGCCCCCACGTGATTTTGATGTTTGAGTGATTGAGGTGGCCAATGGTAATGGCGATGAAATGAACAATAAACGCCTGCTCAGGCTGAAAGCCCCCAAGGATCATGACGCCTAGGGTTTTCAAGGGTTTATACAGGACATTCTCCATCCAGTGATATCTCAGGTGCGCCGCAAATCCCATTTCCAAAACACTGTGGTGCACCTTATGAAACCTCCAAAAAGCAGGTGTCCGATGCAGCGCAATATGTGTCAGCCACTGCACAAAATCCAATATGATAAAGAAAATAACCAGCTGCGCCCAACTTGGCAAACTTGAAATATCGATGAGCGCCAGAGACGTGCGGGTAATACTCAGCTCGGCAAATAACACCCCGAGCACGGCGTATACCCCGCTAATCATGATGGAGAAAATGAAGAAATTGAAGAACATGTAGAAGCCATCCATCCAGAAATCCTTGCGGAAAATACGCTGCTCTTTTCGCCAAGGAAAGGTGATTTCCAACCCCCACACCACCAGCGAGATCACCACCAATCCCCAGAAAAAATTCCGCTCCAGTGGCACTTGAAATATGATAGAATCCCAAGTCCAGTTCAGGTTTCCCTGAAATGTTCTGACGAATGTATTTAAGTACTTTTCCATTGTTAAGTTTTAGTATTCTACCAGATCGGAAGGTGAAATTATTCTTCCAGAACATACCACTCAATGTCTTTAAGATTTGCTCGCCGACCCTTTTTGGTTGGGGCATAGTTCTCTGCCAAATACTTCACGATAAGTTCTTCGTTCTCTCCCAAATCCCATAAATTTTGAGTGGCCTGCATCCATCGAATCATGCTCACCCAACCCTCTCGTGTGGCTCTATTCTGTGCAATCAACTTGGCCGAATGGCAAGATGTGCAAGAAGCTATGACCACTTGCAGTCCCTCCGAGTCAATCAAACCAGTGGCCACATGGATACCGTCTTTGATCTCCACTGGATCGGCGACTACCTGAGCGACGGCAGAATCACCGTTGGTCTCAGCGGAAAATCGAACACCTGAAATGAAGAAGACCAGACTAGCCACTATCGCCAAGGCGGCCAATACGCTCGTGCCTAGGAGCAATCTGATGTACTTCAGCTTGTCTTCAAGTCTCATGACTTCATGATTTTTACAGCAATCCTATGGCAAGCGTTATTGAGGTAGCCTTTTGGATTCCATCCTGGCAGAACCATAGGCTGACTCGTCCCTTGATCATCCGTTGCTTTCGCCCATATTTCATAATATCCATTTTTCGGAAAGGATATACTAGCGCTGAAATGCTGCCAAGCGTGCCTATTTTTTGGCCCTTCTAATGCACAGGTCTTCCAAGTGGCACCAAAATCAATGGAGTAATCAACAGTTTTTACTTCTCGTTCGCCAGCCCAGGCATGTCCTCTTATTGACAGCTTTTGACCTTCCTCGATCTTAGCGCCGGATTTCGGGTAAGTCAATAGAGACTTGACAGGCATAGACTCAATAATGCACATATCCTTATCCTCGACTTTTGCACCGGGTGCCACCGACTCGCACGGCACCCGATAGGCCTGTCCATTCATCTTTTCTCCATCGTGGACAATATTCCTTACGGATAGCCTATTAATCCATTTCCCTGAGGCCGATGCTGGATACCCTCCAGCAATTAACCGCAGTGGATAGCCATGCGCTATTGGAATGTCTTTCCCGTTCATTTTAAAAGCAATGATCGTTTCATCTCTCATGGCTTTTTCGATCGGGACACCACGAGAAATCGGCTCAGAATCAGGATTTCTGCTTAGGTGCATGTCGGTCCCATGATAGGCCAAATAGACGGCATTACTTTTAATGCCGACATCCTTCAAAACATCACTGACTCTCACGCCTGTCCATTCAGCGCAAGAAACTGCTCCTACCGTCCACTGATTGCCTTTGGCCGGAGGATCAAACTCACTCCTGCCATTCCCGCCACACTCTAGCGTGAGTTGGTAGGTATAGAGCGGGAATTTTGATTTAAGTTCTTTTAATGAATAGGTTTTCGGCTTGGAAACGGACTCCCCATCAATGGTCAAGGTCCAGTTCTCCACATCAATTTCCTCCGGTATTAGGCCATTATTTCGGATGAACATTTTGCTCGATGGAGTGATTTTGTCATCCAAAATATGCGCCTGTGCCTCCATGTTTATTGGACGAT
>CAYGSD010000013.1:0-96466 GCA_964352625.1 uncultured Roseivirgaceae bacterium
TGCCCGCCATAGTGATGCAGTTTATTTCCGGTCACTATGTGAAGGCGGGAGATAAAAGCACGTTGCTCTCAGACATGATTGACTTTGGGAAATCGTATTATCTGACCAGCCGTCTACTTCCTTGCACATCTGATTCTTTGATCATCGGGTACACGCCACAGAACATGGTGGACATCAATGCCTTCAGCGGAATTATCTGGGCGAATTTTGTAGAAAATCAATTGCTTTTCGAGACGGATCATATTCAGAAGCGAAAGTTTCTGAGTGAGAGACCAAATGTGTATGAGATAGGAGAAAAATGCCCAGGACGAATCGGTGCGTGGGTGGGGTGGCAAATCGTGGAGGCCTATATGGAAAAGAATGATGTCACAATCACCGAACTGATTGAAGACACAGATCATCACAAGATTTTTGAAATGTCAGGCTATAAACCGAAGGATGACTAGGTAGCGAAAGTCACTCCCAACAACACTCCAACTTATCCATCTCATAGATATGTTGAAGTAAGTAGTAGTACTTCCCTATAAAGGGATACAAATACCCGGCACCCCACTGCATGATGTCGTCCCCGATGCAGTCGCACTGATCCATTTCTTCGCCATTGTCATCCAAAATAATAATGGCATTACCATCTTCGGTCAGCACATTTTCAAACACTCGACCATCCGGATAATAAGCCTCCAAAACGCCTTGGTTTATAAATGGCGTGCCTGTTCCCTCACTGGTTATTTTCCTTGTGAACTGAAGCTGACCATTTGCATAATAATGGTTGATGTAGATTTTGTTCGGCCGACCATCTGCAAAGAAAATAGTGGCTTGCAACACCCCCTGATCATAGACCTTGGCTGCCATATCATATACGTACCAGTTTCCACGCTCGGTCAGTGCCTCAAAGGCGATATCACTTCCATAATGTCGCACGGTTTTGTACTGGCCGGGTGCGCGCTGAGAGACAAAATGCTCTTCGTATAGGAACATCTCCACATCATACTCGCGGCGAAACCGGCGGATGGTATCGTCCTTTTTGTAATTAGCCCATTGAAAAAACCGAACTGGCTGATCTTTCTTGAACTTGTCCTTTTCTCCTGGCACATATCGAGTGATGCGATTTGCTTTTGCGAATTGGGTCAAGTGCAGGTTTACCGGTTTGGCCGTAGCAGTCTTGCCGTTTCCATCGGCGGACTGAGCGAGAACAACTTGCGAAAGGAAGAGGAGAACCCAAAAGGAATATTTCATAGCTGGGAATGAGCGCTAAAACTAACGATTCTCAAGGCAAGCCAAAAACTGCGCCGAAAGCTTAGTCCGAGAATAGTCTGAAGAAAGAGCATGTGCGTGGTTTTGACATTCACTTAGTCTGTCCAACGAGAGAAATGGCTGAATCTTATTGATGAATTCTTTTGGCTCCAAGCCTGAATACGAAAAGCCAATTTCCTTTTCTTGGATCAGATCAGCTGTCCAGCCGCTCAGGTTGCTGATCACGATCTTTCCAGCTGCGAGTGCATCGAAGAATTTATTCGGACAGCCCGTGTGCAGCATGGGGAGGTTCTGAAAGGAGAGATACACGGCATCATGCTTTTCAAGTTGCGATCGTACTTCTACTTTTCCTCCATGATCAATGAAAGTCACGTTTGTCAACCCTGAAGCCAGTTGTTGGATTTTTGCTTTCTCCGAACCTGCCCCCATCAAAGTAAAGGAGATCGGTAGATGCTGACTGGCCTGAGCCGCCATCACCAAAAACTCCAATTGATTGGCCCGGCCATGAGCCCCACAGTAGAGAATCTGTAAAGGCTTCTCAGCAGAAATTTCATCTTTACGAAAAGTCGGCAGGAAGAAGTCCGTATCCGCCATGTTTGGAATCAGCTCAACCGCGGTGTTGGTTTTCGATTCAATGTTTTTGACTTGATCGGGCGACATGGCGATGACAGTTTCTGCCTGATCGTAGAATTCTTTTTCTTTCTTGAAGAGCCAATTTTTCAGGAAGGAGTTTTTAATCACCCCCATTTCCACGGGCACGTCGGGCCACAGATCACCTACTTCGAAATAATAGGGAACGGCAAGTTTCCGCTTTATCCAAGTGGCAATCCAACCTGTGGTGAGCGGAGTAGTCATCACATACGCTAGGTCAGCTTTCGGGAGTTTTCTTACCAGCCTTCTTGCTTTGAGCACGAATTGGCCATATGCCCAAAGGCGTTTCAAAAACCCAAATGAATTGTCGTATGGAATCCTGATATAGTGAACCTGAATACCATCAATTTCTTCCAACCCTGATTTTAAGTTATGGGTAGTAAGCATGTTCACTTCATGACCTGCATCTGCGGCGGCTTTCGCCAGATAGTACGATCGGATGCCTCCGCCTTCTTCGGGTGATTTGAATAGCTGATGGATGTAGAGGATGCGCATTTTGAAAGCACAAATAAACACATCCAATTTTTCTTCTAATTCATTAATTCCACTTCTTGAGGAATCACTGCATTCAGGGCATTGGAAATATCACGAATTAAGTCTTCACTATTTTCGACACCAATACTCAGTCTGACGAGCTTGTCCGTGATACCTATTTTCTTGCGAAGTTCAGGATCAACGCCCGCATGCGTCATGGTGGCGGGGTGCTCGGCCAGGCTTTCTGTACCACCTAAGCTCACTGCCAGCTTGATCAACTTGAGACTATTCAAAAACTTGAATGCTTCTTTCTCGCCCCCTTTTATTTCAAAGGAAATCATAGCTCCGGCAGTGCTGTATTGCCTTTTGTATACTTCATAATCAGGGTCGCCAGGTTTAAGAGAACCGAGGTATAGGATTTTTTCAACTTTCTCGTGGCTAGTTAAAAACTCCGCGACCTTCTCCGCATTTAGCTGCTGCTGATCCATTCGTATTTTCAAAGTTTCCAGGCTTCTAAGAAGTAGCCAGCAAGTATGCGGGCTGGCCATGTTGCCAAGGAAGGTTCGGAGTGTTTTCACACGCTTCATGTTTTCAGCATTGCCCAGAACTGCTCCTGCGATCAGGTCACTGTGCCCGCCGATGTATTTGGTGGCAGAATAAATCACCAAGTCTGCACCGTGCTTCAAGGGGTGTGACCAAAGTGGCCCCATGTAGGTGTTGTCCACCGCGATGGCTACCTGGCGATCTTCCGTGCAATAGACATCTGCTAATGCGCGACACCCTTCAATATCCACAATATCGCAAGTTGGGTTAGCCGGTGACTCGATGTAGATCATGGCAAGTCTGTCCGCTTTGCCACTATCTACCAGCAGGTCATTGACTTCTTCCATGGTTTGGCCATGATGAAAGCCCAGAATATCCACTCCGATTTTGGGCAGGAAATGATGAATAAAGTGATCCGTCCCGCCATAAGTTGGGGAGCTGTAGAGCAGTAAATCCCCCGGTTTCAGATATTCCAATAACACCGTGCTGATAGCCGACATTCCACTTTCAAATACTGCACAATCTTCAGCCTTGTCCCAAAGGCAAAGACGGTTTTCCAGAATTTCAAGATTGGGATTGTTGATGCGGCTGTAGATCAAGCCAAGCTCTTCGTCTTGTTCCTTTTCTCTTAGGCCGTAGGCCAATTCAAAAAAGGCTTTCCCTTCTTCTGCAGTCTTGAAAACAAAAGTGGAGGTTTGGAAAAGGGGAGCTTTAATGGCACCTTCAGAAAGCTCGGGTTTGTACCCGTAACTCATCATCAAACTTTCGGGGCGAAACTGATCTTGCATGGCATTGCTGTTTCTGCAAATTTCCTAATTCAAAGGATGATTTTCTTTTTGTTGAGAGCACTTAGAAAATATTCCTTATTGGAGGGCTAATTCCATTCAATGTGTCTTTTTTGTTAGTTTTAAAGAATCGAAAAAGGAATTATTCCTATGGATAAAGTCGACAAAGAGATTCTGACCATTCTTCAGCGAAATGCCAAGCTGAATATCAAGGAAATAGCGGCGGAACTGAACATGACCAAGACGCCTATCTACGAGCGAATAAAGCGACTGGAGCGGGAAGGTGTGATTGAGAATTATGTGGCGGTAGTGAACCGAAAAAAACTGCCAAGTTCGATGATCGTTTTTTGTAGCGTGCGGTTGGAGCAGCAAAAGCTGGAGGGCATTGAGCAGTTTGAAAAGGCCATTTCTGAAATACCCGAAGTGTTGGAGTGCTACCTCATGGGTGGAGCGAGTGACTTTTTGCTAAAAGTCTTGGTGAAGAATTTGGAGGCGTACCATCGGTTTTCATCAGGTAAGCTGGCAGCCCTCCCAAATGTCAGCCAAATTAAGAGCTTCTTCGTGTTGGATGAAGTGAAGCGGTCTATGGTGCTGCCAGTTCAGGATTGAACATTCTTCTCATACCACCGACACAAATGCGTGATTTCACATTCCTTACATTTCGGTTTGCGAGCTAGGCAAACATATCTGCCATGCAAAATCAGCCAATGATGAGCAACGTGCACGTGCTCCTCAGGAATGTGTCTGATCAATTGCTTCTCCACTTCCAGAGGAGTCTTGGCATTGAGCGTTACCAAACCAAGTCGTTTAGAAACTCTGAAAACATGCGTGTCCACCGCCATGGCGGGTTGATTGAAAAGAACGGATACAATCACATTAGCAGTTTTCCTTCCCACACCCGGCAGCTTGACCAATTCATCCCGATCAGCAGGAATTTCACTTCCATACTCTTCGACGAGCATCTTGCTTAAGCCAAGCAAATGCTTGGTTTTATTGTTTGGGTAGGAGATGCTTCGGATGTAGGGAAACAACTCATCGAAGTTGCTGTGCATCATTTTCTCCGGAGTAGGAAAGTCTGCAAACAACTCCGGTGTGACCATATTCACCCGCTTGTCTGTGCATTGCGCACTAAGCACCACAGACACCAAAAGCTCAAAAGGATTTTCATACTTCAGCTCCGTTTCTGCTTCAGGAAAGTTCTGGGAGAAGTGATCAATAAATGCAGCGTAGCGCTCCTTTCGGGTCATTATCAATCCTTTGTCCAGATTCTTGTGTTCAGGTTCATTTCGGTAATGAGCACTTCGATCAGCCCAAAATAATCATACATTTCATTGACATCTTCAAATCTTACTCCCGAACTGAATACTCTAGGCTCGAACATGTTTTTGGAAATGGACATGCCACAATAGACCCTCGAACCAATAAATGAAAAGTGCATAGTGTGCTTATACTTCCTTTTGAGTTCGAGCATTTTCTCCATCATCACGGGGGTGAGGATATAGCGCGGTTCTATTTGGTCGGATCCATACACAACGAATTCCTTCTCAAATTCCACATTCTCCATTTTAACCAACTGTCCACGGCCACTCATTTTTTGAAGCTTTTGTCCAAGTTTCCCAAAGAGTTTTTGCGCCGTGTCGGGAAGAACGAGCGTCTCTCCTTTCAGATGTTTGTTGAAATCAGCATGGAAAAACAGCCCCTTGAAAATCGTATGCCAGGTCGTTTTTCTGTTGCCTTTACTGTCAGTAGTAGTCGTTTTGTACTCCGTGTGTAGCTCTGAAAATTCAAAGGTGGTTTTGTCGATAGTACCTTTCACATAGTCATCGCCTTTGTGCCGATCGACTCCCTTTGTGAAAATCTTGGAGGCATGATAGTCAGAAAGTGGAATGTGGGTTTCACTATTGTAATGCCAGCTCTCATCGATCAGCTTCACAATCTCCGCCACCACACCATTCTTGTAGGCCAGCTTGTACTTGCGCATCTTCTTATTGGTGGCGATTATTAGCACAATGATGCCAACAATGACGGAGACGAAAATGCCAACCACCAAACCCAGCAATCCGAATAAGATCACTACGGCGAGCATTATTGCTCCTACAATTAGGCCAGTTTTGACCACATTCTTTCTGAGTAATTCCAGTTCCTGCAGTCGCCCCTCCAGTGTACTTTCATACAGGCGCCTGAGCTCTTCGAGTGACTTCATGCTTTAGTGATTAGAACAGTTTCGATACGTCTACATTCTGACGCTCAGCTTCCTGGATCACGAAAACTTCCTTGCGTTTGTAGCTCATCATTCCAGCCAAGATGTTTTTCGGGAAAGTTTCTACAGCATTGTTGTAGTCTGTTACCGCTGAGTTATAAGCTCTTCTTGAAGCTGAAATTTGAGATTCCACTTCGTTCAGGGTTCGCTGAAGGTTGATGAAGTTTTCGCTAGCCTTCAGGTCAGGATAGTTTTCCACTGCCACCATGATTCCACCAATACCACGAGAAATTTCATTGTCTAATGCGACCTTCTCGTCATTGGAAAGCTGATCCGTGACTTTGGCCCTTAGCTTGGTCACATTCTCCAAAAGGTCTTTTTCGTGAGAGGCATATTGCTTGACGGTAGATACCAGGTTTGGAATGAGGTCGTATCGTTTCTTCAGCTGTACGTCCATTCCACCAAAAGCATTTTCAACATCATTCTTACTCCTGATAAGACTGTTGTAAAGGAGGATGATGATTAGAATGGGTACCGCGATGAGGGCGATGATTAGAATCATAGTTTTGAAATTAAAGTTGTGAATAGCAAGATACTTATACCCAAATAATTTCCCCGCCCGACTATAAAAAAAGCAGACCTCTCCTGACCTGCATCAGGAAAAATCTGCCATTAATTGAGTGTTTTTATTTGAATGCTCTGGAATAGGCCAAAATAGCATCCACAGTTTCCTGTGGTGCTTTTAGCACAAAGCCATCCAAGACTTTCTTTGCATCCTCAAGTTCTTCTGTGTCATGCTCCACTTCACCGTCGGTGAGTTGGGCGTGCATCATTTCTTCACGTTCTTGATTAGGCAATTCATCATATAGGTACCTCAAAAGGTCATTTTGTGTAAAGGTTTTTATCATACGCGATTCGTTTCATTCAATTTGGTTTTAAGGGTTCACCCGAGGCAGACTACCTGCCTCCGGATGAATCCAATGTTTGACCATGTCGGTCCATTTTCTTTCTGAGATTAATCAAAGCATAACGCATCCTTCCAAGCGCCGTGTTGATGCTCACATCCGTAGCATCAGCAATTTCCTGGAAACTCATATCCATGTAGTGCCGCATAACTAACACTTCACGCTGAGCGTCAGGAAGTTGCTCAATCAACTTCTTCAGTAGTTTGTGTGTGTCTTCTTTGATTTGCTGGTCTTCATATGTGCCTTCTGCAAATTCAAGACTGTTAAAAAGGTTGCCCCCATCTTCCATCACGATCATAGGATATCTTCGATCCTTTCTAAAATTATCGATAGCAAGGTTGTGAGCAATGCGTAGCAACCACGGAAGGAACTTTCCTTCTTCGTTGTACTTCCCTTTTTTGATTGTATTGATCGCCTTGATGAAAGTTTCCTGCATCAAGTCCTCCGCACGGTAGCGGTCTTTGACAATGAGATAAATGGTCGTGTAAACCCGATCCTTGTGACGGTTCACCAATTCCTCGAATGCCTCTTCGTTTCCATTCTTGTATAGGCCTAGCAACTGGCCATCTGCAAGATTTGATTGATTCATCATGTAATTCACCTGTTTGTTAACGTAGAGGTCTATTACATATTGTGAGGTTTAGAATTGGTTTGAATTATTTTGAGCGGCCAAACCTAAGAAAATTTCTTTTCTACAGAAAAAAGATTTTCGCAGGTTGCCCCTGACCGATTCCTATTGAACTTGTCAGGGAAAATATATGAGATTCAATTAAATCTCCAAATTTCTGTTTTTTAAGGCAACTTTGACGCTCATAGTTGGTGTTAGTACAATCCCAAAACGTGTTCCCCTAAGTGAATCAGGATTTCGATCAAATAGATCCAAAGAAATTTATTGTCATCAAAGGTGCTCGGGTCAACAACCTGAAGAACCTGTCAGTGGCTATTCCACGAAATAAACTCGTGGTTATTACCGGGCTTTCAGGGTCTGGGAAATCCTCTTTGGCATTCGATACGCTGTTTGCGGAAGGCCAAAGAAAGTACGTCGAGAGTCTTAGCTCTTATGCTCGTCAGTTTTTGGGCCGAATGGAAAAACCGGAAGTGGATTACATCAAAGGAGTGGCGCCTGCCATTTCCATTGAGCAGCGAGTGAATACACGAAACCCTCGCTCGACCATTGGCACCACCACAGAGATTTATGATTATCTGAAATTACTTTTCGCCAGAGTGGGAAAAACCATTTCGCCGATCAGTGGTAAGGAGGTAAAAAAGGATTCAGTTTCGGATGTGGTGGATTACATGCTGGATCATGAGGAGGGGATGAAGTTGATGGTTTCTTGTGAGCTAAAGACAAAGAACGAGCGCAGCTTTGAGCAGGAGCTTTATGTGCTGAAAAGCAAAGGCTACACTCGATTAATAGTGAATGACGAGGTGGCGTTTATTGACGACTTGATTGAGAGCGGTCAGGAGGTAAAGAACCCTGAAATGCTCATAGATCGAGCCATTGTAAAGAAAGATGAGGAGACCCAGTTTCGATTGGGAGACTCTGTTCAAACGGCTTTTTTCGAAGGAGAGGGAAAGTGTATCGTTCGGATTATTGGCAAAGAGAAGAGGATATTCTCAGACCTTTTTGAGGCCGACGGAATGAAGTTCGAGGAACCGTCAATTAACTTTTTCACTTTCAACAATCCATATGGGGCTTGCCGCCGATGTGAGGGGTTTGGACGAGTGCTAGGCATTGATCCTGATCTGGTGATTCCTGATAGGAACCTGTCGGTGTATGAGGATGCCATTGTTCCTTGGCGCACCGAAACCATGCGCATTTGGTTAGAGCCGCTACTTCAAAACGCGATGGATTGGGACTTTCCTATTCATCGATCAGTTTCAGAATTATCAGAAGCTGAATACGAATTCCTTTGGGAGGGGAAAGGAAAATTCAAGGGTCTTCATGCCTACTTCAAACACCTTGAGCAAAAGGCGCACAAGATTCAATATCGGGTAATGCTCTCACGCTATCGAGGAAAAACAACCTGTCCTGATTGCAAGGGCACTAAGCTAAGAAAGGATGCCTCCTATGTGAAGGTTGGTGGCAAGTCGATTACTGACCTGGTTCTGATGCCCGTTGAGAAGCTGTCGGCATTTGTGGGCGCGCTGAGCTTGTCGAAGCACGATGAAAAAGTGGCCGGAAGAATCCTTCAGGAAATTCGAAACCGGCTCACTTATTTGCAGGAGGTTGGCCTGGGCTACTTGACACTGAATCGGTTGACGGCCACCCTCTCAGGAGGAGAATTTCAGCGTATCAAATTGGCAACCTCGCTCGGAAGCGCGTTGGTGGGCTCCATGTACATTTTGGATGAACCAAGCATTGGGCTCCATCCACGAGATACGGATCGTTTGATCAAGGTTTTGAAGACCCTTCGTGATCTTGGAAACACGGTGATTGTGGTGGAGCACGAAGAGAAAGTGATGGAAGCAGCCGATCAGATTATTGACATTGGGCCAGATGCCGGTATTCATGGTGGCGAGCTGGTTTTCCAAGGCACGCGAGCTGACATGAACGGTGAGGCCAAGTCCTACACAGCCAAATATTTGCAGGGCTTGGAGAGTATTTCGGTACCGAAGCAGCGCCGAGGATTTAATCAAAAAATCACCCTGACAGGCGCACGAGAAAACAACCTGAAAAACCTAACAGCCGAAATTCCTCTTGGCGTGATGACCGTAGTGACGGGTGTGAGTGGATCCGGCAAATCGACACTCATTCGTAAGATTTTATATCCTGCCATTGGTAAGATATTAGGTACCACGTCAGAGGCCACAGGCAAGTTTGACGATCTTGGTGGTGACTATAAAAAAGTGACGCAAATTGAACTTGTGGATCAGAATCCGATCGGGAAAAGCTCACGCTCCAATCCGGTTACGTACGTGAAAGCCTATGACGGCATTCGCCAGCTTTTTGCAGATCAGACCATGTCCAAGAAGAATGGTTTCAAGCCAGCGCATTTTTCCTTCAACGTGGACGGTGGCCGATGCGAGAATTGCGAAGGTGAGGGCACAGTGAAGATCGAGATGCAATTCATGGCCGACCTGAACCTGCAGTGTGAGGTGTGCAAGGGTGCGCGATTCAAAAAGGAAATCCTTGAGGTTCGATACAATGATCTGAACATCTCGGAAGTGCTTGACCTCTCGGTGGAGGAGGCTATTGAGTTCTTCGAAAAGCAGAATGTGATCAAGTCGAGGTTGCAACCACTCTTTGATGTGGGGCTGGGCTATGTGAAGCTCGGACAATCCTCCAACACCCTCTCTGGTGGCGAGGCGCAGCGAGTGAAGCTGGCATCTTTCCTTGGCAAGAATTCTCCAGCCGGAAAGGACGGACATATTCTTTTCATTTTTGATGAGCCGACCACAGGCTTGCATTTCCACGACATAAAAAAACTACTTGACGCCATGAATGGCCTGATTGATCAGGGCAACTCCGTGCTGATCATCGAGCACAACACCGAGGTGATCAAAAACGCCGACTGGGTGATAGACATGGGGCCTGAGGGTGGCGAAGGAGGCGGAAATATATGCTTCACCGGCACACCTGAGGAAATGGTTAAATTAGAGGAGAATTACACGGCATCATTTCTTAAAGAGAAAATTCAATGAGTGAAGATATCAGATGGAAACAGCGATTTGAGAATTACCGGCAAGCTTTGGGGAGGCTGATGGAGGCGGTGGATCTCAGTAATGAAAGGGAATTATCAGAGTTGGAAAAACAAGGCCTTATTCAAGCGTTTGAATTTACCCATGAGTTGGCCTGGAAAGTACTTAAGGATTATCTCCAGCATCAGGGGATTGAGGGGATAGTTGGATCAAGGGATGCCAGTAGGGAGGCATTTCAAGAAGGACTCATTGTGGATGGGGAAGCGTGGATGAATATGATTCAAAGCCGGAATGAATCCTCCCACACCTACAATTTAGAAACTGCTGAGCAGGTCGTCACCAAGATTATCGAACAATATCATGATGCATTTGTCCGAATGAAGGAAACCATGGAATCCAAATTGTGATGAAGTTCGGCCTTAAGCAGGAAACCATAGTTAAAATAAGAACCGTGATCATGAAGAATGAGAAGGTGGAGAAAATCGTTATTTATGGCTCTCGCGCCAAGGGCGATTATCGAAATGGCTCGGACATAGACTTGACGCTTATCGGCGACCTTACTTCGGGTGATTTGTCAAAAATGGAATGGGAACTGGATGATCTTTTGCTTCCTTACAAGATTGACCTCTCAGCATTCAAGTATATTTCTAATGCAGACTTGAGGGAGCATATTGAGCGGGTGGGCACGGAGTTTAGAAGTGACGTTGTGTCGGTGAAGTGATTTTGGTCTTAACTTAAGGGACTATTTCAGACCATTTGTGAATATAAGTAATGACTTGGCTATTAATCGTAATATTTGCATATGATGTATCGTAATATATTTCTATTTGCTTTTGTTATTTTATTCGGATGTTCGACAAATGACACAATTACTAAGGTGACTACCTTCCGGACTTCAGTCAAAAAATCGTTCGATTTAGATGGGGCAGTAAACAAACACACAGGAAAAAGAATCAATGAACAAACAGCTGCAGCGTGGATAAATACTAAAAAAGTCCCTTATGAGTTTGTGGTAGACAAGTATGGGGAAATATCAAAAATAGAATTTGATACTACTCTTGCACCCGTCAAAGAATTCAACTTATCGATAGGAGATAAATTTCCTGAATTTGTATTTCAAACAATCGGAGAACGAATATTGAATTCCAATGAGCGGCTTGGCAATAATGTCCTTATTCAATTTCATATTACTTCTGACATTTTCGCTTACTCGAACTTAGAGCACCAAGAACTAGAAACAGTAGTCGCGAAAAGTAAAATGACTGCAATACTAGTTTTCAATCAGCTTAATCCTGACCTAGTAGAAAAACCAGGCTATATGACCAGTAAATTCCATATTGTTAAAGACTCAAAATGGTTCTTCAAGAAATTTGGCATCAAGAGTTCTCCTGTTACTTTTCTATTGGATCAAGAAGGGACTATTACCAATATCTTCACTGGAAATGATAAGGTTACACTATGACGAAGGTCAATGTTAAGCCAAAGTGCTTTAACAATCTCCAGCCTAGGTTCGTGTCTCACGAATGAGCCTCCATGTGATTAATGTCCTTTCTCAGGTTACCAGAAAACTTGATTGTTTTTTTGTGAATCACATCACCATAACCTTCCAGTATTGCTTTTCTTAGCTCGGCCGCTTGGCATTTAATTGTATGCTTATTCATTTCTGAAAATTAGGCATTCTCTGTAACACAAGTCACCAAACTCTACTTCCCCTCTCCCCACTTTTGCATCCAAACAATTAGAAAAACATGTTTGGACTATTTACAAAATCAAGAAGTATAGAAGAGTTGTTGGCAGACGGTGCGGTGATCGTGGATGTACGATCCAAGGCTGAGTATGCCGGCGGTCACCTCAGAAATTCCATCAACATCCCGTTGGATAGTTTGAAGAACAACCTAGGAAGGTTGAAAAAGGACAAACCCGTGATCACCTGCTGTGCATCGGGCATGCGAAGTGCTTCTGCAAAATCCATCCTGAAATCGAATGGATTCGAGGAAGTAAAAAATGGTGGCGGCTGGACAAGCTTGCAACGATACGACAAGTAATTTTTGTTGGGTCATGCCCGGCTTTTGCTTTTCCAGGCCGACCTTTGAGCTATGCCCAAAATCATTTTCATTTTTTCCGCTATTTCGGGAATGCTGGCCGTCGGACTTGGTGCTTTTGGTGCACATGCCCTGAAGGCTAAGCTTGAAGCGGATGGAACCCTCGCAACTTTTCAGACAGCTGTTCACTATCAGTTTTATCACACGCTTGCCTTATTGGCCATTGGCATTTTGATGACCAAGTATTCGAGTCAATGGCTGAACTATTCGGGCTACTCGATGATGCTTGGATTGATCATCTTCTCAGGCTCTCTTTACATTCTTTGTTTCACCGGAATGAAGTGGCTCGGAGCGATTACACCAATTGGTGGTTTGGCTTTTATTGTTGGATGGGCGTGTTTGCTTTTGGCGGTTATGAAGATTCAGTTTTGATAATCAACGATCCAACCCGGCTGGCCGACAATTCATCACCGAAACGGAAAGGAATTCACAAGACTTAATTTTTGTTCTTAAATTCACAAAAAATAGAACAACATGGATGCATACATAGTAGCGGGCTTCCGATCCGCAGTAGGACGAGCAAAAAAAGGAGGATTTAGATTTTATAGACCGGATGATTTGGCATCCGACGTTATCAAACATTTGGTTGGATCAATTGACGGTTTTGACACAAAAAGAGTTGATGACTTGATTGTCGGAAATGCCATCCCAGAGGCGGAACAAGGCCTTCAGATGGGAAGATATATTTCTCTTTTGTCCCTTGGCGTGTCAGTGCCAGGCATGATTGTCAACAGATACTGCGGGTCAGGCCTTGAGGCTATTGCACTTGCTTCTGCAAGAATTCATGCAGGCACAGCTGACTGCATCATTGCCGGAGGTACCGAGTCCATGTCATTGGTTCCAATGATGGGATACAAAGCAGCACTGAATTGGAACATAGCTTCAGATCATCCTGAGTACTATCTAAACATGGGGCTCACGGCTGAAGAGGTAGCGAAAGACTTCAATATCACAGCTGATGATGCCAATGAGTTTGCTTACAATTCGCACATGAAGGCCGCAAAGGCCATTAAGGACGGGAAATTCAAAGATGAGATTGTGCCAGTGAAGGTGGAGGAAACGTATGTTGGCGAGGATGGAAAAAGACATAAAAGAGAATTTACAGTAGAAACGGATGAATGCGTGAGAGCGGAAACGACCATGGAAGGACTTGCGGGTTTGCGCCCAGCATTCAAAAATGGCGGTCAGGTGACAGCAGGTAATTCATCACCTACTTCTGATGGTGCCTCTTTCGTGATGGTTATGAGTGAAGCGATGGTGAAGGAGTATAATCTTGAGCCAATTGCAAGAATGGTGAATTATGCCACAGCTGGAGTCGAGCCGAGAATCATGGGAATTGGTCCAGTGGAAGCCGTGCCGAAAGCGTTGAAACAAGCTGGTTTAAAACAAAATGATCTTGACCTGATCGAACTGAATGAGGCCTTTGCTGCTCAGTCCCTTGGTGTTATCAGAAGCTTGGATTTGGACATGGACAAGCTGAATGTGAATGGTGGAGCAATTGCACTTGGTCATCCGCTGGGCTGCTCCGGAGCAAAGTTGTCAGTTCAGCTGTTCAACGAAATGCGACGAAGGAAATCCAAATACGGGATGGTGACGGCATGTGTAGGTGGCGGCCAAGGAGTGGCTGGTATTTACGAGTTCCTGAACTAGAACAGAAAAAATTCATAAACACAAAACCCTGACCGAACTGGCCAGGGTTTTTTGTGATTAGAAAAATGCCAAACATGGTTTGTGACTAGCACGGGATTAAGCGAAAACCTGCCAAGTCCGGCATTGATCATTGATTAACCATCAACCTAAGAGCTCGTCCTTATAAAGGACAACACTAAAGTAATAATGAGGTGTTTCAAGAAAAGACGCCCAACCCGTTAGATGATGTGCTGAAATGAATTAATAAACAGATTATCAATAACTTAACGGATTCTGTCGAAGATGAAAACCCCTAATTTAGGGTACAACAAATACCTAAAATTAGGTAGGACAAATTAAAGACTGATTATGCCGTTTTGAAGAGCAAAGCGAACAATGCTCACAGAATTCTTAGCTTCAATCTTTCGCATCAGATTTTTTCTGTGGGTATGTATCGTCTGTTCGCTTAAGAACAACTTTTCGCTGATTTCCTTCATGGTCATTTCTTCACAGATGAGTTGTACAATCTCAACTTCACGTTTCGTCAAACTAGATTTCTTGATAGGAAATACTTCTTTGACTTTTCTGTGGAGGGCTTTGGAGACGAGCTGATTGTAGTAAAACTGGTGATTAAGTATGGAATGGATCGCGGTTTTGATTTCAGCCGGATCCGAGTTTTTAAGGAGATATCCATGCACGCCTATTTCGATAAGGTCGGATATGATTTTCAGATCGTCATGCATCGAAACCATAATGATGTAGGTGTTCGGGTACTTACTCACAATCTTTCTAGACGTTTCCCAACCATCCATCACCGGCATGTCTAGATCCAGCAGGACAATATCAATGTGCTTTTCACCCAGAATTTTTAATGCGACCTGACCATTCTCCGCCTCATCAATTTGGTCAACCACCGAAAATGTTTCGAGAAGCTTCATCGTGCCCCGACGGAACAGCATATGATCGTCTGTAACTAGTACATTGACTCTGGTAGTGGACATTTGCTCTGGTTGATTCTACCACAAATTAGCAATTGCGATTCGGTTATCCCAATACAACGATCACTTCAATTTTCTGATGTTGGCTGCCTAGATGACTGATATCTTCACGGAATTTTTACAAAAGACATTCTTAAGTATTGATTCGGCGTAGTTTTAAGGAATTTGATGAGTTTTGAATGTGACAATATCTGAGCTTAATAATTTTTTTGGAGACATGGATTTGTTCCTGTTGGATTTGATCTTGAAGGGAAAAATTCACGAGTCCGACAGAATTCTTGATGCCGGTTGTGGATCCGGTCGCAATTCGCTCTACTTTCTAAACCAGCGGTTTGACATTAAAGCAATTGATAATAGAGAGGCGGAGGTGAAAACTGCGAATTTCATGTCAAGAAGCCTTGCAGGCAAGGATATGTGCATTTTAGGTGACCTGATCCAAATCCCTTTTGAAGCAGCTTCATTCGATTTGATTATTTGTTCCCGAGTCCTTCATTTTTCGGATTGTGAGAAGGGCTTTAAGCAAATGCTCACTGAGCTGAAGCGTGTGCTTGCTCCTACCGGAATGCTCTATCTTTCAATGGCTTCACAAATCGGTTTCGACGAGGAAGTTGAGCAACTTGAAGACGGAAAAGCGCAATTCCGTGATGGCTCGATTCGCTTCGTTCTTACGAGGCAATTGCTAAATGAATTGGAAAAAGAATGGAAACACGTCGAGCTACCACGGACGATTCTATTTGATCAAGAGCATGCCGAGACCACCCTGGTTCTAGCCCCGACCTAGACTTTTGTCTTGATCACTCGATACCTCGAACGTATTTCGTCAATGGTTTCCTTGGACAATTCCATGTAAATCCGGAATGAATCATTTGCCTCCAACTCTTCATTGATCAACATACTGAAAGCCCTGTTCTGCTCTGCCTTTACTTCTTGAATACTTTCTCTTGCATGCTGAACAGTGAAAATTGCCGGAATTTCATTTTTGATTTTCAGTAGATGTTCATAGAATACATCCACCTGATCCTTCTTCTTTTGCTTACGCCATTTTGTAAGTGAAACAACCCCAGAGCCAATCGCAATAAAAATGGTGAGGGCCACCCCAGCTAACTCAGCGTATCGCTCCAAGAATCCTGGTTGATCTCTTTCCAGATAGGCTCTGGCCCCTCTATGCAAGGGATAGCTCAATTTTGACCGATCAAAATCCTCAATTATCCCAAAGAAGAAAGAGGGATTTACATGAACAAACTGCTCTCGATGTTCGAATAGGGAGGTCATGAGATCAGACACGGCAGTTTCACCCATTCCTTCCCGTACGACGTACATCATGTCCGTCGCGATGGTCACAATCGGTTCGTTTGTCAGTGAGCCATAAGTGCTTTTTGGAATGATAAATGGTCGAACTAGAGGAAACTTTAAGGCTATTCCATCGACTTCAGATCCACCATCCATGCTTATGACATTATCTAGCGAATACAACTTATAACCCTCAAACCTAGACATGTCCGCTTCGCTCATGATCACGGAAAAAATAGCAAGAACATCCGCTTGGGCCATTTCTGAGGTCACACGAATCCGCGAAACATCAAGTCTGTAATAGTCAAAGAGTGACATGATAAAATTGTACGATGCGGACCCCTCAAGTCCGATGTAAATCTCCTTTTCATAAAAGAGGTCTTGAAACTTGGATGGGCTTAGTCCTTCTTTATAAAACAAATGGAAAACTTTGGGATAGACGGGAACTAAGGATTGAATTCCTGAGCCTAGATTATTGAGATTTTCAATCAGTCCCATATCTATCTTTCCCTTTTCTAGGCTATCCACCACCGCCTTCACACTGGCCGCTTTTACTAGCCGAATATTCACATTGTAAGAGTCCTCAAGGACCTCTTTTAACTTAAAAGCGAATTCATGATTGGGGTCTTCATCTGTGTATATCAGGGGGTACTCAATTGTGACAGGATTGCAGCCAACAACGAAAACCATCGCAACAACGAAAACAAACTTTGGGATTCTCATGAGATTGTATTGTAAGGCAGAAATACGAAGAATGTAGCAACTGAGTAGACAATTTGGGTATTTTGGCCGACAAAGAATGATATTTACATGAAAGCAATTCCTTTTCACTATTTTAGCAATACACAGGCTCTTGGACTAAATGAAAAAACCTTCCTTAAAAGTTCGATTCAAATATTGGTTTGATAATTATGTAAGTAAAGGCCCGGTTGCGATGATTAACGGGCTAGGTATCGTCACAGTCGTGATGGTCTTGATCTTCTCATTTTTGCTCTGGGTAAGCAACTTACACCCCAATAGTGACACCAGCTTCAATATTTTTGAATCAATCTGGGAGAACCTAACCCACGTTCTAGATCCCGGCGTAGTAGGAAATGCCACGGACAACTGGCCGTTTCAGTTATTCATGATGACCGTGACTATTGTAGGTCTGGTCGTTATTTCCACCCTCATTGGATTGATCTCAAATGGTATCATGAGTCAAATAGAGACACTCAGAAAGGGACGTTCATTTGTTATAGAAGAGGGGCACGTTCTTATACTTGGCTGGTCCTCAAAAATATTCACCATTATTCCAGAAATAGTTCTTGCAAATGAGAATCAAAAAACGGGAACTATCGTGATCCTTGCCGATATGGATAAGGTGAAAATGGAGGATGAAATTAGAGACAAAGTAGGAGATACCAAGAACACTAAGGTGATTTGCAGAACAGGTAATCCCATTGATGTTCATGATTTGTACATCGCAAATCCTTTCGAAACTAAGTCTATCATCATTCTAGATAAGGACAATGAGAATTCGGATTCTCAAATTATTAAGACAATTGTGGCGATAGTGACTAACCCTAATCGAAGAGAAGAGCCATACCATATCACGGCTGAGATTGAGAATAGGAAAAACTATGAGGTAGCCAAGATGGTTGGAGGCGATGAAGTAGAGCTGATCTTATCTGATGAAATTATTTCCAGAATCATGGTGCAAACCAGCCGGCAAAGCGGGTTGAGTGTTGTTTACATTGAGCTAATGGACTTTGGCGGTGATGAGATTTATTTTATGGAGGAAGAGTCGCTCGTTGGTAAGACTTTTAGAGAGATTCTTTTTGCCTATCATGATTCTGCCATCATGGGTCTTCAGTATGCCGACGACTCAGTGGAGGTGAACCCACCAATGGATACGATTTTCAAAAGTGGAGACAGAGTAATTGGGATCACGGAGGATGACGACACGCTCGTTCCGAATTCGCCTGCCGTCATTCCAATAGATGAGAGTAGAATAGTCTACACAGAGCCCGCTCGTATGAAGAAAGAGAAGATTACGATAGTGGGTTGGAATGACAGAGCAAGGTACATAATCAAGGAGCTTGACTACTACGTGGCGCCTGGTTCTGTTGTCAAAGTCATCTCAAAGTTTGATGATGCTTACAAAACCATCAAACAGCTTTCGAAGTATGTAAAGAATATCACTCTGGAGTTTGAGGTACATGACACCACAGATAGAGAGACTTTAGAAGAGCTGAATCTCGGAGAGCAGGATTATATCATTCTGCTTTGCTATCAAAATTATTACCCGATACAGGAGGCAGATGCCCAAACACTTATTACGCTGTTGCATTTGAGAAATTTCTCAGAGAAGAGAGGAGACAAGTACAAGATCGTAAGTGAAATGCTTGACATCCGAAATCGTCAATTGGCAGATATTACCAGCGCTGATGACTTTATTGTATCTGACAAACTTATCAGCTTAATGATGAGTCAGGTCAGTGAGAATAAGTTTTTGATGAAAGTTTTTGAAGACTTGTTTGATGCTGACGGCTCTGAAATATACATCAAGCCAGCCGTGGAGTATGTCCGTGTTGGAGAACCAGTTAACTTCTATACAATACTTGAATCTGCGGCCCGTAAGAATGAAGTAGCTATTGGCTATAGGATCGTTGCAGATTCAAAAAAGGCTGATAAGGATTATGGGGTTACCGTGAACCCTAAGAAGTCAGAACTCGTCACATTAGGTCCTCAGGATCGAATTATTGTTCTTTCCGAAGATTAATCCTTGTGATTCAGGGCTTCCTGAATTTGACGGATAGCTCTGCGACGATGCTTCTTGCCGCTGTGATTTCTACCCTTAAGGTTTCTAATGTAGTTTAAGACTGCACTCTTTTCGTCTCCATCGAGATGAGCAACTCTTATGAAGATCTCGCTATCAATCTGGCTCATACTATAGGTGGTTTATTTTGTAAAAATGCTATACTAAGGGTAATAAACGGTAACCTTATTATTTAGTTTTTGTTAATAAATACTGGGTCTTACATAGCTAGATGCTTTTCATTTTCGAAAAAGAAACTAACTTCAACCCGAACAACAGTTAACCTTATCCCAATGTCAGAACACGCCAAGAAAATAGCCTCATTCATGGAGGCAGTAAGTGCCAAGAACGAGCACCAACCTGAATTTTTGCAAGCTGTAAAGGAAGTGGCAGAAACAGTGATTCCCTATATCGCTGACCACCCAAAGTATGAGAAATACAATATCCTGGAGCGTATGGTGGAGCCCGAGAGAATTTTTATTTTCAGAGTTCCCTGGGTGGATGATGAAGGAAATTATCGAATCAATAGAGGGTTTAGAGTTCAGATGAACTCAGCCATTGGGCCCTATAAAGGTGGGCTTAGGTTTCACCCATCAGTAAACCTTAGTATTCTTAAGTTTTTGGCTTTTGAGCAGGTATTCAAAAACGCGCTGACCACTCTACCACTTGGTGGAGGTAAAGGGGGTAGCGATTTTGATCCTAAGGGCAAGAGCGAGCGCGAGATAATGTTGTTTTGTCAGAGCTTCATGACGGAGCTTCGCAAGCATATTGGTGCAAATATCGATGTACCAGCCGGTGATATCGGGGTGAGCGGGAAAGAAATAGGCTACCTCTTTGGGCAGTATAAGCGGATTGCCGGTGAATATGCCGGTATTCTCACAGGAAAAGGTATTGAGTACGGTGGAAGTTTGGTTCGAACCGAAGCGACTGGATACGGAGTGGTTTATTTTAGTAAAGAGGTGCTCGAAAATGCGGGCGGAGATTTGAAGGGAAAAGTCTGCACGGTTTCAGGAAGTGGAAATGTGGCTCAGTATACGGTCGAGAAGCTCCTTGATTTTGAGGCTAAGCCAGTCACTCTTTCTGATTCAGCAGGATTCATTTATGATCCAGACGGAATTGATCGGGAGAAATTGGAATTTGTAAAGGATCTTAAAAACAAGAAAAGAGGAAGGATAAGCGAGTATGTGCAGAAATATCCTAAGGCAAAATTCACCGCAGATGTGAACCCATGGGTTATTGAGTGTGACTTGGCATATCCATGCGCGACTCAGAATGAATTGCCATTGGAAGATGCCAAGACTTTGGTAAAAAATGGGTGCAAAGGGGTGTTTGAGGGAGCCAATATGCCAACTACACCAGATGCTGTAGAATATTTCAAAGAGAATAAAGTCATGTTTAGCCCTGGGAAAGCGTCCAATGCCGGAGGTGTGGCTACTTCTGGTCTGGAAATGACTCAGAACTCACAACGATTACATTGGACTCGCGAGGAGGTGGATAATAAGCTCCAGCAAATCATGAAGAGCATTCATGCTAACTGCGTGAAACACGGCATACGAAGTGACGGGTACGTGGACTATGTGAAGGGAGCAAACATTGCCGGCTTTGTTAAGGTAGCGGATGCTATGCTTGACCAAGGGCATGTCTAAATGTTTTATTTTGATGCTCGGCAGTCGGGCTTATATTTGCTGAAAACTAAAGCTGCTTAACTATGGCAATGCTAGGAATTATACTCTTTCTTTTTGTACTCTCTATCGCATGTGTTTGGGTCCTGCCCAACGATAAAGTGAGTAAGCATAAAGGAGATCACGTTTAATAAATTGAAATGGAACTAACGAACCCAGCAGTAACAGAAGGTGTCCATCTTTTCGTCTACATATTTGTAGGTCTAATAGCATTCGTTAATGCTTTGCTGTTTGTGAACAGCAGAAAAGAGAAAGCGAAAAAATCGTAAGCTAATTCACCAATTCGTGGAGCGAGGACATTAATTTATTGATGTCCTTAGAGTCATTATATACATGTGGTGAGACGCGAATAGCGTCACCTCGAAGAGAAAGGCTAAGTTTTCTTTGATGAAATATTTTGAGAGCCTTTTCTCCTGAAACTCCCTCTGGTAATCTCAGTCCGAAAAGGTGTTTTGACCTATATGCCTCACTCTCCATTTGAAAACCTAAAAGTTGGGCATCTCCAATAAGAGAATTTGTGAGGGCATCACAATAGTCTTGGATTCGTTCGGGCTGCCACTTAATGATTTCTTTCAAAGCAGCCTTTACCATGGGTAGTAAAATAAAGTTGCTGCGCTCTCCTACCTCATAGCGAAGTGAACCGGGGAGGTAATTGTTCTGATAATTTACCAAATCTCGAAAGTTGTCACTATTCTCACGGTTGATCCAATTTTGTTCAATCGGATTGCCTTTGTCAAATCTCTCCCCGAAATAGGCCATTCCAATTCCATATGGGCCCATTAGCCATTTATAAGCAGCACAAACTAAGGCATCAGGGCGGATTAGTGAGACGTCAAAAGGGAGTGCGCCAACGGATTGAGTGCCATCTATTATCAACATGCCATCAACTTCATCAAGTCTCTTGCGAATAGAAAGAAGGTCAAACAAGGTTCCATCGGCCCAATGAACATGGCCGATTGCGACAAGCACAGTCTCCTTATTTATTGACTCAAGAATGCGCTCGTTCCACTTCAAACCCTTCTCCATACTATCGGTTCCAGGATCCACTACCTTTAGCTTGTATCCTGACTTGACAAGACTTTTCCAAGGGTACACGTTGCTTGGAAATTGCTCCGAAACTACTAGTATTTCACCTTTTGGCCTATGTAAGTTGTTGGCTACATTGGCCATGCCATAAGAAACAGATGGAATGATTACTGATCGATTTGGATTATTAGAATTGATAAGCTGAGAGAATAAAAATCTCACCCTTTCTGCTTCTTTAAAGAATTCTTCGTGCCCAATTTTAAAGGGCGTTCGCTTTAAGGCAATTCCTTTACGACCTGCATTCTCAACCTTTTTCATAAGTGGAGACATGTAAGCACAGTTGATATAAGCGTGTTTCCTTTGGAGCAGAAACTTATCGCGCTGGCATTTTAGCATATTGCAATATATATGAAGAAGCTCTTATTATTTCATAGCCAATCATCATTGGAAAATACCATTCCGAAAGGAGCAAAAAAGCAAGTAAAAGCTGATGGTAAACTGATTTGTCTTGTTCGAACTTCAGGCTCCCTTATTGCCTTTTATGATCAATGCCCTCACCTTGGAGCCTCCCTTAGTTCTGGTCATTTAAATGGTCAAAACGAGGTGACGTGCCCGTGGCATTCATTCAGGTTTGACCTCACCTCCGGAGAAGAGTCAGAACGTAGGTGTTCAGGCCTCAAGTTTATAGAGGTCATCAAAGAAGACGAAAAAACATATCTGATTATTTAGCCAATCCCCAAGTAATGAGCAGTGTTTACAAGCCAATCAGCAATGGATTGTGCCAGTTCATGCTTGGTACCACGTCCGACTACATATACCACGAATAATGCATACATGGCTAGCAGTAAGTAAGCTTTCTTCCTTCCAAGGTATTTGCCAGAGATAAAGAGAACAACCACTACAATAGTAAGCAACCAAAGCAAGAATCGAAGCTCTGTACTTTGTCTCACGATTTCCTCAGGCATGGTGATAGGGCCATGAATTAGGGTGAAAATCATTAGCGGTAGACCTAACGCAAAGCAGACGTCAAAAATGTTACTTCCAAGAGCATTTGAGATGGCGTCATCATAGTTTCCTTTTTTCGCGTCTTTCATGGAAATGATAGTGTCAGGAAAGCTAGAGGCAGCAGATGCAAGAATAAGAGCAACAAACATTACCGGAATGCCTAAGCCTTTAAGGTCCATACCCATGAAAGTATAACCTAAAGACTCCTCATAAGCCTTCAATTGCTCAGGACTTGCTCCATCTGAAGGAACGGGTAATGAACCAACTCCAGTACCAATCCATTCACAGCCAAGCACTAGGAAGTAACAAACCAGGGCGATGGAAAGGGTAGAGAAAATTAGAAGTGTCCAAGCTCGAGCATTATCAAGCTTAGCACGACCAATAAATATTCTTTCAAGATCAAAAGTGAGAATGCCTTTAAATAAAGAACTCTGGGGCTCTTCGTGTTCAAATTCTTCTTCAGGTATGTGGGTGTCTTCATCCAACATCTCCTTACGCTCTTTTTTGCTCATGGTGCCGAACATGTATACGATGTATACCACATAAACTAGCATTAGGATTAGACCATGATACCAGTAAAGAGTTGAACCACTTATAAGAATTAAGAAAATGAATTCTGCGATAATCAAGGATATGCCATCTCGCAGCATAACCTTTCTAGACACTTCAATATTTTTGGTTAAACCCATGGAAATTACGGCAATCACCGCAACGGCCGGTATGACCATACTATTAAAAATTGCGCTACCAGCAGTAGTACCTATACCTCCGGTAAAACCAACACCATCTTGTTGAAGAATAAAAAGAAAGAAAAGTGAGGTGAAAACTTCTGGCATTGAGCTAGCAATCGCGTTGATTGTTGCTCCTCGAACCCCCTCAGAGAGGTTTCGTCCAACATATTCTGAGGCAGCCATGAATCCATCGCCAGCCCTCCAGATGATCAGGCAGCAGAAGGAAATCAGTAGTAGAGGGATTATTATACCCATTGTCCAAGTTTAAAGTGGGAAGATACTAGTGGTGATAAAAATTTTCAAGGCTGGTACAGGCTAAATTATGCTTTTCTTTCAAGAATTGGAAATTTGAAATTAAAATCAAAGTCTTAAAAATCATTAGCTATTTTAGGGCTTTAACCACAAAATACAGATGTATATTAACCTATCTGGGCTAAATATCCTAGTAACAGGAGCAAGTAAAGGAATTGGTAAGGCCATAGCTACGAAGCTCGCGGAGGCTGGTGCCACCATCGGTGTGCATTACAATGAGAGTACTCGTGAGGCTGAAAACCTTGCGAGTATCATAGGCAACCAATCACGTGCCTTCCAAGCGGACTTATCGAAAGAGGGGGAGGCTGCCAAATTGTTTGAGAGAGCTGCTTTGGAGATGGGCAGCATCGAGATATTGATAAACAATGCCGGTGTAGCGATTCCGTGTAAAATGGATGCCCCAGAAAAGGAATGGGTGGAAAAGTGGAACACGACCATGATGGTCAACTTGACATCCGCATCCATTTTGAGTAAGAAGGCGATAGAACATTTCATTAAAAGAAGAGCCGCCGGTAGGATTATTAACATTGCATCGCGTGCGGCATTCAAAGGGGAAAAGGAGGAATACATTGCCTACGCTTCTTCTAAAGCTGGGCTTATTTCTCTCACCCATTCGATTGCTAGAAATTTCGGCACACAGGGCATAAAGGCCTTTAGCATAGCCCCAGGCTTTGTTCGTACCGAAATGGCACAGGAATTTATGCGCCAATTTGGTGAAGAATACGCTAAGGATGACCTAGCACTGGAAAGACTGACCGAGGCAAAAGACATTGCACCTCTAGTGACCTTCATTGCCAGTGGAATGGCTGACCATGCAACCGGTTCAACATTCGACATTAATGCGGGTAGTTATATGCATTGAGAATTTGGTTAAATTGAAGTCAAATCTTTCACCTTGGTATGAACGGAATTAGAAATCAACTTAGAGCATTGGTGCAACTTGCCATTGTAGACGAGAAATTTGATAAAAGCGAAGAGATTCAAATTCTTGCAATTGGAAAAGCCAATGGTGTGCCTGAGTCCGAAATCCGTGAATTCATTGAGGCTGGGCTCAGGGCTAAAAATACCGAAATCAAGCTCGACTTCAGTATACTGGGGTTCGACGAGAAATTTGAGTATTTGTACAACATCATTCAGCTTATGAAAATTGATCATGAAGTATTTCTTAGTGAAATCAGGTATTGTGAGGAGGTAGCCGTCAAGCTTGGATTCGACAAAAAAGTGGTTAGCAAGATGTCTTCAATGATATACAGTGATCCGAGCATTACAACCAACAGAGAAAAATTAAAGCAGAAGGTTAAAAAATTTATTGATTGAAAAGTCTATATTTAAAACTCGTAAAAAATAAACACAGCCTACTATGAGCATAAGAGCACAACTCAGCACGCTTATTCAATTAGCCAATGCAGATGGGGAGTTTTCAGGAGATGAGAAGCAGCTCATCTATATGATTGGCAAAGCCAATGGACTTAAAGAACAAGAAATAGATGATTTAGTGGAGACTCCAGAGCCAATGCCTCCGGTGAGTACGATGACCGATGAAGATAAGTTTGATTATTTGTACAATGTCGTTCAGTTAATGAAAATCGATAGTCAGGTGTACTTGAGCGAAATCAAATACTGTGAGGAGATTGCTGAGAAGTTAGGCTTCAAGAAAAAAGTTGTGGGAGCCCTATCTAAGCAGATTTACAGCGACCCATCCATCACTGCCAATGTGGACAGCCTTAGAAAGGCAGTGAAGAAATACGAAATCTAAGAATCACCTACCTAACCTAGACCTGGAGGAGTGTTTGATAACTAATATCAAAATGCTCCTCCATTTTTGTGAAAAAGTCATCGTCGTTAAGAACCGCGATGTGAATGTCTTCCCCCCTTTCCTGAATCCGAAGTTTACCGTCCGAAAGAGTAATTCTACCTTCAGGAGTCAGCATTGTTATAATTTTCTTTCCAACGAACGGCGACTCTGGTGAGCTTTGTTTGAAATTGATCTGGTCCAAGAATTCAATAGGCTCCCTCATCTGAATTTTGAATCGATAGAGCGGCTCAAAATTCTGCGTGTCCAAAGTTCGCTTAATGAAATAGTTGTCGTCCGGATCAATAAAAAACTTGAAGTATCTATTGAAATCCATCTGAAGGGAAAGAAGGTCCAGCTTTTTTGGGTAAATAAAGCCATCACCGAACCCAACATCACACAAATAAATGCTGTCCTGTATTTTCACCAGTATGGCCATGTGGTCATATTCCGGCCCGAATTCTTCTGTTTCTTTATTCAAAACATTGGCCGAAATCAACTGGCATTCATAGCCGAGGTGAACCAATAAATGGTAAAACAAAAGATTCAGTTCGTAGCAAAACCCCCCGCGCTTTGTTGGGATTATTTTATTAAAAATTTTTCTGACATCAGGGGTAATTGGACGCCTAAAGTGTACGTCCAAATTTTCAAAAGGAATGACCATCTGGTGCTGCCGATGCAACTGCCGCAGATAGTTGAGCGATGGCAGCTCTTTGAACAAACCGAGCTTGTTAAGGTACGTGGCTGTATCAATAGCGGCAACTTTCGGCCTGGTCTTGAAATGATTCAGCTCCATCAGATACGTTTAAAAGCGATCCTCAAATTCAGAATAAAATTCTCAAGTGACTTTTCCCAGCTTACATCAGCATCCCACTCCTTTCCCACAAAGACCTCATGATTTACCGTTTGCCTAAAGTAATATTTGTGAACCAATGCATTAACCGGGATCGTCTTCAGTCGAGTGTCCGTGCTGTCTCCTTTTACTGTGGAGATGTAGTCTGTTTCGTTGCTCCCGGCTGTTCTGAAATTCAATAGCTTTTTAACAGAACTTCCACTTGTTGACATGCTAACAAGTATGTATTGATATCCCTGCCTGAAAGCATCGTCATCATCCGTGTAGTCAAAGAGTTCATACTGGAATGGATAGTCTGACATGATTTCCACCAGCTTTTCATTATCCTTTTCGTTTGGGTTCCTGGCCACTCCAAGGGTCAGCCGCCGGATTTGATCTGGATAATTCGTGGACGCAGAATACTTGGTAAAAGGAATGTCAACGAAGATTTCGGCATTAGTCGGGCTTAGGAAATTTTCAATGGGGTGTCCCGCTTTTTTTATATCCTGACCAAGGCGTAAGAATGCTTGGTTAATAGAACCGGCTTCCGTTTTCCATTGAATTTCATTTTTTGTCAATGGCATTATTGATAGCTCGAAAAGGCTGCTGGCATTTTTCGAAACTAGAATTCGGTGTTTGACCATGCGCTGAGCGAAAAACAATTGATAGCTTTCCTTGCTAGACTGACTGGCCTCCCAATCATCGATGTGCAGGTAACCAATCGCATCAATTCCCATAATGGAGAGATTGCTCTGGATTTTCGTGGCTTGCTCTTTCCAATTTCCTCTTACCAAAAACTCCCCTTTTTTTTCCAAAGGAAGGTCGATAATGACAATAGATCTTTCGGTAACCAATGTAGGAGGTATCTGGCTTGTCGCTTTAAATCCGATTAATAGTCCGAGTAAAATGGCAATTCTCATTGTGGCTAAATTATATATTATTCAACCTACCTTTAGTTGAAAAATTATTTGACATGCCAAAAAGATGTAATTGGGCCGAAGGACAATTTGAAGATTATATCAAGTATCACGACGAGGAATGGGGCGTTCCGGTGCATGACGACCGTAAGCATTTCGAGTTTTTGGTTCTCGAAAGCGCACAAGCTGGGTTGAGTTGGGCAACTATTCTTAAAAAAAGAAATGGGTACAGAAATGCCTTTGCAAATTTTGATGTGAGCATAGTGGCACAATATGGAAGTGGAATGGTGGAGGAATTGCTTCAAGATGCTTCAATAATTCGGAACAGAGCCAAAATCGAAGCGACCATTAACAACGCCAAGCGCTTCATAGAAATTCAAGGAGAGTTCGGAACTTTTGACAAATATATCTGGGAGTTTGTAGGCGGAAAACCAATCATCAATCAGTGGAAATCAATGTCAGAAGTGCCCGTGACTACCCCTGAATCGGACGCCCTAAGCAAGGATTTGAAAAAGCGCGGGTTTAAGTTTCTAGGCTCCACCACCATCTATGCACATATGCAAGCTATTGGGCTAGTCAATGACCACACGGTCGACTGTTTCAGACATAGAGAAGTCTGAGTAATTGATCAGGCAGTTCTATAAATTTGCCAACCGAATTCGCCGACATGATAGAGAAACTGGAGGACATAAAGCACAGATTTGAGGAGGTGGGACAGCTCATCGTTCAGCCCGACATTGTTTCGGACATGGATAAATACTCCAAGCTGAACAAGGAGTATAGCGATCTTGGGAAAATTGTAGAAAAATACAAGGAGTACACCCTGGCTACCGCTAATCTGAAGAACGCTAAAGAAGTTTTGAATACGGAAAAGGACCCTGAGTTTAGGGAAATGGCCAAGGGTGAAATTGAGGAACTGGAACCCGCCATTGAGAAATTGGAGGAGGAGCTGAAATACATGCTCATTCCAAGAGATCCTAATGACAGCAAGAATGTAATACTGGAAATCCGGGCAGGAACAGGCGGAGATGAAGCGGCACTTTTTGCAGGAGACTTGTTTAGGATGTACAGAAATTATGCGGACATCATGGGCTGGAATTTCTCCTTGATGAATGCCAATGAAGGAACGGCCGGCGGTTTCAAGGAAATCGTAGCTTCGATAGAAGGTGAGGACGTATTTGCTCAAATGAAATTTGAATCTGGCGTGCACCGAGTGCAAAGGGTGCCAGCCACCGAGTCACAAGGCAGGGTTCATACATCAGCGGCAACAGTTGCGGTACTACCAGAGGCGGAGGAAGTAGATGTGGAACTCAACATGGGTGACATCCGAAAGGACACATTTCGTGCATCGGGTGCAGGTGGTCAGCACATCAACAAGACCGAATCGGCCATTCGACTTACTCACATTCCGAGTGGGTTGGTTGTAGAATGTCAGGATGGCCGTTCCCAACATAAAAACTATGCCCAGGCATTGAAGGTGCTACGATCACGATTGTATGAAATTGAATTGAAAAAACACAATGATGCCATAAGTGCGGACCGCAAATCAATGGTGGGCACTGGTGACAGATCTGATAAAATACGTACATACAATTATCCTCAGGGACGGGTTACCGATCATCGAATAAACATGAGCGTGCACAATCTACCAACGGTAATGGGTGGAGAGATCGGCCAGTTCATAGAGGAGCTACGTATTGCAGAAAATGCAGAAAAATTAAAAGAAGGAGCAGCGTAAAGCGTTAGTTGGAGGAATGAAAAACACCCCCATTTCTGCGCGCCTTTCCACCGCACTCGCCCTCAAGGGGGGAGACTCAATTTCAAAATCCCCCTTTCAAGGGGGGTGTGTGAGGAATAGCGTTGGCGGGGGGATGTTCTTCCTGCTTTTGATACTTTCCCTATCTTCCTGTCGCCCAGATGAAGAACTCGTCTCCACTTCACCCAACCTGCGTCTACAGATAAGCACCGACACAGTGCTCTTTGATACCCTTCTTAGTCAGAGAGGAAGCATTACACGGCGTTTCAGGATTTATAACCCTAATAAGGCCGCTGTAAAATTTGATGAGATTCGATTAGGCAAAGGAAACAACTCGGATTATTCTCTGATCATTAATGGAAAAGAGTCCAATCGCATTCGCAATGAGACCCTCTTCGGCAAAGACAGCCTTCAGGTTTTGGTCTCTGTGTTCATCGATCCACAGGATCAGAACCTCCCATATTTGGTCAAGGACTCGGTGGTTTTCGACTGGAATGGCAACTCCGGCCATGTGAAACTGGTGGCTTATGGGCAGGATGCTATTTATGTAAATGCCGACACGTTGTGCAACGTAACCTGGACGGCAGATCGTCCTTATGTCATTTACAATTATGCGCTTGTAGACACCCTGTGTACCTTAAACATTGATCCCGGTGCGAGGGTTTTTTTGGACAATGATGCGGCCATTTTGGTTAAGGGTTCCTTGAAATTGAATGGTGAATTTGATAATAGAATTACTGTAAGAAATTCGCGATTTGATGCGGCATATGAAGTTGCGCCCGGTCAATGGGATGCTATCTATTTACTTGAAGGAAGCACTGATAACGAAGTGCATTATTCTGACTTGACCAATGGCACTATTGGATTGAGGGTGGGCACCCCCGACGATGATGACGATTTCGATTTGATCATAACTAATTCCACCATAGGCCACATGTCCAGTTCAGGCATCCTCGCTTTCACTTCGGAAATTTACGCTAGCAATACGGTTGTCTATAATTGCAGGGATTACTTAGTTGGGAATTTCGCTGGAGGTACTTACCAATACGACCATTGCACCCTCTCCAATTTTCCCAATCTTTTCTCTCGAGATGAGCCGTCGGTCCAGTTTTCTGACAACATAGTAGTAGGCGGTGGATCGGTAATTTCTGCACCTCTGAACATCACGCTTAGGAACACCATAATTTGGGGATCTGAAAGAGAGGAATTGCTGATTGTAGAAGGTGCAGGGGAGCCAGTTACTAGAAATTTTCTAACGGGAATTCTTCGCTCAGCTATTCCTTACAACAACTTCATTATTTCGCAAGAACAGAACTTTCCCGGCTTCTTAAATCCTCAGTTATTTGACTATCATCTGGATTCACTTTCTTTTTCAATTGATAAAGGAACGGAAATAGGAATCTCATCTGATTTAGACGGCAACATCCGAGTCCCCAAACCTGATTTGGGGGCCTACGAGTACATAAAGGAATAGTTTGTCCTTTTGGCTTGTTTTTTGTTTCAGGAGCATCGTGTTTCCGGCCCTTCCGCATAAAAGATGATGTAGAATAAGGAAATACGTAGTTGTCGGTATAGATGCACCCAACCTAAAGTGTTAAATTTCCCGACCAATTTGAGTTTTTTACTTGAATCACCCACTATGAAACCTCTTAACTGGAAGAAATTTGCAGGAATCCTACTCCTAGCTTTTGCGTCTTCAACCTCCCAAGGACAAGATTTGAATGCGGCTTTAGCCGAGCTGAATTCAAGATCGTCTGAAATAGTAGCCCTTATCCCGAACTCTTGGAGTATTCAGGATAGTCCAGGCCCAACGTATAGCGGGCCAAATTTCATTGGCGATGGAGGCAATGATATGTACGATAATGGGAATTATTTAAATACTAACTTCAGTAGAGGGGCGAGTTATGCAGACAATGCATTAAACTACTCTGATAATACGGTTTTTTCTAGCTCTAATCTTGGAACGACTGGTCAGTACTTTACTCGCCACCTTGACAAAATGTTTGTCTTTGGAGGTAAGCTTGATAATGTTTCTACTTTCCTTATAGAGGGTGATTTAGGTTCAGACGGTGGAGGAAATCAGGAATCCTATCAATTGACTCGCAACATCGGGGGCGAAGTTTATCGTGGGTTTGTTTGGCAGATTTATAATGCGGGTGATCCGTCTGTGAATCACTTGGTTATTGTGAAGGATTCAGGATCTAGTGCCTTTGCCACGGACAATGGAAGTACGGCGGGGTACGATCATACCATCAACAGTTTAAATGGGAATTCTGAAATTTATTTCCTGCTTTATGCTCAAACTGGCGGAGTTCAAATCTCTCAAGTGCAACATGAGGCAATCATGGATAAGGCTGTGGATATATTGTTTGATCAGAGCAACTCAGCCCTTTCTTTTAATGGGTCATCTGATTACCTCTCGGGCACGGGCATCAATCTCGCCAATTCAGACTTCACAGTAGAGGGTTGGTTCAATACTAACGACCCATCGGCCAATCAAAATATGTTTGCTCAGGGTACAGCCGGAGTGATCAATCAAGCCCTGCATGTAAATTTAGAGGACACCAACATCAAGGTGGGCTTTTTCTCTGATGACGTGCTTGTGCCCTACACGGTGAACACGGGCTGGCACCATCTCGCTGTAACTCACAATACCACGACCTTAGAATCAACAGTATATGTAGACGGTAGTCTGGTTGGTTCAGGAACACATTCTTCCGCATTTACCGGAACGAGCTCCTTTTTTATTTCCAGAAATGGTTGGGACCCTTCTGGTTATTTCGATGGTCAACTCGACGATATCCGAATCTGGAATACAGAAAGAACAGCCTCAGATATAGCAGCTAACTACGACAATGAACTAGTCCCATCCCTTTACAACGATTTGGTTTCCTACTTCGATTTCGGTTCGGGATCGGGAACTACGGCATTTGATAGCAAAAGTGGATTTAATGGCACATTCAATGGCTCGCCCACCTGGGTGACTACTGCTCCAACCATCGATGCAGCACCTGAGATTAATCTCTACGGACTGGTTTTGAGCCCTTCGTCAGAAGAAGCAGATGTCGATATTATTCTTGGAAGCGCCTCCACGCTGTATTATGTAATCACTACATCGAGCACGGTTCCTACTGCCGCTCAAATCATCTTAGGGCAAGATCACACAGGTACCACGGCATATAATTTCAACGATTACAACATCGGGTTAGCGGGTCCTCAAAATTTTGGGGTTGGAAACACAAGTTTTACAAACGGAAATGACCTAACACCTGCTACGACCTATTACATATATTGGGTAGCTGATGATGGAGCAGGCGGACAATCTGAAGTCGTGTCTCAAGAGTTCATGACCACCATCGAACCAAGTGTCGAAATAAACACACTTTCTGTAACTACCACTACTCTCGAACCAGGTTCTATTGACAACTTGATCTACAAAATAGAGTTCGTTGTGACGGATGCTGATGCAGAGTTTGGAGGAATGTTTCTTACTCCTACTGTAACGTCTCAAGCGGATTTTGACAATTTTAACTTCTACTTGAACACCGGCTCGGATGATTTTGCAGCGGCTCAAAGTGGAGGAGATTTAGGAGATTCTGAATTTTTTGTGAGTCACCCTTCTGGTGTCCCCGACGGAAATATTGGAATCCTTCCCGATCCTGCACTGACATTTACCGCAGGAACCACCACCTACATTTATGTGACAGCAGATATAGCTTCTGGCGCGACCAATGGAAACACAATCTCGCTAGCAGCTCCAGCGGCTGAAAGCAACTTCGGATTCGGAGATGCGAACAAAGATGGGACGGATTTGGCCGGTGCAGGGCCGTTTACCATTGACACGCCTGTACCACCTCTTTGTACTATTGAGAACACTACAGCCAATCAGACTAGCGCTGGAGTCGGAGTATTCGGACAGACGTTCACTACTACATGCGGAGGACAGTTGGAAACAATCACGATGTATTTTAATGGCATTGCGAATGGAAATGGTGTACTGGACAATGTAACCGTGTCAGTGTATCAAGGCAATTCCGGTAACGGAACAGGAACCCTCGTTGGCTCTCAATTAACGAGTGTGGTTATTAATCCTAATACGACGCATGTTTTTGATTTCTCTGGTGCGAGTGTGTATTTAGAAGATGCTACACAATACACCTTTATGGTTGATGACAATGGTGATGCCGATCAGCCAAACTTTGATTTCAAATCCGGAGGAAGTGCCTACAGCGGGGGATCAATGTGGTATGACGTTTTAGGGCCTATAAGTAACGCAACGGAATATACAAGTTTTGACTTGGCCTTTAGTATTGATCTTGTCGAGCTACCCAATTTTGCAATGGATTTCAACGGCACTTCTGGTGCAGCTGACCTTGGCTCTCCTCTAATCCCAACTGGAACGACCGATGAGTTCACCATTGAAGCTTGGGTAAACACAACGGCCACTACCGGGTCGATTATCGGTCAATATGGAGGTGGTGAAACCAACAGGTTCTCACTTTATTTCAACGGATCGGATCTCTTTTACTGGAAGGGAGGAACTGCTACGAACATTCCATTGTCAGGAGTCAATGATGGCACTTGGCATCACGTGGCTGCTACCAAAAATGAAAACGGGATTGTCACATTGTATT
The DNA here is from genome assembly GCA_964352625.1 of uncultured Roseivirgaceae bacterium. Classification (GTDB taxonomy): domain Bacteria; phylum Bacteroidota; class Bacteroidia; order Cytophagales; family Cyclobacteriaceae; genus JAAEPI01. The sequence goes on from CAYGSD010000013.1 coordinate 34,021, forward strand.
TGGATGGCGTTTTTATTACGCAGGGTACCGATAATGCGGTATTTCTAAACGCCAACACTTCCATTGGAGGGCATCAAGCAGGAAACCAGTTCTTGGACGGTCAGATAGATGAGGTAAGAATTTGGGATTATGTGAGAGCAGAAGCGCAGATTGCTACGTTCAAAGACGAAGAGCTTAATGGTACAGAGACTGGATTGGTCGCTTACTATAAAATGGATTTAGACGGTGGGGCTTTAAATGATTTTGTAGGAGAGAATGCTGGCTCCCCGTACGATACGAATGATGGTACTATTACAGGAGCTGTACAAACAGGGACTGGACCAGTGATTTCTGACCCATCACCTCCGGATGTAACTGCTCCTACACCTACAATTGCCTATGAGGCAGGGTTTGATGGAAACAACTCCCCAGTAACTCTTCGAATTAACTTCGGTGAAGCCATGGCAGGCTTTAGTCCTGGCGAGTTCACGATTGGAAATGCAACTTTCGCCAATTTCACAGATTGGGGCGCAGGAGAATATGGAGTTGATCTATTTCCATCGGATAATGGTGTTACGGTCACTTTTGAAATCCCTAGCGGTGTAGCAACCGACCTTTCGGGAAATCTTAATAATGCTTCCTTACAATTCAACTTCACGGCCAGTCCTCCTGAAAATGCACTCGCTTTTGATGGAAACAATCAGCAGGTTTCGTTGTTCAGCCCATCGGCACTTGAGTCAGCAATCACGACGGTAGAAGCATGGGTTCGTCCGGATGCCAATGACGCCAACGCACGGGCATATTTTGCTTTGAGAGATGCTGATACAAATTCCAGATTCAGCATTCACATCAGTCGTACAGGGAACACAATTGGAGTGTTCAGCACTTCCGATAGCTATGCTACGATACCTTTTACTTGGACGCAAGGACAATGGTACCACATTGCATGTGTAATAAGAGATGCGACCACTGACGTCTACATTGACGGGGTTTCGATCGGCACGATTACCGGAGGTATGGATCCTGCCATTACAGGAATGACAGGAGCAATTGGCTCACCGAATGACTCAGGATACCCAACAGAGTATTTTGTAGGAGCAATAGATGATCTTAGGGTTTGGAACTATGAAAGAAGTTCAGGAGACATATCGTCTAATTACAATGTTCAATTAACCGGATCAGAATTTGGGCTTGTAGCCTATCACCATTTCAACTACGACAATGGTTTCAGACTTCTGGATCTTTCACCAACTGGCCAAACTGGCTTTTTGAGTGGAATGGCTGGGACAGAATGGACGGCTGGGATTACCTTATCTGCACCTGATATTACTCCACCAACCCCAACCATCACAAGTACCCAATCAGGCTCAACCTCAAACGCTCCATTTGATGTGACCATTACCTTCGATGAGCCGCTACAAAACGGAACCTTCACTGAAACAGATATTTCTGTAACTAATGGCTTGATAGCCAATTTCGTAGATGTCGGAGACGACCAAACCTTCACCGCAGACATCTATCCATCAGCTGATGGGCAAGTAGACGTAGATGTGCTCGCAGGAGTCGCTACCGATGGAAGCACGAATGGTAACATTGCGGCGACAACTTTTAGTATTACTGCAACACTACCTGAGAATGCATTGGATCTCGATGGAAGCTCGGAAGTGGATTTAGCACAGCACATAGCCAGTATTGATATCAATTCACCGATAACCTTCGAGGCTTGGATCAAGCCGGATGCGGATGTTTGCAAAAATTTATTCTGGCTAGGACCAACCGGATCGGCTTCAGATCACTTCACTCAGATTATGGTTGGAAATGGGTGCTCTCTGTCCTCCAATTCAATGATTGTGAGTTATGTATCTCCTTCATCTGCTTACCAATATGTAGCCTATCAGGATGCTGACAGATCAAAATTGTTTGATGGACAGTGGCATCATATTGCCTTGGTTTACAGCGGCACTGAGTTGACAATTTATCTGGATGGCAATTCAATGCCGACAACAGTCTTAACTGGTGCTGATGGAGGAAGATTTGCCGGACATGCAGTAACGCCAACATCTATGTCGATTGGTCGCTACACTACTAACTATTATGACGGACAGGTTGATGAATTAAGAATCTGGAATGGCGTGAGAGATCAGTCTGAGATAGTTGCCAATGCAAATACTTCGACACCTGACCTGAGCGATGATGTGTTGATTGCTCAATACTCATTTAACCAGACGGGCGGAACGCTGGCATTGGAAACCACGAATTCTTTAAATGGCCAGTTGGCCGGGACTCCCGGATTTGTTTCATCCAATGCGTTTGCTACTGACATTACCGCTCCAGGTTTCGTTGGTGGTTACCCACTCGCTCAAAACCTTGATTTCGATCGCTTCGATCTGACGGTACAACTCAACGAACCGGGCTCGGTTTACTTCGTGGTTGTCCCGGATGGTGCAACCGCTCCTACCGTAAGTGAAATACTTGGTGGAACCGGAAGCGGAGGAACGGGAGAGGTCACGGCCGGAACCTTTGCCATACCTACGGCGAACACTGATGTGACAGTGGCGGTTGCCGGGTTACAGGCCGAAACAGCCTACGATTTTTATATCGTGGCTCAGGACGATGAGACCACACCGAATGTTCAAAATATTCCTTCACTGCTTGAAGTGCTTACAACCACTCCGCCAAATAATGCGCTGGATTTTGCAGGTGCTAATAACTATGTGGAAATCGCAGATGTGGATCAGCTGAGTTTTGGTGACGGTACTTCTGATTCGCCATTTACGGTAGAAGCATGGGTTAATTTCTCTTCTACAGTTCAACAAAGTATTGTGTCTAAAAGGACTGGATTCTCCGAGTGGCATATGGTCACAAGTAGTGCTTCCAGACTTTCCATCCTACTATATGATCAATCATCCAGTGGATACATATACAGTGAAGCTCTTGGGTTTACATTTAATACTGGTCAGTGGTATCACGTTGCACTCACTTATGACGGATTTGGCTCAGGTTCTGGAATCAAATTGTTTGTTGATGGTGTAGAGCAAAGCGCAACACCTGGAATCTCAGGTTCATATACGGCGATGGAAAACACCACTTCCACCGTGCAAATTGGAATGCTAAATTCCAGTCAGTTCAACTTTGAGGGAGACATTGATGAAGTACGTATCTGGAATACTGAAAGAACGCCAGCTGACATAAGTACATATCATGATGTCAAACTGGGTGGGTACGAATCCGGCTTAGTGGCATACTATGATTTTGAGAGCACCACTGGAAGCACGGCTTTCGATGGTTCGGGTAATGGAAATGACGGTTCATTAACAGGTATGACCTTCGATGCAAATAGTACATCCGGCCCAAGCCTGGGCGCCCCAATTCCTGACACCACATCTCCGGTGCTGACTACAATTGGGTTTGAGAATATCACTGAAACGGGCGTGGATGTAACCTTCACAACGGATGAGGATGCGAATTTGTACTATGTGGCGACTAACTCGGCCACACCTCCATCTGCGACACAGATTATCAATGGACTAGACAATTTAGGAGGGGCCGCTATCAGTGCGGGTAACTACGCCGGCACAATGGCAGGCGGTCAGAATTTTGGAATAGGTAGTTTGACGGCTGGCACAACCTACTATATCTATTGGGTAGGTGTTGATGCATCGGCGAACGAATCGAACGTATTGGGGGGCACTTTTACCACGGCTTCACCGCCACCGATCGTCGCTTTCGAAACCATGCCGGTAACGGGAGGAACTGTAGCACCGGGATCGAATGACAACTTGATTTACAAGTATCGAGTAGATGTTTCCGGTGGAAGTGTAACAAGTGAGGGCTTCTTCTTACAATTGGGAGGAACTAGTTTCTCTACGGCAGACTTTGCTGCAGGTACACCATTCGGTATGCGTTACAGTCTGAACGTAGATGATTTTGCTGGAGCGACTTCATTTACCGATGGAAGTTTCGGCACAGGTGATCCGGTACCAGTAGATGGAACAGGCTTCTTCTACACCGGAACGATCAACGATGGAGAGTCGATGTATTTCTATGTCACAGCGGACATTGCTGCGGATGCCACAGAGGGTAACGACTTCAATGTACAGTTACCAGACCTTAACAACTTCGGTTATGCCGACCCTAAGGACAAACAAATTACGGGAGCAGGTTTGTTGGTAGGGCCGACATTTACAATTCAGATTCCCGAAAACGCCTTGGATTTCGATGGAGTCAATGACTATGTCGATTTAACAAACAATTTGGCCAATTTGGATTTCGATGCTCCTGCAACTATCGAATTTTGGTACAAATCTCCTAATAATCCTTCCTCAACCAGTGAGGAGATATTCACTCTTGGCACCAGTGCTCTGGATAATGAGTTTTTCATAAGATACGGTGATGGCGGAGGGGCGCTTACCAATGAAGTCATTACGGTAATGCATGCGCCTACTTCGAGTGGCTTTACTTTTCAGGGTCATGTAACAAGTTCCCCTTCAGATTTTGTTGATACATGGCGCCATTATGCTCTTGTGGCGGACGGAACTGCCTATACGTTATATATCGATGGTGTTGAGGCAGCTTTGTCAAACTTCAATGGAGGTGGTGCTGGTAATACGAATTTTGGAGATTTTGGAGATGGTTTGAGCCCAACTAAGGCGTTCATTGGAGCGAGAAGTAATTTTCAAGCAAGCTCCTTTGCAAAAGGACAGCTGGAAAATTTAAGAATTTGGAACACGGTTCGTTCTCAATCCGAGATCATCGCAAATGCTAACGTAGAAATTACTTCCGATCCGAATCTGGTTGCAGCGTATAATTTCAATGCTTCTTCAGGAACGAACCTGACCGACATTTCTGGAAATGGAAATGATGGAGTGCTCACAAGCATGGACAACAGCGATTGGGTCGCTTCCACTGTCCCAGATTGTATTGGTGACTTGACTTTCACAGGAGTTGATAACAATTGGTTCAATTCGGCCAACTGGTGTGGTGGCGTGATACCTGATATTGCCGAGCCTCAGACCGATGACATTATCATTTCGGCTGGCACTATTAATCTCGCCGCAGTGAATGCCCTTGGTGAGTTTGAACTGACAGATGCAGATTTAATCATACTGCCGGGCGCTACCCTGAATCTGAATTTTGCCGGAACAGGCATGTCGCTAGCTGGCTCTGCAAGAATTATTAATTACGGCACGTTGAACATTGTCAGGAATGTAACGCTCAATGACAATTCCGACATTGTCAACTACGGCGAACTCAATGTGACCAGCCAATTAAACTTTGCAGGAGCAAATGGGTTTGTGGTACCGGCTGGCTCGATACTGAGAACAAGTGGTGCAATCATTGGCTCATTGACAATCGAGCTTGGAGCCACCCACGCACCTGGCGCATCTCCTGGTTGTAACAATATCACCGGAGACTACACCAACGCCGGAACGCTGGAAGTAGAAATCGATGGGCTGACGCCATGTACCGAATACGATCAGGTGACTGCTACCAGCAATGCCGACATCACAGGAGCGATCCTGAATATGATCCTTGGATTTGCTCCATCTGGTAATCAGGAGTTCCTGATCATTGATGCTGCAGGGACATTGACTGGCACGTTTGCTTCTGACAACCTGCCTGTGGACTGGAGCATAGCTTACAATTATCCTAATACTGGGGAGGTGAGTTTGATTTACACGGCTCCTCCTGTGCAAAATGCCTTGACGTTTGATGGGGTGGATGACCGTGTAGACTTCACAAGAACTCAGGTAATCGGAGGGCTCACTTATGAAGCCTGGATTTCAACTACGTCTACGGCAAGCACTTCGAGTTATGCTGGAAACTCAGCAATGACAATTATTGGTGATATTAACAACGAGGTTGGCTTCACCTTCGGAATCACAGATGGCTTTATTGAAATGCACCACTTCAATGGTTCATGGACGTCTGTTACAGGCAATACAAAAGTTAATGACGGGGCATGGCACCATGTGGCGGTGACGCACCAACAAGGATCGGGGTTTGTGACACTTTATGTAGATGGCGAAGAGGATCAGACAGGAACGATTTCCTGGGACAGTAATCCAGATTATCATGCATTCAACAGAATAGGCTCCAGTTACAGTGCTGGGGCAGTTGATGGAGAGTTCTTTGATGGTCAGATTGATGAAGTGAGGATTTGGAATTCAGTGAGGTTTGAGTCAACAATCCGTCAAGACATGTTCCGAGAACTTTCGGGATCTGAGAGCGGATTATTAGCTTATTACAATTTCAACCACACTTCAGGCAATCTTATAGATCAAACGATCAACGGAAACGACGGAACCCTTATTGGAGGTCCAACCTACGACCCCTCAGGTGCCTTCCGACCGTTTGCCCTTTCAGCAGAGAATGCAAATGCAAATGGCTTCCGAGCCAGATGGCAGCAAATCCAAAATGCCGATGGAATGACCATTGAATGGTCTACTGATAATTTCTCTTCTGTAGACGGTTCTGTAGTTCTGGGGGCGAGTGATGCCGATGAGCAGAGCTATTTTGTGAATGCCTCACTTTCTCCAACAACGCGAACTCAGTATAGACTTCAATACACTGACGGAACATTTACCTCCGATTATTCCAATGAAATAGAGTTCTTCCCGGGTGCTGGGAATGCATTGGATTTTGATGGGACGGATGATCAGGTCTTAATTGAAGATGTTCAACTGTCAAATTCTTTTACAATTGAAACGTGGTTCAAAACAAGTCAGACTACTGGATATTTATTAGTCCTGAATGAAGCTAATAACTCTTCAAACACTTTCAGTATGCTTCAAATAAATGGGGGCAATGCAAGACTGGTTCTTCGTGATCCTCCTAATAATTCAGGAGGTACAACTTTACAATCAGCTGGCACCTATAACGATGGAAATTGGCATCATATGGCTGGCGTTTACGACGGTGGGTCAACTCTTACCCTATATGTAGATGGTGTTCAAGTGGATCAGAACACCTCTCTTTCAGCGGGAAGCGCATACTTGACAGACCTTAGTATTGGAAGAAACCTTGCCAATGGAGTCAATATTTTAACAGGCCAAATCGATGAAGTCCGAATCTGGAATACGGCTCGAGATCAATCCGACATCCAGCAAGATCTCTACCGCACCATCAATCCAAACGAGTCTGGGCTTGTCGCTTATTACCGAATGGACGAAGGAACCGCCGATGGCACGAACACAGGCATTGCTGCCCCAGAAGTCATTGACCTAACTGGCAATGGAAATGACGGAACCATAAATGGTTTCTCCAAAACAGGCACTACTTCCAACTGGGTGACTTCAGGAGCCATGTCGTCTGGTGTCAATCCACCAGCGCCTTTTGCCTTGAATTCTTATTTTGATTCCAATGATGACGGCATGTCTATTGATTGGGATTCATCGGAAGGATCAGACGTTACCGGCGCAACTATTCGCTTGGCAACTGATCCAGCCATGAGCTCAATCGTGGAAACGTACACCACCGGATCACCCGGTGAATTCATCGTACCCGCTATTGATTGGACCGCCGATCAGGATTACTTCATAGACATCCAACACACCAACTCGTTCGGCTCTTCGGCTGTATCTCCTATTGAGGCAGTGCCATCAAGAAATTGGCCGGGACTAGCTGCGGACATGGACGGGTCTAGCTACATTCTTGCTTCCGCTGGCGCAGAGGCTCTAAGTGGTTCAAGCACTTTTACAATTGATTTTTGGCTCAGAGCAGATATTGGATGGAATGGACATATATTCCATATTGATGGCTTAGGTGGTGATTATCTTGGAGTTAATACAAGCACTGGAGACTTACAACTTCGTGATGCGACTAACGCTGATGCAGGTGATATTAGAACAGGGCCAGGCGCTTATCCGAATGATGGAGAATGGCACCATGTAGCCATTACAAATAGTGGCGCGGGAAATGGACACATTTATATTGATGGAGTAGAAGTGGGTGGTTATACTCAGAATGGACACAGTGGGTTCTCTGTAAGCACTGCGGATCTTTATATTGCTGCTTACAACAACACCATTGGTCGACTCGAGGGACAAATCGACGAATTCAGAATATCAGACTATGCCATGGACGAGGCGGATGTACTGGACTTCATGAACCGATCAAGTGAGGGGGATAGCCACGTGCTTTACTACAAGTTCGACACACAATCTGGCAGCACTGTTTACGACCGAAGCTCAAACACATTTGATGCAGGAGTGTCAGGCACGGCCTCTTTCATCAACTCCACAATCGAAGAAACCGCCCCTCCAGCTCCACAAAATGTCACTGCCTATGCGTCAGGCTCAGATATCATTGTCAGCTGGACTGAAGGAAGCAACACAGACAATTACGAAGTGGAATGGGCAGATGATGCCGCCTTTACCGGATCATCCACTAGCGGTCTGCTTTCGAACGCCACGGAGACATTTACAGTATCTTCCGCCGGAACGGCCAGGTACTTCCGTGTCATTTCCAGCAATACCTTCGGTAGCACGAATTCCGAGACGGAGTTTGCCACCACGGAGGCCTTCCCTGGGTATGCTGTCCAATTTGATGGAACGGATGATGAAATATCTATTCCGGCCATAAGTCGAATTGATGAAGCCATGTCCAACCTCAATTCCATCACGGTGGAGGCATGGGTGAGACCTTCTGACGACTTAGATGAAAATGATGTCTATTTCTCTACGAGAGAAACAGCGTCGAATACCACATTCAGTCTTCACATCAATACGGTACAAAATCACATTCTTATATGGGATGGTATAGCGCAAGGGACTGTGAGCCACCCATTCGATCCCGGCACGTGGTACCACGTCACTGCGGTGATCAGTGACACCAATACGGATTTCTTTGTTGATGGGTCTTCTATTGGATCCACTGGAACGGGGTATAATACCCTAAACACAGGATTATCAGCTGCTATTGGCTCACCAAATGAGGGGCCGGGTCTTTTTGTCGAAGAGTATTTCGAAGGAGAAATCGATGAATTGAGAGTTTGGGATGGATATTATGCAAATACTTATGACAGGAATTCTCCATTATCAGGATCGGTCATTTCTAACGAATACTCCTCACTGATCGCATATTTCCCAATGGATGAGAATGCGGGAACGGAAACATGGGATCGATCCATTGGAACAAGTAACGGAACACTGGTTGGAGATGCAGATTTTGCTCCTTCTACAGTTGGTCTATCCCCACCAACTCCTCCAACAGGACTTACCACTGCAGCTTCAGGTAATGACATTATACTCAACTGGAAAGATGATCCCGCTGATGATAACACGGATTATTTGATTGAATGGGCGAGCGACCCGAATGATTTTGATAATACTATTGAAGGCTTTACAACAACAGGAGATGGAGAAGCAGAGACTGCTACCATTTTTTTTGGGGCGAATCAAGGCTATTATTTCAGGGTAACAGCTACCAATGGCGCGGAAGATGCAAGTAGTCAATCGAGTATTGAGTTTGGTACTGATCGGGCGTTTCCGGGCTATGCCTTGGATTTGGATGGTACAGATGATTTGGCATATGGCACAACTGGCGGGACACTAACCGTCTCAGGAGAGTACACAGTAGAGGCATGGGTCAAACCAATGACCAATGACCCAGTAGCCATTTTTAGTACTCGAAATTCATCATTTGATTTTGGATTTGATCTTCAATTGGCCAGTGGAAACGTAATTCATGCGGACATAGGTAATGGATCAGGGTGGATTACAACGACCGCCGATGCAACGTACAATTACACTACAGGCCAGTGGATGCATATAGCTTACACTGTCAACACCACAGGTTATACCATATATGTAAATGGTACTGAAATTGGCTCAGGCTCTTATAGTGCAACACCACTTCTTCTGGATGCCAACAGAGACAAGCTCATTATTGGCGCTGTGAATGAAACAGGTGGATCTGAGTTTATTGGACAAATTGATGAAGTGCGTATTTGGAGCGATGTGCGCTTGCCAGCTGAAATTACCGGAAACCTGACAACTCCACTTACGGGGAACGAACAAGGTCTTGTGGCTTACTACACATTCGACGAAAACTCAGGTGCTCTTTCTACTGCATGGGATCGCTCTACGAACACGTACAATGCGGCGCTCATTGCTGACGCGAGTTTCCAAACGTCTTACGCCGGAGATTTAACGCCCCCAACTTTATCAGGCCTTAATGTGAGCAGCATCACTGAAACTGGAGCTGATGTGGGCTTCACATTAGGCGAACCATCTAACTTCTATTTTGTAGTTACAGAGTCTATGACAAAGCCATCTGCAGCTCAGGTGGCAGCCTTTACAGACGAGAATGACATGTCGCCTGCGAATCTGGCTGGTGGCTTCTTCAATACCGGAACTAGATCGAGCACGACCAGTGGATTGTCTGCAGGTACTGACTACTACCTACACATGGTACTCAGGGATTTGGCAGGAAATTACTCAACTGTAGAAACGGTGAATTTCATGACCCTTTCTCCTCCTGCTCCTTCTATAAGTGCAGTTACACCTGACCAAGGTGCCTCTGGAATTTCGATCACCATTGACGGAACGGACTTTGGGTCGAACATCGCAGGAAATTATGTGTCTGTGGGAGGAAATGAGGCTACAATCACGGCGGCCAATTCAACTCAGATTACCGCAACGCTTCCAGCGGGTTTGAAATCCAACAGTAAGGTATTGGTGACGAATACTGAAACCGGTTTGCAAAGTTTACCGACGTATTTCAACACTACATATTCAGGCCCAGGCATTGATGAAAGCAGTTACTCAATCACAGCATATGATCTTGGAAGCCGTGTAGGAAACAGCGTGGTTGTCGGAGATTTCACAAATGACGGAAACCTAGATTGGTTGGCTGTTCAAGATGACAAGACAGGAGTTAACTCGAAGGTTCAGTTAATGACTGGTGATGGTTTTGGTGGGTTTACGCAAAGTGCGGTTACAATGAGTAGCCTATTTACTAAGTGGGCTGAAGCGGCCGATTTTGACAATGATGGAAATCTAGATTTTATTGTTGGCGAGCGGGATGCCGGAGGATTTGATATTGTTTTTGGTGACGGAACAGGAAACTTTACTGCTACCAACTATCCTGGCTACAGCTCTCATTTTGATGTATCAGTAGGAGACTTCAACGAGGACGGTTATGTCGATGTAGTATTAGCCAGATCTACTCCAACAGAAGTGCTTGTATTCCTTAATGACGGAACGGGCGCAATGAATACTCCGGTTGGATATGCAACCACGGCCGGGGCAGGTCAATTGGCCATTGCGGATTACGATTCGGATGGCACTCTGGATATCGGAACGGATGTAGGCAATGGGTTTAACTACTTACCAGGTAATGGTGATGGTTCGTTTGGGACTGCCCAAGCTTTCACCTCATCAAATACTGCTAATGGATTGGTCACAGGTGATTTTAACGAAGATGGCCATATCGATGCAGTTACTATTCACTCAAATCAAATAGCCGTCTACATAAATGATGGATCAGGAGGATTTAGTGGCGGCATCACAACTTATACTTCAGGAACTACATCCGCTTATTATTTTGGAACAACCGGAGATTTTGATGGAGATGGTAATCTGGATGTGGCCTTTGGTGAAAGCCTAAACTTGATCATCATGTTGGGTGATGGGACTGGCGCATTTACGCCAACCACGATAACAGGACTGAGCACAGGTGCTTCCAGAGGTGTTGACGATGGAGACTTCAATAATGATGGGCGTACAGATTTGGTGGTTGCGTCTCAAGGAAATACAGGATTCCCTTCATTCGATGTACTGATCAATCAATCTGTCTTTGACAATGCATTGGAGTTCGATGGAGTGGACGATTTAGTCACCGTTGCTGACGACATATCATTGGACTTTCTACAGCAAACGATAGAAGGATGGTTCTATTTTGACGATGTATCTGGAACCAAATACTTGATTAGTCGAAGTGCTGGGGCTGTCACCGCGGGAGACATTAGTTTATCTATTCAGAATCAGAAATTCCGTTACCAAATCGCAAATGATGCAGATACTTGGACTGGTGTAAATGGAGAAGCAACAACCACCCTTGCGACGGGACAGTGGTATCATTTAGCCGGTACTTTTGATGGAGCTACCGTTAAGATTTATGTGAATGGAGTTGAAGATGCTTCAGTGTCTACAACCGGAACATTCACTAATTATGCAACGTCTCCAGATCCACTTGAATTTGGCCGATTGGCCACCGCTGGAGCAAATCCATTTAACGGTAAAATGGATGAAATTAGAGTTTGGAATGTCGCAAGATCTCAAGGTGACATCCAAGCCAATATGAGTAATTCTCTGACTGGTGGTGCAGGATTGGTTGCAGCCTACAGTTTCAATGTGGGTGTGCCTGATGCTACGAATACAGGCTTAACTAACCTTCCGGATGTTTCCATCAATGGAAATGATGGAACGCTAAGTGGTTTTGCTTTGGCAGGCTCTGCTTCCAACTGGGTGGCTTCCGATGCATCATCTACAGATGTAACGGCTCCAATACTTACTTCAGTTTCAATTACCAATACATCGGCGGTTTTTGATGCTAATCAAGCGAAAGTGGGCGATGAGGTTGTATTGAGTTTTGAATCCAATGAAGACCTTCAAACGCCTGTCGTGTTCATTCAGGGAGAATCTGTGACACCATCTGGTGGTGGAACAAACTGGTCAGCTACTTACACCACTATGATAAGTGATCCTGAGGGACTCATTCCTTTCACCATAGACTATCAGGATTTGGCGGGAAATGCAGGTTCCCAAGTCACCGCTGTAACAGCTGGTGCGGATGTGAACTTCGATAAAACGGCTCCCACAGTCACCATAAGTTCTTCAGAGTTAGACCCTACATCTTCTTCGCCATTCGTAGTAGATGTCGGTTTTGATGGAGTCGTTCACAACCTCGCAGATACAGATTTCACAATAGGAAATGGTATCGCCTCCAATCTTCAGACTGGAGATCAACAAAACTATACGCTGGACATTACTCCATCTGGTGCAGGATTGGTGACGGTGGATCTGGATGCCGATATGGCCATTGATGCTGCTGGAAATGGCAATGAGGTTGCTGATCAATTTACAATCACCTATCAAACTCCAACAGGTCCGGGTGGGGTTGCGACGAACTTATTCGCTTGGCTAAAGGCCGATGCAGGCGTCACTGGCACCACTCAGGTTTCCAGTTGGGCGGATCAGTCTGGAAATGGCGCAAATGCTACCGAAAGCATTGGGCCAGAATTATTGGAAGGTCATATTAATTACAACCCGGCATTGAATTTTAATGCCACCGATGGAATGGCCATTGCCAATGATCTGAATTCAGCTCCATATACTGTTTCGATAGTTTATAACAGTAATGGAGGAAGCACATTGAGAAGAGCTATTTCAGGTTCGAATAACTGGCTGATCGGGCCGTATAATGGTCAGCATTTGCATCATGCGGATAACTGGATTACAAATCCAGGCCCTGGCGTGCAGACAGGTGTGTCGGTAATTGGAACAGCGGTGAATACAGGCGTGAGTGGTAATTCCGCTTTCTTCGTCTCAGGGGACAATGTAACTACGAGTAGCGCTCCAACGGGTGTTCCAGGAACCATGTTCCTTGGAGGGGAACTCGGTTGCTGTCCAGAACCTATGGACGGAGACATTGCTGAGGTCATCGTTTATTCCTCCGTACTCTCGGTTATTGATCGCCAGAAGATGGAATCCTATTTGGCAGTTAAGTATGGCCTGACCTTGGATCAGTCCACTCCTCAGGATTACATCGCATCAAATGGTTCAGTGATTTGGTCTGGAAATGGTCTTGGATTTTTAAATAACATAGGGGTCATCGGTCGAGACGATGCTTCTGAACTAAATCAAAAGCAGTCACGAAGTGAACAAATTGGATCCATTCTTGGCGTAGCGGTTGGATCATTTGACACGGACAACCAATCCAACGCAAACACATTTGACGCAGACCTCACATTCTTAGCATGGGGTCATGATGGAGCTGATGCAACCGAGGCAGGTCAGACTGCTTCATCGCTTCCGGGAGGAATTGATTCTCGAATGACACGGGTTTGGAGAATTGAGGAAAACTTAGGAAACGTTTCTTCCGCTGAAGTTCAGTTTGATCTGAATGGACTGGGATACCCAAGTACAGATGCTGGGGATTATTCGATCTTAGTAAGTTCCGACCCCTTTGACTTTAGTTCGGCGTATGTTCAAGTGGCTGATTCGTATGTTGATGGAGTGGTCTCCTTTGGAGGATTGGATTTGGCTGGTGGGGATTTCATCACTATGGGTGTTAGTTCTTCTGTCCCAGGCGCACAAGCCATCTACTACACCACTTCAACAAATCTTGTGGAATTTGATCTGAATTCGCTTAGCCCGTCAACTATAGAATCAGGATCGAACTTAACTGGCTCGGCGGTCGATTATGACAATGGATATTACTATTGGTCGGAGCAATCCCAAATAAGGAGATTTGATGGATCATCCACTACGACTATTCTTTCCGGACTAGGCTCAGTGCGAGATATTGACCTTGACCTTAATAACGGAAAAATTTATTGGACAGACTTCAGCAACAATACGGTTAGTCGAGCAAATCTTGATGGTTCGGCACCTGAGATTTTATTGTCTGGTCAAAGCGGTCCATTTGGAATAGACATAGACGTGACCGATGGCAAGATGTACTTTGTTGAATTAGGCACTTCGATTAAACGTGCGAATCTTGATGGTTCAAGTCTAGAAACTCTTATTTCTGGCGGAAACGTTAATGACGCAAGAGATATAGCAGTAGACTGGGTTAATGGTATTATTTTCTGGAGTTCTGGAACGCTAACGAACATTCAGTCAGCTAATACGGACGGAAGTGGAATTTCCACATTCAAATCCGGATTAAGTCAACCATATGGTCTGGCTGTTGACAATGTTACTGGCTATCTCTATTGGATGGATAGTGGAAATATTTCGAGAGCTGTATCAACTGATGGTTCCGATCAATCTGTTATTGCAAGTTCAACTGGGGGAGCTGCGTGGATGAACACTCCTTCGTTTGTAGAGGTTGTTCCAACATTTCCAGACATCAATGTCAAAGGCTTTGATTCAAACAATCCAATCGCGAATGGAAGTACAACTCCGGATGGTGGAAATGACACGGATTTTGGAAGTACAGATTCTGGCGTTGGGATTGGAAGAACCTTCATTTTAGAAAACACAGGAACCGCTGATTTGAATGTCAGCGACATTATGGTGGATGGGGACTTCTCCATCGATGGCATTTCACTTCCGGCAGTAGTTGGTTCTGGATCGAATGTCACCTTTAATGTCTTGTTTAATTCAACTACTGAAGGGTATCAACAGGCAACCGTGAGCATTGATAATGACGATGCGGATGAAAATCCATTTACATTCGATGTTGGTGCTTCTGTAAATCCAACTGGATTTACTAATCCGGCATTGAGCTTTGATGGCTCTTCGGAGGTGGTGTTGATTTCCGATGCTCCCGAATTTGACATTGATTCTGATTTCACAATCGAACTTTGGGTAAAAACGGTCTCAGGAAATCAGCAGTCTCTTATTACGCAAGGCCTTGATCAAGGAACGGGTTATTCTCTCTTTTTAGGGGCGGGTATAGTTTATTTCCAATACTATAGCGGTACAGTTTATAACAACAGTGCAACGGCTCTTGGCGTGAGCGCTGGAGTAAATGATGGCAACTGGCACCACATTGCTGTAACTATAAATGGATCTACAGGTCGCATTTATGTGGATGGTTCTCAACTACAGGAAAATACGTCAATGAATCCTATTGATGAATCTGCCGCCAACATTCATCTTGGTTATCATCCTAATGTAGGGCAATTCTCTGGCGAGATGGACGAAGTACGATTCTGGGATCACGAAAGAAGTTTCACTCAGATCAATGACAATATGTTCAACACGTTGAACGGCAATGAGTCTGGCTTGCAGGCTTATTACCAATTCAACGAAGGAACAGGAACCGGTCCAACTACGGATAATACTGGCTTTGGTAATGATGGAACCTTTGCTAACATGGAAGGTGACGAGTGGGTAGAGGGCCCAACTTTGGGACCTCCCTCAGATGGCAGTGTTACGGAGAATTTCGAAACGCTTACTACCATCGGATACAATGGCGTAGTAAGTCTGCCTACCGGAGACTGGACGTTTGCAGATGCCTTTGGAGAAGATGGGCTGGTTAATGGCGGATCTTCATCCTTAGGTCTGAATCTGGCTTTTCAAGGAAGCGCAACTTCTCCTGTAATTGATGGAGATGGTACTCAAGTATCCTTCTACTATGCTACCAATGGCGGTGAGGTCAATTTTCTAATTGAAAAGTCTGTTAATGAAGGGGCTTTTACCACTGTCACAACGCAATCGGCCTCCGGCTCATTCAGTCAACAACTAATTGAGCTTACTGAGGGTTCTGAATCAAATGTGCGAATTCGCATATCAGTCGATAATGGCGATGGAGACTTGTTCATTGATGATTTCACATTTGTTCCGGGTCAGGAAACTGGTGGAGGAGCTGACATCATCTTTAGCACGATTGGCCTCCCGCCTGTCCTTATCGCATCAGGAACCAGCGATGAGATATACAGGTTTCAAATGGATGTGAGCAATGCTAATATCACTGCAGAAGGATTTTACTTCTTATTGGATGGATCTTTCGCTCCTACTGACTTTGATGCAAATGCGTTCGAACTCTTGTACTCTGTTGGAATCGAGGACATAGGCTCGGCAGGCAGTCTTGGGTTTAGCGATTATGATCCGGGAGGGCCTGTTCCTTCTGGAGGAATTGGCTGGTTATTCACTGAGAATTTCAGCGATGGTGATCAGGTCTTTTTCTATGTGATTGCAACAGTTGGCTCAGGAGCACAACAAGGAAATGACTTCAGCATTGCATTCCCTGATGTCGATAATTTTGGGATTGTCGGCTCAAATAATAAAATTGATGGAGGACTCAATTCAGGATCCGCTATTACAATCGACGCGGGAGTCAGCTCAACGCTGACCATTACATCTCCAAATGGTGGCGAACAAATAGAACAAAACAGCACAGTGGCCATCACTTGGAATGAGTCGGGCATTGATGATTTTGAATTTTTGGTCATAGAATATACCGCGACAGTGGATGCAACCGAATGGTTTGAGATTGCATCGGGTTCATCCAGCGATTTCAACGGTCAAGCTCTCTGGTTTACAAATGAAAATTCAGTACTCACAGGAAGTGATTATAAAGTAAGAGTCAGGAACAGTGATGAATCAATCTCGGATGAGTCTGATGCGAGTTTTGAAATTGTTCCTTCCGTTTCGCCTGCTAGTATCACAGTGGTTTCGCCAAATGGAGGAGAACAGATTCAACAATTCTCTGTGTTTACAATTCAGTTTACCACTACGGGGATTCCAGGAAGTGAGATTTTGGATTTTGAGATCTCAGCGGACAATGGCAGTAATTGGGTATACATTAATTCCAATACGGTCGAAGATCTTAATGGATCTTTCTACTGGTTCGTAGATGATATTTATCCAGTTGGATTTGACAACCTGATAAGGATTACTCAAAATAATGCTGGTTCCATTAATGATCAAAGTGATGCCACTTTTGAGATCACACCGCCTCCACCACCAAGTGTGGAATTGATCCAACCGAATGGTGGAGAAACCATAGAGCAGAACTCTACTGTCGGTATTTACTGGAATGCTCAAAACTTCGAAGGATCAGAGTTTGTCACTATTGAGTATTCAAACAATAGTGGAGCGGGCTATTCTACACTGGCTACAGGAAATTACGAGCAATTTGATGGAAGCTATCAATGGTTTGTGGATGATGCTGTGTTCTCACCTTTGTCTACTTACAGAATCAGAGTAACCATTGATGCTGCTTCTGACGAGTCAGATGGCGACTTTGCAATAGTCCCTGCCACCAGCCCTGAATCTATCGTGGTGCTTCAGCCAAATGCTGAGGCATATGTGGAACAATTCCAGACTTACCCTATTCTGTTCAATACGACAAGCATTTCAGGAACTGAACTTCTGGACATTGAATATTCAGACAATGCTGGTGGAAGTTGGAACCCGATTGCCCAAAATACCGTGGCTTCATTTTCCGGAAGATACGATTGGACTCCAGATGGCACCTACACGCCTGGCTTTGATTATTTGATAAGAGTTGTAAAGAATTCTGATACGGGAATTTTCGGGCAGAGTGATGGGACATTTGAGTTGGCAGAAGGTGTTATTCCGGCCATCCTTGACCTTCAGACTGTTGCTTTGTCGAATGGTAATGTGCAAGCAGGATCTACCAACCAGCTTTACTACAAGCTGCGTATGGATGTGAGCCAGGAAAGCGCGACCATGATCGGATTATACGCTACACTATCTGGGACATTTGAAGAAACAGACTTCTTAGAAGGTGGATTCAGGCTTTATGACAATGTCGGTTCAGACGATTTTAATGCAGCAGTAGCAGGGGAGTTTTTAGCTACCGCAACTTATGATGCAATCGGCGGTGGTGAGTTTGAGTTACCTGCCAAAAACGTCACCTATTTCTTTAATAAGACGTATCAGCCTGGAGATGAAGTCTACTTCTACCTAACCGCTGATATTAATTCTGGGGCAACTCTTGGCAATACCTTCTCCGTGGATTTATTCACTGTAGAAAATATTGGTACGGACAATGAGAGTGAAAATAATGATGTTGGGCTAACCGCTGGAGCAACGTTCACAATTAATGCTGGAACACCTCAGGTGCAAGTAATATCACCAAATGGAGGAGAAGTTTTGGAGTCAGGCACTGTCTACCCAATTAGTTGGTCGACTATCAACATGGCTGGTTCTGATAATATACAGGTCAGGTGGAGTGCAAATGGTGGAGCAAGTTTTGCCACCATTACAAGCGGTACTATCGACCAATTGAATGGGTCATTTGATTGGACGATTCCAAACTTGATTGGCACTAACAACATCATTCGTGTCCGAAACACCACACTCGGAATTACTGATAATAGTGACGCGCCTTTTGAAATAGTAGCTGAGCTAGTTCCAACGATCACGATTGTTTCTCCCAATGGAGGAGAGTCTTTTGAGCAGAACTCCGAGCAAACGATCATATTCCAGTATGAAAACCTTGACCCTTCAGAGGTGCTCATTGTAGAGTACTCGGATGATTACGCTATTACATGGAATGTATTAGCCACAGGATCGGCGCAATCATTCGGCAATGCTATTGAGTGGTTCATTGATGAAAATGAATTCATTGAAGGGCCGGGATATTTTGTGAGGATCACCTCTCAAAGTGGAAACGTAACAGATCAATCCGATGCTCCTTTTACCGTTGCACCTCCTGCAGATGCATCATTGACTATAACTAGCCCGAATGGAGGCGAGTCGCTTGAGCTGAATAGCACGGTTGTTATTTCTTGGACAGGAACGGATATTCCCGAAGATGAGGATATAATAATAGAATGGTCAGATGATAGCGGGGTGACTTATGCGAATGAAATTGGTAGGGGCAATGCTGCAACCTTGAACGGTCAGTTTACTTGGTTTATCGATTCCAATTTTGGGCTGGTAAATACTTATCGAATAAGAATACGTTCTTCTCTTAATACGGTGGTAGACGTTTCTGATGCTGACTTTGAAATAGTAACCCCATCCGGATCAGAATCTATACAAATCCTAAGTCCAAATGGCGGTGAGGCGATTACCCAAAATAGCACCTTTAAGATTTTATTTGAAACATTGGGACTGCCAGGGGATGATATCTTACAGATACAATATTCAGATAATGGTGGTAGTACTTGGGGTGAGGTTATAACCGGGAATCTAGGTGATCTTCAAGGAAGTTATGATTGGTTCCTCGACGATGCTCAGTACGCACCAGGTCCTGACTACTTGATCAGGATAGTTGACCTAAGTGATCCATCATTTGAAGATACTAGTGATGGTACTTTCTTTGTTGATGAGTTGTTCATTATCCCGGAGGTGACATTTGAAGCCGTCGGTTTGTCCGATGCATCAGTGATCGCAGATCAGACTGTTCTGCTTTACAAATACAAGCAGACCGTGACTGGATCGGATTTGACAAGTGAATACCACTCGTTTGAGTTGAAGGGAAATTATAATGTGGATGATTTTGTGGATTCTACCTTCGAACTTTTGGTTAACCCAACTGAGGATAACATCGGAAATGCTACCCCTCGAGGTTCAGTAGGATTTGGTGGAGAGCCATTCCCGAGCAATGGCTTTGGATGGAACTTCAGTGATGTATTCACAGCAGGCTCTACGGCCTACTTCTACATACAGGCCACAGTATCTTCAGCACCTACAACTGGTAGTACTTTCTTTATTGACAAACCAGTTGCTGGCAGGTTTGAATTTGCTAACAGCGAAAACCCAAATGTTGCGGGACTCTCTCAAGGTGCGACTTTCACAATAAATGGCGGAACAGAAATCGTGGCGCCATCAGTTCAGGCTTCTAACATTCAGGTTGATCCACTTTACGAAACGGCGGATTTCACATGGACTAATGGTTCTGGAGTAGCAAGAATAGTAGCTTATAAGGAAGGATCAGGTGGATTCCCAACAGTAACTGATAATACCACATATGGCTTGAATGCAGGCTTAGGTAGTGGTTGGACGGTGATTTACAATGGCTCTGAAAGTTCTACATCGTTTGATGGATTCAAAGAAGATTCCGAATACAGCCTCGCAATACTTGAATACAATGGAACAAGTGGTAACGAAAAGTACCAGCGGTCGCTAACGACAAACAATCCACGGAATTTCTCGACGCTAAACAGACCGAATCTTGCGTTGGATTTTGACGGAGTAGACGATCATTTGATTATTGGGAATGGGACAGAGCCAAACATGAGACTCGGAAGAACCTTCTCCGTAGAAGCTTACGTGAAACCTGCAGTAGTAAATGCGGGAATAATGGTGATCGCGCAGAAGGGATCAGCTGGTGGAGAAGATTTTAGAATTACTGCCAATAACTCAGATATATTCGTCTCAGTTCAAAATACTACTGAGCCAGAGCTCAACACCACAGTTTCAGGTGTGCTAGCCCCAGACGAATGGAGACTTGTAAGTGTGACCTATGATGGTACGAATCTCAAAGTTTATATTGATGGTTCACTGCTAGTCACAGAACCGGTTACAATGTCAACTGTCAGTTTCAACTTTGATGAGCCTACTTATGTGGGTATCAATCCTGACGGTGTTTCCGAGCCTTTCCAAGGACAGATCGATGAGCTTAGAATTTGGACAAATGTGCTTGAGGCTGATGATATTGCCAGAAATGCCGGAGGTGAGTTGACAGGCGAGGAATTCGGGTTGGTGGCATACTACAGCTTCGACAGGGCTGGCCTCACCGAGGATGAGTTACCTGTGGATAACACCGCTATTACAGCAGTTCCTAATGAAGCGGTGGTTTCAGCCACACAAAATTTGGATGCTGTTCACAATGGATTTGCACTGGATGGAGGAAGCTCCAATTACCTGAAATCAGATGCATTTGAGTTATCAGTTTCAACACCGCTCGCCCAAGCTTCCGGGATTGGAATCAGCAACGTAACTGTATCGAGTGCTGAAATCAACTGGACGAATGGCGATGGAGCCAGAAGGTTGGTATTTGTTAAGAGGGCAGTTACATCTGGTCAACCACCGGTTAAGAATGGAACTTACTACGTGGCGAATGCTAAATTCAAAGATGGAGATCATGTAGGCGACAGTTGGTACACGGTGTACAATGGCACGGGATCTTCGGTGGCTGTTTCAGGATTGCTTGATGGAGAAGTTTATCGAGTTGCTATAGTCGAGGCAAATGGCCCTGCAGGTTTTGACAAGTACAATAAAAACTTCATCGAAGGAGTGAATATTGACAACTTCACCACCAATGAAATTCAGGCATTGATGACATTGGAAACCCTACCGGTTACGGGAACGGGTATCCGTCAGGGCAAGTCGGACATCCTAATTTATAAGTTTAAAATAAGCGTGTCTGAAGCGGATGTTGATCTTCAGGCAGTGCTGTTATCAAGGGTAGGATCAGCGCAAATCAGTGATTTCGATGATTTCAAGCTATTCATGGTTGATGGCGCAGATATACAACCTGATTTTGAAGAGACCCTTCCGGTAGCCACAGGTGAAGTTTCTTTCGGCTATATTTTCCCAGAAGCAATAACTATTTCAGACGGGGATGAAAGGTATTTCTACTTGACTGCAGATGTCAGCACAACCGCTGTTGCGGATGGTACTTTCAATATTTTCCAACCGACAGTCGATGATTTTGCTACGGCCGGATCACCTGTTAAGAATGGCTCTGCCTTAGCTGCAGGATCTACCTTCACGATCGACGCAACTCCAAATGTAGTAATGGCCACTGGCAATGCGGGTGGTGGAGTAATCTCGGATGAAATTGCTCCTGGCTCAGAAGGCAACTGGATTTTCAAATGGGATGTGACCATCGATCAGGTCGTGAACATTTTCGATCTTCGACTGCCATATGAGGGTACATTGCTACCAACCGATGTGAAAACCGGGGGTGCGAAGCTGTATGCAGTCACAAGTGGAGATGGTATTCCAACGACTGGCGACCTCATTGGTGAAGGAGTATTCGGGCCATTGGAAATCAACTTCAATGTGGACCAGGTGTTTGGGGAAGCAGATACTGAAAATACCATTCATTTCTGGGTGAGTCTGGATCTTGAGTTGAATGCTCTCGAGGGAAGAACAATACAAGGCACCCCTTCTGCAACTGATATCACCTTCTCGGATATAGTTTTCTTGACCGATAATTTGACTCCAGGCATTCAGGTAGAATTGAAACCGATGGACACATGGTGTGATCCAGAGCCTGACGATCCAAGTTTAATTACCGTTGGACCAGTGATTACGTACTTCGAAGTAGAAGATGATCAGGGCACAGAGCTTATGAGCAATGAGTCTGGCTCTGATATGAGTGAGTACTACACCAATTATTCCGGGTCTCGAGAGCTTGCAATGTTGATCAGCACAACCTCTACGGTCAAAATGGTAGTAGATGCACCTGGTCAGGCTTTCGTTAGAGTGTGGGCAGATTGGAACGGCAATGGTTCGTTTACAGGTAGTGATGAGCTGCTGTTTGATGGGGCTTATGTTCCGAACCTCACACCTGATACATTAACTTTTACCATCACGGCACCAGCCACGATCACTGATCCGAATATTGGTGCGACCAGATTGAGGGTGATGACATACGATCAGTTTGCAAAGGCCGATGGAGCATGTCAAGAAATTGACACAGAAGCTGATGGAGAGGTGGAAGATTACGGAATCAGCGTGATAGAAGAACAGCAAGTGACAAGGGCATATCCTGCCTCAGAAGTTGGCTACTTCAGCTTCAGAGCCAACTGGAGAAATCAAGTGGGTGAGAGTTTCTATCGCTTGGATGTTGCCGAAGATGCAGCATTTACTAAGAAGATTCTGGATAATGTTGCTGTCATTGAGGATAGTTATGTAGTCCAAAACTTGCTATACGATAAGAACTACTACTATCGTGTGAGAGTGGCCTATCCGAATGGACTGACTGGAAACTCTAATGTGGTTAAGGTGAGAACTTTACTTGATCCATTGACTCAGCAAGACTCGGCGGCTCTTAGAATTATCTATAATCAGACGGGTGGTGCTAGCTGGGCAAGAAAGGAAAACTGGTTTGTTTCAGGTAAGCGAATGTCCCAATGGCAAGGCGTTACAATGACGGGTACTCGAGTGACATCACTTGCTCTTGGTAACAACCGACTTACTGGTAAATTCCCTGCTAATTTGGGTACATCGAATGCCCTTCGACAGTTGGTCACATTGGATATTTCTAATAATAACCTGACAGACTTGGGAGCAATCAAGACTATTGCGGCGCAGGCTTCACCGAAGCTGGTGAACCTGAACTACGTAAATAACAAACTTGATTTTGTGGACATTGAGCCAATGTTCAATGGGGGCGTTCCTCGAATTGCGAACATGAAGTATGAACGTCAACAGCCAATTGGCATCTATGCGTCTGACACGATTCCGAGGGGAGATAATTTCATTCTTACATTCAATACAATTGCTGCGGATACGTACCAGTGGACGAGGACACCTCAGTTTACCGCAACTTCCGACAGTTTGATTTTGAGAGATTCTGATAAACATCCGGGTCCGGGAGCAGATTTTGGTAAAACACTTTACAATGGAGCGAGTACCAAAACGATGGAGATATTGGATGTCAACTTCGAGAGTATGGGTGAGTTTGCCGTGAACATGACGGACAATGACATTCCTAATCTGGTTCTTGAATCACAGTATCACAATGTGTTAGCGTTTGGAGGTATTCAGTTGAACGTCTCTGATTTGAATGGTTTGCCGCTTGAAGAGGGCACGGGTTATTTGCTTAAAATCGAACAACCTGGTCAGCCATTTGATACACTGAGAAAGGATGGAGTGCCAGGATTCCCATTCTTCGATGGTGATTTGTTCTTCGATATCACCATTCTTGGCGACTATGTAATTGGTGTCACCTCTGACCCTGATGTGTATTTGCCTACCTATTTCAAACAGACATTCTTGTGGGAGGAATCGGATACGTTGCGATTTAGAAACGTAGCACTTCAGGCAGATATGGCAATGACGCCTATACCTGGACCATTGGATCCAAATGATGAAGGAGTAATTGGCGGGGTGCTTGAATTAGAATTCTCAGATGATGAAAGTAGGCTAGATGCGAGAAGAAGGCAGAAGGGCACCAGGTGTCATGTCAGAAGGAGAACCTCAGGTGGTAGACAAGACCAAGATGATACGTATGTGCTGATTGCGTCTATTCCGACGGATGATAACGGGGAGTTTAGTTTCCCTAATTTGCCACCTGGAACCTACAGGATCAACTTCGAGTACCCAGGTGTGCCGATGGATCCGAATAGCTTTGTCGAGTTTGAGGTTGGTCCTCCGGGGAGTGATACGGCTGAGATTAACATTAGCGCTTTGATCGCGGAAAGTGGATCAATCGTGGTGGAACAGATAATTCCAGTTGGAACTAAGGGTGAGTTGATCCAGAATGTAAAAGTGTATCCAAACCCAGTGGAGAATACTTTGAAAGTGGATTACGCTAACCTTACGTCTGACAATATTCAACTACAATTATTCAATATCGAAGGTAGAGTTGTTCATCAGATGATGCTCCCTCGAGCGGATGAAAACACTACATTGATTAATGTGTCAGAAATGGGATCAGGCATGTACATCCTGAATATGGTGGACTTAGATGATGGAACTTTGGTGAAGAGCTTTAAGCTCCTGATTAGGAAATAGAGGAAGGAGCGATCTAGGCACCAGCCTAGATCGCTCTTTTTAAAATTAAAATTTTGCGTGATTTAATGGTGTTTCTTAGTATTCGAACACGCAATTTTTTGTTATTTCTTCCTCTAAGAAGAGAATTGATCCCATTAAGATTTGTAGTTGACAAACTGAGTCCATTGATTGAAAGTATAACATCGTCAACTAGTATTCCAGCTCTTTCTGCGGGGGAATTGTCCCTTATGCTTTCTACTTTTAGAGTATCAAGAAAAGACCCTTTAACGATTAAACTCAAACCGCTCATGTCATACTCAAATGGCTTTTTGTATTGTTTACCCTTTGAAAAGTACACCGCCTGATTTTGATAGTCGAATACAGGGTTTATTCTAGACAATAGTTCACCACCAAGGGTTCCTTGACGAGAGCCCCTTTTAATGGCCTGACTATAGGCATCTAATTCCGGAATTGAGACTATCACATCTTTAAAGGATAGTCCTTTAATATCTACACTTTGAAGTCTTCCTAATTTTCCTGGTATGTCACCACCTAGACCAGCTCCAAGAGTGGTTTGAATTGTTGTTTTTGGAAGAGATATTTTGGATTGTGAAGCATCTAATAAGAGAGCATGGCTAGCCCCACTATCAACCATTAGCTTTACACTATCCGAGATCACACCTTGCGAGAGACTCATATTTACATAGGGTTTAGAACCATTAATGTCAATATCGAACCGTTGATGTCGCCTACTGGGTTTGAATTTATCATTTCGATACAATCTAAGTACATTATCATCATAGTCAATTTCAACAGCGAATCTGGTGAAAAGATCTCCACCTAAAATGCCATGTACTCTTTGCCCCATTCGTTCTGATAATTTCAGATAGTTGTCATCAAGTACAAGCAAGTTCATGTTATGACCAATAATACCACCTGGTAGTTCATAAATAAGCCCCTGACTTACAAACGCACTTATTGAATCATTAATCCCAGCACCAGCTATGGTTATCTTTCTTATGTATTCGACTCCAAGAAGAGGCGCAAAATCGGGCTCTGTAAGAATGGCAGTTTCTACACCAGTATCAAGAATAAACTTTAGAGGTAGAAACCTATTAACGGTAACCGGAATTACCACGAGATTATTGATTAATTCTATTGGGATTTCAACTTTATTCTTATCCTCAGGCATCTTGAAGCCTATCTCCGTTTGGCCATTGAGATGAAAACCAACGGATATCAACAGGATTAGGCAGAATAGACGGTACTTTCTCATTAGGTGATTCTGAAGGTAAACAATAAACTACCTTTCTCCCCTAATTTTAACTTGACTACTCTAGCAAATCTTTTATGTCATCTTGGCTCAGCTCTTTCATAAACTTTTCCTCGATGGTTACAATATCGCCAGCTAGTTTCAACTTCGATTGCTGAAGTTTAAGGATTTTCTCCTCGACAGTGTCCCTGGCGATAAACTTATAACTAAACACTTTTTGAGTCTGTCCGATCCGGTGGGCTCTATCAACGGCTTGTGCTTCGGCGGCAGGATTCCACCAAGGGTCCAAAATGAAAACATAATCAGCGGAGGTTAGGTTAAGACCTAAACCGCCGGCTTTTAGCGAAATAAGAAAAGTGTTGATCTGATTTTCTGTTTGAAATTTTTCAACTTCAGCCTGCCGATCTTTGGTGGAGCCATCAAGGTAAGCAAAGGGTATTTTCTCCTGATTTAGAAAATTTCGCACGAGGTTAAGATGCTTCACGAATTGACTGAAAATCAATAATTTGTGCTTCTTGCCAAGTGCATTTTGAATCATGTAGGTGATATCTTCGAATTTTCCCGAATCTCCAGCATACATGTCATCTACCAACAGCGGATGATTGGCAATTTGACGGAGACGAGTCAGGCCTTGGAGCAGAATCATGTGAGATTTCCTGACACCTTCTGCTTCGATCACATCAAAAATCTTGTTTTTGAATGCACTCTTTTCAGACTCGTAGAATTCCCGCTGCGAAGGAGACATTTCACAATACTTGATGTTTTCTACTTTTTCAGGCAGGTCTTTGGCTACTTGAGACTTCTCTCGTCTGAGAAGGAACGGTTTGACGAGTTTATTTAATCGTTCAGTCTTTTGAACGTCCTGCTTTTTCTCAATTGGAATCTGAAATTCTTTCTGAAAAAATTTACGATCACCAAGTAGGCCCGGATTCACAAAAGACATCTGCGACCAAAGATCCATGGTGCTGTTTTCGATAGGTGTGCCAGTAAGAATTAATTTTCGGCGTGACTTCAGTTTCCTTATGGCGGAGGCTATTCTGGAATCAGGATTTTTGATTGCCTGTGATTCATCCAGTATGATGTAATTGAAGTAGAACTCTTTCAATAGTTCGGTATCTATTCGAGCGATTCCATAGCTCGTAAGTACAAGATCATACTTCCCGAAAATCTCCACATTCTTATTCCGGTTCGTTCCTGTATAGTTCAGGATTCGGAGTTGAGGGGTGAATTTTCGCGCCTCCATTTCCCAATTGTAAACGAGAGATGTTGGCATTACAAGTAGGCTTGTCGTTCCAGGATTGTTCTCTTTTTCGCTCTGTAATAGCGCCAGCGTCTGAACGGTTTTCCCAAGACCCATGTCATCTGCTAGGCATCCACCAAAGGCATACTCATCTAGAAATTTCATCCAGTTAAACCCCGCCTTCTGATAGGAACGCAACTCACCTCTGAAGCCTGCTGGATCATCGTATTCATGAATTTGTTCGAAAGTGGCCAGCCTTTCAAGCTTACGTGACATAACTACCCGAGCATGATCACCTGATTGCAAGTCCTTCACTAACGCGAGGTGTACCTTGTTCAACTGCGGGGAGTCATTTCCTTCTACAAAATTGAAGAGATCAGAATACTCTGTGACCCAAGTGTCTGGAATTACCGCTATGGAGCCATCTGGCAAGGTGATTTCATGCTTGCCTCTCAGGATGGCCTTTCTGATCACGGAGAAGGGAATCTCGAATTCTCCAAAAAGGATTTTTGATTTGATGTCAAACCAATCAATTCCCTCATTGATCTCAATATCTATGCTTGCCTCGCCCAAAAAATATTTGGTTTGTTCGATTCCCTTTTGGGTTATCGAAAAACCTTTGCTTTCCAGCTCTTTTTTATTGGAGTACAGCCAATCGAAAGCGCGAGATTTATCCAATGTGGTTCTCGAGTTTTTTAAAGGAAGGCCTAATCTGGTCAGGTCTGCAAGAAAACCTTTCTCCAAATCGCTATCTCGCAGCACTTTTTGAAACTTGTAGGTGCCATCTACTTTCTCCATATGGACACCTACTTTTTCTATTTTATCTGCCCTGAAGGACTTGCCATTATATCCAAAACTCAGCTCGAAGAGAATTTTGTCTGCCTGAGTTTCCTTGTCTTCATCGAATAGGCTTCCTGTGGTGGAGGCGACTTCAGTGAAGGTTAAAAGTGGCTTGGGATGTAGGGATGTCGTCTCTATTTGGAATCCCTTGGCGTGTACATCGAATGAAGCGACAATTGGCGCAACAAATTTCTGATAGTAGGTCTCTTCCACCTTACGAGGCACCTCAACAAACTTCTTTAAAAAGAAAGGCTTAATTTTCTTTCCATTCACGTCCTTTTTGAATCGAAATAGCGTGTCATTAGCGACAATGCAGCCAGGATCCTCCGCTAGCAAGTAGCTTCCATTTCTGTAGAAATCTATTTTTTCATCGAAAAGTTTGATTGTAGGGAAGTAGTGAGTGTTGTCCTCATTTCTATAAAAATGGAAAAGCACACTGGCTTCTTCTGCTGCGACGGTGAGCTCCTTCCACGTGGGCTCGCCATCTTTCCCCATTTCAAAAACACGCTTTCCGCCCAGTAGGGGACAGATCGCAGAGCGCCTTCTTTCTACGTATGCATGAATTTCCTTCTGCAGAACCTCGTCTCCTTTGTCCTTGCTAAAGACCTGCAAAAAAAATTCGTTCGGCTTGATTTTCTTTTTCTGAAAGTGGTTAACCACCCGATCTTGCTGCATGGAATCCATCAGCTTGATGAGCTTGTAGTCAGTTTCATCTAGCTTTTCGTCAAACTCCTTTGCGTTGAGCGAGGAGATATTTTGATTGGAAAATGAGAGCTCGCCTTTAGGATTTAACTGCACGGCAAACGACTCAAACATATAGCCCAAGTACTCGTGCTCGAAAAGCGAATAGATGATTTCGAAAGGCTCCTCAGGAGAGACGTTCATGGTTGATTAAGGACAGGTTAATCTACGAAAATACCGTATGCACCCTTCCAGACCAAGAGAAAAATGAGAAGAAATTTAGTGATTATTGGAGGAGGTTGAGGTCCAAAGATTTAGCCGCTTTCCGAGCGGGCTGTAGGCTCGAAAGTATGGTAATAAAGACCACCACAAAAGCCGTGAGAACTACATCGAGCCATTCGATTTTTACAGGGTAAGCATCAGAGATTGCGCCGGGTACTCCCATGCCCACAAGCCCAAACTCTTGCTGCACGCCGGCAATGAGCAAGCCCAACAAGAGCCCAATAGAAGCACCGGAAAAGGCAATGAGTGAACCTTCCGTCATGAAGGTTTTTCTGAGTAAATCCGCAGGAGCGCCCAGTGCCTTGAGAACCGCCAAGTCCTTTTTCTTATCAATCACGAGCATGCTCAGGGAGAAGTAGATGTTCACCGAGCCGATGGCGATAATGAGTCCAAAAGTCAGGAACACAAAGATCTTTTCCCACTTCAGAATTCGGTACAGGCTGCTGTGCAATTCATCATTCTTCTTCACGATGAAACTTGGGCCGAGGTGCTTTTCAAGGGTACTCTTTACTTCTGCTAAACTGACGTTTGGCATGATGGAAAGTTCCAGTGCGGTTCTGCGATTTCCATAGTCCAAAAGCTCCTGAGAAAATTGAAGAGGAACGAAAATATAGTTATTGTCGAGGGACCTTTCTACAGCGAATACGCCCCCAGGAAGGATCACCTTTTGAGAGAACATTTTTTCGACATTCACCTGGCCAGGTCCAATGTCACGCGGGTAGTTGATCACCAGAGGATGAAAGTCATCCGTCAGGGACATATTCAGATCGTATTGGATTCCTCTGCCAACAATCGCAAACCCGACGTTCTCTTCACGAAGCTTCATGTCGCCGTAAGTGATGGCCGACTCGAATCGTCCCTGCTTTTGAAAATCTTCGCTTACGCCCTTGAGGCGAACGATCCTCTGCGATCCCCTGTAGGCCACCAGCACATTGTCTTCTATCACTTCTGCGATGTACTCAACACCGGGTATTTCGTCAAGTTGAGATCGAAAATCTCCAGTGAGTTCAAAGGACTTTCCCTCAGCTGGCAAAATAGTAATGTCTGCATCGAAGGTGCCGTAGAGATTTCTCAGTAATCCTTCCAACCCATTGAAAACGGATAGCACGATGACCAATGCCATGGTGCTTAAGCCAACCACTATCATGGAAATGAGAGAGATGACATTTATGAAAGTCTTCTTCTTTCTTGATAGAAAGTAGCGTTTTGCTATGAAAAGAGGAAGTTTCACTCTTTATCCTTTGAAGGAATATTGAGACTTCTAAGAAGCTGATCGATTTTGGAGGCTTCCTCTTCCACCTCGTCATGGAAGAACTCCAAATCAGGAATCTTGCGCGTGCGCTTGCCCATTTGGTTACCTAGGTGTTTTCTTATTTCACTTTTTCTGGAGTCTACTTTCTCCATCAGTTCCTCCCCATTTTGATTGGGGAAAATGCTAAGATAAACGCGCGCGATTCCCAGATCAGGAGTTAGCTTCACTTGTGTCACAGTGACCATGGCATTGGAAAAATAATCCCGTCCATGTTTCAGAAAAATATCCCCAAGTTCCTTCTGAACCTGCCTTCCCATCTTTTGTTGTCGCATGCTTTCCATAATGCAAATATAGCGTGACTCCTTTTGCTTAATTTCGAATCCAAATTAGAACATGCTACTTCGCTTTTTCAGAGTAAACGACCCTTACCGACTGGTATTCATCCTACTGATTCTTGTAATTACCAGAGTCACCTATGGAGTGATAGGCATGCCAATGTCTTGGCCTGAACTCAAGCACCTTCTTTTAGGAGAATGGCTAGCAAGCGGATTCGCCATGTATTCTGAAACGTTTGACTACACGGCTCCTTTATCTGCGTGGACATTTCAGGGAATTGATTTTGTGTTTGGTCGAAGCAGAACCACTCATTGGGTCATATCAGGGCTGATCCTTTTCACTCAGGCGGCAATTTTCAATAGAACCCTCTTGAACAATAAAGTGCTATCTGAGCCGAACTATGTCTCTGCCTTTTTGTACATCATTTTCTCAGTTGCCCTATTTGATTTTTTTGCCTTGTCCCCGCAGCTGATGAGCCTCACGTGGGTGATTGTATCCATGGACCATCTTATTCGGCGGATGGACAATGAAGCAAAGGATGAACTTTTCTTATTTCCCGGATTTTACCTTGGTATGGCTGGGCTCTTTTATTTCCCCTCGATTGCCTTCTTCATCGTCTTTCTCTTTGCCATGATCGTTATAGTGCGGGCGAAACTGAGAAGAATTCTCCTCTACATCTACGGGTGGGCAACTGCCTATTTGATTGTAGGCGTAATCCTGTATATCGGTGGAAATTTAGAAGACTTCTTGAGTGTCTATTTCGTGGAGGCCATCAGGGCTAAAATTTTCTATGTTTCATGGTACAATTTGATAACATGGATGCTCATCCCTGGATTCTTTTTTATTCTTTCGGTGTTTTCGGCGCTTGGCCGAAGAGAAGGAAGTTTACATGCCAAAACCCAGCAATTCATGCTTTTGGTGTTCCTCGCTTGCATTGGTGAAATTCTATTAAGCGGTACATTGTCTGGAACAGATTTGGTTTTTTTCCTTCCCGTTTTCACTTTCTTTCTGACGAACTATTTCATAAAAGTGAGGCGAAGAATTTGGAAAGTAATCTTGCCAAATTTGATGATTATCAGCTCTTTGACGGCTCCATATGTGGGGCTGAGAACGGAATTATTTGGAGAGGGTTTAATCGTGACTGCAGAGAAATCAAGTGTCCCGGTGGATAGTAAGCTGATGATCGTTGGACCTCTGACTTCAGATTATCTCGAATCAAAAATCTCAGGACCTTTTTTAGACGAGCGAATAGGCCTTGACAGGATTGAAGATTTGAATTACTATCACCAGTCGAGAGTTTTTCAGGATATTTTTCTGGAAGCCCAACCGGACTTGGTAATTGATGAATGGGGGATTATGCCACTTGTTCAAAAGAGGTTTCCGGAGGTTGAGAAGCTGAAGATTGAAATCCGATCTAGCAACTGATTTTGTCTACTCTGTTTTGGTGTCTTCCACCTTCGAAATCCGACTTTAGGAAGGTGTCCACAATGCTTTCAGCATATTCGTAGGCAAGGAACCTGGCCGCAATACAGATCACATTGGCGTCATTGTGTTGCCTAGCAAGGGCAGCTAAGTCATTGTTCCAGCAGATCGCAGCTCGGATGTTCTGGTGTTTGTTGGCGGTCATGGCCACTCCGTTTGCGCTTCCGCAAATAAGAATACCTAGATCGGATTCTTTGGTTTCAACCGAATCCGCGAGGGGGTGAACATGGTCTGGATAGTCCACAGAGTCTGCGGTTCCTGGCCCGAAATCCTTCACTTCATGTCCAGACTTAGACAAGAAGTCAGTTAGTCTTTGCTTGTATTCAAATCCGGCATGATCGCCACCTATTGCTATTTTCATTGACCTAAAGATAAATATTAGACGGCACTCTCAGCTTCCTTGCGGGCTTGTCTTTTTTCTATCCTTTTGGCGATCAAAATACTCCACTGATATAAAATCAAAAGAGGCATGGCAATTAATAGCTGGCTAAACGGATCAGGAGGGGTGATTAGCGCTCCGATTATTAAAATGACCACAACTGCATGACGTCTGTATTTTTTCAAAAACGCCGACCCTATAAGTCCAGCTTTTGTGAGGAAGTATACAATGACAGGAAGCTGGAATAAAATGCCAGCACCAAACACAATCATCGTGACCATGCTGAGATACGAAGAAATATCCCATTCATTTTTGATTCCTTCGTAAAGCGTAAAATCTGAAAAGAAATAAATGGCTATAGGAGTGATGACAAAATAGCCGAACAGAATACCGAGACACAACAGGATGGTTATCGAGAAAGTGGCTCCTCGAGACGCCTTTTTTTCTTTTGGATAAAGACCGGGACGAACAAATCTCCAAATTTCCCAGAAAGCATACGGAAAACCGAGAATAACACCTGTGGCCAAGGAGATGGAAATGTAAGACATAAACTGCCCCTGTACCCTTCTCGATTGAATGATGAAATTCAACTCATCAATACACAGGTCTTGTTTATTAATCAGAGTGGCCAGTTCGCAGAGTTTGGCATAAGTCCAGAAGTCCAGTTTAGAAGGTCCCATCAGAAGGGTGCCAACAACAAAATCCTTAAAGATTAATGCGCCTATGGTGAAAATAAGAATGGCAATAACTGCCCGAATGACATGCCATCTCAGCTCTTCCAGGTGATCCAGGAAGGACATTTCTTTTTCCTCACCGATTTGGTCTAGTGGCATTTATGCGAAGAGTGGATAGTCTTTCATCCAGTTATTGATCTCGGCTTTCACCGACTTGGTCTTAGCATCATCACCGGCACTTTGAAGAACATCATCCATTAATTCTACGATTCTAGCCATATCAGCTTCTTTGAGACCTCTGGTGGTGATAGCAGCCGTGCCTACTCTCATACCTGAAGTAACGAATGGAGATTCTGTGTCAAATGGCACCATGTTTTTGTTCACGGTGATGTCAGCCCTGATGAGATTGTCTTCAGCATCCTTGCCTGTCAGGTTTTTGTTCCGAAGGTCGATCAACAGCAAATGGTTGTCGGTTCCGCCAGAGATCACATTGTAGCCTCGATCCAAAAATGCCCGTGCCATGGCTTGCGCATTTTTCTGAACTTGCATGATGTATTTCATGTAATCCTCCGTGAGTGCCTCACCGAAAGCAATTGCCTTGGCAGCAATGATGTGCTCCAAAGGTCCTCCTTGAGTACCAGGAAATACCCCTGAGTCTAGTAGAGAGGAGATTTTTCTCACAGTGCCTTTTGCTGTTGTGATACCAAAAGGATTTTCATTGTCTTCTCGCACTAAAATCATCCCGCCTCTTGGGCCTCTGAGTGTTTTGTGAGTGGTGGTGGTAATAATGTGACAGTGATCAAGCGCATCATTCAAAAGACCTCTAGCAATAAGCCCCGAAGGGTGAGACACATCAGCCATCAAAATGGCTCCAACTTCGTCCGCCACTGCACGGAATCGCTCGTAATCCCAGTCTCGGGAGTACGCTGAAGCACCAGCTATAATCAACTTTGGTTTTTCTTTTAGTGCCTGCTCCTCCAGAGTAGAATAGTCGACCATGCCAGTTTCTCGCTCTACTCCATAGAAGAAAGGCTTGTAGAGTTTGCCAGAAAAATTGACTGGAGATCCGTGAGTTAAATGACCGCCATGTGAAAGATCAAAACCAAGAATTTTGTCACCTGCGTTTAGCAAAGCCAGCATTACAGCGGCATTAGCTTGTGCTCCAGAATGAGGCTGTACGTTGGCCCAAGTCGCCCCAAATAATTCCTTTGCCCGCTCTCTCGCTAAATCTTCAATCTGATCAACTACCTCACATCCTCCGTAATACCTTTTTCCCGGGAGCCCTTCTGCGTATTTGTTGGTAAGGACACTTCCTGCGGCTTCCATCACCTGAGGGGAAACAAAATTCTCCGAGGCGATTAATTCAATACCTTCAAGCTGACGCTCTTCTTCGTGCTTGATCAGGTCAAAAATTTTCTGGTCTCTTTGCATGCCCGCAAAAGTAGGTAAGAAGGGGCATTGAGCTATAATATTTCGCTCGTTGATTACATTCGCTCATGGCCAAGCAAAAAACTGTTTTCTATTGCCAAAACTGTGGAACCGAATCCGCCAAATGGGTAGGGAAGTGTCCATCATGCAATGAGTGGAATACGTACGTTGAAGAGGTAGTCAAAAACCCCTCTCAGCAGCAGGGAAATTTTAGGCCAGTAGTTGCCGAACCAATTCTTATCCAGAAAGTAAGTCCTCTGAAAGTCAATAGACTTCCTACTGGTTTGTCTGAGCTTGATCGTGTGCTTGGGGGAGGCATTGTGCCCGGTTCCTTGATTCTTCTGGGAGGTGAGCCAGGTATTGGAAAATCTACATTGCTGCTTCAGATGGCTATTCATTTGCAAAAGAAAATCTTGTACGTCTCCGGTGAGGAAAGTGCCGAACAGATTAAGCTAAGGGCGGAGAGGATTGGAATAAAAACAGAGACTTGCTACCTATTGGCCGAAACATCCTTGGATGCCGTTTTTGCGAATGCGGAAAAATTGCGACCAGACTTGTTGGTGATTGATTCTATACAGACGCTTTACTCTGATCGGCTAGATGCTACACCAGGTAGTGTTTCTCAAGTAAAGGAATGTACAGCCCAGTTGATGAAGTATGCCAAGCAAACCCATATTCCCATATTTCTTGTAGGGCACATCAACAAAGACGGAGCGATTGCGGGCCCGAAGGTTTTGGAACACATGGTGGACACAGTTCTCCAATTTGAGGGAGATCGAAACATGATCTATCGAATTCTGCGCACCATTAAGAACAGGTTTGGGCCAACATCAGAATTGGGAATTTTTGAGATGCAGGGTTCAGGATTGAGAGAAGTCACCAATCCGTCGGAGATTTTGATACTGCCTAGGGAGGACAGCATGAGTGGTATCGGTATTGGGGCAACATTGGAAGGGAACCGTCCGCTCCTAATAGAAGCGCAAGCACTGGTGAGTCCGGCCACTTACGGGACTCCTCAGAGAAGCGCAACGGGCTATGACGCCAAAAGGCTCAACATGCTTTTGGCTGTTTTGGAGAAGCGCATGGGTTTGAGACTTAGTCAGCAAGATGTGTTTTTGAATATTGCGGGGGGCTTGAAGATTCAAGACCCTTCGATTGACATGGCCATCTGTGCGGCTTTGTATTCTTCCTACGAGGATGTACCTATTTCTGAAAAAGTGTGTTTCGCTGGTGAAATCGGCCTTGGTGGCGAAGTACGCTCTGTCAACCAAATCGACCGAAGAATTCTAGAGGCTGAGAAACTAGGATTTGAAAAAATATTTATCTCCAAGCATCAAACAGGTACGGAAGCCGCCAAAAAGGCAAAAATAAAAGTCGTCGGGATAGGAAAAATTACTGGTTCCTTACGTTCGGATTTTTTTGATTTTTAGGAGGCGTTGCTGATTTTGGCACCTCTCTACGTTTCTGTTTCTTGATGATGCTGTAGATGCCTTCTCTACGCTTAGTCTTGACCTTAGAGCCAAGGAAGGAACCTGTACTAATTCCCTTGTTTTTACCTTGTTTTGATTTGTTTGACCCGAAAGTGGTGACAGCTCCTCTGCTACCAAGGCCTGGACCCGCCTTCCTACCAATCATGAAATTCATACCGGTTCTGAAATCCAAAGCTTTGGCATCAGGCACAGAAAAATTGATGACCTGATCTGCTGCAATGTAATATTGAACTGGTCCGCCCCTGACTGCCAATGCAGCTCCTACATTGAAGAAATGCTGTGGCATTTTGAGTGCGTTTGCTGAAACGGTGAGTGGCCCAATTTGCTGACGAACACCCCCACCGTAGAGCATTTTCATTTGTCCCTGAATCATTCGAGCACCAACCGTACCTAAGAATTGTGTTTGGTCAGTGTATCTCCAAATCAAAGTACCGTAAGCTTTTACAGGTAACCAGGTACTATAAGCATCAGTGTTTTTGACTGTCCTGAATTTGTTAAATAATGAATCCTGAAGGGATTGAGCGATATCATCTACGCCTTTTATATTTATCCCGGCATAGTTGAACGTGGTGTCAGCGAACTGTCTATTTTCAACATCCGTTTTCCACGAAATCCTACCCAGATCTACGATAGATCCGGCAAATCCTAAGTATCTGTTTACTCGATATTCAAACCCAATGTCCATCCCCATTCCGGAATTCCCTGGAGAAACTAAATAGCTCCCGTTGTAGCTGTTAAGTCCGGCAGTTCTAAAGACAAAGTTTTCTGTATTGACATCCCAAGCATACGTCTGAGGATTTACCTCAAGAGTCGCCTTCAGATTGCTCGGAGTGCTAATGTTCGAGAAGCCTTGGAAATATTTTAGCCTAGCACCTACCAACAACTGCTTATCGACTTGATAGGACATGCCAAGTGCCCATTCTCGAAAGTGGGTGGTGGAAATACCCATTTTCCCAATGTCAATTGTTTCTCCGAGTTTGCTGCCATTCCCTTGCCAGACGAATTCAAGTAATTCTTTTGGGTATAGGACATCACTTTCAACCCGCTCACGAACCGCAAAGGTGAAACCTGGTCCATTCGGCACATTGTATCCAATGTGGAATAAGTCAATATTGGCGTTAATGCTATTGAGGTTGTTGTTCTGTAACTCCCCAATCAAACCGGTAACACTTACAACATTATTTCCAGCTTCTTTTTGAATCGCCTGATTGTAGCTGAATTTATTGTTGGCATGAATGTGAACTCCAGAAAGGACAGGTAGCCCAAAGAAGATCCGAGCATCTGGAGAGTACGCTGGGTTCAGGGTCGAGTTCTGAAAAGTCGCGTCACCAAGATGGTAAAACGAAAGACTTGTCTGGCCAACGGCAGAATAAGCAAAGAGGATAAGAAGGATTAGGTATAACTTCCTCATAGGCCAGCATCAATTACAGCTCTTGCTCCCAGTGTTACTTTAAGTTCTGCATCAGCCAATAGCTTAACATATATTTCCTGACTGGTCTGTGTTGCAGGTGAGTTCATAATAATTACCAACCGGATAATAGTGCCATTATTCAGTGCGTCTATTCCAGCAGGCCCAATTGGGATATCTTCTATGTTCGTTTTCGATTCGCGCACAGTCCTATCAATGTTTAAGAAGGGCTGATCCAATGCTTCATTTTCCAATGCAATAAAGAGGGTGTCTTGCGCATCGTTCATTATAAGAAGGTTCATTTTCGCTGCAAAAGGCAACTCACTTACAGTGACCAATCGCAGAACCATGGAATCTAACTCACTAAAATTATAACCCGCTCCTATGTCAAAATCTATGACCTTTTCGACGTTGGTCATGGCGACTTCCATTGGCATCTCAAGTTCCATAAAACTTCTTACCGTGCTGGTGTCGGTGACGAAGTTCAGAGCAGTTGGATTATAAAAATTTGTTCGGCCCTCAATATCGAAGGTGATCGAAGTAGGTGAGGTGGAGAGCAAGTCTTCCAGATTCGAATTGAAGGTAGTAATGGCTATTTGAGTTTGGGTAACCTCACCCGTCACCGGATGTGTGGTAGGCGAGGAGGCAATTTCTGGAGGGTTAGTGACCACTCCGCCAGAGAGAAATGTTTGATTTCCATCAGAGTCTTCTGTATAGATACCACCAAGCCCCATAGCTATTGGAATGCCGAAAGAACTTCGAAAATCGAAGCGTAACTCCGAGCCTCCGAATAGGATTCCGTCAAGTTCCAGTTCATCAAAAAAGCTGATGTTCAAGGATTGGTTAGCTATTTCGATAAGGTCTTGCCCAAGCTTTCCGAAGACAATTATGAAGTCTTGATCTAGAAAATCTATAGTAACCGTGATTTGATCTCCTGACAATATCTCCCCAGGATCTAGCGTGATCGTCAGGTTCATGTCATACACATTAGTCCCCGAGACTTCTCTCAAAATGGTTTTATGATCAGCGAGAGATTGGTTGTCATTGACCGTGCTGCCGGAGTTAAGGGTTCCAGAGAAGGTTACTGCAGCATCCGTATTAACGTTGATGGTACTGGCTAACTCAAGGGTATAGTCAAGATCGGAACCAGATGTAGACGATAGTGCAACGCTTACAGATGCAGTATTAGCGTGAAAAACCGAGTCTATTACTTCCCCATCTACTGATTCGTAGGTCTGGGTGAAACTAACAGAAACGGATTGAGGAGAGGCGCTAACTGCTCTATTAGGTAAGGATACAACTGATGCTTCGGAATTGTCCGGCACCTCAAAAATGTCTGGTGAAAAAGTATAGCTCGCTTCGTCTCTGTATATCAAGCGGAGTTCCCCGGTTTCCTCGTCTTCTTCCAATCCCAAATCCCCATTAGCAGCATCATCAAGAAGCTCCCGTATGGTGTAAGTGGCCGAACCGAAAGGAACTGCTATGTCAGAGCTTAGTCTCTCCAGCTTGATATTCTTGAAGTCCAAATCGGAGATATTACAGCCGATTAGGAACAATCCCAGTAAAATAGCAGCATAACAAAAATTTCTCACGGTTTGAAATTGCTAAAAATGTTGTTAAATATGAATTTTTTGAGGGCTTTTTTGGTTGTGGCCTGCTATTCCCTGAAGGCCTCCAGTGTGTAGAAAGATTAAGGTTTGGCCGTCAAATTTACCGTTTGTAATCATATTCCAAACGCCAAACAGCGCTTTTCCTGTATAAATCGGGTCAAATAAAATTCCAATCTCCTCTTTCATTTTGTTGATGAAGTCGATCAACTCTGGAGACGTCTTACCGTATCCTCCAAAATGGTAGTCGGTATTCACCGTATAGTTTGAATGAGAAATGTTCATAGTAAGGAGCAAACTCTTAAATGCCGTGTGAATGAATTCTCCTTTCAGAGAGCTTAAACCCAAGACATTGTTTCTTCCTGCTAATCTAGCTATTAATCCGGCCATGGTAGTACCCGTTCCGATCGAGGTAATGATGTGATCAAAGGGCTCATCGATTTCATCAATGATTTCTCCAGCACCCATCACCCCAAGCCCATTTGCTCCACCCTCGGGAATCACAAGGGTTTTTGGGCTATGAAAATCACCCCCAGCTTTCATGCTTTGGTAGCTCTCGCGAGACACGAATTCTAGCTCCATGCCACAAAGGCTGGCATTTCTTAATGTTTCATTGCTCTCAGAATTCAATTCTTCTCCCCTGATGATCCCTCTCGACCGCAAGCCAAAATGCTGAGCTGCCGAAGCAGTCGCGGCTATGTGATTAGAGAAGCCCCCCCCGTAAGTAAGAATTTCGGTGCAACCTTTAGTTCTGGCTTCTTCGATGTTGTATTTAAGTTTTCGCCATTTGTTACCCGACACCTCAGAATGGATCAGATCATCCCGCTTTATCCAGAGTTTTACCCCATGTTTTTCGAGTATCGAATGGTGGATTTCTTCAATTGGTGATGGCAAGAGAAACACGACGCAAGTTTACGGTAATTTTGGGGCCATGTCAGAGGAAGAATTACAAGACGAAGAGTTATTTGAGCATCATCACATTGTTGCTGACCCTAAGCAGGAGCTTCTCAGAATAGACAAATTTCTGATGGATCGCCTGCCCAATGTGACCCGTAACAAATTGCAAGTGGGAATAAGGGACGGCCTGGTAAAAGTGAATGGAGAGCAAGTGAAGCCAAACTACAAGGTGCATCCTGGAGACAGCATTCATGTCTACCTGACACAACCGCCCAGAGACGAAGACTTAGTGCCAGAGGATATCCCTTTAAATATTGTTTTTGAGGACGATCATCTATTGGTGGTGAACAAACCCGCTGGCATGGTTGTGCATCCGGCCTATCAAAATTGGTCTGGCACTTTGGTGAATGGTCTGGCATTTCATTTTCAAAATCTTCCTGAAATGAAAGGCAATGATGGCCGTCCCGGTCTTGTTCACCGCATTGATAAGGATACGTCTGGCCTACTTGTGATAGCAAAAACCGAAGAGGGGATGGGAGGCCTGGCCAAGCAGTTTTTTGATCACTCAATTGAGCGAACTTATTATGCTCTGGTATGGGGAGAGTTGGGTGAAGACTCTGGGACGATCAATGTGAACGTGGGAAGGAGCCTGAAGGACAGGAGGATCACGGCTTGTTTTCCCGAAGGGGACTTTGGGAAGAATGCCATCACGCATTTCAAGGTGCTGAAAAATATGCGGTATGTGAGTCTCATTCAATGCAATCTGGAAACAGGACGCACGCACCAGATTCGTGCGCACATGAAATATCTCGGTCATCCGCTTTTCAATGATGAAACCTACGGTGGTCATGAAATCCTGAAAGGGACGGTTTTTACCAAATACAAGCAATTTGTTCAGAACTGTTTCAAACTAATGCCACGTCAGGCCTTGCACGCCAAAACCCTCGGTTTCATCCATCCCGTGACTAAAAAGAAAGTCCAATTTGATTCCGACCTACCTGAGGATTTCACTTCGGTATTAGAAAAATGGGAAAAATATGTAAACACCTTCGACGAGGAGTAGATCAAAGAGAAATCGCATCATTTTTTCTTAAATTTCACGAATGAAAAACATCATCCCTGCCCTTCTAATGGTTTTCTCAATCGCTTGCTCTACTTCAAAAGAAAAGGCTGAAGTCAAAACACCGACCCTCACCGTTCAGGAGGTTGGCACGGATGCCCTTCTTCAGGCCATTAGTATAGTGGATGAAAATACCGCTTGGCTAAGCGGCCACAAAGCAACTTTTGTGAGAACAATGGACGGAGGAGAAACTTGGGATGTCTTCCAG
The DNA here is from genome assembly GCA_964352625.1 of uncultured Roseivirgaceae bacterium. GTDB lineage: Bacteria > Bacteroidota > Bacteroidia > Cytophagales > Cyclobacteriaceae > JAAEPI01. The sequence goes on from CAYGSD010000013.1 coordinate 75,919, forward strand.
CACCCAACCGGCGATACGCTTCAGTTTCGCGACATTCATGCTTTCGATTCTTCGCGGGTGATATTGATGAGTGCTGGGCCGGGTGATCAGTCGCGAATTTTTGAAGTAAGGAATGGGATTGTTTGGCGAGAGCATTTTGTCATGCAAGACACAGCCGGATTCTTAGACTGCATCGACTTCTGGGATGACAAACGGGGCATTGCCTATGGCGATGCAATTGACAACTTCCCGTACATTCTGTTGACAAAAAACGCAGGACGCACGTGGACACGAGCCGACACCACGAATATGCCCAAAGCCGGAAAAGGTGAAGGAGGATTTGCTGCTAGTGGAACGTGTGTGACAACTGGAGAAAATGGCTTGGCATGGATCGCTACGGGAGCAAGTGGAAATGCACGAATATTAATAACAAAAGATTATGGACAGAGTTGGCAGTCCTACGACACCCCAATTATTAAAGGGGAATTCGCTGGGCATGCGTCGATTGATTTTATGGATAGCCTGAACGGATTCGTCACGGGTGGTGACCTGGCTGTGCGTGACCAATACACAGATAATTGCGCCTTCACTTCGGATGGAGGAAAGACTTGGGAACTAACTGGTCAATCCGTTACCCTCGGGGCATTCTACGGGAGTTCAACTATTACTATTAATGACACTAATTACACCTTCGTTTGTGGGCCAAATGGTATGGACTATACTGCGGATCTTGGCCAGACTTGGACCAAGTTGGACTCAGCAAACCTCTGGGCAGTAAATATCCATGAGTCCGGTACGGGTTGGGTCAGTGGAGGAAATGGGAGGGTGGTTAAGATTGAAATGAAATGAAACATCTTCTCCTCTTATTAGTAATTTTGGTAGGATGCAACAAACCGTGTAGACAAATTGAATTTGAAAAATATTCAAATTCGAAGGGGTTTCATCCAATTGAAGTTATCAGGAGGCTTGAAGATTGCTCGTATTCTAGTGAGATTAACTTGCAATTTGAGAATAGCTACTTGTATTCAGATTTTGTTTTAAAGCGAAATGAGAAGAAATTCTTTTTGATTCTGAATGAAATAGAATTGGAGTTGTTTGATTTAGGCAGTCCTGCCTTGGAGAAATTGATAAATTTCTCTGAATTGAATCCTAAATATCCAAACGTAAGAACCAGTTTGGATTCAGTCTACTTTAGGAACTCCGAAAACGTATTCCAATTTCGATGGAAAGAAGCTACAGCAGTGCTCGGGGATGATGAAGTTTACGAATATGATATTGTTTTTTTCTTAACTATCGAGGGATTCATTATAGGATCATACGTTTCAAAAACTTATGATGATTCCGAATTTTACATCTCTCCTTCCGGCGATATCCTTGAGGACGTAATAGACTATTCGGAAAAGGAATTACGGATAATTCACTGAAATAATCGTCTCACTTCTCCCACATATACCCAAGCGTACAATTCACCAAGGCTTTGATTCCGGTCAGCATGCTGGCATCATCCACAAAGAAATCTGGCGTGTGGTGAGGCGCTGCTTTTAGCGCATCTTGTCCTACCGGGCATCCTCCGACAAAGAAGAAAACAGAAGGAACTTCATTCGCATAGAAAGAAAAATCCTCCGCCCCTGTCATCGCTTTTCTGAGATTCACATGTTCAGCACCCGCTGCATTGTTCAGCCAACTCACCGCTTTGGCTGTTAGCTCAGGATTGTTGTAGGTCACCGGCACATATCTCTGAATGTCAACATCCACAGTCGCGCCTTGGCTCTCCGCCATGCTCTTGGCTACCTTCCTGATTTTCTCATGAATGATGTCCTGCATGGCAGGATCTAAGGTTCGGATGGTTCCGATCATCTCCACCTCTTCTGGGATAATGTTATTTCTAACCCCACCTCTGATTAGGCCTACAGAAATAACTGCAGCTTCTTTTGTGAGCTCAGTTTGACGGCTAATAATCGTTTGCAATCCTTGAATGATCATGGAAGCCGTCATGATCGGATCCACGCTCGTCCAAGGAGTAGAACCGTGCGATTGCTTGCCCTTAATTTTCATCACAAACCGATCAGCGGCGGCCATTGTGCCTCCCGGCTTGTAGGTGATTTCCCCAACGTTTGTCTGAGCATTGATATGCAGTCCGAACATCACATCCACATCTGGGTTTTTAAGCACCCCCTCTTTTACCATGAGTTTGGCACCCCCCTCTTCTCCCGGAGGCGCTCCCTCTTCGGCCGGTTGGAACACAAATTTTACTGTTCCCTTAAGGTCAGATTTCATTTTGGAAAGAACTTCTGCCACACCCATCAAAATGGAAATGTGCGTGTCATGACCACACGCGTGCATCACACCACTTTCAATTCCATTGTATTCTGAAACTACTTTAGATGCCCAAGGAATGTCCACCCGCTCCGTCACCGGAAGCGCATCAATGTCTGCCCGCAACCCAACGACTGGGCCTGGCTTATCACCTTTCAGAATGGCAACAACTCCAGTTTTGGCCACACCAGTCTGTACCTCAAAACCAAGGCTTTTTAAATGCTCAGCAATTTTTTCGGCTGTATTGAATTCTCGGTTCGAAAGTTCAGGATTCTGATGAAAATGGTGTCGCCACTCAATGACTTTTGGCTCAACTTCCTTTGCCAGTTGCTCCGATTTAGAAAGGAGTTTGGCGGGTTGGGCTACCGTAAAAAGAGAAAGTAGAAAAGTTAAGGGAATTAATGCGTATTTCATTTTAGTGATTTGGGTTAAAACTACTCAATCTTCAAATAAGACAATTCTCGAATTAGTTACTCCTCAAACGCCCAGTCCACTCGATCTTTCATGTCCTTGACCACCACACCTTGCTTTTTCAATTGCGCTCGCAGGTGATCCACTTTTTCAAAGTTTCGCGCTTCCTTGGCTTGCTTATACTCGTCGAGAATTACTTCGATTAATGCTTGCCCATCTAGGTCAGACTCATGCTTCAACCCAAGAACATCCTGAGAAAAACCTAGAAAAGTTTCCTTCATTCTGTTGAAAGTATCCTTCCCAACTTCTTCCAACTTCAACTGGCCTGTGTGGATAGAATTAATTTTTTTCATCATGTTGAACAGATGACCCAATGTCAATGCAGTATTGAAATCATCGTTCATGGCATGGTAACAGTTGTCGCACAGTTTATTGATTTGCTCGGACTGCTTTTCGTTGACTTCATCTTTCAAATCGTCGCTCCATTTCATCTCTTGGATAGTCCGAAGAGCATTAGAGAGCTTGACGAATCCCTTTCTGGCACCTTCCAGTGCGTCATTTGAAAAATCCAATGTGCTCGCATAGTGAGATTGGAGCATGAAAAAACGAATGGTCATGGCAGAATATCCTCGCTCAAGCAGCTCGTGATCACCAGACATCAGCTCTCTGGGCAAGAAGGAGTTGCCAAGCGACTTGCTCATCTTCTGTCCGTTCACAGTTAGCATGTTGGTGTGAAGCCAGTATTTCGCACCACCTTTTCCGGTGCTTCCTGTGTTTTGTGCTATCTCACATTCGTGATGAGGAAATTGCAAATCCATGCCACCTCCGTGAATGTCGAATTCTGCACCGAGGTATTTCGTACTCATGGCGGAGCACTCAAGGTGCCAGCCAGGAAACCCGTCACTCCACTTGGTGTCCCACCGCATGATGTGCTCAGGTGCAGCCTTTTTCCAAAGAGCAAAATCGAGTGGATTTCTTTTGTCATCCGCCCCGTCCAACGTCCTCGTTTGTTCCAGCAGATCTTCTATTTTTCTTCCACTCAGTTGACCGTAAGGATGGTCTTCATTGTATTTAGTCACGTCGAAATAGACTGATCCATTGGATTCATAGGCGAACCCATTTGCAATCAACTGCTCAATCATGACCATTTGTTCGAGCATATGACCCGTGGCTGAGGGTTCGATATCCGGCGGAAGGGCATTGAACCGCTCCATCACCTGATGAAAGTCGACAGTGTATTTCTGCACGATCTCCATCGGCTCTAAATTGTCGAGTTTCGCCTTTTTGCTGATTTTGTCTTCGCCCGTATCCAGAAGGTGTCCCACATCAGTGAGGTTCCTCACATACCGCACTTTGTATCCAAGGAACCTCAGGTATCGATTGATCACATCAAAACTCAAAAAGGTTCGTACATTGCCAAGGTGGACGTCACTATAAACGGTTGGTCCACAGACATAAAGCCCCACATGTGGAGGGTTAATTGGCTGAAATTCTTCTTTTTGCCGAGTAAGCGAGTTGAATACCTTGAGTTTTCCGATCATTTTGGATGGGATTTACACCCGAAGTTTGGAATGCAGATAATTATATCTAATTTTGTCACGCAAATATAGAATTTAGGTTCAGAGGGGACGCAAGTCCCCTCTTTTTATATCAAAAGTGTTGCAAACCGAGAAGAAAATACATGAGCTAATCGAGGAGATCATTTCGGATCAGCCTGATTTATTTATTGTAGACGTGCATTTGAAAGGGAGCAAGGCCAATCAGCGTTTGCAGATTTTTATGGATGGCGACAAAGGAATTCAGATTGATCAGTGTGCGAACATCAGTCGGAAGCTTGGTCATCAGATTGAGGAGCTTGGCCTGATTGAGGACAAGTACATTTTGGAAGTGTCTTCGGCCGGTATGGGCGTGCCCCTGAAGTCGATGAGGCAGTACAAAAAGAATGAAGGCCGCCAGTTGGAGGTGAGGTTGAAAAATGGCGAGTCTCCAGTTGGTAAATTGTTAGGAGCGACAGATGTGGCTCTGAAATTAGAAATAGAGGAAAACGAGGTAGAAATACCTTTTGGTGAAATAGAAAAATCTACAGTAGTAGTATCATTTAAGTAAAGATGGAAAGTGCAATTTTAATTGATTCGTTTGCGGATTTTGCCCGTGGTAAGAACATTGATCGTCCGACGATGATCAGGATTTTGGAAGATGTTTTCAGAACGATGATTCGAAAGAAATTTGAAACTGACGACAACTTCGATATCATTATCAATGCTGATAATGGTGACCTTGAGATTTGGAGATTCAGAGAGATCGTTGATGATAATTCTGAAGACATTTGGGATCATGACAAGATCAGCCTGACGGACGCCAGAAAGATCGAGCCTGATTTTGAGATTGGAGAGGAAGTAGCTGAGGAAATCAAACTTGAGGATTTTGGTAGAAGAGCGGTCTTAACTGCGCGTCAAACCTTGATGCAGAAAATCAACGACCTTGAGAAGGATCTTCTTTTTGAGAAATACAAGGACTTGGTTGGGGAGATCATCAACGGTGAAGTTTACCAAACCCTGAGTCGGGAGATATTGTTGATTGATGGCGAAGGAAACGAATTGAGCATTCCTAGAAATGAGCAAATCCCTAAGGATCGCTACAGAAAGGGTGATTCAGTACGTGCTATCGTACACATGGTGGAAATGGTAAATGGCAATCCAAAGATTGTTTTATCAAGAACAGCCCCGACCTTCCTCGAAAGACTTTTCGAAAGTGAAGTGCCGGAAGTTTACGATGGATTGATTACCATTAAAAAAGTAGTGCGTGAGCCGGGAGAGAGAGCTAAGGTTGCTGTTGAGTCTTATGATGATAGGATTGATCCCGTTGGAGCTTGTGTAGGAATGAAGGGCTCTCGAATCCACTCAATCGTGCGAGAGCTTCAGAATGAGAACATCGACGTGATCAACTTCACAGACAATATGGAGCTGTATATTTCCAGAGCGCTGAGCCCTGCGAAAATTCAGAGTATGAAGATTGATGTGGAGAACAAAAGAGTCTCCGTGTTCTTAAAACCCGATCAGGTATCTTTGGCTATTGGTAAAGGTGGTCAGAACATCAAATTGGCCAGTCGATTGGTGGGAATGGAAATTGATGTCTTCAGAGAATTGGATGAAAACGAGGAGGAAGATGTGGATCTGGATGAATTCTCTGATGAAATCGAAGATTGGGTCATTGATGAGTTGAAGCGAATTGGCTTGGACACAGCGAAGAGCGTGCTCAAATTGGGTCGTGAAGACATGATCAGAAGAACCGATTTGGAAGAAGAAACCATCGATGAGGTGCTGGGAGTGCTGAACAAGGAATTTGAATAATTAGAAGAGAGCTAGTAAGTATATATGGCAGAAGGAGTACAAAGAATTAGCCAAGTAGCCCGTAAGTTGAATGTGGGAAGAAACACCATTATGGAGTTTCTTGCCGAGAAAGGCTATAAGGTCGACAGAAGCCCGAACGCAAAGATCGACGAGGAGCAGTATGCGCTCCTTGCTCGACAATTTGCCGATTCTGCCCATGACAAAGAAGAGGCCTCAGGATTGACCATTGGCAGCAAGCCTGAGGATTCCGTAGTGAAAAGGTCTGATTCTCGAAACGACGAGGAGGAAAGAATCCTCATCAAGGACAATGTGGAGCATGAGGAGAAGAAGAAGGAGGAGGTCGAAAAAGTAAGTGCCCGTCAGAAATTGGATGGCCCTAAAGTAGTCGGTAAGATTGACCTTGATGCTGGCAAGAAAAAGAAAGAGGAAGAGCCAAAGCAAGAGGTTGTAGAGGAGCCGAAGAAAGAGGAACCTAAGGTTGAAGAGAAGAAGGTCGAGGAGAAACCAGCAGCCAAAGTAGAAGAACCAAAGAAAGTAGAAGAGCCAACCAAGGAAACTGAACTTAAGAAAGAAGAGCCAAAGAAAGAGGAAGTGAAACCGCCAAATGAGCTGATTAAAGCCAAAGCGGATTCATTGAAAGGCCTTTCCGTGGTGGGTAAAATTGAATTACCTAAGGAAAGATCAAAACCGGTTGCTTCATCAGATCAAAACAAGGATCGTCAAAAACGACCAAGAAAGAGAATTGCACCAGCTTCTTCTAATGTGGGCAGACCACAACGCCCGCAAGGCGGTGGAGGCGGAAGTGTAGCAGGACGTAGAAAAACAGAAGAACTTTCCGATAAGGAAATTCAGGATAAAATCAAGGCAACTCTTGCCAAGTTGAGTGGAGGAAAACAAACCCCTCAGCGATCAAAATATCGAAAGGACAAGCGAAGTGCCAAAGCAGAAGCCGTTGAAGAAAAGGAGCTGCAGGACATTGAAGATGCAAAAACACTAAAGGTCACTGAGTTTATCTCTGCCAATGACTTAGCTTCTTTGATGGATGTGTCTGTCAATGAAGTGATTTCAGCATGTATGTCGCTCGGCTTGTTTGTGTCAATCAATCAAAGACTTGATGCTGAAACCATCACTGTTATCGCAGATGAATTTGGTTATGATATTCAGTTTAGTACGGATGACGATGAGGTTGAAGTAGAAGAAGTAGTGGACAGTGAAGCGGACCTTTTGGATCGAGCTCCTATTGTCACTATCATGGGACACGTTGATCATGGTAAGACTTCCCTTTTGGATTATATCAGAGATTCTAAGGTTACGGCAGGTGAAGCGGGAGGTATCACGCAGCACATTGGTGCATATGATGTGACCACTGAAGCAGGCAAGCGCATAGCTTTCCTGGATACGCCTGGTCACGAGGCGTTTACAGCAATGAGGGCTCGTGGAGCAAAACTTACAGATGTTGCCATCATTGTGGTAGCGGCGGATGATGCCGTAATGCCTCAGACGAAAGAAGCAATCAATCACGCTCAAGTGGCGGGGGTACCATTGGTGTTCGCCATCAACAAAATAGATCGACCAAACGCTAATCCTGATAAGATCAAGGAGGAGCTTTCAGCAATGAATATTTTGGTTGAAGACTGGGGTGGAAAATATCAATGTCAACTTGTTTCAGCCAAGACGGGTGAAGGCGTTGATGAATTGTTAGAAAAAGTACTTCTTGAAGCTGAGCTTCTTGAGCTGAAAGCCAATCCGGACAAGCCTGCGGTGGGCTCAGTAATTGAAGCACAATTGGACAAAGGCCGTGGGTACGTTACTACTTTGATGGTTCAATCCGGAACCATGAAAATTGGGGATGTGGTGCTCGCGGGATCGAACTACGGTCGAGTAAAGGCGATGTACGATCACAGAGGAAATAACCTGAAGCAGGTAGGCCCTTCTTCACCTGTTTTGATGCTCGGATTGGATGGAGCGCCTCAAGCGGGTGATAAGTTCAACGTAATGGATTCTGATAGTGAGGCAAGAGAAATTGCAACCAAAAGAGGACAAATCCTTAGAGAGCAATCAATTCGAACTAAGAAGCACATTACACTGGATGAGATTGGTCGTCGTTTGGCGATTGGAAGTTTCAAAGAGCTCAATGTTATCGTCAAGGGTGATGTGGATGGTTCGGTGGAAGCGCTCTCAGATTCTTTGCAGAAGCTGTCTACAGGCGAAGTTCAGGTCAACATCATCCACAAAGGGGTTGGACAGATTTCTGAGTCAGATGTATTGCTGGCCTCCGCTTCGGATGCAGTGGTTATTGGTTTCCAGGTTAGACCGTCTAGTAATGCAAAGAAGATTGCAGAGACTGAAGAAATCGAGATCAGATTGTACTCTATCATCTACGATGCAATCAATGAATTGAAAGATGCGATGGAGGGCTTGCTTGAGCCAACTTCTGAGGAAGTCATCACTGGAAATATTGAGGTGAGAGAAGTGTTCAAAATCTCGAAAATCGGAACGGTAGCAGGCTGTATGGTTACGGATGGTATCGTGAAACGATCTAACAAAGTTCGATTAGTTCGAGATGGTATAGTGAAGTATCAGGGAGACATCAACCAGTTGAAAAGATTCAAGGATGATGTGCAGGAAGTGAAGAAGGGATACGAATGCGGTATTAGCATTAAGAACTTCAATGACATCAAAGAAGGCGATATTATCGAAGGATTCGAAATCAAAGAAGTGAAGCGAACACTTTAGGTTTGAACCTTACATTTAAAAGAAAAAAGGCTATCCAATGGATAGCCTTTTTAGGTAAGGTCGATTTGTTGTTTATCTAGGTCCGATTCTTACTCCAAGTCCGAACTGTAAGAAAGAAATGTCACCAGCGTTGTGGTACGTAACTCCCAAATTCATTCTTCCAAGGAAAAGACCACCTCGTGCTGCAAACCCAAAATCACTGTTGGTAGTGTCGTCTGCAGTTGATCCTCCAGCGTCAGCAGCAGCAGTTCTGGAAAAGTACATCCCAAGACCAGCGCCTACATATGGAGTCACTTTAGCATCTATGATTCTGTACGTTCCGGTGGCAAGTACAGGCACAATGGCTGCAGCATCAATCGAAGAGCTGGCTGTAGCTCCACCTCCTGAAGCGGCCGCCAAATCTCCTCCCGCAAAAGCGAGTGAGCCCAAGTAAAGTCCAGCGTCTAGCTGATCCGAGATGGTGATGCGTGGTTCTAGAGAAAATCCTACGCCTAAATCATAATCGTCTGCGAAATCCCCTTGAGGCAACTGACCACTAATTCCAATTTCCACGTTAAACTGCGCAGAAGCAGAGTACCCAATTGCGAGCAGCATAGTAGCTGCTAAAAGCATTTTTTTCATAACTCGTTATTTTGATTCAGACCAAGGTAAGAAAAAATTTCACCCTTTTATATACCGTGAGCTTGGTATTTGAAGGGACTAATCGAATAAATCCTCTTCTCTTTCGAGCATCAATATGGCCGACTGTGGTACAATGAAATATTTTTCACCGCTCACCAGCACCTCAATTGCTCCCTTCTGAAGAAACACCGCCAAGTCACCTTCTTTGGCTTGAAGCGGGATGTACTTGATAGGTTCACTATCTGGCTTCCAGGAATCTTCCTCGTCTGCAGGAAGGGGAATAGGGTAGCCAGGCCCTGCTTTTACAACATACCCGCTCTGGATTTTTTCCTTTTCTCGAACCCCAGGTGGGAGGTAAATGCCACTATCGGTTTTTTCAGATTCCTTCTTCGGTTTGATCAACAGACGATCTCCAACCACAATCAATTTCTTCAACTTGTTCTCAGCTGTCAATTCAGTGTTCATAATTTTCGGGTTATTCTCCAAAAAGTTCCTCAGGAGATGGGTCTTCTTTACCTGCTCCTGCTCGGGAAAGCAACTTGTCGTCCATTTTCTTGGTAGCCTTTGCCCCCAACTCCTTCAATCGCTCGGTTTTTCGAATAAGATTATCACGTCCCGAAACGAGCTTATTCATGGCATCAGAATATTGAATTTTGGATTTATCCAGTGATCGACCGACCTCCATTAGGTCGTCTACAAAAGCTTTGAACTTGTCATAAAGAGCTCCCCCCTGACGAGCAATTTCAAGGGCGTTCTCATTTTGATATTCATGCTTCCAGATGCTGGCGACCGTCCGAAGTGTGGCAACTAGTGTGGCCGGACTCACGATGATGATACTCTTTTCATGCGCTTCGTTGTAGAGCTCACCTCCATGCTGCACAATCAATGAAAAGGCCGACTCAATTGGGATAAACATCAGCACATAATCCAGATTTCCCCCGTCAAAAAGCTGGTGGTAGTTCTTCTCTGATAGTCCTTTGATGTGTGTCTTTATGGAAATCAAATGATTTTTTAGGTGCTGTGCTTTCTCCTCTTCCACATCAGAGTTCATGTACTTCTCATACGCGACCAAGGAGACTTTGGAATCCACGATCAGATTCTTGTTGTCTGGGAGTTTGATGATTACATCAGGGCGCAATCTCCTGCCCTCATCAGATTGATGAGTTTCCTGGGTGAAATATTCTCTTCCTTTTTCGAGTCCTGATTTTTCGAGAATGCTCTCCAAAATCACCTCTCCCCAATTCCCTTGAGTTTTGACATCACCTTTGAGTGCCTTGGTTAAATTTTCGGCATCCTCGCTCATCTTTTGGTTGAGCTCTCGTAGGGCAATTATCTGCTCCCGAAGGGCACTATTTCTTGCCAAACTTTCCTTGCTGGTTTGCTCGACCTTCTGCTCAAATGATAGCAATTTTTCTCCTAGCGGCTTTAAGATATCAGAGAGGTTTGATTTGTTCTGATCAGTGAATTTCCTGCTCTTCTCTTCAAAGATTTCGTTCGCTAGGTTTTTGAATTCAAAGGCAAATTTTTGTTGTACATCGGCAAGATCAGTTTTATGCTCAGCGAGCCGTTTTTCAAGATTGGCGTAGTTCGCTTTTAGCTCCGCATTTTGATTGTTAAGGGAAATAACCTTCTCTCTTTCTTCCCGGAGTTCTTGATTTATCGATTGCAAATCCTCAGCGAGTTTGGCACTACGCTCCATTTCCAATTTCAACTGAACCTTTATTTCCTCCGATTCTGGAAGGTTCGAGGATTGTCGTGATTTAAAGAAAAGAAAGCCAATACCCGTTCCTAGCAAAACACCAACTACCAAGAAAATCAGATTCAGCAACTCCATCTTTCAAAATTAGTCAATAGTGGTTTAATTGGTTGAATGGTTAATAGTTATTGGTTGAATAGTGTATAGTTGAAAAGTCGAATTTTCCAATCACCAAATCTTCAAATCAGCTCATTATCAAATCTTCAAATCGAGTAATCATCAAATCAATTCTGCAACCACCCAAAAAGCTCCATCAACCAGGCCACTCCCAAGTGAATAAAAATTCCACCCCAGATGTTACGGCTATTCATAGCAATAATCCCCAAAACATACCCGCCAAAAATAGAGCTGATCGACTCACCCAGTGGCTTCCCAAAATGCAGGAAACAATAGGTAGCAATCATTGGGAGTACCACGTAGGGCCCAAGAATTCTATAAAAGGCAAAAATCAGATAGCCCCGAAAGAAAAGCTCTACTGAGAAGAAGTCGCTACCGTAGCTTATTTCATAAACTAAAATGGCCAGCCACCTAGGCCATTCGTTTTGTCGTAGAAAACCCTCCATACCAGCATGTTGAAATCGTGGATAGTAGTCCTGGATGTCTCCCATAAAAGACCCAATGCCTATGAATATGGCAGCAATTCCAAGCATTACCAGATAGGGCGTGGCATCAAATTTCTTCCACGAGAGCCCGTACCAAATCTTCGGGTCGTCCTTTTTTTCCATGAAGTGGTAGACGACCATAAATGGAATCATAGTGGTGAGGAGGCTCGAAGACCAGTTCAGGCATCTGTACACAAAATGAAATTCCGTACGAGTGAAATACTCGGAAAGCGCATTTACTCCATAGAAAGACCGATCAAAGGCTAATATTCCGAACCCAATGAATAGCCGAATCCAGAAGTCCTTATTCCGAATCCAATTATCGACTTTGCCAAAAGCCAATAGGATCACACAAACTCCGAGGTAAGGAAATACCTGAAAAAGGAACATCCAGAGCCATTTGATCGGCTCTCCGTGGTACGGGTCAATGTAGTCATCTTCAAAATTCAGCCAATAGTTGAAGACAAGACAAACGGCAAGAAAGAGTGCGATGGTTAGATATACTTTCCAATCAAACTGTTTTCTTTGATAATCAAGAAGATAGCCTAAGACCTTTCGCATTGCTCAAAATTTCGCCAAAGATATGTGCCTGATTGCTTTTGCCGTAGATGCCCACCCAAAGTATAAATTGATCCTAGCGGCGAATCGCGATGAGTTCTATGAACGCCCCACCAAAGTGGCTGGATTCTGGCCTGACCACCCGGAGATTTTAGGAGGAAGAGATGTGCGTGCCAATGGCACGTGGATGGCAGTGAACAAGTTGGGGAGATTTTCGGCAGTGACGAATTTTAGAGATTTGAAAAACATCAATCCAAATGCTAAGAGCCGAGGGGAACTACCGGTGAACTTTCTGCTGGAAAACGTTTCATCTCATGAATATCTGGGGGGAATCCATAAGGAGGCCAAGGCGTACAATGGCTTCAATTTGCTGACATATGAGAATGGACAGATGTCTCATTACAGCAATTATGAAGGCAAGATCAATGAGCTGGAATCCGGAATTTATGGGCTAAGCAATGCCCTCTTAGACGCTCCATGGCCGAAAGTGAAAAGGCTCAAACACCAATTTCAACAAGTCATTGGAGGCGATTTTAGTCATGAAGATTTGCTTTCACTTCTGGTTGATCCGGCGTTGGCGTCAGATGAGGAGCTGCCCGATACGGGCGTAGGGCACGACATGGAGAAAATGCTATCGGCCATTTGCATCAAGTCTGAAAATTACGGAACGTGCTGTAGCACCATTCTCACCATTTCAAATGAGGGTGAACTGAAATTCACAGAGCGTTCTTATGCGGTTGGGAATAGAGAAGCAGGGGAGGTTTCTTATCAGCTTCAGATATGAAATCCAACCGATTTGGTGGGCCAGGAATGCTGGTTGCAGCAGCTTTCATCGGCCCGGGAACGCTCACCGTTTGTACCCTTGCTGGAGTGGGCTTTGGCTATGAGCTCATTTGGGTGCTTGTTTTTGCCACTTTTGCTACCATTGTTTTGCAAGGAATGGCCTCTAGGCTTGGTCTTGTTTCTGGAGCAGGATTAGGTGAAGCGTTGCGTCTTCAGATTACCCATCCTATTCTCAAAGTGCTCTCGCTTTCCCTGGTTTTTATCGCGATCATTATCGGCAATGCTGCCTATGAAATGGGCAATATCACCGGGGCGGTGCTCGGACTGGAGTCGGACAAATGGGACTCATCAAAGTGGGGCCCAATATTGATTGGCGTCATGGTGGCCGTCCTTCTATGGAGTGAAAATTTTAAACGGATTCAACTTGCAATGGCATTGCTCGTGGCAGTTATGAGCTTGGTTTTCGTCACCACAGCAATCATGGTCATATCATGGGGAGAATTCGCCACCGGATTAGTTCCAAGGCTCACCCCAGAAAATCAACTCATGGCCTTGGGGCTGATCGGAACGACGATCGTGCCTTACAATCTGTTCCTTCACGCATCGGCCACCAGCCGACATTGGAATGGCATCAGGGATTTACCTAAAGCAAAAAGGGAGACGATTATCGCCATCGGTTTGGGAGGAATCATAAGCATTTGTGTGTTGGTTACCGCCACTTCAGGGGGGGGAGGGTTGGTTCAGGGAATTGCTGATATGTCCCGTCAGCTCGAACCTATCCTCGGACGATTTGCCAAACCATTTATGTCCATCGGAATTTTTGCCGCGGGCATTTCCTCAGCACTTACTGCCCCATTGGCCGCTTCTCTCACCGCTCGGGGTATTTTTGGGTGGCAAGAAAAACGGAAAAGCAGACTCGTGTGGGGAGCGATCCTACTGGCTGGTGTAAGCTTTTCATTGGCAGGATTCAAGCCCATTTCAGTGATACAAGTGGCACAAATTGCCAATGGAATACTACTGCCAATTATTGTGGTGTTTCTGATAGCGATGTGCAATCGAACTGGGCTGATGGGTGAGCATAGGAACGGAGTAATTCAAAATATTCTGGCAGGACTGGTGCTCTTGGTTTCTTTGATTATAAGTTTCAGAAGTTTCAATTCTGTTTTCCATTTTGTAGGATGAAGCTGCACCTAACCATCGCAAGTGGAAGTATTTTGTAACTTTAAAGTGAAATTCAGGAACGTATGGGAACCGAGGCAATCAAGCAGAATTTAATCGACCGACTTTCAAGCATGTCGCCTGCTGCTCTTCGCCGAATGGAAGAGCTCGTTCGGCAAGCCGAGTTCGAACAAAGAGCGCTGGAGTCGTTGCAGGCCGCTGAAGACGGTCAGGTGGTTTCCTTGGAGGAATTTTCCAAACAATCCGCGGAGTGGAAAAGGCAACATATCAAGTAGTCATTACCAAACCCGCACAGGTTCGATATTTCGACACCATTCTTCATTACCTCTACCAGCATTTCAGTTTCGAGAGAGCCGATGAGATTGATTCGCTCATTAAGGAGAAGGTTTCATCGTTGGCGATTAACCCACATAGAGGCACGAAGGAGCCCCTTCTTTTGACCTTTACACAAGATTTTAGATTTGTCTTGTTTCGAGAAACCAGGCATTTCGAGCTAAAGATTATTTATTTTATAGATGACTCCAGTCAAACAGTGATTGTGACGGATTTTTTCCCTACTCGAATGAATCCGTCAAATATCGCCAAGCATTCTGGCTCTTGAAAACGAATGAAGACGATCGATCTCAATTGCGATGTAGGTGAGGGCATAAACAACGAAGAACTGTTAATGCCTTTCCTTTCTTCCTGCAACATTGCGTGTGGGATGCATGCCGGCGACGAATCCACCATGAGGCGTGTCGTCGATCTTGCCGCAAGTCACAAGGTGGCAGTCGGAGCGCACCCATCATTCAAGGATCGTGAGAATTTTGGAAGGAAGGAAATGGATTTGGAGCTTGAGGAAATCACGAACTTGGTAAAAATTCAGATTCTGAAATTGAAAGAAATTTGTGAAGAAAAAGGAACCAGTTTGCATCACGTCAAACCCCACGGAGCACTTTACAATCAAGCTGCAAAGTCCAGCGAAATTTCGGAGGCCATTGTACGAGCTGTTGAAGAAGTGGACCCGAGCCTTCAATTGTACGGCTTGGCAAATAGCGAAATGCAATCGGCTTGCTCAGGTAGAATTCCATTCATTGCCGAGGGGTTCGCTGATCGAAAGTATTCGAGTAAAAACGAACTCAAACCTCGATTACAAGGCGGTTTGATAAGCAGTATGGACGAAATTGAAAGTCACCTCAATTGTCTGCTGGCAAGAAATGAGGTGCGTACAGACAAAGGCTTTGAATCCTTGCGAATTGAAACACTCTGCCTTCATGGTGACACGCCGGATGCACATGAGCTGATTGAGAGAATCGTCTCATTTGTTAAGAAAATTGGCTTCAAAATCCAGGCGCCATGAATTGGTTTGAATTGGCCGAAGATGTCTTGATTATTCATGGATCTGATCTTCCAACTGTTCAAGCATTAAGAAATTCATCCATTAATGGCACTGTGGACGTAGTGGAGACGGACAATGAAATAGCAATTCAGCATTCCTTAAGGGATATCTCATCTCTCGTTGACCAGATTGCAGGAATTCAGAAATCACGAATGGAAGTGCATGACTCACAAGTTTTTGACATTCCGGTTTGTTATGAACTTGGATTGGACTGGCAGGAAGTTACTGATCAGACGGGCTTGAGTGTTGATCAGGTAATAGCCCTGCATTCGGGTGTGGAATATACCACTCGCTATGGTTTTCTTCCCGGCTTCCTCTACTTGGCAGGATTGAATGAAGGCCTCAATTGCCCCAGAAGATCCAGCCCGAGAAAACAAATTCACGCCGGATCAATTGGTATTGGAGGAGACAAGACCGGAATTTATTCGCTTGATAGTCCGGGAGGTTGGCAGATAATTGGGAGGACGCCTTTTACACTTTTTGATATGCGAGAATCAGAACCCTTTTCTGTTCCGAATGGAGCAAAAGTTCGTTTCAAAGCAATTTCTAAACAACAGTTCGATGAGTGGGGTTGAGGTGCTAAAAATTCTTAACCCCGGCGTGCATGCCACACTTCAAGACGGGGGCCGAGTTGGGTTTCGTGAGTACGCAATCCCAATGAGCGGCTGTTTGGATTCCTACTCTCAGAAACTGGCCAATTACTTGGTTGGGAACCCAACCCAATCACCGGTGATTGAAATAATTGGTAAGTTCAATTGTGAGATTCAATGTGAAACCGAAATAGGAGTTTGCGGTCTGGGAGTAAAAACATTGATCAACGGAGAGCCTGTTGAAGCAGATAAAACGTTGTTTTGCTCGGCGAAGGATGTACTGGAGGTTCGGGGAAAATTAGCCTACTTAGCAGTGAAAGGCGACATCAGCGGACAGATGCATTTTGGCAGTATTTCGACATATTCTCTGGCTGGACTCGGCGGGTTAGAGGGTCGATTGCTTTCTAAAGGTGATGTTCTGATTGCGTCACGGAAAAGTGAAAGGGTCATTAGAAAAATTCCGGTTGAACTTTTGCCGAAGCAGTCCGAACTTATTCGAGTGATCAAGGGCCCGGAGTTCGAAGGTGATGAATCCGCATTCGAGAAACTAAGTTGGTCAGTCACCTCTTCATCCAACCGCATGGGGCTCAGATTGAATGGAAATTCTTGGAAGGGAGAAACAAAGGAAATGAATTCCGTCCCTGTTTTTCCGGGTACTATTCAGTTGCCAAGTGACGGCAAACCAATTGTGCTACTGAATGACGCTCAGACCACAGGGGGCTATCCCAGAATTGCTCAGGTGATCAAAGCGGACATGTCTAGGGTAGGCCGGTTGATTGCTGGTGGCCAGATTAGATTTAAGTTTGTGTCAATCGCTGAGGCTCGACATATTTTTTACAAGCAAGAGGCGTTTATAAACCATGCACTTAAGCAGATTTAAATACTTCGTTTTAATTCTTGCCTTGGCAGGTCTGTCGTTTTCGATTTCCTGTGGAGATCAGATTGACATTCCTAAAGTTCCTCTGGAGGGAAAAATTAACGGAATGGATTGGTCTGCAGCAGATTACGGAAATACTACTTTAGTACAAGGAGGACCAATCCCAAAGTTCACGTATCGACTTTTGTCGGCTGAAGACCCCAATAGTGACAGCCCTTGTTCCGGCGTTTCTACTACAATTCCTCACGTACGAATGGTGCTCCCTCTTGGTACGGGTAGCTACTCCATCCCATTTCCAGATTTCAGTGAATCAGTGAAATTCGATTACGGAAATGGTACAGTCATTCATGCAACCTCTGGCATTGTTGAGATTTTCGCTATGGACCAATTTCAAATAGCTGGATACATTGAGGCGTTTGATGGTGACAAGGATTCCGTGAAGGGTCGTTTTCTAATAGAAATCTGCTAGTTTGCCGGATTCCTGCCTGCCAAGGCAGGTATTCCGGCACCTCATAATCTCACGATAACGCCGTAGTTTCCATCTCATACTCCTCCAAAGGCAGACAGCTACATACCAGATTCCTGTCACCGTACGCATTGTCCACCCTGCTCACTGAAGGCCAGAATTTATTCTCCTTCACATAAGGTGCAGGGAAGCCAGCTTTCTCGCGAGAGTAAGGATAGTTCCACTCGTCCGACACCAGAATTTTGTAAGAGTGTGGTGCATTCTTTAGCACACTGTTCTCAGCTTCACTCACCCCATCAGCGATTTCCTGAATTTCCGCTCGGATGGAGATCATCGCCTCACAGAATCGGTCGAGTTCTTCTTTTACCTCGCTCTCAGTGGGCTCGATCATCATGGTGCCGGGCACAGGAAATGAGACCGTAGGAGCGTGGAATCCATAGTCTATCAGACGCTTCGCTATGTCCTCTACCTCGATACCCACTTTCTTGAAATGACGACAATCCACAATCAGTTCATGTGCATTTCTTCCTTTGTCATTAGCATACAAAACAGGATAATGCTCCTTCAATTTCGCCGCTATGTAATTCGCGTTGAGAATGGCCATTTTGGTAGCGTCGGTTAGTCCCTGAGCTCCCATCATTGCAATGTAAGCGTGTGAAATCGGGAGAATACTCGCGCTTGAATACGGAGCAGCAGAAACTGCTGGATTGTTGTTGTGTTCCGAAATATGCCCCGGTAGATACGGAGACAAATGCTCAGCCACACCAATTGGCCCCATGCCGGGGCCTCCGCCTCCGTGGGGGATGCAGAAGGTTTTGTGCAAATTCAAATGACACACATCTGCTCCAATAATTCCCGGCGAGGTTAGTCCCACCTGAGCATTCATGTTCGCACCATCCATGTACACCTGACCTCCGTGCTTATGGATGATTTCGCATATTTCGATAATGGCTTCCTCAAACACCCCATGAGTGGATGGATAGGTCACCATTAGAGCAGCCAAGTCCGTGGTGTGTGCTTCAGCTTTGGCTTTCAAATCATCCACATCAATGTTTCCATTGTCATCACATTTGACCAAAACAACCTTCATTCCGCACATTACTGCGCTTGCAGGATTTGTACCGTGTGCCGAAGTTGGTATTAAAGCCACATTTCTATTGGGTTGCCCGGTCCCTTCCAAGTAGGATTTTATGACCATCAAACCGGCATACTCACCCTGAGCACCTGAGTTTGGTTGGAATGAAACAGAATGAAATCCGGTGATATCTACTAGCCAATCGTGCAGTTCGTTTATAAGTATGCCATATCCTTCCGCCTGATCTTTTGGCGCGAATGGGTGGATGTTTCCAAACTCCGGCCAAGTGACAGGGATCATCTCGGTGGTTGCATTCAATTTCATCGTGCAAGAGCCTAAAGAAATCATGGAATGCACAAGAGAAAGGTCTTTGTTTTCCAACCTCTTCATGTACCTGAGAAGCTCGTGCTCCGAGTGAAACTGATTAAAAATTGGATGAGTCAGGTAGTCTGAAGTCCTAGTTAGAGCGGCAGGGTATTCCAACTCAAATTCCTCCTGTATCGTAGTTTCAAACGCATCGCCTAATCGGGCAAATATTTTAACCACCTCATTTGCATCATCCACCGTGTGAGATTCGTCGAATGAGATGGCTACCCCATTTTCCAAATACCTAAAATTGATTTCGCTCTCTTCACTCAAAGCTTTAAGCTGCACCATTTGTTCTGGTTCGAGACTAAGCCTGATGGTGTCGAAGAAAAGGACGTTCTGGTTCTCAAAACCAAAACCCGCAATCGTTCTGGCTGTTTCTTTCGTCAGGCCATGTGTTCTTTCCGCAATCTGTCGCAAACCTTTGGCGCCATGATAAACTGCATACATGGAGGCCATCACGGCTAGCAAAACCTGAGCAGTGCAAATGTTGGATGTGGCTCGCTCCCGCTTAATGTGCTGCTCACGTGTCTGGAGGGCCATTCTGTATGCATTATTTCCATGGGCATCCTTCGACGCGCCGATGATTCTTCCGGGGATCGCCCGCTTGTATTCGTCACGAGTGGCGAAAAACGCCGCATGAGGTCCCCCATAACCCATTGGCACCCCGAATCTTTGAGACGTACCAACAACCACATCCACTCCCCATTCTCCTGGAGGAGTCAGCAGTGTCAGTGCTAATAAATCCGATGCACATGCCACAAAAAGATTATTTTCTTTGGCCGCTTGAATGAACGGTTTCCAATTTTTTATTGCCCCGGAATTATTTGGGTACTGAAAAAACACCCCAAAAATATCCGGTGAAGAAATGTCAGAAGTCTCAAGATCAACCAATTCTACTTCTATGCCGAAAGGTAATGCCCGGGTTTTGATAACGTCAATGGTCTGCGGGAAAACCTCCGCATCCACAAGAAACTTGTTGGCACTTTTCTTATCTCCTTTTCGCTGACCATAAAGCATGGTCATGGCCTCAGCTGCAGCGGTGGCTTCATCGAGAAGCGAAGCGTTTGCTATTTCCATTCCTGTCAAATCAATAACCATAGTTTGGAAATTGATCAGTGCTTCTAGTCTGCCTTGAGCAATTTCAGCCTGATAAGGTGTGTAGGCCGTGTACCATCCCGGATTCTCAAGAATATTTCTCTGAATTACAGTCGGGACCACACAGTTATAATAGCCCTGCCCAATGTAAGATTTGAAAACCTTATTCTTCCCTGCCACTTTCCTCAATCTGTTCAAATATTCGAACTCGTTGAGTGCTTCAGGAAGATTCAGTTTTTTGTTTTTTCGGATCGCTTTTGGGATCGCCTGATCGATTAATTGGTCGACCGAAGCGACACCAATTTCCTTGACCATTTCTTCTATTTGCCCTGGCGATGGGCCATTGTGCCTAGAAGAAAATTTGACACGATCCTGGAGGTTTATGGACATGGGTATGTTGTTAAAAT
>CAYGSD010000014.1:0-56247 GCA_964352625.1 uncultured Roseivirgaceae bacterium
GATCTACACAACGTTCATTGAAAAAAGGAAAAGCCCATCCGATCCTGACTTTTTCCTTGCTCAAGGCGAATTGTCTTTTGACCAAGAAACGATGAACTATAAAATTGAAACCCCATCAAAAACAAACGGGTCGTATCGAGGGTCAACAATGATGTACAATGACTCAACCATGAATATTTTTATAGAGGGTCCTGCCAGCTTTTTCAAACCAACAAATCTTGATATAGAAATTCGATCGGCAGTTTCCGGGATGGGAAATAAGCGTAAAAATGAATTTGACCTTGACTGCTTCATAACCATGAATTTTCCCGTCACGGATGCCATCATAGACGATATGGGTGCTGACATTGTCACAGCAGTAGAAGTAATGGGAGCTAGCACCGCCAATGAGGCAACCGATCAACTTCTATTGAAACTAGCAAATATCATTGGTGATCGTGAAGCCATTAGGTATCGAGAAAACTTACTTGGCGGATACAAATCATTGGTCTCAGCCTCTAAGGAGCTTGAAAAGTCGTTGGTTATTTCAGGAGTAAAAATGAAATGGAATGCTGAATTTCAGGCATGGCACAACACAACCAAAATAGGCCTTTCACATGTCGGTAGAAATGACATCAACGGAAAGCTAGATGGGTTCCTCGAAATCAGACGTGACAAGACTGGCGCTGATGTGATGAATCTTTTCATTCAGGTATCACCGGAGGTATGGTACTACATTTCATACCATGATCAGAACTTGCTCATGTATTCTTCAAATGCCGACTTTAACGCATTGGTTAAAGAAAAATCAAATCTTGGCAAGGAAAAGCCAGGCGAGCTGGTCTTCGTGGTTGGTGATACCAATGAAACTCTATCTTTTGTCAATACCTTCAGAAAAAACTATTTTGGGGTAGACACACCTTACAATCTTTCATTCCCCTCTGACGCCACGCTAGAGGACGAAAATTTTGAAACCATCGAGAAAGAAGACGATGACGGTTTCGGCTTCTGAGTTCTTCTATATTTGCGATTCCAAAACGCAACCATTAATTCATGAGCATCCAAGAATACATTTCGTCGAATAAAGAAGGATTCCTCAACGAGCTAATCGATTTACTAAAAATCCCCTCCGTCAGCACCGATTCTGCCTTCAAAAAGGATGTGGCGAATGCAGCCGAATTTGTAAAGAAGAGCTTGTTAGACGCAGGTGTGGATTCAGCCGAGGTAATTCCTACCAGTTGTCATCCTATTGTTTACGGAGAGAAAATCATCGACCCAAGCAAGCCGACCGTGCTGGTGTATGGGCATTATGATGTGCAGCCAGCAGATCCATTGAACCTTTGGGATTCACCGCCTTTTGAACCTGTCATTAAAAACGAAAAAATATACGCCCGTGGATCGGCTGACGACAAAGGCCAGATGTACATGCACGTCAAAGCTTTTGAAGCAATGATCAAAACAGACTCCTTGCCATGCAATGTGAAATTCATGATTGAAGGGGAGGAGGAAATGGGGTCAGATAGCTTGGCTCCATTCGTAAAGAATAACCTACAAAAGTTGGCTTGTGATGTGATTTTGATCTCTGACACGTCCATGATCGGCAACGAACATCCATCAATATGCGTCGGCCTCAGAGGGCTTTCTTATTTGGAGGTTGAAGTTACCGGACCCAACAGAGACTTGCATTCTGGCATTTATGGAGGAGGCGTTGCTAATCCTATCAATGTGCTGGCGAGTATGATTGCCTCTCTGCATGACGAGAAAGGTAGAATCACTATACCGGGTTTTTATGATGACGTAGTTGAATTGTCCACCGAGCTTCGAGAGGAAATAGCAAAGGCACCTTTTGATTTGGAGCAATACAAAAAGGAATTAGACATTAAGGAAGTGAAGGGAGAGGAAGGCTACTCTACTATCGAGCGCACAGGCATCAGGCCAACGTTGGATATCAATGGCATTTGGGGTGGATACATTGCCGAAGGAGCCAAAACGGTTCTCCCCTCAAAGGCCACCGCCAAACTTTCTTGTCGGTTAGTTCCAAATCAGAAAAGCGATAAGATGACGTCAATCATTAAAAATCACCTCCAGAGTATTGCCCCCGATTATGTAAAAGTAAAGGTCACACCACACCACGGGGGAGAACCCGCACAGATCCCTACAGACTCCAAAGGATATCGTGCAGCAAGCGCGGCATTCGAAAAGGTTTGGGGAAAGACACCAATTCCCACGAAGGACGGTGGGAGCATTCCAATTGTTGCTTTATTTCAAGAAGAGCTGAAAACAGACCCGATTCTACTTGGGTTCGGGCTTGATGAAGATGCGATTCATTCTCCAAATGAGAGCTATGGCCTGTTCAACTATTTCAAAGGCATTGAAACTATTGCAGAATTTTATCAAGCGTATTGCGAATCGTAAATCCCCAATCTCTTGTAAAACAAATATTTACAACCAATTTTGCCAGAGCGTATGAAAAAGGGACTATTAATCGTTGGGCTGGTGCTGGTAATTGGTGCCGCAGGAGTGTGGATTTTACTATTCCAAGGTCGCAAGGAAATAGAGAAAAAGGAGGAGATAGTAGAAGTCTGCATTGATACGGACGATCCTATAACTATTTATGGAATCAATGTTGACACCCTAGCCGTGAGCACGGGTAAAGTGAAACGTGATCAAACCCTTTCAATTCTTCTCGAGGATTATGGTGTTGGCTATCGTACCGTATACGAATTGGTTCAAGCTGCCAGAGATGTATTCAACGTACGAAAAATTAAAGCAGGAGATCCTTTTGTAGTGGTACACACGAAAGGCGAAAACCCAAAAGCGACCCAATTTATTCTTGAGCCAAATGACAGGGAGTATGTGATTTATCATTTGGGGGATTCTATCTATGCAGAGCGTGTAGAGCGTGAAGTGGAACTCAAGGTCAAGGAATTCTCAGGCGAGATCACTTCATCGGTTTATCTCACTGCGGTTGGTAATGGAGGCAGTGCGCAGCTGGTTCATCGCTTGGTAGATGTTTTTGCATGGCAGGTGGATTTCTTCAGAATCCAGAAGGGAGATAAATTCAAGGTTATTTATGAACAAGAGCTGGTGGGAGGAAAGGAAGTCGGCATAAGAAGAATCCTTGGAGCCTACTTCGAACATTTTGGCAAAGAGCATTACGCCATTTTCTTCGACGAATGCGGAGGAATGGATTTTTATGATGAGTGCGGTAACAGCGTCCGTAGGGCTTTTATGAAAGCCCCGCTGAATTATTCCAGAATCAGCTCAAGATATTCCCCAAAAAGGTTTCATCCGGTTTTGAAAAGGTACAAAGCACACCTAGGAACGGACTATGCCGCACCGACTGGCACTCCAATCAGGGCTGTTGGCGATGGTATTGTCACCGAGGCTCAGTACAAAGGAGGAAATGGCAACTATGTGAAAATCCGACACAACAGTACTTACAGCACGCAGTATCTACACATGTCGAAAATCGCATCAGGTATGCGACCAGGAAAGGCCGTCACCCAAGGGGAGACGATAGGTTATGTGGGGAGCACTGGTCTTGCTACAGGGCCCCACCTGTGTTTTAGGTTTTGGAAAAACGGTGTTCAGGTGGATGCCCTCAAAGTGGACTTGCCTCCTGCAAAGCCGGTAGACCCATCAGGTTTTGAGGAGTTTGCTGAAAAAAGAGACGAAATTGTAGAGCAATTGGATGCCATCGAGATCAAAAAACCAACCTTACTGGCAGAGGTTGATTTATAATGATCTGAATGTATCAACCTCATTTTCTTTAATTATTCCATTAATTTCCGTTATTTAGCCTACCAACAAAACCGAATTGTTTATGTCTCGGGCATTATTATCTATGATCACGTTTGCTTTTGTGGCAATCGGGTCTTCCTCTGCTCAAAATGATGTTCTTGTGAACGTCACCGGAAAGGTGCTCAGCGCCAAGGATTCTTCTGCCGTTTCCACGAGTGTTCTTTATGAAAAGCTCCCGTATTATGATGACATGGGGCTAGTGAGCTCAAATGGCTCTGGCGAATTCGCTTTCAGCATTGTTAAAGATGTGGCTTATAATATCTCTATAAGTAAGGACGCCTTTATTCCTTTCACTGAAGAAATTAAAGTAAGCGAGAACAATAAAGAGCTAGTCTTCTACTTACAATCAGATGCCGAAGATGAAATTATCCGATTGGACAATGTGATCTTCGCAAGGGGTAGTGATGTCCTTCAGCAGGAATCGTATGCTGAACTCGATCAAATTCACGATATGCTTCGAGCAAACAACGATCTAGTTATTCAGCTTGAGGGCCATACTGACTTTGCTGGAAACCCGCAGGCTAATATGGCTTTGTCACAAGCAAGAGTTGAGTCAGTAAAGAAATACCTTACCAGAGGCGGTATTAATAAGAATCGAGTTTTAACAAAAGCATTTGGAGGCACCCAACCTCTTTATCAAGAAAGAACTGCTGAGGCGATGGCTAAGAACAGAAGAGTGGAGGTTCGAATCATCAAAAAATAAATTACACTAGAAATGAAAAAGGTAATCACGCTTTTTCTTGGACTGCTGCTATCTCAAGTTGTCTTGAGTCAAGAAACTGTTATTTGGGGATCAGAAGTTGTCGATCTCTCGTCAGAATTTGGCCCTTATGAATATTCAGGTATTCAATCGCTCCACAAACCAAACGTCCTACCCGGTGGAGGCGACAACCCGAATGCCTGGAGACCAAAAAATCAAGGCGGAGAAGAATTCATAATGGTTTCTTTTGAAGAACCTATCAAAGCAAAACAGGTTGCCATTGCTGAATCGGAAAACCCAGGAGCCGTCAGGCACATTTATGCCTATGATGCTGACTATAATGAGTACGATCTGTTTCCACAGTTGGTGCCAAGAGCCTTGCCAATCGAGAGCAGGCTACTGAACCTGTTTTTTGAGGAAACGACCTATGAAATACATGCAATTAGAATTGTATTGGATGCGGAGGCAGTACCAGGATATAACTCGATTGATGCCATTGGAATATCTGCATCTAATATTCCAATTAATGTACTGATCAACTTGGCAAGAAACGTAGACGAAACGGTTTCAACAGATCGACTTGGAAAAAATGTGAACTCAAGCTATCAGGAGCATAGCCCTGTGCTGTCGCCTGACGGAAAGAGACTTTACTTCAGTCGGCAGTATCATCCGGATAATGTTGGCGGAGCAGATGATCAAGAGGACATTTGGGTTTCAGAGATGGATGAAGAAACAGGAGAATGGCTTCCGGCTAAAAATGTAGGAGAGCCGCTAAATACTGCAGGACCTAACTTCATCAGCTCTATAAGTGTTGTGGACGGTAAGGAAGTAGTTGTTCTCGGAAACGAGTATGGCAAAAAAGGACGAATGTTCACAGGTGTTTCTTACGCGACGAGAACAGGAGATACGTTTTCAGCCCCTGAGTCGATCAAGATGGACAACTTCTACAACTACTCCCAAAACGCAGATTTCTTCATGGTGCCTGGCGGAAAGAGAATGCTCCTTTCAGCTGAAAGAGATGATTCATATGGGTTGAGAGATTTATATGTTACCACTCAGCGCCCTGATGGCACATGGACCGAGCCGTTGAATTTGGGTGGTGATATCAACACTGTTGGTGATGAGGAGTCTCCTTTTCTAGCGGAAGACACCAAAACTATGTACTTCTCCACCAATGGACTGAGTGGATATGGCGGGAAGGATATTTACGTCGCTCTGAGACTTGATGAGTCTTGGGAAAAATGGTCTGTGCCGGAAAACCTAGGAGCTGGTATAAATAAGAAAGGGGACGATGAGTATTTCAGTATTCCTTCGAATGGGCAATACGCCTATTTTACTAGAGGAGATGTTGGTGAGGACATGGACATTTTTACTTTCAAAGTGGAAGACTTATTCATAGAAAAGGAAGGCCCTGTTTATGAATCAATGAGGCATTTGGTGCCTGAGTCTGAAGAAGTGTTCATCCTGATTGCAGGGAAAACAATAGATGCTAAGACAGGCGAGATTATAGCAGGAGCTAATGTAGCAATCGAGAGACTGCCAGATGGTGTAGATATAGGAGAAACATTCTCGAATTCACAAGGAGAGTACTCTGTAGTTGTCAGACCTGGAGCTAAATACGGCTTGGTGCCTAGTGCCGAGGGGTACATTTCTCAGGATGAAAACATAGACCTCAATGAAGCCATAGCCAGCGATACACTGGAAATAGACTTGAAGCTTTCGCGAGTGGAGAAAGACGTGGTGATTGTTTTGAATAACATCTTCTTTGATTTTGATAAGGCGGTACTCAAAACTGGCTCCTACGCGGAACTTGATAGAGTGTTGAAGTATTTGAAAGACGGAACCATCCAGAAAATCAGCATTAGTGGTCATACTGATTCAGTCGGAGACGATGACTATAACCTTGGCCTGTCTAGAAAACGAGCAAGAGCTGTTTATAATTACATCGTGTCAAATGGGATTAGTAAGGATCGGATTTCTTCTGAAGGAAAAGGAGAAACAGAACCGTCGGTTCCTAACACGACTCCAGAGAATCGTCAGAAAAACAGAAGAGTGGAGTTCAGGATTGTGGATTAAACCCACACATTCGCAAAAAATTGAAGCAGCCTTCGGGCTGCTTTTTTGTTGGAAAAAGTAACTTTAAGAGATGTCTGTCCAAACCATTTTCGAAAATCAGAAGAAGCGAAGCATTCAACTACGCTCCGAACCACTTAAAAGTAGACTTGAGCGACTGAAGAAACTCAGGAAATGGATTTTTGATAATAGGGTAAGTATTCAAGAGGCTATTTATGCCGATTTGCGTAAGCCAGCAGAGGAGGCGGATCTTACTGAGATTTATGTTACTCTTTCAGACACCAAAAAAGCAATTCGAAACCTTAAGTACTGGGTTATTTCAGAACCACAGGGCACATCTATTCCGTACCTTGGCACCAAGGCGGAGATTTATTACGAACCAAAGGGAACTGTTCTCATAATTTCTCCATGGAACTACCCCTTTAGTCTGGCAGTAGGCCCATTGATTTCAGCCATTGCAGCAGGCAACACTGTTTTCCTGAAACCTTCTGAGCTGTCTGCCAACACCTCTAAGTTGATTAAGAGAATGGTAGAAGAACTCTTTGACGAGGATTTAGTGAAGGTAGAAACAGGAGGTGTGGAGGTGTCTACAGAATTACTCAAACTTCCGTTTGATCATATTTTCTTTACGGGTTCGCCAAGAGTAGGCAAAATTGTCATGGAAGCAGCGTCAAAGCATCTTGCTTCTATCACGTTGGAGCTAGGGGGAAAGTCTCCTTGTGTGGTGGATGAGTCTGCCAATATAAAAGATGCAGCAGAGAAAATTGCCTGGGGTAAATGGCTGAATGCCGGACAGACCTGTTTGGCGCCTGACTATGTTTTTGTCCATGAAAAAATTAAAGATCAGTTTCTGGCCAAACTTAAGGATGAGGCGATCAAACTATATGGAAACGAAGACTATAGCTCTATAATTTCGGCGGATCATTTCAAGCGTTTATCGGAGTGGCAGGCAGAGGCAGTTCAGCAAGGTGGTAATTTGTATTTTGAAGGAATGACTAATGAATCCGAACGACGACTTGCCCCATCCATAGTGGAGGATGTAAAGCCGGGAACCCACCTTCACGACAATGAAATCTTTGGACCTATCTGCTTAATTAAGAGTTTTGGGAATATTGATGAGGTCATTGAAATGGTTAATTCACGACCTAAGGCCCTCTCAGCGTACATTTTTGCCAGAAAAACATCAACCATTGATGCATTCAAAAAACGAACCTCAGCAGGGTCATTTGTGATTAATGACGTGGTACTTCAATTTGCGCACCCAACAATGCCGTTTGGTGGAGTGAACAATAGTGGTATCGGAAAGTCACATGGAAAAACCGGCTTTATGGCTTTTTCAAATGAAAAATCGGTGTTAAAGCAACGTATTGGATTCACAATGGCAAAAACGCTTTACCCACCATACACCTCATTCAAACGAATGACCATTAATTTTTTGCTTAAATACTTTTAGTAATGAAACGAATTCCTTTCCTATTTGTAGTGCTAGTATTTGCCTGCCAACCCACCGATTCCACCACCGAAGCATGGCAAGGAGAGTGGACGGCCAAGTGGAAAACCGATCCAGCCGGGTATGGTGCCTTGGCAGCCCAAATGTCTTTTGAGATGGATGGTAAGTTTACCTTCGACGGGGATCAAGCCACGATATCTGCTTACGGATATGAGGGATGTATTTTTAACGTTGATACCCTAGAACATACACTCATCTGGACCTTGCGGTCAGACACACTTGAACTACAGAATGAGCCCGGTGAACCTGGCATTCAGTATAAAGTGCTTGAGCAAAGTGAGAACCAAATCAGACTGCAGCTTGTGGATGACATATTTATAACCCTTACAAAATGAAGAAAGCAATCAAGATTACCCTTTACATAATTAGCGGACTTATTGGGCTCGTGGTAATAGCGGCGATCTTGATACCCATTTTATTTAAGGATGATATTCAGAGGGCCATTGACTCTGAATTAGACACAAGCCTCAATGCGACGGTCTTTTATGATGTTGATAATTTTAGCCTGTCCCTGTTTCGCAGCTTTCCTAACGTATCCGTCCAGATGCGAGATTTTGGAATCAAAGGAGAAGGAGTTTTTGAATCGGACACCTTAGCTGCAGTAAGTAATTTCGAATTAACCGTCGACCTTTCTTCTCTTTTTGGAGAAATAGCCATCAATAAAATTCAACTCGACGATCCTAAAATCCTTGTGCTCGTTCTTGCCGACGGATCGGCCAACTATGACATAGCAGCCGCATCTGAAGAGGAGGAACCTGAGGTGGAATCTGAAAGTTCTGGGTCTGCGGAATTTGCCCTCAAAATAGATAGGTGGGAGATTAATAACGCGGAGGTCGTTTACTACGATCAGTCAATGGATTTCTACACAGCTATCTCTGGACTTACCCATTCTGGATATGGAAATTTTTCGTTGGACGTTTTCAAGATGGTGACTGAAACTACTATCGAATCTCTCTCCCTAGGTTATGAGGGAACGGAGTATCTATCCAATAAGTCGGTTTTCGCAGATATAACCATGAATATGGATATGGCGAACATGCGGTTTGATTTCCTGGAAAACAGGGTCACAGTCAATGATTTTCCAATTTGTTTTGAGGGGTTTATATCCATGCCGTCAGATGATATCGAGATGGACATCACGTACTCCGGGAAGGATATTCAAATGAAAAGTGTGTTGTCCTTGATTCCAGGCGCTTACGAAGAATACCTCGAGGGTATTAGTGCGTCGGGAGAAATTAGCTTTGACGGAATTGTGAAAGGGACGTACAATGAGACGTCCATGCCACAAGTGAAGGCAACTTTGAAAATTGCCGACGGTAAAATCAGCACATCCGACACTCCGGCTCCATTGGAACAAATTCAGACTACACTAACCTTTGATTATCCGTCTGCAGATTTGGCGGAAACCAGCGTTGATCTGAATTTCTCTGGTCAAATGTCAGGACAGAAAACCACGCTGATATTGGCTTTTGAAAACTTGGATGATTATCAATGGGAGGTGGATTTTCGAGCGGACATGGATTTAGAACAAATGGCAAAGATTCTCCCTCTTGAAGACACTGAGCTTCGTGGTGAAATGAAGGCCATTCTTTTGACAAAAGGAAAAATGTCAGACGTGGAGGCAGAGCGTTGGGAAAAGCTCCCAACTTCAGGCAGGTTCAAAGCGAATGATTTTTACTTTAAAGGGCCGGATCTGCCACAGGGTTTTGGGATGGAATCAGTCGATGCAGAATTCGACCCCTCAAAAATTGAGCTCAGGAGCTTCCGAGCCACTGCGGGCAGATCGGACTTTTCACTTCAAGGCAAACTCACCAATTACCTTGCGTTTGCTTTGGGCAAGGACGAAACGCTCGTTGGCAACCTAAACTTAAATTCAAATTTCATTGATGCGGATGAGTGGATGACAGAGGAGGAGGATATAGAAGAGGTAGAAACCGTGGATACAACCGCACTGGAAGTAGTGAGAATTCCCAAGAATATTGACTTCACGTTTCAGTCAGACATCAGTAGTGTAAAATACACGAACCTTAATTTGAAGGATTTCAAAGGGGAGGTTGTTGTAAGAGAGGGCTCGGTCATCTTGGATCATTCCGGCTTCACGCTCCTAAACGGAGAGTTTGTAATGACCGGTGAGTATGCAAGTGCACCTGAAAACCCAACCTTCAATTTTGATTTTGAAATAGTGGACCTGTCCATACCAGCGGCGTTTCAGGCATTCACTCCGATACAAAAATTGGTGCCCGTTGCTGAAAAGACGACTGGCGATTTTTCTACCAGCTTCAAAGCAAGTGGAGCACTTGGCTCAGATATGATGCCGATTATGAGTTCGCTCTCTGGTTCTGGCCTTATTGAGATTGCGGAAGCAGCAGTGCAGAATATAAAAGTGCTAGATGGTATCAAAAAAGTAGCGAATCTGAAGCTGGCTGACGGCAATTCTGAGAATTTGGCGAAGCTGAAAGATGTGGCTTTATCCGCGAGCATTTCTGATGGTAGGTTCTCTGTCAAACCATTCAAACTTACCATTGGCGGAAACGAAACGGTTATTTCTGGAAGTACTGGTCTCGACGGCACTCTGGATTATGCTATGGGAATGAAGGTTCCGTCGGGTCAAGCTGGCCAAGCGGTGAATCAGGCACTTTCAAAATTTACTGGTGGAGCCAATGTGGTTTCTGACTTTATTGATTTGAATATTGGAATTGGCGGATCGTACAATGACCCCAAAATTCGGCTACTAGGAGCTGAGCCTAGCAAGGGCGAAGGGAGTCTTGAGTCAAACGTAAAAGCTCAGGTAAAGGAAAAAGCGGAAGAAAAAATTACTGAAGTAAAAGAGGAGGCCAAGGTGGTCGTCGATTCATTAAAAGCTGAGGCTAACAAAGCGGTGGATTCTGTAAAAACCGAGGCGAAAGAGAAACTGGAGGAGAAAGCAAAAAATGCCGTCAAAGATATCTTCAAAAAGAAAAAGAAGAATTAGAAAGAATCTACCTCTGTATAGGCGTCAATCACTGCAAGTTCGCCTTCTTTTCCAGCAATGGAGTTTCCATGCTCCATGCCCACTATCCCATCAAACCCTTTTGAGTGTATGTATTTGAATACGTTTCTATAATTGATTTCGCCCGTCCCAGGCTCCTTTCTTCCAGGGTTGTCTCCCACTTGGAAGTACGCAATTTCATCCCAACAGGCCTCAATGTTTGGAATCAGATTTCCTTCGGTGATCTGCTGGTGATAAATGTCAAACAAAATTTTGCAAGAAGGAGAATTGACTGCCTTACAAATTTCATAAGCCTGAGCTGACTTGGTGAGAAACAATCCGGGATGATCCCTAAAATTCAAGGGCTCCAAAACCATGACTAGACCGTGCCGCTCCAAAATTTCAGAGGCTTGTTTTAAGGATTCGATGACATGGGCTGTTTGATAGCCCATGTCTTTTTTCAAATCCAAATGACCCGGAACAACTGTCATCCATGTGGCATTGACTCTTATGGCCACTTCGACGGACTCCTGGATTTGATTCAGGAACTCTTTACGCGATTCAGGATTGCCACTTGCTAGGTTTGGCTCATTCCAATAAATCTTATGAGCCACGAAGACACCCATGCTCAAACCCCTATCGGACATTGCTTTTGCCATGGCTTCTTGGGTCTGCACCGAACGAGCCTTCATTTCATTGTCTTCAAAAGCCGTGAATCCCTGATCTGCCATAAAGTTTAGCTGGGCAATCGGGTCTTTACCGGCGTGCTGTTCAAACATGCCAAGGTGAGGGGCATATTTCAGTTGGAATTTCTCCGCTTGATGAACTGGGTTTTTACCAAAAACAAACGGGCTCCCTAAAGCTAGGGAACCCGTTAGTAAACTTTTTTGTACGAAATCTCTTCGTCTCATTACTCTGACCAAACCCGACCACCTGATAGTTCCTGAAGGTCCCCGCATCCGATGTATTCTCCAGGAACCGGATCGTAGGCAAGGATATTTTTCCCCACAATTTCACTGTTCTTGTATGCCCATACGGAGAACCCGCGGAGACTACTAAGTAGCATTCCTACTTTGATGTCGTCCGGGAAGTCATCCGGCTCGGCACCACTTTCAAACAGATCGCCAACGCGCTTGTCAAAAGCGTCCTGCTGCTCAGGTGACTGACTCAAGTTATTTGATAGAAAGGAATCAATTTGCTCCGATGAAATATCTTCCACTGAGTCCTCTCCCGCATCTTCCAGCAGCCGAGCCATAAGGGTATCCAGCCCCTTCACCATGGAATCACGGTCTTCAAGAGGCATCACCATATCCAGGTACTTGTCGATAAATACATGAACATTCGCGTTAGTGGCACTTGGCAGATCATCTATTCCGGGAATGATGCCATCCACCACTTTTCTCAAAACCTGACCGTGAATATCGGACAAGAATGAGGGTGTCCAGGGCTCCATCGAGGGGCCACAACTTTGCAGAAATCCCAGGGCGGTTGGGGTGGCGATGAAGGCACCAAATGACCAACCGATGTTTTTAATTGCGTCTCTTCGTTCCATACTTTTAGGATTAAAGGTTTTGTTTATTTAGCTCACTCACCGCATGGTTAGCTGCTCGGGCAGTCAATGCCATGTAAGTCAGCGAAGGGTTTTGGCAACCGGCGGAAGTCATGGCCGCTCCGTCTGTGACGTACACATTTTTCACGGCGTGAATCTGGTTGTTTCCATTGAGGACAGATGTCTTTGGGTCACGACCCATTCGGGCGGTACCCATTTCATGAATGCCGAGTCCGGGTGCACCAATGTCATCGTAAGTAGAGACTTCCTTGAACCCGGCCGTTTCGAGCATTTCCACCGCTTGTGCCATCATGTCCTTTCGCATGGCGATTTCATTTTCTTTGAATTCTGCATCGAACGTGACCGTTGGAAGCCCCCATTTGTCGGTCTTCTCATAGTCCAGGGTCATCTTGTTTTCATGGTAAGGAAGGCATTCGCCAAAGGCAAGCATCCCCATTTGCCATTTTCCTGGCTCTATTATTTTTTTGTTTAATCCCACACCATGGCTTGCTTCGCGCACGTACTCTGACCAGTCATCTCGACCTCCACCTCCCTGGTAGCCATAGCCTCTGATGAAGTCTTTGGAGTCAGTGTCGCCTCCAAGATTTCGGAAGCGAGGCATGTAGATTCCGTTTGGTCTGCGGCCTTTGAAGTATTTATCCTGATAGTCATCCAATACACCTTGAGCCCCCACTCTGAAATGGTGATCCATGATATTGTGTCCCAATTCACCCGAATCATTGCCCATTCCCTCTGGGAATCGGTCGCTTTTTGATTGCATCAAAATGGACGTGGAGGCAATGGCCGATGCGCACAAGAAAATCACCTTCGCCTTGTACTCATAAGTTTGGTTGGTCAGCGCATCAATCACTCGGACGCCAGTGGCTTTCTGTGTATTTTTATCATACATCACCTCGTGCACTACCGAGTTTGGTCGAAGTGTCATATTTCCTGTCGCCTCGGCGGTAGGTAGGGTAGACGAGT
Source organism: uncultured Roseivirgaceae bacterium (assembly GCA_964352625.1). GTDB lineage: Bacteria > Bacteroidota > Bacteroidia > Cytophagales > Cyclobacteriaceae > JAAEPI01. Next base: position 13,568 of record CAYGSD010000014.1, read on the forward strand.
TACTGCTGAAGTATGCACCGTAAGGGCATCCACGCGAACATCTATTTCTATATTGGCATTTTGATCTGCCGAGTCCTGGTTTTGTGCCCTCCGTGATATGAGCAACACGCCCCATCGTAAGCACACGATCCTTGTAGTTCTTGGCTATGCTTTTTTTCAAATGATCTTCAGCGCAGTTCATGTCCATCACCGGAAGAAACTCACCATCAGGTAGCTGCTCCAGCCCTAGATTTTCGCCACTCACACCTATGAACTTCTCCACATGAGAATACCAAGGAGCCAGATCTTTATATCGGATTGGCCAATCAACTCCCACGCCATCTTTAAGGTTGGCAGTAAAATCGGTTTCACTCAAACGATAGCTATGTTTTCCCCACATGATAGATCGCCCACCCACATGGTAGCCCCTCATCCAATCGAATCGCTTTGTCTCGTTGTAAGGGTGATCAATGTCATCCACAAAGAAGTGGCTGGTTGCCTTACGCGTGGTGTACCCCGTCCGAGATTGTTTTTCCTGACGAGCAGCTTCTTCTCTGGTCAGTTGACCGCCATTTTCAAAATCCCACGGATCCATGTTCATGGTGGGGTAATCCTGAATGTGCTTCACATCCCGACCTCTCTCAAGTACGAGGGTCTTTAATCCTTTTTCGCAAAGCTCCTTGGCCGCCCAGCCACCACTGATACCCGTTCCCACTACGATGGCATCATAGGACTCTTGCGGAGATTGATAGTTAAATAGTTCCATTTTATAGTTTGCTACATTGACTTTGGAATTTAATAATAGTTAAAAGTTTTAAGGGCGGAATTTTAATTTTTCAACGGAAACGTTTGCATTCAGAATATGCCTTAAATTTCATATCTGTTTTACTTAAGCGGTCTGTTTAAAGCGGTCGTTGACTAACCAAATCAACCATGAAAAGAAGAATCTTTCTACGAAACTCGGCACTGGCTGGGATGGGACTTGGAGTGACGGGAATGTACGGTTGCTCTAGCCCAAAAAAGGAAGGGGAATCCGTGGTAGAAATCCCGGAGGTGTATCAACCATTCTTCCAACTATCATTAGCGCAATGGTCATTGCATAAAGCAATCTTTTCAAAAGAACTCAGTCCTTTGGACTTTGCTATGAAAGCAAAGAGTCTTGGGTTTGAAGGGCTTGAATATGTAAATCAACTCTATGCGAATGAATTAAAAGGTGGAATGTCATTGGAAGTTCTGGTGAAGGAGCTCAATATGCGTGCATCTGATAACGGAGTGGAAAATCTTATCATGATGGTAGATCTAGAGCCTGGTGTTGGCGATATGGCAGTCACCGACGACAAGACCAGAACTACCGCTATTGAGGCTCATTATCCATGGGTAGATGCAACCACCGGGCTTGGTTGTCACTCCATGCGAATCAATATGTTTGGAGAATTTGAAGCGGATGCCTGGAAGACGGCTTCTGTGGACGCACTCGGAAGGCTGGGTGAATATGCCGCCGAGCGAAAAGTGAACATCATCATTGAGAATCATGGCTGGCTAACGTCGAATGCTGCCTTGCTGATGGATGTTATCAATGAGGTAAACATGGAAAATGTGGGCTCGCTCCCTGATTTTGGAAACTTCTGCACCAAAAGAAAGGACATGGCTCGATGGGGAGAGTGTGAGGAGGAGTACGATATGTACAAGGGAATCAAAGAACTAATGCCAGCCGCAAAAGCCGTAAGCGCCAAGTCGCACGATTTTGATGAAAATGGAAACGAAACGAAAATCGATTATCCGCGCATGCTTCAAATCGTGAAGGACGCTGGCTACACCGGATTCATCGGCGTGGAGTACGAGGGAGACAGACTTAGCGAGGAAGAAGGAATCATTTCCACCAGAGACCTTTTGATAAATGCAGCTAAAGAACTAGCTTGAAATTGACCTAACCAAAACCTTATGAGCACTAAAATAAACGTACAACTTTCAGTCATGATGTTCCTCCAGTTTTTTGTCTGGGGAGCATGGTTTGTGACAATGGGCACTTTTCTTGGGTCGGAGCTAAACGCCGATGGAGGAGCAATTGGTTCAGCCTACATGACCCAAGCTTGGGGAGCTATCGTCGCTCCTTTCATTATGGGACTAATAGCTGACCGATATTTCTCAGCCCAAAAACTACTAGGAGTCCTTCACATTGTCGGGGCGGTTCTTCTGTACCTGGCTGGTACTTCCGAGGACTTTGCTCAATTCTTCCCCTATATTTTTGGCTACATGGTTCTTTACATGCCTACCCTGGCATTGGTCAATAGTGTGTCGTTTAATCAAATGACTGACCCTTCCAAGCAATTTGCGAAAGTCAGAATTTGGGGCACGATCGGGTGGATCGTAGCAGGGATGCTTATTGGCTACATTTTCCTTTGGGAATCCAAGGGTCTTTTGGCAAACACGTTTTTGCTGGCAGCCGGGGCTTCTGCTTTTTTAGGAATTTTCAGTTTCTTTCTGCCAGACACACCTCCGCCATCCAAAGGTCAGAAAGCAAGTATTAGTGATATTCTTGGACTGGAAGCTCTTGGTCTTCTAAAGAACAGAAATTTCCTGATCTTCTTTATAGCCTCGGTTCTAATCTGTATTCCTTTGGCTTTTTATTACAGCTTCGCCAATGCCTTCCTTAACGAGATAGGAATGGAGAATGCAGCTGGTAACATGTCTTTCGGTCAGGTTTCCGAGGTGTTATTCATGCTGCTGCTCCCTATTTTCCTTGGGAAGTACGGCATGAAGAAAACCCTGGCATTTGGAATGTTCGCATGGACCTTGCGCTATGTCTTGTTTGCCTATGGAGATGCAGGTTCTGGCGTTTGGATGCTCTTCATGGGTATTGTCCTTCATGGTATCTGCTATGATTTCTTCTTTGTTTCCGGACAAATTTTCACAGATCATAAGGCAGGAAAGAAAATAAGAAGCGCAGCTCAAGGCTTGATTACACTAGCCACCTACGGGGTGGGCATGCTTATCGGTTTCCAAGTGGCTGGAATGATTGTAGACAATTACGTGATTCCTAGCGGCCATGATTGGGAAACTATCTGGGTGATCCCTGCCGGATTTGCAGCGGTGGTCTTGCTGCTGTTTATGGTTACATTTAAAAACGAACAGGTAAAAACGGAAGAATAATGGGAGCTAAAATTAGATGGGGAGTACTTGGAGGAGGAGGGGATTCACTGATCGGTGTGTTGCACAGAATTGCCTCTTCCATGCACGACAGTTATCAACTGGTGGGCGGTTGCTTCAATCCAAACTGGGAAGAAAATGTTGGATTTGCTGAAGACATTGGTATTCCAACGGACAGGGTTTATAAAGACTTTGACACGATGATAGCATCAGAGCTAGCTCTTCCTGCGGATCAAAGAATGCAGGTCGTTTCGGTGCTTACTCCCAACTTCCTCCATTATCCGATGGCGAAAAAGCTGGTCGAATCCGGGTTTCATGTCATTTGTGAAAAACCACTAACCACCACGTACGAGGAGGCCAAAGATTTGAAAGAAACATTGGCTGGTCGCGATCAGGTGTTTGCCGTGACCTATACTTACACTGGCTATCCGATGGTGCGCCAGCTCCGACAAATGATTGCCGATGGTGTGATTGGGGAAATTCAAAAAGTCGACGTTCAGTACTACCAAGGTTGGATAAACCCAATCATTCACGACAAGGAAAAACGAGCGAGCACGTGGAGGCTTGACCCTAAGAAATCAGGTATCAGCTGCTGTGTGGGAGATATTGGCACTCATGCTTTTGACATGGTGGAGTTCGTCACAGGCAAGCATGTCGACAAGATTTTAGCAGATTTGAATTACCTCTATGAGGACAACCAAATGGACATTGACGGAACCATCTTGGTCAGGATGGGTGATAAAATAAAGGGAGTCATTCGCGCCAGCCAGATAGCCACAGGTGAGGAGAACAATTTGTCGGTGGCGATTTATGGAAAAAAGGGTGGCTTGAAGTGGTCACAGGAAGACCCCAACTATTTGTATCACATCACAGATACCGAGCCGGTGCGGATTTTCAAAAGGGGCAATGACTACAATTCGAATCTTTCAAAGATGAGTCACAAGATTCCATCGGGTCATCCTGAAGGAATTTTTGACTCGATGGGAAATATCTACCACGGGGTGGCAAAGGCAATAAGAAACGAGCAGTACGACCCTGCGGAGTTTCCTCAGATGACCGATGGGGTGCGCGGGATGGACTTCATCGAGAAGGCTGTGGATTCTCACAAGAAAGGAAATGTTTGGGTAGAATTAGATAAGTAATGAAGACGATAAAAGGACCGGCGATATTCTTCGCCCAATTTGTAGATGAAAAAGCGCCATTCAATTCATTGGATGGTCTCTGTAAGTGGGCTGCAGATTTGGGGTACAAGGGAGTGCAGATTCCAACCATAGTTGATTTTCTAATTGATTTGGACAAAGCGTACGAAAGCGAGACCTACTGCGATGAGCTTAAAGGAAAAGTCAATTCCTACGGATTAGAAATAACAGAATTGTCTACGCACATTGAAGGTCAGCTAGTTGCGGTGCATGAAGCGCACAACATCATGTTCGATGTGTTTGCGCCCGAATACCTCAAAGGAAATTTCAAAGCACGAACCGAGTGGGCCGTTGATCGAATGAAGAAAGCGGCCGTGGTTAGCCGAAGACTGGGTACGCCAGCTCACGCGACTTTTTCAGGCTCCCTTCTTTGGCCCTATGTGCACCCATGGCCGCAGCAACCCAAAGGGCTGATTGATCTTGGCTTCAAGGAGCTAGCTAAGCGTTGGACACCCATTCTTAATGCGTTCGACGAAAATGGCGTGGACGTAGGATACGAGGTGCACCCCGTGGAGGACATCCACGATGGAGTCACCTTCGAGCGGTTTTTGGCCGCCACAAACAATCACCCGCGAGTCAATATTTTGTACGACCCATCACATTTTGTCCTGCAGCAATTGGACTACATCGAGTACATAGATCATTACCATGAGTTTATAAAAGTCTTCCATGTAAAGGACTCGGAGTTTCGGCCAAATGGAAAAAAGGGAACCTTTGGAGGCTATGGCGATTGGAAAGATAGAGCAGGAAGGTACCGTTCTCCCGGAGACGGGCAAGTTGACTTCAAGCAAGTCTTCTCGAAACTGACAGAGTATGGCTGTGACGTATGGGCCGTGCTGGAATGGGAATGCGTGATCAAGAGCCCTGAGCAAGGTGCTCGGGAAGGTGCGCCATTTATCCAAAACCACATCATCGAAGCGACGACCAAGGCATTTGATGATTTTGCTGGCGGAGAATCCGACCCAGAGCAGCTGAAGAAAATTCTAGGCTCTAAACCAAAAAAGAGATGAAGAAGTATTTGATCATTTTTCCATTGGCAGTATGTATGGCTTGTGGAGCAAACCCTGAAAATGAGACCGTAGCGGTTATTCAACAAGACGAACCCACTGACCCGGCAGAGACCGAGATTTGGGAACCCGTGCCGGAGAAGGTCACCTTCAACGAGAGCAACGTGCCATCAGATGCCATTGTCCTGTTTGACGGAACAAATCTGGACGCCTGGGAGTCAGCGGCTGAGGGTGGAGGTGAACCAACTTGGAACATTATCGATGGTGTCCTGACTGTTGCGCCAAAAACGGCGGATATTCAAACAAAGGGAAAATTTGGCAGTATCCAACTTCATATAGAATGGAGTGCGCCCGATTCGGTCGCTGGAGAAAGTCAGTCGAGAGGAAACAGCGGTATTTTTCTTCAAAACAGATACGAAGTACAAGTGCTGGACAGCTATGAAAACCCAACCTATGTAAATGGACAGGCCGCCTCTTTGTACAAGCAACATATTCCTTTGGTCAATGCTATGAAGTCTCCACTTGAGTGGCAAGTGTATGACATCATTTATCATGCGCCTGAATTCAACGAGGCGGGAGAAAAAATAAAATCAGGAACCTTGACCGTATTCCATAATGGCGTTTTGGTTCAAGACAATGTTGAAATTCAAGGAACCACCGAGTACATAGGCTGGCCAAAAAATGCAGCTCATGGTGACGATGTGATCAAACTGCAAGACCATCGCGACGGACACAACTTTGTACAGTACAGAAATATTTGGTTACGAAAACTTTAATCCTATGAAACTAAGCACCTATCAAATTTTCGCAATTCTTGTCCTCTTGGTCATGTCTTGCTCCCCAGCCAAGAAAGAGAATGTCAAAGAAGAGAATGAAGACAAAAAAAAATCAAAAGAATGGATTATTCTGTTCGATGGAACCAATTTCGATGAGTGGCAAGGCTACAATAATAATGGTGAAATGCACCCAAGCTGGACCATTGAGGATGGAGCCATGAAGTTCACGCCGGGTGATGCAAGGGGCCAGAATATTGTGACTAAAAGTGAGTTTACTGATTTCGTTCTGACGCTGGAATGGAAAATCTCAGAAGGGGGAAATAGTGGAATTTTCTGGGGAGTATTCGAGGATTCAACGTTTAAAGAGGCGTACCAAACGGGCCCGGAGATTCAAGTCCTGGACAATGAGCGTCACCCGGATGCACAGGCCAACCCCAAATTTCATCAGGCTGGGGCTCTCTATGACATGGTGCAGCCTACGGCTGACGTTTGCAAGCCAGCAGGCGAATGGAACAAAGTGCAGCTAAAAGTCAATCACAAAACCAATACAGGCTGGGTGAAACTGAACGGCACCAAGATCGTGCAGTTTGAACCGCAGGGCGCACGGTGGGACTCGCTTGTAGCCAATTCAAAGTTCGCCGATTGGGAGGGCTTTGGGAAGTACCAAACCGGTAAAATCGGACTTCAGGATCATGGTGATATGGTGTGGTATAGAAATATTAAAATCAAAGAACTCTAAAATTTAGCCTTATGAAACGTCGCGAGTTTGTCCAGAAATCTACCGCCGCTATTGGCGCTTTTACAATTGTTCCTAGCTTCGTTCTGGGAGGTGTTCATCGAGCACCTAGCGATACATTGTATTTGGCTGGAATAGGAGTCGGAGGAAGAGGAGCGGGTGTTTGTTCTGAACTTCATCGTACCGGAAAAGTCAAATTCGTGGCACTTTGCGACGTAGATAAAAACAGAGCAGCCGAAACGTTTAAGAATTTTCCTAAGGCTAGAACGTATGCCGACTTTCGGGAAGTTTACGACAAGCACCTTGGTGAAATAGATGGAATCACTTGCGCTACTCCAGACCACACGCACGCCCCTATTTCGCTTCCCTTCATGCGAGCCAAGAAGCACGCCTATGTAGAGAAGCCATTGACACACAACATTGCCGAAGCTCGATTGATGGCGAAAACGGCACGTGAAAACGGGATTGTTACACAGATGGGAAACCAAGGCGCATCCGGGGAGGGTATTCGCCAGACCAAAGAGTGGATAGATGCGGGTGTTATCGGAAAAGTCACGAAAGTGGATTGCTGGACCAATCGACCCGTTTGGCCACAAGGACTGAGACGAATAAGTCAGGCAGAACCGATTCCTGATACCCTGAACTGGGATTTGTGGCTCGGGCCTGCCGCTCAGCGAGAGTATAACTCCGCCTACCTGCCGTTCAAATGGAGGGGGTTTTGGGATTTCGGCACAGGCGCATTGGGCGACATGGGCTGTCACATTATGGAAACTCCATTTTATGCGCTAGAGCTTGGGCACCCCACAGAAGCGGAGGCTAGCTGCACTACGGTATGGAAAGGAGATTTTGTGGAGGCCAATTACCCTGAAGTTTGCCCACCGTCATCGGCGGTTAGATTAAAATTCAACTCTAAAAATCATGGAGAGGTGTCCCTCAACTGGTTCGATGGAGGCGTGATGCCTGATTTGCCATCTGAGCTTCCTGATGGAGAACCATTGGGCGATGGAAGCGGTGGATCTTGCTTTTATGGAACAAAGGGAATATTGGTGACCGGAACTTATTCCCGAAACCCACGACTACTGCCACTTGAAATGAACGATCTGTTCAAAGCTCCAGAGCCAAGTATTCCTAGAGAAGCGGAAGAAAACGGACACGCTATGAGTTTTGTCAATGGCTGCTTAGAAGGAAAAAAGACGTCTTCGCCAATTCCTGAATATGCCGGCCCGCTTACTGAAGCCGTACTTATGGGCAACTTGGCCATCAAAGCGTATCAATATAAGGAGTTGCAAGAAGGAAAAACCGAGAACGATTGGTCACCTTATAACTATCCAGGCCGTCGAACGCTTTACTGGGATGGAGATGCCATGAAAATCACCAACTACGAAAAAGCCAACGAATGGGTGACGAGAGATTATCGTGAGGGGTGGGAGTTGTAGGAAGCGAAATTATAGGAGAAGAAGCCGAATAATAACAAATGGCAGAGTGCATAAAACAAGACTTATAATCGCTTTTCCAAAACTGAATCGATGCACTATTGATAGGCCAAGAATCAAGATGCGATAAAAGAATATTGTAACGACCAGCTGCAACCCTTGATTGATTTCATGTTGATCTAGAATTTCGCCAAAGAGCAAACTAATTAACTGGATAATTGCGAGCAAAAAGAAGGGAACCTGAGCTAACGCAATCACTGATTTGATTTCATTTATTGTTCCTTGACTATTCCATATTTTACTGATTTTAAACAACATCCAAGGAATCAAAAGTGCAAGGAATAGATAGCCAAAAAGGACCGAAAACAAGAAAGCTATTACTGAGAGAGCTATTTCACTCTCATTCTTAAATACTGAAAGGAATGCAAAAAAGAGCGTCAGCAAAATAACTAGATCAGGATTAAAACGAGTATTACCATTTAATACGTCAACAATTGTTGATCTTGTTTTAAAGAAAATGGTATAATAAGGACTTTTTCTAAAGCTCAATTATGTTGTGATATTATATCCTACTCTGATAGGTATAAAGCTCGTAATATCTGCCCTCTTTCGCAATTAGCTCGTCGTGGGTGCCTCGCTCTGCAATTTGCCCATCTTCGATCACCAAGATTTGATTGGCTTGGCGGATGGTACTCAGCCTATGAGCAATGACAAAAGTGGTTCGATTCTTCATCAAAATGTCCAGCGACTTTTGGATGAACATCTCGCTTTCCGTGTCCAGATTTGAAGTTGCCTCGTCCAGAATGATGATTTTTGGGTCTGCGAGTAAGGCACGTGCAATGGAAATTCGCTGCTTTTGACCACCAGAAAGTTTCACCCCTCGTTCGCCAATCACGGTTTCCAATCCGTCCTCGAATCTATCGGTGAACTCACTCACATAAGCTCCCTTCACTGCCGATTGTAATTCTTCCTCGGTGGCATCTGGTCGTGGAAAAAGGATGTTTTCGCGAATCGTTCCCTCGAATAGGAAGTCGTCCTGAAGCACCACGCCAAGGTGCTTTCGATAGCTAGCCAAGTTCACTTTGGATAAATCCTGCCCATCGATGGTGACTTGCCCTGATTGGGGAGTTAGGAATGTAGCGGCCAGACCAGCAATTGTAGACTTACCAGAGCCGGAACTTCCAACCAAAGCGATCACACTTCCCTGAGGCGCATCAAAGTTGATTTGGTGAAGAACATCTTTTCCTTCTTCGTAGCTAAAAGTCACATCTTCAAATTTGATGTCACCATGAAGCTGCTCCAGAACAACCGGACGATTGTCTTCCAAATCCTCCGGATCCATTTGCATGATTTCTTCTGTACGATCTAGCCCGGCAAATGCCTCCGTAAGCTGACTGCCGATGTTACTCATTTGCACAATAGGTGCGATCATAAATCCTAAGAAAGCCATAAACGAGAGCACCTCTCCCACAGTCATTTCTCCTTGGATGATGTTGTACACACCAAGTCCGAGCACCCCCGCACTTGCTATCCCGATAAGGAATGTGCCCATGCTCGTCACGAAAGCAGTGGCGGTCAAACTGGACTTAACGTTTTCATAGAGTCTTCTTGCGCCATCTTCGAACGTTTGATTTTCGGATTCCTCGGCATTGAATCCTTTGATGACTCGAACGCCATTCAATGTCTCAGTAAGCCGACCGGTTACCTCGGCATTTAGCTTTCCACGCTCTCGGAAGATGGGGCGAATTTTGCCAAAGGCCTTCAACGCAACAAAGGCGAAAATGCCAATGGGCACAATCGTAAAGGCTGTCATGGTGGCGTTCATATTGATCAGGAAGAAAAGGGAAATGATCGCGGTGAGCGTGCCTCCAACCAATTGAACCAACCCGGTTCCTACCAGATTCCTGACACCTTCCACATCGGTCATTATCCTGGAGACCAAAGAACCAGACTTTGTATTATCAAAGAAACTGATTGGGAGAGAAAGCACTTTCTTTTGAACTTTCACTCGAAGCTCCGAGATGAGGTACTGTGCTTCCACACTCAAAATTCTTGTGAGTAAAAAACCTCCGACTGCTTGTATGGCCAGCGCACCAACTATTCCGAGCATCAGCCATTTCAGTAATTCCAGATCACCATTTCCCACCACGTCATCCAACAAATATTTGGTGGCGGCCGGAAGAACAAGCCCGGCAGGACGAGTAACGACGATTAGAAGAAGCCCAACGAAAATGGTTTTCCGTCTGGGCCAAATGATATTCTTTAGTGCCCAACGAAAGGTGACGGTCTTTTTCGATTTATCCATTGTGCCGGATAATCAGTTATCGTGCCTGAGGAGGCTAGAGTGACAAATGGGCAGTTTCCATCAGGATGAGGACCGATACTTCAGCGCATACACAGACTTATAGGATTCTGGATTTTTGAAGAAGCTATCCAACTCTGACTGAACGGATTCATCAATCAAAGGAAGCAGCGGTTGCTCCACATCAAAGAGCTTTCCTATCGAAGACATGATCTTCTCGTCCCATTCTTTATAGTGAGAGTCAAAGTCATCCGGTCCCACCCGCTTGCGGCAGTTACTTTCTCCACACACAAGCTCCATTTCCTTGTCGAGGTTAAAAATGCCGTACTCGTCAGTGATCTGCTCTCCTTTTTGAATGTCTCGAATGGCCATTTCGAAACCGTATCCTGTACTGATGGTGTTGCAGTTGCAGCAGTGATTCACGTACTTGGCAAAATCCCAACTTACGATTCGGTTTCCACTTTCGTCCATGTAGGAGTATTTGTCAATCACCTCCCTCATCTCGTTTGTATGAAGCAGATAGGTGGTCGGTGTAATTATTTGCTCCAGGCTGTCTTTGACATATACAATGGTGCCTTCAGGGATAAAATCAGTGGCGAATACTCCGTATCCTACCTGATCGTTAATGAGTTTGAGTTCGGTTTTTGGGTGAATCATTTTCAATAAGAAAAAGCAATTTTCTTCACCGAATTTAGGGATTAAATAATCTATTTATAAAAGAAATTTTATCACCCCGTGCTCCTCATCGCACCTGCAATCGCATTGATCGTGAGCATGATTTCGATTTGCGTTTTTTCAGCCTCAGGAGAGTTCTCCACTTTTTCTTTACGCCACTTTTTGAGCAGGTCAATTTGCCTTTTATGAAGCGGCTTCATAATGGAGGCCCGCAGCTTGGTGGAGTAAAAATGACTCTTTCGTCGCTGCTCTACCCCTTTCTCTATTAGCTCGGCAAGGTGCTTCTTGGTCAGGTTCAGTTCATTTAGATAAATGGCCAGAAACTTTTCTTTGACACGTTGATCCTCGACCAGTTCTGCATATGCCTTCATCAGCTCTTCATCAGCCGAGCTCATGCTTGTGTCCACATTGGTGATCACGTATCTCAGGAAGGGGTCGGTTTTCAGGGCGTCTTTGACCTTTTGATATTCTTCTGGGAATTCATTCAAAAGTTCCTCGAAAGCACTGCCCACACCAAACCAACTGGTCATGTTGTATCTGGCCTGGCTCCAGGAGAATACCCAGGGAATGGCTCTCAAATCCTGAACCGTTGATGCGCCTGTACGCTTGGCGGGCCGAGACCCAATCTTACTGGTTTCAATGGCGTCAATTGGGGTGGCCTGACGAAAAAACGGAATGAACCCTTCTTCGAGCATCATAGCCTCATAATTTTTCTTGGAGCTATTGGCAAGCTTCTCGATGATCTCGGCAATGGGATGATAGGATCTTTTTGCGGTCTTGTCCATCCCTGTTTTTCTAAGCGCACTTGCCGCCAATAATTCCAGATTGTACGCAGCATTAACCTTATTGGCATATTTCTGAGCAATGGTTTCACCTTGTTCGGTCAGACGGATGGAACCACGCAATGCGCCATAAGGAAGAGCCTCCACGAAGTAATGAGTAGGACCTGAACCCCGACTGATCGACCCACCCTTCCCATGGAAGAATGTGATTTTTATGTTAAGGTCTTCACCGACTTTACTCAGTTTGAACTGTGCTTTGTAGAGATTCCACTGACTGGCCATGATGCCACCGTCTTTGTTGCTATCGCTATAGCCCACCATCACCTGCTGCCGCAAATGATCCAGCCCGTTTTGTACTTTCAGGAAGTTTAGAGAACGTTGAGTGAAATCGTGGGTCAGAAATGACTCTAAAATTTCCGGACCTGCGGTTAGATCATCAATTGTTTCCAGAAGAGGCACAACGGGGATTTTACAAACGGCTCCTTCGGGCGTCATCACCGTCAGACCTGCCTCTCTGGCCAAAACATAAACAACCAGCAAATCCGAAAGTGAACGGGTCATGCTGACGATAAATGAACCGATGCAATTAGTGCCATAGCGAGCGGTGTGCTTTTCGATGGTTCGGAGACAATCCATCACCGTTTGGGCATTTGGCCCCAGTGGGGTTTTGGGGGTGGTGAATGGGCGCCCAGATGCAAGCTCATTATTCAAAAATGCCAACCTTTTTTCCTCGTCCCATTCTGAGAAATTGGTCTCTTTTGCCTGAGCTGCTTCTAGCAGTTGCTCAATGGCCTTGTCGTGAAAATCACTATTCTGACGGATGTCTAGCGCTGCAAGGTGGAAGCCGAAGGTCTGAACTATAGAGATGGCATTGACGACATTGTCATAGGCGGTAGATTTCGCGCCGAACTGAATCAGTGCAGTTTGCAACAACTTCAGGTCGTCGATTAATTGTGCCGAATGGACATACGCACCCTGAATATCAGCAAGTTGGGTGGCGTGCCCCCGCATCATATCAACGGGCAATTTGCCAATCATCAAATTCACAAACTGGCGGAAAGCTTCTCCCTTGTTTCTATTAAAATGTTCCGGTCCTTTTTCGCCAAGTTCTTCGACCATTTTAGCGATGCGATCTTGCGCTGCTTTTGGTAATTCGCTCATTTCGCATGCGTAGCTAACACGCTGAAGCAGCAAATTCATTTTTCGTTTGATGACCACAAAGGCATTGAGGCGGAGCTGAAGCAAGGTGTCCTGTGTCACCTCAGCTGTAACCAACGGATGCCCGTCACGGTCGCCACCTACCCAGTCACCGAAAGTAATTTTAGGAAACGAAAGTGTGCTACTGATTTCTTCGGGATCAATGTCGTGAAACTTGGCTGCTTGTAGTAATCTGCGATTCAGAATAATGATCACCTCAGGGAAGACATTGACGAGGTAATGAAGAATATTCCTCAACTCATCCTTAACGTCGGGTTTTTCAAGATAAATCTCACCGGTTTTCCAAAGACGATAAAGAGACTGCTTGATGTTATGTCGGTTGTTGTCCACCTCGTACTGGTTGTACATGGTGTTTTCTCTTTGAACCATCAAAAGATAGAGCTCTCGATAATGCTCCAGCACGGTGGCTCGTTTTGCTTCGGTAGGGTGAGCAGTCAGCACGGGCTCTATCATCACCTCAGACAAAGTAGTCACAATTTCTTCTGAGGTTTTCCCCTGCTTTTTTAACTTCCCAATTTCACTGGCCCAGAGACCGTTGACACCTTCCAGTGAGTCATTCTCTATCTTACGTCGGTTCTGAACGGCACCATTTATCTCGCAAAGATTGATTAACTGAAACATCAGCGAATAGAGTTGCAGATGTTTTGGAGTGATTGACTCGTGATCAATTTGATGAATGTCATTTACGAGAGGAATTCGCTCTGCAATGTCTGCTTCATTGTTTTCAAGCAATGACTCCTTCAACGCGGTTAGTAAGAATTCTAAGTCGTGGTAAGGCTTACCCAGAATTGTGCGTGTTTCTTCAAATGTAGATAGTAGATCCATTTTTTTAGTCCGTTGAGCTAGATGAGTAAATGCTGCGAATTGGACTTCCGACACGGAAGGGGGACGACAAAAATAGTCCAAATAGCCTCTATTAAAAATTACAGAGCAGATTGTTGGGAAGGAACTGCTGAGGGTTTCAGTTTTCCCGATCAGTACCCGAATCCTGATTTTCGGATTTCACTGGATGTAGATACTTTTTAAAAATGGCCTTGTCTGCCCAGAAGGTGCCACCGGGAATCATAGCGGCTACAAATGCTTGAGCAATTGTTCCGATTGGCCATTTCAATTCTAAACTGGTGACGAGTAACCATATGCAATAGAAAACAAAAAAGGCACCATGCGCTGCTCCCACATATTTGACGGCTTCAGGAATTCCCCAGAAATACTTCAATGGCATGGCAACCAAAACCAACGCGATCAGAGAGCCTCCCTCGAGGAATCCCCAAACACGCAATTTACCAATGCTAGAATCCGGCATCATAAGAGTTGAGTTTTGAGGAACTGTAGTCCTTCTCGGAAGGTTTTCGGGTTGTATCCGAGTTCATGTTTTGCTTTGTCCAGAATAAATCCGGTCTTGGGTGGGCGCTTGGCGGGCTGCTGAAATTTGCTCCCATCTGTTGGTGAGATAAGCGAAGAGTCAAGATCAAAGACATCTGCCACTTCAAGTGCCATTTCGTACGGATTGAGCAGGTCTGATCCAGAGATGTTAAAAACTCCTTGCTTTTTTTTCTGAGTCATTAGCCAGCAACCCATGGCCAAATCTTCGGCAAGTGTGGCCATCCGCCACTGGTCGGTTATGAGGTTGATTGCCTTCCCTTCTTCCAGGGATTTTTTCACCCACAGGACGATGTTGGATCGACTCATGTCATGGACGGATCCATATACAAGAATGGTTCTGGCAATTGCCCATTTCAGGCTGCTTTCCATCACAATTTTCTCGGCAGCCAGCTTGCTTTCACCGTAGTAGCTGAGGGGATTTGGCTTGGCACTTTCACCATACGGCCCATCTTCTCCGTCGAAAATAAAATCAGTGGAGAGGTGCGTAAGGAAGACATTGAAATGCTCACACGCACGCACGATGAACTCAACGATGGTTACATTCTGAAGCCAGCATTCTTCTCTTTCGGATTCGCAGGCATCTACGTTTGTCATGGCGGCAGTATGAATGACCGCATCCGGCATTTCTTGTTGAAAGAGATTGTAGAGAGCACCTTCTTCGGTGAGGTCCACTTTGTGATAGGTGTAATTTCCCTCAAGGTTTCTATTGGGCCCCCTGCCAGTCGCGTGTGTCTCCACTCCTGGCTGAGACGCCAGAAGGTTTACCAATTTTTGCCCCAGCAATCCGTTCGCTCCTGTGACAAGTATCCGCATCAGTTTTCAGCATAGGTGTAGCCGTACTCCTTCGTGATTTTCTTTTTCTTCATCTCCACGACTTCCATGGTCATATAGATGTCTTCTTTTGGTTGATCGCCTGCTTTCGTTTCTACTGCGGCTATCTTGTCGATGACCTCAATGCCTCTGATCACTCTTCCAAAGACGGTGTACTCTCCATCCAAGTGAGGTGCACCACCGACTGTGGTGTAAGCGGCTAGTTGGATGGGGTCCATTTCTTTAGTCAATTTTTCACCGGAGACTTTTTCGAGATGGGGAGTGCAGCTGGCAATAAAGGAATTCATCTCATCGAATCGGCCCTCCTTCTGCATTTTTATCAACTCATTTCGAATGCTGTCGATTTTGCCGGCTTGAAGAAGCTCAGCAAAAACTTGGTTCAATTTGTTTTGATCCGCGATCAATTCCATTTCATCGTACACCTTTCCCTGTACTATGTAGAACTGACAGCTGGACGATTTCTTCTCAGGGTTGTTGGTTCGAGCAGCGGCCAGTTCACCTTTTTGATGAAAGAGGCCTTCAATGATCTCGGCGGGAATACGATCATCGTCAGTGCCTTTCGATTCATTTGGCTTTCTGAATATGTCGCCTCCTTGCACCATGAACTCTTCAATGACCCGATGGAAAATAGTGCTATCGTAGCGACCTGCTTCGGCAAGACTGAGGAAATTTTCCTTATGAAGTGGCGTCTGATCGTAAAGCACAGCGACCATTTCCCCGAAGGAAGTGTTGATCTTGACGATCTTATCCTTTTTACTGTTTTGGCCTACACCAAAGAGGGAACAAAAAACAAAAACTAAAAGAAAATAGGCTCTCATTTATTTGCTTGGATATTCGTAACCGTATTTACTGGTGATTTCTGATTTGGAGACAGTTTTAACCTCCATGGAGAGAAAGAGATTACTCACTGGTCGATCACCCGGCATTGTTTTCACTGCTGCAATCTTGTCTATCACATCCAGACCCTCCACGACTCTTCCAAAAACGGTGTAGTCACCGTCGAGTGGGGGGTAGCCTGCTCCTGCCTCTTCATAGGCTGCATCGTCTTTCGTATTGGCAGGCTGACTAAGATCAATGCCAAATTTTTCTTCGAGATAAGCTCTTTTGGTCACGGCCCATTTCATATACCCGTTTCTGTCTCTATTCTTCCGGAACTCGTCGAATTCAGAGAAAATTTCCGGGTTGTTCAATGAGTCTATAAGAAGTTCATTCAATTTTCCGTGAAGCTGATTTATATCAGTGGTCAAATCTTGCCAGCTTGCTCCATCTACAATATAAAATTGGCATGAGGAAGATAGCTTCTCAGGGTTGACCTGATCAGGCTGTCGAGCTGCCGCAAGTGCGCCTTTTATGTGGTAGAATCCTGGGACTATTTCTGCGGGGATTCTGTCTGTCTCTGTTTCTGGAGTACCTGTTTTTTGAAAAACATCTCCGCCCTGGATCATGAAGTTTTCGATGACCCTGTGAAAGATGGTGCTGTCGTATTGGCCAGACTCGGCCAGTTCCAAGAAATTTGCTTTGTGCATGGGAGTTTCCTCATAAAGCAAGACGGTCATGTCGCCCATTTCTGTCTTGATGGTCACAAGTTTGTCAGCGCCTCCGCCTCCACAAGAAGCAAAAAGAAGAGTGGAAAGAGTAAGTAAAAAGATTGATCTCATGTCGTTTTTTATTTGGCGGTCAAAGGTAACCCAATTGTTTTTTGATTCCTGACAGGATTCGATCTCCACCTTGGCTTAGTATTTTTTCTGCGATGGTCGTCCCCAATTCTTCAGGGTTCTCACCTGTAGCAGTTTCTTCGAGAAATTCGGAACCGTCGATACTTAGTAAACCAGCCTTTAGTTGAATTTGATCACCTACCAGCGAAGCGAATGCAAAAACAGGAATGGAACATCCACCTTCAAGTTTCTTCAAAAAGGCTCGTTCACACTTTATACATTTCTCGGCCACCGGATCATTCACTGCGGCGCGGATTAGCTTTCGGATGGTTGGGTGAATGGATTCATGAGCCTCAATGGCGATGCTGCCTTGACCGACGGCAGGGGTAAGCTCATCAACGGAGAATTCACGGACAATCTGAGACGACAGGCCCAATCTATCCACTCCTGCCTTGGCAAGAAGCAAGGCATCACACGCTCCATCTACCATTTTCTGAATTCTGGTCTGAAGGTTGCCGCGGACCGCCACAGTTTTAATGTGTGGAAAAAGCCGAGCCAACTGTGCTACTCTCCTGGTACTGGAAGTTCCAATAAGAAGGTCAGACTGTAAATCAATTGCTTTGTTCGATACAAGCACGTCTGTATGAGCTGCCCGCTCGCCAAAAGCGATCAATTCAAAACCGTCTGGCAAGGTGGAGGCCATGTCCTTTGCGCTATGCACGGCAATATCTACTTCACCATTTGCCAAAAGCTCTTCAAGTTCTTCAGTAAAAACGCCTTTGCTTCCGATTTTGGAAATTGCAACATCCAGCACTTTGTCGCCCGTGGTGTCGATGGCATGAAGAGCGGCCGTGAGCCCGGACTCTTCTAGTTTGGCTTTGACCCACTCCGCTTGCCAGAGTGCCAATTTGCTTTTTCGAGTAGCTATTCGGATGGTTTTCATCTGACCAAAAGCTGACTAAAATGAGTGGATAAATGAAAGTGAACCATTTTGGCGTTTGCGTTTCTGTCTAGATGAATGATAGCCTTATTCAGCTCTTCGTACATTTTCATTTTCGCATCCGGGGAGAGGAATTTTTCAAACTTACCGATGAACTCTGCCTCTGCGCCTGAGCGCTTCAGTAATTCACTTTCCCCCGAAACCAACGCTTCTCTGAGCACATTGAGGGCAAACTGCATGGAAGTCCGCTGAGCCAAACGCCCACTTTTACCAAAAACCTCCGACCTTTCCACAAGGCTGCCGAATTTATTGCCGAGGCACTCGAGCATCCATTGCCTAAATTCCTCATAGGCCAAATGGTCATCGTCGGCGTTGAGCTGCATGGCCTCTCCGATGCTGCCGTAGGAGAGCTTGGCCAGTTGACGTGCTTTTGCTGGCACGGCTCCATTTTCGACCAAAACCTTTTCTACTGACTCATCTGAAAAGGGTGGGACGCTGTAAAGAAGGACTCGAGAGGTAATGGTAGCCAGCAAAGATTCGTAAGCATTTGTAGCGAGCAAATAAATGGTATTGGCAGGGGGCTCTTCCAGCACTTTCAAAATAGCATTTGCAGCTGCCGGGTGAAAATATTCTGGGAGCCAGATAAGAATGATCTTGGCTCCACCTTCTACAGATTTCATACTGACCGTTTTGATCAGGCGTCTGCTCTCCTCTTTGGTGATCAAAACATTCTTATTTTCAAAGCCTGCCTGCATAGAAAACTCGCCAAACAGGCCGTAGGGATTTTCCTGAATGAAAGCCCGAAACGATTTCATGAATTCAGGCAGTTTCTTCTCAAACTCTGATTCTTTGCTTACAGACGGTTTTGGAAAGAAATAATGAAGATCCGGGTGAATTCCTTTTTGAACACGAATGCAATTAGGGCAGGTTCCGCAAGAGTCGTTTTCTGCGCGATTGGCGCACAGGATGAATTGAGCATAAGCCAGGGAAATTGGTAAGGCAGCCCCTCCATCAATACCGGAAAAGAGCTGTGCGTGGGCCATCTTGTTTTTCAAGACGGCCTGAGTAAGTCCTGTTTTCAGTTCTTCAAGTCCGGGGATTTCAGCGAATGTCATTTTTCCCAAATACGTTGCTCAGATGTGAGCTCAAAGATATGTTGGAGAATCATCTGGTCTTCTTCACCGAGTGTATGGTTTCTTCTTTTCATCACAATTTCTGCGGTTTCGAGAGCTTGCCTGGTTTTATGAGTGGTGAAACCTGACGCGCCACCCCAGGCGAAGGAAGGAATGATGGTGCGTGGGAAGCCCGGCCCAAAAATATTGGCGGCCACACCCACGGTTGTCCCTGTATTGAACATCGTGTTGATCCCGCACTTCGAGTGGTCACCCATGATCAAGCCGCAAAACTGAAGACCTGTGTCTTTGAATCTTTGAGAGTCAAAGTCCCACATTTTCACAGCAGTGTAGTTGTTTTTCAGGTTGGAGGTATTGGTGTCCGCGCCTATGTTGCACCACTCACCCAGAACCGAATTGCCAAGGAAACCATCATGGCCTTTGTTGGAATTACCGAATATGACAGAATTGGAAACTTCCCCTCCCACTTTACTATTGGGTCCCACTGTTGTATCTCCTCGTAACTTCCCGCCCATATTCACGATGGAATTTTCTCCAAGAGCGAATGCTCCCCTGATAGTTGCGCCTTCTTGTACTTCACTGTTTTTACCGAGGTAGATTGCTCCAGTCTCGGAGTTCAGAACAGCGGCTTTTGTTTTTGCTCCTTTTTCCAGAAAAATGCGATCACCGTATGTGATGGTGTGTGGGTCAAGAATAGGCTGGCTTTCTCGGCCAATAGTGAGCAAATCGAAATCTAGCTCTATTTCCTGTTTGTTAAATCTGAAGAGATCCCAAGGGTATTCCATTTTTGAAATGTGACCCTCGTATTCCACTTCAGTTGAGGATTGATCGGCATGGAAAGCGATCAGGGCACCATTTTGAGTTAGCGATTGCCCTTTGGATAGCTTCCTGATGGCAGCTATTAGCGGCTGATCAGGAAGGATGCCTGACAAAATGTGCATGGCCTCAGGGTGGCTTTCTTTCGAGAAACGGGCGCTCAAGAAGTCCTCACTTCCAAAAGTGGATTTCTCCGCGCCGAGCCGCTTCTCCCACTTCTCATACATCTTCAAAATTCCAACTCTTAGATCGGCAACAGGACGGGTGTAGGTAAGCGGCAACATTTTGAGCCACGTGCCTGAAGGTTCGAAAAAGTGAAGATGCATTGGGTAAAAATAAAAAAGTCTTCGAGGGAAACCCACGAAGACTTTGGATGATTAGGTTAAGAAGATTACTTCTTGTATTTCTTGTTGAATTTCTCAACTCGTCCGGCAGTATCCACAAATAGTTTCTTACCGGTGTAAAACGGGTGCGACGCAGAGCTAACCTCGATTTTGATCAAAGGATACTCGTTTCCGTCTTCCCACTTGATAGTTTCACTAGAACCCATTGTTGATTTCGTCATGAATTTGAAATCACTTGAAGTGTCGTGGAACACAACTTCTTTATATTCAGGGTGTATGCCTTGTTTCATTGGTCTCTTTTTTCAAATTTCCTAAAAGGGTTGCAAAGATAAATACATTTTTGTGTAAATCAAGCGCATGGTTCTAGATTTGGCACAGTGAAAAAGTTGTTGGTCGTTCTTTTATTGGGTGGAAGCCTTTGGTCATTGGCCCAAAGTGCGGATTATCCACTTAATCATCCTGCCTATTCCATTCTTGATTACGCATCTTCTAAGCAGCAGCAAAACTACTTTTCAAAGGTAAAGCCCTATTCGCGACAGAAGTCTATACGCTATTTAAAAGCAACAGGCTTAGGCTCATCATACCTGTTTCAAGATTCTCGTGAATGGTCGGGAGACACAACACAGAGCAAAAAAGCACTCGGCAAGTTTTATCAATACCCTGCTGACTTATACGCGGTTTCGACAGAGGGATTTGATCTTCATGTGAATCCCGTTCTTCAATTTCGCTTAGGCCAAGATTCTCAGTCTGATGGGCTTCTTTATGAGAACAATCGAGGTATGGAGCTGAGGGCCAGAATCGATGATCGTATTGCGATCTATACCATGCTGTCAGAAAACCAGACCGTGTTTCCGAATTATGTCAACAATTATCGAGACAGCATTGGGGCCATTCCCTACGAGGGATTTTGGAAGCTCTTCGGAGATACTGGATCAGATTTTTTCAGAGCTGAGGGGTATGTCGATGTTGGCGTGACGGATCATGTGTCTATCCAAATGGGGTATGGACGTCATTTTATAGGAGATGGTCAGCGCTCGCTTATTCTCTCTGATTTCGGAAACCGATATCCTTATTTCAGGATTGAAACCGAGGTTTGGCGAATCAAATACACGAACATCTTTGCTCAAATGGTGGGTGAAGCCGCTTTCAATGGTGGCGGCAATTTTGGAAGCAGAGAATTCCCGCAAAAGTTCATGACCATGCACCACCTTGACATCAATGTGTTGGATAACCTTAACATTGGACTTTTTGAATCAGTGGTGTTTGGTGAGCCGGATTCTCTTGGTGGAGGCGTGAAATTTCAATACCTGAATCCAGTCATTTTTTACAGAGCCCTAGAGCAGCAAGATGGCAGCCCAGACAATGTGATTCTGGGAATGGACTTCAATTGGAAACTATGGAATAAAGTTCAGCTTTACGGACAGTTGGTCATAGATGAGCTTCAGGTCAAGGAGGTCTTTTCTTCTAATGGCTGGTGGGGAAACAAGCAGGGCTATCAGCTTGGTGGTAAATATTTCGATGCTTTTGGCATAGACCGCTTGATGATTCAGGGTGAGGTTAACTCGGTAAGACCCTACACCTACGCGCATCAGGATGGATTCACCAATTACACGCATTATAATATGCCCCTTGCTCATCCTCTCGGCGCAAATTTTAGAGAGGTTCTCGGAAAGGTCGACTTTCAACCTTTTGACAAATGGAGGTTCCAGACTTTGGGGGTATTCGCTCAATATGGTGACGATATAGACGGCCGCAACTATGGTCATGATATTTCACGATCCTACATTGACCGAGACAAGAATGGAAATGGTCAACCAGATGATGATTTTGGAAACACCCTTTTGCAGGGAAGCAAGAAATCTTTGGCAATCGTGAATGTGCGAGCTAGCTATATGTGGAAGCCTAATTTGTTTCTCGATGCGGATTTTATGCTTCGAAAAGAAACGGGCGATCAGCGATCAGCTATTTTTGGGGTATCGTTTCGTTGGAACTTCCCCGAGCGATTTTATTTATTCTAAATGAAGACCTACTTCAGGATTCTTAGTTACGCTCGACCCTTCGGGCTCTACGCTCCTCTATATGGATTATTCACGGTATTGGCCGTGATTTTTGGGGTGCTGAACTTGGTGGTGCTTATTCCCATGTTGGAGGTGATCTTTGGAGATGTGGAGGTCACGGTAAGGGAATTGCCAGAGTTTGACTTTTCAATTAAATATTTCAGAAATCTCTTCTCCTACTATTTTGAATCGAGAATTGTCAATAGCGGGAAGGCCAGTGCCATCACTTTTGTGATTGTCATGCTCATGGCGTCTGTCATTCTGGCCAATTTATTTAGATACTTGTCTACCGTAATTCTGGCGAGGTTTAGAGTAAACCTGATCACCAACTTGAGGAGCCATTTTTATAATAGTTTGGCTCTCCTGGATTTGGATTATTTCTCTAATAAGAATCGAGGTGATTTATTAGCTCGTGGCACAGTGGATTTACAGCAAGTGGAAAACTCTGTGGTAAGTACACTCAAGGTTTTGGTCAAAGATCCGTTGATGATGATTGGGCTTTTTATTGCCCTTTTCACTATCTCCGTTGAACTTACGCTGTACTCCCTTTTAGTATTACCCATTGCTGGGGTGCTTATTTCATTTTTGGCTAGACGATTGAAAAGGCGTGCAGTCAAATCTCAAGAAACAGTTGGTAGAATAAACAGCGTCCTGGATGAAACGCTGGGAGGAATGCGCGTGATTAAGGCTTTCGTCGCTCAAAATCATATGCTTAAGAAATTCATGCATGAGGTTGGCACCTACCGAAGACATGTGTTTCGCCTTGCTCTGAAGCAAAATCTTGCAGCCCCTTCTTCTGAGATTTTAAGTATTGGGGCGGCTTGTATTATCATTTTTATGGGAAGTAAAATGATTTTTTCAGGTGAAATGGAGCCATCTGTTTTTATTGGGTTCATTTTGATTTTTTCTCAGCTGTTGCCTCCAGCCAAAGCGTTCGCCGGGGCATTTAGTAATGTGCAGAGGGGAATAGCGGCGGGAGATAGAGTCTTTGAAATTGCTGATACAGATTACCGAATTAGAGGAGGCAACAGAGATCTGGAATCAATTGAAGAGGGTCTGCGATTTGAAAACGTGTCCTTTGCATACGAAGAGAAGAAAGTATTGAAAGGCATTGATTTCTCATTGGAGAAAGGAAAAATCGTGGCACTGGTTGGGCCGTCAGGTGGAGGAAAATCGACCATAGCTGATTTGATTCCGCGGTTTTATGATCCAATTGAAGGGAGGATATTGATGGAAGGTAGGGATTTGAAGGAATACAAACTCTTTGATCTTAGAAGTAACATTGGGGTCGTTACTCAGGAGTCCATACTTTTCAATGACACCATCAAAGAGAATATTAAGTTTGGTCAGGAGGCGACCGATGAGGAAGTAGTGGAAGCAGCCAAAACGGCGAATGCACATGAATTCATTGACAAGCTGGAAAATGGATATGACACTTCAGTCGGGGATCGTGGGTCAAAACTATCGGGTGGTCAGCGTCAGAGAATAAGCATTGCACGAGCTCTTTTGAAGAACCCTCCCATTCTTATTTTGGATGAAGCAACATCTGCTCTCGACTCTGAATCGGAGAAGTTGGTGCAAGAAGCCATTTATAATTTAATGAAGAACCGAACGACTCTTGTGATCGCTCACCGGCTGAGTACGATCCAGCACGCCGATGAAATTCTGGTCATTAAAGAGGGAGAAATTATCCAACGAGGCTCTCATGATTCACTTATGAATGAAGGAGGCCTATATAAGAAACTCACCTCCATGCAAACTTTCTGATTTTTGGATAACTTGATACCTAATTAGTCGAAACACATGAAGAAATTCAAACGCATTTTTTACCCGATCTACCTCATTTTCGCATTGGGGATGGTCTATTTTTCCATAGACAGCTTGCTCAATATGGAATCCACGCTCACATGGTATGCTGAGAAGTTTCCTGAAAGTGGTGGCGCCTATTGGATAATGATTCTGTTCCTCATCTTGACTCTCCTGATGATAACAGAGATGATAGTTGAGAACATTCACTTGAAAAATGTGAAGGAGGAAATCCCAGAATTGGAGGATGAAATCGTGCGGTTGAAGGCCAAGCTTTATGACAAATCCGAAGGGGAAGACGATGGAGATGATGATGACGAGGAGGAAGAAGATGACGACTGATTTATGAAAGACCTGATCACCGCCGAGCTGAAGGAGGCCCAAGAAACACTCAATAAATTTCTTGATGACCCAACCAATATTTCTCAAATAGAAAAGGCCGCTGATCTGATGTCGGAGGCTATTCTATCCGGAAAGAAAATCCTCTCATGCGGAAACGGCGGTTCGCATTGTGACGCCATGCATTTTGCAGAGGAGCTGACAGGCCGATACCGTGAAAACCGAAAAGCACTTCCCGCAATTGCCATAAGTGACCCATCACATATTTCGTGCGTTTCGAATGATTTCGGTTATGAATTTGTCTTCTCAAGATATGTTGAGGGAGTTGGTCAGGAGGGCGATGTGATTCTGGGCCTGAGCACCAGCGGCAATTCTAAGAACATCATGAACGCCTTTGAAGCTGCCAAAAAAAAGGGAATGAAAACCGTAGCGCTCACAGGAAAGGACGGAGGGAAGGTAGGCCCAATGGCTGATGTGGAAATTCGAGTGCCGCATTTCGGGTACGCCGATCGCATACAGGAAATCCACATCAAGGTGATCCATATTTTCATGCTTCTGATCGAAAAGAAGGTGTGCTGAAAAGCGGTGAGTCCTTATACTTTCTTGCGCTTGTGCCGCCTGCCGAGATTCAGGAAAATATAACCCAATTCAAAAACGAAATTGCTGAGAAGTACGGCAGCAGTCATGCGCTGAAGTCCCCACCGCACATTACCCTTCACATGCCGTTTCGATGGAAAGACAAACGGACACAGGAGCTCTATGATTTTGTCAATTCTATTAACCATGACCTCCGACCCTTCGAGATTCAACTAAAAGATTTTGACTTCTTCGAACCACGGGTGGTATTCGTGAATGTGATCGAAAACCAGACCTTAGAGAATTTACAAAAGGAGGTGACCAGTCGCGCCAGAAAGGAGTTGAAACTGGATAATGCGAACTATCGAAATCGAGCGTTTCATCCGCACGTAACCATTGGGTTTAGGGACTTGAAGAAGCCGGCCTTTTATGAGGCAAGGAAAGAATTTGAAGAGAGACGGTTTTCTGAAGTTTTCAGGGTTCGTGAAATAGCTTTGCTGAAACACGATGGGGAGAAGTGGGAGGTTGTCTATTCCCCAAACTGAACCACAATTTTCCCAACCCCGGTCCTTTCGCTCCTTTTCTTCCCATTGGGGAAAGTGTAGTGAATGATATTTTCCTGATCGTCGAATTTTTCAGTAAGCACGGAGTTTGTTACTAGAAACGAGTCGAACTTTTTCACCTTCTCGGCTTCAAAATAGCACCACATTACATTCTCATCTATCACGAGCTCATTGCCCAAGTAGGCTAGTTCTATTGGCTTGCCATTAGCAGTTATCTGAAATTTTTCCAGAAGGTATTTTTCTACGATCGCAGAAATTTCCTTTTGATTATCCTCCGTGACATTCAGCTTTTGGTCGCCAGCGTAATCGCGCAAAGCCTCCTCCAAGTCGTCCAGAAAAATGCGCTGCTCTACCTGCACCACTTTCTCATCTGCCTTATAGTAAACATTGGTCACGCTCAGGTGAAAGGGGTGCAAAAAGCCGGAAAGAAGTATTACCAAAAACGCCATAATATTGCGAAGGATTGATTCCAAACATACAAAGGTCTTGCGAATCAATGAACAATTAAATCTTCAAACGGTATGTCAGAGTTCTCATTGTACTTTCAGCTCGGGATGGAGCATATTCTGGACAAGTCAGCGTATGACCACATGGCGTTCGTCATCGCCTTAGCTGCGCTCTATCAAGTGGCAGATTGGAAAAAAGTATTGATCCTGGTCACTGCCTTCACCATTGGCCACTCAGTCACTTTGGCGTTGGCTACCCTGAAATTGATTTCGGTCAACATGGATGTAGTAGAATTTCTCATACCTCTGAGCATCTTTTTCACGGCCATCTCAAACCTATTTGTGACCGAAAAAGCAATGCATGACAAAAAGATTCACTTGAATTATCTGCTTGCGCTCATCTTTGGTTTGATCCATGGCCTTGGCTTCTCAAATTACCTGCAAGCCATTCTTGGAAAAGAAGAATCAATCACAGCACCTCTATTTGCCTTTAATGTAGGCCTGGAGGCAGGTCAAATAATTATAGTTGGGATATTCCTTTTAATAAGCTTTATTTTCGTTTCCGTTCTAGGTGTTCAGCGCCGCGATTGGAAAATAATCATTTCGTCCATGGTGGCCGGGGTGGCCTTCACCCTCACGATGGACGCTGTTTTTTGGTAAGAATTAATAACGAATCAAATGAAGAAAGTTTTAGCATTAACCTTTATGACCCTATCGGTTTTGGCCTTTGCCCAAGACGATGATGTAGACTACACATGGAACCAAAAGTTCGAGCAACTTGGAACTATGCTGCCTACGGCAAACACCTATCGAACCGCCTCTGGGGCGCCAGGTCACGAGTATTGGCAGCAAAAAGCCGATTACAAAATGGACATTGTTCTGAACGATGACAACCAAAGCATTTCTGGTAAGGAAACGGTGACCTACTACAATCAATCACCAGACGTTTTGCGATACCTGTGGGTGCAGCTGGATCAAAACATGAGAGCGCAAGATTCGGATTCCCCAAAAGTGGGACGAGGGTCTGCGATCAGAGATACGGTTACCACCAGAACAATCGGGGCTTATGTCAACGATTTTGATGGTGGTTTCAAGTTGACGGCTGTAAAAGATGCAAGCGGAAAGGACTTGAAATACCAAGTGAACAAAACAATGATGAGAATTGATTTGCCAACACCCCTTAAACCGGGCGAAAGCACCTCTTTCAAAATCGATTGGAATTACAACATTAACAACAGAATGTTGGACGGTGGCCGATCAGGGTTAGAGTACTTCCAGGATCAGGACGAATACTTGTACACAATCGCTCAATTCTTTCCAAGAATGGCCGTGTACAATGATGCCGAAGGATGGCAAAACAAACAATTCCTTGGAAGCGGAGAGTTTGCATTGACTTTCGGAGACTATGACGTGAAGCTTACCGTGCCTTCTGATTTCATGGTGGGTTCTACTGGTACGCTTCAGAATCCTGAAGACGTGCTTACTAAGGACGAAATGAAAAGATTCAAGGAAGCCCAAAAATCTTATGACAAGCCTGTAATCATCACTACCCAAGCTGAGGTAGAAGCCAAGATGGCCAACAAGGGCAATGTCAAAGGAACTAAGACGTGGAATTTCAAAGCAGAGAACGTTCGTGATTTTGCTTTCTGTGCGTCAAGAAAATTCATCTGGGATGCCCAGGCTGTGAAACTTGAAAACGGAGCTGAGCCTTTGGCCATGTCTTATTACCCACCAGAAGGAAACCCTCTTTGGGAGGAATGGTCTACTAAAGCAGTTGCTCAAACGCTGGTGACATTCTCTAGACACACGGTTGATTATCCATATCCAGTTGCTATTTCAGTACACACTGCCAGCATCGGCATGGAGTACCCAATGATCTGCTTCAACTACGGACGACCAAATCCAGATGGCACGTACTCTGACCGATTGAAATACGGAATGATCTCAGTAATCATTCACGAGGTGGGTCACAACTTCTTCCCGATGATCATCAACTCTGACGAGCGTCAGTGGACATGGATGGATGAAGGGTTGGACACTTTCATGCAGTATCTCACCGAGAAGGATCTTGACCCTGACTATCCATCAAGAAGAGGCCCAGCGGAGAACATGGTCAATTACATGAAGGGTGATAAGCGATTCATCCGACCTATCATGACCAACTCTGAGCAGATTCTTCAGTTTGGAAACAATGCCTATGGAAAGCCAGCTACTGCCTTGAATATTCTTAGAGAAACGGTGATGGGGCCTGAACTTTTTGATTATGCTTTCAAAGAATACGCTAGAAGATGGGCGTTCAAGCACCCAACGCCAGCTGATTTCTTCCGAACCATGGAAGATGCATCTGCCGTGGATTTGGATTGGTTCTGGAAAGGATGGTTCTACACCACCGATCATGTGGACGTTTCTGTGGATGAAGTGAAGTGGTTCAAAATGCTTTCTGAGGACAACAATCTTGAGCAAAAGAATGTGAAGGCCAAAATGGAGAAAAGCGAGAACAGCGATATGCTGGATTTCACAGCTCAGGCCGAAACCTTCGTGGTGACACCAACTACCTATGTAGGTGAGTACCGAATGGATGCACCGAACGAGAAGCTGATGGCGGCAGGCAAAGACAAAAACTTCTATCAAGTGAAGTTCATGAATAATGGAGGGTTGGTTACCCCGATTATCATCGAGTGGACTTACGCTGACGGCACCAAGGAGCTTGAGCAGCTTCCGGCTGAAATTTGGAGGGCCAATGAAAATCAGGTTACCAAGACCTTCATGAAAGAAAAGGAAGTGGTAGCAATCGCGATTGATCCACAGAAGAAAACAGCGGATGTTGATACAGAAAACAATATCTTTCCAAGAAAGGCACCTGAAACTCGGGTGGACAAATTCAAAGAAGGAAAATGAAAATAGTTAACCTAATCTTAGTAACAGGCGGCCTCTTGGCCGCCTGTTCTACTTCCAAGAAAGATGCTTCATCTTCTGAGGAACCGATTGTTGAGGCCATAGAAGTGGTACCCAACCCCCCAGCTGAGGGATTCGATGTAGAGAACTCTGATGCCATAGCGGTTCTACTTGCCGATCAGGTCATGGATGCGATGGGTGGCCGTGAGAACTGGAACAACACAAGATACCTGTACTGGAATTTCTTCAATGCACGAAAACTGCTTTGGGACAAATGGACTGGTGATGTCCGCATTGAATTCCTGAAAGAGGACACCAAAATTCTGATGAATGTAAGGTCCATGGATGGTAAAGTCTGGAAAGATGGAGCCTTGGTCGAAGATCCTACTGAAATGCTCGGCAGAGGGAAAAGCATTTGGATCAATGATTCGTATTGGCTGGTGATGCCTTTCAAGTTGAAAGACTCTGGAGTCACGCTTAAGTATGCACGCGAAGACACCACTTTAGCGGGTACTCAATCTGAAGTGCTGAATCTTACTTTCGAGAAGGTTGGCGACACGCCCGATAACCGATACGAAGTGTGGGTAGATAGCGAATCTAAATTAGTCACCCAATGGGCGTTTTATAGATCCTATGCCGATACCGTGGCTGGCTTCACACTTCCCTGGGGAGATTATCAGGAGTACGGAAATATTCTTTTGTCAGGCGACAGGGGCGAACGAGACCTTACGGACATTCGGGTGTTGAAGGAAGTGCCTGAGGGGATTTTTGAGAATGTGGAAGTGACTTTATAGACAAGTGTCGAGTTGCGGACAGGCTCCAAGGAACCATGTTCCCCCTAATTTCTATTTTGCCTGAAACAATCAGATTATGAAAGCTATTTGGAACAATGAAGTGATCGCCGAGAGCGACGAAACTGTGGTGGTAGAGGGAAATCATTACTTTCCTCCTCACTCTATCAGGCAAGACTTTTTCAAGGAGAGCGCCACCCATACCACCTGCCCATGGAAAGGCGAGGCGAGCTACTATACCCTCGACGTGAACGGCTCAGAAAACAAAGATGCGGCTTGGTACTACCCTGAGACCAGCGAACTGGCCAAGAACATCAAAGGTTATGTTGCTTTCTGGAAGGGCGTGAAGGTGGAGGGTTAATTCTTTATCTCCACCCCACCAAACATCACAAAACCTGTGATTCTGATCTCGGGTCCGTCCTGAGTGATCTTGTCCCGCTCGTCGCTTATTCCTCCAAAAATGGGCGTGGCAGTGACGTTGATGTTCCAGTTGGCAGGAGCCTTCAATTCCACTCCTCCGAACATACAAAAGACATCTATCACCGCTCCCTCGGCAGGCACGGCCTCTCGTAGATCAATCTCCGCTCCACCGAAAACGGTTGTCAGTTTACCTCCTGTGAATGCTTGACTGCTGAACTTTTTTTGACTGCCACTAAAAATGTTTGTTGAATCAAAACTCCCTGAGTCATCCAATTTGCCACCGGTATTGTTTCGCTGACGAAGAATAAACGCCACGCCAAGAACGATCAAAATAACAGGCCACAGAAGGTTCATGTCAAAATAGAAATACCGCTGAAACCAGAAAAAACCTCCGATCAGAACGAAGACCAAAGCGGGCTTTGGTTTACCAGAGATCAGGAAGCCAATGGCTATCAAAAACATAATATTGGGCCACCGAAAAATGTAATAGGTGATGTCGGGCATCCATCCGATGTTGCGAAGAAGGAAGAGAGCACCTAATAGGACGAGAATTAAACCGAGTGCTGATCGTTTCATGATTGTGTGATTTTGGAGTGGGAATTTAGGCCATTTTGACATTTTTAACAGTCATTCATAGACATGATGGCCGAATTTTTTCGTTGGTTTAATGGTTGTGTAGAAGTATGTAAATAAGAGCAGATATGCGAGTAGAGAAGGAATTGATCAAATTGTTAGCCGAGTCCGCAGACTTGGTCAACACTATAAATGGCGGAATGAGCCTTGCCCATGTTCATAATTATAAGTTGGAGGATCACTATCTGGTAACAGTGAAAGTACCGGGAGTGGCGAAGAGGTCGTTGAAAGTAGAAACGCATGACGGAAATCTGTTTGTCTTCCAACTGATGCATCTTGAAGATGGAATTGAGATTCCATATATGATTGCGAGTATTCCACTTAAACCCAATGTGAACCTCAACGGCATTCGGGCGAATTTTGAAGGCAAGAACCTGAACATTGTCATGCCCATTCAGGAATTAGACGATGAAGCTATGGATCGTGAGATCAATATTGACTTTTAATCTGTAATTTTTGGGTTCATTATGAATCCGACACGCACCTATCTTTTAATTCTGTTTTTGATTTCAGCATGTGTCCTCTCGGCTCAGTCAGTTGATAGCATGATCGCCATTTTCCCTGAAAGATTTGACAAGTATAAGTCAGAGGAGGACTTTAAAGTAAGGGAGCTTAATGACGGTACGGTCAGGATTTCCAAAACCTTTTTAGGGGGTGAAAAGGAGTTAAAAATAAAACTGAGTGCCTCCTCTGACGAAAACCTTGATGAAAACCTGGCAGCAATCGGACAGCTAATTGTCTCGCTCGAAGAGATGGCCAATCAGGGAATAATGACCATAGAAAGAGACGAAGGTAAATTTCATTCTGGAATGTTCACGTTTATTTCCCGCCAGCAGAATGTAGCCGGAGCGCTCTTCTTGGTAAGAGACCGATACATGCTCGAAATCGAGCTCATAGGAGGAGAAAGCATGGAAGAAGCCAAGCAAATTTTCGCTCAAATTGACCTGACAAAGTTGGAGTGATCACTCCTCGAAAGAGTAGTCTTTCAAAAAAGGAATACCTTGTGATTTTCTCAAAACCTTGCTTTTCAGCTCCTCGGGCCATTCGATAGAATGTCGGGATTTGTGCGGGTTTTCAAAAACGATTCCAGCACACGCCTGGAGATATTCTTTGCTCGGCTTCACACCTAAAAAATTTATCAACTTTCTGAGTGTTTTTCGAGGCTTGGCAATCAAGTCCTCATGATGCACGTGTATCACCTCTAAATCCTGTGTGCGAAGCAGGTTGCGGATATCGCGAGCTTTCCGAAAGTACGAACCTATTTTTCTCTCAAGGATTTCTTGATCCAATTGACCTTTGCCCTTTTCTACATACGTCTTTTTGTTGGTCACGCTTCGGATTTTCCTATTGTGCATCGTGGCTATGTTGTCGAATGGATTACGAATGACATGTACATATTTTACGGGCACTTTTATGCGATCACTCAGCGTCTGGCAAAGTGTAGGATTGTCAATTATTCGCTTTCGGGAATTGTTACCCTTCTTGTCACCTATGACCAACGGTGTTTTTTTTCTACCCTGAAACCACCCTTCCACATGATAATCATACCCACTCCATTTATTACCAAGGACTACCGAAATAAGCTTTGACCAAAATTCCAAATAGAAATAGAGTGCGTTTCTTCGGTATCCCTGACTGATGAGTTTGAAAGCATTTGCTTCTGTAGAGATCACAATATCTGGATGGGCGTCCAGCATAGAACCCACTATGGTGTGTCCGCTCCGTCCGTAACCAATGAAGCAGCAAAAGGTCTCTATTCTGTCATACCTTCGTTTGCGAAACGCACTTAGTATGTAGCAAAATGGCAGGCCTAGGTAAGTAGCGTATTCTTTAAAAAACTTTGTCATGTGCTAGTTAAGAATGCAAAGATATTGAGGCTGGCGCAACCGCCAACCAGTTCCTTAAAGTCAGCTTATTCTCCCCCAGTTCACTGCATTTTTACTAAGGGATCGAATGTGTTGTAGAATAGGCGCATGATCTGGCAAAGCTAAGGTTCTGTCTTTTTTCAGAATGTCTTGTGCTGCGAGTCTTGCATGTTTTAAAATTTCACCGTCTTTGGTGATATCCGACAATAGTAGATCTACAACGCCGCTCTGTTGGGTGCCCATCAAATCCCCTGGCCCTCGTAGCTTCAAATCCATCTCCGCAATCTTGAATCCGTCGGTCGTGTCAACCATGGTTTTCAATCTCGCTTTTCCTTCGTTGCTCAGCTTGTCGCCACTCATCAGCACACAGTATGACTGCTCAGCGCCCCGACCCACTCGCCCCCGTAATTGATGTAGCTGACTCAGCCCGAATCGCTCCGAACTTTCGATGATCATCACCGAGGCGTTTGGCACATCCACACCTACTTCGATGACCGTGGTGGCCACCATGATCTTAGTTTCGCCTTTCGCAAATCGCTGCATTTCCCAGTCTTTGTCGTCTGCCTTCATCCGACCGTGGACAATTGAAATGGGCCAATCAGGGTAGCGCCTTGATATCGCCTCGTACCCATCCATCAGATGGTTGTAATCCAGCTTTTCAGATTCCTCGATTAAGGGATATACCATGTAAACTTGTCTGCCTTTTTTCACTTCCTGCTCGATGAGCCCAAACATTTTCAATCGACCTGATTCTCGATAGTGCATAGTCTGAATGGGCTTCCTTCCGGCAGGCAATTCGTCAATGACGGAGACGTCCAAATCTCCGTAAAGCGTCATCGCCAACGTCCTGGGAATAGGTGTGGCCGTCATCACCAAAACGTGTGGGTGAACGTGCTCATTCTTTTGCCAGAGACGAGCCCGCTGCGCCACACCAAACCGATGCTGCTCGTCAATGACCGCCAGCCCCAGTTTCTTGAAAGCCACCCGATCCTCAAGCAAAGCATGGGTGCCAACGATTATGTGGAGATCGCCTTGCTTCAGGTAGTCCAAAATGATTTTACGATCGGCCGTTTTTGTGGAGCCGGTGAGCAAAGCCACTCGAATACCTAGCGGTTTTAAGTACGCCTGAAGGTTTTTGTAATGCTGCTCTGCGAGAATTTCTGTGGGGGCCATGAAGGCACACTGAGCCTCAGAGCCAATGGCGATCAACATACTCAGAAAGGCGACCATGGTTTTTCCGCTTCCCACATCTCCCTGCACCAATCGATTCATCTGCTTACCTGACCTCAGGTCTGCATAAATTTCTTTGATCACCCGCTTTTGAGCGTCGGTCAACTCAAAAGGTAAGTGCTTTTCATAGTACTCTGTGAGTCTGGAGCTATTGTCAAGCACGAATCCCGGATGACTTTCTTCACGCTCACCTTTCACCTGCAAAATTTGCAATTGGATGTAAAAAAGCTCCTCGAACTTTAGCCGCCTTCTTGCTTCTTCTAACTGATTCAAATCTTCGGGAAAATGCATTCGGGCAACAGCCGAGATTTTGTCCATCAATCGGAAGTGCACGATCAGTGAATCGGGTAAAGTTTCCTTGATCTGCTGAACGGCCGCAGGCATGATGGTTTGCAGTGTTCGGCTGAAAAACTTGGAGTCCATCATCTGTCGCTTCAGTTTTTCTGTGGAATGATAAACCGGCTGCAGGCGACCGCCTTTTTGGTTGGCTTCAGTCACGGGTTCTAGCTCTGGGTGTACGATGTTGTACTTGCTCCCGTATCTGGAAGGCTTGCCAAAAAGCAAGTAGGGAATCCCAGGCTTGTAGTGTTTTTGAATCCAGGTCACCCCCTTGAACCAAACCAATTCTATACGCGACTCTCCATCCGAAAATTGTGCGACAAGTCGTTGCTGCCTTGGCTTCCCCACTGTGGACATGGAAACGATTTGGCCGAGAATCTGGACATTGGCCTCCGCATCTTTGATCTCCTTGATTTTGTAAAACCGGGTGCGGTCTTCGTACCGAAACGGGTAGTATTGGATAAGGTCACCGATGGTAAAAATGCCGAGCTCTTTCTTGAGTAACTCCGCACGCTGCGGCCCCACGCCTTTGATGAATTCCAGTCCCTGTGCAAAGTAGCCGGTCATGAGTCAGCTCAAGTAATTGATCATTCGCCCTTTTCTTTTGATTTAATGTCTTTGACGATTCTTGAGCCAATCTGTACGCCAAGAGAAGAATAGGTCTTTTTGTAATATTCTAAGTAGCTTTTTAAGAATTTTCGAGGGTCAGGATCAGGTCCGTTTTGAGTAGAATACATGTTATAATTGAAGTCTCCCGTCATTGTTGACTTAGTATCCTGATCAAATTTTTTTGTAAGTGGGTACTTTACTGAAACAGTATCAATTAAACTTCTTCCATCCAAGATATAGCTGTATTCTACTGTTAGATCAGAAGAATCGCTAACAATTATATTATGGTAATAGTCGATGAAAGAAAATAAAAGAAAAGTGGTGTTGTTGATTTGGGTTTGTGAAAAGCTGTTCGGTGCAGTGATCAATTTCAGTTTAAGTTTTGAAAAATCGATATCAGATGAATTT
The DNA here is from genome assembly GCA_964352625.1 of uncultured Roseivirgaceae bacterium. GTDB lineage: Bacteria > Bacteroidota > Bacteroidia > Cytophagales > Cyclobacteriaceae > JAAEPI01. The sequence continues at coordinate 48,901 of CAYGSD010000014.1, forward strand.
TTCCCTGAAAAATGATCCTGAACACTTTTTTCTAAAAGAGCGTTTGGTACATTTTCATCAAAAAGACAATTGAAGGAACTTTCGCATCCAAAATAGAATATGAGGGGCAAAAACTTACCCTTAGTTTTTGTCACTGAAACGAGATTTTCACTTTCGTTTAGCAAGTCGACTCGTTGGAAATATTGATACTCTGTATTAATTAAGGTTGGCCTGAGTTCATTGTCAACGATTTTAGTGATTCTATTTGAACTTATGCAGCTCGTAAGAAGGATTAAAATGGTTAGCAGTATTGATATTTTCATAGTAGTAATCACTCCCACTCCAGCGTTTTCAGTAAATGATGAATGTCTTCTTTCAGGTAGTCTATCACAGGACGAAGTGAGTCGTTTTTGGTAGCTGTCTTGAAGTAGAGCGCGCCACGCAAAAAGTGCTTTGAACTGTCGCTTACATGAAACTGATATTGGGAAGGCACCTCGCCCTCAAGCTCAGATACCGAAGCGTAGTTTCCATTTGGCAATTCGATGATCACCTCATCGATTGAGTAGGCTTTGATGTTGTGCTGAGAGGTAAGCTTGTAGGCATCCGAGTAATAACCCATGAGCAGGGAATCCAAATCTCGAATTGGTTTATAGGTAAGTTGCACATCAGCATCCATGAGGGGGTAATGCAGGTGAATCCAGTAGCGCTCGGCTATCCACGAACTGTCGCGTTTGATTTTGGCATGGCTGGAGTATTCGAAAGAATAGGGAAAGGAATCGGGCAAAGCTTGGTATTCATGCACTGGCAAATCGATGCGATTGAAGCCTTTTGGCTTTGGCAAAAAATCAGCCTTTCCACAAGATGCCACTAGCATAATCCAAACAAAAACTCCGAGGTATTTAGTCATCCGTTTTTGGTGATATATAGACTCTCACTTTCTTTATTCTCTTCTGATCAACAGCAGTAATGGTGAACATATAGTTCTCAAAAATGATCTTTTCACCGGCACTTGGCAGCTTGGCATTTATTTCTAAAATCAAACCTCCAAGCGATTCACTTTCTCCCTTTATTGATTCAAAACCCTGAAAGTCCACGCCCGTGATTTTACAGAAATCCATCAATGACGTTTTCCCTTCAAAGATGTACGTTTGATGGTCGAGTTTATTGTATCGCACATCTCCATCGTCATCGAATTCGTCATTGATTTCTCCCACTATTTCTTCAATCACATCCTCCATGGTGATCAGACCTTCCGTTCCGCCATACTCATCCACAACGATCGCCATATGTACACGGCGCTCCTGAAAGTCCTTCAGTAGGTCATCAATTTTCTTTGTTTCAGGCACGAAGAAGGGAGGACGAAGCAGCGTGCTCCACACAAAATCATCTTCTTTTTCGATGTGCGGCAACAGATCCTTGGTGTACAGAATCCCCTCAATTTTGTCAAGAGTCTCTTTGTAAACAGGTATCCGAGAATAGCCGGTCTTGTTTATTTGATTCATCAGTTCGTGAAAATCCGTTTCTACATCGATGCTCGTAATGTCCATTCGAGTGTTCATCACCTGTTTCACGGTCAGCGTTCCGAAGTTGACAATTCCTTTGAGGATGTCTTTTTGATCGGCGGTCACCTGCTCGTCTGTGGCAATTTCTAGCGCATGGTTGATTTCAGTTACGGAAAGGTTGTATCCCCGCCTTTGAATTCGCTTCTCCAGCCCTCGCCCCGTATGTAGCAGTAACCAAGAAAGAGGGGTAAGAATCTGATTGAAAAAATGGATGAATCCTGCGGTCTTCTGAGCAAACTTGAGATTGTTTTGGGTGGCGAAAACCTTTGGCAATATCTCACCAAAGAAAATGATCAGAATGGTGATTGATGCAGTGAGCGCAGCTATGATCAGACCGTCTTTTTTCCCATTCATTACTTGCCATGTCGCATACGTGGAGATGGTGACAATGAAGATGTTGATCAGGTTGTTAAGAATGAGGATGGTGGCCAGGAGTTTTCTGGGTCTTCCTATTAATCCGAAAATTTTGTGATCTACTTTTTTCTCGGATGTAGAGCAACTGTCGACTTGCTCTGTACTCAAAGAAAAGAAGGCTACCTCTGAGCCGGACACAATGCCAGATAAGATCAACAGGACGACCACCGTCAATCCATTGACCAAGTAAAAACTAAGTGGTAAGGAGGAGAGAGTGCTTAATAAAACCCACGAGGGGTATGGATCTTCTAATGCTTCCAATCAGGTGTGATTTGGTTACTAAAACGGAAGGTCATCTATGCTGTTGTCTTCCTTTACGGGTGCTGCTTGAGGTTGTGCAGCAGGTGCAGATTGTTGCGGTGTAGATTGATGCTGAGATTCACTCATTTCTGAACTTCCTCCAGAACTTCCTGGTGCACCACCAAGCATTGTCATGTTCTGTACACGAATTCTCGTTCTGTATTTCTTATTCCCCGCTTCATCTTGCCAACTGTCAGTTTTTATTTTGCCTTCTACGTAAATGCTATTTCCTTTTTTAAGGTATTGTTCTGCGATTTTGGCCAGACCTTCCCACATTTCGAGATCATGCCATTCGGTGTTTTCTACTTGGTTGCCGTTCCGATCCTTGTATCGCTCAGTGGTTGCCAGGGTTACATTCGCTACCGCACTTCCGCTTTCTAGGTATCTCACTTCAGGGTCTTTCCCCAGGTTTCCAATTAGAATTACTTTGTTTACTCCTGCCATGTCTTTCAATTTGGTGGTTCATCGCCAAAATTTCTATCAATATAATCGACGATTACTTTTGGCTTGGGCAAAGTTAGTATTTGTTTAATAGAAAAGGGTTCGGCATTGTGGGTTCTTGCCAGTTCCTCGAACTGTGATTTTGAAACCTTTCGTTCACCAAATCTTACCGACAACCTTTGATGCGAAAGCAGGTGAACTATCGGTTCCGAAAAGGCAATAATGGCCTCATTCGTTTCGGGAAAATCATACATCCCCTGCCAGATGTCTTTGGGCCCTCTCTTTTTGAGGAGAATTTGATTCTGGCAGGAAACCACGAGATAGTTAAGATCACGATTTTTGACCTTCAGTTTTTTGGTCTTCACCGGAAAATCTTGGATTCGATTTTTGTTGAAAGCAAAGCACCCTTCTCTAAGAACACATTCTTCACAATTTGGTGACGGCTTGCAAACCGTCGCTCCATACTCCATCATGGCTTGATTAAAGGTACCAGGGTCTTCCGAAGGGATCATCTCTTTTAGAATATCCACAAAAACCTTTCGCGAAGAGGCTTGAGAAATGTCTGCTTCTATTCCAAACAGGCGAGAAACCACTCTAAAAACATTGCCATCAACCACAGGCTCTGGTTCATCAAAGCAAATGGATGAAATAGCCGCGGCGGTGTAAGGGCCGATTCCTTTCAATTTTAAAATCTCGGCATAGCTCTTAGGAAATTGACCATTTAATTCTGACGTCACATATTTCGCAGTGACGTGCATGTTTCTTGCTCTCGAATAGTAACCTAATCCTTGCCAATTGGACAGCACCTCGTCTTCCGGAGCTTTCGCCAAATCCTTGATTGAGGGGAATGAATCCACAAAACGATGGAAATAAGGCAATCCCTGATCCACACGAGTTTGTTGCAAAATAATCTCGGATACCCAAACGATATAAGGGTCCTTGGTCCTTCGCCACGGGAGGTCTCGCTTAGCTCCTGAGTACCAATGAATTAAAGTTTTGGTGATTGGGTGAGAATTAATAACGAATTGGTTTGGAATTATGAAGGGCAAAACTAAATTTGGCGACCCGAAAAATCACTCACAAAAAGAATTTGACGTGACCAAAGCAGACGTAATTAACGAAATTTCAGACAAGACAGGTATTGACAGATCAGATGTGCAAGCATCGGTGGAGGCATTCTTTAGCATCGTAAAAACGTCAATGGCGGATGGAGAGAACATTTATGTCCGTGGGTTTGGCAGTTTTGTCAACAAAAAAAGAGCGCGAAAAGTGGCTCGGAATATTTCGAAGAACACAGCAATTGTTATTGATGCGCACTACGTGCCGAGCTTCAAACCGTCAAAGATGTTCATCGAAAAGGTCAAGAATAGCGACCAATTGAAATGAACAAACTCCAAATAGCCCTGGTTCTGGGTGGAGCGGCGCTGATCATTTTGCTATTTCAACTGCCCAGAGTAGTAGTAGAAAACGAAACCTTAGTGGGCCCAAAAGAAGAGACGCATAGTTTCACTATGCCTCAGGAAGTTAAGACTCGTATCAGTCAGCTTCGCACTAACTGGAGCAGTGAGGAGATTATAGAAAAAAAACTTAACTTTGCGGACTCTTTGGCGACCCTGTATCTGGATTACCAGGTATTGGACAGTGGAGTTTGGTTTGTGGATTACATAAAATCTACAAATTCGGAAGGAAGAGAGTTGAGAATTGCGGACTTACTGTATCGTGCTTTTCAGCGAACAGCCGATCCCGAGGAAGCCAGAGAAATTGGGTCGAGAGCCGGTCAGGAACTTAAAAGCCTGCTGGAGCTTTACCCAGAAAGCAGTTCATTGAAAAACAGACTGGCCATGACGCTGGTCGCGACGGAGAATCCCATGCAGGGCATTCAGATGTTGCGAAGCATTTTGGAAGAAAACCCGGAGGACATTGAAACTATGATGAACCTTGGCATTCTTTCGATACAGTCAGGACAGTTTGATAAGGCGGAAGAAAGATTTAAGGATTTGCTCGCCATTGACTCCACAAATGAGGAGGCTCGGTTCTACCTAGGTATGAGCCAAATCGAGCAAGGAAATGAAGAAGGAAAGCTGATCATGCAGCAACTCTCAAACAGCGCAAATCCTGCAATCAAATCTCTCGCAATAGAGTATTTAGAAAACTAGAACATTTTAAAAAACATTTCGATTATGCCGTGCGGTAAGAAAAGAAAGAGACATAAGATCTCTACACACAAGAGAAAAAAGAGACTAAGAAAGAATCGTCACAAGAAGAAGTAATCCTTTAAATCCAAACGATTGTGAGTAATGAATTAATCATTAACGCAACTCGCTCAGGATGTCGGATTGCCTTACTAAAAGACAAAAGACTGGTAGAATACCACGAGGATACTGGTGGTGATTCATTTAATGTAGGAGACATATATCTAGGTACTGTGAAGAAAACAGTTCCTGGTTTGAATGCGGCATTCATCGACCTTGGTTATGAAAAAGATGCATTCCTCCACTACCACGATTTAGGCCCACAGGTTCAATCATTAAATAAGTTTACCAAGCTGGTGACAACTCGGAAGAATACTCCGACCAAACTAGTAGGGTTTAAGAATGAACCGGATATTCATAAACTAGGGAAGATCGCCAATGTGTTCAGTAAGAACCAAAAGGTGCTCGTCCAAGTAGTGAAGGAGCCGATTTCTACCAAAGGTCCGAGATTATCATGCGAGTTGTCATTGGCGGGGAGATACATCATATTGGTGCCGTTCTCCAATTCAGTCAATATTTCAAAGAAGATAAGCGACAGCAATGAACGCAAGCGACTTAGTCGTTTGATTGCTGCCATTCGTCCCGAAAACTTCGGGGTGATCATCCGCACAGTAGCCCAAGGCAAAGAGGTGCGCGATTTAGATCAGGACATGCGAAACTTGGTTGAGATTTGGGAAAACGGAGTGAAGAAACTTCGCACGGCCAAAACTCGAGAAAAAGTAATCGGGGAAATGACCCGAGCAAATTCCATCCTTCGAGACGTTCTTAATGAATCCTTCGATAGTATCGTAGTGGACGACAAGGATCTCTTTGCTGAGATCAAGACTTTCATTGGGAAGATCGCCCCAGATAAGGAAAAGGTCACCAAACTCTATACTGGAAAAGCCAAAGTATTCGAAGCACACGGTGTTGAAAAACAACTGAAGACTTCTTTTGGTAAATCTGTGACCATTCCGACAGGCGGCTATTTGATTGTGGAGCATACGGAAGCCATGCACGTGATTGACGTGAATAGCGGAAACAAATCCAACAGGGAGGACAATCAAGAGGACACGGCATTGAACGTGAACTTGGAAGCAGCCGAGGAAATTGCGCGTCAGCTAAGGTTACGAGACATGGGCGGTTTGATCACCATTGATTTCATTGACATGCGTCGTATTGAAAACAAGAAGAAGCTCTTCGCGAAGATGAAGGAGGTGATGAAGGACGATCGATCGAAGCACACGATCCTACCGCTTTCTAAATTTGGTTTGATGGAGATCACTCGTCAACGGGTGCGCCCTGAGATGAATATTTCCACACGTGAAGTTTGTCCTTCGTGCGATGGCACGGGCAAGATTCAGGCATCAATCCAGATCAGTGATGAAATAGAGAAGACAGTCGAGCATCTGCTCACCAGTCAAAACTCGAAGAACATTACGTTGGCTCTGCACCCATTCCTTTTTGCATTTTTCACCAAAGGAACCATCTCAAAAAGAGTGAAGTGGTTCATGAAGCACCAGCGATGGGTCAACCTAGTGGAAGACACGTCATTGGGAATTTCAGAATTCAATGTGCTGGACGGAAACGGGGAGCTGATCGAGGTTTAGCCGTTGAAGGTATTAAAGTAAAAAAGGCTGTCTCGAAGAGGCAGCCTTTTTTTGTTGATTTGTTTCTGCTAGAACTTAATCCCAATATCAATCGAGACGAGTGTGCTTCTTAGTGCAAAATCTTCAGCAAAAGTGTAGTTCGTATCTTTTACTATGTTGATCAAACCGCGCTGGTAAGAGATTCCTCCAAAAAGAACCGTGTTCAGCCCGGCTCGATACTCGACCCCTGTTCCAAGTATTACAGGAATGTTCATCGGTTGAAATTGAGCGATTACCTCTGGCTCAGTGAGCTCCGGATCCGCCTCTTCAAAGACTTTTATTTCAAGCGCCATTCCTAATTGGAAATACACTTTCACGTCCGGCTGAATTTCATTGGTGAACAATTTCACCGTTGCTGGAATTTGCAGGTACTGGAGTTTGTAAGTTTCAGCACTGTTCCAAGTTTGTGTGCTGGAAGCTTCAGGATTTATTGCCAACCCGATTTCCTTTGGAATGTAGATCAGACCAGTACTGAGCATGTAATTATCCCCAAAACTTTTGTCCACAATCAAGCCGAGGGATAATTTGAACGCCGCACCATCGTTCTCCACGGTAACGTCCGGGTCGTCAAGTTGAATTCTGGAATTGCCAAAAACTGGCGCCACCTTAATGCCCAATTTTAAATCAGAATCCTGAGCATTTGTCCCAAAAGCAACCAAGCCAGTGAGGATAGTTAGAAGAATGAATTTTCTCATAGTGTTCTTTGGTACTTTTGAGGCTTAAAAATAAAGAGTATGCGATCACTTGGCCTAACGATGTTGGTTCTTTTGT
>CAYGSD010000015.1:0-14036 GCA_964352625.1 uncultured Roseivirgaceae bacterium
ATTGAACACATGAATGGAATTATTGCGTGGCGTCACCTCGCCAGTCAACTGAATCATAAATGGTTCGAAGTTGCTGTCTATTGTGAGCGTTCCATTATAAACTCCTCTTCTACTAGCCGCGAGCACCACATCAAAACTCTCAGATTCCCCTACATTTATCGAAGTGGGTGGATTCACTAGTGAAAACTCAGAGTTGGCAATGGCCAAGGTGGTGAAGGTCAAAACCTGCGATGCGGATGGGTTTTCAATAGTGAAAGCTAAAGTCAGTGGCTCGCCTACTTTGGTTAACCCAAAGTCTACCGTACTCCCGCTTATCAATGGTGAATCCTCATAATAGAAAAGAATATCCAGTGATTCCACAATGCTCCCTGTCACTGGAAAAGTAAACGTCCCTTCATCAAGATCATCGCTAACAATCGTGATCGTGGTGGTGAACGAACCCGCAACTGATGCGTCCAGTTCAATGAAGAATATTTCTGTGGCTCCTTCCCCGACGCTCGTTGGCGCAGATGTAATCGTGAAATCCGGATTGATGGAAGTAATGCTCGAAATCGACAAAAGTGAGGTGCCTAAATTTTCAATGGCGAACGTTTCCGACAGGTTATTCCCAAGATCGCTAGCTCCAATGTCTACCTCAGATGCCTGTCCATTGGTGATCGGTGCACCCGTGTTGTTATTTCCAAAATAAACTTCAATCTCTGGCTCGGTGATCTGTCCCATTACTGGGAAAGTGAACGGGCTCTCATCAAGATCATCACTAGTGATAGTGATGGTAGCATTGAAAATCCCCGTGACGGAACCATCAAGGACAATGTCAAAAGTTTCCGAACCTCCAGCGGCAACTGAGGTTGGTGCTCCTACTATCGAGAATTCAGTTTGATCAGATGTAATATTCGAAATGTTCAAGGCCGCCGCTCCTGTATTCTCGATATAAAACAGAACTGTGATACTATTACCGTTGACTTCCTTTCCTAAATCCACTTCGGTTAACTGACCGTCCGACAAAATTGTGCTTGGATGGAGCTGCCCCACATACACTTCAATTTCTGGCTCAGGAGCAATGATCTCACCAGTCACCGGGAAGGTAAAAGGGTTCTCGTCTGCATCGTCGCTACTGATCGTTATAGTGGAATTGAAGATGCCTGAACTACTCCCATCCAAAGTGATGGAGAAGGTGGCTGTGGCCCCAATGGCAACAGCAGAAGGTGCACCTGTGACCGAGTATTCCGACGCTGAGGAACCGATGGAGGAAATATTTAAAACTGCTGTTCCTGTATTTTCTATGGCAAAGTCCAGTACCAAATCTGTTCCAACCAATACTGACCCAAAATCAATGGCAATCGATTGGGCATCTGAAAGTAGTGTTCCCGTGTTATCAGTGCCTACGTACAATTCGATCTCAGGACCCGTGATCTCGCCAGTTACTGAAAATGTAAATGGGTTCTCATCCTGATCGTCACTGTTTATGGTGATGGTCGAAGGGAATGTACCGACATCCGTGGCGTCCAATTGTATGGTGAAGGTTGCATTTTCTCCAGCATTCAGAGTGGTCGGGGTAGCCACAAAACTGTACTCTGTGGCCGAGCTTGTGATACTGGCAATGGTGAGTAGTGCTGATCCTGCATTTTCAATCGTTACATCAAATGTGAGATCAACTCCCTGATCAGAGCTACCGAGATCTACCACCGTGACCTGAGCGTCCGTAATTTCGGTTCCGGCAGTGCCTGCTCCCTCATACACCACAATCTCTGGTGCGGCCGGTCCAAACTCCGAAGAGTTTCCCGAAATGTCCGTCACCATGACCGTCAGTAGATCATCCGACGACAATGTCAAACCACCAAGCGTCCAAGGGTCAGTACCGAAAGTCACCGTACCCAGGTACTCCTGACCTTGCCCGTCAGCACAAGCGGAATTGTCGCGGTACACATCTATTAAATCGCCGGTCGTGCAGGTTGGACATTCACCCGTCACGGTGGCTGTTCCGATTCCTGCCGTGAAATCCGTAATGATAGGAGCTGAAATATCGTTGTTCGTCCCAGCGTTCAAGGTAATTCCGAGTTCCCCATTGCAATAAATAGCGTTTCCACGAATAGTATTCCTTTCCGAGGTTCCTGTGTTTACCTGAAGCCAAACTCCTCTGCTCGAATGTCCGGCAATACTGTTTGCTTCCCCAGGGCCGATACCTCCAACTGTATTATCAGTGGCCACTTCCCCAAATGCCCCTCCAATTAGAATACCGAAGGGAGTAAAGTTGAATTGATCTCCATTGCTGTCCAAACCAATTTTATTTCCCAAAATCAGGTTATTGGAGCCATAACTCAGGGTAATTCCATATACAGAATTACCAGAAATCAGATTTCCTTCATTGGCTCCTGCTCCTCCTATTGTATTTCCATTCGAAGTAAAAGTAGTTCCCCCACCTATCCCGATACCACTTATTCCATTGGACACTCTACTCAAGCCTGCCGCATTCATCCCAATGATGTTTCCTTGGACAGTATTGTTATCTGAATTGGCCATTCGGATGCCGAGCTGCGAGTTTCCTGATATTAGATTTCCTTCGTTCGCTCCAGCTCCCCCTATTGTATTCCCGTCTCCGTTTATAATATAGATTCCCGTCTCCGTATTTCCATTTGCGAAAGATCCGGTATTATCCGTTCCGAACTTATTGCCTTGAACTACCACATTATCCCCTTCAATCTGAAGACCGTATCTGTTGTTGCTCAATACATTGCCTTTCAGGGCCGCTCCAATTTGTCCGCTGGTTACGGAGAGTCCCATGTATATTCCTCCAAAATCTCCAGAACCATTAAATCCGGTAATTTCTAACCCATATATTTCACAATCATTTGTGACAATGGCCAATCCCCTGTCGCAGGCAGCAGTTGCTCTAATACCAATCAAATTAGTAGAAGTCGAACCCGGCTGAGTAGTGCCATCAATGGTCATGGTGCTGAGGAGATTTGGAAGATTGCTAAGCAATGTAATGTCCCAAGGTCCGCTTCCAGGAATGTTAAAGGATATTGTTTCTCCTGTGCTTGCGTTTGCGTTGGTGATAGCCTCGCGCAGTGATCCTGCTCCAGAGTCATTAGTATTGGTCACTATATAGAGATTAGCAGAGACAGCAGGAGAAAATTCCGAAATGCCAATCGTCGGATCGGTTGCTGTTGCCACGAAAGAATTGGACATGGTGAAGGATCCTGACAAGGACCAGTTTCCGGATGTGACAGTAGTTTGGCCAAGATAGGTCGCCCCTTGATTGTCCATGCAACTCAAATCAGTTTCATAAACGTCAATCAAAGTACCATCAGGTTCGGTTGAGGTGCCGTCAATGGATCCGGAGCTTATCGTTGTTATGACTGGAGCATCTATTGTGGGTGTCAAGGTAAAATCAATCGCATCAGTTGAATTGCAGAAATAGCTATTCACACCGATGATGGTTCCGCTAGGTTCTTGTGCCAATCCTTCAAATCTGATCCCAGCAAGCGTATTGTTTGCTATACTATTCTCCTGGCTCGTCCCACCTATTTCAATATTGGTTGTCGTGCTACTTAGTTCAATTCCGCTTCCAGCATTTCCTAAAGGAGTGGTTCCATCAGATTCTACGCCAATCAGATTGTCCGTCAATATGAAATTTGAGCATGTTGAATTAAAGTTTATACCATCCGCACTGTTTCCAGATATCACATTTCCGCTAATCCGTATTCGCTGCGTGGTGTTGTCTATACCGCCACTAGAATTGAATACTATTCCATTTCGATTTCCCAACCCTGTGCCGGCAACTCCGGTTGGCGTAGTGCCAATCATATTGTTCTCAATTATCACATCGGCTGTTTCGGACTCCATGTAGATGCCGTCTTCGGTGCTAGCCGCTATGGTATTATTTCGAATAATAGCTCCTGATCCCGACGCATCAATATCGATTCCATTTCGCGTATTAGGGATGGCGGTCGTTCCAGCGGAGTTTAACCCAATGAAATTGTTATCTACAATGACATTGTCAACTGACTGCAAATGAACGGAGAATGCACTAAACGTCCCTGAAATCACATTTCTCTGGCCTGTTCCGGTTCCGCCAATTGTAACATTGCTAGCTCCGTTAAGAACCCAAATACCTCGAAGGTTCCCAAAATCATTTTCTCCATTTTTATCAGTGCCAATCAGGTTACCGTAAATTTCAATGTTATCCCCCGTTCCAGTATAAATGCCGTACTCAAATCCACCACTTCCATTGTTAGATATGACATTACCTTCTCCAAGTGTCGAATTTCCACCAATGAGAATGTTATCTCCTTCAACACCTATACCAGCGCCTGAGTTTGCATCCATTGACAGTCCATCGACGCTGGTTCCAATATAGTTGGACTGGATTGTAACATTACCAGCCACTCCTCCTGATATAATCCCCCATCCTGTAAGCCCTTTAATTACATTACCCTTTCCCGGAGCACCGATAATCAGTCCATCTGCTCCAGTATTTATCCTTATCCCATGAAAAAATCCTTCAATGACTAAGCCATAGATTTCCACGTTCGCTTCCTGAACAATAAGTGCAACGCTGCTACCACCAGCTAATGATCCTTCGATATGAATCATGGCGTTGGGATCGCCGAAAGCCCACCCTGGCTGAGTGGTAGCGTCAATTATGATTGGAACCGCGCCCACATTATTAACGGTAGGAAGAGCCGACGCAGGTTGAACTATCCAGGGAGCCGAGCTTCCTATATTGAAGGAGATGGTGACACTAGGGTCTGTGGACGCGTTTGCATTTATGATAGCCCAGCGGAGCGAGCCGATTCCGGCATCTGTTATATTGGTGACAATGTAAGAATCTTGGCCGACAAATTCTGAGGTGCCGTCCGTGCCATTGGTTGCAGTGGCTGTGATCAAATCCGTTCCTATCGCAATGCTAAGACCTGAAAGCTGCCAGACCCCTCCGCTCACAGTCGCAGTGCCAAGATACTCCTGTCCCTGCCCTGCAGATGGGGTACAGCCAGAATTATCTCGATACACGTGAACCTCATCCCCGTCAATTCCTTCTCCGCCTACCGTAGTGGAAGTAACTTCATTGATGACCGGAGGCTGGATGTTGTTATTGGCAACTCCCGAAAGATTGATGCCTGCCCCATTGCAATGGATACTATTGCCAATGATCGAATTGTTTACAGAGTTGGAGTTGATGAAGAGAATGGCTTCATTGGTATTATTAACGATGGTATTCCCTTCAGCGGGAAGGATACCACCGATGATGTTATTGGAAACTCCTTGCGTATTGAATGCTTCTATTCCCCGATCATTTCCAAGTACAGAACCATCCGAGCCTTCTCCTATGATGTTGCCTTGAATCGTATTATTAGTTGAGAAACCCAACCTGATGGCACTGCCGCTATTTCCTGAAATGAGATTATTTACAAAAGAATTATTGTTGCTAGTCGCGAATGAGATGCCTGCGCCGTTTGGAATGGCTGTTGTTCCATCGATATTGGTGCCGATATAATTTCCTCGAACGGAGTGACCCCCACTTGCATTGGCCGTGATTCCGGTTGTATTTCCTGAAATTAGGTTTCCTTCACCTGCTAAATCCCCACCCACAATTTGACTAGAGGCGCTAGTGGCCAATTGAATTCCGACTGTGTTGCCCAAATCAATTTCGCCTGTTTCGTCCGTGCCAATTAAATTTCCCTGGATGATACAGCTTGTGCGAAGGGAAATTGAAATTCCATTTCGACAAGAGTTAATGACGTTCCCTTTGCCGACCCCTCCAATAGTGCTTGGTGACCCTCCCAAATGTAGAATGTAAACGCCTGCCGATGAGCTGTTGGCATTGAAGCCAGTGAGATAAAATCCATACACCTCCGCAAAGCCACTATTCACCCAGAATCCCCTGCTTCTCGTCCCCTGACCATCAATTTTTATCTTGTAATTCCCTGACCCTGGCTGAGTGGTCGCGTCTAGTACGACTCCTTCTGTTATTTCCGGCAGATCTGTCACTGGGTAAATCGTCCAGGTTTCGTTTCCCGTGCCTCCGTCAAGGCTGTAATTCGGGTCGGTATTTGGGATGTTGAAAGTGATGTTGTTCGTGCCTGCATTGCCATTGGCATTGGTAATGGCCTCACGAAGTGAACCGGCACCAGAGTCATTGGTATTGGTCACTTCATATTGAGCATAGGCATGAATGGCAAACAACATTGCCACAATGGACGTCCAAGTCTTCATATAGTTAGGAATAAGTGCGATCAATTAGTCTCGCGATTTTGGCATAGTGAACCCCGTCTGACGGTTAAGCAACTTACGAACTTTCAGTAACAATTTGATTGGTCGGTAAGCAGAGCTCTCCTAAATCCAGCATCGCATTAATCAAACTCACTTTTTCAAAGGAGGACATATGGTGAATGGAGATATCCATTTCGGATAGTATGCCGACTTGCAAAAGACTCTCTCTTCGCACGCCTTTCAAAAGAGGAGACTTTGGCGTCCACCATTTATCTCCATCAAAAAACGCCAAATTGGAATATGAAGAATCCGTGATCAGACCATTCTTGACTAGGATAATTTCGTCAGTGCCCGATTGCTGAACTAACGAATTCAGCTCTGACCTATCGGCAAACTTGAACGAATAATCTATGTCGGACTCCACAAGTTTGATCGTTTCGATTTTTCGTGGTTGATATTCACCAAATTCAACTTGAGCCCCAAGGTTGTCATAAAGAACACGACATTTGAACTTCCCTGACAAGGGGATTTCCGATAAAAGCTCCTCCAAGTTCAATGGTGCAACGCCCGGATAAAAGCAGACAAAAGTGCTATTGACTCGTTGCTGATGAAACTCCAGCAAGGGGAATTCTCCATTCTGACAGGCAATACTTTCGAAAAATCGGCTCATGGCTAAGGCCTGAATTTAGGCAAACCAAAGTAAGCCCCAAAGACGACATTCCACTGGTAAGACATGAAGTGCTGGCTGGCCCTGTCCGAACTATCGATGGTAGTCAGGATGTCGTTCATGTTGTTGTAGCCCAATTTGAATTCTGACTGCACGAAGAGCGTTCTGCCCACTCCCAACTTCAGCCCGACCAATCCATGCAATTCATAGCCAGATAGATGAAACGCATCGTGGTTTATTTTCTCTACGATCTCTACCTCCGATCGAGGCACCAATAAACCAAACCCTAACCCTTCGATCACTTCCATTCTAAAGACGCTTGATTTTACAATTTCATCATATCTCCGCACCTCAATGTTTGCCGAATTCAAGCCATTGGTATGCTCGAAGAATAGGAATTTTCTGTTGATTTCAATTGGTTCATTTTCATAAGACCCATCATACGTTGACCCCTCAGCAATATTCCCTGAGATTCTCACCGTTTGCCCCTGCTTAGCCACATACTTCAGATGATCCCATGCCAATGAAATGCTGTACTGATCATTGATGAAATAGCCAACTCTAAGGTTGTATTGTGGTACGGTGACTTGCCGAAAGTCTAGATAATTAGTCCATTTGGCGGAAGATGGTCTGTCCTGCGCTTTAACCCTCTTCAATGTAAAATCGTGATTCTCCCCTGTGAAATGAATGTCGGAACTACTGTATGCACTTCCATTCCACCCCCAGGATAGAAACATTTTTCCCTTTCTGCTAGGCCAATCTTGGCCGCAAGACACATGCGCTATGAGAAGGAAAAGCGAGAGAATGAAGAGTGATGGGAGTTTCAAAAGAATACAATTACGAGTCAAAGGGGAAGATAGATTTTATCCATGTACTCTTGATACTCTTTTTCTAAATCAGAGAATGCTGTAATGCCTCCTCCGCTCCGGTAGAACAGCTGATCATCGCGCTTTTCAATGTATCGAATCATGACGCCAGAGTCCAGTTTTTTACCGTCGAACAAACCACACACGCCCGTGTAAAAACCACGAGATTGGGCTTCCACAGAGGTGATGATTCTAATTGTTTTTGGCTTGGGTGCACCACAAATGGAGCCCGCTGGCAAGAGTGAGAAAAGAAGATCGCCAAGCGCATTTTTCCACGACTCCTCCAACTCACCAACTATTTCAGAACTTACCTGAAGCAGCTTGCCCCTTTCGGTCTGAATCTCATCGATGTACCTGAACCTGTCTACCCGAACATCCGTTGCAATCTGGCTCAAATCATTCCTGATTAGATCCACAATGGTGACGTGCTCAGCGAGCTCTTTCGGGTCGTTAAGAATTTGCTCCCTTGCGTTCGGTAAAGATGCGTCGATGGTGCCTTTCATTGGAAATGAGCGTACCTGATTTTCCGAAATAGAAACGAAAATCTCCGGCGAAAAACAAACGAATTGATCTGCGAATCTAAGTTTGTATTTGGCTCGGGTCGAGTGAAAAATATCCGTCAACGAACCATCACAATCCACGGGAGTTTCGAAAGTCAAGTTGGTGAGAAAGGAGTTTCCGTACTTGATTTCTCCTATGACTTTGTCGAACGCCAGACCGAAAGTTTCAATGCGGATGGGCTGCTTTTTGAGTTTGATTTTTGAGACGTTCTTCTGAAGCGAGTTGGTGACTCCATTGAAATCGTACAGCACTTCTTCGGGTGATACATCTTCCACTTTTTTAAAGAAAATCTGCTCAGCCAGAAAATCTGTGAAGAACAAAAAAGGCACACCTTGTGCGCCCCAGTCATTCATCAATTGGATAGCTTCACTCTTTGTCCTCATTCTTTTTGGGGACAAATCTTTTGAGCATCTTCTTCTCAAAAGTCCAGAAGAAATGAAACTGACCAAACAGCCAGCCATAGGCAAGAAGCAAAAACTGATAAGCGACAAACGTGGCAAAAATTCGATAGGTAATTCGTATCCATCGCTCAGTTTCGGGCGTGATTCCTGCCAGCCAGTAAAGCCCACTCTTCACATACAATGAGGTCATGCCGGTGCAGGCAAAAACAAGGAGTATTGCCACCACTTGCCAAGTACTTGTCACTCCCCAACGAGTCCCCAATTTCTCAATCCAACTCATGCAATGAAGTCTTTGAAGTCAGGCCATTTAGGCCTTGAAATGAAGGTCAATTTTTCCTTTTTCACAGGGTGGACGAACGACATTCGGTAGCAATGCAAGCTGATGCTCTTGTCCTGATTTGGTTTGGGATACCCGTATTTCAAATCACCTTTTATCGGATGCCCAAGCTTTCTCAGCTGTGTTCGAATCTGATGCGAACGCCCCGTCTTAGGTTTTATTTCCAAGAGCGACCTATTGCCCAATGAGGCCATCAGTCGGTAGCTCAACTCAGCTCGCTTTGATTTTCCCTTCTGCTTGTCGTAGGCATTCACGGTGTTTCGCTCATTGTCCTTTTCCAGCCAATGAACGAGGGTGCCTTCAGGTTCTTTTGGTGTGTCTTGCACCTCAGCGAGGTAGACTTTCTCTACTTCATTATTGAGAAAAAGCTTGGCCATTCGATCGGCGGCTTTTGATGTCCTCGCAAAAATAACCACGCCTCCCACCGGGCGATCCAGCCGATGACATGGATGACAAAATACGCGACCGGGCTTATCGTATTTCTTGCGGATATATTCCATCCCCCAATCGGTCATGGATTCATCACCTGTATCATCACCCTGAACTAGCCAGTTGTTTGGCTTTTCCAAAATAAGTAAATGGTTGTCTTCGAATATGACTTTTGGTTTGTCCATCAGAATTCGCTAATCGAATGAAACGCAATTTTCGGAAAATTCTCCTCGACCATTTGTAGCCAAGCCTTGGTTTCGGCCATGAAGACCAGCTTGCCTTCTTTGTCCTTCGCAATGTGTCGGTACTTGTCTTTTACAAAGGCATCAACTTCTTTCTCAGATCCACCGATCCAACATGCCTTGAAAATGTTCACGGGAGCAAACTGAACCTTTGCCCCGTATTCATTTAGAAGTCTGTGTTGCAGTACCTCAAACTGCAGAGCCCCCACAGTGCCGACAACTTTTCGGGCGCCCATTTCATAAGAAAAGAGCTGCGCCACCCCTTCGTCCATAAGCTGCGACAGCCCCTTTTCCAACTGCTTCGATTTCATCGCATCCAGATTGATGACTTCCTTGAATAGCTCCGGCGAGAAACTCGGGATGCCTTTGTACAAACCTTTCTCTCCTTCGTTCAACGTATCCCCGATTTTCAAATTCCCTGTGTCGTACAAGCCAACTATATCTCCCGGATATGCCTCGTCAATGGTTTCCTTTTGCTGAGCCATAAAAGCCGTGACATTGGAAAAACGGATTTTCTTATCGTCCCGAACGTGGTAGTAATTATTGCCACGCTTGAAAACTCCAGAGCAGATTCTGGCAAAGGCAATTCTGTTTCGGTGCTTTGGATCCATGTTAGCATGAATCTTAAAAATGAATCCTGAAAACTTATTTTCACTTGGTTCTATTGACCTTTCTTCGGTCATCCGGGCCCGTGGAGTTGGAGCAATTTGGGTAAAACAGTCGAGCATTTCCCTGACGCCAAAATTGTTCACTGCGCTCCCAAAGAAAACCGGAGCAACCGCTCCGTTCAAGTAGGCTTCTGTATCCAAATCGCCGTAAACGCCATTGACCAATTCGATTTCTTCTCTTAGTGTTTTTAGCGCCGATTCCGGTAAATGATCCGCTATGATCGGATCATCCAATCCCTTGATGTTCACAACATCTGTGGCACGTTTGCTTTTACTTGGTTCGTAGAGATTCAGGTTATTCTCAAAGATGTTGTACACGCCACGAAGCGATTTTCCCATCCCAATTGGCCAGCTCATCGGGCGCACTTTGATCTCCAACTTCTGCTCTATTTCATCCAATAGATCAAAGGCATCTCTGCCCTCACGATCCAGTTTATTGATAAAGCAAATCACCGGTGTGTTCCGCATTCGGCACACTTCCATCAATTTTTCGGTCTGCCCTTCCACGCCCTTCACACAGTCAATGACCATGATCACACTGTCTACCGCCGTGAGCGTGCGATACGTGTCTTCGGCAAAATCTGCGTGACCGGGTGTATCAAGGATGTTGATCTTCAAATCCTTGTATTCAAAGCCCATCACGGAAGTAGCCACGGAGATACCTCTTTGCTTCTCAATGTCCATCCAATCCGATCGAGTACCCACATCAATCTTGTTCGATTTCACCGCACCAGCCGTCTGAATGGCTCCCCCAAACAACAGCAGCTTCTCTGTCAAAGTGGTTTTCCCGGCATCCGGGTGGGCAATGATTCCGAAGGTTTTTCTACGCGCTATTTCCTGTGCTAATGACATCTCTTGAAATTGGCTGCAAAGGTATGATTTGTGGGGGTTTTGTTGACTGCAATGGTAACTTTAGAGTCACTAATTGCGTGACAATCTTTATGAGTCCCTGGGGATCTTTTGCAAGCTTTAAACAAAACGCCCAAAATTTGGCGATGAAATCCGTACGAAAGGATACCTATAAAAAACTGATTGCATATGGGGATTCTGAAGAGAAGAAAGTTTACAAATACAAAGAGGCCACCCCTGAAATGCTTGAGCAAATTCGCTCATTTAAAATAGCAGAAAATGAGAGGCTAAGAAAAAAAAGAATGTGGGTCATTCTAGGTCTAAGTGTCATTTTCCTGATGATGATCCTCATCGTTCTTACGATTTAGTTTCGTCTCCATATCATTTCCGAACTTTTCATCCAACTTTGTGTTTGTATCTTCAAATACCAAAATCATGGAAACGCAAGAAAAAAGAGCCATCAGTTTATATACGGAAGCCAGCCCCAACCCAAACTCTCTGAAGTTTGTGGCCAATGTGATGCTGATTCCTGAGGGCGTAAGCCGCGACTACCCAGATGCCGAAAGCACAAAAGATGCTCCTCTGGCCGCCCTGCTTTTCGAAAAATTCTCTTTTGTCACTCGCGTGTTTTACATGAGCAATTTTATCACCGTGACCAAAGACGATGCGACCGACTGGTTCGAAGTAAAAGCACATGTGCAGCTTGCCATCAAAGAGCATTTGGAAAATGGGCAAGCCCTGTTGACAGAGGAAATCTCACAGCCTGATCATGCAGTCTCGGATGAAGACACGGACATTGAAGTGAAGATCAAAGGCATTTTGGACGAGTACATCAAGCCAGCCGTTGAGATGGATGGTGGTGCAATTGCTTTCCATTCTTTCAATGAAGGAAAAGTAAAAGTGACGCTTCAAGGCTCCTGTAGCGGATGCCCTTCTTCTACCGTCACCCTTAAAGCGGGAATTGAAAACCTTCTTAAGCGGATGGTTCCTGAGGTAACTGAAGTAGAGGCCGAAGAGGGGTGATCATCTAACCGCACCAAGATCTTCCAAGTGTTTTTCGGCGATCACCGTGGAAACCATCCCGGTGCTGCAATGGCGAAGTAGCCAACAAAAAAACAAGGTTCTAATATCGGCCCGATACTTAAGCATGAGATGTTTGTTCTAAGCGCTCCTTCCTAAAGTTTCGTGTTCGAAATTTTGGAATGAATATTCCCAGAAAATATACCTTCACAAAGAACAAGATCAAATTAGGTTCGTTCAGTTTCGGATCTATCAAGTGATCAATCTCCTCATGCTTGGTTCTCAACTTGCTCCAATGCATCCCTGGATACAGATGGTGTATGGTGTGCATCCCGTTGTTAAAAAGAAAGAAATTCAGCGACCCCATTATGTTTCGTGAATGGTTGAACTCAGACTCCTCATCAGCGTGCACATGCTGAACGTAGTTAAAAACCAAGACACTAAAAATGGACACCTGCTGTGGGATGACAACAAAAAGAAGGGCCTTCTGCCAATCTAAAATCACCGCAACAGCAATCCAGATCACTAGGGTGAATAACTGCGCGATGTACACAAAGAATTTCTTTCTGTTTTTTGAATAGAGCTCCTTCATGAATTTCACTATGGCGCTATTCTGAAAATATCCGCTTATTGAAGGGTAGCTCAATACCGTCAGCAGATTATTTCGCTCCGAGACAGCATACGTTTTGGTATAGTCAGGCTCACGATTGACATGAACGTGGTGATTCTGGACGTGCGTCGGGAACCAAACGAAAACGGGCAATCCGTAAAAAACGGTTAGCACATGATCCGTCAGCAGGTTCATCCGCCTACTTTTCCAAATGGCGTTGTGGGTGTGATTATGAATGATCACTGACATGGCCACAGAGAGGAAAAGATAGACCGTATACACCAACCAATGGAGCCCGATAAAATTCCATTGCCAAATAAGGAGTCCAGCGATTAGAAGAATATAAATGACCGACTGCAGGTCAGCCTTATGTCGAAGCATAGCTGTTGGTTTTAGCAAAAATACCTTCAAAAAAGAATATGCCTATTTACTAGCGTTGAACAGCTTCTGCTTCTCGTCCTTGCTCAGGCTTTCGTATCCTTTCTGAGAAATCTTATCCAAGATGGCGTCTATCTCCTCTTGAGTGGTGCCATCAGACCTTGTGCCCTTGGCAGGGCTAGCACTGGATTGGCTTTTTCGCTCTGACCGATGCGTCACTTTTATTTTCGGACTTGGCTTGAAAAGTGCCTTAAAGAAGTTCATGGTGCTGATAACCCAGGCGCCAATGTCATTGCCTTTCTTGACCTGAGTGATATAAAGCCACCCCATGGCCGCTCCGCCAAGGTGGGCAAATTCTCCGCCAACATTGACACCACCTCTTGTTCCCAGTAACGAAAGGAAAATCGAAACCAAGGCGATGTACTTGATCTTTACAGGGCCAACGAACATGAGGTACATGGTGTAGTTCGGCATAAACACAGCAGCTCCTATAATGGTGGCAGTCACACCGGCACTGGCTCCAACGACAGTAGCGACCTGAGCGGCTCCTTCAAATTGAGGAAGAATATTATAGCCTACAATAAACGCAAGTACTCCTGCCAATCCGCCCATTACGAAGAGGCCTATTACTTTCTGACTTCCAAGAAATTCCTGAATCAACTTCCCAAACCAATAGAACCAAAGCATGTTGAACAGGATATGGAAAAATCCATCATGCACGAACATGTAGGTGATGATGGTCCAGAATCTGGAGGGAAGCACGTTCAGATTGGCGGGTGCGCCAAGCCATGGACG
>CAYGSD010000015.1:14136-52599 GCA_964352625.1 uncultured Roseivirgaceae bacterium
TCCAGAATCTGGAGGGAAGCACGTTCAGATTGGCGGGTGCGCCAAGCCATGGACGGATAGAGTCTCCAAAACCAAAAATGAACAAGATGCCTGTAATTACGAAGACAATGACATTGATCAAAATGATTTGGGCAACCGCATTATTCGGTTTGTTCCATGCACCCTTAAAATCATCAAAAAATCCTCCTCCGTCCATATTAGTTTCTTAAAAATGGAAATGCCTTTTCAGCATAAAAATAAATCACAGCTGCTATCATTCCGGCAAGGTGGCCAAAATGTGAAATACCACCGGTGTTTTTTCCAAACATTCCAGCTATCACCAATAAAATCGATAAAACTGCCACTCCAATGGCCAGTTGTTTTGCGGTTAACGAAATGACAAACATGAATCGAAGGTTTGCGTTTGGGTTCATATATGCGAAAGCTGCAAGAACTCCCGAAATAGCACCTGAAGCACCAAGAACAGGTGCATCGGACGGATCAAGAAATGCTATGAGAATTCCCGCAATGATTCCTGTGAATAAGTAAAATCTCAAAAATCTTTTACTACCTACTACTATTTCTATTACAGGTCCAAGACTTGCCAAGGCAAGCATGTTGAAAAGGATATGATACAGCCGATTATGACTAAAAAAATGTGTTATAATCTGAACGGGATTGAAAAAATCATAACCATAATAAAAAGAGGAAGTTCTTTCAAATAGTAAGTCACTTTTGAACAGCATAAAATACTCAGCCATAAAATTTAAATCCGGGAAACCTGAGGACTGAGAGAGATACCAGATAATAAAAACTCCGGCATTAATTACAACAAGATTCTTAACGATTGGTGTGAGTCTGAACATTACTTATGAAACCAGCTATTTATTTTGTCTAAACTAATTAAAACGTAAGTAGGTTTTCCACCGGGAGTATAATTTGGTTGGACACACCCAAAAAGCTGATCAATCAAGTGATCTGCCTCCGAATCGCCAAGCTGTTTACGTTTGGTTGTTGCTATTCGTTTTGCCAAAGCCCGCTGAAGGCTTTCCTTCTTTGGAAGTTCAAGCGCCTTGGTATTGTGCTTGAATTGCTCGATCAACCCTTCAAAAATTTCCTTTTCGTTACATGGAGCCAAATCCGCTGGAACGCCCTGAATAACAATCATTTGCTCGCCCATGGGCTCGAATTCAAATCCCAGTGCCGTGATCTCAGCTTTCATTTCCATCACCAAGGCATAATCCGAATTGTTGAGACCAATCTGCTGTGGGAAAAGGCAAGACTGAGAAGCGCCTGAACTTGACTTACTGAGCTTCTCAAAGAAGATTCGCTCAAGTGCAGCCTCTTTATCTAAGATGACCATGCCGGATTTCACCTGACGAATTAAATAAGCGTCGTGAAGCTGATAACTTTTTTGGAGCATATCCATACTTGCTTTAGGGAGCATTTCGTGCTGACCAGCATCGCTCGTATGAAATGCCTCCTTGGATGCTTGTTCGATTACCCTCTGCTCTTCCTTGTCCACATCCTCATAAAGCTTCTCCCACTGCTCCACTTTTCTGGAGCTATCAATCGTTTTGAATTGGCCATACGCCCGATCCCGAGCGGATTCGTGTCGCTGAGCACCCTCCACTGCAAACTGAGAAAAGTTAATATCGGTTGAAAAATCCAGAGATGGCGTGACGTTGAAGCTTGCCAAGGCCTGACGAACTGTCGACTGGATCACGCCATACAGTGTGCGATCGTCCTGAAATTTTACTTCGGTCTTTGTTGGGTGCACATTGACGTCCACCTGCGTAGGATCCATTTCAATGTTCAATACATAAAATGGAAAATAATCATCCTTCAGCAGTCCCTCAAATGCCTTGCTTACGGCATGGTTCAAGTAGGCATTCTTGATGAACCGATTATTGATAAAAAAGTACTGTTCGCCTCGTGTCTTCTTGGCAAACTCCGGCTTGCCTACATACCCAGTCACCCACACATCCGTCAATTCCTCCTCGCACGCAATCAGCTGCTGCTGATAGTTTTTTCCAAAAAGCTGTACTATCCTCCGACTGAGCTTTCCTGCCTCCAGCTTGTACATATCCAAATCACCATGAACCAGTTGAAAGGCGACTTCAGGATGAGCCAAAGCTACTCTGTGAAATTCCTCCGAAATGTGCTTGAATTCGACAGGGTTGGATTTGAGAAAATTCCTACGAGCAGGCACATTGTAAAACAAGTTCTTCACACAAAGGGAGGTGCCTTGACTTGTAGAAACTGGCTCCTGCTTCTTGACTTCTGATGCTTCAATGTTTATTTGGGTGCCTAGCTCGTCTTCTTCTCTTCTTGTTTTTAGTTCTACCTGAGCTACGGCCGCAATGGATGCTAGCGCCTCACCTCGAAAGCCCATGGTCTTAATTTTCATCAGATCGTCAAAGGAGTGGATTTTGGAGGTAGCATGCCGCTCAAAACTCATCCTTGCATCAGTCACGCTCATGCCTTTGCCATCATCGATCACATGGATCATCCCCTTACCAGCATCTTTGATTATTAGCTTGATAGAGGTCGCTCCTGCATCCACACTATTTTCCAGCATTTCCTTCACTGCAGACGCTGGCCTTTGGACGACCTCCCCTGCAGCAATCTGATTAGCAATGCTGTCTGGTAATAAGTGAATGATATCCTGCATTTATTTCTTCCTGAATCGGAAGTAAAGGTAAACGGGTATCAAGAGCATGCTATAATACAACACCTCATTTCCGAGGAAAAGCCAACCTACAACTCCTGCGGCAAGAACCAAGGCAATGATCAACTGGAATAAGGATGTACTTAAACCTTGGGATGATTTCCTTCTTTCGAATCGAATTCTATCAGGCGAAAAGTCCGGGTCTTTATCACTTGGATTATTGGCCAAAGCCTTTCTCTGTTCTACGAATTCTTTCACAGGATCGTAGTATCGAGGTTTGATTTCGAATTGCTGACTCCTTGGAAGTCTGAAAAGTGAAGGGAACCGCATAATCCTTTGTCTAATGATTACAGCCTATATTTCTACCGGCAATGAGAATAATTAGTTCAAAGTTAATCATTTCGAGAACGATCATGGTGAGCTTGCTGGCTCCAATTTTCCTTCTCTCTGCCTCCTTTTCAATCGATCCAACGAAGATCTACCGAACCTCCCTTTACGATCCCATTGAGCAGATCGTAACCGAATCCATCAAAGAACACCAATTCCCCGGATGTCAGGTGTTGGTTCTCCATCACGGAAAAGCCATTCTCAATCAAGCATATGGTCACCTGACCTACGACAGCCTCACTAAGGTGACAACAGAGACGCTATACGACGTTGCATCTTTGACCAAAGT
Source organism: uncultured Roseivirgaceae bacterium (assembly GCA_964352625.1). Classification (GTDB taxonomy): domain Bacteria; phylum Bacteroidota; class Bacteroidia; order Cytophagales; family Cyclobacteriaceae; genus JAAEPI01. The sequence continues at coordinate 17,463 of CAYGSD010000015.1, forward strand.
GATGGCCACCACGCTTATGGTTTTGGATTTGGTAGATCAAAAGCTAATTAGACTTGATGATCCGATCTCCTGCTACCTCGAAGAGTATGCAGGAACAAACAAGGAGAAAATAACCACGCGACAGCTGCTAGCTCATAATGGACAATTGAAATCCTACATTCCCCTCTGGGAAAAAACCTTTCAGTCCAGCTTTTGTGAAGATGTGAGTCGGGGATCTTATTTCGACATCAACCATCCCATCCTTCAGGATTCCCTGAAAACATGGATTCGAGAATCCGATCTTGGAACCTTTCGTGGATCATCGAAATACCGATACAGCGATGTAGGCTTCATGATTCTTCAGCAAATAGCTGAACGAGTAGCCGATCAGAGAATGGACGACTTTCTTTCGGAGCGGATTTATAAGCCAATGGCCTTGAAGAATACGCTCTTCAATCCAATAAAGGCTGGTATTGATCACAGACGCATTGCCCCTACGGAATTGGATTTACATTTTCGGTATCAGCAAGTGTGGGGTGAGGTACACGATAGAAATGCCTTTCTGTTCGGGGGTGTAGCCGGACATGCAGGCTTGTTCTCCAACGCCGAAGATTTGGCCATATTGACGAATCTTTTTCTTTCCGAAGGGAAGTTCAGGGGTCAGCAAATCTTGGATAACCAAATAGTTGAAGAATCCCTTCAAACTCAATTTAATAGAAACAGAAGGGGATTAGGTTGGGACAAAAAACATTCAAAAGTCTCGTCTCATGCAAGTCAAGACAGTTTTGGCCATATGGGGTTTACCGGCACGATGATTTGGGCAGACCCAGATTACGATCTTGTTTTTGTATTTCTTTCTAACAGAGTTTACCCTGATGCCGAGAATTGGAAACTGATAACAAGAAATACACGTTCCAGAATCCAAGATGTCGTGTACGAGGCTTTAACTCCCGTGAATGCATCCCATCACGAAGAGGTTGAATAAACTTGTAAGCGGAATAAATTAAACATGAAAATAGGAATCGTCTGTTATCCTACCTACGGTGGTAGTGGTGTGGTTGCCACGGAGCTTGGAAAAGCACTGGCAGTCAAGGGACATCAAGTGCATTTCATCACCTACTCCCAGCCAACAAGGTTGGATTTCTTTAATGAAAACCTCTACTACCATGAGGTGAATATGAAGTCCTATCCTCTTTTCGATTATCCGCCGTATGAGCTCGCTCTCGCCAGCAGAATTGTGGATGTGGTAGAGCACGAAGGTCTGGACATTATACATGTTCACTACGCCATTCCTCATGCATCAGCCGCCTACATGGCCAAGCAGATTTTGAAGACCAAAGGAATTCACCTTCCTATCATTACTACTCTGCATGGCACGGATATTACACTCGTTGGTAAGGATGCCAGTTATGAGCCGGTAGTCACCTTCTCCATCAATATGTCGGACGGGGTGACGGCAGTATCGCAGGACCTGAAGAAAGACACGTTGAATCTTTTTGATATCACCAATGACATTGAGGTCATACCAAACTTCATTGATTTGGAGCGGTTTCAAAAGCAGCCAAAAGAGCATTTCCGAAAGGCTATTTGCCCAAATGGTGAAAGACTAATAGTTCACACTTCCAATTTCAGGAAAGTAAAAAGAGTGGAAGACGTGTTGAACGTTTTCTGCAAATTGAGACAAAACATACCTGCCAAACTTCTGCTTATCGGGGACGGGCCGGAGCGATTGAAAATGGAGGAGCTTTCTAGACAAATATGCGCCCCCGATGATGTAAGGTTTTTGGGCAAGCTGGATCAGGTGGAGGAAGTGCTCTCGGTTAGCGATCTTTTCCTTATGACCTCCGAGAAAGAAAGTTTCGGCCTGGCGGCTCTGGAAGCAATGGCATGTGAAGTTCCCGTTATTTCTTCTGATGCTGGCGGATTGCCTGAATTGGTTCAAGATGGAAAATCGGGATTCGTCTGTAAAGTTGGCGATGTAAATGAAATGGTGAAGAAAGCCATTCATATTTTGGATGAAGATAATCTTAGCAACTTCAAAAAAGGAGCATTGGCCAGAGCCAAGGAATTTGATCTCGATGTGATCCTTCCTTTGTATGAGAACTACTACATGAGGATTCAAGAAAAATCCTTGAAATCCGTAGGCTAGTCCTTTCCTTCTTTTCGCCTCCGCTGCTCGTGAGAGGCAGGCTCCAAAAACAGTCTGAAAAGGATGTCTCTTAGAGCTCCAAAAAAATCAGAAATGAGTGTCGCGAATATTGGTTTTCTTCCTGGCATAGCTGTGCTGGTTGTTATCAAATTTAATTCATTGAGAGAATCATGCCAAATGATCTTCTTTTAGTAGAAATGTGGATAACTATCCGCCTAATATGCTCTTGATTGGAAATCAAAATGCATAATATTACGTATCCGTCCTTTCATCTAGATATTGTTTTCCAATGGCAAAAGCGAAGGAAAAAAAGATATTCGTCCTTGACACGTCAGTTATCATTTTCTCACATGACTCCATTCTAAATTTCGCCGAGCACGACGTGGGGATTCCCATCACCGTGTTGGAAGAATTGGACGGTTTCAAAAAAGGAAACGATACTAAAAACTTTGAGGCAAGGGAGTTTACCAGACTTCTGGACAAGCTTTCGAAAGATCAAATGCTCAAAGATTGGATTCCGCTGAATGGCAAAAGCAAAGGGAAATTCAAGGTGTTGATGGACACTGACAGCTCCGTCGATGCGACCAAAATTTTTGGGGATCACAAAAACGATCATCGGATACTGAACGCCGCGCTTGCCTTGCGCGAAAAAGAAAAAGGAAGGAAGGTGATTCTAGTCACCAAGGATATTAACCTTCGCCTCAAGGCCAAGTCTCTTGATTTACTTGCTGAGGATTACGAAACGGGAAAAATCAAGAACGCCGAGCAACTTGACAAGGGCAAGACGGAGATGGAAGGCGTAAACTCTGAATTCATCGATATCCTTTTCCAAAAAGGAGAAATAGATAGAACCAAGATTTTTGGTAAAACGAAACCACCGGCGAACGATTTCTTCATTCTAAAAAGTGAAAAGAATTCTGTGCTGGCCTACCATAATGACGAAGAAAAGAAACTTTTTCAGGTAGAAAAACGCCCCATCTATGGTATAAAGCCGAAAAATGCAGAGCAAACTTTTGCTATCAGTGCCATGATGAACCCGGACATCAAGCTTGTGAGTATCAATGGTGTGGCCGGAACAGGAAAGACCTTACTGGCTCTTGCCTCAGCTTTGGAGCAGCGACGCGAATACAAACAGATTTACCTCGCCCGTCCCATCGTGCCTTTGAGCAACAAGGACATTGGGTACTTGCCGGGGGACATTAAGTCAAAGCTGAATCCCTATATGGAGCCACTCTGGGACAACCTGAAGTTCATTCAAAATCAATTCAAAGAATCCGACAAGGAATTCACTCGTATCGTTGACATGGTGAATCAGGAAAAACTGATGATCACACCGCTGGCGTACATCAGAGGCCGAAGTTTGTCGAATATTTTCTTCATAGTAGATGAAGCGCAGAACCTGACCCCTCATGAAATAAAAACGATTATTTCACGGGCAGGTGAGAACACCAAAATCGTGTTTACCGGAGATATATATCAGATAGACACGCCGTATTTGGATTCCCAAAGTAATGGTCTCAGCTATCTGATTGACCGGGTCAAAGACCATCCGATGTTCGCCCACATAACCTTGGAGAAAGGCGAGCGGTCCGAATTAGCCAATTTGGCCAACGAGTTATTGTAATTAATAACCATGATCGATTTTCAGTCAGATATCATTTTAGAAAATGATCGTGTTCGTTTGGAGCCTCTGAGTTTTGATCATAACGACGGGCTTTTCCAAGCCGGCAATCAAGACGATTCTTTACTGAAGTACTCATTCAACAGAGTTCATACCAAAGAACTTTTAACCGAGTTTTTGGAGAAGTTCATTGGTGATCGAATGGCCGAAACTCGATACCCATTTGCCATTTTCGATAAGCAGGAAGGTAGGTACGCTGGCGTCACCACGTTCATGTCCATCTCCAATGAGCACAAAAGACTGGAGATCGGCTCAACATGGATTGGAAAGGAGTTTCAGCGTACTGGCTTGAATCGAAACTGTAAATTTCTTTTGCTTCAATATTGCTTCGAAAAAGTAGGTGCTGAAAGAGTGGAGCTAAAGACGGACGCCCGAAACGAACAATCAAGAACAGCCATTCTAAAAATAGGCGCAACGTTTGAAGGTGAATTGAGAAATCACTCGGTGATGCCTGATGGGTTTCGGCGAAATACGGTGGTATATTCAATCGTAAAAGAAGAATGGCCCGGGATTAAAAAGGATGTTTTTGCCAAATATTAATCACAAGTTCCATTTCAGAATCGCCCCAGCAAAAGTCAGCCCACCACCGAATCCAATAAAAAGAATCGTATCGCCTTTTTTGATCCTTCCAGCCTCTAGCGCTCTATCCAGCGCCAAAGGAATAGAAGCCGAAGATGTATTTCCATAAATAGAAATACTTTCGGGAATTCGATCCATCGGATAATCGAGGTTTTGCGAAATGGCTTCAAGAATTCTCAGGTTGGCGCTATGAGGAATGATGAAGTCCATATCGTCCAGCGTCATCCCCGCTTTTGCCACCAGTTCTTTTATCTTGATGGGAATGTTTGTTACGGCCCACTTGAATACTGCTCTGCCATTTTGAGCGATTTTCCCGTTGGGATTTATCTCTGTGCCATCAATTTCATTTTTCTCATGACTCAAGTAAAGCTCTTTGCCAAGGTCTCCAGCTGTGCCCGCATTGAAAGCTATGAAGTCCGATTCGCCAGGTTCTAGCAGCATTGCTCCGGCTCCATCTCCAAAAAGCAAGCAAGTCGTTCGATCTGAATAATCCGTCGCTTTTGAGAGAGTCTCAGCTCCTACCACCAATACTTTTTTATACGCACCACTCTCGACGAGCCCATTCCCTAATTGAATTGCATAAGTAAATCCTGCACATGCCGCATAGATGTCATTGCAACCCGCTTCATTTACGCCAAGTTTGTGTTGGATTCTAGAAGCCACGCTCGGCATTGGATGATCTGGAGTAGTAGTGGCCACTATGATGAAGTCAACATCCTCGACCGACTTGCCGCTTCGTTCTTGTAAATTCTTGATAGCCGAAACGGCCAAATCACTTGTGTACTCGTCTTCGGCGGCCATTCGTCGAGTGTGAATTCCCGTTCTGGAAACGATCCACTCATCATTGGTTTCTATAAAATTTTCGAAGTATTTGTTGTCAAGAACCTTTTCAGGAACATAGGTGCCAAAGGCGGTAATCTTAGCCATGAGTCTTCTAAATCTTTCGTGGGGAAGTTAACACAGGATTAGCAAAAGGATGGTTGAGACGGGTTTTGTCTTTTGCCTTAAGATCTTCTTTTCACTCCCCTGACCGCCTCAGCAGTCCATGGATCATCTGGCCAAGCGTGTTTCGGGTACCTTCTTTTCAGCTCCTTACGAACTTCGAAATACGTGTCATTCCAGAAATTCTTGAGATCGGTCGTTACCTGAACGGGCTTATACCCTGGAGAAAGCAAATGAATCAGCACTTCAATTTTACCCTCATTAACAGTAGGTGTTTCTGCTTGACCAAATAATTCTTGAATCCTTGCAGCCAGAACTGGAGGCTCCCCAGCCGGACGATACATCAGCTTAATTGCCGAACCACTTGGTACCTCCAACTTTTCAGGAACCAATTTCTTTAACATCTCTTGTTTTTCATGTGGCAAGGAAAACTGAAGGACCTCTTTGAGGTCGATCTTCATCAAATCCTTGGCTGTCCTGACGCCCGACAGATAAGGAGGTAACCATTCGTCGCACGTTAGCACGAGCGTCTCACGACTCACATCCGGCCAGCTTTCTCCTGTTCTCCATTTTTTAACAGATAGCACACGATTTTGCCATTGTGCTACCTCTTCATTCCAGTCGAGCAAACTGCCTTTTGCTTTCTTCAAAGCCCCACAAATGGCATTCGCTTTTTCATCAGGATCGGGATCAGGCAGAGGAGTTGATTTCAGAATAATACTCCCGATACGCATTTGAAGGGTAGCAGACAGCACGCCATCATCAGGATCCCATTCCACCACTTCCTTTTGAACGATCTTTTCCTGAAGGTCACGCGGATTCAATGGAGAGGCTAAGAATATTTTTCCCATCCCATCTCTGGCATCCATGTGTGCAGCTGCTAGCCATGCTTCATGTGCCAAATCGTCCCGATGACCGATCATGGCTATTTTCCCGTTGGCAAGCTGAAACTGCGCATTATTTCCTGGGCGAGCATAAGCAATGCGCTCCGGATAAGCGAAGGTCAGCAGAAGTCCTGTCTCAAAGGGATCAACAGGCTCATTATCAGCTTCCGCGGTGAACAATCGGCGATAACTCTCTGAGACTTTCTCAATTCTGCCCCACTTTCCACTCAGTCTATCTTCTCCTCTAAATTTCCTTAAAAGTTCAATCCGCTCGTTGATGTCCACTCCGGCATCTCTCATCGGGTCGCGCTCTTCAATCAATGCAGCTATATCTGCCCCAAGTCCTACCATATCATCCTCCTCAGCCTTAAGTAGCATATGCGCGATTCGGGGGTGACAGGGGAGTTGATGCATCTTTTTTCCATGGTCAGTAATTCGACCGTTCTCAGTGGCTCCAAGCTCTTCCAGCATTTCTTTGGAAGCGTGCATCGCTCCTTTGGGTGGCTCTGTCACCCAATCCAATTGATTCGGATTCATGATCCCCCAGTTGGCAAGATCCAAGGCGAGTGAACCCAAGTCAGCCTCCATGATTTCAGGCGTTCGATGAGGTTGTAAATGAAGTTCTGTGGCCTTTGACCACATGCGGTAACACACTCCAGGACCAAGCCTACCTGCTCGACCAGCGCGTTGGTCTGCTGAATCTTTCGAAATTCTGACCGTTTCCAATCTGGACAATCCCGATTTTGGGTCCCATTTCTGTGTTCGCCCAAAGCCAGTGTCCACCACAACTTTTACGCCCTCTATCGTCAGGCTTGTCTCTGCGATGGATGTAGCTAAAATGATCTTTCTTCTTCCTTCCTTGTCGGGCAAAATAGCTGCTCGCTGCTTTCCAAAAGGAAGCTGACCATAAAGCGGATGAATTTGAAATCCGCGATGAGTGCGCTTCAGAATTTCCTGACATTTCAAAATTTCCCCTTGTCCGGGGAAAAAGACTAAAATATCTCCATCATGGGAAGTTGAAGCCTTCTTGATAACATCGGCGGCCAACTCTGGTAACATCCGCTCTTCCGTTTCACCATGATTGATGATCTCTACCGGAAACTGTCTACCGTCACTTTTTACCAAAGGAGCTTTGAGTGCTCTGTCTAATTCGATCAAATTTAGCGTTGCTGACATGATCAGAATCTTCAAGTCAGGACGAAGAACTTGTTGGCTTTCTCGACACAGAGCCAGGGCAACATCAGAGTGAATGTTTCGCTCATGAAACTCGTCAAAAATCACCAACCCAACATCTTCAAGCGAATTGTCTGACTGCAGCATCCTAGTCAAGATGCCTTCGGTTATTACTTCAATCCTCGTTTTATCACTCACCTTGGATTCGAACCGAATTCTAAAACCCACCGTCTGACCTACCTCCTCACCAATCAATTCAGCGAGTCGAACGGCTATAGTTCTAGCGGCCAATCGACGTGGCTCCAAAACCATAATTTTCCTTCCCTCCAGCCATGGCTCATCCATCAATGCGATCGGAATGATGGTACTCTTTCCAGCTCCGGGAGGTGCATTGAGAAGAACAGTGGGATTTGTCGCTATCTTTTGCTTTGTCTCTTCTAAGCAATCAAGAATTGGGAGGTCTAGATTTTGCCAGGTTGGCTTCATGCCACGAATTTACGTATTCATGTTTTGAATCAAATATTTGTATACACGATTATGCGGTTTTTCATTGATGCATTTCCCGTATACTTTTGTGATAATCTATTCTGATCAATATGGATCAATATTCATACATTGCCAACGCTCACCCCGATTACATCGAAGAGCTGTATAATAGCTACAAGCAAGACCCCTCAAGTATCGACGAGTCTTGGAAGAAGTTTTTCGAGGGATTCGATTTTGGACAATCTAATTTCAATGGAAAGTCGACAAGTGGTTCCGTTCCAGCTGACACCAAGGAAATAATGGTTCGCAATCTGATCTATCAGTATCGAACATATGCCCATCTAAAATCGAAAACAAATCCTGTTCGTGAAAGACGGCCTCATGTGGCCACTTTTGAGATCGAGCAATTTGGACTGGAGAAGTCAGATCTTGAAAAGGAATTTGAGGTGGGTGCCGAAGTGGGACTTGGTAAGGCTCCACTAAAAAAGATTGTTGAGAAGCTTGAATCCGTTTATCTCGGTAGCATTGGATTTGAAATAACCCACATACGAGAGCCAGAAATTCTGGAATGGCTCAAACACAAAATTGAAAACGAAGGATTCAATTATTCACCTAGTAAAGAAGACAAACTTCGAATCCTATCGAAACTCAATGAGGCCGTAGTTTTTGAGAATTTTCTTCATACTAAATTCCTAGGGCAAAAAAGATTCTCTCTTGAAGGAGGTGAAAACACCATTCCTGCGCTCGACAAAATAATTAATCGTGGTTCGGAGCTTGGAGCCGAGGAAGTAGTGATAGGGATGGCTCACCGAGGACGACTGAATGTCCTCGCCAACATCATGGGCAAAACGTACGAAGAGATTTTCAGCGAGTTCGAAGGAAACCGAGAGATTGATTTGACAATGGGTGATGGTGACGTGAAATATCACCTCGGCTATTCCAGCCATATAGACACCACCGCTGACAAAAAGATTTACCTAAAGCTTGCTCCAAACCCTTCTCACTTAGAAGCCGTGAACCCCGTCGTTCTTGGCTATGCGAGAGCTCAGATTGATGACGAATATCGCGGGGATTTGAGCAAGGCCATTCCCGTTTTGATTCACGGTGATGCTGCAGTGGCAGGGCAAGGTATAGTGTACGAATGCACCCAGATGTCCCTTCTTGAAGGCTACAAAACGGGTGGAACGATTCACATCGTGATCAATAATCAAGTTGGGTTCACGACTGATTTTGATGACGCCCGATCCAGCATATACTGTACGGACATTGGTAAAATGGTGGATGCCCCCATTCTGCACGTCAATGGAGATGACCCAGAAGCGGTACAGTTTTGTTCGAATCTGGCCGTTGAATACAGACAGAAATTCAACAAGGATATTTTCATCGATATTCTTTGCTACCGAAGACACGGGCATAATGAAAGCGATGAACCGAAATTCACCCAGCCAAAGCTTTACAACGCGATCAGCAAGCATCCAAATCCACGCGAGGTTTATGTGCGCAAATTGATTGAGCGTGGGGATTTTGAAGATGCCGATATCAAAAAATTGGATAAAGAGTTCAAGGCTCAGCTTCAAGACAGGCTGGATGAAATCAAGCAGAAGGCGCTTCCCTATCTCCCACAGAAAATTGAGGAAGAATGGGGACATTTGAGAAGATCCAAGCCAGAAGATTTTGACCAATCTCCCGAGACAGGAATTGATCAAGAAACCTTCGATAGAGTGGCCAAAGCTCTGACAACCATTCCGTCAAGCTTCAAGCCTCTGAAGCAAATCGACAAATTACTGAAAGACCGAAAGGCCGCCTTTTTCGAAAACAAAAGCCTCGGATGGGGCGAGGCAGAATTGCTTGCCTACGGTTCATTACTGGCAGAAGGCAGTATCGTAAGAATGTCGGGTCAGGACGTGAAGAGAGGCACCTTCTCTCACCGTCACGCTTATTTCTTCGACTCCAAAACCAACGAGCCATATTGTGGGCTTGACAATATTCAGGAAAAGCAAGAGCCATTTAGAATTTTCAATTCACTGCTCTCTGAGTACGGCGTACTTGGTTTCGAATATGGTTATGCCATGGCCACTCCAAACGCTTTAATGATTTGGGAAGCGCAGTTCGGTGATTTTGCCAACGGCGCTCAGGTCATGATTGATCAATTCATTGTGAGTGCTGAAACCAAATGGCAAAGAATGAATGGGTTGGTGATGTTGCTGCCACATGGCTATGAAGGCCAAGGGCCAGAGCACTCAAGTGCCCGTCTTGAAAGATTCCTTCAGATGGCCGCCGATGAAAACATCATCATCGCGAATGTCACTCGTAGCTCAAACATTTTCCATTTGTTCCGTCGACAACTCGCATGGGAATTCAGAAAGCCATGCATCGTTTTCACTCCCAAGTCTCTCCTTCGTCACGCCGGTGTTCAAGCTCCTGTCGAGGAGTTCACTTCCGGAAAATTTGAAGAAGTATACGGTGACGATTTCGTGACAAACAAAGATGTTAACCGCGTGCTACTTTGCTCCGGAAAAGTCTATTTCGACCTGCTGGAAGAGCAGCAGAAATCAAAGCGAAAAGATGTGGCCATTATCCGATTGGAACAATTAGCACCCTTCCCTAAAAAGCAACTTGAGAAGGAACTAAAGAAATACAAAAATGCTGAACTCATTTGGGTGCAAGAAGAACCTGAAAACATGGGATCTTGGGGATATATGCTCCGAGTTTCAGGTTTGAATTTGAAAGCGGTTGCTCGAAAAGTGAGCGCATCTCCGGCAACAGGTTTTGCCAAAGTACACAAGCAAGAGCAGGCAGATTTAGTATCAAAAGCATTTAAATAAACAGGCATGAGTCTTGAAATGAAAGTCCCACCAGTGGGTGAATCAATTACCGAGGTGACCATCGCCTCTTGGTCAAAGAATGATGGAGATTTCGTAGAGATGGATGAAATCATCTGCGAGCTGGAGTCCGACAAAGCGACCTTCGAAGTGACGGCAGAAACGTCCGGCAAGCTGTCGATCAAAGCGCAAGAAGGCGATACGTTAGAGATCGGAGGATTGCTTTGTGAGATCGATGATAGTGCCTCGAATGACGGTAAATCTGAACCGAAAGCAGAATCAAAGCCAGCAGAACAATCAGCTTCAGCCGGCCCAAAAGCAACAGGCGAAGTACATGAAATGACCGTTCCAGCTGTTGGAGAATCCATCACGGAAGTAGTACTCGGAAGCTGGCAAAAAGCCGATGGTGATTTTGTGGAATTGGATGAAAACATTGCTGAAATCGAATCAGATAAGGCAACTTTTGACTTGACAGCTGAAGCTAATGGCATTTTGAGAATTGCCGCGCAGGAAGGTGATACACTTCAGATCGGTGACTTGATTTGCAAAATTGAGGTGATGGATGGGGCACCCGTAGCTGCAAGCGCCAAGCCTCAATCTGCGAGCTCCGAAAAAGCCGTAGCGTCATCAAACGAGACCTACGCAACTGGCCATGCCTCTCCTGCTGCTGCTAAAATTCTTTCAGAAAAGGGGATTTCGGCTGATCAGGTGAAAGGAACGGGGGTAGATGGCCGCATCACCAAAGAGGATGCTCAAGCAGCTCAAAAGTCAGCCCCAGCTCCAAAAGAAGAAAAGAAATCGGAGGCGCCTCAGCTCGAAGCTCCAACCTTCTCGGGAGGAATCAGTAGAGAAGATCGACGGGAGAAAATGTCCGCCCTAAGGAAGACCGTTTCCCGACGTTTGGTTTCAGTGAAGAATGAAACTGCCATGCTCACAACATTCAATGAAGTGAACATGAAGCCGATCATGGATCTCAGAAAAAAATACAAAGAGGAGTTTAAAGAAAAGCATGGCGTTGGACTTGGGTTTATGTCCTTCTTCACCAAGGCGTGTACCGTCGCTCTGCAAGAGTGGCCAGCAGTAAATGCAAAGATTGACGAAAACGAAATTGTGTATTCCAACTACTGTGACGTTTCCATTGCTGTCTCAGCGCCAAAAGGATTGGTTGTTCCAGTGATTCGAAATGCCGAAGCATTGGATTTTGTGGGTATTGAAAAGGAAGTCATTCGATTGGCTACCAAAGCGCGTGATAACAAACTTAGCATCGAAGAAATGGAAGGCGGCACGTTCACTATCACCAATGGAGGAGTGTTTGGCTCGATGATGTCCACACCGATAATCAACGCGCCTCAGTCCGCGATTTTGGGCATGCACAACATTGTCGAAAGACCAATGGCCGTGAATGGTGAAGTGCAAATTTTACCGATGATGTACGTCGCACTTTCCTACGATCACAGAATCATTGACGGGCGGGAGAGTGTGAGCTTTTTGGTGAGAGTGAAGCAGTTGCTGGAGGATCCGACGCGACTCCTGCTTGGAGTCTAGCACCAGGTACTAAGTATCAAAGTACAGCAGATGCATCGATATAAGGAATTGTTAGTTTGGCAGAAGGCAATGGATTTGTCTCAACAGATTTGTGAACAAACTGCCAACTTTCCATCTGAAGAAAAATTTGGATTAGTATCTCAGATGCGTCGATGCTCTGTTTCTATTGCTTCAAATATCGCCGAAGGTGCTGGAAGAAACTCCAATGGAGAATTCAATCAGTTCTTGGGCATAGCTCAAGGTTCAGCTTTTGAATTAGAAACGCAAGTCCTTTTGGCAACTCGGATGAGATTTATCTCCAATGATGATGAAAAACTTCTCACCAAGGAGCTATCATCAATTACAAATATGATTTTCAAATTAAAAGAGACTTTAAAGTCTTAATACTTTGTACCAAGTACTAAATTCCATTTCAGAATGAAATACGATGTAACAGTAATAGGTTCAGGCCCGGGCGGATATGTCGCGGCAATCAGATGTGCACAGCTAGGATTCAAGACCGCCATCATTGAAAAATACGACACCCTTGGAGGCACTTGCCTAAATGTAGGATGCATTCCTTCAAAGGCACTGTTGGATTCGTCTGAACATTTTCATAATGCGGAGCACACGTTCAAAACCCACGGTATCGACATTCCAAAACCAAAAGTAAATCTGACCCAAATGATTGCTCGAAAAGCGGATGTTGTGAACCAAAACGTTGAGGGTATTGCCTACCTGATGAAGAAAAACAAGATTGATGTTTTTCATGGAATGGGAAGTTTCGTGGACAAAAACACCATCAAGATTGAGGGAAAAGAAACGAAGACAATCACTTCCGAAAAGATCATCATCGCCACAGGTTCTAAACCCGCCAGTCTTCCATTTATCGAACTAGATAAAGAGCGAGTAATCACCAGCACCGAAGCATTGGAGTTGAAAGAAGTACCGAAACACCTGATTGTGATTGGTGGTGGTGTAATCGGTGTGGAGCTAGGCTCTGTGTATGCCAGACTAGGCGCCAAGGTTTCTGTCGTGGAATACCTCGACAACCTTATTCCGTCAATGGACAGCACTATGGGTAAGGAGCTCCAAAAAGTGCTGAAGAAAGAAGGTTTTGAAATGTACCTGAGCCACAAAGTGACTGCTGTAGATCGCAAAGGCAAAAACGTGACCGTAAAGGCTGAAAACAAGAAGGGCGAAAACGTAGAGCTGAAAGGTGATTACGTGCTCGTATCTATCGGACGGAAACCTTACACCGAAGGACTTGGTTTGGAGAATGTCGGAGTAAAAGTCACAGACCGTGGACAGATCGAAACGGACGGACATCTTCGCACGAATGTCGAAAACATCTACGCAATTGGTGATGTCGTGAAAGGCGCGATGCTTGCTCACAAAGCGGAGGAAGAAGGGGTCTTAGTCGCGGAGCAATTAGCCGGACAAAAACCACACATCAACTACAACCTTATCCCTGGCGTAGTTTACACCTGGCCTGAAGTGGCCTCAGTGGGACAAACCGAGGAGCAGCTCAAGGAAGAAGGACGAGCTTACAAAACGGGTAAGTTCCCATTCAAGGCGCTTGGACGAGCACGAGCCAGCATGGACATGGATGGCTTGGTGAAAATCCTTGCCGACAAACAGACGGATGAAATCTTAGGCGTGCACATCATTGGCGCAAGAGCGGCTGATATGATTGCTGCAGGTGTAACGGCCATGGAATACCGAGCTTCTGCCGAGGACATCTCACGCATGAGCCACGCCCATCCGACATACATGGAAGCCTTCAAAGAGGCCTGTCTGGATGCGACAGAAGGACGGCCGATTCATAGTTGATAAACTTTTGTCTACTTTTAAATGTTGAAATCACTCATGAAAGAGTACCTAAAGCTTAATTTGAAAAAGAAGTTCGTTGAACTGGGAGCACAAGCATTTGTCATCAATGATCATGATAAAGTCGTTTTGTATGTGCCTAGCTTTGGTTTGACCTCCTATGGAGATTCTCTTGATGAAGCCAAGTTCATGCTCTCAGAAATTGTAATTGAAGATTATTTTCAAGAGCTTTTCAAGCTTTCGGAAGCAAAAGTGTTTGAAGAACTCCGAAGCAATGGCTGGGAACGCAATCCTATCTTTCAGAAGAAATTCAATCGTGAACCTGCTTATATCGATCCTGCCGGTATTCTTAAAGATTTCGATTTACCCTCTGATACTCCCATCAAGGAGGACTATGTAGTGGCCTGACGTGCATCGGCCAATTAAAACAAAAATCTGGGTCAAATTCCTGAAACATAAAGGTTGCGAGGAAGTAAGAATCTCATCAAGTCATCATCACTGGAAGTGTCCCGGCTGTTTTCGCACTATCACCTTTTGGGGTGCCAAGAAGGAAATTCCGTTTATGCACATCCGTAATGACTTGAAAACCATGGGCGTTTCTGTTGAGGAATTTGAAGATTGGATGAATAATTAAGTAAGCCCTTCTTCAAAGAGGCTTCTGGATGCGACAGAAGGACGGCCGATTCATAGTTGATTATTCTTCGCCTTTTGGCCGGGACACTGCGAACATAATACTGTGAGTCACGCATAAAAAAAGGGTGACATCAAAGTCTAGCCTTACTTCAAAAAAAGCCATGCATGCTGCGAGGCTTGCAAGGTCAAGTAATCCCTCTTATTGGTTCTCATTCCATTAAGCACGTATCTTTAAATCATGACACCTTGCTTTCTCCACGACAAAACAATTCCCCTCCTTGGAGGGGAATTAATACCAATCGGACAGCTAGGGAATAAATCCAGCAAAGAAAATGCATGGCAGTAACTTCGCACCATGCAAATCGGCCAACACCATACCCTCCGCATAGACCGAATGACCGGTCCGGGTGCGTTTCTTACAGACGAGGAAACGGAAGTCCTTATGCCCACCAAGTGGATTCCTGATGAGGCCAGAGTTGGCGATTCCATCAAGGCCTTTATTTATCGTGATTCCGAAGATCGGATCATCGCCACCACCCTTAAGCCGCACCTCATTGTAGGCGAATTTGGCTACCTCAAAGTGAAGGAAATTAGCAAGGTTGGCGCCTTCCTCGATTGGGGAATCGAGAAGGACATCCTTGTTCCCTTTCGAGAGCAAAACGGCATCCTGAAAGAAGGCAACTGGATTTTGGTTTACCTCTACGTGGATGAAAAAACGGATCGGGTGGTAGCCACTAATAAAGTCTCGCGATTTTATGAGAAACAAAACATTGAATTGGAGGAGGGGCAACAAGTTGATTTGTTGATCACAGACACCACCGACCTTGGCATTAACGTGATCATCGACAACACCTATCAGGGGCTGATCTACAAAAATGAAATTTTCAAAGACCTTATGCCCGGTGACAAAACCAAGGGCTTCATCAAGGCGATTCGTGAAGACAATAAAATTGATGTGAGCCTGCAAAAGCAAGGGCTTGAGCAGCTCGAATCTGGCGCACAGCAAATCCTCGATGAGCTAAGAAACAATGGCGGCTACCTTGGTCTCCACGACAAAAGCGACCCGGAGGACATTCAGTTGGAACTTCAGATGAGCAAGAAAAACTTCAAGCGGTCAGTGGGAATTCTCTACAAGCAGAAATTGATCAAGCTGACGGATGGTGGCATCCAGCTAGTCTAATCCCCCTTTGAAGGGGGTAGATTCCATGCGAAGCAATGGGATCGGGGGATGTAATTCCAAATTACTCTTTATACAGCCTCAAAACCCCCTCCATACATCGCTCCCCATCCATTGCGGCGGAGACTATTCCTCCAGCAAACCCGGCACCCTCGCCACACGGAAACAGTCTTTTAACCTCCACATGCTCGCAGGTTTCTTTATCCCGGGGGATTCTCACAGGTGACGAGGTGCGACTCTCCACACCCACAATCTGGGCTTCATTCGTCAAGTAGCCTTTCATTTTCTGACCAAATTCTTTCATCCCCGCCTGAAGTCTTCTGGAGATAAACTCCGGCAATACCTTCCTCATATTTACAGATGCCAAACCCGGCTGATAGGAAGTTTCCAACAGCTGATTCGAAACTTTTCCTTGTACAAAATCCACCATTTTTTGGGCAGGTGCGGTCTGCGTTTGCCCGCCAAGTGCCCATGCTTTTTGCTCTACATCTGCCTGGAATTCCATGGCAGCCAATGCGCCATGCTTCGAGTATTCCGGGATATCCTCCAGTTCCACCTGAACCACCATCCCAGAATTGGCAAACTTGCTATCTCGCCGAGAGGGACTCATTCCATTCACCACAATCTCGCCCGGTGCAGTAGCAGCTGGCACGATGAATCCTCCCGGACACATGCAAAAAGAAAACACCCCACGCTGTACTTGATTCCAATTCGTTTGAGCCACAAGAGAATAGGATGAAGCAGGCAGCACGCCTCGATCATCGCAGTGATATTGAATCTTATCAATTAGCTGCTGAGGATGCTCAATCCGAACCCCAAGTGCAAATGGCTTGGCTTCAATCTTAATTTTCTGCGCATCGCACATGCTGAAAATGTCCCGTGCCGAATGCCCTGTAGCCAAGATAACCGCTACTCCTATTAGCTCCTCTCCTGATGTCAATTTCACCCCTTTTGCATCGCCCTGTTCCAGAAGAATCTCTGAGACCTTGCTATCGAATCGTATTTCTCCGCCTGATCTCTCTATACTTTCCCGAAGTGCAGTCACCAACTTTGGGAGCTTGTTTGTGCCTATGTGAGGATGCGCTTCGAAGAGAATCTCTGAAGTAGCACCATGCGCCACCAATATTTCAAAAATCCGACGGACACTTCCCCGTTTCTTAGCTCTCGTGTACAACTTGCCATCCGAGTAGGTGCCAGCACCTCCTTCCCCAAAACAATAGTTGCTTTCTGGATTTACCACATGCTCTTTATTGATGGCTGCAAGGTCTCTCCTTCTCGCCCGCACGTCCTTTCCTCGCTCCAACACTATCGGCTTCAATCCTCCTTCAATCGCTCGCAATGCCGCAAAAAGACCCGCCGGACCTGCCCCCACAATGATGACCGGTTCCGCATCCTTTACATTGTGTTCTCGCTGTTCGTATTCAACAAATTCTGTTTCAATCGGCGTATCTCGAACCTCCACCTCCAAATGAACTTTCACCTGCTTTTTACGGGCATCCACAGATCTCTTGGTGAGTTGGTAGTACTGATCAGATTTAAGAATGCCGTGACCTTCCAGGTAGGTTTTCAATTGACTTTCGTCAAATGCAATCTCGGCGGGTAAAGTCAACTGGTGAATGGGCATAAGGCAAAGCTAATCTCAATCCTAACCTTGTAATCCAAAACTGCCATTCGAATAAAATCTGATCATTGTTTTCCCTGCATTTATCTACATTGAGCCTCCAATTACTAACCTGAAAGTACATGAAAAGCTATTTATTGAGCTTACTGATGCTCATCTCAATGATCGGATTTGCCCAAGAAGAAGAAAAGGCAGCATCTGATTCCACCAAAGAAAAGAAAGCCACCAAGGAGTTGCCGCTCGAACCAGAGCGTACTTTCCGCCTCCAAACCAAGGAAGGCACCTGGATTTCACTCGATGTAAGCCCTGACGGCAAAACCATCCTTTTTGATATGATGGGGGACATTTATAAAATGCCCATCGCAGGCGGCAAGGCCGAGCAGGTCACTACCGGAATGGCATTTGACACCCACCCTCGTTACAGCCCTGACGGTAAGTCCATGGTTTTCACCTCAGACAAAAGTGGCTCAGAGAACATCTGGACACTCGACCTTACGGATCCTGAAGCGGAAGCCAAGCAAATCACCAAAGACTCGGACCAGTACTACCAAGCCGCCGAGTGGACACCCGATGGAAACTACATCGTGGCGTCAAAAGGAATAAGAACGCTCAAAATCCACATGTACCACAAAGACGGTGGCGGAGGTATCCAGCTCATCAAAGAACCAGATGGCCTGCAAACCGTAGAGCCCGCTTTTGGTAAAGACGGACGATACATGTGGTTTGCTTCGAGAATTGGCGGCTGGCAATACAATGCGGCCATGCCACAGTACCAAATTGCAACGTACGATCGTGAGACTGGCGAAATGGCGACTCAAACCGATCGCTATGGTTCCGCCTTTACGCCCACCCTCTCCTCGGATGGAAAATGGTTAGTGTATGGCACTCGATTCAATACCGAGACAGGTCTCGTAAAAAGAAATCTAATCACTGGAGACGAAGATTGGTTGGCCTTTCCTGTCAGAAGAGACGACCAAGAATCACGCGCCCGACTTGGTGTGTACCCCGCCATGTCATTCACGCCAGACAATCAAAACGTGATCGCCTCCTATGGCGGTAAACTTTGGAAAATTCCTGTGAACGGAGGAGCTGCCACAGAGATTCCATTTGAAGTAGACGTGGAATTGGATTTCGGGCCTGAGGTACGATTTGATTACCCCATTTCTGATGAAAAGGAAATGATCGCAACGCAAATCAGAGATGCCAAAAGATCACCGGACGGATCCAAGATTGCCTTCACGGCGCTCAATAGACTCTACATAATGGACTACCCAAACGGAGAACCAAAGCGACTGACCAAATCAAACCACACGGAGGCCATGCCCGTCTGGTCACCAGATGGTAGTTCCATTGTTTACTCTACCTGGGAAGGCACGCAGGGAAATCTCTATAAAGTAAAAGCGACCGGCGGTAAGCCAGAGAAATTAACGACCGAACCGGGCGTCTACATGAATCCGGGTTGGGATCAAAAAACCAATAGAATTGTATTTACTTATGGCCCGGCACAGGCATACGAAAATGCAGTTGACCCATTCAGCTTTGGTGCACAAATCCACATTGGCTGGATCAGTAGCTCAGGAGGCAAGGTTACTAAAATCAAACCGGCGAGCGGGCGAGACCTTGCGCACTTTGTAGATGGAAACGACCGAATCTACATGTACCACGGAGGCAAAGGTTTGCTCTCCATGCGCTGGGATGGTACTGATGAAAAAGAACATTTGAAAATCACAGGCATCATGACCTACCCTGCCTTGATTCACGGGCATGACGGAGGTCACATTTTAGAAATGGATCCAAAAGAACCGCAACGAAGACCATCCAACGCCGAGTACATCTACATGGCGCCCAAAGGAGACAAGGCCATGGCTAAAATCAACAACGATGTGTTCGTAGTAACTGTGCCTCCCGTAGGGGCAGAAACCGTCACCATTTCTGTATCTGATCCGTCAAGCGCTTCATTCCCATCTTGGAAGCTGACGACATTCGGTGGAGAGTTTGCGCATTGGAACAGTGATGGAAACACGGTCAATTTCACTCTCGGAAACGCCTACTTCGCGTATGATTTGGCAAAAGCCAAAAAAGTGACCGAAGAACTGGAAAAGAAAAAGAAGGAAGAGGAGAAGAAGAAAAAAGAGGAATCCGAAAAGGAGAAGGAGAAGAAAGAAGATGGTGAAGAAACTGATGAGGATGGAGATGAAGAGGGCGAAGAGGATGAGGCTGAAAGTGAGGGAGACTCTTCCGAGGAATCAAGCGATGATGCCGAAAAGGAAAAAGAAGATGAAGGCTACAAGCCAAACGAGATCCGAGTGAAAGTGAAAGTAGAGAAGGATGGGCCAAAAGGAACGGTTCTTCTGAAGGGTGCTCGAATCATCACGATGGATGGTGATAGGGTGATTGAAAATGGAGACATCCTTATCGAAAATGCACGAATAAAGGCAGTCGGTGAATCTGGCTCATTGGAGGCTGGCAAAGCTGAAGTCATCGACATGAGCGGTAAGACGATCACACCTGGATTCGTGGATACCCATGCACACATGTGGCCAAACTGGGGGCTTCAGAAAAACCAGGTCTGGATGTATGCAGCCAACCTTGCGTACGGTGTAACTACGACACGTGATCCCCAAACCGCAACCACCGACGTGCTCACTTACTCCGACATGGTGGAAACCGGAGACCTGCTCGGGCCAAGAGTGTACTCAACGGGCCCAGGCGTTGGCTTCTGGTACTACAAAATCAAAAGTTTGGAGCACGCACAAGATGTCTTGAAGCAATACTCTGAGTACTTCAACACCAAGACTATCAAAATGTACATGACTGGAAATCGTCAGCACAGACAGTGGATCATTCAGGCCGCCAAAGAGCAAAAGCTAATGCCTACGACCGAAGGTGCACTGGACATGAAGCTTAACCTCACGCAGTTGATTGACGGGTATCCTGGGCATGAGCATGCCTTCCCGATTTACCCGATATACAATGACATCACCCAGTTAGTTGGTCAGGCGAAAATGGCCTACACGCCTACCCTGCTTGTTTCCTACGGCGGTCCTTGGGCGGAGGAATATTACTACGCTACTGAAAATGTGGTCGGAGATGCCAAGCTTAATTTCTTCACCCCAAAGGTTGAGATAGACCAAAAAGCAAGAAGACGAAGAGCCTGGTTCACACCTGAAGAACACATCTTCTCACGACACAGCGAATTCGTGGGTGACCTTGTGAAAGCAGACGGATTGGCTGGCGTTGGCTCGCATGGTCAGCTCCAAGGACTAGGTTACCATTGGGAGCTTTGGTCAATCCAGGCAGGCGATGTACCAGAGCTGGACGCTCTGAAAGTGGCAACCATTCTAGGGGCACAGGCAATAGGATTGGGTAAGGAGCTTGGATCCATCGAAGCAGGCAAACTGGCTGACCTTGTGATCATGGATAAAAACCCCCTTGAGAATATCAGAAATACGAACACCGTTTCTCAGGTAATGAAAAACGGCCGATTGTACAATGCCGAAACCTTGGACGAGGTGTATCCTGAGCAAAAGAAAGCACCCAAATTCTACTGGAATCAAGATGCGCCGGATCGTGCTGCTCTTCCAGGAGAGTAAAATTTTACCAATTAAACTAACCAGAAGAAGCCGAGCAACTTGCTCGGCTTTTTTCGTGGTTGCGACACTAAAACTAGTGACCTATTAGCTACTAGAACTAGTGGTCTCGCTACTAGTAGTAGTGAAGATAAATTGGCTAGCGATAGCGATTGACCAGTAGCAGTCACCCTCCCAATTTTGCATTGTTTAGAATTTATCTAAATAATGACCATAAGAAACGGCCTTCTCTTTCTACTATTTTCTCTGTCACTATTTGCAAGTGCACAGACGGAAATTCGCATCCAAGATCAGGATGGAGAAGCCATTGTGGGTGCTACGGTCTGGTTTCAGGAACTTCAGGGAGGTAAGACCTCCTTTGAAATAACCAATGCCCGTGGTGCTGTGCGCACCCACCTGAATCCACCATTTGCTCTTTCCATTAGTCATGTAGGATTCACGACTAAACTTGACACAGTCGCGTCGCGCTCCAACCCAACCATCCAACTGGTCGAAACTGCCAATCAATTAGATGAAGTGGTGATTACTGGACAATACCAGCCTCAATCAGCAAGAAACTCCGTGTATAAAGTTCGCACCATTGGTCAGGAGCGAATTCAAAACCAAGCAGCACTATCCCTGGATCAGGTCTTGTCAAACGAACTAAACATTCGGTTCGCGAGGGACAATGCCACCGGCACATCCGGGCTTTCACTGCAGGGTCTTTCGGGACAATATGTGAAAGTGCTCGTTGATGGCATCCCTATGACAGGACGAAGTGGAGTCTCAAATGAAATAGATCTTGGACAGTTAGATGTCCAGAATATTCAGCGCATTGAGCTCATTGAAGGTCCAATGTCCGTGAATTATGGTGCGGATGCCCTTGCGGGAGTCATTAACATCATTACCAAAAAGGACATTTCTTCAAAACTTCAAGGCACGATAGTCTTACAAGAAGAAACCGTGGGAAGCGAGTATGGCTTCTTTGAAAAAGGCATTCACTCACCCGCTATAAATCTTGGCTACAAAATCAACGATAGATGGTACGCTCAGATCAACGGTCGCATTAATTCATTCGGTGGATGGCAAGGCTCAGCCGAAGGTAGACAGCACGAATGGTACCCCAAGACTCAGTATTTCGGAGGAGGAATGGTTCGCTATTCCAATGAAAAAATAGACGCCTACTACAGGGCAGACTACCTCCACGAAACCTTAGAAAATCTTGGTCAGGCCAATGTCTTCGCAAATCCCCCACGGGCCCTGGATGAAGAATACATCGCCGATCGGTGGATGCATCAACTCCAGACAGATGTGCCAATTGGAAAAGCCACCCTTAACTCCGTCGTTTCTTACACCGATTACCAACGAAGAACGAGAAAATTCACCAAAAATCTCCTCACCAACGAAGAAACCCTCACCACTGCTGATGGAGATCAGGACACCATTTTTTATAAAACATTTTTCTTCAGAGAAACACTGAACCATGTTATTTCCGGTGAGTGGGGAAGTCTTCAACTGGGAGTAGACGGGACTCTTGAAACGGCTGGTGGCTCCACTCTCAGCAGTGGAGACAAACATCTCAATGACTTTGGATTCTTCACCTCTGCAGAATTTCTATTCGGTAAACTCAAAGTGCGTCCGGGGATTAGAGTCACCAAAAACAGTATTTTCAAAACTACGCCAGCACCGTCGGTGAATTTCAACTACCAAATCAATCCAAGCACCCAACTACGATGGAGCTATGGTCGCGGCTTCAGAGCTCCATCCATCCGCGAACTTTACCATGAATTCATCGATTCCAACCACAACATTCTTGGCAACCCTGACCTCAAGCCCGAGTATTCGCACAACGTAAATTTTGATCTTACCAAGCAGCTAGAAAAACAACATATCGAAGTGAGTCTTGGTGGATTCTACAATCACTTGGACAACCGCATCACGTACTTCATGCCCTCAGCAGCGACACAAGCCACCACCTATGTCAATTTGGATGTCTATAAAACAACGGGAGCCAACGCCCGAGTAGGTTATAATCATCAAAACCTATCCGTCACCACCGGCTTCTCCTACATTGGGCAATACCAGTCCCTGAGCGAAAGTGAAAAAGTACCAACGTTCCAATTTTTCCCTGAAGTCAATAATCAAGTCCAGTACAGCTTCGCAAAAATCGGATTGCAGGTTTCTACCTTTTACAAATTCAATGGCCCAAACAAGCAGTACACCCTTGACGAAAATGAGGAGGTTCAACTGAGCAAAATTCAGGGTTTCCATTTCCTGGATGCCACCATCGCAAAAACACTTTTTACCGATTTGTCGATCAGCATCGGAGCAAGGAATCTACTTGATATCACATCAGTAAACAGCAACTATTCCGGTAGCGCTCACTCCAGTGGTGGAAGTAGAAGCGTCAGTTACGGAAGGTCTTATTTCATTCAACTTAAATATCAATTCAAAAACTAACTAATATGACACGCCTTACTAAACTAGGTTTACTTATCACCGGATTGGCTCTCTTTCTGAGCTCTTGTGGTGGGGACGAACCAACCCTACAAATAGCCGATTTTGGCAGTTTCACACTTGATGGAGGAGGGGAAGAAATGCCCAATCAGGCATTTGTGGACCTGAGCTCGGAGACTCAGTCATCGGTCAACAAATACGCTTGGGACCTGGGCTTTTACACTGCGCCTGGCTCCCACAAAGTGGTGGTGAACAACAGCGCATACGTCATGGCTCAACCCATTGACAAAACAGATTTGAATACGGTGGTCGCTGCTGACACCTTAGGTTTTGGAGCAGATATGGTTGTCTCTAACTATGTGAATGCAGATGCGGCAAACTGGATTGACGATCAATCGGGAGACCTTGATGCCACGGCATTCGGAACGATCTCATCGACTGATTCTGAAAACAAAGTCTTCATCATCAGCCGCCCAAATGGCGACTGGAAAAAAGTGCGTGTACTTCAGGACGGTGACGACTACACCTTGCAATATGCCAACATAGCCGCCACTACTTTTGATGAAGTCACCATCAAGAAAGACGACAATTACAACTTCATCTTCTTCGACCTTGACGGGTCAGAAGTGGAAGTAGAACCAAGGAAAAATGCCTGGGACATGATGTACGGCACCTTTGCCAACCGAGCCAACTTCGGCTCCATACTGGCGATCGGGTACAAGGATTACATCATTACCAACCGCAATGGTGTTGAGGTTGCTCAAGTCCTCACTGAAGAAATTTCTTACGATGACATTACTCTTGACGATGTTATCGGACTCTCCTTCAATTCAGACATAAACGCCATCGGGTCGAACTGGAGATCAGGAGGTGGGCCAAGCGGCGGACCCGAACTGTTCACCGACAGATTTTATGTCATGCGGGACACGGACGGCATCCCATACAAAATCATGTTCACCGCCCTTTACACCTTAGAAGGTGAGCGTGGCTACCCGGAATTTACATACGAACTCATCTCACAATGAAGGCTCTGAGAGTTCTAGTGATTGTCACACGAATCGGCTTAGGATGCTTATTTGTCTATGGTGGGATCAAAAAATTCCAGCCCAAGGAAAGGCCGCAAACTGAAACTTCAGTGCAATTGCCCGACCATGTAATTAAGATCAAGTCATTCATCGGAGGGATGAAACAAACGCAATATTTCTGGGAATTCTTGGGGATAGTTGAGGTAGCCGCAGGCTTGCTTATTTTAAGTCAATACCTCGCTCTACTAGGAGCTTTCCTCCTCCTTCCGGTCACAACCAATATTTTTTTATTTCACTTATTTCTGGAACCTCATGAGATCGGCGAACTGCTGATGACAGCTCTATACCTCATTGGCAATTTATTGTTGATTGGGTACCACTACCCCGATCTCAAGGGAGCGTTCTTCAAACTAAAACCATTATTATGAAAACTTTTTTAACTATCCTCTTATCCTGTGGTGTCTTGGTTGCTTTTAGTCAAAGCAAAATGGAACAAGACAGAAATGCCATCAAAAGTATGTGTGGCTGTTATGAAGTGAAGTTCAACTTCGCTGAAACGTTCAGTTACTCAGAGTCGGAAGACTACAAACCTTCACCTGTTAAGCATTCGGGAGGACTTGAGTGGGTGGAACTGTTGGAAGATGCTGAGAACAAAATTGTGATGCAGCATTTGCTGATCGTTGGAAACCCCGTACAACCTCACATTGTAAAACACTGGCGTCAGGATTGGGAGTTTGAGAACACCAGTTTCTACCTGTTCGAGGCAGATGCCGTTTGGCAACCGGTCACTATCTCCGCTGACCAAACAAAAGGTCAATGGACACAGCGCGTCTTCCAGGTTGATGACAGCCCGAGATACGAAGGCTCGGCAACTTGGGTGCATGTAGATGGCAAGAGCTATTGGGAAAACACCACCGATGCGCCACTTGCCCGACGCGAGCATACTATCCGCGATGACTATAATGTGCTGGTTAGAAGAAATCGTCACGAGATCACCCAGAGTGGGTGGAATCATGAGCAAGACAATGACAAAGTAATCCGGTCGAAGGATTCTGAGGACGTCTTGCTGGCTCAGGAAAAAGGACTCAATACTTACACTAAAGTAGAAGACTCAAAATGCCTTGCCGCACAGGAGTGGTGGACAAAAAACAAGCAGTATTGGGCAGATGTTAGACTCATTTGGGGTGAGGTCTTTGCGACTCGTCGAACAATTGCCCTAAACATCGAGAGTGACGGTGAAAGGCTTTACAACCGATTGTTTGCTCTCGGTGACTCAGTTTCCGAGTCTGACAAAAAATACAAACAAAAGAAGGTACAGGCGGACATTAGAGGAATCATACAGATGCACATGATAAGTGACATCAAAGTAGCCAAAAACTGAGAAGTGAGTTTAGACAAGTTGTAAGAGACTGTCTCAAAAATCAAAGATTTTATCCCAACGTCACATTGAGCTTGAAGAAATGTGTTTCCTTTAGTAGAAATAGGTTTCGACAGGCTCAACCTGACACAGGCTTAGACTTTTGAGACAGTCTCTTTTTTTATCACTACTTCTAGTGATGTCTACCTAGTACTAGTGAGCACAAATTTGACTAGCGATAGCGATTGCCCGCAGAGCTGCGTCACCCGACTTTTGCATTATTAAAAATCAATCTAAATAAGCAAGTTGGAATGAAGTCGCTTGGAACCATTGTAATTCTTTTTTTCGGTCAGCTAGCATTTGCACAATCAAACCAAGTATCAGGAAAGTTGGTCGAGGATGGTACAGACATCCCATTGATCGGAGCAACCATTAAGGTTAAAGACTGGAAGGTCGGAACAACGACTGACGCCCAGGGAAACTTCAAAATCGAGCTACCAAATGGTGAATATGAATTGGAGATTTCATCGGTTGGATACGCCACTACCATTCACCAACTTCAGGTGCCCGCTTCCTCGCCTATTGCTATTTCCGTGAAAGAAGCACTTACCGCCCTCCCTGAGTTCGTTGTGGAAACCACCACCCTCTCTGCAGGTCGTCAGGGACTCAAATCCATCCCCGGATCCGTCCACTACATTGACACCAAAGAATTACAAAAACTCAACTACTCCAATGTGAATGATGTGATGAAGCAAGTTCCGGGAGTAAATATCCAAGAAGAAGATGGTTTCGGATTGCGCCCGAATATTGGCCTGCGCGGTTCAGGATTAGAGCGAAGTTCTAAGATTACTTTGATGGAGGATGGCATCCTTGCTGCACCCGCACCCTACGCTGCGCCATCTGCCTATTATTTTCCCACGATGGGACGAATGAGCGGAGTGGAAGTGTTGAAAGGCAGCAGCCAAGTTCGCTTTGGTCCATTCACTACAGGCGGTGCGATCAACTTCCTTTCTACCCCTATCCCAACCTCTCAAAGTGCTTTCGTTGGCTTTACAGCTGGGTCTTTTGGCTTTCGAAATACCCAGGCTTATTTCGGAGACAAAAAGGAAAGATTTGGATACATCATCGAAGGATTCCAATATGGAGCCAATGGATTCAAGTCCGTACCCAATGGCGAAACCGGATTCTTGAAAAATGACCTAAACGCCAAATTCTCGGTGAATACGGCTCCAGAACGGAACATCTATCAGTCGTTGACTTTCAACATCGGTTGGACGAAAGAGGACTCAGATGAAACTTACCTTGGCCTGACTCAGGAAGACTTCAATGCTGACCCATTCCGACGATATGCCGCATCACAAGTGGACAACATGGATGCTGAACAAAACAGATTTTCTGTTCAGCATTACATCGAAATACCGGGAGCTTTCAATGTAGTAACTACTGCCTACAGAAATGACTTCAAAAGAAACTGGTACAAGCTTCAAAGTGCAGGAGGAGAAAGCCTGGCCAATATCCTGGACGATCCCACCACTTATGCTGCGCAGTACGATCTACTCACCGGAGCGGCAGACACAGAGTCGGACGACTTGGTGGTGAGAGCAAATAATCGAAAATATTATTCTCAAGGAGTGCAAACAACTTTCGATTTTGAGTTTGAAACTGGCAGATGGTCACACGACATTCATGTGAGTACGCGGATTCACCAAGACCAGGAAGACAGATTCCAGCATCAAGACGGATATGGTATTGAAAATGGCGTGATGAATTTGGTAAGCAAAGGAGCGCCTGGCTCCAACGCCAACCGCGTGGAAGAAGCCTCTGCCGTATCAAGCTATCTATTTTACAAATTGGATTACGGTAAACTAAGTTTCACGCCGGGCATTCGTCACGAGCACGTAACCATCAGCAGAGAAAACTTTGGCAATGCCGATCCCGGGCGTACGAAAAATGCAGACTACTCCACTCGATCAAATTTCTTCTCAGCAATACTCCCTGGTATGGGAATTAACTACTCGCTGAACAAGCAGACGACAGTTTTCGCGGGTGTTCACAAAGGTTTTGCGCCCGGCAACAGTCAGGAAGGCTCAAAACCTGAGAGCTCAGTTAACTACGAAATCGGAACAAGAAAATCTGGCAGAAACCTATCTGGATCTGTGGTTGTCTTCTTAAACGACTATCAAAACCTCCTGGGGGCTGACAATGTCTCCGCTGGTGGAACTGGAACCGGTGATCTCTTCAACGCTGGTCAAGCCATTACCAAAGGAATAGAGCTTGAAGCTACCTACAATCTCCTGCCATCTTCTACTTCTTTTAACCTGCCAATCTCAGTAGCCTACACATTCACAGATGCAAGATTTGACAACACCTTCGATAGCAGTTTTGAAGGATGGGGATCAGTGACCAAAGGAGATCAAATTCCATACCTGGCAAGAAACCAATGGTTTGTGAGCACCACACTCAGAGCAAAAAATTATAGCATCACTTTGAATGGTAAGTACCAAAGCAGCATAAGAACAGTTCCCGGATCGGGCGAAATCGCCAAAAGTGAGAAGATTGCAGCCTTCTTCACTTCAGATGTAAGCCTGAACTATTTCATCGATAGCCGAACAACCTTCTTCACCTCGGTGACGAACATTGCCGATGCAGAATATGCAGTAGCCCGCCGACCAGCAGGACTGAGACCGGGAATGCCGAGAGCTTTTAGAGTTGGGATGAACGTGAGATTCTGATGAAGAAAAAAGAAGTCAAAATGATCTTGTCCACGGTGGACCGAAAGCAGGTGAAAAAGCTGAAGAAAAAGTGCTGCAAGAAATACAAAGAGAAGGCTGTGCATTGTAAGAAATGCCCAAAGGCTTTTGCCTGTGAGCTGAAAATGAAGATGGCAGAACTGGCAGCATAGAACTAGATTTCAATGACGACACTCGACAAGCTCCAAAAAAATTCTAGTGCAAACGTACACTCCGTGTGCGAGGGAGTACTGAGCAGTCGGCTCATGGAAATGGGCTTCTACCCACAGCAAAAAGTACAAATCATAGGAAAAGCCCCATTTGGTGAACCTTTGGCTGTGAGAATCGGTAATAGCACCGTAATGTTGCGCTTGGCAGAAGCCAAATGCATTTCGGTAGAACTATTGCCATGATACGTAAGGTCGCGCTTATTGGAAATCCAAACACCGGGAAAACATCCCTGTTCAATTCCCTTACAGGACTCAATCAAAAAGTTGGGAACTACCCGGGCGTCACCGTGGATAAGCGCACCGGCTCCTACACTCACAATGGCGAAAAAATTAGCGTCATTGATTTACCAGGCGTCTATGGTCTCAACGCCATCACGGAGGATGAAAAAATTGTTTCCGATTTCCTGATCGACAATGACAGTGATGACTTCCCAGACCTTTTTGTGGTCATTGCGGACGCTACCAATCTGGAGAGAAGTCTGCTCATTTTCACTCAGGTGTATGACCTGAAATTACCCGTGCTACTGGCGCTCAACATGTCTGATCTTTCTACCAAGAAAGGAATCGAGATTGAAGAGAGTAAGCTCAGTTCCCTGCTTGGGGGAATGCCCGTGCTCAAGATGAATGCCCGCACGAAGGAGGATGCTGCCAAATTGAAGGAAGCCATTCATGCCTATGAGTCTCCTGAAAAATGGCAGCCATTCGTGGAGAATTTTAAGCCGGGAGAATCAGCCACGGAAACAGAAGAGCGCTTCAAAAAAATCGACAAGCTGCTCTCCTTTACCAAGTTTCACAAGGAAGCCGAGCGACCCGAATTCAGCCAGAAACTCGACAAACTGTTGATTCACCCCATCTGGGGTTATGTGTCCTTTCTGGTCATTTTATTTTTCCTTTTTCAGCTCATCTTCGAGGTGGCCAACTGGCCGATGGAGCTCATCGATTCAGGATTTGGCCGGATGGCGAATTACCTGAACGGTACATTGCCTCCTGGTCTCCTCACCGATCTGCTTGTAGAGGGTATCGTTCCAGGGCTTGGTGGTGTCATCATTTTCATTCCACAAATAGCCTTGCTCTTTCTTTTCCTTTCGCTTCTCGAAGAATCAGGCTACATGACCCGCGTAGTTTTTCTGATGGACAGAATCATGCGACCATTTGGCTTGCATGGCAAAAGTGTGGTGCCAATGATCTCAGGCATGGCGTGTGCTATCCCAGCTGTGATGGCCGCTCGCACCATCGACCAGCCCAAAGACCGACTCATCACCATCTTGGTCACACCACTGATGAGCTGCTCAGCAAGACTTCCGGTGTACGCCCTCATGATCGCCTTGGTGATTCCAAAAACCTACGTCTTCGGAGCGTTCAACGTGCAAGGATTGGTCCTGCTTGGCCTTTACTTACTCGGACTGCTAGCCGCCCTTTTCGCAGCAGTCATTTTCAAGATATTCATCAAACCCAAAGCGCCAAGTTTCCTCATCATGGAAATGCCTTCTTACAAGCTCCCACTTTTCAAGAACGTGGCAAGCTCCCTCCTCGAAAAAGTGCAGGTGTTTGTGTGGGGGGCAGGAAAAATCATTCTGGCCATTTCCATCATTCTTTGGGTGCTGGGCAGCTACGGCCCCAATTCGTTCGACTCTTCCACTGAGAAAATGATCGACAAAGTGGAGCTCGACGAATCCTACATCGGGATTTTGGGCAAACAGATTGAACCCGTGATTGCGCCGCTTGGCTATGATTGGAAGATCGGCATTGCGTTGATCACATCGTTTGCGGCACGCGAAGTTTTTGTGGGCACCATGGCCACCATCTACAATGTCGGTGAGGATTTTGAGGCGGACGACTCTCTGATGAAAACGATGAAAAGTGAAGTGAACCCACGCACAGGAAGGAAGGTCTTCAGCATGGCGACCGGCTTGTCGCTGATGGTTTTCTATGCCTTTGCGATGCAGTGCATGAGTACGCTTGCCATCGTGAAGCGCGAAACCAAAACCTGGAAATGGCCGATGGTGCAGCTCGTGTACATGACCGCCATGGCCTATGTGGGCGCCTGGATAACCTTTATCTTAGCCTCATGATTCAGGGCATACTCGTCGGACTTATCTTCCTCGTCGCGGTGGTTTACCTCTACCGAAAGTTCTTCGTGTCCAAGCCCGAAAGTGGTGGGTGCGCGAAGTGTGTGGCGAAGAAATGATTTTTTAGGAGCGACACAATCTGGATATTTTACTGACTGTGCTCCCGCTCGCACTGCGGCACGGCCTCCGTTTGATCGGGGCTAGATTTTAAGCTGCCTCCCATTCCGGTAGGTTTTCCCGGCCTTGTGCCGGGAACTCATAGAGCCAATCCCAAAAAATCTTTATGAGATGCCGGAATAAATCCGGCAACCCCCTCGCTAGCGCTTGTTTGCAATGCGTACTTAATCACAAGCAAGTCATTCCGAAGGAATCCTTAATCCATTTAGAAGAAGATTCCTCCGCTGCGCTGCGAAATGACGGAAGGGGTTTATAAGCTCATGGGTTTTATGAGATGCCGCCTGCCAGCAGTTAAGACAGGGAATAAATCCGGCAAAAATCCCACAGCACCACCCCAATACTAACCGACACATTGAGTGAGTGCTTCGTCCCAAACTGAGGGATTTCCAGGCAAACATCCGCGTTTTTCACTACCTCCTCATTCACTCCGAAAACCTCATTCCCAAAAACCAAAGCATATTTCTTTCCCTCTTCTGGCTGGAATTTGTCCAGACTCACACTTTCATCTGCCTGCTCCACTGCTGCTATCAAATAGTCCTTCTGCAATTCCTTCACCAGATCAACCACGCTCTCGCGGTACTCCCACTCCACTGACTCAGTTGCGCCAAGTGCCGTCTTTTGAATTTCCCTATGTGGTGGCTGAGCCGTGATCCCACACAGGTAGATTTTCTCAATGGCAAATGCATCCCCCGTCCGAAAGGCTGAACCCACATTGTGCATACTTCGGATGTCATCCAGCACCAAACACACTGGAATTTTCTCCGCCTTTTTGAATTCCTCATTGCTCAACCGATCCAGCTCCTCGTTCCTTAATTTTCGCATCTTTTCGAAGTAATATTGTAGGCTCAAAAGTACGCATGGCCACCAAAACGAAAGAGACTCCCTTAATGAAGCAATACGCGGCGATCAAAGCCAAGTATCCGGGGGCCATTCTACTTTTCAGAGTTGGCGATTTTTACGAAACCTTCGGCGAAGATGCCATTAAGGCAAGTAAAATTCTGGACATAACGCTCACGAAGCGCGCCAACGGATCTGCCTCTCATATCGAGCTAGCCGGTTTCCCACACCATTCGCTCGACAACTACATGCCGAAGCTCGTTCGGGCAGGAAATAGAGTCGCCATTTGCGATCAGTTGGAAAACCCAAAGGACGTCAAGGGGATTGTGAAACGAGGGGTTACCGAATTGGTCACACCTGGGCTTTCACTCAACGACCAAGTACTAAGCGCCAATCAGAATAATTTTCTAGCGGCTGTCCATTTTGAAAAAGACATAGTCGGCATGGCCTTCCTCGATCTTTCCACGGGAGAGTTCATGGTAGCTCAAGGTGATGAAGCCTATCTCGACAAACTCCTTCAGGGCTTCAAGCCAAAAGAACTCATTTTTTCGAAAAATCTTGCTTGGAGACCGGCCGAAGACCACCACACAAACAAACTGGAAGATTGGGTCTTTCAGTATGATTTTGGGTATGAAAAACTCACGCGACAATTTGATGCGAAGAGTCTAAAAGGTTTTGGAATTGAGGGGATGAATGCCGCGATTATTTCTGCAGGCGCGATTCTTCACTACCTCGATGAAACCGAGCACAAGGAGACGAGTCACATTCGTGCAATCTCCCGCGTGGAGCAGGAAAAGTACGTTTGGCTCGACCGATTTACTGTGCGGAATTTGGAGCTTATTTCTCCTTCTCACCCAGACGGTCAGGCGCTGATTGACATTCTTGACGACTGCCGAACGGCGATGGGTCACCGCCTCCTTCGAAAGTGGGTGGTACTTCCGCTCAAGGATAAAACCCAAATTGAAAAACGGCTTGAAATCGTAGATGCCCTCTTTCAACATCCGGAAGTTGTTGATTCTCTAGATGAGCATTTGGAAGAAATTGCCGATTTGGAGCGTCTCGTTTCTAAGGTGGCTACAGGCCGAATCAACCCACGTGAGTTGAATACACTCAAGCATAGTTTGGAGCAGATTGCTCCAATGATGGATGTGCTTGGCACAGTGCCGGAGCTTAAAGAATTGGCGACAGCTTTAGCCCCGTGTTTTGAATTGATAGAGGAGATCAATTCAACAATAAAGGAAGAAGCGCCGATGCTCGTTTCGCAAGGCAACTTTATTAAGGAAGGAGTGGATGAAAACCTAGATGAGTTCCGTTCACTCTCTTTTTCTGGCAAAGACCATCTGGCCAAGATTGTAAAATCAGAAACAGAAAGAACGGGCATTTCTTCATTGAAAATCGCTTACAATCGAGTTTTTGGGTACTATCTGGAGGTGACCAATTCACACAAAGACAAAGTGCCGCAAGAGTGGATTCGGAAGCAAACGCTGGTAAACGCCGAGCGATACATCACCGAAGAGCTGAAACAGTACGAGGAAAAAATCCTGAAGGCTGAAGGTGAAATCTCGATCATTGAGAATAGGATTTACTTGGAGTTAGTGAAAACGGCTGCTCAGTTTATTCCGGCAATTCAACTGAATGCCCACCTCATTTCACAGCTAGATTGTCTCAGCAATTTTTGCCGGATTGCCTCCGCTAATAATTACACTCGTCCTACAATGGCCGATGACCTGGAGATCACCATAAAAGGCGGGCGCCATCCGGTCATCGAAAAGAACCTTCCCGCCGAGGAAGAGTACGTACCAAATGATGTCTTCCTGGACTCAGAGTCTCAGCAAATAATGATGATCACCGGACCCAACATGGCTGGTAAATCCGCACTACTTAGACAAACGGCCTTGATCGTTTTGATGGCTCAGATGGGGTCATTCGTTCCGGCTGGCTATGCCCGAATAGGAATTGTTGACAAGGTGTTTACCCGGGTAGGTGCGTCTGATAACATTGCCAAAGGAGAATCCACCTTCATGGTAGAAATGACGGAAACGGCAAGTATTATGAACAATCTGAGCGATCGGTCACTCGTGTTGATGGATGAAATTGGGAGAGGCACAAGCACCTATGACGGCCTGTCGATTGCCTGGTCTTTGGTGGAATATCTGCACAACAATGGTCAGCACCGGGCAAAAACTCTTTTTGCCACGCATTACCACGAATTGAACGAATTGGCCACCGATCTGAGTCGTGTGAAGAATTATAACGTGTCGGTGAAGGAGCTGGAGAACAGAGTGGTATTCCTAAGAAAATTGGCGGAAGGCGGAACAGAGCATAGTTTCGGAATCCATGTAGCCAAAATGGCCGGACTACCTAACGAGATTGTCCTCAGAGCAAATGAAATTCTTAAGCATCTGGAAAAAGAAAAGTTGTCGGACTCGGACAGGGCAAAGTTGGCTGATATGCCCACCAAGGAATTTCAGCTAAACCTCTTTGAATCAGACCCTCGAATGGATCGGGTTCTGGATTTACTCAACAAAACAGACATTAACTCAACCTCACCTGTGGAAGCGCTCTTAAAATTGAACGAACTCAAGGATATCCTGAAATCGAAATCCTAGTACCCTTCTCTCAATAAGAGGCTGACGAGTAAAACTAAGACTGGGAATAACTTCATTATTACAATCATACGATTGTAAGCATTGCTTGTATTTTTCATGCCAACTGCACTAATCTAAATGTGAAAATAATTAAACGGCAATAGCTTGTTGAATAAGGTCGCTTTTACACTGAGAAACCATGGTGTCCAGAGTGATCAAGTTGTTTGCGTATTTCACTTTGGATTCATCGTAAACAAGACGTGTCAAATGAGACTTCACTTTCTTGGAGATTTCCAAGGCCATTTCGAGATCTTCCTGAGATTCAAAAATCTCCATGTTGTAGATGGTGTGGTTCATACTATAGCTTTTCAAGTTGGTAATGCAAAGATGAATCAACTCCAAAAGGCTTTGTACTCGTACTTTCCCCTAAATTGACTACCGCTTTGGTAATACTTTCACCTACGTAGTGACCGCAAGTCGAAGATTAATTCAGCAAAAAGTCGCAGGAAATGTGGATTATTCTCAAACCTTTCTAAATTTGCGATCGCTTTAAAAGAAAAGCACAAGCGAGAGTAGCTCAGCTGGTAGAGCACGACCTTGCCAAGGTCGGGGTCGCGGG
>CAYGSD010000016.1:0-2064 GCA_964352625.1 uncultured Roseivirgaceae bacterium
GAACTTTAAATTACAAAATCTTCACAAACGACTTGCTTTTAACAACAGTACCTAGTTTGATACGGCCATTTATTTCATAACGTCATTTCGAGGGAACCCCGATGCAATCGGGGGACGAGAAATCTCCCTCAAACTTTATGGGGGATTTTAGGAATCCTCGTTACAAACGAGGACTAGTTTGAGGGGTCCAGAGTTACAAACTCAGGACAGCTAGCGCATTAAACGGGCTAGTCTTGAAGACTTGGACTATAAGTAGTTATATAATAAATAATTATAATTGCCATTAAGGCATATGCAATGAAAGAAACGTCAACATCAGAAAAAAGGCACGATTTACCCGATTTCAATCTAAAAGAGATTAGCAAACTTGATTTTGGAAAACTCGAGGGAGAGCATGACGAGTTATTAGAAAAATCTTTTGCCGTAACATCTGCGATTAGAAAATTTATTGATAAAGATTTCAACTACATCCTATCGCCTAAAGGCGGTGGTAAAAGTGCACTATTTAATGTTTTTAATAGGCAACTTCTTTCTAATCAGGTTGATTACAAAAGGCTTAGTTTGATTTCGATTAACCAAGCTTTTGGTTTTGATTCCAGCTACCTAAGTACGACTAACTTCAAGGGAAAGGAGTCGTCATCAATTTCGATTGGATGGGCCCTTTTTATCTTGAATAAGATAATTCAAAAAATTATTGCTGAGGATAAAAATCTAGAAGGTTATGATACACTGATTTCAAAACTATCTAAGGTTGAGGAGTTTAAGAATGAGTTCAAATTATATAACATACTAGACCATTTCAAGAGGTTAAAAGTTGGTATTTCATTCAATATTAGTGGAACCGAGGTTGAGGCAATTCCGAAAATATCTATTGATCAAATAAAGGAGCAACTGAACCTTAATACTGTTTTTGAACAAATAAATGCTTTCTATAAACAGAACAAGAGAGAGCTGGTTATATCAATTGATAGGTTAGATAATTTTGTCAGGAAGGAAACCTATGATCTTCAGAAAAATTATTTGCAAGGACTTATTGATGCAATTGAGGAGATACAGCAAAATTCAAACATTCAACCAATCCTATTCTTAAGATCGGATCTTTACTATTCTTCTGAAATTGACATAGAATATGACAAGGCCAAAGAAAGAACGCTTGAGCTCAAATGGGAGCAAAGTGAAACCTTGTTGTTTCTTAGTTTCAGGTTTTTAGCAAATTCCTATATCAATGAAAACTTTGCTTCGTACCTGCAAGAGTGTGTTTCCAATGAAGTGAAACAGCCAAATATTAAGTACAAAAAAATCAAAAAACCTTGGTATTCGTTTTTGCTATTTTGGGTGAAATTTGAATCTCAGCGTCGTATAGATCTTAAGAAAAATATAAGTTATAATGTTGCGGAAAAATTCATTAAACTTTTCATGCCCCATGAAGTATTGGTGGGGAATGAAAAAATGGATTTTCTAGAATGGCTATTTACCAATCTCTCTGACGCAAATGGCTTTGTAAATCCTCGCTTGCTAATCCGTTTTTTAAACTTGTTGTCCGAAGAGCAAAGTAAATTTTACAAATTAAATGAGGTAGTTAAACAAACGGTATCTCCAGTCTTAAATAATGGCTTTCCTCATTATCCGCTGTTTACCCGAGAGGTTTTACTGGAGGTTTATAGTCAGCTACAAAATGAAGAACTAAGAAATGTCCACAAAATTTTGAAAAGCCGTGAATACCAGGCTGTTTTTAAAATGATCAACGAAAAGACCGCAAATAAAAATATGTTTAAATCAGGTGATATTTCTCTAAAACAAGTTGACATGGATCGAGAAGATTTGAAACGAATGTTGAAGTACGTTGAACTTATTGGATATTGTAAGGAGATTGAAAAAGGCGTTTATCATGTTCCTCCTTTATTTGGAAGAAAACTTGAGTTGGTTTACTCATGATCGATTTCCCCCCAACTAGCACAAGCGTCCGCTTGTGCCTTTCTAAGATTGGGTAGAGTGACAGTCGGAAAGAGCCATAGTTTTTGCTTTCTAAACTTTAAAAACATCCCCCTTCCACGCCATGACCGC
>CAYGSD010000016.1:2164-48352 GCA_964352625.1 uncultured Roseivirgaceae bacterium
CCATAGTTTTTGCTTTCTAAACTTTAAAAACATCCCCCTTCCACGCCATGACCGCAACACCCCCCTTCAAAGGGGGAGTTGATAGCCTTTAAGATTTTTTGTTAGCCCCAACTAGCACAAGCGTCCGCTTGTGCTACATTCTCCAAAACTTACATTATGAGATGCCGGAACAAGTCCGGCAATTGGGTGGAGTGACGTGTCGAGAAGAGCTATAATTTGTGCTTTCTAAACTTTAAAAACATCCCCCTTCCACGCCATGACCGCCGCACCCCCCTTCAAAGGGGGAGTTGAAAGCCTTTAAGATTTTTTGTTAGCCCCGATTACGCGCAGCACGAGCGGGAGTACAGTCAGTAAGTTGCGCTGAGGTGTCGCTCCAAAAAGACCTTCCCATTCACTTTGATTAATTTGGCGTACTAACCCGAACGTCATGAAATATTACGACCCTAAAACCTTGTCATTTCTGCTGAACGAGGTGCACCACCTAGACCAATTGCTTGCCCTTGATCGGTACCAGGCGTACGATCGCCAGTCCATTGATTTGCTGCTGGAGGCGGTGAAGGATTTTAGCGATACGTCGCTCTATCCGTACTGCAAGGAAATGGACGAGAAGCCTGCCTTCTTTAAAGATGGGCGAGTGACGGTGCACGAGCAGTTTGGGCCTATTCTGAAGAAGGCGGGGGAGATGGGACTGATCAGTGGGTTTATGGATGAAAAGGACGGTGGGCTGCAGCTGCCTATTACGGTTTTTAATGGGCTGTATTTTATCATGGAGGCGGCCAACAATCATGTGACGGGTTACATGGGGCTTACGGCTGGGGCGGCTAACCTGATTTTGAATTTTGGAACGGAGGAGCTGAAGGCTAGGTTCGTTCCGAAAATGCAGGAAATGGAATGGGGCGGCACGATGTGTTTGACAGAACCTCAGGCGGGGAGTTCATTGTCGGATGTGACGTCATCTGCAGTGCCTCGTGAGGATGGAACCTTTGCCATCAAAGGACAGAAAATATTTATCTCAGCCAGTGATCATCAGTTTGCCAGCAACTTCATTCACTTGGTATTGGCACGTGTGGAGGGAGCACCTGCCGGAACCAAAGGCGTGTCGTTGTTCGTGGTGCCTCAGTATTGCGTAAATGAAGACGGTAGCACTGGCGACTACAATCACGTGGATGTGGCGGGAGAGTTTGAGAAACTAGGTCAGCGGGGTTACTGCACGAATCACATGGTTTTTGGAGAAAGTGGTGAGAGCATTGGGTACTTGGTCGGAGAGGCGAACAAGGGACTTTCGTATATGTTCCAAATGATGAATGAGGCGCGAATAGCCACGGGAAGAATGGGAGTAGGGATTGCTTCGGCGGCTTATTATGCGTCCTTGCAATATGCGAAGGAGCGCCCACAAGGGAGGAAACTTCAAAGCTCAGGAAAGAAAGATCCAGAGACGGAGCAGACGTTGATCATCAACCACCCAGATGTGAAGCGAATGCTGCTTCACCAAAAGGCAATTGTGGAGGGGAGCCTGAGTTTGGTATTGCAATGTGCCTACTATGTGGACAGAGAAATGACGTCCGAAGGGGAGGAGAAGACCAAGTACAACCTCTTAGCGGAGATCCTTACCGGAGTAGCTAAGACGTATCCATCGGAAGCTGGAAAGGAGGCTGTGGACACAGGGCTTCAGGTGTTGGGTGGGTACGGCTTTATGATGGAGTTTATCCTTCAGCAATACCTCAGAGACATTCGAATCATTTCCATCTATGAAGGCACGACAGGCATTCAGTCGTTGGACTTACTCGGGCGAAAAGTAACTATGATGGAGGGTGCTGCGCTGGAGCTTTTATCAGATGAGATTAAGGCTACCATCGGAGAAGCAATGAAGCATCAGGAGTTGAAATCGTATGCTGTCGAGCTCGGCGGAGCTGCTCAGTTGATAGAGGCTTGTTTGGCTCACCTGATGCCAGAAGCGATGAAAGGAAATCACGAGAAGTTCCTCGCGGATGCAACCATCTTCATGGATTTGTTTGGAACAGTGGTTATTGGTTGGCAATGGCTGAAAATGGGATCGGCGGCATTGAATGATTCCGACCCTGTATTCAAGCAAGGGAAACTTCACACCTTGGATTATTTCTACAAGTATGAGATGTCCAGGTGCAAGGGGCTTCAAAAGACGATTTGTGCGGATTCGGATGTGACTATTAAGATGGAGGCGGAGATGTTTTAGGGTTAATTCCCCTCCTTGGAGGGGTTAGGGGTGGGTTTACTATCACTCATATGTCCTCGGGCCGGACAGGCCTTTCTTTTTCCTTGATGAAAAAGAAGCAAAAAATCAAGGCTTAATGTAAATGGCTAAAAAATCTCCCTCCACCTAAAATCAACTAAGTTCTCCGGACTGTGTCGGGATCGAGGAAGTGGATTTCTTAACGGTGATCAGTCGATTTTTCTTGACGCCATTTTCATGAAGGCCGTTTGTTCGCGCTCAGCGCGATTATGGGAAACGATCGGTGCGGTGGCCTGCCTGAAATCGGAGATTCACGAGGGACTGTGTGCATGCTCGTGGGTATGAGTAATTCCGGGCGTGTGGAGGTAGTGCCTATTTTTCAACCTCTACTGGACTCTATCACCTCCACGAAAATTCCATCAGGATCTTGGATGATGAAGATCTTGTAGCCTTCACCAGATACCTCGCCTACTATAGGAATGTTGAGTTCTTCGACTTTCTTTCTAACCTCAGAAAAGTCCTCGTATCGAAAGGTGAGATAGTTTACGCCGGACTGCACGTCCACTCCTGAGAGCGCCTTTTTCTTCTTCACGTCTCTGATTTCTACCAGTTTGAGAGCAGCTGCGTTTTGCCCTTCTCCAAGTTTGTACATGTTCACGGTCAGGCCTTTGCCGTTGCTCATGCCGGCTTGGTCGGCCCAAGCATCAGGTAGTGAGAATTCAGTGAATTTCTCAAATCCAAGAATCTCGGTGTAGAATTTCTCTGAAGCTTCGATATCTGACACTACCAAGCCGACCGCATCGAATTTCTTGTCATAGCCTTGGCTGAATGAAAGGAGAACTGTAAATAGGAAAGAGAAAAGGAGAGTTAGCTTTTTCATGAATTGGATGTTTTGTACAATTTACACTCAAAAGAACAACCATGTACATCATCGACCTCACCTACATCGTTCCTCTTGATGAACTGGATGCCCACATGACCGACCATGTGAAGTATCTCCATAAGTACTACAAGCAGAATAAGTTTGTGACCTCAGGGCGTAAAGTCCCTAGGACAGGCGGCATCATATTGGCATTGGCGGACTCACTCGAAGAGGTGAATCAGATCATTTCTGAGGATCCGTTTTACACTCACAAGCTGGCGGAGTTCAAGGTCACGGAGTTTCAAACTTCTCAGATGCATCCGCTCATGAAGCCTTTGCTGAAGGCATGACGCTCACCCCAAAACAGCTTTTCTTGATTGACGGAGTTGGTGCGTTGATCTCGGCTCTGGCACTCGGAGTAGTACTACCCATGTTTCAACATCATTTTGGAGTTCCGATTTCTACCCTTTACCTCTTAGCGGCGGCTCCCGTTCTTTTTGTCATCTACGATTTGGTCTGTTACTTCTCATCGGTCGGCGGGCGGGCTCTGAAGCCAATTGCATTTTCCAACCTTGGGTATTCCTTGCTTTCTGTGAGTCTTTTATCCAATCATTTTTATGCACTGACCACATTGGCCTTTATCTACTTTTCTGTAGAATTAATTATCGTATTTCTTCTTGCTTTGATAGAACTGAAAGCTTCCGCTAAAAAATGATGCTTAAGTTGCATATCCAAAGCCATTTTTTGAATACCAATGAGCGATACCAAACTAAGAGTAGGCGGAGTTCCTGAGCACTTCAACCTCCCTATTCATCTTGCAAGAGAGCGTGGTGATTTCATTAAAAAGGGAATCACAGTCGAGTGGACCGATTATCCTGAAGGAACAGGGCAAATGACAAAGGCACTTCGAGCCAACGAAACTGACATTGCATTCATTCTTACCGAAGGGATCATTTTCGATATTATTAACGGCAACCCTGCCAAAATCATAAGCGAATTTGTCGTCACCCCCTTGACCTGGGGCATTCACACGGGCAAGAATAACGATCTCAAGTCGGGAGATAATTTTTTTGAAAAGAACCATGCGATTAGTCGGTTTGGTTCGGGCTCACACCTCATGTCCATCATCAATGCCAATGCGCAAGGCCATTCATTGTCAAAAGATCAATTTAGGGAAGTGGGGAAATTGGATCAGGCAATTGTGTCGCTGAATGGTCAGGAAACAGATGTATTTTATTGGGAGAAGTTTACCACCAAACCTTTTGTGGACTCAGGGGAGATCAGAAGAATAAGTCAGTATGTGACTCCCTGGCCATGTTTTGTGGTGGCGGCATCCGAGAGGATTTTAGCTGAGGCTCCTGACGCGGTGAGTGCATTTTTGAAAGTTGTGCAGAGTAGTTGCCAGGCATTCATGAAAGACAGCTCCATCATCCCAACAATTGCTGATCGATACAAGCTGAAATTGGCGGATGTGGAGCGCTGGTATCATTCCACCGAGTGGGCTTCCAATAGCTGGGTAAGCGACAAAATGATTGATAGCGTGATTTACCACTTGAAAGTGGCGGACATCATTCGAGGAGATGAAGTCATCCCGGAATTCATCTGGAAGCGATGACGTTGTGTGGGTATTTGGCACTCCACGGCTATTTGTTAAATTACAAGGCTTGATTTTGAATTGACAAGATGACCATTGATCCAAAGGACATTTCAGTAGGACAGCTTCACGGCCACTTGCTCAGTGCGGTGGGGCCAAGGCCCATTGCATTTGCCAGCACAGTAGATAAGACAGGGGTAGTAAATCTCAGTCCGTTTAGTTTCTTCAATGTCTTCAGTGCCAACCCACCCATTTTGATTTTCTCACCTGCCAGAAGAGGACGAGATAACACGACCAAGCACACCTACGAAAACGTGAAAGAGCACCCTGAGGTGGTGATCAATGTTGTCAATTATGAAATGGTAGAGCAAATGTCTCTCGCCAGTACCGAGTATGAAAAAGGGGTGGATGAGTTTATAAAAGCCGGTCTAACCAAGGTAAAATCCGAGAAAGTGAAACCACCAAGAGTGGCCGAATCACCAGTTTCTTTTGAGTGCAAGGTGGTGGAAGTAAAAGAGCTGGGCAATCAAGGGGGCGCAGGAAATTTG
This sequence comes from uncultured Roseivirgaceae bacterium, assembly GCA_964352625.1. GTDB lineage: Bacteria > Bacteroidota > Bacteroidia > Cytophagales > Cyclobacteriaceae > JAAEPI01. Next base: position 7,378 of record CAYGSD010000016.1, read on the forward strand.
ATTATTTGCGAAGTGCAATTGATGCATGTCTCTGAAAATATTCTTAATGATGACGGACGAATCGATCCGATCAAAATTGATCAGGTGGCTAGAATGGGAGGGGATTGGTATACCCGCGCAAATGCCGGATTGTTTGAAGTAGTAAAACCATTGACCACCAAGGGAATGGGCGTGGATCAATTACCCAAGCGCGTCAGAGAAAGTCATTTCCTTACGGGAAATCATTTGGGGAAATTGGGCAATGTGGAGACTTTGCCTGAGGAGGAGGAGATCGAAACATTCGGAAGAGAACCAGAAGTTCAAGCGATCCTTGCCGGCTTAGAAGGTGACCCGGATCAAATCACCGAAGAGCTACACAAGCTTGCAGGAGATTACCTGGATAGCGGCGAAGTAATGACCGCTTGGAAAGTGTTGCTTCAGCCAGTGTAAGCTGTGCTAATTGGATTGATGGTAGGTGGCTAAAAATTTATCGTATTTTCCCTGAAGTTCCTCACAGGCACTGAACATTACGTTCATATTGAAGTACAAAGCCAGAGCCATGTCGTAGGGTGGGGTGTTGTCTTGATCCAAAACATAGCCGGCCATATTTTCAAAAAAGCTTGATGTGAACTCCATAAAAAAGCTTTGATGCTGATATATATCCGAGGCATCAAGTAAGAACTGTTGCCCCAGAAGATTACTCGAATTATCGTTTTGAGCAATTTGCCACGCAGCATTTGTCAACAAATCGAATTCATATTGAAATGGAACATTATGAACATCCTCCCTATCTAGCCGAACGAGGGAGTCAAGAAGGTCAAAATATGCTTGATTTTTAACCAAAACTGAATCAACCTTTACTTGATTCACCTTGCATTCATTAATAATGGATGACCTTAATGAGCTCGCCTTATTGTCATCATCTTTGGACTGTTTGTAGGAGTTTAGTCCCAAAGCCAGCAAGACTGCAAAAACCACGGAGATGAATTCAAGAATTAAAGAGGGAAGAGAAATTTTAGAGCGTAGTTTCTTCATTTTTCGAAACTAAAAAAAAGAATGATGTTAATCGGCATACCTAGGAAATTCACCAAGCTGTTGGTAACCCGCGGCTTGCAGCTGCCACACAAAGTGCTTTAGCCCGTTTGTCACTGCGATGTACTTGGCCTTCAGGGTCTTGTTGTACGTGGCAATTTGCTTGAGGGTAGCTTCATTAATCGCCACATCATACGCCTTGCACTCCACGAGCAAGAAGGGATTACCCATCTTATCGAGAACGGTAATGTCCGTGCGCTTGAGTGCCCCTGAGTATGTATGTTGCTTTTCCAGTTGAAACAGTCCGGCCGGATAGCCTAGGTGTTCTTTCAGTAAATTCACGAAGTGCTGTCGAACCCACTCTTCGGGGGTGAGCAGCAGCATTTTTTTTCGGATAGGATCAAAGATGTAACTCTCTCCGTCTCTAGTATCAACTCTCGGATGTATCGGTGGAAGCAAAAGCGGTGGATGGGTCACGTTTGCAATATTAATCGACCATCGTACCAATAATAGTCGGATCTCACAATCTGAGGATTAAATTTTGGATGACGAGGATTCCAAAGAATGTTGCATTCAAGGGGGTTGTGTGCCGAGGGAACTTTGAGACCAATGGAGCCTTTTGATTTCAGCCATTCAGTACCGATTCTCTGAGTGTGTTTCTGATCATCCACCCAGTGTCTATTAAGGCCCGATGGTTCAATAACGTCCATGGAATTCATGTCAATGGTTAATAATTTGTAAGAAATATTTCCTTTAATTCCTCGGATATGCACCAAAAATTCCAGTATCGTCAGTGAGGAGGTAGTGGCCGTGTAAAGGACGGGGAAGCCTCGTTCGTTCCATCGGGCACCATTGATGGACGAGCCATAGCCCGAAAGATCATGCGCATAATCGGGGTGGCAAATACGGTAGACAATCACGCGAAAATACCGTGCTTAATTTTGGTCATTTCTGCGAGTACTTCCTGTGCTCCCACGAGTGAAGACATCTTCTGAAGAGGAGTGGCGCCACCGAAGGTCGATTGCTCGGTGTGCAACCAGTCCTTGAAGTTTGATAAGCCATTGAAGGTGTGCTTACCTTCTTCGAGAATGCTGTGCATATAGCTGAACCGATCGCCCTGATGTGCATCAAGAGTGGATTTCATGAGATTGTAGTAGGTCTTCTCGGATACACCCAAAAGTGTGGCCATCTCAAGTTTGGTCATACCGTACTCTATTGCAACTTCACTGACCATACGTGCACTCAAAGGATCATTACTTCTGTCTTTATATCTCATTTTAGTAAAATTACATAAATATATACGTAAATTTACATATTTCGTTTAAAAAGAAAATTTCTTTCTCAGCTCTACAAGCTCTTCCTTGAGCTCCCTAGGCTCATATCGGTCAATGTAGGAATAAAGCTGGGACTCTCGACTTACTTTCAATTCCCTCAAATTCATATGTTGGTTGGAAAATAGAAATTCAAGAGAAGGATACATTTCTTTTAGAACATCCACCACGTCAAAGATTTGAAGGTTTTTATCGACCAGGTTATAAGTGCCAGACGGAATCTTTTTCATTACCGACTTAGTCAAAGAATCAACCAAGTAGTCTACCTGAATAAAGGCTCTTGACTGTTTTCCTGACCCATTGATCTTAATTCGATTCGCGAAGTTCGCATCGTACATGAACCGATTGATCACCGCATCAAACCGCATGCTTTTTGAAAAGCCGTACACATTGCCAGCTCGGAAAACCAGTCCTTCATGCTTGTCTGCGAATCGCATCACATGCTCTTCGCCGCGCATCTTTGAGATGCCATAAAATGTTCTTGGAACGGCCAAGGTTGATTCGTTTGCCATATCAGAGCTTGCGCCATAGACCGATGTGCTACTCAGGTAAATAAGTTTCTCAACGCCCATCTCCTCCGCTGCATAAACCACCTCAGCTGTGCCCCAGTGATTCACTTGCTCATAAAAATGCGAGTCGGCATTCGCAAATGGAGTAGTGACCTTTGCAGCCAAGTGGATAATTACGTCCACATTTTTTAGGCTTTTTTTAAGCTGACGTGAGTCCAGAATGTCGGCTTGTACCAATTTGATTTTCTCAGGATTCGGATACTTAGCCCCAACGAAGAAGTTGAAATGTCCATGACTCAGGTTGTCATAAATCCTGATTTCATCAATCTCTGGGTTTTGCACCAGCGCCTTGGTCAGTTTCGTTCCAACATATCCTGCACCTCCTGTAATTAATACCTTCATTTATTTACTGATTAAGTCAGTGTGTAAGCCACATTCTACTTTGTTCAACCCGTACCAACGTGCCTCTCGTTCCTGCATGTCTAAATCCAGTTTCCGTGTGCACGGCTCGCAACCGATACTCGCGTACCCCTCCGCATCTAGCGGATGTCTGGGCAAGTTATGCTCCTTGATATAGGCAAAAATGTCCCTGTTTGTCCAGTCGAGCATCGGGTGAAACCTTATGGTATCGAAAGGGGCAGGCTGCTCAACTTTCATTGCCTTTCTTATTGCACTTTGATCACCTCGAACCCCATTAATCCAAACGTCATGCGACGCAAGGATTGGCTCCATTGGTTGGGTTTTATTCAGATAGCAGCAATGATCTGGATCAGAAGTGTACATCAATCTCCCGCTTGCATCACGCTGCAAATCTTTAGGTGTGTTTGGTTTAACATCAATAACCTCCAATCCGAATTTCGCTCCAACGGCATCCTTGAATGCGACTGTTTCGGGAAATAGATAGCCGGTATTCAAAAAATACACTTTGATCGATGGATCAATTCGACTAATAATGTGAAGCATTACCAAACTGTGCGTTTGAAAAGAAGATGAGGTGAACATCTTTTTTTCAGATTTCTTGTACTCGATAAGTTTCGCTTGTATCTCTTTGAAGGTCATGGATTGCAAATGTAGTTGTCAAAACTAATAGCCCTCAGAACGATTTATATTAGTCAAGTGTTCACTTGTGGTATTTTTGCATCAGAATGAAAGTAGCGGTCTACAGAAAAGAACATTTCAATGCTGCCCACAGGCTTTATGTGCCAGCATGGAGTGATGAAAAGAACGATGAGGTTTTTGGGAAGTGCAACAACCCAAATTGGCATGGGCACAACTATGAGTTCATCGTTCGGTTGACAGGTGAACCAGATCCTGAGACCGGATACGTCTACGATATGAAGCATCTAAGCGATCTAATGAAAGAGCATGTGGCCAATCGGTTTGATCATAAAAATTTGAATCTGGACGTAGATGATTTTAAGAATTTGAACCCCACCGCAGAGAACATTGTTGTGGTGATTTACAATATCCTTCGAGATAAGATTGACTCAAAACTGGATATGAAAGTAACCTTGTATGAAACAGAAAGAAACTTTGTCGAATATCCAGCCTGACGATCTAGGAGATGATCACGTGCCGGGTGCATCGGACACTCCACTTCGTCCTGACGCCTTTGAGAAGGATGATGAACTGAAAGTAGAGTTGATCGAAAAGCACTTCAAAGAGATCATGCTGATCCTTGGTCTTGACCTTGATGACGATAGTCTGAAAGGAACACCTCATCGGGTGGCCAAGATGTATGTGAAAGAAGTGTTCGCAGGGCTCAACCCGGATAACAAACCAAAAGCTCGACTTTTTGAGAATAAATACAATTACGACCAAATGCTTGTGGAGAAGGACATCACGTTCTACTCTCATTGTGAGCATCATTTTGTGCCAATTTACGGAAAAGCACATGTGGCGTACTTTTCAAGCGGCAAAGTGATTGGGCTATCCAAGATCAATCGGATTGTACAGTATTTCGCGAAAAGACCCCAAGTACAGGAGAGGCTTACTGTTCAAATTGCGGAGGAGTTGAAGTCTGTACTTCAGACAAACGATGTGGCGGTGGTTATTGACGCCACACACATGTGTGTTTCTTCGCGCGGGGTAGGAGACACGAACAGCCGCACGGGTACGGCGCATTTCGATGGAAAGTTCAAAGATCAGAACATCAAAAACGAGTTTTTGAACTACATCAACACACAGTCTCAGGAACTCTGAGACATCTTTACTTTCATTCGCTTTTAATTATTAGGTGAAAACTTATCTTTGCGGTCTGTTTTCAAAACCTAACTGAAAATCATGGATAAAATTATCTATTTGGTGCCTGCATTGGGGCTTGTTGGATTGCTTGTTATGTTCTTTAAAGCCCGCTGGGTAAACAAGCAAGATGCCGGTGATCAAAAAATGCAAGATTTGGCTCAACACATTAAAGAGGGAGCACTTGCCTTCTTAGCTGCTGAGTATCGCGTACTCGCAATTTTTGTGGTGGTTGCTGGAGCCCTACTCGGGGTTATTTCGGCAATGGTGGACACCACACACTGGTTCATCGTGGTTGCTTTCGTCATTGGTGCCATTTTCTCGGCAGTTGCTGGAAATATCGGAATGAGAATCGCGACTGCCGCGAATGTTAGAACTACTCAGGCGGCACGAACCAGCCTTCCTCAGGCATTGAAAGTTTCATTCACAGGAGGAACAGTAATGGGACTTGGTGTTGCAGGTCTTGCAGTATTCGGTCTAAGTATCCTTTTCATTATCATTTTCCAATGGTTTATGGGCGGTGTTTGGACGAACACTCACGACATGACAATTGTTTTGGAAGCACTAGCTGGTTTCTCATTAGGAGCTGAGTCAATCGCTCTTTTTGCCAGAGTGGGCGGTGGTATTTATACAAAAGCCGCTGACGTAGGAGCTGATTTGGTTGGAAAAGTTGAAGCTGGAATTCCTGAAGATGATCCTAGAAACCCTGCAACAATTGCGGATAATGTGGGAGACAATGTGGGAGACGTTGCAGGAATGGGAGCCGATTTGTTCGGGTCTTATGTCGCAACAGTTTTGGCATCTATGGTTCTTGGGAACTACGTGATTCGAGACATGGGCGGATCAATCACTGACGAATTTGGTGGTATTGGCCCAATTCTATTGCCACTGGTTATTGCCGGTTTAGGAATCATCTTCTCGCTTTTCGGGACTTTGTTCATTAAAATTTCAAGCAATGATGCCAAGGAGCCACAGGTTCAAAAGGCATTGAACATTGGAAACTGGAGTTCGATCCTACTTACAGGCGTTGCTCTTTTCTTCCTTCTTCCAATCATGCTTCCTGCAACTATGCAAATGAGTTTCTTCGGAGAAGGAATTTTGGAGGTTACCCCAATGGAGGTTTATTATGCCGTTCTTGTTGGGTTGGCAGTAGGAGGCTTGATTTCCTACTTCACGGAATATTACACAGGTCTTGGTAAGAAGCCAGTTCTAGATATTGTTAAGAATTCTGCAACGGGAGCCGCAACAAACATTATTGCTGGTCTTTCAACCGGAATGATTTCTACGTTCGCCCCGATCTTGCTTTTTGCGGGTGCAATCTGGTCGTCTTATGAATTTGCAGGTTTCTATGGGGTGGCAATCGCTGCTTCAGCCATGATGGCAACAACTGCCATGCAACTTGCAATCGACGCTTTTGGACCGATCGCCGATAATGCCGGAGGTATTGCCGAAATGAGCGAATTGCCCGATGATGTAAGAGAAAAAACAGACATTTTGGATTCAGTTGGAAACACAACTGCTGCTGTAGGAAAGGGATTTGCAATTGCTTCTGCGGCGTTAACAGCTCTAGCACTTTTTGCTGCCTATGTGACCTTCACTGGAATCGACGGAATTAACATTTTCAAAGCAGACGTGCTTGCCGCACTTTTCATCGGAGGGATGATTCCTGTTGTTTTCTCTGCTTTGGCCATGAGATCGGTGGGTAAAGCTGCCATGGAAATGGTGAAAGAAGTAAGACGCCAGTTCAGGGAAATTCCTGGAATCATGGAAGGAACGGGCAAGCCAGAGTACGGTAAATGTGTGGACATTTCTACTAAGGCTGCTATCAGAGAAATGATGCTTCCGGGTGCTATTACGATAATTACTCCAATCATCATAGGTTTTGCAATGGGACCTGAAGCTCTAGGTAGCTACATGGCCGGAGTGGCTGTTTCAGGTGTTCTTTGGGCAATATTCCAGAACAATGCTGGTGGTGCTTGGGACAATGCAAAAAAATCATTCGAGGCGGGCGTAATGATCGAAGGAGAAATGACCTATAAAGGATCAGAAGCTCATAAAGCTGCTGTCACTGGTGATACCGTTGGTGATCCATTCAAGGATACATCTGGGCCATCGATGAACATTTTAATTAAGCTTACTTGCTTGGTAGGTCTGGTGATTGCTCCAATTCTAGGTGAAGTATACGGAAATGAAGGAGCTGATCTTCACGGTGAACATGGAATGGTGTGGGTTCAGGATGGTGATCAAAAGCAGATGAATGTGGAGGTGACAAATGAGGATGGAAAAGTTGTTGCCATTTTTAAGTCGAAGGATGAGAACGGAAATGTGATGTTGGATAGCTTGTCTGGCACTGAGGATGAAGTGAACGTTTTCATAAAATCTAAAATTGCTGACGTTAAAGTGGTAAAAGAGGGTGCTAAGAAAGAAGTACGGGTAGAAATGGAGAAACTGGAGGATGGCACTTATCGCGCTACTGTAACTACCGAAGAGGAAATTGATGGTAAGACTGAAATCACTGAAAAAGTAATCACTGGTGAAACCAAGGAAGAGGTGATGGCAGAAATCAACAAGGAAAAGGACTAAAAAGTAACATTTTGTTTACATTCAAAAAGGGAAGTTTCTGCTTCCCTTTTTTGATTTTACAGGAATGAATCACACGGCTAAAAAACTGATCTTGTCAATCAGTATTTTTTTTGTTGGATGTACCACTGAAACCAAGGTGTCTGGTGGTAATAGTTCGTGGGCACAGTCTCAGCCCTATGTCATTATGCTATCTATCGATGGTTTTCGTCATGACTATGCAGAAAAATTTGGAGCTTCTAATTTGCTAGCGATGGCAAAAGAAGGCGCCTCCACCGAGGCGATGATCCCGTCGTTTCCCTCTAAAACTTTTCCCAATCATTACACACTGGTCACCGGATTGAGGCCGGCCAATCATGGAATTGTTGGTAATTCTTTTTACAGTCGATCAAAGGGCAGAACCTATTCAATTGGTAATAGAGATGAAGTCACAGATGGCAGTTGGTATCAGGGTACACCACTTTGGGTTCTTGCTGAACAACACCAAATGCTATCCGCATCCTATTACTGGGTTGGAAGTGAAGCGAATATTCAGGGCTATCTGCCAACGTATTTCGAAACCTACGATCATAAAAAGCCAAATGACGAGCGCATAGATAAGGTACTTGAGTGGCTTGAACTGCCTGATGATACGAGACCACATATCATAACCCTATATTTCGCAATAGTCGATGATGCAGGCCATGCTTTCGGGCCAAATAGCCAAGAAACCAAACAGGCAGTTCTGGAAGCCGACAGACTTATAGGCAGGCTAAGAACCGAATTGAAAGCCTTGGAATTACCTATTTATTTTATTGTAACATCGGACCATGGCATGACCGAAATAAACGAGGGGATAGATTTAAGCAGTATTGATTTTGGCAATGCAGTTGCCGATTTTTCATCTACTATGCTAATGGTTTATACTGATAGTTCGGAGCTTATTTCATCAATAAGTGAGCAGCTAAATCAATTTCCAAATTTGGAGGTGCTGTCAAAACAGGAGGTAGGTGAAAGGCATGGATTCGTAAACGATGACCGGGTTGGAGATTTGGTTGTACTCTGTGAGCCGCCCTATGTTATTCAGAAGAGTCCACAATCCGTGAAGGGGGGAACTCATGGATACGACCCCTTGCGATATGAAGACATGGGTGCCATTTTCTACATAGAAGGGCCGGAAGTGAAGGCAGGTACCAGAATCAAGGCTTTTGATAATGTGGAAGTATATCCACTTGTAGCGGAGCTACTGGGTTTGGAGATTGAGGGTCAGGAAAACCCTTCCAATAGGCTCAGTACTAGAATGCTTAAATAGTGACTATTTCTGCTTTTGAAACTTGTGGACCAATATGAGGTATGCACTTCTTTGCAGCGACTCCAAGCGTTTCAAGTGCTGAAGATGCATCAGGCTATCGAGGGAATATTGATATTCTAAACTCTTCTCCATGTTCTCGTTCAATGCTGCGAGCTGAGTTTGAACCTTTACTATGTTCACTGAAATGTTTTCAAAATATTTCGTTTTAGCACTGTCAAGACTCCATGTAGTTTTCGCAATTGCTGCAGTATTTTTTACAAGATTGTCTACGCTGCTTCTCACTCCCTTGGCCGTCGGATTTGTTTTCTCAAACTGGTGGATTTGTTGAGGTAGTTCCTTGGGAATGGCTTCTCCTATAAAAATACTCAGATCGGAAAAGGGCAGAGGATTAGTTGGAAAAGTAGTGTTCAAGTAGGCCCAGTACTCTACACTCGCTTGGTAATAGTGAATTAAAACATCAGCATTGCGACTGCTCAACCAGCGCTTGGAGAATCTACCGATATCCATTCCCAGACTGTCAAGCTTGAGTTGAGTTTCCGGTCTTATGGCTTCTATTGATTCTTGGACCTCCTTTACTCGAGTCAATATTTCCTCTTTGGCTTGTCCCAGAGAGGAGAGCGCAAAGCCCATCAGAAGCAGCGATGTAGCGAGTTTCATTCTAGTCCGTCTTTTATTTCATCAAGTTGTGCCTGACGAGCGTCATTCCCTTTTCTTATTTCATCTATCATTTTTTCCATTTCGGCTTTCATGATGTAGTACTGGTCTCCCCCATACTTATTTTCCACTTTAGCGGTATTGTCTTCTTTTCCAAGCAATTTTCCAAGGTTGCCTCGCTCATACCAGTTGTCTAGATCCATCATCCAATACGGTTGCTCTGGGTTGATATGCTCTTTTTTGATAGGGCGCGCAACATGAAGAATCAAAATGGCCAGAACAAGTAGTCCGATCTTTAGGAAGCCTTGTGGGCTGGCATCCGAACTGGTGTTCTTTAAATCATCAATGATAATTTCAGTCTCTTTTTTATTTCTTCTTTGAAGCCAGTAAAGAAGTAGCATAACCACAAGAGTATAGAACAGAACGAACAGTCCAGTTTGCTGACAATCGACCAAGTAGGCTCTAAAAATGGTCTGAGCCTTTCCGTAGCGTTCATAATACTGCTGCCCCTTATAGGCTTTGATATAAGTAAACAAGTTTCTGGTTGTGATTTGATTTGTGGGACTTTCAATGTCCTGCCCCGTAAGTCGCCAGATTTTGGAATCTGAAGGTATATAGATTTCACTCTTGTTATCCGGATCAAATCCATCTTTCTCCAGCATGGATTTGTATTCGGTTAGCGTATGAAGTTGCTCCCAAATTTTTCGTAGAATTTTTTCCTTTTTACCACTATAGACTTGAGGATAGCTGGTAAGCAAACTATCGATCATGGCGTACTCTCCCAGCAGTTCTTCCACCTTCGTAGCGGCTTGGTATTCATGCTTATAGTGCAAGAGTGTCTCGGTGTAATAGTTTATTGGGTGCTGATAGTTTATGTACTCTTTGGAATCGGTGAAGGGATTTTCAGGCTGTGAATTAGCAACCAGTATTTTGATCAGGCTCTCGATATTATGGTACACTTGATTATAGAAAAATCTGATCTCGTCTCCAGTGGCAGTGTCAAGACGTGTTGTGAAACCATCCTTCCTTGCAAAGGAATTTTTTTCTAAATAAGGTTTGAAGAATACGTTTCTAACAGATACTGTATCAGGGGACTCTGTCAACCACTTTGCTAGGTTCAGCTTCTCGCCTTTTAAATCAATAAATGCCGCATCGGGATCATCTATGCGTTCATTTAAGTAAGCAGTAAGTAAATGGTTGTGAGCAGAAATTTTTTGGATGAGTTCGTACCGAGCGTGCAAACTATCCTGCCTAGAAAATGTTGAGTCAACTGGTATAATCTCCCAATACTTCTCATCGAGAACAACGAATGGGTGAATTTTCTTGTTGCTCACTTCCTCAATGGCATCCATTCGAGAGGCCATGTAAAACTTATTGAGCTTTAGAGAATTCTCCTGAACGAAGAAATACTGAATGCTGACTAACACGGATAATACCAAGATGAGCCCGGCACCAACACTCAAAAACTTATGCGTAAAGTGAAATTTGGGCGTGTAGTTTAAAAAGGAAATTTCCCGTACCCAGCCGAAAAGAAAGAGAAATATGAAAGAGAGAACTAAAACCAAAATACCAGCTTCGGCATTGGAACTGAGCATTGGGAAATTAATAAAAATGAAGACCAGCACAGTGAGTGCTATGGAAAGATCCTTATACTGGGCCAGATTCCCTTTAGAATCCACCCGACGATATGCCACCACCCCAATGGCTAAGTAGATAAGAATCATAATAGGAATGATCCAACCCATCTGCGCTTTGTAGATCATCCAAGGTTCGATGAAAGCGGCCATCCCAACCCCAAGAATTAATTGAAGGGAAAAGACAATTATGTTCGCTTGTAAAAAAGCTTTGGACTCTTGCGTGGTTCTGTTTTTTTCGCCGAAACCAACCACGAAGAATATCAATTGAATAATGGCTAAAATTTCATAGTAAGCGAGTACAAAGACAATTTTATTGAGACCTATTGTGTACAGAAAGAACTGATCGTTTAAGAACAGAGCCACTGGAATGAGATTCAAGACCATGGCTAGGACCATGGCCATGTTATGATGAGGCGGCCTTTCCGGCACTGTCCCGTTCACATGCTTATAATAAAACATGGCTCCCCGGCTCCACCAATAGGCTAGTGCGCAAAGAATGGGCAGCAGAAAAAAGGCCATGGAAAATATTCGCAATGACACGTAGCTTCCTACCTCAACTGTCTTGCTCACACTTTCGAGCATATTTGGAATCAGCGTGCTGAATCCCCCGAAACCAATCACTACTCCAATCAACGTCTGATTAAAGGTGTCGCCGAATGCCTTTTGATAATTCATGGGAGCTTGCTTTAAGATTACAAATCCAGCCAATCCTTAATTTTCCCCTTGTTCTCCTTGAACAGCTGCTGACCAAATTTCTTCAACCTAGTCATGTTTTCTTTAGTGGCACAGTCCATCTCAGGATCCACATCTGTGGACTTCAAGTTGCCATCTATCCGTAGGTACTTTTCGGGTTTATCTACTGTGTCGTATATTTTCCTGAGCTGATAGTCTGCAACTTCGGAAGCTCCTGACATCATAATATCTATGACCGGCTGCACCCATTGGGCCATACCCCAATCTTTGGCCTTGCTGTAGTTGTACCTTTTGAGGGTGTACCCTGTCCCAATGGATAGAATTTTCATATCCTTGGCAGTGGCATCTTCTCCGGAATCGCGCTTGAAAATATTCCGGCCTTCCGCATATGAAACTAAGGCTGGGTTGTTAACAAATACGCCTCCATCTATGAGAGGATATTCGTCTCCATTTTCTGCAGTTACTTTGGCCGCCTCGAAGTAGGTAGGGGCAGCCGACGTGGCTCTGGCAACATCTCTAACCTTAAAATTGAATTCCTCATTTTTGGAGGCTTTGTGCTGACCAAAGAAATGACCTTTTCTTCTACGAATGTCATAGGAGGTAACGATGCACGGCTTCAGCAAATCCTTCAACCAGACGTCTCCGAAATAGTCCCTCAGCGCATCTTCAATGCCATCTTCGGGGTACTTCTCATCCGCAAGACCTCCAAGCGACCTTATCTTATGAAAGATCGGAATGTCAAATATTTCATCACCTCGTTCGAAGTACAAACCCACAACCTCTTCAGCATTAAACTTTGGTTTGGAGGGGTCATTTTCACTCGGCATGAGATACGCACAGGTCAGAATTCCACCTGTGCTGGTGCCTGATAAAAGATCGAAATAGTCAGATGCTTTTATTCCAAACTCCTTTTCTATTTCGACAATTATTTGGCCTGGAATTATTCCCCTGATTCCACCACCATCAATAGAAAGGATTTTCTTGAGAGTAGACATACGTAGGTTTGTTTTTTGATTGGTTATTAAAGCTCAAACCTTTAATTGGAATAAACAATCCCACAATTAGGGTATTTTATAACGGTTCTTGGATTTTTAGAATAATGAATTGAATTATATTCGTATTGCATTGGTTTTCGAGCCCTTGCAAACTTGAATTCAATTCAAAACATCCCTGAATTAACCATCGCATATTGTTCTTTACTCGCATAACTTTGCGTCAATGAAGGAGTACGAATTGGTGGAGTTGAAGAATGGCATTCGGGTCATTCACAAAGAAGCAAACGACACTAAAATCGCCCATGTGGGCATCATGTTGGATATCGGTAGCCGAGATGAGTTAGATCACGAACAGGGTCTTGCTCATTTTTGGGAACATATGGCCTTCAAGGGAACGAAGAAGCGAAATCCTTTTCACATTCTGAACCGATTGGAGTCGCTGGGTGGCGATCTCAACGCCTACACCACAAAGGAGAAAATCTGTTTTTACTCGGCAGTTCTCGATAACCATTTGGAAAAATCAATAGAACTGCTGGCCGATATTACCTTTAATTCCACGTTTCCGGAGAATCATATCACCAAAGAAAAGCAAGTCATTCTGGAAGAGATGGCCATGTACCGTGATGCACCAGAGGATGCAATTCAGGATGAATTTGACGAGCAGATTTTTCCTAATCACTCACTTGGCAGAAACATCCTCGGCACAACGGAGACTGTGTTCTCTTTTAAAAGGAAGGATTTCAAGGATTTTTTGGAAAGAAACCTGGACACTCGAAAAGTGATCATTTCTAGCGTAGGAAATTACTCTGCAAAAAAGCTATTCAGATTGGTTAAGAAATACCTAGGGGATGTACCTGAGAAATCACAGACTCATGGGCGAACTCCCGCGAATGGTTACACGCCGACTCGAATCGAACTGAGAAAATCAATTAGTCAGGCACACTTTGCTATGGGCATGCCAGCCTTTCATCTTTCGCACAAGAAGCGTTTCCCTTACTTCTTCATGATTAATCTGTTCGGGGGACCTGGAATGAATAGCAAGCTCAATCTTGCCCTTCGTGAGCGGCATGGTTTGGTATATGGAGTGGATACCAACTATGCCCCTTATCAAGATACCGGTCAGATGGGGATATACTTTGCCACGGATGCTCGCAATCTTAAACGAGCGCAGCGGCTGATGATAAAGGAAATTGACCTTTTGAAGGGAAAGCCCTTAGGGAATATGCAACTTCATAAAGCTAAGCAGCAAATCAAAGGTCAGTTGGCAATGAGTGAGGAGAATAAGAACGCCTACATGCTCATGATGGCCAAGAGCTTACTTGATCTCAATAAGCTTCCTAATTTGAATGATATTTTTAAAAGAATTGACGCCATTACCTCATCTCAACTGCAGGATTTGGCTATTGAAACACTGGATGTCTCGCAAATGAGCAGTCTGACGTATTTACCCGAATAATTAAACTCCCCTCTCCCTAGGAGAGGGGCAGGGGGTGAGGATTAAACTCCCCTCTCCCTTTTTTATAGGGATGGAGAAAGGGGTGAGGACTAAAAATACCCGTATCTCGGCGGATTAAGACCGGCGATTCGCATGTACAAATTGGCTTTAGCTCTATGATTGGTCATGTGATCTCTCACAAAGTAGAAACACTCTTGCTTGTTTGTGTCCACTTGCCCGAACGGCTTCACACTCTCGGCTAGTTGAGCATCTGTAATCTCATTGAGGTGTTTCATGGCTGCTTCTTTATACCCCTTCACAGCCGCAATCACTTCCGCCTTTGACATTTTGGAAGCATCCGGTTCGGCAAATTTTCGACTTGCATTGCCATGAACGTAGATGTCGATGAGCGCATCGCAGATATAACTGGAATGAATGATCTGCTGAGCAAACGGCTTGGCGCCCTTCTCAGGAGTGTACAAATAGAGATTTTCAGGCATTGCTTCGGCTACTTCTATCGTGAGGTCAAATCCTCTGGATAGCAGTGGGCCATAACTTTTTGCGAAATCTGTTTGAGCTTGAACTTGAAGCAGTCCAATTGAGAGTAAAGTAAAAATGAGTTTTCTCATGATAATTGTTGGTTTGGAATAAGATCGAATTTAAGCCTAAAAATTGGACAAGGTATTTTGACTTTATTTTTCAAGTTTAAGAATTACCTATCTTTAAATACCAAACCTTACAGCCATGCTTTCAACTATACTCTACTGGGCGGCCAGAATTGTCGCGGCAGTTATCATGCTCCAAACCCTTTTTTTCAAGTTTGCAGGAGCAGAAGAATCAATCTATATATTCGAAACAGTGGGCATGGAACCATGGGGTCGGTATGCGGTAGGCGTTTTTGAATTGATGGCTTCAGCTCTTATTCTGATTCCCAGAACTGCATGGCTCGGTGGCCTTTTGACGACTGGTCTTATGCTAGGAGCGATTTCCATGCACTTTTTATTCCTCGGTATTGAAGTGCAGGGAGACGGAGGGCAATTGTTCGCTTACGCGATCATTACTTTGGTTTGTGGTGGGTTTGTGGCGATCAGGGATAGGAAACAAATCCTGAGTACTCTTCTTGGTCAATAGCCTGTTGATTTTTTATTTCTCTTGAATTTAATTTGAAGCAAAAATCAATGACTATGAATAAGTTTTTATTTGGGCTATTGATTTCCCTTTCGATAGCCTGCTCAAATGACAACTCCAAGCCAGCTATTACTTCGGCTTTACCTGAAGGAGGTGAGTTCACAGCCTACGATCAAGCGCCCGGGCTTTCTCATGCAGTGTACTACGGGCAAGGTGAATTGATTGCGGAAGAGGGTGACGTGCTCGACGGAAAGCAACACGGCACATGGATTTCGTACTTTCCTACCGGTAAGATCAAAACCGTTACTTCCTATCTCAATGGAAAGAAACAGGGGCCACAGATTGAATTTGAAAATTCTGGATACGTAGTGTCAAAATCACCTTACGTCAATGGGTATCTTGAAGGTGAATTTCGATCCTATAACAAAGGAGTCATCGTAGAAAGAAAAACGTATAAAAATGGTGAGTTGCACGGGGTGGTTCAGAAGTACTACAAGGATGGAACGATCATGGAGGAATCTAATTATGAAAATGGGTTAATCCATGGAGAGGCAAAGTGGTACGATCAAAAAGGACAATTGACCATTAAATACACCTACGAAAAGGGTCAATTGGTCGAAGATACTTCGGACGAATAATCGGCTGAGAACCCTCCTTTAGTTTACTTAATTTAATTTAGATGGAATGAAGGCAATCATTCCATTTTTTGTGCTCATCGTTGCTTGCTCACCGCAATCGCAGGAAAGCAATTCCTCTCTCATAGATCAATTGGCTGGCTTGGAGGGCCTGGAGGGCAAACAAGAATACCTATCGAGTCCGTTTGTAGCGGCGGGAGATCGGGCGTATGTGGTCGGGCATCAGGACGGTTCCTTCCCTGATCTTGGCTGGCATGTGAA
The DNA here is from genome assembly GCA_964352625.1 of uncultured Roseivirgaceae bacterium. Classification (GTDB taxonomy): domain Bacteria; phylum Bacteroidota; class Bacteroidia; order Cytophagales; family Cyclobacteriaceae; genus JAAEPI01. The sequence goes on from CAYGSD010000016.1 coordinate 23,779, forward strand.
GGATGAAATGGGTGGTATTTGGGCACACCCGATCAAATTATTGGATGGCTATTCGCTCAACATATCTGATGATTCGGGGTTGGACTGGTGTCTGACGGATGCCAATACATTCACCAATTATCCAGTCGGGAATGTTCATGCATTCTCTGCTGACGGACTGGAAGTGAAGCGATTTCAATTTGTGCCGGATGGACTGGAAGGCGTGGTAGTGGAATATGTTATTTCTAACACCTCCGCAGAAGCAAGAAGGCTGGACCTGACTTTTACAGGAATGATTGATTTGATGCCTGTGTGGCTGTCAGAGAGATTGGGCTGGGAAGACGGGGTGGACAGTTTTGAATGGGTTGACGGACTTGTCGTCGCTTCTGACCCAAACAATCCTTGGTCCGTTGTATTTGGCTCGGATGTAAATGCCAAAATGGTCGATAGGTTGGGTTGCATGACGACAAGAAACGGCAATGGCGTAGACGCTTCCATATTGTCTTCTATTGAAATTGCTAGTAAAAATGCTGAGGTCGTTCGATACTTCATCGCCGGTTCCTTTGAATCTCAAGAGAAAGCCATTGGAACCTTTAAAACGCTAAAGACCCAAGCGTCCGCCTTATTGGAAAATAAGGTGGAGCGAATGCAAAATATTGCTCAATCGAATGACTTGAAATTACCTGATGAGAGACTTAATCAAATGTTTCGTTGGATAAAGTACAACACCGATTGGCTAGTACAAGAGGTGCCAGATCAAGGAAGAGGGGTGACCGCCGGCATTCCTGATTATCCCTGGTGGTTTGGGACCGACGGTGCTTACATTCTTCAGGGTTTATCATCAGCGGGCATGCACGAGGAGGCTCTTTCCACTATTGACCTCATCATTAAACTATCTCGGGAGACGAACGGCGAATCCGGCAAAATCATGCATGAAGCTTCAACAAACGGCGTAGTATTTAATCACGGGAATCTGAATACTACTCCAACCTTCCTTCATGCTCTTTGGAAAGTGTATGCATGGACAGGTGACAAAAGAATTCTTGACTATTTCGAGGATGTGAAAAAGGGAATCGAGTGGATTGAGAGTCAGGATAAAGATGGAAACGGGTACCCCGATGGAGCAGGCATGATGGAAATCCACGGCCTACACTCCGAGATGATCGACGTAGTGGCCTATCAATACCAGGCCTATCTGGCTGCCGCCAAGTTTGCCGAGGTGATGGAGGATTTGACTTTGGCCAAAGAATATGAAGCGAAAGCCATGCTCCTAAAGGACAAGCTTAACTCTGACTGGTGGGTTGAAGATTTCAATTCATACGCAGATTTCCGTGCCACCAAAGACGAGACCATCGAGCTCATAGAGGCAGCAATTGTAAGAGCCGATACGATCAGAAAACCATGGTCATCAGAAGAACTCACCCAAACGCTTAGAAAAGTCAGAGCTGTAAAAAATGAAGAACTGAATGGTTATGTTGTCCATCACAATTGGGTGGTCAATACACCGATGGAGGTAGGAGCCGCGGAACCTGAGAAAGCCTTGATCGCTTTAAAAACCGCAGAAAACTACCGCAGCAGGTTTGGGATGTTCGTGACGGGAATCGACAGGGACGAAAATCAGGAGAAAGCCGAGAAATGGGAAGTGTTCAGTTACGTTGGGGCGGTGATGACTCTTCCCACAGGCGTGCAGGCCATTGGGGAGGCGAAATATGGTAATCCGGACAAGGCGCTCGAATACCTGAAAATGCTGGAGAATTCTTTTGGCTATGCCTTGCCCGGATCGATGTATGAGGTCAGTCCCGATTTCGGGATGGTGGCACAGGGCTGGAATATTTATGCGGTAGCTGTCCCAATTGTTGATCATTTCTTCGGCATTCAACCAATGGCATATGATCAGGAAATCCTGATTTCGCCAAACCTACCAAGCACTTGGCCAAGCGGTTCATTGGAGAACGTAAAGATTGGAGACAATGAAATTTCAATTTCATTCGAGAGAGTAGGAGAGACCATCCAATATGAAGTAGAGCAAACTAAGGATTGGACGATTCATTTTAGAATAGGTGACGAAACCACCAGTTCCAAAGACCGCATGCAAAGTTTTAAAAGATGAATGTCTACATAGAAACGTTGGAGGCGGACCGACACGGAGATTGGGACAGAGCACATGAACTGATTCAAGATTTACCGAGCAAAGAAGCCGCCTGGATTCATGCTTACTTGCACCGCAAGGAGGGTGACGATTGGAACGCTCGTTATTGGTACTCTAGCGCAGATAAGCCTTTCTTTCACGGCACGCATGAAGACGAGTGGATTCTACTATTTAAAGCCCTTCAATAATCAAATTACTCATTGGTGTATTCAGGCTCCATGGCATGTTTGCCCCCGAATCTAAACGCCACACTTACATTGATGAGATAATCAGCAAATGCTGCATCACCATGAGCATATACCCCTGTTTGAGCAAGCCGCTGTTTGTCCTGAAAGCTTCTTATTCTTTCTCGTTTGATTGCAATAGGCACACCCACATTTACTGAAAATGAATTGAGATTGTATGTTAAGGCAGGCTCAATGGAAATAACATATCCTGGTCTTCGATAACCTTCACTTCCGCCAAATGCATCATCAGAAGGTACACCTTCCAATCTTCCGCCAAGAAAAGTTGCCAAGCCTGGAACTCGGGTGTTGTACATTACCCCAGTTCTCAAAGCAAACTGATCGGGACTCGAGAATTCCGAAGAACCGTTTCTGGTTAGCACCCCATTTGTTTCAGTAAGATTGAACAGATATTGGAAATTAGTGAGGATCACGAATTTTTCAGAAAGGGAATGAAATCCCTGAAAATCCAATGTGACTCCTGTGCCACCATCTCCGGGCTGAATCGATTGATCCACAACAGCTTCTATGTCCTCATCTCTGTCCGGACCTTGATTATAAAAAGTGTCTGTATAGTCATATTTTCCTGTTGGAAGTTTGACCCCAAGTCCTAGGGCGTAGTTGTAATTTTTAAGGGCGGCCGGATCCACGAGCCAATACCCCATTCCGATTCTTACATCTCCCAAACCCTGCGAACTCGTTGAATGTCTTTCACCTAAACCATTGGGAGGATTTCCTCCATGCTCGTACATCGAAGATCGATTGTGCCAAACAATTGGCACGTTAATGCTAGCATAGAGACGGTCAGTGATGCCATAGTTAAGGTTAAAATCAAGAAAGTAAGAATCATTAATTACTTGAGTGCCATCTTCAATGCGATTCTTTTCTTCGTGATCCCCCCTAAAATGACGGAAAGATTGAAAGTATCTGAAATTGGGCTGAACTAGAAATTCACCCTTCATAAGGTTGATATTGGCTCCTCCACAAGCCATGCCCCTAATGGCGACACACCCTTGTGCATAAGAATCATTTATTGTGATCAAGAGAAGGAATCCTCCAATAATTGCCAGACGTTTCATAGGGGACAGATGGTAAAGAAGTACTAAACTAATACTCAATCGCAGAAAACGAAATCAATTGATGAGTCTTTCCAGAAAGTCACCGACAAAGTAGGAAAGCGTGGCAGCAGCTCCGCCAAGGATTAAGGTCTCCAGAATCCCGCGAAATCTTGACGAGTTGGTTACCATACTTTTCATCCAGCCAATCAAAACAAAACAGATTCCGGTAAGCACCGATGCGATCAAAAACAGGTCGTTGTTCAATGGTGTGAGGTAGTCTACCACATAGATGATCAATGGCACGAAACCGAAAATGAGAAACGACAGAAACGTAACACCCCCCATGGCCAGCGGCGATTTGGTTTCTTTGGTCATCTCAAGCTCCTCTTTCATCATCACATCCACCCATCGGTCTTTGTCCGCGGTGATGGTAGCTACGACTTGCTCCAGCAATTCGCCTTCAAATCCCTTTGCCTGATAGATTTCCCTTATTTCCTCTCGCTCTTTTTCTGGCAGGTTGTCTACCTCCCAATATTCGATGGCTTCATGTTTGTCGTATTGCTGCTTCTCTGATTTTGTGGATAGATAGCTGCCAATGGACATAGCAAATCCATCAGCAAGTAGGTTGGCAAACCCAAGAATGATGACGATTGAACTCTCCAAGCTGGCTCCAGCTGCTCCGGCCACCACCGCAAATGTGGTGACACTTCCGTCGATTCCGCCGTAGACGAACTCGCCCAGATAATCCTGAAAACGCTTAAAAATGCTATTTTCTCCGTGAATGCGCGCTTCGTTGTGGTGCTTGGCTTTCATCAGGCCAAGGTAAATCGAAGAAAATTAAGATTGAATCAAAATTAAGAGATCAGTTATCCAGCCAGTTTTTGAAGGCCTTTACTTTGTCTCTACTGACTATTGTTTCCTGATCATGCTCGGGAGTAAGCTTCAAAATGAGACGATGATTGAAATACGTTTCTATGGAAGCGATATGCTCGTACTTCACGATCAAATGCCGGTTTATTCTGAAGAACAATTTCGGATCGAGCAAATTATCCAACTCGTCGAGGGTGTGGTCTATAATTAAGGATTTGCCTTCTGCCGTTTTGATGTAGGTGCCCCCGTCTTTACTAAAGAAAAAACCAATTTCTTCTATGGGAACGGACCGAAGTTGCATGCCGATTTTCACCAAGAACTTTCGCTTATGCTGACCGGTTAGTTTCGTTTCTAAGTTGGCAAGTGCGGAGTGAAAATTTTCAACTGGTTTTAGTTTTTCGAATTTTTTCAGGGATTCTACCAGCGCTTCTTCTTTGATGGGCTTCAGCAAATAATCGATGCTGTTGTATTTAAACGCGTCCATTATATACTGATCAAAAGCGGTGGTAAAAATGACTTGAGGGAAGGAGGACAACTCATTGAGGATGTCGAGTCCTGTCCCGTCTCCAAGTTGAATGTCCAGAAAAAGTAAGTCTGGAATGTTGTTTTCTGAAAGCCAATTTTTTGTTTCGGACACAGAATTCAGTACAGCTTCTATTTTTAGGCTCTGCTGCTTGCTCAGCATACCATGCAGCCGGTCGGCACTTAGGGGCTCATCCTCCACTATAATGGCCCGGTATTTCATGATAGCGAAGAAGACAAAGGGAGTTTCACTTTGAATCGGTCAGGGCTCTCCACAATCTCTAGGCCTTGTTTCATCAACAAAACCAATCGCTTCGACAGATTTTCCAGTCCAATTCCCGTAGAGCGAACTATTTCATTTTTTGGTTTCCTGGCATTTTCCACCACAATGAAATCCTCCGCCATGTTAGTGATGGAGATCGTCAATGGCTCAGCTTTAGAAAAGGCATTGTGCTTGATGGCATTTTCGACCAATACTTGCAAAGACATAGGCGGAACCATTATTTTGGATTGATCCAATGTGATTTTCTTCTCTACAATGATCCCTTCCTGATGGCGCATTTTCATCAGAAAAATGTAGTCATCAAGAAAGGCTAATTCATCAGCCAAGCTGACGATCTGTTTGCTTTCACTCTCCAGAATGTAGCGATACATATCTGAGAGTTTTTCGATGAATTTAACGGCCATTGGAGAATCGGACTCAACAAGACTGGTAAGTACGCTGAAGCTATTGAACAGGAAATGAGGGTTTACCTGCTTTTTTAGTCCTTCGAATTTGGCGGAGATAAGTTCTTTTTGGATCAGCTCTTTTTCTCGTGCTTGCTGAACGGCCGTTTTGATGTAAGCCTTAATGATTTCATAGGCTTGAATCAATAGCCCAATTACGAACCCTTGCGAACTGACAACCCAAAGCTGCGTGAATGGATCCTTGGTAGTCAATCCCTCGCAATCACACACAGGCTTGATGTGATACGTGAATATGTAGGAGAAAAGAAACACTAAAGGCAACATGATTGATGTTGCCTTTAGGGATATCAAATACAAGCCTCTTGTGGTCGTAAGTGAGTTTCTGGTTTTCCAAAATGAGACTGATCTGGCCACCGCTTCCCACGTGATCATGATGACTATGATCGTGTAGAACAAGTACCACGACGCATGGGTGTTCCAAATGAACATATCTCCCCAATGCTGCTCTGAATTTACTCTGAAGAAGAAATAAACCAGAACACTTATGACCAGCCTATAGCCATATTTTTTCATAGAGTAAATCTATGGATTTTGCTTGGCTACTGCAGCTCCAGAGCTGACATTCACCGAAAGCGTGGTGCCACTGATAAACTGCGTTCCGTTGCTTCGACTTTTTACTGTGATCATGTATTTGCCGTTTGCCGCTGTGTTGGTTTTGGCTGTCACGATGTAGTGATCTTCGTTTTCAGGGTCCGCTTTCACTTCGAATGCCAGGTCGCTTGAACTTACAAATTTGGGTTCGTAGAATGTTGCTCGTTGGGCCTTTTTAGATCTGACTACCCACACGTCAAACGTGTGCTCCTCTCCGGGTTGGATGTCAAGAGATTTTTCTTCGATGTGAATTTTAGCTCCTTTTTTGGGCGCATCCACGTCTTGACCAAAGGCCAATGCGGAAACAAAAAGTAATGCGAGGGTAAGTATTGCCGATGTGTTTTTCATGTTATGATCGTTTAAAAGTTTGATCAAATGAACGGCAGAATAAGGCTTATGAAAACTGAATGCCTGTGAATCGGAATATGATCGGATGGAGTGTGATATTAGTTGGGTGAGTTGTCAATGATAAGTTAGTAGTTGAAGTTTTTGCTATTTATGTAGCATGTGGCTGAGTTTTTTCAAAAACATAGTCTCCGACAAAGATCATAAAGTACAAGGATAGCCCAGTGTAGGCTAGGGCGATAACAATCGAAATAGCTTGGTGAAACTGTGTTCTTTGGTTATCAAGATGGTTTTTTAATTTCTTATAAAATGTTGGATAACCGAGGATGGATGGGACAAAAAGAAAGCAAAGCGAAGAAATTAAACCAATCTGTGATTCAAAGTAGACGATGGCAATAAGACTAGATAGAGACCACAGATTCATTCCGTGAAATGAGAAGCTAATGAGAAAGGCATGCAGACTCGGACCGAATCCAGTATCTTCATTTTTACTGAGTTCATAAAAAGGGTAGAGTATTAAGTGCCATCCCAAGAATATTATGTTCACATTACACCAGTTAGAGTAATTTGATAGCTAAAACAACGTCCATAATCTCTTGCAAAGCCAAAGATGTCTTGAGTGGCATTGTCGAAGATTCCTTCAATCCGCTGATGATATTACGACAAGCTTCTTCTGTTTCAAAATCATACCCCTGACTTTCTCTATCGTCCTTGAAACTGGCAGTGCTTCCATCGTCCAGATGAAGTGAACACTCACGAGTCATCCAGAAATCATTGATTACTATTCGTCCTTTGGCTCCTATGATTTCTGCAGTGTTTTCGAGTTTTTCTAAAAGCGAACAATGCAACGAAGCGCTCGATCCGTTGGCGTATTTTAATTCAATTTTCACGTCATCATCCACGCCCGTAGAAGCAAGGTGAACATCTGATTTTATTTCAGTTGGATGCTCCCCAAGGAAAAAAAGTGCAATGGCAATCGGGTAAATGCCAATATCAAAAACGGCACCTCCTGCAAGTTCCGGATTGAACAGACGACCATCAGGGTTGAACTTCGCAGGGAATCCGAATGTGGCGTTCACGGATTTCACCTCGCCAATGGAGCCATTGTCTACCCATTCTTTTGCCTTTTTTATGGCAGGTAGAAAGTAGGTCCACATTCCCTCCATCAGAAAGAGCTCGGTGCTAGCATGAAGGCTCATCAATTCCTTGAGCTGTGAAGGGGAGGTGGTGATTGGTTTTTCACAAAGTACGGACTTCCCGGCCAGCAGGCAAGCTTTGGTTTGCTCGAAATGAAAGTTGTGCGGTGTGGCTATGTAAATCGCATCTATGTCAGGGTCGGCGAGTATTCCTTCATAGGACCCGTACCTTCTAGGTATGTGAAATTCATCGGCGAAAGCATTGGCTCTTTGTAGGGAGCGTGAACCCACGGCTACCAGCTCACCAGATTTTACAAATTGAAAATCACTCGCAAATGATCTGGCGATTTTCCCCGGCCCTAAAATGCCCCAGTGGAATTTTTGGTTCATACTTTACTAAAACTATTCTGTAGTGCGTTCATAGTCATGCATGAGTGAATCGGAAGAATATAGATCAAATCTCCTATTTTTTGCTGCTCGATCCATTCTTTTGGTGCTTTGATAATGCCATGCTCTTGCGACAACCTGTCCAGCCTGATGTCGGATATTATTGAGCCCCATCCATTCTCAACTCGTGGAACTACACGGCCAAAGATTTTTTCTCCATCCTCGGTAATCGAGTCCTTGGAAAAGTGGATGCCACCCCCATAAATCACCAACTCATCTCGCTCAGGATGCTTAGCCACCACGGGGCACGCGACTGCAACCGCAATTTCACTTTCGCTACACGACCCAATTTGATACTGCATCAGGTCGTAAAAACAGAAGTTGCCGGGTCGTAGCTCATCTACAGGGTCGAAGGAGTCTGCAACGCTACAGGTGGGTGTATCGCCATAAGAGATCAGCGCATCAGGAAAAAGGTTTTTTAATCTGACAAGTTGCTCCATGCAGTCTGCATGAACGTTCAGTATCTCTTTTTGTCCACGACAATTGTAACTATGACCAGCATGCGCCAAGAAGCCAGAAAACTCAACTTTCTCCATTTGGTTCATGCGTTCCACAAGTTTTTTGATCAGGTCTAAATCTTGAGAACTTATTCCCGTGCGTTGGGTGCCTACATCGATTTTGATAAATGCATGGGTTGGATAAACCAGCCGATCTGCCAAGAAGTCAACCGCTTCATTGGATTCAAGGACGATGTTGATGGTGGCTCTGGCAGCCAAGTGATTGAGAATTTCAATTTCCAGTACGTTGACCGGAAATGCAACGGTGATATCCTTCCAGCCATGTTCAACAAAGTAGCTGGCCATGCCAAAAGACGAGCAAGTGATTTTGGTCACACCGGCTTCCTTGTACCATTGGGCCACTCTGTGTGAATGGTGTGTTTTGAAGTGCGGACGGAAAATAAGATTATGCTTTTCGGCCTTGGTAGCCATTTTTCGAATATTCCTTCGACACTTTTCTTCATCGACCAATAATGTGGGGGTTGTAATCATAGTTCAATTATAGCTTCTATTCCATCAATGACCACTTCCAGCCAAGTCGGTGGAGGAAATACCGGACAGAAACCCAGACAACACCCAGTCCGTATCGGACACTTCTGCGAAAATTAATGGAGGAGGCTTCTTCGAAATAGTTAGTAGGGCAGGAGACCTCTCCAATTCTAAAACCCTTTGCGAAAGCCTGAGCAATTATTTGATTATCGAAAATGAAATCGTCTGAATTATTTGAATAGCTAAGGCTTTCTAAAACTTCTCTTGAATAGACTCGGTAGCCTGTGTGATACTCCGATAACTTCTGATTAGAGAGTAGGTTTTGGAAGAATGTAAGTGCTCTATTGGAAACGTACTTATACATTGGCATACCGCCCTTAAGAGCTCCATTTCCCAAAATCCTTGAACCTAAAACTAAGTCGTATTCGCCTCCAGTAATCATTGGAATCATTGAAGTGATAAGTTTAGGAGGATATTGATAGTCAGGATGTAGCATTACGATTACATCAGCGCCCAATTCCAGTGCCTTATCATAACAGCTCTTTTGATTGGCTCCATAGCCTTTGTTTTGGTCATGAATCACAAGGTGCTTAATGCCAATTTTTCTAGCTTCCTTAATGGTTTCATCATCACTCGCATCATCCACCAAGACCACTTCATCGACTATCTCGAAGGGTATCTCAGAGTAGGTATCCTTCAATGTCTTATGCGCATTGAATGCTGGAAGAACTACTACGATTTTCTTTGATTGGAACATGGTTGACTATGACAAAACTATGTAATCATCATATGGTTGATAACTTTTCCTTGGTGAAGCTTCGTGGCTTACCTGACCAATAATTAACTTGCCACCTCGCATGGAAAATTTTGTAGTATCGGCTCGGAAATACCGCCCAGTAGGGTTCGAGGAAGTGGTGGGGCAATCTCACATCACAACTACGCTCCAGAATGCGATAGACACCAATCATCTCGGTCAGGCGATGCTCTTTTGTGGGCCCAGAGGAGTTGGGAAAACTACCTGTGCGCGAATTCTGGCGAGGTTGATTAATGATTTTGAAGCTGCGACCGGAGACGGCACCTCTAATTTCAACATCTTCGAATTGGATGCTGCATCCAATAACAGCGTGGATGATATGCGTAATTTGATTGATCAAGTCAGGTATCCACCACAGCAAGGCAAGTACAAGGTCTATATCATTGACGAGGTTCACATGCTGTCTACTCAGGCCTTCAATGCGTTTTTGAAGACATTGGAAGAGCCTCCTGCTTACGCCATTTTTATTCTGGCTACTACTGAGAAGCATAAGGTTATCCCAACCATTCTTTCCAGGTGTCAGATTTATGATTTCAATAGAATTGAAATAACTGAGATTGTAGGCCAGCTTCAGAAAATCGCGAAGAGTGAGGGTATAGAAGCAGAAGAGGAGGCTTTGCATATCATAGCTCAAAAGGCCGATGGGGCAATGCGGGATGCACTTTCCATTTTTGATCTTATTTCTACTTTTTCTTCGGACAATAAGATCACGTATGAAAATACCATCAAGAATCTTCACATTCTTGATTACGATTATTACTTCAAAATTACTGATGCGCTCATTTCTGAAGATATGTCGACTGCCTTGTTGCTGTTCGATGAGATTCTTAGAAAAGGTTTCGAGGGAAGTAATTTCTTAGTTGGGTTGCAGGGACATTTCCGTGACTTATTGGTGAGCCAAAAGAAGGAAACGGCGGTATTGATCGAGGTTGCTGGTAACCTCCGTGAGAAATATTTGGAGCAAGCTGGAAAATCAAGTCCGGCGTTCTTGCTATCGGGGCTGAATATTCTCAATCAAGCTGAACTGAGCTACAAAATGAGCAAGAATCAACGACTTCACGTTGAGCTTTGTCTTATGAAGCTGGCTCACTTGAATCAAGCCTTCACTTTGGCTAGCTCTGAAAACGGAGCAAAAAAAAAAGTACTGAGCGCGTAGAGGAGGCAGAGTCGAAGGTCGATAGTTCAGAGGTAAAAGTCGATGCTAGAAGTTCGGAAATACCGGCACCAAGTTCCCAAGAGATACCAAAAGCAGAAGAGCCTGCTTCCTCACCGATTGTTGCAACATCAAATGATGCGAAGAAGGATACCCCTTCACTTTTCAGAAGAAAGACAGAAAAAGTAGAGGAGGACTCCAAATCAACAGATCCAAAAAAGGAAAATGAATTTGATCAAGCGGCTGTAGATGGTTCATGGAAGAGTTTCAATGCATTGAGAATGGGGCTGGGGGCTGGCGATGCAGAGAAATTGGTTCTCAGTAGAGAGTTGGTAAAAAAGGCGGGGAACGAGATTACCATCATGCTGGGTAGTCAGTTGGAGATCAACATATTGGAAAAATTTGAGCCTGATCTCGTTCAGCACTTACGGAGAGAATTACACAATGACTTGATCTTTCTGACAAAGTCTGTTAAGGAACAGAAGGAGGGACAGAAATTGTACACGAGTCAGGATAAGTATGACTTCATGGTTAAGGAAAATCCTTCCTTGAAGGCGTTGAAAGAAAAGTTGGGGTTGGACTTTGAGTATTAATTCCGAGTGCAACCTTAGCTTCCTTTTGATCATCTGAGATTTGAAGAGGATTCTGTTTAATAATTTTAGGAGTGTCTAACTCAACAACAAGATTTCTATGTGTTTTAACCTTGGCCTTTGGCTTGAGCGGCACAGCACTGGCTCAGTCTCAGGAAAAGAAGCAGGATACTAAAGAGGAAAAGGCAGAGAAAACGGAATCCTTTGGAGAGTTTGTTGAGAAAGTCGGCAAGGGTATTTGGTCCAGATTAAACGAGCGTTTCAATCTCGAAAGTGCCGGTAAGAATCTTGTGGATAAGAAGGATAAAATCTTGAGTCCTCTTAGGAAGAAAGAAGAGGTGCCTAAGACCTCTCCACAGAGCAAGGATAGTGACAACAAGCCCGATCCTGAACCTGACAAGAATAAGTAAAAGCCTAGATGGCTCTAACTTCTGGACCTTCAATGGGTCCGATATTTTCTTCCACCGCTTGTTTCCATTTATGATAGTCTATAGGAAAATCAAAATCATCTGTGAAGTCATTGATTTCAATGAAGTCTTCTGATACTTCGGAGGATTCAAGCGGTTTATTTCCAAGGTACCTGCATAGGTGCCATCCTTGGAATCGTTCGAGTTTGTTTTGCTGGTGTAAATCATTGAGGACACTCAGTGCACTATCTAATTTTGGTATTTGCGATGACCCAAACCGGATGGCAAATATTTCTCCATAGATTTTACCTGTGAGTTGACTTCCTGAAGAGCGACCAATGAACTTTGTTGCCACATCGTCCTTTTGCTCAAAAATTTTTCTAATACAATCTTGACTATAAAAGGTATCCCCGAAAAGGAGGGTGGTGGAACCAGAAGCATTCCAAAGTTCACGTGTAGCGAATATTGCAGGTTTTTTATAGAACAAAGCGGATGTCATGAAGTCGGGCGTGCAGGTAACAGCTTCTTCAAATTGGTAGCTGGTATCCTTGCCTATGAGAATGATTTCTGCGCCTTCATCTATTTCTCTAATTTGTCTAATCGTTCTCTCTACTAATGTTTCTCCTCCGATCTCTATGAGATGTTTCTTGCGGCCTAGGTGATTTTTCCAGCGTACCCCATCTCCAGCGGCAGCTATCAAATAGCGATTTTTAGGATGCTCTAAAGGTTGCTCCTGTGCAAACACGTAGTTTTTTTTGTCTGGAAAGTAGTCGACGAACCTACTGATTCGGCCCGTATTGCTGATCACGGGAAAGTTTCGCGTTTGGTAACCCAGCCAATAGTCCGCCATGCTGCCAATATCAAGTGCAATTCCCCCATTTTCCTTAATAATTCTACAGTAGATTTTGGCCAGAAATCCTCCGGCCACTAAGAATACTTTTCCATGGTGGGGACGTGCAAGTTCTTTGCAAATACGATTGAATACCATCGGATAATGGGGCGTAAGGATTTCTTTGTTTGGCAAAGATTTCCACTTGTATTCAGGCGGGAGCAAAAGGAGTTGGTCTGTGCTGATGTTGAAGCGAGCTTTTAGGGCATTGGGCAGTTGATCATGGCTAGTGATCAGATTGCACGATTCGATTCGATCAAATATCCAAGCATACAATCCCCACATCTCGAATTCCTGATGCATCTCGGCCGACGTGACCAATTGGTTTTCTGTGCACAAATTTTTCACTGATCGGTTGACATTCAGGATGCCTCTGGTGAGTCTCTCGTAGGGATATTTGGCATTTGCGTTTATGACTCGGCAAACCCTTTGTATATCGGAGATGCCGACAATGTCTGCCTTGGCAATTGATTCGGATAGCTGCATCTCAAGTTGTCCTAATTCAGACTCATTTATCAATGTAGTACCGAAATGCACCTTTTGCATATCTATACTGTCTTCTGCCTTGTACATCTTAAATTCTTCAGGGTACGGAAGAAATACCCCTTCTCCGTCCCCGAGCCGTATCCAAGAAAAGGGTTCTCTAGTCTCGATTGCCCGCACTATATGACCTGCAACCTGGAAAGCCTGATTTGGGTTATTGCGAGTCGATAGCAGCTTATTCTTTAATGGATGCATATCCAGGTACTCAACATTGGACTGAATCCATCCTTTCGTTTTCTCATCACGGTTTAGTCTTTCAATTGCCCGGTCCTGAATTTTTCTTTCATCAACTCCATAATCACATTTAGAATCCGTCTGCATCTTCATGCTATTGCTTAGCCGCAGCTCTTCAAAAGCTGCCTGAATTTGGATTTGCATAGATTGATGAGGTGAATCAATCACTTGCTGGCAAAATTTGATGGCAGCAGTGAGTAGACTCTTTTCCTCGAGGATATTGACATAGGTAAAAAGGGTGATAACACTCATTTCTACTTCGGCCATTTTTTTCAGCAATTGATCCCAAGCTTGGTGGTTGGTTTTGTCTAGCAGGCGGGCATAAAGATTCCAAAATCTGGCGTTTGAAGTAGCACTCATCTCATGCACAATCAGCCCAAGTCTTTCCAACGCTTTCTCTTCTTGCCCGACCTGTATCAGGCATTCCACAATATCCAAGGTGATTGAGATTTCAGGCGCTAGGTCTAGGGCTATGGAGTAGTATCGAATGGCTTCATTGAAATTAAAACTGCTTCGATGTGTCCTTGCCTTCAATAGTGAAATCTCTCGTTGGTTCAGGTTGTTTTCGCGTGCCATTAGTTCCCAGCTTTCCCCTTGTCTATTCAGTTCGTTGAGAAAATAAATTTTACGCTCGACCAGCACAAACCGATCTTGACATGTAGCCATGCCTCTATCAAGTAGTTCCATGGCTTCAGATATATGCCCATTGTAGAAGAGCGCATTGGCTAGGGCGTGCCATCTCCAAGGATTATTTGCGGGAAGATCAACTTCTGATAAGTAGGAAAGGGCGAGTGGCCAGTCTTCATTTTCTGAAGCGATTCTCCCCAGTGAGAATCGGGCGATCTCATTGTTGGATTCGACCAGCATTTCTTCATATAGTTTCTTTTCTTGAATAGGGTCACCTGTTTTTCTGAAGATTCTTGCCAACCAGATTTTCGCCAGTTCATTTCTAGCATCTATCTCTAGTACTTTCTGGTAGACTTCACGACTCTCGTCTATGAGATTTTCCATGAAAAGTAGATTTCCCAGGAGGTTTAGTATGGATACATTTCCAGAGTGAATCGTCAAGGCTTCATTGGCTAAATCAATGGCCAACCTTGGTTGATGGATATTTTGTGCACTTAGAACCGCGCGTCTGTAGAAATGCGCACCAATTTTTTTCGAATCTGAGCGTACTTTGGAGTTAAAGTGCTCCAGGTATTTTCTGAATTCTCTGCTGTCAAAAATATCATTGGCATCTTCGTAGACATCATTCCCCATGCTCAATAGACAATTCAGTTAACCAGATTTTGTTTGTCATAGACCCAAAATCTGAGTCGTATGATCCTTAGTTTTTACCTTTTCTATCACCTCAGCAATTTTACCTTCCTCATCAATGACGAACGTGGTTCGGAAAGTGCCCATGTACTTACGGCCATACATTGATTTCTCCCCCCATGTCCCATAGGCTTCATGAACGGACTTATCCATGTCTGCTATTAGTGGGAAGGGAAGTTGATGTTTTTCGATGAATTTCTGATGTGATTTTTCATTGTCTGAGCTCACGCCCAGTACCACGTACCCCTGTTTCTGCAAGTCCTCATAATTATCTCTAAGGTTACATGACTGGGCGGTGCAGCCCGGAGTATTGTCTTTTGGATAGAAATAGAGGACAACTTTCTTTCCCTTGAAATCGGAAAGTTTAATTGGATCTCCGTTTTGATCGATGCTATTAAAATCTGGTGCCGTGTCTCCTGCCTGTAGTTTCATAAAATATTTGACTCGTTAGTGTCTATTACTTTTTTTGGTATTTCACTGCCACAGTTGTGGCAAAAATTGGCCTTATCAAATGTCAGCTGAGCATCGCAGACCATGCATCTCTCTAGTTTATTTTTGGCGTTGACCATCTCTGCGGTGACAATTCCTGTGGGGACAGCAATGATGGCATATCCGGTGATCATTAGAAAGGATGCCAAGGATTGGCCAAGAACCGTGGCTGGGGCTATGTCACCATACCCAACAGTTGTCACTGTCACTATTGCCCAATAAATGCTTCTGGGAATGCTTGTGAAGCCGTTTTCAGGGCCTTCAACAAGGTACATAAGCGTGCCCATGATGGCTGAGACGCAAACCACCGTGCCCAGGAATACAACGATTTTGTGGCGACTGGAATAGAGCGCATTGCCAATCTGGTTAGCCCCTCCCATAAAATGAGTGAGTTTGAGCACTCGAAAAACCCTGATTAATCGTATTGATCGAATGATCATCAAACTACTCGTCCCACTAATGAACATACCAATAAACGTGGGAAGAATTGAGAGCAGATCTATCAGCCCCATAAAGCTCATTGCGTACCTCCTTGGATTTGGCGATGAAGCTAATCTGGCAATGTATTCACACGTGAAGATGACAGTGAAGAACCATTCAAGGGTCTTAAAAAGAAGCTCATTTTGCTCCTTGATATCACGAACACTCTCCAGCATAACAGCAATGACACTAGCTAGAATTGCCCATAAAAGAATGACGTCAAACAGTTTGCCTGCTGGTGTATCCACCCCAAAAATGATGTGATACAGTTTTTGCTGCCACGGTTTTAAATCCTCGTACGTTTTTCTAGCTTTCGGCATTACTTAATTTCAAAATCGAACATTTGCTGTTCTTCGATGAAGCCGGTCAATCGATCACCGATTTTAATGGGGCCAACTCCTTTGGGTGTTCCCGTAAAGATAATGTCCCCTTTTTTGAGAAAAATGAATTTCGAGATTTCTGATATCACTTCATTTATATTCCATAGCATTAAAGAGGTGTTTCCCACTTGTGCTATTTCTCCATTTTTCTCCAATCTAAAGTTAAGATCAGTAAGATCAAAATCGTCCTTGGAAATGAATTTTGAGATAGGAGATGATCCGTTGAATGCCTTTGCACGCTCCCAAGGAAGACCCTTTTCTTTCACTTTTGTCTGGATATCTCTTGCCGTAAAATCAACTCCGAGTCCTATTTCGCTGAAGTAATTTCCTGCAAACTCTGGATCTATTGATTTCCCTTCTCTATCGATTCTGATTAAGACTTCTACCTCATGATGAATGTCATTCGAGAACTCCGGATGATAAAAAGGTTCATTCTTTTTCAGAATGGCAGTGTCAGGCTTCATGAAGATGACCGGCTCACTTGGACGCTCATTCCCCAGCTCTGATATGTGATCGGCGTAGTTTCTTCCAATGCAGATTATTTTCATAACAGTTAGTTGTTATTTTCAGGAGATATATGCATGATCGTTTGGAATGACTTCAGAGAATTATTTTAGAATTACCTTTCTTTGAAACATTGATTTCCCTGCTTGTACTTTTAACAAGTAAAGCCCAGTGAGCAGATCAGTAGAAAACGATGTTCCAGCAAGTTTACCCGTTTCCGATACCCACGATCGTATGATTTTACTATTAATATCAATCAATGTAATTTGAAGCACGCCCGAATATTCTGAATCTAATTGTAGTGTAAAGAAGCCGTTAAATGGGTTTGGGTAGATTTCTAATTCATCAGTTTCAATTATGGAAAGAACGGTTTGCTGAAAATTGCCTGTGGTCACGGAAACTTTGTTACTCCGCTCTGAATCCACATTCTCATTAGAAGCATAAACAGCATAATAATACTCCGTACTCGGCTCCACATTGTTATCAGTGTATTCCTTTGAGTTTGCCGGCAACTTAATCTCAAAATTCTCAATCATTTCCTCGGAGAGAGAGCGTAACAAGACGAAATTTTCTTCGCCGATCGAACGATCAGCCCACTCCAGCTTTACAGATAGGATATTTAATAATTCTACTCGTAAGTCAGAAGGCTTTGTCAGTGGTTGTATTTTTTTATATTCGGTTATAGCTGACCATTTAGATTTCTGATCTTGATAAACCGCTCTGACACGATAGTAGTAAGTGTCAACATCAATACCTTCATCATAAAAGAATAATTGATCACCGGATACCGAGTACGTTACAGGATCGTCAAATTTCAGATTATTCGAGCTTTGAATTTCAAATGACTCATGGAATGTTGACATGTGACCCCATGATAATGAGACGCCTTCCTCGAATCTAGTGGCCATCAGTGAGCCTGGAGTATGCAACACGTCCTCATCTGAGATTTCCAATATCTGATTGGCAGAGACATTTTGAATAATGGTTTTTTCACCACCTGGCCATGTCACAACTATTTCATCCACACTCGTCGTTTCACCTAACCCAAAAAAGGCTTCTGCAGGCTCTTGTCCATAAAAACTTGTGCCGGCGATAATGGGCCGTTGCTGATATTGTGAGCCCTGGTAAACCTCGACATTGGCTCCAATCGCCTGCTTATTTTGTCCAACCATTCTGGGCTGTACAACTAGGTAATTGGTTTCGTTAGTGGTCGGTTGCAATTGATTCTCCAACACTCTGACATGAACAGGTCGATTCTCCTTTGATAATCCTTGCACTAAATCCAGATCACCGTCTCGGTCAATATCACCTGCCACTAATGCGCTTCCGATGAGTTGGTCATTGAACGAACTTTCTAACGATCGATCAACAAATTGTTCTCCCGCATTACTTAACCACAATTTAGATTGGTCAGTAGTATAGGAAATCGGATTAAAACCTCCCAAATCGATTGCCCAACCATTAGTAGCGGCCAAATCAAGCCACCCATCGTTGTTAGCATCAAAAAATGTAGCTCCCCAGCCCCAGCCTCCTTCTTGAACTCCAAAGTTGTACGCATAGTCTTGAAAGAGCATTTCTTCATCGCTTGATAAGTTCTGAAACAGTCTGTTTCCATCAATATTTCCTGATCTTTCTATATCCATTGTGTAGAAATCATAATCTCCATCATTATCATAATCTCCAAAAGTTTGACCCATATCACTTACCCTGCTATCAAGATTTATCTCTGGCGCTACATCCACGAATATCACACTGGAATCATTCTTCAAAAAGTGATTCGGTTGACTTTTATCTACTGTCATATAAATGTCTGGCCAGCCATCTCCAGTGA
Source organism: uncultured Roseivirgaceae bacterium (assembly GCA_964352625.1). Lineage (GTDB taxonomy): Bacteria > Bacteroidota > Bacteroidia > Cytophagales > Cyclobacteriaceae > JAAEPI01. The sequence continues at coordinate 42,464 of CAYGSD010000016.1, forward strand.
AATCAAAAATAACCGGCTGAAAATAGGGAGCCATATTACTTAGTCCAAGTAGTTCCGAATCATCTCTGAAGGTGCCATTGCCATTGTTCATAAACAGGAAGATGTCACCGTTCCATCTTCCCATTACAATATCTAGATAGCCATCAAGATTCAGGTCACCTGCGGCGATACCTCCTCCATAGAAAAGTTCAATCGATGCTCTAGTGGATCTTATCTCTTTGCCAGTCACCAAACCCGATTCGACAGACACATCAATAAATTCTGATCCTTCGGATTTGAAGAGTTGAAATGTCTCTGAGTCAAAACATTTTTCCGTGCCTTGGCAGTCGTTAGTTACCAGCACGTCCAAATCTCCGTCAGCATCATAGTCAAACCAAATGGCAGACCTGCTTATTTTTCCAGCAGTGCCAATAGTTGTGACTTGCCATTCTCCATTCTTATTCAGAATGAGATAATGTGGAGAATTTTCATCTGCCGCAAAGAACAAATCCAATGAACCATCCAGATCAATATCTAAGAGATTCACACCTGAGCTATGGCCGGCACCACCACTTGCATTGAAACTGGGGAGATTTAGGCTTTGGGTGACATCATTAAATTGCGTGTTTTTTTGTGCGTATCCAGCAATGCTGAATACTAAAAAAACTACATTATAATAAAATCGATTTACCCTCATCTGAGACGAAAATACGCTAGTTTTTAGCAAAACAAAAGTAACTACCGTGTATTATAATGCTGTATTTTCTACTATGATTAAAAATGAGTTTTCTGATAGATCAATGTATATTTGGTGAGCAATTGTTTGCTTCGTAACGATGCAATTCAGTTGAATTCTAACCCGTTTTTTTAAAAACAAAATAACACTCTTAATGAAAAATGCTTTATTATTTTTCCTAGTTGCATCTGTCGGATTGCTTCTAAGTTGCAGTAAGGATGACATTAAAAGTATTATGAAGGGGAGCCCAATGGTTTAGAGCTTATTGGTTATGCAGTAATAGAGTCGAGAACTGAGGATAAGAAGGCAGAAGAGAGCGTGTATGAAGGAAATGGTACGCTTCTGTTCACCTTAGATTTTTCGGCTGACCCAGGAGATTACTGTGATGTGGTCATTACGGATGAGGTCAATGGCGGAACAGTTACTGTGTTTGGTGAAGGAGGATTGCTGGATACTGCACAATGGTATGAGGAGTTGTTTAGGAATAATAATTTCTGCGATTAATAAGATTTTAAAAAGAAAGTCAAAACCCGAACCTGTCAAGGTTCGGGTTTTTTATTTCACAATATCTTTGGCTGGCTCCACGACATCCACATGCCCGGATGGATTCAGTTCGCTCAGCTCGACCTCCAAGATTTCATTGATGAGGAGTGGGTCGTATTTCGTTCCCACTCTAATGTAATTTTCGGTGAATCCGTGCATCATTCCGTTATCTACATCTGCCTCAAATAATACCCTGAAGTTTTGGCCAATATGCTCTTCGTAAAAGAGTCTTCTCTTTTTTTCGGACAAGGAACGCAATTGCTTTGATCTGGCTTGCCTCACCGAAACGGGCACTGCACCATCCATTTCTATAGCCGCAGTATTCGATCGCTCAGAATAAGTGAAAACATGTAGATAAGAAATGTTCAGCTCATTCAAGAAATTGAAAGTTGTTAGAAACTCCTCATCTGTTTCTCCCGGAAAGCCAGTGATCACATCTACTCCAATGCAGCAATTGGGCATTAGCTTCTTGATTTTCTCCACACGCATCTGATACAGGCCAGATAGATATCGCCTATTCATGGACTTCAATATCTTATCGCTCCCCGATTGCAAGGGAATGTGAAAATGCGGAACGAATTTTTTGGACTGAGCTACAAACTCAATAATCTCATCGGATAGCAAATTGGGTTCGATCGAAGAAATTCTGAATCTTTCAATTCCCTCCACTTGATCGAGCGCTTTAATCAGATCAATGAATTTTTCGACACGCTTACCTTCCTGAATACCAAAGTCTCCAATATTTACTCCTGTGAGAACTACTTCTTTTACTTCTGTCTTGGCAATTTCTTTGGCTTGTTCGATTATTTTTTCGATGGTATCACTTCGGCTTTTACCTCTGGCCAATGGAATGGTGCAAAACGCACATCCATAGTTGCATCCGTCCTGAACTTTAAGGAACGTTCGGGTTCTATCTCCCATGGAGTAGGAGGCATTAAAGCGTTTGGCTTCTTTGATCTCCGATGCGAATACACCACCATGAGTAAATTCATTCAACCGATCGAATATCTCAAACTTCTCTTTAGCGCCGAGAACGGCATCTACTCCTGGTATTTCCGAGATTTCTTGTGGTTTCAGCTGAGCGTAGCACCCGATAATTGCAATGAAGCTATTGGGTGATATCTTCTTAGCTTCCTTAACGATCTTCCTACATTTCTTATCTGCATTTTCCGTGACCGAACAGGTATTGATTACAAAAACATCGGGCTCATCCTGAAAGTCAACTTTCTGGTAACCTTTCTCCATGGCTTTCCTGGAGATGGTGGAGGTTTCCGAAAAGTTTAGTTTGCAACCGAGTGTATAAAAAGCGATTTTTTTCATTGACGCTGCAAAGGTAACTAGGCCTTTGATTTGATGTTATTCAAAATCATCTCGGCATGCACCCTCGAATTTTCAATAAACCAGCTATTGGTTTTTAGACCGCCACAGATCACTCCGGCAAGATAGATTCCAGAAACGTTCGTTTCCATTGTTTTTTCGTCGTATTGCGGTGTTTTGAATTCATCACTTCTGATTTCTACGCCGAGGTGTTTTAGAAACGTGAAGTCCGGCTGGTAGCCGGTCATGGCCAGTACGAAATCATTGTCTATGACTTTGGAACCTTCTGGCGTGACAAATTCAACTGTGGTGGCCGTGATCTTTGTGATTGAGGAATTGAAATACGCCTTGATGGACCCTTCTTTGATTCGATTGTCAATGTCAGGGCGTACCCAGTATTTCACGCGAGAGTTGATTTCCGACTCTCGAATGATCATTGTCACTGATTTGGCGCCTTTACGCCAGACTTCAAGCGCTACGTCCACGCTGGAGTTTGCGGCACCAACTACCACCACATTCATGTCGAAGTAGGGGTGTGGTTCGTCGTAGTAGTGCTTCACTTTTGGGAGTTCTTCTCCTGGCACGTTCAGCAAGTAGGGCAAGTCGTAAAAGCCGGTGGCCAGCACCATGTATTTTGATTTGATGACACCTTCGGAGGTTTGAGTCAGGAATTCATCGTTTTCATTGACGACTGTTTCTACTTTTTCATAAAGCCGAGTATTTAGTTTCCACGACATGGCTACTCTCCGATAATACTCCAACGCTTCTGAGCGCGTAGGTTTGGGATTATGCGAAATGAACGGAACTCCTCCAATTTCCAACAATTCTGAAGTAGAAAAGAAGGTCATGTTCTTAGGGTAGTTGTAGAGCGAATTGACTAGGCAGCCTTTGTCTACAATTACATAAGACTTACCAGTCTTTTCGGCTTCAATACCGGTTGCAAGTCCGATAGGGCCTGCCCCAATTATTAAAATGTCTACTTCGGTCATCACGGCAAAGATATACAGCGTCATCGCGAGGTACGAAGTGATCTTTTGATTTGGAGGGGGATTGCTTCGTCATTCTTCCTCGCAATGACGCCATAAAAAAGCCACCGATCCCGATGAATCGATGGCCTTGGCTGACTGAGTAAGTTTTTAATTTATTCAGGAGCTGAAGTAAAGGATTTGATGGCACGGACCAACAACAGTGTGGAACGGTCAGTCCTGTCGGCATTGTTCGTATTGAAATCAAAATATCCTGCATTGCTATTGTTTCCATCATCGTGAGATGTCCAATAGAATGTAGTGGTGGAAAAGGAGCCATCTCCATTTGCGTGGAGGTTATCATGCATCTCCTGCATTTCATCTTCTGTAGGGAGAAACCACTCAGCACCTAAATCCCTGCAAACCGATGCTGCATTCGGCCCTGCATCATAGGCGAGTATGTTATCCGTGTTGGAGGCTCCAGATCCGAAATTTCGATTGGTATTCACTCCGGATCCAATTGTGGCCCAGATGATGCCAGTCGATTGATCAGCCGCCTGAGCGACATAGGTGAGGCCATTGCTTTCGGTGTAAAAGATCAACCCACCTTTGAAGGAGATACCAAAGAAATCAGCAGCTACCGCCCCACCTGAATAGAGTTCCTGAATGGTGATGTCTGTGCCTGATCCATCTTCTGCCAATAATTCAGCTTCAGTAGCTATCGTCCGCATGCTTGCCGCATCGAAAAAGTTATCTAAATCTTGCAAGGAGTATAGTCCACTCGCATCCAGATCACCAATGGTAATCATGTCAGATACGAATTCCGAAAGTTGAATACCCACTTTATCAATGTCATTTGCCATTTCAGCGATCGTTATTCCGATACTGAAAAGGGTCAATGTGGTCACATCAGTTTCAATTAGCAGATCGTAATCATAAATTTCATACAGTGTTGCTAAGTCAAATCCTTGATTGAAAAGAACCTGCAAGGTTACGGGTTCATTGACCCCATTGTTTACGTAATCGTAGTTTGTAGTCTGTGGATTTGCCGGATCAACCAATTCTTCTAGCGTCAGAAGCCCCTCAGACACCATAGTGGAAGGAGAAATGCCTGAGTTCATGATTTCCTGGTTGTTTTGACCAAGTGCGATCAGATCAGCAACGGAGGATTCACCTAAGTAAATGAAAACATTGGTTGAGAGAAAGGCTGGTTTTGCCAGGGGCACACTAGATCCCCCGGTGGTTACTCCAACACTGTGGCTATGCGTGAGAACCTCAGGTAAAATAACGGAGTGTGCATGCTCTCCACCCTGACCAGTTGTTGAAGATGACGCAACACCTCTCCAAACATCATCCAGTCCACTTGTACCCACGGTTGCCATGTTGTCAGTAAGCGTGCTATAATTTGTGCTGGAATGGTTATGGTTACCAGCTGCGTCAGTATAAAGTCTCTGAGCTTCTTGGCCACCAGCTTGACTCTCAGTTACGTTTAAGGCAAAGGGTTCCAAGTTTTCTTGAGCTATGGTGATTGAATTACTCCCTCCTGTTGTGGCACTTGCTTGACCATCCGCATTCCCTTTCAAAAACCGATCTGTTGCATCAGGAAGACTCCCGAAAATTCCGATGGAATTTGCGGCTGCTTGTGCCGTTTCTGGTAAGGTTGATAAATCCGATCCGTCGAGTAAGTACCAGCCACCGTGATTGGTGCTTGCAAAGCTGTGCTTGATGTCTCCTGCATAATGTCTTCCTCCGAGTGAAATTTGTGTCGCACTTTCATTTCCGGTAATTCGGAGCGTACTTCCAATGACTTCCAAATCCTGGATTTCATTAGTTTCATCCGTATCAGGGTCTGCGCTATTTGTTTCAATGGCAGTGGCCTGCTCCTCCGTAATTCCTACTTTAGCTGTGTTAGCTACAATCGCCATTGCTTGATCTTCTGTAATTCCCACTTTTTCAGTATTAGCATCAATTGCTATGGACTGCTCTTCGGTAATTCCAACCTTTACTGAATTAGCCTCAATGGCAATGGCCTGCTCCTCCGTAATTCCTACCTTGGCTGAGTTGGTTTCAATGGCAGTGGCTTGTTCTTCGGAAATACCGACTTTTTCCGTATTGGCTAGAATCGCTGTAGCCTGCTCTGAGGTAATGCCGACTTTGGCATTGTTTGATTCGATATCTGACGCCTGCTGAGCGGTAATCCCCGCCTTGGCCGAGTTGGTTACGATCGCAGAAGCTTGTTCTTCTGTAATCCCAACCTTCTGAGAGTTTGATGTTATTGCATCTGCTTGCTCTAAGGTAATACCGACTTTGGCATTGTTTGATTCGATATCTGACGCCTGCTGAGCAGTT
>CAYGSD010000017.1:0-45539 GCA_964352625.1 uncultured Roseivirgaceae bacterium
ATATTTCAGGTTTGTTATTGGTGCCACCATCAATGACAGATGGTTTGTGAAAAGAAGATACGATTAAATGAAACAGCGTATGAAATACCTTAAGAGCTTTACTTTTTTGACCTTATTATTAATGGGATCAATGGCAAGCGCGCAGTGCGAATGCTCGGCGAATTATGAAGACGGATGGTGCTGGGGAGCTGATCCCGACAAGGCAAAAGAAAAAAATGCACTTTATACTGACTCTTATAAAGTAGACAACTTCGAAGCAGCAGCAGCCGACTTGAAGTGGTTACTTGAGAACACCCCTTGCCTCAATAAATCCATTTATATAAATGGAGCAAATATTTATGAGAACCTTGCCAATATTGAAAAGGACCCGGCCTTGCAGGCTGAGTATGCCGCCAAAACGATGGAAATGTTCGATCGACGAATCGAGTATTTTGGAGAAGAAGCAAAGGTTCTAAATTATAAAGCGTATGTGGCATATAAGCTTCTGAAGAACGATAGCAAGAGCTACCAGCAATTGCTAGACCTGTTCGATAAAACCTATGAGCTAAACGGAAATGAGCTATTCCCAAATAACATCATCGCGTACATGGATGTTATTAGAAGATACAAGGCAGTGGGCAATACGATCAGTGATGACGCTGTTTTCGAAAGGTACTTCGGAGTTTCTGATGTAATGGACTACAAGGAGGCTCAGGGAAAACCAGTACCTGCCTCTATCCGCGATAACGTTGATAAGTTGCTGCTGATGATCGTTCCTGAAATTGATTGCGAAATTGTTATCAATGATTTTGGGCCTAAGCTAGAAGCCAACCCGGACGTAAACATGGCGAAGAAAATCTTTAAGCTAATGCTGACCGGAAAATGCACAGAAGATCCATTGGCATTGAAGGCGGCACGAATGGTGGATGACAATGAGCCTTCATACGGTATCAAGATTTTCATTGCGGGTCGTTCACTTGGTAATGGAGACAAAGAAACTGCAGAGAAATATTATATCCAGGCTTTAGACCTGACTGATGAGAACGTAAAGAAGGCGGACATCTACCTGAAGTTGGCACAAATCAAAAGAGCAGCAGGTCTTAAAGTTCAAGCACGCGACTATGCCAACAAGGCTATTTCGGCTGATCCTTCTACCAAGGATGCCTACAAGCTGATAGGAGACTTGTACATGAGCTCATTCGATGACTGTGCAGGCAAGGAAGACATGGTGAAAGACAGGCTTGTTTTTATAGCAGCAGCTGATATGTACAAGAGAGCGGGTGACGGTGCTGCGGCACAACGAGCTAAAGATCAATTCCCATCAAAGGAAGAGATATTTACGGCCAATATCTATAAAACTGGTCAAACACTGACAGTAGGATGTTGGATCAATAAAGAGGTTGTTTTAGAAACACGTGATTAATAAAAAACTACATAGCATAAGAACGGCCATAAAATACTATGGCCGTTTTTTTGTTTTAGCCTCTATCATTTGGTCATGCGGAAGTAAGGAAGAAATCGTCGACAAGCCATTGTACACTGGCCCCATCATGAGTCTTGATAGTGTGAACTCCCTTCTGAGCGACTCAGCGCTGGTCTTGATCCAAATAAAGGCGCCTAAAGAAGATGTTTTTGAGAATGGGAACAGAGAATGGAGCAAAGGATTGGCTCTCACTTATTTTGAGAAGAATGGTGACGTTAGTTCCACCTTTAGGTCGGATTATGCCATTTATGAAAAGGACAAAGAGCTGTACAGAGGCGAGGGAAATGTAGTGGTAAGAAGCCTCAGGAATGGCGATGAGCTGAGCACCGAGCTGCTCTTCTGGGATCCGAACAAAAAGGAGTTTTATACCGATCGGTTTGTGACCATTCATTCGGAAGATGAAATTCATACCGGTGAGGGCCTTACCGCAAATCAAGACTTCACATCTTACAAAATATTGAAACCAGCAGGTACATTTACGCTTGAAGAAGAAGCTCAGGTTCCACGATGAAGCTATTGGATGTAATCTTGTTTGTGTCGGCTATTTGCATATTTGCCATAGCCATCCACCAATCAATCACCTATGGAATTGCAGAATCATATTGGTTGTACATGCTGAGCCTTTCAGCTCTTTTCATTTACGGATATCGTAAGAATCAGAGACCAAAATGACCGATTCCGTTATCGTAATTATATGCTTATTCTTCTCCGCTTTTTTCTCGGGGATGGAGATAGCTTTTATCTCAGCCAATCGACTGCACATAGAGGTACTGTGGCAACAAGGAACCTTGGTTGGCAGAATACTTTCAAGGTTTGTTAACAATCAAGCCTATTACCTCGGCACCACGCTGGTGGGAAATAATTTGGCGCTTGTGCTTTATGGCATTTATATGGCTCGCATGATGGAGCCAACGCTGGAACAAATACTCCCTGCGGATTCGCAAACTCTTCTCCTTATTTCTCAGACTTTGGTTTCCACTATTGTGGTTCTTGTCACGGCAGAATTCTTGCCTAAGAGCATTTTTCTTCTTAACCCAGACAGGATGCTTGAAATTTTGGCCATTCCAATGATGGTGATCTATTACCTCATGTTTCCGGTCACTTTCCTCGTGGTAGGCGTATCAAAGTTTTTCATCAAAACGGTTTTCAAGTACGATTATTCAGAAGACAAACCTGTTTTTGGGCTTACCGACCTGAACAACTACATTAAGCAAACCGTCTCTCCGGGTGAGGCGGAAGTATCGGAGGTGGATACGAAAATCCTAAACAATGCCATCGGTTTTAAAGCGGTAAAGATTCGAGATTGCATGATTCCCCGGACGGAAATTGAGGCGGTAGAGATCAATGACTCTTTAGCCAATCTAAAGAAGGCATTTATGGAAAGTGGTCACTCCAAAATCATAGTTTATAAAGAAAACATTGATGACATTGTTGGCTACTGTCACTCACTAGAAATGTTCAAAAAGCCCGAGGATATCAAGAGTATTCTGACGCCCATCATCATAGTTCCGGAAACCACTCCTGCCAACGAGGTACTAATCCAATTCATAAAAGAGCGGAAGAGTCTCGCCTGGGTGGTGGATGAATACGGCGGTACGGCGGGGATTGTGAGTATGGAGGACGTTATGGAAGAGATATTTGGAGAAATACAGGACGAACACGATGATGATGATTTGATTGAGCAGCAAATTGATGAAAACACCTTTTTGTTCAGCGCTAGGCAAGAAATTGACTACATCAACGATAAGTACAATTTGTCACTACCGGATGGAGATTACGACACCATCGGAGGACTTATTCTTGCCATAAATGAGGACATTCCCGAGCTACATCAAATTGTATCAGGGGAGAATTTTTCGTTCAAAATCATGGCTCTTCAAGACAACCGAATAGACTCTGTCAAACTCACACTTCTCGCATCTCAAGACGCCTTAAAATCAAAGGATTAGAAAGATTTTTATATCGTTTTCAATAGTCCTATTTTTGCCGTCCTTTAACGAAAAAAGCTAATGGCTATAATTAATACCTTAAGGAATAAATCAGGAAAAATCCTTGTAGTGGTAATCGTTCTGGCATTGGTTGCCTTTATAGTGGGCGACCCAAGTACAGCCGGAATTTTCAATGCTGGACCCAGCAGAGATATCGCGGAAATTGATGGTGAAGAAATCACTTATGAAGATTTTCAAGCTCGCGTCAATGAGCTATCCTATGTGTTTTCCTTAAACACCAATCGTAATCCTCAAGGAGACGAAGTGGACAGAATCCGTGAAATGGCCTGGCAGTCTTTCTTGGTTGATCTCGCTTACAAACCGGAATATCAATCAATCGGACTAGAAGTGAGCGACGCTGAATTGGTGGACATGGTGCAAGGGGGCAATACCCACCCACACGTTCGTCAAATGCTTGGCAACCCACAAACAGGAGAATTTGATAGAAGTTTCGTAACTACATTTCTTCAACAGCTAAATTCTCCAGAAGCGGCAGGGCAGAGAGAATCATGGGCGCGTTTTGAGAGTACCTTGGTACCAAGCACGCAAATGGCGCGTTTGGATGCTCTTATGGACAAGACAAATTATGTGACCCAAGCAGAGGCTAGGTCGCAGCATCAAGCGCAAAATTCTAATGTGACTCTCGAGTATGTATACGTCCCTTATACTTCTATCCCTGACTCTTCATATGCCGTCACAGATGCGGAACTAAATGATTATTTAAACGCGAACAAGGAAGAGTTCAAGCGCGACGAAGCGCGTGATTTGTCTTATGTGACATTTGACATTCTTCCGTCAGCAGAGGACTCGGCAGTCGTCATAAATGAAATGGCAGAACTTGTAGAGGGTCTGAGAAATGCCCAAAACGATTCGTCATATGCCGCCCTGAATTCAGATGGTCAGTTTCCTTTCATGACGTATCGACCAAACAATCTTCCAGAATTTTTATATGAGGAGGATGAAATTATTCCCGCTGGATATGTGACTGAGCCTAACACCCTCCAAGACCGTATGGTTGTGTACAAAATGTCTCGAATTTCAGAAGGACCTGAGTACAACGTGAAGGCTAGCCACATCCTGCTTCGCTGGGAAGATGAATCGGACGAAGCAAAGGCAGAGGCAAAGAAAACCGCCGAGGAGGTTTTGAGAAAAGCACGAAGAGGTGATGATTTCACGGCTCTTGCTTCGGAGTATAGCCAAGACCCATCAAACGCCCAGCGCGGAGGAGATTTGGGTTGGTTCGGTGAGAACAGCGCCATGGCTCAGCCATTTAAAGATGCCTCTTTTGGTCACTCTGGAACGGGCGTCATCCCACGTGTCGTTGAAACACAATTCGGCTACCACATTATCAAAGTGGACGAGCCGAAAACCAACCTGGAGTACAAAGTGGCTATCATCGAAAAGGAATTTTTCGTTTCAAATGAATCCCTCGAGGACGCATATCGCGAGGCGAGTACTTTCCAAGCGTCGATTACAAATGCTGAAGATTTTGCAACTAAAGCCGAAGAGTTAAAGCTTAACGTTCAAAAGCAAAGCCGAGTGACCAATCAGGCCACAAGAGTTGGCGGTATTACTAATGCGAGATCTATCGTGCTTTGGTTATACAATGACGCCTCTGTAGGAGATGTTTCGGACGTATTCGAACTGGATGATAAGTACGTAATTGCGGCAATGACTGGTATGCAAGAAGAGGGGGTAGCTAGACTTGATGATGTGAGAAATCAGGTCACGCTGAAAGTGAGAAACGAGAAAAAGGCTAAAGTAATTACTGATAAATTGGCGGGAATTCAAGGAGAATCATTCACCGATGTTGTGGCATCTTATGGTGCAGGCGCTACCACCAATGAGGCCACTATCACCCTTTCGTCAAACTCTATCACTGGTGTGGGCATTGCTCCAAAGGCGGTAGGTACCGCATTTGCAATGTCGGAAGGAGAGACAACAGCTCCATTCGCATCGGAAAATGGTGTTCTTATTTTGAAATTGGTTTCCAAGAATGAAGCACAAGAAACCGAAGATTATTCTATTTACTTGCAGCAGCTTCTGAACCAAAGAGCATCAAGAAAAATTGTTGCTACGGATTTCCCGTTAACCTATTTCAGAGTTTTGATTTCACAAGATTTGGACAATGCCATGAAAGAAATTTCAGGCATGGAAGATCGTAGGTATAAATTTTTCTAAGGAAAAATAGTGATCACAATCAAAGCCGGGTTCGCCTGGCTTTTTTTATCTTCAAGAATATGAGTTGGGACATTCAAGGATTTAGAGAAAAACTGGAATCGCAACATCAGTTTCCGGGCAAGTACACTTTTAAGTTTATTGTCCCCACCGATTCTGTTTCTAAAGTTGAATCTCTTTGGGTGGGCGGCAAAGTCACGCTAAGGCCGAGTAGTAAAGGGAAGTACACGAGTATCACCATAGAAGCTCAAGCGTCTTCGCCTGACGAGATTATAAAAACGTATGAGTTAGCTTCCAATATTGAAGGATGCATAGCACTTTAAATTTTTGAAACCATGTGGCAGGAAGAAAACAATCACTTAACCCGTACCTTCAAGTTTAAGGACTTCAGTGAGGCATTTGCCTTCATGGCTAGGGTGGCTTTATTGGCAGAGCAACAAAACCATCACCCAAACTGGTCCAATGTGTACAACACCGTGACTATCAATTTGTCCACCCATGATGCCGGTAATGTGGTGACCGAAAAGGACAGGAAACTGGCCGAAGCTATCAGCGAATTAGTCGATGAATGAAACGCAGCTTTTCTTAGTTCCCACTCCAATTGGAAATTTGGGAGACATGACTTTCAGAGCCGTAGAGGTGCTGAAAAGTGTTGATGTGATCTTAGCTGAGGACACCCGAACGTCGGGGTTTCTGCTTAAGCATTTCGAGATAGCCACTCGAATGGAAAGCTTTCATGCGCACAACGAACACAAGAAACTGGATGTCATAATTCAGAGGTTGAGAGACGGTGAGACTATGGCATTAATTTCAGATGCGGGCACACCAGGCATTTCAGATCCTGGTTTCTTATTGGCCCGAGCAGCAGTTCAGAATGACGTTAGAATGGAATCTCTTCCAGGACCTACCGCATTTGTTCCTGCTCTGGTGAAGTCAGGGTTTCCTTGTGATCGTTTCGTTTTTGAGGGATTTCTTCCACATAAAAAAGGCCGGAAAACAAGGTTGGAAAAGCTGAAAGAGGAGGTGCGAACGGTGGTGCTTTACGAGTCGCCTTATCGCTTGCTGAAACTCCTCGAGGAGATAAAAAATACTTTGGGTGCGGAACGAAACGTTTCAGTGAGCCGGGAGATTACTAAGAAATTTGAGGAGACCAAGACTGGCGAAGTTGAATCTGTTTTGAATTACTTTAAAACTAAGGATGCCATCAAGGGAGAAATTGTAGTCGTAATCGAGGGAACGGAATGAATCTGAAAAATACAGTGCAACTAATGAAGGCCATAAGTGCCGAGGTGGCTGACTTTATTCGTGCAGAACACTCCAAGTTTGATTCGTCAAAGGCCGAAATCAAGGGCAAGAATGATTTGGTGTCCTATGTAGACAAGCAATCAGAGCGAATGCTTGTGGAGCAACTTGGCAAGATGATGCCTCAGGCCGGTTTTCTAACAGAAGAAAAAACGGTTGAGCAGACGGAAGCCGAATTTCAATGGATCATTGACCCACTCGATGGCACAACCAATTTCATCCATGGTATTCCGGCATTCTCAGTCAGCATTGCACTTGCGTATCACTCAGAAGTGGTTGCTGGGGTGGTTCACGAAGTGACCAGAGACGAGTGTTTCAATGCGTGGAAAGGCGGTGGTGCATTTCTAGGCGACACGCCGATCAGTGTGTCAAGTGTGAGCAAACTTTCGGATGGACTTTTCATTACAGGCCTGCCTGTTCAGGGGTTTGATCGGAAGCAGGGATATCTTCAAATTTTGAGTGAGCTGATGGAGTGCAGCCATGGGGTCAGGAGACTAGGAAGCGCTGCAACGGACTTGGCCTATGTGGCGTGTGGGAGAAGTGAGGGTTTTTATGAATGCAATCTAAACCCCTGGGATGTGGCCGCAGGAGCATTGATTTTGCAGGAGGCTGGTGGGATCGTTACGGATTTTCAGGGAGGGGATAATTTCTTGCATGGTCGAGAGATCGTTGGCGCCTGTGCCGTTCACCCCGAATTGCTTGCAGTCATCCAAAAGAACTGGAACTAACAGCATTTTGTTGATCATTCTCATTCAGCTTTCGTATTATTAAGTCTTATTTAAAGATCAATGGCAAAGGAAAAAAATGATGTAGCTCTTGCGGATGAAATGTCAGAGGCCGCAAAGAAATTACGAGCGGAAATTTCTAAAGTAATCGTAGGACAGGATGAGGTAGTAAAGCTGCTTCTTATCGCCATTTTTTGTGAAGGACATGCTGTTTTGGTCGGAGTGCCAGGCTTGGCAAAAACGATGCTTGTGCAAACCTTAGCCAAATGTCTTTCATTGGAGGCCAGCCGAATTCAATTTACACCCGACCTCATGCCATCCGACATTTTGGGAGCTGAAACGATGGACAAGGATAGAAACCTTCGATTCGTGAAGGGCCCTATTTTTTCGAACGTGATACTAGCTGATGAGATCAATAGAACGCCTCCCAAAACTCAGTCGGCGTTGTTGGAAGCGATGCAGGAGAGAACCGTGACCATCGGAGGACAAGATTACACTTTGGATGCACCCTTTTTTGTGCTTGCCACCCAGAACCCAATCGAGCAAGAAGGGACATATCCATTGCCTGAGGCTCAGCTCGATAGATTTATGTTCATGATCAACCTTGATTATCCCTCCTATGAGGAAGAACTTGAAATTGTGCGCAGGACCACTTCCAGTCAGACAGAAGATTTAGCACCTATTCTTTCCAAAGAACAAATTTTGGAATTTCAGCAATTGATGAAAAAGGTGCCAGTCACAGACAATGTGCTTGAATATGCCGTCACTTTGGTAGCCAAAACGCGACCGAACGGTGAGAAGTCTCACGAATTGGCTAAGCAATACTTGGAATGGGGTGCCGGGCCGAGAGCCAGCCAATACTTGATTTATGGTGCCAAATGCAATGCCATCCTAGCCGGGAAATATTCACCTGATATTGAAGATGTGAAAGCGGTTGCGCATGCGGTGCTCAGCCACCGAATCGTTCGAAACTTTAAGGCCGAAGCGGAAGGCTATACCGAAGCTAAGATTATCACTGAGCTTCTTTAGAATTGTCGTAAGAAGCGCAAATCATTTTCAGAGAATAGCCTAATATCGTCAAGCTGATATTTCAGCATGGCGATTCGCTCTATTCCCATTCCGAATGCGAAACCGCTATACTTCTTCGAATCAATTCCGCAATTCTCCAGCACATTTGGGTCAACCACACCTGAGCCTGCAATCTCCACCCAACCGGTTTGCTTGCAAATTTTGCAACCCTCACCCTTGCAGATAAAACAGCTGATATCGATCTCGGCACTAGGTTCTGTAAAGGGAAAGTAGGACGGTCTCAACCGAATCTGAGTATCCTTGCCAAACATCTCCTTTGAGAAATGATACAAGGTTTGCTTCAAGTCTTTGAATGAAATATCCGTATCAATCACCAACCCTTCGACTTGATGAAAAAAACAATGTGCCCTAGCCGAGATAGCTTCATTTCTGTACACACGACCTGGCATGATGGATCGGAATGGCGGCTTCTCATCGCTCATCAACCTAATCTGAACATTTGAGGTGTGTGTTCTTAAGAGACTGTCTTTGTCCTCAGATAAAAAATAGGTGTCCTGCATTTGCCTTGCAGGATGATTCTCAGGAAAATTGAGTGCTGTGAAGTTGTGCCAATCGTTTTCTATTTCCGGACCATCTTCCACGTTAAAACCAAGTCGCTCAAAAATCTCAATGATGCGAAAGTAGGTTTGAGTAATTGGATGAACACTACCCGCATCGAATGCCACAGGTGGGAGTGTGACATCTGGTAAGTTGCCAGAAACTTGAGTGGCCTCTTTTTCTGATGCTAAGGTTTTGAACTTTGCCTCGGCTATTTTTTTTACCTCATTGAGTACCTGTCCTACCTCACGTTTCTGATCACCGGGAAGCTTTTTGAAATCTTCGAATAGGTCTTGGAATACGCTCTTTCGGCTAATGAATTTCAATCGAAAGGCCTCAAGCTCGTCTGCAGAGCTTGCGACACTGTTTTCAATTTCTTCTCGAAGGTTATTAAGGACGTCAATCATGGTACCGCTTGTTCGGCGGCAAATTTAACTAGGACTTTTCATCCCACGTTCAAACGCACTCTTTCATTCTTTCTATGGCTCGATAAAGTATTGATTTTTTGCTTGAGCCTGTAATCCAGAAAGCCACCAAACGAAATGGCAAACACAAGAATGATCAAAGAAGCCCAGTTGTTACCAAGGGGCTGAAGAAACCAAGCCAATGCAATGGCTGAAATATTGAACGAAACAAGAACTAAAGTTGAAGCGGAATGACCCAGACCAAGTTTGATCAAAATATGATGTGTGTGATTCTTATCAGCCGACATAGGTGACCGCCCAGACATCCATCTAATAATAAAGACTCGAAGAGTATCGTACACAGGGAGTATTAAAAGGGCTACTGACATGGCCACTGGTGCAGAGAATTTGATAGGACTAGAAATAGCAATTGTATTGTTGACTTCAATGAACCGCATCATCAAAACAGAAAGTATGAATCCCAGAACCAGAGACCCGGTATCTCCCATGAAAATGCGGGATGGAGCCCAGTTGAAAAACAAGAAGCCAAGAACAGAAGCACTCATGGAAACACTAATGAAGCCAAGAGTTGATTGGCCTGTTTCAAAGAACCACCAACCAAAAAAACTAAGCGCAATAAGCGCAATACTTCCTGCCAGGCCGTCGATCCCATCAATGAGGTTGAAGGCATTAGTCAAAACAACAATGGTGAATATTGAAAGAAATTCAGCAACCCCAAATGGTAACTGGGTTAACCCTAAAACGCCGTATAACTGCGTGAAACGGATATCTGCTACGAAAACAACAAGTAGTGCCGCAAAGATTTGTATTGTTAATTTATCTAGTGCGTGAAGGCTTGCAATGTCATCCCTAACTCCTAGTAGGAATGCAAAGAAGATAGCAAGAAGCAAATATTTGAATTCAGCCAGATCAGCGAGCGGCACCCAAAAGAACAGAGCAACCATAAAGCCAAGGTAAATGGCAATGCCTCCTAGCGAAGGAGTACTTACAGAGTGAATTTTTCTTTTGTCAGGGGTATCAAGCAAATCCATCGAGCGAAATACTCGAATCACGATCGGGACTGCCGAAAAGGTGATAAGAAACGCGGTGGTGATGCTAAGTATAATGTCCATTACAAAGTGAAGTGATCACAAGTATAAGAATCTTATGAATATGATAAAAGAAAGAAAAAATATTATTTTTCAAAAACCATGCCCGTCTTTTTAATAGGCAAGAACGATAAAATAAGGGTTCAAAAGATTCTCTTTATTGTACTTGAGTGGTTCAGTCATATCCGTATTAAGCACTCGTCCCCCCGCCTCAACTGCCACAATGTGAGCTGCTGCGGTATCCCATTCCATAGTAGGCCCAAAACGTGGATACACATCAGCTTCTCCCGATGCAACCATCAAAAGTTTTAGAGAACTTCCTTTCGAGACGATTTCAGGATTGGTAAGACCATCTACAAATTCTTGAGTTTCAGGACTCATGTGCGATCTGGAAGCCACTGTTTTCAAATTGGGCTCGGATAGCATCTTGCCAGAGGCTTTAATGGCCTTGCCATCCAGAGTTGCTCCTTTGCCTGCTAAAGCGCAGTACATTTGATCAATAACTGGTGGATACACCACACCAAGCACGGGTTGGTTCACGTGAATCAAAGCAATATTCACGGTGAATTCCCCATTCTTTTTGATGAATTCCTTGGTGCCGTCTAATGGATCAATCATCCAAAAGTATTCCCAGTTCTTTCGTTCCTCGTAAGGAATATCTCGCCCTTCTTCGCTAAGAATAGGAATTCCAGTTTTGTCCAAGAAGGAAACAATGGTGTTGTGGGAAGCTTTGTCGGCAAGCGTAAGAGGAGAATTATCGGATTTACTTTCGATGGAAAAATCCCCGCTATCATAAATCTTCAAAATCTCATCACCTGCAGCTCTTGCCGCCTTCTCTGCTATGGCTAGCAGTTCGTTAAGGTCTATCTCCATGCTTTAAATTATCATTCCGGCTGCAACAGTCTCATTTGTGGCATCATCGATTAGAATGATGCTTCCCGTGTTTCTGTTTGTTTTATAGGTATCGGCAAGAAGTGGTTTGGTAGTGCGAAGCTGCACTCTGCAAACGTCATTCATCCCAACATTAAGATCCTTCTCGTTGCGATGTAAGGTGTTGATATCAAGTTTGTAACGAACTTCCTTGATCATCGTTTTCGCCTCATTGGTGGTGTGCTTAAGGGTGTATTTTGCACGCGGCTTTGGCCCTTGAGCATTCAGCCAACATAGCATTACATCAATGTCCTGAAGCTGCTTTGGCTGGTTGTTACTTCTGACGATCATGTCTCCACGCGCAATATCAATTTCATCTTCCAATGTCATTGTGATGGACATAGGGGCAAAAGCTTCTTCTATCGGGCCGTCAAATGTTTCAATGCTCTTGATCTTGGATGTGAATCCGGATGGAAGGACAAGAACTTCATCACCCGCTCGGAAAACTCCACCTGCGATTCTCCCCGCGTATCCTCTGAAATCATGGAATTCATCAGTCTTAGGGCGAATTACCATCTGCACCGGAAAGCGGCAATCAATGTGGTTGTGATCACTGGCAATATGAATATTCTCCAAGGTATGCATCAAGGTAGCGCCTTCAAACCAATCCATGTTGGTGCTTCGATTCACCACATTATCCCCTTTCAAGGCGCTGATGGGTACAAATCGAACATCTTTAACATCAAGCTTGGAAGCGAAATCTTCGTACTCTTCCACGATTTTGTCATACGCTTCTTGCCCATATTCCACCAAATCCATTTTGTTTATACAAACAATTACGTGGGGAATCTGCAGAAGTGAGGCAATGATTGAATGCCTTCTTGTTTGCTCCACCACACCATGTCTCGCATCAATTAGGATCAAAGCAACATTTGCAGTAGATGCTCCAGTCACCATGTTTCTGGTGTACTGAATGTGACCTGGCGTATCGGCAATGATGAATTTACGCTTTGGTGTGGCGAAGTATCTATACGCAACATCAATGGTGATTCCTTGCTCACGCTCATCTTTAAGACCGTCAGTAAGCAAAGCCAGGTCGGTTTCCACTAAACCTTTTCGTTGACTTGACTGCTTTACTTGCTCTAGTTGATCCTCAAAAATTTGTTTGGAATCAAAAAGCAATCGACCGATAAGGGTACTCTTCCCATCGTCCACACTACCTGCGGTGGTGAACCGCAGCAATTCCATATCTAAATATCCGCTCATAATTTCTTTGTTTTTAGAAGTAACCCTGTCTTTTTCTGTCTTCCATAGAGGTTTCCGATCGCTTGTCGTCTTCTCTGTTTCCTCGTTCTGTTTTTCGGGCAGATGCTACTTCATCTATAATTTTTGACAAGGTATCGGCATCAGATTCTTCACCTCCAGTGATAGTGATGTCTCCCAAAGTTCGGAATCGAATGTGTTTGGTCACAATCTCCTCATTGTCTTGAATCTGAATGTGATCAGAAACAGGTAGCCAGGTGTTACTTCTCCTTATCACCTGACGATCATGGGCAAAATACAGCGAAGGAATTTCAATGTTTTCAGCCATGATGTATTGCCACACATCCATTTCTGTCCAGTTACTTATTGGGAAAACCCGGAAGTGTTCTCCGTGGTGTTGCTTGGCATTAAATAGGTTCCAAAGCTCAGGGCGTTGATTTTTAGGATCCCATTGACCAAATTCATCTCTGTGCGAAAAGAACCTCTCCTTAGCCCTTGCCTTTTCTTCGTCTCTTCTTGCACCACCCATACAGGCATCAAATTGATGCTCTTCGATAGTGTCCAAAAGAGTGATTGTTTGAATGGCGTTTCTGTTTGCGTTTCTTCCTTTTTCCTCGGCAGCAGCTCCATCGTCAATAGACTTCTGGACTGATCCAACAATCAAACGTACGCCGAGCTTTTCAACGAGTTGGTCGCGAAAAGCCATGGTCTCAGGAAAGTTGTGGCCTGTGTCTACATGGACGAATGGGAAAGGAATCTTGCCTGGGTGAAAGGCCTTCCTAGCCAAATGGGCCACCACAATAGAATCCTTTCCACCAGAAAAGAGGATTGCGGGATTTTGGAACTGAGAGAATACTTCACGCAGAACATAAATGGATTCCGCTTCCAATTCCTTGATGTGCGTGAGATTGTAATTACTCATTTATTTCAGTTTTGGTAAAATTTTATTGATCAATTGCTTCAAACAATCCTCAAGAGCATTGTCTGCAGTATTTACTTTAATTGTTGGATTTTCGGGCTCTTCAAATGGGGAGGTAATTCCTGTAAAATTAGGTATCTCTCCTCTTCTTGCCTTAGCATAAAGACCTTTTACGTCACGAGCTTCGCAAACTTCTAGCGGGCACTCCACAAAAACTTCAATGAAGTTCTCTTCTCCAACTAGGTCTTTTGCTGCTTGTCTGTCTTCTTTGAAAGGAGAAATAAAGGCAGTCAGAACGACTATTCCGGCATCCAGAAACAGGCCCGAAACTTCGGATATTCGTCGGATATTTTCTCTTCGACTGTCTTCTCCAAAATCCAGATCCTTATTCAAGCCGCTTCGAACATTGTCTCCATCCAAGATATAGGTTGGGACGCCTTGGTTGTGGAGATACACTTCGAGCGTGCTTGCCAAAGTCGACTTCCCTGAACCTGATAGGCCGGTAAACCAAATTAGAAGCGGTTTGAATCCGAAGGCTTTCACTCGGTCTTCTTTAGTAATGGTATGATTATGTGGTATTATGTTTTCCATCAGAGTCTTCCGTCCACGTATTTTTTATCGAGTATGCCTTTTACATCAAAGATCACAGGCACTTTTTTTCTTATCAACCCCCAATCCATCGACTTAAAATCTTCATGCGCCACCGCCAAAATCAATGCATCGTATTTGTCTTCATCAAATGTTTTCACCAACAGAATTCCATACTCCTCCTTCACCTCTTCCTGACTTGCCTGAGGGTCGATAACATCAACCTTTATATTGAATAACCGGAGCTCATTGTAGATGTCAATCACTCTGGTGTTTCTGACATCTGGGCAGTTTTCCTTGAAGGTAAATCCTAGAATGGCAATCTTGGCATTATTAGAAAGTCGCTCTTTCTGCGCCAACTTCTTCATGACAATGTTGGCGACATGAGGCCCCATGTTGTCATTGATCTGTCTTCCCGCTAGAATTACCTGAGGATGATGGCCAAGCTGCTCTGCTTTGTGAGTGAGGTAGTAAGGATCTACTCCAATACAATGCCCTCCTACGAGCCCCGGCTTGAATGGCAAAAAATTCCATTTGGTGCCGGCTGCTTCTAAAACTTCTAGCGTGTCGAGATCCATCTTTTCGAAAATGACCGAGAGTTCGTTTACAAATGCGATGTTGATGTCTCGTTGGGCATTTTCAATCACTTTGGCAGCTTCAGCCACTTTCATGCTGGAAGCTTTGTGAGTGCCCGCTGTGATGAAAGCGGAGTAGAATGCATCTACCTTATCAGCGATCTCCGGTGTGGATCCGCTGGTTACTTTCTTAATGTCATAGATCCTATGCTGTTTGTCACCCGGGTTTATTCTCTCTGGTGAATAACCGCAGAAAAAGTCGTTGTTGAATTTTAGTCCGCTCACTTCTTCCAAAATAGGGACGCACACTTCTTCAGTACATCCAGGGAAGACCGTGGATTCATAAACGACAACATCTCCTTTGGACAGGGCCTTCCCTACGGTTTTACTTGCCAACTTAAGAGGACTCAAATCTGGTTGTTTTGAATCATCCACGGGAGTGGGGACAGTGACAATGTAAAAATTGCATTTGCCAAGATCGTTGATATCAGAGCTGAATGTCAAGGATTGGCTTTGGCCGAGTTCTTCTGAAGAAACCTCTAAAGTACGGTCTACTCCGTTTCGTAATTCGGAAATACGAGACGTGTTAATGTCAAACCCCAATGTTGGGAAATGCTTTGAAGCCTCCACTGCTAAAGGAAGCCCAACGTATCCAAGCCCTATGATGCCTACTGACAGATTCATCTCTGAAAATTAGGGCGCAAAGGTAAGGTCTTTCAGTCCAAAACTGCCTTTTTGAAGTAATCTAATGTTGGTTTTAGGCCCTCAGCTCTTGAAAATTTTGGAGACCAGCCTAGAATTTCCTGAGCTAAGGTAATATCGGGTTTTCGCTGCTTTGGATCGTCCTTGGGTAGGTCGAGATAGGTGATTTTGCTCTTGCTTCCGGTCAGTGCCACTATTTCTTCCGCAAATTCTTTGATAGTAATCTCCTGAGGATTTCCAATGTTCATCGGTAAATGATAGTCGCTCATGAGCAATCGATAAATGCCATCAACCAAATCATCTACATAAGTGAAAGAGCGCGTTTGAGAGCCATCTCCAAAAACAGTAATGTCCTCACCACGAAGCGCCTGAGAGATGAAAGCAGGAAGGGCCCGGCCATCGTCAAGTCTCATTCTTGGACCGTAGGTGTTGAAAATCCGTACGATGCGCGTCTCTAAGCCATGGAAATTATGGTACGCCATTGTCATGGCTTCTTGAAATCTTTTTGCCTCGTCGTAAACTCCACGAGGACCAACGGGGTTTACATTTCCCCAGTACGTCTCTTTTTGAGGGTGAACTTCTGGATCACCATAAACTTCTGATGTGGAGGCAACAAGGGTTCTAGCTCCCTTGGCTTTTGCTAGCCCAAGCATGTTATGAGTGCCGAGTGAACCAACCTTCAGTGTTGGGATCGGCATTTTGAGGTAATCTATCGGGCTGGCAGGCGAGGCGAAATGCAGAATGTAGTCTAGGTCTCCTTTCACATGAATGTATTCGGTGACGTTGTACTTCTGAAATTCAAAATCCTCGAGAGGCATCAGGTGTTCAATGTTTCTAATGTCTCCGGTGGAAAGATTATCCATCACCAATACTTTAAACCCTTCGGCAATGAAACGATCGCAGAGATGTGACCCTAAGAAACCGGCTCCACCTGAAATTAAAACTCGTTTTTTCATTTTAAAAATTGTTCTGGACGTGGTTGAGTGTCGGTTGTTTTAAATCCTTCGATGAAACAACTGGTGTTTTATCTAACTCCCAATCTATATCTAATGTCGGATCGTTGTACAGCACCCCCTTTTCATTTTTGGGGGAGTAAAATTCATCTACAAAATAAAAGAAAAGCGTGTCGTCCTCTAGGGATTTGTAGCCATGGGCAAATCCTTTTGGGACATAGAGCATTTTATTGGGAGCGTCTAAAACTGCCTTGAAATTTTGCAGATATGAGGGAGAATCTTTGCGAATGTCCACCACCACATCAAGAACAGCACCCCTTGTAACTCCGACTAACTTGGCTTGAGCGAATGGCTTATCTTGATAATGAAGACCTCTTAGCGCGTCTTTTGACGAAGAGGCAAAATTCACCTGCTTGATGTCAAAGTCAATTCCTGTTTTTTCTTTGAAATGAGCTTTGTTAAAGGACTCCATGAAGAAGCCGCGATCATCACCAAATTTTGGAACATCGATCAGAAAACAATCTTTAAGCGGAGTTATCTCAATGTTCATTTTATGATTGATTTGAGGTATGCGCCGTATCCGCTCTTTTCTAATTCATTAGCTAAGGAGATCAATTCCTCCTTTGAGATAAAGCCCATTTTAAAGGCAATTTCCTCAATGCATCCTACTTTCAAGCCTTGCCGATCCTCGATTACCTGCACAAAATTACCCGCCTGCATCAGGGAATTGAACGTGCCAGTGTCGAGCCATGCAGTTCCTCTGTCTAAAACTTCAACTCTCAACTCTCCTTTTTTAAGATAGGCATTGTTGATGTCAGTTATTTCCAATTCCCCCCTTGGGCTAGGCTTCACATTCGCAGCGATTTCCACCACCTGATTGTCATAAAAGTAAAGACCAGGAACAGCGTAGCTTGATTTTGGTTGCTTGGGTTTTTCTTCAATAGAAATGGCCGTGTTACTTTCATCGAACTCCACCACACCGTATCGCTCCGGGTCGTTTACATGATATGCGAAAACAATCCCTCCTGTAGGATTTGCACAGCTCTGTAATTTTCGGGAAAACCCAGATGCATAAAAGATGTTATCTCCCAAAACGAGCGCCACTGAATCATTCCCGATGAAATCCTTCCCGATGATAAATGCTTCAGCCAAACCGTTCGGTTGCTCCTGTACGGCATACTGAAACTCACATCCTATTCTTGATCCATCACCGAGCAAATCTTGGAACATGGGCAAATCCCTCGGCGTGGAAATGATCAAAACCTCTCGAATGCCTGCAAGCATGAGCGTGCTGAGTGGGTAGTAGATCATGGGCTTGTCATACACAGGCAGAAGCTGCTTGCTCATGGCGTATGTCAACGGATGAAGTCGTGTTCCCGAACCTCCTGCTAGAATTATTCCCTTCATGATTCGTAGTGCTCTTTGTAGTAATTTAAATAATCACCTGAAGTCACTCCGTCAAGCCAGTCTTCATTGGCTAAATACCAATCTACGGTTTTACGAATTCCTTCTTCGAATTGAAGTGACGGTTTCCAACCCAATTCTTTCATGAGTTTGGATGCGTCAATCGCATAGCGCATATCATGCCCAGCTCTGTCTTGTACGTACGTAATCAGCTTCTGAGATTCTCCTATTTTCTTTCCAAGCTTCTCGTCCATCACATCGCAGAGTAATCGAATCAAGTCAATGTTTGTCCATTCGTTTTCGCCACCAATGTTGTACGTTTCCCCAATTTTTCCCTTGTGGAAAATCAAATCAATCGCAGCGGCATGATCTTCGACAAATAGCCAATCCCTGATGTTTTCACCCTTGCCATAGATGGGAATGCTCTTACCATTTTTGATATTGTTGATCGCTAGTGGAATCAATTTTTCAGGAAAATGATATGGGCCGTAATTGTTAGAACAATTAGAAACTATAGCCGGCAGGTCGTAGGTATTGGCGTATGCCCGTACGAAATGGTCGGAAGACGCCTTAGATGCTGAGTATGGAGATTTGGGGTCATAAGCCGTGTCCTCAAGGAAGTAGCCTTTCTCCCCTAATGATCCAAACACTTCATCTGTTGAGATGTGATAGAATTTTTTTCCGGAGGGTTTGGCCCAGTTATTCTTTGCAGCTTCTAGTAAGGTGAGCGTGCCGATGACATTGGTTTTTACAAATGCCAGCGGGTCTTTTATGGATCGATCCACGTGCGACTCTGCAGCAAGGTGGATGACACCATCAATTTCGTTTTTTTCGAACAGATTATTGACGAAAGGAGCATCGCAAATGTCGCCTTTGACAAACGTATAATTGGGAGCCTTCTCTACGTCATCAAGGTTTCGGAGATTTCCGGCATAGGTCAAATTGTCGAGATTGACGATTTTATATTCAGGGTACTTATTCACAAATCGTCTTACAACATGTGATCCGATGAATCCTGCCCCACCTGTTATTAAAACTGTCTTACTCATTGGTAATATGATTTATACCAGTCTATGAAATTCTTGATTCCTGTTTTGATAGGAGTTTCAGGTTTGTAATCAATTTCCTTCATTAACGCCTCTACATCGGCATACGTTTCGGGTACGTCACCCATCTGAATAGGCATGAAATTGATCTTTGCCTTTTTACCTAGCTCATCTTCAATGGCCTTTATGAAATCCATGAGCTGCACGGGTGAGTGATTTCCAATGTTGAATATCCTGAATGGAGCAAAACTTGATGAGGGCTCAGAGGTTTCCGATTTCCAATTGGGAACTGGTTGAGCTGGCTTGTCTAGCAAACGCACAATTCCTTCTACAATGTCATCCACGTAAGTGAAGTCCCGGATCATTTTCCCATGATTGAACACGTCAATGGGCTGGTCATTCAAGATAGCTTTTGTAAACAGGAATAAGGCCATGTCGGGTCGACCCCAAGGGCCATAGACGGTGAAAAAACGAAGACCAGTCACCGGCATTCCAAAATTCACAGCATAAGAATGAGCGATGAGCTCATTGGATTTCTTGGTGGCCGCATAGAGCGAAACAGGATGGTCGACATTCTGCGTGACAGAAAATGGTAGTTCCGTATTTGCTCCATACACAGAGCTAGAGGACGCAAAGAGAAAGTTCTTTACATCATGCCTTCTGCTGGAATCGATCACATTTAAGAAACCAGAAATGTTTGCCTCAATGTAGGCTTGAGGGTTTATTAAAGAATACCTCACCCCTGCCTGAGCCGCAAGATTCACGACATTCTCAATCTGATTTTTTTCAAAAACCAACTCCACGGCATCCTTATCTCCAAGATTTATTTTCTCAAAAATGAAGTCATCAAACGACTTTAGAATTTCGAGCCGTGCTTCTTTAAGAGACACGTCATAGTAGTCGTTGAGACTGTCAATCCCAATGACTCTGTGTCCTTCTTCTAAAAGCCTTTTGCTTAGATGAAAGCCGATGAAACCGGCTGCACCGGTGACGAGAATTGTTTTGATAGAATCGGCCAAACAGGGAGATTTTTTTGCAATGCTAACGGCTCTTAGACCATTTTACAAGAAATTCGCGTCACGTTCGCGATTATGCCAAGTACTCTGGATCAAATATTTGTATTAATAAAGAAGGACTTTGTGATAGACTGGAGGCTGAAGCATCCTCTGTCTGGCATATTGCTGTATGTGGCGAGTACGGTTTACACCGCCTATCTCTCCTTCGATGCACTTGTGACTCCTGCGGTCTGGAGTGCCTTGTTTTGGATCATCCTTTTGTTCATCGCTACAATGGCTTTGAGTAAGAGCTTTATTCAAGAGGAGCGAAGACATTTATATTATTACTTTTCCATCCATCCTGGTACGCTCATCATTTCCAAGCTGGTGTATTCGTTTTTGTACCTGTTTGGAATAGGAGTTTTTGGTCTAATCATATATTCCATTCTTCTGGGCAGGCCGGACTTTTCAGTAGGATTGTTTTTGCTCAATTTCCTAAATGGAGTGATTGGGATGTCTGCCGCCTTCACGATGATCGCATCCATTGCGGTGCGCACGCAGCAAAAGGGTAATCTCATGGCTGTGCTTGGATTTCCGGTGATTTTGCCCATTCTACTTTTGGCGATTACTTGTTCGAAAAGAATTGTGGAAGGTGCCGCTTGGTCCGAAATCAATAATTTCTCCTTTATACTGATTTCTGTCAATGTGATTATCGTCGCGCTCACACTAATTTTGTTTCCTTATTCTTGGAAGTCATGAGGTATCTGATCAGAACAAGTTGGTGGAAATGGGTGGCAGTAGGCTTGCTGATCTATACAGTGATTGGCGGCTTGCTTTTTACCACACCTCGGCTGCCTATTCTTAATGAAACTATTCGCGTGCTCCATTTCCATGTACCCATGTGGTTTGGAATGATTTTTCTTTTCGCCGGATCAATGGTGAGTGCTGTGAAGTTCTTAAAGAATTCAAATGAAACGGATGATTTGAATAGCTCTGTACTGGCTGAAGTTGGGATGTTCTTTGGCGTTTTGGGTTTGCTTACTGGCATGCTTTGGGCCACCTTCACTTGGGGTGAGCCTTGGAGCAATGACCCAAAACAAAATTCGTCGGCTATTTGCATGCTTATCTATGCGGCATATTTTGTCCTAAGAGGTTCTATTAATGATGATCAACTACGCGGAAGGATTTCGGCGGTTTACAACATTTTCGCTTTTGCAGCGATGATTCCTCTTTTGTTTATCCTGCCTCGGTTAAGTGATTCACTTCATCCGGGAAATGGAGGGAACCCGGGCTTCAATGCCTACGATTTGGACAGCAATCTCAGACTGGTTTTTTATCCAGCCGTGATCGGATGGACGTTGCTTGGATTTTGGATTGCCACTGTGAAAGTGAGAATTAGTACAATTAAACAACGAAGAGAAGATGCTTAGAAGATTGGTGATGTTTTTCGGAGTGGTTATTCTGAATCTGATTCCGGCTGTTTCACAAGAGGTAGAGATGGCAGATGGATTTCGATCGGAGGGAAAAATCTACGTGGTAGTTGGAGTTATTTTGATCATTTTGATAGGACTTTTTGTTTACCTGTTTCGTATGGATAGACGAATCAAAAAACTGGAAGAAAAATGAAAACCACACACATTATAGGAATACTCGTGATAGCCGTAGCGATCGTCATGATTATGACAACTGCTGGTGATGCCAGCCAATACCTGACATTCAGCGAGGCGAAGGAATTGTCTGAAGAGGGTAGCAAAACACAAGTTCACATTGTGGGGCAGTTGAAGAAGGATATGCGAGGTGAAATTGTGGGAATTGTACCTAGCCCTGACAAGCTCTCTTTCAAGTTTCTGATGATCGATGAGAATGGAGACGAGCAAATGGTGTTTCATCCGAATCCCATGCCAACTGACTTCATACGCTCAGAGCAGGTAGTTATCGTTGGGAGTTATAATGAAGACAATTTCATCGCAGATAAAATTTTACTCAAATGTCCTTCCAAGTATCAGGAAGAGAATATTGAGGTATAAACATGGTCCATTACTTCGTAGGAAACCTCGGTCATTTTTTTGTTATTCTTTCTTTCGTGGCTGCATTGATTGCAGTCATTGGCTACTGGCTGGGCAGTAAAGAAGAAGGAAACTGGACACGTTTTGCCAATATCAGTTTTTGGGTGCACGGTCTGGCGACCATCGGAATCGTCGCTTCACTTTTTTACATAATCAGCAACAATTATTTCGAGTATCACTACGCTTGGAGCCATGCCTCGAAGTTGCTGCCGTGGTACTACCAGCTTTCTTGTTTCTGGGAAGGTCAGGAAGGGTCGTTCTTGCTTTGGATGTTCTGGAATGTGGTGATCGGGTTTGTCCTCATTCGAACGAATCGCGACTGGCGGCCATCCGTCATGGCCGTGCTTTCAATCACTCAGCTTTTCCTGACGACCATGATTTTGGGAGTAGTAGTTTTCGGAGTGAAAATCGGAAGTTCGCCTTTCCTCCTTCTTCGCGATGTAATAGACGCTCCGATCTTCAAAACCAGTCCGGAATTTATTCCAGACGATGGCTCTGGGTTGAACCCACTGCTTCAGAATTACTGGATGGTCATACATCCTCCAACACTTTTCTTAGGTTTTGCAACTACGGTCGTTCCTTTTGCTTTTTGCATTGCAGGAATCCTAAGAGGAAAATTCAAAGAGTGGATTCGTCCCGCTCTTCCTTGGGCTCAGTTTTCTACACTTATCCTTGGAGTTGGGATTTTGATGGGTGCCTATTGGGCCTATGAAACATTGAATTTTGGGGGGTATTGGAATTGGGATCCTGTGGAGAATGCGATCTATGTTCCCTGGCTGGTGATGGTGGCGGCCGTTCACACCATGATCGTTCATAAGAATAATGGGTCTGCGCTGAAGCTGTCCATGGTACTTGTTATCACCACCTTCTTATTGATTTTGTATTCTACCTTCCTAACTAGAAGTGGTGTGCTCGGTGAGTCCTCGGTTCACTCTTTCACCGACCTTGGCCTTTCGGGACAGTTGCTGATCTATCTCGCTGTTTTTGTCATTGGCTCCATTTGGCTGCTTGCCAGAGCTTGGAAGAACGTACCCGGAAAAAGTGAGGAGGTTTCTCCTTACACGCGTGAGTTTTGGATTTTCCTTGGAGCTGCCACGCTTTGTTTGATGGCTTTTCAAGTGATACTCCCCACTTCTATTCCCGTTTGGAATCGAATTGTAGAATTTTTTGGCGGCACCTCTAACATGGCTCCACCGACCGATCCCATTGAGTTTTATTCCAATTTTCAACTTTTCTTATCAGTTGCACTCGCTATTCTATCGGGTACGGGTCAGTTCTTTTGGTGGAAGAAAATGTCTCCTGCCGAGCTGAGGAATAAGTTGACTATGCCCGTGATCATTTCTCTCTCGATTTCGGCAGTCATCTTTGCAACCTGGGGCATGTACGAGTGGAGGTACATCCTGCTGCTCACAGCTTCGGTTTATTCCATAGTTTCTAATGCATTCATTTTCGTTTCACTTGCCAAAACAAACATTCGGTTGAGTGGAGGCGCGGTAGCGCACATCGGCATTGCCATGATGCTTATCGGAATTCTATTTTCCTCCGGCTATTCGAACATCATTTCCACCAACTACACCGGATATGTTTGGAATGATGAGTTTCCAGATGAGGTGAACCAAAATAATTTGTTGCTTTTTCAAAACGAGCCTCGGCAGATGGCGGAGTATTCCATGCTCTATAAGGGCATGAGAAAATATACCAAAGAGGCAGGTTTTGTGGATGCGAATCAGCTGGCAGAAACGGATATGCCCAACCGGATGATCGTTCGAAGTAATTTGTCAGCTGACCTTCAAGCAGGAGATACCGTCTCGTTGGTCAATTTTGAGAACAGCTATTTTGAGGTATTCTATTCTACCGATAGCGGCGAAGAATTCACCTTATTTCCAAGAGTGCAACTGAATGATGCGATGGGGGTTGTCTATTCGCCGGACATTCTACGCAAATGGCATTCGGATATTTACACCCACGTTCGGACATTTCCTGATCCTGAGTCAGAGCCAGACTGGAGCGAAATGGACACAGTAGTCGTTGGAGAGGGAGAAACATTCTTCGTGAATGACTATGCAGCCACGTTTCTTGGTATTGAGCCTATCACCGAGATAGACGGGAGGCCTCTCCAGGAAGGTGATTTGGCATTGAAAGCACTGGTCGAAATTCAAGGGGAATACAAAAATTACATTGCTGAACCTATCTTCATTATTCAGAATCTACAGGTCGGAAGAGTCATGGATCAGGTCAATGACTTAGCTTCCCAAGTGACCATCCTTTCCATAGATCCTGCAAGCGAAAAGTTCATTTTCGGAACGAGAGGTACCCAAAAAGACTGGATCATCATGGAGGCGGTTCAGAAGCCGTTTATAAACGTGCTCTGGATCGGCACTTTTCTCTTAGTGATTGGCTTGTGCATCGCTATTTTCAGGCGCTATCGTGAGTTTCAATTGATGCGTGATAAAGCCATGGAATAGGTAACTTTAGAGCTATGTCACTTTCGGTCGCCATTCTTGGATCGGGCAACACGGCCTACCACCTTCTCAGAGCATTCAATTCCTCTGATGTTCATTTGGCGGGACTGATTTCGAGAGACTTAGCCAAAGGACGTGAAACCCTGGAAGCATCAGGAGCAAATTGTGGTCTAATAGGGGGGTCAATTCAAACGGAGCTGGAAGCAGATGTGGTGATTCTTGCGGTCCCCGAAAGTGCGCTCACCAAGGTGGTGCGGTTCTATACATTTAGGCAAGATCAGGTTGTGGTTCACACTTCGGGAGCCGAACCGATGAGTACATTGAGTTTTCAAAATTCGGGCGTTTTTTATCCTCTTCAAACAATGACTTGGGGGGAGCCAATGGATTTCTCAAATGTCCCGATCCTTATAGAAGGGAGCAATGATCAAGTCGAATCTAAATTGATTGATTTAGCTGAAGCCATAACTTCTCAAGTAAGAATGGCTTCAAGCGAGGAGCGCCAGTACTATCATGCCGCAGCGGTGATTTCAGCGAATTTCTCTAATCACCTCATTGGAAAAGCTGAGTCTTTCCTAGCGACGAAGAGTCTCAATATGGATTTGCTTTTTCCTTTGATTGAAGAAACTGTGAGAAAGGCCAAAACGATTGGAGCCAAGAAGGCTCAAACCGGCCCTGCTCTGCGAGGTGATGAAGCAACCATGAATCGACACCTCGATCTTATTTCTGATGAATCTACTAAGGAATTGTATAGACTAATTTCAGAAGACATTCGAAGGTTTCATGGGAATTGAACGATTTGTAAAGGGAGTGCTACTCGCCAGTCGCATTCCTAATCTCCTTATTATAGCCCTTGCCCAAATCTTAAGTGCTTACATGCTTTCTTCCACCAAGCCAGTGGAGCTTCTAGATTTTCGATTGATGCTTTTGGTGCTAAGTACTATGATGGTCGCGGCGGGCGGATATATCATTAATGATTATTATGATCAGAAAATTGATATGGTAAATCGACCCGAAAAAGTGGTCATTGGATTTATGCTCAGTAGAAGGAAGGCAATGGCCGTGCATCTTTTCATTTCATTATTGGCTATCGTGCTTGGCTTCTTGGTTTCTTGGAAAATCGGGCTGCTCCATGTCTTTTCGGTAAGTCTCCTTTGGTTTTATTCGAACCTTCTGCGCAGATACTTCATCGGAAAAATAACAATTGCAGTACTCGCCTCTCTGAGCATACTAGCCGTAGGGCTCATGACGGAGGTTGTTAGCTATCGGCTCATGGCATTCTCAGCGTTTGGTGCCTCCATAATCTGGATTAGGGAGTTGATCAAAGATTTGGAGAATGCGCCCGGCGAACGAGCATTTGGTGTGGAGTCCATGCCAGAGGTATGGGGTATTTCCGGAACCAAGAACTTCATACTTCTTATCGGGTTGGTTAGCATCGGCTTACTCATTTACTTTCTTGTTGAAGTAGAGAGCCCATGGTTCACGTATTATTACATTGGTATGGCACTGCCCGTGACCATCTTTTCTGTCATGCTGTTTCGCGCCGATAGAAAGGTGCACTTCACTAGGTTGAGGAGGTTTACCAACCTTTTGATACTGGCGGGTTTGCTTAGCATGCTGATCGTTTAATGAAGAGGCTCTAATTTCGACACATGAATCGACTGGCCATTTTTGCATCCGGGAGCGGCACAAACGCAGAGCGAATAATAGAGGCATTCAAAGATGACCCTGACATAAATGTAGAGGTAGTCTTTTCAAATAAGCCGGACGCGTTTGTACTTGAGAGAGCCAAAAAGCATGGAGTTCCCGTTGAAGTATTTAATCGAGACGAGTTTCGCCAAGCCTCTTTTTTGAATCGAATTTCGAGGTATCAGGTTGATCATATCATATTGGCAGGTTTTCTCTGGAAAATTCCTGATTATTTGATTAGTGCATTTAAGGATAAAATCATCAACATTCATCCGTCCCTTTTACCGAAACATGGTGGCAAGGGAATGTATGGGGAGTATGTTCATCAGGCCGTGATAGAATCTGGAGATGAAAAATCGGGAATAACCATACACTTGGTGAACGAGAAGTACGATGACGGAAAAATTCTCTTTCAAGCAGAATGTGAAGTGTCCATTTCAGACACTTCAGGTACGTTGGCACAAAAAATTCACGCTTTAGAGCACAATCATTTTCCAAGAGTTATAAGAGAGTTCGTAAGGTGTTAACGCTGTGCAGTACTTTTGTATCTCATTAGAACCAGCACAATGACTCGCAAAATTTCATCAGCCTTAATTTCAGTTTTTCATAAAGAGGGTCTCGAACCAATAGTTAAGGAGTTGGCCAAGCTCGGAATCAAACTTTATTCCACAGGTGGAACCGAGAAATTCATAAAAGATTTAAAGATTGATGTGACTCCAGTGGAGTCCGTGACCGACTATCCTTCAATATTTGGAGGACGGGTCAAAACACTTCACCCGAAAATTTTCGGGGGCATTCTGCATCGTAGGAGCAATGCAAGTGATAAAAAGGAGGCAAAGCAATACGACATACCAGGGATTGATTTAGTCATTGTTGACTTGTATCCATTCGAAGAGACGGTCGCTGCGGGTGGCTCGCACGATGAAATTATTGAAAAGATTGACATTGGAGGAATAGCCCTCATCCGTGGAGCTGCTAAGAATTACAATGATGTGCTCATTGTTAGTTCGAGAAATCAATATGCCGACCTACTACATTTACTGAAGAGTCAGAAAGGAGCGACCTACATGGAGCAACGACGGAAGTATGCGACTCAGGCATTCCACACTAGCTCACATTACGATACGGCCATATTCAATTACATGAATGCCGACAAGGGAGTGATGGCCTTCAAGGTGAGCGAGACCAAGGAAAAGAAACTTCGTTACGGAGAAAACCCTCACCAGCCAGGGAGCTTTTTTGGAAACTTGGACGAATACTTCGATCAGCTTTCAGGTAAGGAACTGTCCTATAATAACCTGCTGGACGTAGATGCCGCAATTCAATTGATTTCTGAATTTGAAGAGCCCGATGTAGCTTTTGCTATCTTGAAGCATAACAATGCATGTGGTGTGGCCGTGGCTCAAAATGTGCTGGATGCATATAAAAGAGCCTATGCAGCGGATACGCTTTCTGCGTTTGGGGGTGTCCTTGTTACCAACAAAGCCATTGATCTAAAAACGGCTGAAGAGATGCATAGCCTGTTTTTTGAAATCGTCATTGCACCAAAGTTTAGCCCAGATGCCCGGAAACTTTTGACCCAGAGAAAGAACAGAATACTTCTTCTTCAAAAGAAGAAATGGGACGAGGAAACCCAATTTAGAAGCTTGCTAAACGGCGCACTGGTACAATCCTACGATCGAAAGACCGATGGGCCAGAAGACTTGGAGGTGAAAACAATCAGGAAGCCAAACCATAACGAAATAAGCGATATGCTATTCGCTTCTAAAATTTGCAAGCACTCCAAGAGCAACACGATTGTGTTGGCAAAGAACGGCCAGCTTTTAGCTAGTGGAGTAGGGCAAACATCGAGAGTGGATGCGCTGAAACATGCAATAGAGAAGGCGAAAAGCTTCAATCTGGATTTGAAAAACGCGAGTATGGCTTCTGATGCATTCTTCCCATTTCCTGATTGTGTGGAGATTGCCAGACAAGCGGGAATTACTTCGGTAATTCAGCCCGGCGGTTCGGTCAAGGATCAATTATCCATCGATTATTGTGATCAAAATGCCATGGTCATGGTCTTTACGGGCACCAGACATTTTAAACACTAGTAACGAGGTAGTTAAACAAAAAACTATCTTTAAATTACGGCCAATTTCGCAGCGAGAACCATGGGATTTTTTGATTTTTTTCAGAGTGATATAGCAATTGATTTGGGTACGGCAAATACCCTGATCATTCATAAGGATAAAGTGGTGGTGGATGAGCCATCCATTATCGCCATTGACAAAACCAATAATAAGGTTTTGGCTATCGGATCTGAGGCCATGCAGATGCATGAAAAAACCCACGAAAACATTAAAACGATTCGTCCGCTTAAGGACGGTGTAATTGCTGATTTCCACGCGGCGGAACACATGATCCGTGGGATGATCAAGATGATTGATGGCAACAAGAAGAGCTGGCTGCCAAAGTCACACCGAATGATCATTTGTATTCCTTCGGGCATTACTGAAGTGGAAAAGCGAGCAGTGCGTGACTCAGCGGAGCACGCAGGAGCTAAGGAAGTGTATATGATCCATGAGCCGATAGCCGCAGCAATTGGGATTGGATTGGACATTCAGAAACCTATCGGGCAGATGGTGGTGGATATCGGGGGAGGTACTACTGAGATTGCGGTGATCGCCCTAAGCGGAATAGTTTGTGATCAATCTATCCGAGTGGCAGGAGACTCTTTTAATAAGGACATTCTTGATTACATGCGTAGACAGCACAATCTTTTGATTGGAGAGCGAACGGCAGAGAAGGTGAAAATGGAAGTTGGGTCAGCACTGACCGAATTGGATGACGGGCCTGATGATTACGAAATTAGAGGACGGGATTTGATGACGGGCATTCCGAAGGTGATCAAACTTTCCTATTCCGAAGTAGCCTTTGCTTTGGACAAGTCCGTGTCTAAAATCGAAGAAGCTGTTCTTAAGGCACTTGAAATTTCACCGCCCGAGCTTTCTGCAGATATTTATGACAATGGAATCTACCTCACTGGTGGTGGTGCTCTCTTGCGAGGATTGGACAAGCGTCTGGCTATGAAGACAAAGCTTCCAATTCATATTGCCGAGGATTCCCTGAGAGCGGTTGTACGCGGTACGGGTACTGCTCTCAAGAATCTTGAGATGTACAAGTCGGTCCTTATGACGTAATGATGAATGCTCAGGCTGCTAGAATTTCTTTACCGCTGGCGCATATTCGGCCTTTTTATCCTTCTTGAAGGAATTTCTCTCTGGCTGATCATCAGCTACAACATCAGATACAACACCTATTTTCTCAATACCTCCAATGTGGTTGTTGGAGGGGTTACAGAACAATTCAATAGTGTCAATGATTATTTTGGATTGCAGGAGGTCAACCAAAAGTTGGCAGAAGAGAATCTTAGACTGAGGAAGTGGATGGTTTTTTCGAAAGGGAAAAGCCAAAGTTTTGCGACTGAAGATTCCGCAAGCTATGACTTGGTTTTGGCCAAGGTTGTTAACTCCAGTCATTTAAAATCGAGAAACTTTCTGACCCTTAGAATTGACGAAAGGGATAGCATCCGTCCGGGAATGGGGGTTGTTTCCTCCGATGGAGTGGTAGGTCGCATAAAATCCGTATCCAGCAAATACGCGACGGTCGTTTCGGTTCTTAACCCTAACCTCATGGTTTCGACTCGCGTGAAAAGCAACAATGCACTATGTACGGTTCAGTGGGATGGGAGTGACCCCTTGTACGCCGATTTGAAATTCGTACCACGTCATTTGAGATTGAACAAAGGCGATACGGTCGTTACTTCAGGATACAATGCTGTTTTTCCAGAAGGCTTTATTCTGGGTACGGTTTCATCCAATGACCTTAGAATAGAAGACCCGTTTTATAATGCCAGATTGAAACTGGCTACCGATTTTTCGACCATTCGGTACGCATATATATTGAAGGTAAAAGACAAGGAGGAAATCCTAGACTTGGAGGAGGGAGTGTATGATGAATAGGTTAAACATCAAACGCCTTGTAATTTATCTGATCTTTTTTGTGATCATTCAAATTCCAATGCTTCAAAATTGGGTTTTCTATGGCACGGCATTTCCATTTCAGTATATAGGGTTCATGCTGCTATTGCCCCATGACTGGAATAGGAACTCTGCCATGCTTATTGGATTCTTCCTCGGTTTGTTAATGGACGTCTTCAGTAATACGCCGGGGATGCATGCCATGGCCACAGTCTTTGTGGCGTATACTCGACCTTTTTGGCTAGAAGTAATGACGGACACGGCGGACGAAGATTTGGATCTGTCCATTTCGCACCTTGGGTACGGTAGATTTCTGGTTATGATTCTACCCGTTGTATTCGTTCATCATTTCATCTTATTTGCACTTGAAAATGAGGGATTTAGCTTGATCTGGAATCTTGTTGGGAAAGTATTTTGGAGTAGCATTTTGAGTACCGTCATTATTTTCATGGTTGGCATGCTCACGATGACAAAGAAACGAAGAGAATGACCGGGCGCTCTATTGTCATAAAGGGGATCATCATAGGCTGTGGGTTGCTCTTGGCCGCTCGTCTAATGTTCATCCAATTGCTCGACCCCAATTACCAAAGAGCTGCAGAGGATAACGTTATTCAGAAAATCATAGAATATCCTTACAGAGGCCTCATCACCGACCGTGACAATCACCTTTTGGTATTCAATTCTCCAGTGTATGATTTGTTAGTGGTGCCTAATGAGGTAAGTATTCCTGATACAGCGCGGTTTCTACAAATGTTGGAGATCACACAGGAAGAATTTGATGAGGCCATGTTCAAGGCAAAAAAGTTTTCTCGAAAGTTACCCTCTGTACTTCTCAATCAAATTGCCAATGAGCACCTGGCTAGAATTCAGGGAGATCTTTTGGAGTATGAAGGCTTTTTTATTCAACCAAGAACGGTCAGAGAATACGAGTATCCGGGAATGTCTCATGTGCTTGGATACGTGGGCGAGGTGAGCAGGCGCCAAATTCTAAATGATACCACAGACTACTACAGAGGTGGGGACTACATCGGTATTTCCGGGGTAGAAAAAGAATATGAAAAAGATCTGCGTGGGGAAAGGGGGGTCTCTTATCGCTTGGTGGATGTGGATCGAGTAGCCAAGGGAAAGTTCAGAGATGGAGAGTATGATACTTTACCCAGGCCGGGCCAAAATGTACAATTGACTTTGGATCTGGAACTTCAGCGTTATGCTGAAAAATTGATGGAAGGGAAGATTGGAAGCGTGGTGGCTATCGAGCCGAAGACAGGTGAGATACTTGCTTTCGTTTCTTCACCGGATTATAACCCATCTCTTCTCAGTGGTAAAAAATTAGGGAAGAATTATGGAGAGCTGGAGCGAGATTCGTTAAAGCCACTTTTTAATAGAGCCCTCCAAGCCATGTACCCTCCGGGATCCATGTTTAAGACGGTTCAGTCTTTAATTGCTCTGCAAGAAGGAGTAGTGGACGCGGATCAGCAAATTTATTGCAAAGGAGACTTGATAGGAGACTTGGCACCTGTGGGCTACTACGACATCAAGCGAGCGATTACTTATTCGTCTAACAACTACTTCTTCATTGCTTTTCGGCGAACCATGCTCCAAAACGAAGATCCGAATATGTTCGTGGATAGTCGAATCGGTCTTAGCAAATGGAGGGATTATGTCACGCGGTTTGGGCTGGGGAATAGACTGGGTATTGACATCCCAAATGAGCAACCGGGTTTTGTCCCGACAGTCGATTACTATGATCGTGTCTATGGAACTCGTCGTTGGAAATTTTCAAATATTTATTCGTTAAGTATTGGGCAAGGTGAGCTTCTAGTCACGCCGCTACAAATGGCCAACTTAGGAGCACTTCTTGCGAATCGGGGCTATTATTATACACCTCATCTGATGAAGAGGGTGGGTAATGAAACGTCTCTTGGTTTTGAGCGAAATGAGGTAGGAATAGATTCAATTCATTATCGATCGGTTTTAGAAGGGATGGAGCAAGTGGTGACGATTGGTTCGGGGAGGAGAGCTTATGTGAAGGACCTTCAAATCTGTGGGAAGACAAGCACAGTCGAAAACCCCGGGTACGATCACTCTGGATTCATGGGATTCGCACCACTGGACGATCCTAAAATTGCGATAGCTGTGTACGTAGAAAATGCCGGATGGGGTGGACGCGCTGCGGCGGCAACTGCGGGATTGGTTATTGAGAAATACCTGAGGGGAGAAGTAAGCAGACAGTGGATGGAGAATTATGTTTTAAAAGGAGACTTCCATGACCCAAAATAGAGAATCAAATAGCTCAGATTTGGTCGCCATCGGCATATTCATTTTGCTGATGCTTCTTGGGTGGGTGAATATATATGCAGCAGAATTCGACCCGGATAACGTCACAAGCATTTTTAACCTTTCCAATAGCTCGGGCAAGCAGCTGCTATGGATCGGCACTTCGCTTTTCATTGGGGTTCTTATTTACGTTTTGGATTTTAAGTTTTTCGATTCGTTTGGGTACTTTATCTACATCGGGTTCATGCTTCTGCTTGTTGCGGTGCTATTTTTTGGGAAGGAAGTCTCTGGTGCGAGATCGTGGTTTGAAATAGGAGCCTTTCGGCTCCAGCCCTCCGAGTTTGCGAAGTATGCAACTCTCCTAGCTGTGGCGAAGTACTTGTCAGAAATCAAGCATAAAACCTTGGAGAATCGCCAGCTAATTTTTGCGGCGGTCATTTTTCTGGTGCCGATGGGTCTGACCATCTTACAGCGTGATGCTGGAACGGCGATGGTTTACACTAGCTTGATTTTGGTGCTTTTCAGGGAAGGGATGTCTCCGCTAATCTTAATTGCATTGGTCACTGTGATTTTGCTCTTTATGCTCACATTGCTTGTCCAGAAAACCATCCTTCTTCTGGCGATTGGGGTTATCGCCATTGTAGTGATTGCATTGGTAGAGCGGACACCAAAAATGGTAGGCTGGGTGTTCATTGTAGCTACTTTTTGTGTGGGTTTGGTAATAAGTGTGGACTTTGCCATGACGGAAGTTTTCCAGCCTCATCAGCAAAAGCGTATCATGTCTCTGCTGAATCCAAATGCTGATCCACTGGGTGTGGGATGGAACGTCACTCAATCTAAAATCGCCATTGGTTCGGGAGGGTTAAGCGGCAAGGGATTTCTGGATGGCACCCAAACGAAGTTTGATTTTGTGCCTGAGCAAACCACCGATTTTATTTTCTGTACTGTAGGTGAGGAGCACGGCTGGATTGGTTCCATTGTCGTCATTGGGCTGTTTTGCTGGTTGCTTATTCGATTGATCAATATTGCAGAAAGACAGAAATCCAACTTCGCTCGGATTTTTGGTTATGGAGTGATTTCAGTTTTGTTTTTCCACTTCCTGATCAACATTGCCATGACGGTTGGATTGTTTCCGGTGATTGGCATTCCTCTGCCATTTTTCAGCTATGGCGGTTCATCACTCTGGACCTTTTCGTTGATGTTATTTACCTTCTTGAAGTTGGACGCCCACAGGATGCAGGTGCTTCAACGATAGCTACCGGAATCTTCGGAAAATTATTTTCAGCAACTCCTTCACTTCGTCAGAGTTCATGTCCCAATGAAAATCCTTGGCGTAGTTCTGCATGAGCATTTCTACCGAATCGTCAAAAGACTTGCTGCTGTCAACACGATTGATGGCTTCCGCAAAGAGATCCGCTTCTCCATCGAATAGTTCGTTGATGAACATGTACCGATGATTCAGAGAGATGGCACTCAGCATAGAATCAGCATCTGCTTCGTGCTTCTCCGCAATGGAGCCTACCATTGGGTCCTCAAATCTTGAATTAAGAATGGCGTCCTCATCGTCCTCATCTTCTTCGTCAGGATCAAGGTTCGTTATAATCTCAGGCTTGGCTTCTGCTATCTCAGACTCTTCTTCATTCTCATCGTCAAGATTCATATCAGCAGCAACACTCGAAACGCTTTCTTCCTCTACCTCATCAAGATCAATTTCATCGGCACTGATATTTGGAGAAATTTGGTCGTCCTCAGGTGCTTCGGGTTCGCCTTCAGGTTCGTCCTCAGACTCATCCTCTTCTGTTTCAGTCTCTATCGTATTATCGGTAGCGTCCTCTTCAGGTAATTCTTCTAGTTCTTCTACTTCTGGAGTTGATTCTTCTATCTCAGACTCCTCATTCTTCGGCTCATCCGGCTCGGTTTCAACCTCATCTGAGTCCATTTCTGGTTTTGGGTCCTCCAGGTCAATGTCCAAGTCAGGGGCTGGAAATTCATCGTCATCATCGCCTTCCTCTAGTTTTTTAAGCGAAAGCGGCACAACTTGATTAAGTAGCGAGATTTCGTTCTGGATCAAGGCATCTGTAAGGATGGATTCGTCCAATTCTATATCATCTCGGTCTTTACCTACCTGACTAATCAAGTTTGCAGAGAATTCATCTTTCGCTATTCGCAAGTATTTGCTAATGTTCTTTGCCGATTTTTCCGTCAGCGTTTCCGTCCCTTTGCGATCCATTTCTATCTCGATGTACACATTGGGCGACATGATGAAAAACAAGGTATCCCTCACCGCATCCTGTAGCAAAATTTCAAACTCCTTTCGCTCCACTTTGATGTACCGCGACAAAACATTCATGAATTGAAGCATTGCCTCCTTTACTTCATTTGAAGAATAATCAAAAAATGGACTTTCGAGCCTCTTGGATTCATCTTGCCAATTATTGAACAAGAGCTTTATGACAAAAAAGTTAACCTGTTTGGAGGGGCTGATATTTAAAATTTCCTGACCAGTGATTTGAGTTTTAGACTCAAAAAATTTATTGCATACAGTAGCTGCGAATTGCTCACTGTATTCTTCAATAAAATCTTCGTTAAGCGGTTTTTGCATACGGATCGACAATTCTAAATCCTTCGGTTTTCGTTCAGATCGAAGTTAG
Organism: uncultured Roseivirgaceae bacterium; assembly: GCA_964352625.1. Classification (GTDB taxonomy): domain Bacteria; phylum Bacteroidota; class Bacteroidia; order Cytophagales; family Cyclobacteriaceae; genus JAAEPI01. Next base: position 35,274 of record CAYGSD010000017.1, read on the forward strand.
TAAAACTACCCAATGCAAGGTTAATTCGGAAAAGTTCTTTCAAATTTGGGCTTTACTATGCTCGTATAGAATTCGACCCCAATATCTTACAGGGGGGAAAGATTAAGTTTTAAAGAAGAATGTTCGTAGAACGAAATATCGGTAAGCATCACATATCCGGTCGGGGGTGGGTCGAAGTAATCTCAGGATCCATGTTTTCTGGAAAGACGGAGGAATTAATTCGTCGATTGAATCGAGCCCTAATCGCTCAACAGGAGGTTGAAATTTTCAAGCCAATTGTTGACAAGAGGTATTCAAAAACCAAGGTGGTTTCTCATAATAAATCAGAGATAAAATCAACGCCTGTTTCTTTTGCTCAAGACATCCTGCTTCAATCGTCACACTGCGAGGTGGTCGGAATCGACGAGGCGCAATTTTTTGATGAGGGAATTGTGAATGTTGCGAGGCAGCTGGCCAACTCCGGTAAGCGAGTGATTGTTGCCGGTCTGGATATGGACTTTAGGGGAGAGGCTTTTGAGCCGATGGATAGATTAATGGCTATTGCGGAATACGTTACAAAGGTTCACGCCGTTTGTATGTCATGTGGTGATGTTGCCTCGTTTTCGCATCGAAGATCAAAATCTAAGAAAACGGTTGTTTTAGGAGAGAAAGACATTTATGAGGCGCTCTGTAGAAAATGTTTCAATGAGAAAAATTAGTTGCTTCTTCTGGTTGCTCACCTTCCATCTTGGAGCCCAGAACATTCCGGTGGATACCTGGCGATCGCATTACAGCTATACTAGCGGGCGAATCTTGGAGGTAGCCAATGAAACGATTTTTTGTGCTGCTGAGAATGGGCTCTTCTCGCTAAGTATGGATGGCTTCTCGACCCGGAAATTTGGTAAGGAAGGTGGTTTGGGCGGAGCGCGTGTTACCGCCTTACATTTCGTGCCTGATCTTCAGGTTCTAGTTGTGGGCTATGAAAGTGGCCTCATAGATTTGATTTATTCTGATGGAAATATCACCACGATCCGAACCGTGAGAGACGCACCTATCGTGGCAGAAAAATCGATAAAATCAATTGCAGCAAATAGTGAGCGGGCGTATCTAGCAACAGGTTTTGGGGTGGTCTATTTGGATCTGGTCAATGAGCGAGTAGTTGAGAGTTATCGTAGCATTGGAGTTGGGGGGGCTCAGCTCAGCATTGATGAAGTGCTCGTAAGTGGGGATTCTCTTTACATAATTTCGGAGCAGGGCATACAAGCGGGTAGTTTTGACGATAATCTTTTGGATTTCAATGACTGGGTCGTTTTTGATGAAACCAACTCTGGGGTATTTCGGCATTTGGTCTCTCACGATGGTAAATTATTTGTAGTGGAAGATGGCGATCAACTTTGGTCTTTTGACGGAGCGATTTGGTCATCTACCGGCCTTGTGTTTGAGTCGGAGGTTAAATCCTTACATTCTGGGAATAGTCTTTTTGCACTTACCAACTCCAAGATTTTCAGTGTAGACGAAATGATAGAATTGGAGATGGATGCGGGTACGTTTTTATCAGGAAATGACCTTGTGATGACTAACAATTACATTTTTGTTGCGGACGATGACCTTGGTTTATTGGCTGGTCAAGGCACTCTGGCCCAAAGAAATCCTCTTGGTCCGCTAAGTGACTATCCTACAAAAATGAAGTGGCTAGATGGCACACTTTACAGTGTTTATGGCCCGAGCCCGTCGACATACAATGGCACCTTTGATGAGATTGGCTATTCTAAATTTTCAAAAGGTAGTTGGGAAAACGAAGCGATTGGCGACTTTTCTAACATCACAGATGTGGCCTCAATTGGAGGAAACCTTTTCTTTTCGTCAATGGGCCATGGGTTATACGATTATGACAATGGGATGATCTTCAATGATACGAACTCTCCCTTGGAGGTTAGCACCGGAGTGGGAACCGTCGATTTAACCAGCTTAGAATCTTATGGAAACTCACTTTGGATCACGGCCAATAACACCTCCAATTCGATCATTAAATATGAAAACTCGGAGTTCGTCGCTTTTGATCAGGATGCAACGGGAACCAGATATCCAGCTGATTTAGAAATCTCCAACGAAGGGGTTCTTTGGATTCGGAAAGGAAGTTTTGAAGGAGGGGGTTTGAGTGTGTTTAGTCCTGCAACACAGGAACAAAGATCTATGAGTACGAGTGCAGGATTGCCCTCAAGTCAGACGACTGGTTTTGATATTGATGGCGAGGATAGAGTCTGGATTAGCACCACAGATGGATTGGCAACCTACGATGGAGCCTCCTTTCCATTTAACTCTTTCAATATCACAGTGCCTATTTTTCAGAATGGATTTTTGTTTGAAGATGAGCAAATCAATGATGTCATGACAGACGGTGGCGACCGCATTTGGGTCGCGACACTCAATGGTGTTTGGGTCCTGGAAGATGATCTGTCGGAGGTGGTGGCACGCTATACTTCTGAAAACAGCCCCCTTCCTTCCAATGAAATTCGATCCTTTGCGTATGATGAGGACACTGGTGAGGTTTTCATTTCCACTAGCAAAGGGTTGGTGAGTTATCGCTCTGCGTCTTCCAAGGGCCAGCTAGTTCATTCTGCTTCTATTAAGGTTTTTCCAAACCCTGTATTATCTGGTTTCAGCGGTGAGGTAGGAATCACTGGTCTGGTCAAAAATGCTACTTTGAAGATTACGGATGTGAAGGGTCGACTAGTGAAAGAGATTACTGCGAATGGCAGCTCGGCCAGTTGGGATCTTACCACGCACATTGGTGGTAGGGTACAGGCTGGTATTTATCTGATTTTCAGTAGCTCAGATGATGGTCAAGAAACCATGGTAGGAAAAATTGCCGTGCTGAAATGATCACGAAAACCAAGGGAATTGTCTTAAGCCATATTCCTTATGGAGAGACATCCATCATAGCGAAAATTTACACAGAGGAATTTGGGTATCAGGGCTTTATAGTGAACAGTGTGCGCAGCTCGAAATCCAAACAAGGCATGGCGTACTTCCAACCATTTACCTTTCTCGATTTGGTTATTTACATGAAGTCAACCAGAGACCTCCAGCGAATTTCCGAGTTCAAACCGATCATGAGCTGGTATGCTGATAGCATCAAGAAGCAAACGATTTTACTTTTTCTGGCGGAGGTTTTGGACAAGCTGCTAAGAAATGAACACGAATCGCAACCCTCACTTTTTAGGTTTCTTGAGGCAGGGCTTACTTTCTTTAAGCAAGCAGAGTTAGTGTCAAATTTCCACCTTCAGTTTCTTCTAAAACTGAGTAATCATTTGGGTTTGGATGTAATGTCAGGCCATGAGCTTTTTCAGAATATGAATAGGGTTACGGATCAAGCTGAATTGGAAGCTTTGATAAATGCGCTCATTGCGGCCGATTTTAGCGATTCCATTGACGCGAGTGGAGAGTCGAGATTTCATGCTTTGGAGGCGCTGATTCAGTTCTATCATCACCATGTTCCGGGATTTGGCCAAGTACAATCACTAAAAGTACTCAGGCAAATTTTTAGGTAAGCCGCCAAAACTCTAAATTGGCAGTAACTAAAAACTACAACCATGTCAGACATTCTATACGACGAGGTGCCTTCATTGGATCTTCATGATTTCACTAAAGGTGATGCCCAGACTAGAAATGAATTTGTAAAGAAATTGGGTCAAGCCTATGAAAATATTGGGTTTGTAGCCATCAAAAATCATGGCTTGTCCGATGATTTAACAACGAAGCTTTATGATGCGGTGAAGACGTTCTTCCAATTGCCGGAAGAAACCAAGCAAAAGTATGAGCGACCAGACCTTATGGGGCAGAGAGGCTATATCAGTAAAGGCAAGGAAAGAGCGAAAGGAAGAAATACGGGAGATCTAAAGGAGTTTTTTCATGTAGGGCAACCAAAAGAAAGAATGGCACCAGACTACCCGGATAACATTTGGCCGGTTGAAGCACCGGAATTGGAGAAGTATGCGGCCGAAGCATACGACACGTTACAAAATGCAGGAATGCAGATGCTCCGGGCTATTGCCATTCATTTGGGGCTAGATGAGCATTATTTTGATGAAAAGATCAGGACAGGGAATAGCATTTTACGCCCGATTCACTATTTCCCAATTGAGAATCCTGACGAGATACCGGCAGATGCCGTCCGAGCTGCAGAGCATGGTGACATTAACCTTATTACACTTTTGATGGGCGCAAGTGCTGACGGATTACAGGTTCTAAGGAGAGATGGCCAGTGGATTCCAATTACAGCCCTTCCAGATCAGATCGTGGTAAATGTGGGTGATATGCTTGAGCGTCACACCAATAACAAATTGAAATCCACCATTCATAGAGTGGTAAATCCACCAAGAGAAAAAATGGGAACGTCACGTTACTCCATTCCATTTTTTATGCACCCGGTATCAGAAATGGATTTGACTTGCTTGGAGAACTGCGTGACAGAGGACAATCCGAAAGGGTTTGATGACATAACTGCCGGTGAATTTTTGCATCAAAGACTTAAGGAAATTGGCCTGGCTAAATGACATTTAAGAGAGTTCGGTATTTCATTTTTTTAAGGGATATAGCGCTCTTATCCGTTACTGGGTTTGGTGGTCCTCAGGGACATATTGCCATGTTCATTGACTTGCTTGTGACCAAGCGGGGATATCTAAGTGAGGAGGATTTAATTGAATTGTTTGCCTTATGCCAGATTCTGCCAGGGCCAACTTCCACTCAAACGATCACCGCAATTGGGTACAGAATAGGTGGGCCAAATCTTGCGTACCTAACACTACTAATTTGGATGCTTCCGGCAGTGACGATTATGACACTGGCTGCAATTTTGGTAGTGAGGTTTCAGGAACTGGATATCTCTCTAAATTTTTTGCGGTTCATTCAACCCATGGCGGTAGGGATTGTGGCCTACTCAGCCTACAAAATTGCCAGTAAGGTGATCAATACCAATCGTGGGTTTTTCTTGATGATTTTGGCGGCCCTTGGATCATTCTATATGCCTTCTCCTTTTTTGCTACCCGTTTTTCTCATACTTGGAGGCGTGATGACTGCATTGGATTACAAGCAGCACCCTAGAGAAGAGAAAGATGGGTTTAAAGTGAAATGGTCAAATTTCATTCTTTGGGCCAGTGTTTTTGTAGTGGCGGCACTCATTGGCGGAATTTTTCAATCACGTTTGGTTCTGCTTTTTGAGAACTTCTATCGGAATGGCAGCTTGATTTTTGGTGGAGGTCAAGTTTTAGTTCCCTTGCTTTACACAGAGTTTGTAGAGTTCAAAAAATTTCTAAGCTCAGAGGAGTTTATTTCAGGCTATGGTTTTGTGCAAGCAATTCCAGGGCCCACGTTTTCCTTTAGTGCATATGTCGGGGCTTTGGGAATGCGAGACGCAGGACTCAGCGGGCAAATCATGGGTGCGGCAGTTTCGGCAATCGGGATATTCTTGCCGGGTACATTTCTGATTTTCTTCGTAATCCGCTTTTGGGATCAAATGAAAAAGTACAGGGTGGTCAGGGCCTCACTGGAAGGGGTGCATGCGGTGAGTTCGGGAATGGTGATAGCGGCGACCTTCTTGATCTATGCACCCATGGAGGGCACTAACCTGAATTACTTCCTGATGATTGGTACGGCACTGACTCTTTTCTTCACCAAAATCCCAACCCCGTTTATCATTCTTGGAGGCCTGGTGCTGGGAATAGTCATAACATAAAAAAAGCCATCCCAATTCGGAACGGCTTTGATGTTGTTGGTTGTAAAATTTTAATTTCCAGAAGGAGGATCAATGCCTAGCTTAGCTAAAACCAAGTTAGTAGCATCCTTGTCTTCTTTTGCATAAAGAAGGATGTCCACTCCCTGCGCACCTGCACTGAAGATAAAATCATAATTATTTTCCTCAGCTACCGCCGTGATTGCATTACCAATTTTTGTAAAAAGAGGCTGTAACAAAGAGGTTTGTTTTTTGACGATTGAGTTTTGAGCTTCACTCTCAAACTGTTGAATGGATTGCTGCAATGCGATCAATTCTTGTTCTTTGTCCTTACGGATAAGTTCGTCCATTGCTGCCGCTCCATTTTGATAATTACCAAGTTTGGTTTGGTAATCCTTGTACTTAGCCTCTAGCTGTGACTGGATCATCTTTTCATGTGAAGCCAAATCTGCCTGCACTTGCTTAGACTCAGGCATTAATGACAAAATGTAATTGGCATCAGCATAGCCGACTTTCAACCCTTGGGCCATGGCGCTTATTGAAAAAGCTGCGATGACCATGCCGAAAAGTAAAATTCTAGTTCTCATAGTTTTATTCGTTCGTGTTTTCTTCAAGTTTTAATTCCTCCAAAACATAATCCGTATAATCGTGGATTGGATCTGTATAGATCATCACCAACTCCCCCGACTTGTCAAAAACAATCTGGAGACGATTGTTTTTGGCTACTATCTCCACTGCTTCGAACACTCTGTCCTGTACAGGCTTGATCGTTTCTTTTTTCTTTAGGAAATAGAGACCATCAAATCCGAAAATTTGCTTTTGGTACTCTTTGATTTCCTTCCATTTATTATCTATCTCCGCTTGCCTTTCTTCAAACATTTCTTTGGTAAGCAGTACTTCCTGCGCTTTTAAATCAGTCTGCATTTTTTCGGCTTGCTGATACATTTTCTGAATTTCATCTTCCCAGCCCTTTGCTAACTTCTCAACCTCTACTTGAGCCTCCTTGTACTCGGGCATTCGCCCAAGAATGTAATTCATGTCCACATATCCAAATTTCTGGCCAAAACTGGAATAGGCAGAAAGTATGATGATTAGGGCTAATAATTTCTTCATGACTACCTTATTTGTTGTCCTATGGAGAAGTGGAATTGCGGCCCACTTCTTTCGCCGGTTATAGGACTAGTATCAAACCCGTAGGCCCAATCGAGTCCCATTAAGCCAAACGCTGGCATGAAGATTCTAATGCCCAAACCTGCCGCTCTTTTTTGGTTATAAGGATTGAAGCTCTTGAAATCAATCCAGTTATTTCCACTTTCATAGAAGGTAAGGGCATATATAGTTGCGGTCGGGGCGAGAGAGACAGGATACCTCAATTCCATAACAAATTTATTGAAGATTGTACCTCCTCTTAGGTCGTCACCTCCATCATTCGGATCTCCCGTGTCGATAGGCGTAATGGAATTGTCTTCGTATCCTCTTAACCCAATTATGTCTCTTCCCAAATTAAACCCTTGGCCATTTAAGCCTGAACCTCCTAACTCAAATCTTTCAAAAGGACCGACACCTACCTTGCTATCGTAGGAACCAAGTAAACCAAAGTGCGCTCGGGAGGCAAGTACTAAATCACCCACAAGTTTGAGATAATACCAAGAATCAAAGTTTGTCTTGTAGTATTCTAAGAATTGGTAACGAGTGGCATTATCAGCGTTTTTATAATCTATATTGTTAAAAAGAGAATATGGAGGGGTGAAGGAAGTACTTAAGCTGACGTTGGATCCAGATCTTGGGAACATTGGATTGTCAACAGAGTTTCTAGAAATAGTCGTGTTGAATGTCCAACTATTGGCGTCACCATCTGTAAAACCGAGACCAAGATTACTGCCGTCCAATTGGTATTTCAAATAAGAGATGGAATTACTTACAATGAAGAAATCATCTGGCCATTGCACTCGTCGACCTAAGGAAAGGCTCGCTCCCGTAATTTTCAAGGTTCCAAAAACGGTATTATCTCTAAAGTTAATTTGTCGACTTACGGCATGATTGAAGCTTATGCCGAATGCATTCGGTCGTCTACCTCCAAGCCAAGGCTCTGTAAATCCTATTGTATAGCTTTGATACTGTCGCCCATTGGCTTGAACTTGAAGGGAGAGTTTCTGACCGTCACCCACAGGTAGTCCTCGCCATTTTTTCGGATGAGGTATATTTCTAATGGAGAAATTATTGAACGTAATCCCGACCGTACCCACAAAACCAAAAGCACCACCCCAGCCTCCTGAGAGTTGAATCTGATCATTGGATTGTTCCACAAGTGACCACTCAATGTCCACAGTTTCACTTACAGGATCTGGTATAGGAATCGGATTTATTTGTTCTGGATCAAAATACCCTAATCCTCTCAATTCATTTTGAGTTCGTAGAAGTAGAGCTCTACTGAATTTATCCCCAGGTAAGGTTCTGAGCTCTCTCATGATCACATGATCATTGGTCTTGTCATTTCCGGTAATGTATACTTTATTAATAGTCGCTTGCGCACCCTCATAAATCCGCATTTCCATATCTATGGAATCGCCAATTATTTTTGTTTCAACTGGTGTTACATTGAAAAAAAGATATCCGTCATCCATATATAATGAACTAATGTCCACACCTCCTGTTGGATTAAAGGTTAGCTTTTTGTTAATTAATTCCAGATCGTATACATCACCTTTTTCTATGCCTAGAATTGCATCTAGGGTTTCATCCGGGTAGAGGAAATTCCCCTCCCATGTGACGTTTCTAAAATAGTATTTTCGTCCTGGATCCACTCTGAAATGGATATTCATATTACTCACATCGTAGTTGTAGATGGAGTCGCTCTCGATGGAAGCATCTCTGTAACCCTTTGTTTTATAAAAGGCGATCAGCGCTTTTTTATCGTTTTCATATTCTGATTTGACGAACTTGCTTGACTTCAAAAAGTTAAGTTTTAGGTGTTCGCTCAGATAGTCGCTGAAAGCGGTGGGACTTGCCGTGGTATCCTTGCTGCTCACATAGCTGGCAAAGTCTTTAGGGTGGGTGACAAAATATTTGGTCTTGCTCAGTAGCTCCATCGGAAGACCAATTCTTGGTCTTTCTCCGGTCTTCTTCAATTGTTTTCTAAGTTTCGATTGCGAAAACATGTCGTCTCCTTCAAAAGAGATGTTTCGAATTTTCACCTTCGCTTTCTTGTCAATCCTTACAATCACAGTTACGCTGTTTCTAAGAACTGAATCTCTCCTTTGAATGAGTTGAATGTCTGCGTTGAGGTAACCTTTGCTGTCCAAATGTCTCTTGATTGCAAGCTCGGTGTTTTTCAATGCGGCATCAGTAAGAACCCTACCTCTTATAATATCAATCTTGTCGTCAAGCTCATCCGATAGGCTTTTACCTATTCCCTCAAAATCAAACCTTGAGAGTCTTGGTCTTTCTGTGAGCTCAATGACCAGTGAAATTTTAGAGCCTTCTATTTTAGAGGCATAGATGGAAACATTGCCAATAATTCCTTGTTTCCAAAGTTTTTTAATGGCTTCCGTGATTTCATCGCCTGGGATTTTGATTTTATCACCAACCCTAAGTCCAGACATAGAAATTAAGGCGTTATTGTCTAGAAACTCCACTCCTTTCACCTCGATGGCTTCTATTTCATATTCCTTAGGACTTGCGTAGTTGATCGCTGGATCGCTGGATCGATTGTTCTGTCCGAATATTACCTGACCGATCGCCGAGTAAGACAAAGCAAAGAAAATAGAAGAAATTAAAAAGACTTTATTCATCAGGCACCCACTTGTTCACTAGTTTTTCCAAATCGCCTCTCCCGATTTTGGAAATCTTCTATTGCTTTTTTTAAATCTGTTTTACGAAAATCCGGCCAGAAAACACCTGAGAAATAGAGCTCTGTGTAGGCCGATTGCCAGAGAAAAAAATTACTGATTCTTTGTTCACCACTTGTTCGTATAAGTAACTCTGGATCAGGAATTCCTTTAGTTGAAAGGAACTCTTTGATTAAGTCGACGCGAATATCGGAACTTGTAATTTCTTTTTCCTCAATTCTCTGACCTATTTGCTTCATGGCCTGTTGAATATCCCACCTTCCACTGTAGTTCAGCGCCAAAATCAAGTTAAGCCCTGAATTATTAGCCGTTTCTTTAGTTGCAAATTCCAGTTTCTGTTGAACTCCTGAAGGAAGTGAGTCTCTGTCACCTATGGAGCTTAGTCGAATATTATTTTTTTGAAGAGTTGGGAGCTCATTATTAATAGTGTTCACTAGTAATGCCATCAAAGCTTGAACTTCCTGCTTAGGTCGTTCCCAATTTTCAGTGGAGAAAGCGAACAAGGTTAAATAGTCAATTCCCATTTCGGCACATCCCTCGACAGTTTCTCTCACAGCCTGGATTGCATTCTGGTGCCCGAAAATTCGGACTGCACCTTTTTGCTTGGCCCAGCGACCATTGCCGTCCATGACAACTGCTATATGTGAGGGGAGTTTCATTCTGTCCTTTCGCTCAAAAGGCTACAAAATTGTTTCTTTTTTCTGAATC
>CAYGSD010000018.1:0-34514 GCA_964352625.1 uncultured Roseivirgaceae bacterium
GACCCAACGCCTTCTCTGTATTTTATTTGAGTAATTCTGTAAATATCATCGGCCAATTGCATGTTTTGCTTCTGCACCTCTAGCGCATCAATGCTTGAGTTTAGCGTAATACCCGATTGCTCAATTTCCAGATCAATATTCTTCATCAACATCTCTTTGCGAGCTGCGATCTGCTGTAACTGAATCTTGTTCTGCTGGATGCTTGTCTGCTTGATGAATCCATTGAAAATTGGGATATTCAATGTCACTCCAACCGAACCAAAACTGAACCAACGATTTGATTGCATTATTTGATCAAAACTTGGAGCAGCCGTGTTGGCTCCATAATTCATTTGCGCATAGAGCTTAGGCAGATACTGCGCCTTGTTATTCTTCATGTCAAGTCCAACCAACGCTTCATTGGTATTCAACTGAGAAAACTCAATCCTGCTGTCGTAAGTGAAATCGCTCGCTCCTAAGGTCTTCTCGGGAGAAAGGTCAGCTAGTGATTCGCTCAGCACAATTGGCTCACTCAGAGGCATGCCCATTTGAAACTTCAGGAGCTTCGAGCTCAGATTACTCAGTTGAGTAAGCCTGTCCAGTTCTACTTTGAGGTTATTGTAGTTGACCTGAACCCGATCCACATCAATTTTCTCAACGAACCCACTTTGGTTCATTGCTTTAGTTTCCTTCAAAAGGGTGTCTAATCGCTGAAAGTTCTTTTGGACTAATTCAAGACGCTCCTCATTTATAAGCACTGAATAGTAGGCCTTAGAAACCGCCTCGACAATGTCAATTTGTGTCTTTATGTGCTCCTTAGATGAAAGTTCTTGGTAGGTTTTGGACGCTTCCAACCCAACGAAAAAAGAACCATCAAAAATTAGTTGTTTGAGAGATAATGCAAAATTCGCGTCATAGTCCTGACCGAATGCAATTGGTATTTCCGTGCCAGGAGGAGCACTTGGATCCAAGTTACTAACATCAAGTAAGCTCTTCTGAATTTGGTAATTGTAGTTGACACCTGAGTTAAATTCAACTTGAGGAAGTCCCGTGCCGATGGTTTTCTTGACCTCCTTGGCAGCCAGTTCCTTCTCTAGTGAAGCAATCTTGCCGAGTTCATTGTTTTGAAGTGCATACTCAATGCATTCCTGGAGAGTCATGGGATTCGCATCTTGCGCCCACGAGTTATGTACCAGTAGAATGATCAAAGCACTGATAAGTAGTCCTTTCATGCTTGTGTAAGTGATTGTTGGTTTTGTTGACATTTTTTGTAGAGTTCCCGACCCTTTTCAGATAGTAACCCATTCACGAAATGATCAAGTACTTGAACTTGAACCTCTACAAGGTTGAATTCTGATGAAGGAAATATTTTAGGATCGAAGACCATTTGTACCTGCTCTATCCGTAATCTGGAGAGAACCTCAGGATTGATACCCTCACGATAGCTCCCATCCTTCAATCCTCGATCTATGTTTCTTTTAATCTTTTGTTGAATGAAATTACTCTTAAAATCAAGAAACAGCGCCCACGCATCAGGGTGGTATTTCTGCAAATCAAAAAGTAAAGAAGGATTCATATTCTGCATCATATGACGCATGCATCCGGTCATTTCGAATAGCTCATCGATAGAATTCTCCGCCTTGTCCTCAATCTCCTCAAACTGCACTTTCTCCATTTTTATGTGCGCCTTGGCCACTTCCTGAATCAATTCGTCTTTATTAGAGAACGATTGATACAGGGTCTTTTTGGACATACCCAAGTCACGAGCCACATCGTCCATCGATACGCTTCGCACACCATATCGCATGAACATCTCCGCTGCTACCGATACTATTTTCTCTTTTATCTCCATCAAATAAACTTCGAAAACTATGGAAACTTTCAATTCGTTTTAAGTTTCCCTGGTGCAAATGAACGAAAGAATATGGTAAGGGTTACGAATGGTCGTATTAATTTTTCATGAAATTATAGTGAAGTGATATTCGAGTACGATGAAACCACAAAATTGAGTTATGAAACGGCAGGTCACGGAGGTGAACAGTTGATTTTGTTCCATGGTTTCGGCCTCACGAGGGAGGTTTTCAAAAGTTGGGTTCCGATTCTGGAGGGTAAATACACGCTCCATTTAGTAGACTTATTCTACCATGGTGAAAGTGAAAAAGAGCTCGGCAACCTACAAAAAAGTGAATGGACTGAGATTTTTTCTGCCTTTCTCCGCCATTTAGCCATAGACCGCTTTTCTGTTTTTGGATTCAGCCTTGGGGCGCGGTTTGCAATTTGCTCGGCCATTGAATTGGCCAGCCAATGCGACCATTTAATTCTTTCAGCACCGGATGCCATTTATAAAACGCCGTGGTTCAAGGCGGCCACATCACCCGGTCTGAAATGGGTTTTCAAGTACTTCATGCTAAACCCAAAGGCCATGCACCGCTTAGTGAAAATGTGCGTAAAACTCCGGTTGGTGAGTGTCTACATGGGAGATTTCGTAGAGAAGGAATTGGGTAAACCTGAAAATAGAAGGCGGGTCTACATCTCTTGGAATCATTTCAAGCCACTCGGCTATTCACACCGAAAGCTCCAAAAACACTTCACCAATTCTACTTTTGCCAAAACCATACTTCTTGGAAAAAAGGACATTGTAATTGCTCCCAACAAAATCCTTCCTATTCTGAAAGGGTGTGGATTTGACGTGATTGAATTGGACAGAAAACACCATCAGATGGTGAGGGAGGAAGTGGCTCAAGAGATGCTAAAATATTCTTGAACTACCAACCCAGGTCCAGAACTACCTTAAGATTATTGATGATAACCTTTTGCAAAGAGGGGGATACTTTGCCTAGGTATTTTTTGAATCGGGTATTATCAATCGCTCTAATTTGATCAATCAAAATATCAGAATCTTGATCCAAGCCTGCTTCGCCCTTTTTGAGATGAACTCTCAATAAATTGGCTTCTAAAGTAACATTGGAAGTGATCGGGCAAATAATAGTCGAAGGATGAGATTCGTTGAGGAGGTTTGTTTGAACCACTATAACAGGTCGTGTCTTTCCCGGCTCTGTGCCCTTTTGCGGATTCAGGTTTGCTAGCCAAACATCAAAACGCTTGACCATCAATCGAGGAGGTTATCATCCAAAGCCTCCAGCTCAGTCAAAATTTCTATACTGGAGCCATAGGTAGCCTTCGACTCTTCCGCCAGTCGGATTTTCATTAATCGTCGCTTATGGAGGTTATTATAATAAGCGAGCGCGTCGTTGATATACTTGTTCCTCTTCACCTTGATAGAACCAACGATTTCCTCCACATCCTCAAAAATGTCCTCGTTCAGTTTCAATGATAAATTCTTCATTTCACAAATGTATATACTTTAAATATATACTTTAAATATCCAGCTGTGAACTTTTAAGTGAACTCCTGTAATGGAATTTCAATATTTCCCATCTATTTGCCCATTTTTGCGGTTCATTACAAGCCCTCCTTTGATGATCCACTTTTTCCAAAAATCACCAGCCGAATACTTCGTGGTTGGTAGCGACGCTCATTTTTCTCCCTCGGAAATAGAAAAAATAGAATGGCTCTTTTCTGGAGCGAAACTTTCTGACGAAAAATCTATTTCTGGAAACTTCATCGGACCGAGAAAAGAGATGCTCACCCCCTGGTGCTCCAACGCGCTTGATATTTTTCACAACTGCGGAATCGCCGGAGTTTATCGGGTGGAGCCTTTTGTGCTGGGAATAGAAAAACTCGTTTTCGATCCCATGCTACAACAAAAATATGACGGGTTAGATCAGGAGATTTTCACTGTGAATCGCGCGCCTGAAACGATCCAACACGTTGAAGATTTGAAATCTTACAGCGATGCTGAAGGTCTAGCACTGAGCGATGAAGAAATTGAATTCCTAGAAGGTGTCTCGAAAGAGATCGGGCGTCCACTGACAGACTCTGAAGTTTTCGGCTTTTCTCAGATCAATTCGGAACATTGCAGACACAAAATTTTCAACGGTGAGTTCATCATCGACGGAGCAAAAATGGATCGCTCACTTTTCAAAATGATCCGTGAGACGTCTGATAAACACCCAAATTACATAGTCTCAGCCTACAAGGATAATGTCGCATTTGTTAGCGGGCCTGTTGCAGAACAGTTCGCACCTAAATTTCAGGACAGGCCGGAGGAGTTTGAAACGAAGGAATTCGAGTCGGTAATTTCCCTGAAAGCGGAGACTCACAATTTCCCAACCACCGTGGAGCCCTTCAACGGAGCAGCGACAGGATCAGGCGGAGAAATCAGGGATCGGATGGCCGGAGGTCAAGGAAGTATTCCATTAGCCGGAACGGCCGTCTACATGACCTCCTACTCTCGCCTAGAAGAAGGACGTGACTGGGAAAAGCAAGCGCGAAACTGGCTCTACCAATCACCGAAAGACATTCTGATCAAGGCTTCTAACGGAGCTAGCGACTATGGAAACAAGTTCGGTCAGCCACTGATCTGTGGTAGCGTTTTGACTTTCGAACACGAAGAAAACGACGAATCCTTCGGCTTTGATAAAGTAATCATGCTGGCTGGAGGAGTTGGTTTTGGTAAGCTCAAAAATGCCCAGAAGAAACCAGTGCAGGCAGGACAAAAGATTGTCGTCATGGGAGGCGACAACTACCGAATAGGGATGGGTGGAAGTGCCGTCTCCTCCGTGGATACCGGCGCCATGGAATCTTCCATTGAATTAAATGCAGTGCAGCGATCCAACCCTGAAATGCAGAAACGAGCCGCCAACACCGTGCGGGCAATGGTCGAGATGGATGAAAACACGATCGTGTCCATTCACGACCATGGAGCTGGCGGACACTTGAATTGCCTGTCAGAATTGGTCGAAGATTCCGGAGGGAAAATCGACCTCAGAAAACTACCGATTGGTGACAAAACCCTTTCCGAAAAAGAAATACTTGGGAATGAAAGTCAGGAAAGAATGGGCCTGGTGATCGAGGCGAAAGATGCCGAGTACATGAAGAAGGTCGCCGAGCGCGAGCGATCCCCATTCTACGAAGTGGGCGAATCCACCGGAGATCATCGATTGACTTTTACTCAGGACAATGCTCCTTCCCCATTCGATCTGAAAAATTCTCATCTTTTTGGTTCATCTCCCAAAACCATTCTGGAAGACAGGACCAACAGCAGGACCTTCAAAAATTCACCTGAAGCGGACATCAAGGCATCCTTAGAGAAAGTGCTTCAACTTGAAGCTGTGGCCTGTAAAGATTGGCTCACCAATAAGGTCGATAGATGCGTGACAGGTAAAGTCGCCATGCAGCCAACAGTCGGTGAGATCCAGCTCCCACTAAATAATGTCGCAGCAATGGCGATTGATTATAAATCCAAAAAAGGGATTGCTACTTCCATAGGTCATGCACCAGTCCCGGGATTGATTCAGTCTGGTGCAGGCTCGAGACTCTCCGTCACTGAGGCGCTTTCCAATTTGGTTTGGGCTCCTTTGACGCATGGCTTGAAGGGCGTTTCACTCAGTGCCAATTGGATGTGGCCTGCCAAGAATCCGGGTGAAAATGCGCGACTTTACGAAGGAGTTAAAGCCCTTAGTGATTTCGCTATTGACTTGGGGATCAACGTGCCAACTGGCAAGGACTCCATGTCGATGACACAGAAATATCCCGATGGGAAGAAGGTCTTTGCTCCTGGGACAGTCATCGTGAGTTCCGTCGGAGAGGTATCCGATCTAAACAAAATCGTAAGTCCGGTTATTGATCAGACCATCAAGGATTCAAAAATTCTGTATGTAGATTTTTCGGGTAGTGAGTTCGAATTAGGTGGGTCTAGCTACGCTCAAGTCAATTCATTTTTAGGATCAAAGTGTCCAGATGCTAATCCCGAATTAGTTAAAAAGGCGTTTAATGCTGTTCAAGGACTAATCTCAAAAGGACTGGTTCATTCCGGACACGATGTGTCAGCCGGTGGCTTGATAACCGCCTTACTGGAAATGAATTTCCCAAATACGAAAGGCGGAATGAGTCTGGATACTTCAAAGCTGGGAAGTGAACCTTATAAAATTCTGTTCTCAGAAAAGCCCGCTCTCATCCTGCAAATCACTGATCAAGAAGCCATTGAGATTCTAGAAGAGCATGAGGTTCATTTCTTTGAATTGGGAACTACCACTCCGAATCGAGAGGTGACCATTGTCCATTCCATGCAGGAATTGAGATTCGACATTGATCATTATCGCGAGATTTGGAGAAAGACCTCTAATCTCCTCGATCTGGAACAAACAAACTCACCGGTAGCCAAAGAGCGGGCTTCCAATTATTCAAAACAACCTCTCTCCTATTCATTTCCAAATGGATTCACTGGTACGTACGAATCATTGGGTTTAGACCCGAATAGAAAAGGTAAATCTGGATTGAAAGCCGCTATCATTCGGGAGCAAGGTGTGAACAGCGACCGTGAAATGGCCTATGCCATGTGGCTGGCAGGATTCGACGTGAAGGATGTACATATGACGGATTTGATCTCCGGGCGGGAAGATTTGTCAGGAGTCAACTTTATCGTTTTCGTGGGTGGCTTCTCCAACTCAGACGTGCTAGGATCAGCAAAGGGCTGGGCAGGTTCGTTCAAGTTCAATGAAAAAGCAAAAGCTGCTCTCGATAATTTTTACGCACGGGAAGACACACTTAGTTTGGGCGTTTGCAATGGCTGCCAGCTCATGATGGAGCTTGATTTGATTTATCCTGACATGGCCAATCATCCAAAAATGCATCACAACACAAGTGGAAAATTTGAATGTAGTTTCATCAATGTGGACATTCAAGAAAATAATTCCGTGATGTTCGGATCGCTAGCCGGAACCAAGCTTGGGATATGGCTAGCGCATGGCGAAGGAAGATTTGAATTGCAAAGTGAATCAGATTACCTAATTCCAGTGAAATACTCCTACGATCAAATGCCCGCCAATCCTAATGGAAGTTCTTTTGCTACGGCGGCAATGACCTCTAAAGACGGAAGACATTTGGCTATTATGCCACATTTGGAGCGGTCGCTTTTCCCTTGGAATTGGGCTCATAAGATAGGGACTGAAGGCTGGGATGTCTCGCCTTGGATGATCCCATTCGTGAATGCAAAAAATTGGGTGGAAGAAAGAAGCTAAGTTGCTTTTCTATTTTGCTTATTTGGTTAATTTTGCGACCCGAATAAAAGCTCTAAGAGCATTTACTCGGTTGGTTACTGGCCCATGGTGTAATGGTAACACTCCGGTTTTTGGTACCGTCATTCTAGGTTCGAGTCCTAGTGGGCCAACTTAAAAAAAGAGATCATCGTACGGTGATCTCTTTTTTTTTATTTGAGCGTTTTTTATTCGGAATCCCATGGACCTCTTATCCTGATAACCTCAAAAAAATCCTGAAGAGGTCATACTTCGCAAATCAATGCCATATTATTCCTTAAGAATTTTAGTCTGAAATTCTTCGCCATCTGGCTTTTCGATTGTAAGCAAATAAATTCCGCTTTTCAATTTTGACATGTCCACGCTATTACTAATGGTCGTCAAAAGGCGCTGACCTGAAAGAGAATAAACCGATACACTATTCAACTTCATTCCACTGATAGTCAGAGAATTTTTCACAGGATTAGGATAAAGTCTGATTGCAAAGCGAGATGATTCCAGATTTAGAACCGTTTCTTCTTCCTCCTCAAGCGTGGTGGCACTTAGGCTTATTGGATTATTATCAGCAGGTGTTCCTGACGGATCCTCGGCTGTTACTACAAATGAATATTGAGTGCTTGAATTCAACCCTGTTATGACATGCGATTTCACTACTTCGGACTCTCCATTGATCGTGACATCAGTTTCTCCGTCATTGATGGTGTACACAATGTTGCCCGAATCATCTTTGGCATTCAACAACAGTTCGATAGAAGACGTGGTAATGTCGCCCAAAGAGATACTAAAATTCACCGGTGGGGTGATTTCTTCTGATGATTCACAATCATCTCCCACTTCGTACTCCAAGTAAGTGGTCACAGCCAAGCCGCCCGCAAAGGCAAATTTGCAAGCAAAACTGATAGTAGCTCCCGGCGTTTGATTGGATAGTGTCACACTAAATTTCTTCCCAGAAACATTGGTCATTGACGACTCACTAAAAGGATTTGGTCGCCACAAATAGGCTACTACTCCCTCTTTAGCATCAAGCAATTCAAATGAAATATGAACGTCAGTACCGCTGGTCTCAATTTCGTAGGTATAGCCACTATCAAAGGAGCCTTGCTGTGCGGCTATACTCGTTCCGGAGCAAGATGAATTTGAATTTTCTAAGGTCGTTGCACCTATCACGATAGGACTGTTCTCTGCCACATTACCCGCCTGGTCTTTTGCCACTACACTGAAGGAATAGGCCGTTTCCGATGCAAGCCCTGACACGGTAAGAGTACCCTGATCACCGCCGTTTACAGTCAAACTTTTCGTGGTGGATCCATAGGTTGCTTCATAGATCACTTTGCCCGAATTGTCCGATCCGTTGAGTATCAAGTCAATGGAATTAGCGCTGATGGTTCCAATAGTCGCTGAGAAATCAACGGGTTTGGTGGTGTCTTCACTACTCCCCTCACAGTCCCCTCCTACCTCGTATTGAAGATATTTGGTCACTGCAAGCCCACCAGCAAAGGCAAACTTGCACGCCACACTGATAGTAGTGCCAGGATTCAATCCGGTAAGAGTTTTAGTAAAAGTAGTACCCGATACGTGATCCATCTGAACTTCGGAAAAGGGTGCCTCTTGCCACAAATAGGCCACCACACCCACCTTATCAGTATCCAATAGCTCGAAAGTCACGGCAACATTGCTACCGACAGATTCGAAAGTCACCTTGTACCCGGTAGAAAATGCCCCCTCCAATGCGTCGGAGGATGTCTCGGTGCATTGGGCCACTTCATCTACCTGAATAGTTATTGGCAAAGAAATACCCTCACCGCCCGATCCATCAATAACTACCGCAGTTAAAACATATTGCCCTATGGCAGCATCCATCCATTCAAAGCTATAAGGGGCCGATGTATCCTCGCCCAGCTTGGTGTCATCTGCAAAAAATTCGACCCTCGTGATGTCTTCTTCCAAATCACTCGCAGAGGCGGTGATCGTAATGACCGCTCCTTCTTTGAAGGTGGAATTGTTGGCGGGTGATGTAATAGAAACAGTAGGGTCGACATTACCATCCTCCGAAACTATGATCAACACCTGATCAGATGAGAAGTACTCCCCATCGCTCACGGTCAGGGTGCATTTATATACTCCCTCTTCAAGATTTGACACATCGGTGATGGCTACCGACTTGTCCGAAAAAGTGATGACTGACGGCCCATATATCTGTTCCCATTCAAACGTCAATTCATCTTCAGCATCGAAACTTAGCGATCCATCCAGAGTGGCCGTGGTTTCGGGTAAAATGACGGTGAGGTTTGCACCGGCATTGGCCACAGGTTGGCTATAGGGCAGTGCCCCCTGATACTCAAAGGTCATCCGTCCAAGGTTGAACTCACCGTTATCAAAATTCAATCTAAGCGAATGCTCCCCCTCAGCCATTGCTACTCCCGAAACACTCATTGTTTGCCAACTATCCCAGTCGCCCGTGTAACCAAGGCTGATAGCCTCCGTGATGGAATAGCCGTCCAGCTCCAAATAAAACGGCCCTCCACCGGCCTGATTACCAGAGGCAAATCGGAACGAAAACTCATACAAACCAGATTGGTCAACAGATACTGTGTACTCTATCCATTCCCCTCCGTTGATCCATCCGACGGTAGCTCCCTCTGCTTCAGAGAGGAGTGATCCGACAGATTCATCCAATCTAAAGTCACCTTCATTATTGGGCGATACGTCAGAATAGGTAATTCCCTGTCCTTTTCCTCCTTCAAAATAATCATAATGACCCGCTTCTATTGTACCAGGAATAGTACTCGGAGCACCCGGGAAAGGCAGCTGATCCCCCACCACTACACTGACAATATTCGTCACCCCAAATTCGCTTTCATCAAAGACTTTAGCATAAAACCCGTGAACACTTGCTGATAGATGCTCAGCTACAATGGTGAAAGGTGCGGATAAATCCTCTCCAATATACACTCCATCATCATAGAATTCCACCTTTGTTGGGGTGGCATCTTCGACATCTACACTGAGTACAACACTCCCTCCCGGATACGCACTTTGGAAACTTGATGTCAGAACTCCGGAGATCGAAACATCCCTGTTGGTCGCCATTTGGTGAGCAGGCACGGTCAGAACGTACCCATCAGAAAAAGTCACGTCGATTTCAGCATCAGTGTAATTATGAGCCACATAAGTATGATCATCGCCACTCAGAAATGCAACGGCTATGGGATAATCAGCTGTAATAGTCGCATCGACCTGACCAATTGCATTCATGGAATGAAGCCAGTAGTACGTCTGGGCGTCTGAAACCCCAAACTTCAATTCACGGTCGGGATAGGAATTGTATAAGATTATTGCCTTTGCCGGATCAGTGAAAGAGAGGTACTGCCACATGATGTCATGCCAAAGGTTTGGATTTTCCTCATTGTTCAAAATACCTGTATTTCCCTCTATCTCTGTCCAGAGCTTTTCGGCGTATTCAATATTGTGCCCGAGATACATAGATCCGCCATGAATAGGGTAGAGTTCGATTCCGTAGGACGCGGCTATATCATTGGTCCAGAACGTACCATTGTCGTAGCTATTTCCCCAAACGCGAGAAACAAGGGAGTATTGATTTTGAGGAAAGATTCGCTCATTGATGTCAAACCAATATTCCTCCACAGCAGCCTGCTCAGTGGTGTAGAGGTAAATGCCCAAGTCACGAATTTCATCGTTTCCAGTCACTGCTCCCCAATGAATCAGTGAGGAGTTGAATTGCATGCTTTCGGAAGTAGACTCCTGATCGTTTCCTTGCGGGAAGGCGGCCATGCCATTGGCCCAGCAGTGACCTGCATATGGGCTGAAGTTTCTCAAGAATGGAAACAGCTCATCTTCCCTATCCGGTGAGGCAGCATCTCTGACCAAGAGATTGATCATATCTCCCCACTGTTCTGACCATCCGGGTTCGAATTGCTCCAGAAACGCCGCAGCGTGTATAAAATATCCCCAATGAAAGTGGTGATCATTAATGTTAGTGTCCTGTCCATGCCCAGATGGGTAACCCAGTAAGGCTGTCCATGCAGAATGGTAATAAAATAGGAAGGCCACTTCCGACACCTCTGCCGTGAGCCAGTCTTCCAACCGCTCTTTGATGGTTGCTATCATCTTGTCTCTCGCCTCAAAATTTCCCATTTCATGAGCGATCCTTGCGGTTTGAATTAACCGATTCATTACCTGTCCTTCATTGTAGGAATCAGTCCAAGTTGCCAATTGATCATTCTTCAGCAATTCTACCTTTTCGTGAAGATCAGAAAGACTAAAACCGTCGCTATAGTTGGTGAGATATGGTAGCGTTGGGAGTATGCCATGAAACGTCCTTTCAACTTTAAATGAGTTTCCAACCAACGTTTTCAAATCACCTCTCACCGAATTGTAGGTGTACTCCATCGGGGAAGGCGAATCATCTGCCAAATGAGCCCACTGATGAGGCAAGAGTCCCATGAGCACATTCGAGTGAGTGCCCTCCTTCACCTCCACTTCCACTGTGAAATCAGTGGTGACGACTGAGCTAGACTCGTCATAAGCCCAGGCCACCGAGGTGTTGGATGGAAATACATACGCATACTTTTTATATTCTTCGGCGATGGCGGAAGCATTGGACTCTCCTTGAGGAAGCATGGCCATTGACCAGAAGTCATTGCCATTGAGCGTGGAGGTGTAGGAAGATCCATTCTGCGACCATGTGCTACCGAGAGGTGCGTATATAGCGAAATCGGCTCCATTGCGGGCATCCGTCACCAAGATCATTTCATCAGAAACTGTGACATTTCCAAGATTGATGGTTACACTTGCTACTTCTGCTGAGCCCTTTTCGAAATAGATAAAGGGCATACCAATTCCCGAAGTTGCTTGAAAACGATCATTCCAGTTCATAGTCACTGTCCAATCTGAGAAATCAGAAACCGATGTATTTGAAACGCTCAATCCGGAAACACCGATAACGATAGGTTCCTGGTCATCAAATACACCAAAAGGAATATAACTCACGACTAACCCACTACTCTTGGTCTGCATGGAGATAGGATAGTTAAATAGATTTTTTGCAAAGTCATTACCTCCACCAAAAATGTCATTCTTCAAAAGAGATGACCACCAATCATTCGTCGGGATTGGTTTGGTAGCAGCCACTCCACTTACCAAAGGAGCCGTGCCTGGAAAACCATTTCTTCCGGCCTCATCGGTCCCGGGGAAACTTGTGGTGTAGCTCCCACTTCCTACCTGCACGATTTGAGCATTGAGATGAGAATAGTAAAGAAGGGAAAAGCAAAGCAGTAATAGGTACCTTTTCAAGTGCAGCATGGATATAATAATAGTTAGGAAGGTAATTTGGCCTATTAATCGACCAAAGTCACGACAATACAACACATCAAAAACTCATCAAAAAGCGAGCAACCATACATTGAAATGCCTTCATGAAATTTAATTTCAATACCGCAAACGTTTGCTTAAAAGACTGGATTACAAGTCGTTGTTGGCAGATTCTTTTTCACTTATAATTGCCACGATGTTTGCCATTGGTATAGATATAGGAGGCACAAATACGAAGTATGGAATTGCCACTAAAGAAGGTGAAATTACCTTTCAGTCCAGAGTAAAAACCCGTGAGTATTCTGATTACAAGTGTCTCGTTTCCACAATAATTGAAGACATTCTAAGGCACTGTTCGGTAGATGAAATTGCTGGAGCAGGAGTCGGGGCGCCCAATGGGAACTTCTACAATGGTTCCATCGAGCAACCGCCTAACCTACCATGGCCTCAGATAACTCCCTTTGCCGAAGAGGTTGAAAATGCCTTAGGTCACGGAAAGAAATGCGCATTAACAAATGATGCCAATGCTGCGGCCTTGGGTGAGATGATGTACGGTCGTGCCAAGGGAATGAAGTACTTCCTGGTGCTTACACTTGGTACCGGCGTTGGCTCTGGAATAGTCACTAATGGTGACCTAATTTATGGGAAGCATGGATTTGCTGGTGAACTTGGGCATGTAGTTGTAAAAACTGATGGTCGGGATTGCACCTGTGGCAAAGTTGGCTGCTTAGAGACCTACGCTAGTGCTACTGGCATTAGAAGAACTATTCACAAGCTACTCTCTGATCATTTGGAACCGAGCCTCTTGAGAGGAGTAAGCTTTGACGATCTTTCTCCTCGATTCATTACAGAGGCTGCCGAAAAAGGAGATTTTATTGCTCAACAAGCTTTCAGATATACTGGTGAAATTCTTGGTCAGAAAATTTCCGATTTTGTGGTACACACAAATCCAGAGGCTGTTTTTTTAATGGGGGGCCTGGCTCGGGCAGGACATTGGTTAGTGGACCCAACCCGAGAAAGCTTCAACAGATACCTCATGCCCTTGTTCCAAAACAGAGGCATCCAGATTTACGAATCGGGTCTCAAGGATGACGATGCACCAATCTTAGGCGCAAGTAGTCTTGTGTGGAAATATTTGGTTTAAGAAATCTTTCCGTAGCGCTCTTCCCAAGTGCCTTCAAGTTCCTCAAGTGATTTCCCTTTGGTTTCCGGAATGTACTTTACAGTAAGCCAAATGATCAATAAAATGAAGGCAATGAAAATGAAGTAGGGCAAGGAGCCATTCCATACATCTCCCTGATTGGCTTTAGAATCTACAACGATTGGAAAGCTCTGAGAAACCACATAATTCATAGCCCACTGAACCGCAACTGCCACGGACATTGCTGCGCTTCTTATACTGTTCGGGAACATTTCCGACAATAGCACCCACACAATTGGCCCCATGGACATAGCGAATGAACCTATAAAAACGAGAATTCCAACTAGGGAAATCAAACCCACATTGTTGGTCATTAAAGAAACGCCAAGCATTAGGAATCCAACTATCATCCCAATGGCGCCAGAAATTATCAGTGGCTTTCTCCCCCATTTGTCCACCAAGAACATGGCCACAAACGTGAATCCGAAATTAACTCCCGCCAGTAAAATTTGCTGAGCGAGCACATCTTCCTGACCAAAGCCAAGCGCTTTTTCGAAAATATCAGCCCCGTAGTACAAAACCGCATTGATTCCTGTAAACTGTTGAAGGGCAGAAAGCGCCGAACCGATTAAAACAATCGGCAAGATGGCCTTCTTGAAAATATCTGTGAAAGGAAGTCCTTTGTCCTGGCCTATTGATTTTTTTATCTCGACCATCTCTGATTTCGCCAAATCCTCCCCGTGGATTTTCACCAACACTCTCATTGCTTCCTCCTCATGTCCTTTGAGCATCAGCCACCTTGGGCTTCTCGGAACTAAAAAAAGCAGAACGAAAAACAGCAAACAAGGGATCAATTCGGACCAGAACATCAGCCTCCATCCTTTGTTAAGGTTATACACTTCATCGCCCGATTGACCAATCCAGTAAGTGGCAAGGAACACGACAAAAAAGCCAACCACAATGGCCATTTGGTAGTAGCTCACCATCTTGCCCCGAATCTTGGCAGGTGACAGTTCGGCGATGTAGGTAGGTGCGTTCATCGACGCAATGCCAATACCAAGTCCTCCAATAATTCTGAAGAAAACTAACAAAGGAACAGATTGAGGAAGAAACTCTGGAAGTCCCGATCCCCAGGCTGACAATGTAAAAAGTAGTGCAGATAGAATCAGAGATTTCTTTCTTCCTATCGCCATGCTCAGCGCACCTGAAACAATCGCTCCAATGAAGCAACCCAACAATGCACTTCCAACCACCCATCCTTTCATGCCAGCGGATAACTCGAAATACTTACTAAAGTAAAACTGCGTGCCGTTGATTACTCCAGTGTCATAGCCAAACAATAGGCCGCCAAGCGATGCAATGGCAGCAATAAGGATAAGATTAGCGTTCTTCATTGGTTAGTTTAGATTGATTAGAGCTTCCTGCAAATTAGCAGAACTGTTGCCAACAAGTATTTTAAAATCACCAGGTTCGAAAACCAGTTCACCTGAGTGGTTATAAAACGAGAAAGCTTCCTCGCTCAAAGTAATACTTATTTTTTTGGACTGCCCACTTTCGAGTTCTACTTGGGCAAAGCCCTTGAGCTCCATTATTGCAGGTGAGATGCTAGCCGCCATATCTCTGACGTACACTTGCACGGTCTCCTTTCCGCTCACTGATCCTACATTCGTCACCTCTACTGAGACCGTGACCGACCGTCCATCGGTACTAAATGCCGGCTTGGAAATTTCAAAATCCGTGTAGCTCAGGCCATATCCAAAAGGATACTGCGCAGAGCGATCTACGTCCATGTGGTGCTCCTTAAAGATCAATGAACTGCTCGGACGACCGGTGATTCTCTTGTTGTAATAAATGGGGCACTGGCCTACATGCCTCGGAAAGCTCATGGTTAGTTTGCCTGACGGGTTGTACTTACCATTGATCACCTCAGCCACGGCACGCCCGTGCATACTCCCCAGAAACCACGTCTCCAAAATAGCCGGGATATTTTCAGCCTCCCAGGGAATAGTTAGAGGCCGACCATTCATCAAAACCAAAACGATGTTTTTATTCACTTTATATACTTCCTGAAGCAACTCCAATTGCACACCTGGCAGACCAATATCCGCTCTGCTACGTGCCTCGCCCGACATGTGCGCAGGCTCACCCAGCACCATAAACACGACCTCAGATCTTTTGGCTGCCGCAATGGCCTCACCGAATCCTGACCGATCCTCTTCTTCAATCACCACGGGCAAATGAAACATATTCACGCCAATGGAAAGCTTGCAACCTTCCGCATAGTTTATGGTCACATTGTCGAGGGATGCTTCCAGCCCTTCAAAGAAAGAGATGGCTGAATTGGATTCGCCCTGTGCTCTCCAGTTGCCGATCGGGGCATCTTTGTCCTTGGCTAACGGGCCAATCACGGCAATGGATCTCACGCTGCTTTTCAGTGGAAGTAGATTCCCTTCGTTTTTCAGCAGTACAATGGATTTTTTGCCTGCTTCGAGCGCTGCGTCCAGATGGTCTTTGGCCAAAATAACTTCCTTTTCACGAGCCGTGTCCATGTATTTATAGGGATCTTCGAATAGGCCAAGGTCAAATTTTAATTTCAATATTCTACGAACGGCCACATCAATCCGCTCTTCAGAAACCTCACCTGACTGCACCTTTCCTTCCAGAAATTGGACGTACGCCTCCCCTTCCATGTCTATATCCGTTCCTGCTTCCAGCGCCAACTGAGCAGCCTGAGCTGAGTCAGCCGCCACGGCATGATAGGTCAATTCACTAATGGAGCTCCAATCCGAAACTACCAATCCATTAAAATCCCACGTCTTCCGAAGCAACTCATCCACCAGCCATTTATTGGCTGTGGAAGGAATGCCGTCCAGGTCATTGAACCCATTCATAAAAGTGGCAACTCCTTCTTCATTAGCTCTTTTGAAAGGTGGTAGGATATAATTGTACAGATCGTAAGGCCCCACCAAAACCGTATTGTAATCCTTGCCGCTCTCCGCGAAACCATACCCTGCAAAGTGCTTGGCACAAGCGGCAATGGTGAATTCGTCGGCTAAGTTTTCTCCCTGATAGCCTTTGATTTTAGCTGCGCCTATTTCTGCAGCCAAATACGGATCTTCACCTGCCCCTTCCATCACTCGTCCCCACCTGGCATCTCGGGTCACATCCAGCATGGGATTGAATGTCCACTGCACGCCTGACACGGCGGTTTCTTTGGCGGCAATTCTGGCGGATTCTCGAATGGCCTTCAGGTCCCAAGAGGAAGCTTCGGCGAGAGGTATTGGGAAAATGGTTTTGTATCCGTGAATGACGTCATAGGCAAAAATCAATGGAATTTTCAGTCGTGTGCTGTCCATCACCAATTTCTGGAGTTTGTAGGTTTCTTCTGCCCCCAAGACATTCAACACCGAACCTACTCCGCCCGTAATGAATTTTTCGTACCGACCATCTTGAGACCCTTCAGGCCCGGTCAGATTAGAACCGGCCGAGTATTGATTCATCTGACCAATCTTCTCATAAAGCGTCATTTCCACAATAAGACTGTCTATCTTTTGATCCATACGGCTGCTCGACGTGTCTCTATCCGGAGTGCTACAGCTGCCAAGAATCATAAGCCCAAGGAATGGTAAAAGAAGGTTGAGTTTCATGGTTTTGGATGGTTATTGGATTCACTAAGTTAATCCGGAATGAAATTCTCCTAAAGGTTCACCGAAACGTGGATTTTTTCTACCATTCCGGTTCGACCAAAAATTTCGGCGGATAGCTCCTTGCTCAATTGGCCACCTTCAAAGTGATTGGTTTCACCCGATATCGTCACGGTGATTTTACTTTTTTCTGCCAGCTCATACACCACAGGCACTTGGCAATAGGTGAAAGCCAATTGGCTTGACATGAGCTGAATTACTTTCATTTCATCCCTGATATCGTAATACTCAAAGGCTGCCTCCTCCTTAAGGAATTCATTGAGGTTAAGAAAACTTGGGCGAAATGAAATTACCCCATCGCTCACTGATACGCCAAGTTCCGCCCATCTATTAAGTACATCTTCTTTTACCTGCCCTGTCATGCCGGGTTGCTGGGCGCCTTTGTGCAGCGGAGTGTGACTGTAAGGATCAGTTGGAAACGCCCCGTAAAGTGATGGGTTCTTGTTGATACCAATGCCGGCTCTCACTTCATAGTAGTGCTGGGTCAAATGGCCCTTTACCTCGGGACTCATGGTTTCCTGATTAGCCAGGAGACTTTCCTGAGTGGCAAGCAAAAGCTTGGAGACCATGTGCCAGTAGATGCTGCCAAGACCCTCGAAAGCAAAGAAGGTCCCCGACCGACCGGTAAACGATTTGTGATCGAACATCTCCTCGAAAACCCGAAGAACGTCCCGCCCTTCCTTGCTAACCAATTTTTTGTATTTCGTCAGTTCTTCCAGTCTGGCTTTCACGTCAGCTCCGTTGTGAATATCGCCGTTGAAGTAGCCATTGCCTGCCTTATCGAACGTCACCAGGTAGGAATTGCCATCTCGCTTTAAAGCATTTATCAACTCAGACGTCTGCACAAATTCTTTTGGCAATTGATTCTTTTCTAGGAAATGCGGGATGTCTCTGTTGGGGTACAAGAAGTAACTGTACTGGTCCTGACGGAACATCTCACTGGATTTCAGAGCATTCAAAACCGATAGGCTTTCTGCTGCATCCAAGTACCCTGAGGAAAGAACAGCCACTTGCCCTTCGAGCATTTCATAAAGAGGATCCACCTTAAGCTTCGCCCCATTAAACTCTAGCAAATTGTAGGCATGGAAGAGTCCGTCCGCCCGTTTATTTGCTCGAATGGAATGATCAATAAACCGGTTGACTTTCTGTAGAAAGTCAACCAAATGCTTCTTTGTCAAATCTGATTTCTCTCCGGAAAATCCGGCATATGCCTGCTGCCGATAGGCTTCTCCAGCGCGCCCGACCTCATCTACAAATGTTTTTCGCACTTCATTGGAGAATGCGTCGCTCAGGTGCTTTTCATTGGCGGACAGTACATGAGAGAGCGACAAAAACAAGTCGGCCACCTCGGTGTGAATTTGGAAATTTTCAACTTTCGATTCGCGAAGGTTGGCGGCCATGAAATGGCAAAACCTGCGCATGTAGTAAAGTGTGACCATGGAAAGTCCATTGCCTACGAGTGCGTTGTTGGCGTCATTCCATTCGGGGCGCTGGGTGTTCAGCCAGATGCCTCCTTCGGGCACAAAGTTGGACAGTTTGGCGAGGAGCGTCACCAATAGCTTCTCCATGAACGTGGCTTTGAGCAGTTGACTACCCTGAAACACGAACTTACCATCCGCTCCCCATTCGGCTACCCGACCAGCAATTTCCTTTTCCTTTTCTTCATCGAAATCGATCGTGTCCTTCGGATTCGCAACGATCTCATCGTACGGCTTGATGATATAAGGAACATTCGCGTAGACGAATGATTCTGATTGATACCAATGATCAAACACCGAGGCGTCATGCCGATGGGCACACTCCAACAATTTCTGCAAATAGATGATTTGATGATCACCCCAGTAACCAATGTATGACCAAGGATCATCCGGCTCAATCACCTCCCAGTCTATGCCCTGTCGTGTGATTCGGTACGGATTGTATCCATCCACTGTGGTGGCGTTCAAAAACTTGAAGATCATGCCAGGGGCGAAATCAGGGAACGAATAGGCCAGAGCTTCCCAATTTTGAAATATATCGCGCCAGTTTCCTTCGTAGCTGCGCTTCTTGTTCCCATCGGGGTGTTTGAGGTCGATGTTGAATCGGTTCCAAGGTCTGCTGGGGTCACCATGCCTGCGGCTAAACGTGAGTGGCAGGTATTCATACGTAATTCGGATCAAATCACTGTCGCCTATTTTCTCCGCCTTATCTATCAGTGTTCGATAGCGGACCGTTTGCCCGCTGGCATACTGATCATGACAGGTGGCATGCAGGGTGCGATTTATTTCCTTCAAATAGGCCAGAAAATCATCGATTTCGATTTCGTAGTTGTCTTCAAAAATCCCTCCGCGCATGATGTTGAACAGCACGTTGCTGGCATGACGACCAGTGGTCATTTTGTCGTCTGTCAGCTGCAGGCCGTCCGCTTTTGCTACAAGTATTTTTAGCCTCTCGGTGGTAGTACGTATGTCGCGACAGACGTCTTGAACCAAAGAATCATCCATGCTGGCGGACAAATCGCTGAGGGCTGCTCGATCCTGATTGACCTCTGCTATCAGGTGCCAAATCCTATTTTCTCCTTTTTGAAGCGTGAGCTCCGTTTCACAGAAGTAAGAACCTGAAATGCCTTTAATGTCGTGCTCCTGAGTGATGGTTCCCTCGTACCTGAATGCATCGACCTGCTTATCGCTAAGCAGAATGGCCTTCACATCTAGTCCATTTTGCCACACGGTGGTGGCTCTCAGCGCTTCACTTGGTTCAGCCCTGTCCACAATCATGGCCGACAAGGAGAACACACCTATGCCTCCTTTGGGTTCAAGGACACTTCGCTTGTATCCATTGACCAGATTGCTGCTGAAGTTCTGGGTGTGGGTATTTACTCCAGATGGCAGGACGTTTTGCAAGCCGTCCAGTAGATGAAGGTGCTGCTGACGATCGGCCAGGTTGTGAATTTCAGCCTGCTTGACGAACCCGTATTTCTCTGAGAACTGCCAGCTGTATCGAAACTGTAAGGAAAGATCGTGGTTAGTTTCCTCGAAAATAATTCGGCTACCGAATCGATTTTTGAAGAGGTTTCTTGTAAGGGAATACTGCTGGTTTCCCTGCTTGGAGAAAGGCTCCCAAAGAAACAGTCTGTCGCCTCCGTCCACCCTGAAGATGGTTTTACTGCCTACAGCATCGGCGGAATCAGTGACTTTATCATCGGAATAATAGGGGAAAAGCGAATTCTCAGCATTCTTGCGACCAGCCGTGAGGCCTCCGTTACTGGAGATGAACATCCAATGATCTGATGAGCTCACGATGGTCATAAAAAAGGGATCCATGCGATCCACATTTTCTATGACGTAGTATTCCTCGCCATCTATTTCGGTGATTTCTCCCTTCGCTTCACTAGTCTTTTTCGGAACTTTAGTGCTCCCGATGTATACGTCTGATGACATGCTATTTCTTATTACTCGTAAATGATTAATGGCTACACTCGAAGCAACCTAGCAAAACTTCAACTGCTCGTCTTTGTCCCAAATACCCCAGAAAGCCCCGACATCACCCTCGGCCCCTACTTTCCAGGATTCATCAAATGATGAAAAGTAGAACATTTCAATGCCTTCCTGCGTCGACCATTTTTGCGCATTGATGAAATATTTCATGGCGTTCTCCCGTGATGGAAATGATCCTTGTACGTTCGTTCCCTTGTCGGGCCAACCCGTTTCGGTGATGATTACTTTTTTTCCATTGCCTGCTGCGAGTGCTTTTCTGTACATTTCTTTCATATACAAGAGCGAATGCTCTTGCGGACAACCTTCCCAGAACGGGTAGCAATTGGCCAGCACCACATCGCATAGTTCGGTGACGGCCGGTTTAATTTGGAATTCATAGTAGGCATCCACATAGCCGACGGGTACATGCGTGACTTCAGCTTTTACTCTTCGTAGAAATTGAATGAGTTCCTCCTCGGTGAGATCCCCCCTGTACAGCACTTCATTGCCGACGGCCGCTATGTCCACTACTCCTTCGTGGGCAAGTTTGATAAGACCAGTCACTTCTTTTTCATTGGTTTCAGGGTCATCTCCCAGCCATGCACCCACTAGGGTTTTGATGCCGTATTCTTTGGCGATTTTGGGGATGAGTTCGTTTCCTTCGGTGGTAGAGAACGACCTGATCCATTGCGTGTAGGGCTTGATGATTTCCATCCTGCGTCGAATTTGCTCCTCGGTGAGCTGGTCACCGGGTTTCTGACCTTCGACATAGGCACTGAAGCACAATCCGTGCAGGCCACTCTGCAGAACTTCACCGTATATTTTCTGAAGTTCATCGGGACTCTTGCCATCGAGATCGTGCGAGGCGAGTGATAGAAATCTACCTTCTCTTAAAGACATATTGCTTTTGTTAAAATTTTAAAGTTCTCCTCGGCGCTCTACCAGTTCGGCCTTGATCTTTCGAGCACGCTCTTCGGTGAGGTCATACTTCCACATGATAAGAATGGCCAGGGCGGCCGTACTAGCAGGAATGATGATATCGGCCAATCGCAGTTGGGTCATTGATTCAGCCGTCTGCACTGCTACACCCTCCTGAAAACCAACCAAATTAAGCACTAAACCAGCTAGGATGAGCGCTAAAGCATTTCCTAACTTGACCATAAGCCAGTATATCGCTCCGAAGGTTCCCTCCTTTCGGGGCATTCCATTGTCGAGTTCATCCAGATCGCACACATCAGCCGTCATGCTCATCATTAGGGTAAATAAGCCACCAATACCGAATGACATCAGGGGTATCGGCATAAAAATCAGCCATGGGTTTTCGGGATTAAATCCCCACCATTTGAGTGCATACCCTACGATAGAGATAAGCGTAGAAACAATGAAGGCATTTCGTTTTCCCCAATTGTTGGCCATCCAAGTGATAATCGGAATGACCAAAAAGGCAGTGGCCATGGCGCTAACAGTTCCAAACCAGGCTGGCCATGTACCTGTGAGGCCATAATCCCCATTGAACATGTAGAAAACGATAATGTAAAACGAAAATCCAGAGACAATCTGAAACCCGTTGAAAACCAAGAAGGTGGTGCCACAGAGCCGCAAGAAAGGAACGTTTTTGAATATTTGCTTAAAGCTATTTACCAAACTTTTTAGGTTCACCCATAGTTGACTCAGGCTGAGGTTGGCTCTATTCTCCATGTTTTTGGAGTCTATCCCTTTACAGTACAGGCCGGGAAGTACACCCAGAATGATGCAGGCTGTCCCGACGAAAATGGACACGGCACGTACGCCTTCTGCCTGATTGGAGAAAAAATCAGGATTGGCCACAAGTGCCCAAAACCATGGCACAATCATCCATGCTACCTGACCCATCGTCTGCGCAAATGCCATGAGACGAGTCCGTTCGTTGTAATCGGAAGTCATTTCATAGCCGAGCCCTACAAATGGTGTGGCGAAAATGGTATTGCCAATGGTGAAGATCATGGAAAGCACGAGGAAGTACACGAAGTTGTAATTCTGCGAATTGCTATCGTCTAACTGCCAGAGCAATATAAAAATGACTCCACTTAAAATAGCCCCGATGACAATGTACGGTCGTCTCCTTCCCCATTTGGACTTGGTATTGTCTGTGATGAAGCCCATGATTGGGTCGGTAAGTGCGTCGAATATTCGGGGCAATCCGCCAAGAAGGCCGGCCAGAAAGGGATCCATACCGAATCCTGTGACCAGGAAGAACATGAAAATGTTCAGAGAAGCCGGCAGCAGATTAAGCACAAGATTTCCCGTACCATATGCAAATTTTTGACCGATCGGGACTTTATCCTTTTCGGGAGTTTCAAAGTGTGGTGACATGGATTAGTTGGTTTGGTTAGGTATCACGATTGTCTGTATGGCCTGTGCGCTTATTGTAAGTACTAAAGACATGTCGGCTAGTTGCAGGCTAAAATCCACTGGATTTTCGCCTTGATTAAGAATGACCACTGCGATCGATCCATCGGGATTTTGAGCTGCAGTGACCATGAGCGAGTCTTCAGTATTTTCCACACCGATCACTTTGGCCTGTGGCCTGATGAATTTGCTGAAATGCGAAAGCGTATAGTAAATGGGGGTGAAATATATCTCGTCCTTTTCAGGATCGACAATGACCGGAGCTACGCACCAATTCTTGAACCAGTTGGGTCCTCCCTGTCGATCCAGCACCATGTTCCAATCTACCCAACCATCCACGCGGTTATTTAGACAACCGATAATATCCCTTGCGTATCTGTACACAGGCACGTATTTAGGGTGCAGATGTTTGTGCCTCTGCTCCGCCCAGTCGTACCCCCAATCTGTGGCCTCCTTACTCCAATACCAATCGTCTTCCTGCCAGTGAGGGATTTCAGAATCCACACAAGCCTCTGTCTGAATGAGGTGCTTATTTGGCGCCTTGTTGTGTGCATATTGCAATTCATTGGGGAAATAATCGTAGGTGCTTCGGTACCAATGAATGGCCGTACCGGCAAAGTACTTCGATGACCCCTCGCTCTCATACATGGAATCGATCCATTCGGGAAGTTCCTCTCTGTTTTGGTCGTATCCAAGAATCTTTACGTCCGATTTTCCATCGGCCTCTAATTTTGGTCCGAGGTGGTTCATGACGAAGTTGGTCATTTCATCAGGGGAGAAATGCATACTCTCCCAGTTTCCACCATTTCCGAGTGGTTCGTTTTCTACTGTCAGTCCCCAAATGTATATGCCCTCCGCCTTGTAGGCGTCCAGGTATTTTGAAAAGAAAAGTGCCCAGGTGTCATAGTACTGCGGGAGTAGCTTACCTCCCACCCAACTTTGGTTGTCCTTCATCCACGGCGGAGCTGTCCATGGTGAAGAGATGATTTTGAAGCCATCCTGTGAAATGGCCATTGCATCCTTGATCATGGGGATGATGTCGTCTCGGTCCTCCTCTATTGAGAAATTTTCTAGTGTGGTGTCTCCTTCTACGGGTGCGTAGGAATATTGACCCAGAGAGAAATCGCACGAATTGATGTGGGTGCGGGTGAGGGAATACCTGGCTCCTTCGTTTCCAAAATAGGCTTCCAAAATTTCCTTTCTTTTTTCCGGACTCAATTGATTGAGTAAGTAGGCGGATGATTCAGTGAAAGAACCACCAAAACCTGTGATCGTTTGGAAGGTTTGGCCGGGCAGTATTTTGATTGCGTTTTGAGTATCGGAGGGGTTAAATTCAGTGATTTTTTTTAACCGATTGCCACTGGCCGATGTTTCAAAGACTTCAGGGTTCATCTCACTTTTTGAAGTACATGCATTCAATAGCAGCAGGATTAGGGTGAGGAAATGGAGTTTCTTCTTCATTTGGTCATTTCTCAATTCACTTGGGCAAGCTCCTTCATTATTGGCGGAACCTCAACGGATTTTAGCAATTCCTTCTCATTTCCTGAATGGGTTTTGCCAATAGGCCTGCCTGCCCTTGTGAGCCCGTCGAAATACCCCTGATCCACCAATGACCAAATGGCGTATTTGGCCTGACCGTACTTGGTGAAAAGCCCAAAATGATTTTCAGAACCACCCGGGTTGGCGGCATCCTTCCATGGTTCGTCAAATGCCTCGAAGTAAAAGCAAGAGAGTCTCTCAGCGTTGGTCCAGGTGCGAATGCGCTGGTAGTACAATCCCTCCTTGTATTCGTCAGTGGCTCTGGAACCTGCTGCACCGTAGAGGTGATTGTCCTCACTGGCCCACCCAGTTTCACCGATATGAATAGGCTTGGATACACCCAGCTTCTTCATGTACGCTTTCACTGCGGCATATTGGCTTTGCGAATACGCCAATGACCGATCCATTGCGGCGGCTATTTGACCTGATTTGGTCAGTGAATCCTCTTCGTCTTTTACTCCCCAAAAGGTCGGATTGTAATGGGTATCGTGCATTGGGTAGGTGTGCATGGAGATGAAATCCACTGCTTTGATGAGTTTGTCCAGATCGGGCACGTGGTATTCTACACCACCACCTCCCCATGAAGCGAAATTGTCCGAGCTGGTGATCCAAAGGTCTGCAGGTAACTCCCCGATTTTCTTTAGATTTTGTAAATGATTCACCCACTTTAGAATAACACCCGGTTGCACGTAATAGGCAGCTGCCCATTTGACCATTGCTTCGTTTCCTACCGCAATGACTTTTACAACGTCGGGGTATCTTTTGGCCAAAGCCGCGGCTCGGGCTATTTCCTTTTCATTTTCTTCACTTTCAACATCATGGTTGGGTTCATTTCCTGTCCAGGCGTTTTTACAGTCAATCCAAGCACCGAGCATCACATACATCTCGAATGTCGGGTCTTCCTGCCTGATCTCATGTATGGCTTTCAGCACATTGGAGGCATGGGCCAGTTTCACATTGTAGGTGCGTAGCATACCTATACCCATAGCCGAGAGGATTTTCATGTCCTCTTTGAGTTCTTCTACTGATGGTTGAATC
The DNA here is from genome assembly GCA_964352625.1 of uncultured Roseivirgaceae bacterium. GTDB lineage: Bacteria > Bacteroidota > Bacteroidia > Cytophagales > Cyclobacteriaceae > JAAEPI01. Next base: position 25,733 of record CAYGSD010000018.1, read on the forward strand.
TCCCTGGAACCCTGCCTATATCCTCCGTAGGATATGGCCAGGTATTTTGGGTTTCCAAGAATATCTTTAGCTGAACGTGTTCTGTTGTCTTCCATCGAAGAAGTGCTTTTTTGAGGTGTGGTACATGCGCATAGTAGTGAAAGGCTCAGCAAAAAAACCAAGACCTTCTTGCCTTTCCCCCTTATATTTTGCCTTATCGAAAAATTAAGCCGGGTCATTGCCTTTCTATTCTAATTCTTTGAAGGCTCTCACATAATCCACGACCATTTCTTGCGGAAAGAAGGTAGTAGAATTGGGTGCGCCGGGCCAGTTGCCTCCAACTGCTACATTGAGGATGAGGAAGAAATCGTCATCAAAAACCCAATCGCCCGGTACATTCTGTGGTTTAATGCTGTGATAAAGCTCATCGTCTACGAAGAATTCGATGTAGTCCTCGCCCCATTCTACGGCGAATTCGTGAAACTCCGTATCGAAGCGCACGCCCTCATTTTCGAAACTTTCAGAAATCGCATTTCCTGCTGAGTAGCCAGGCCCATGAATGGTGCCGTGCACCTCAAAAGGTTTTTGTCCGATGAGTTCCATGACGTCTATCTCGCCACATTGAGGCCAGCTCACCTGCTCTATGTCTGCTCCCAGCATCCAGAATGCCGGCCAAAGTCCCTTGCCATAGGGGGTCTTCAGCCGAGCTTCGAAGCGACCGTAGGTCTGCTGAAATATCCCCTGCGTTTTTATTCTGGCCGACGTATAGGATTTGCCTCCGAGTGATTGCTTCAATGCGGTGATGACCAGATGCCCTTCGCCATCCATTGACACATTTTCAGGGTGATCAGTGTAGTACTGAAGCTCGTTATTGCCCCAGCCGTTCACCCCACCTCCTATGTCGTAGGTCCACTTAGTACCATCCGGTGAGGTGCCTGCCGCTCCATCGAATTCGTCCGACCATACCAGTTCATAGGTTCTGTTGGACTGGCCTGGGGTGTCATCCGTGCTGTCGCCACAGCTCACCGTAGCAGCCACGATCAAGACCAGGAATCCTAAAATTACCTGCCGTGCGTGAGTCTGTAGGGAATAGTTTTCGGATGTCATGCCATTCATTGGTTATTATGGATTGCTATTATAGAAGTACAGGTTATCGGCATAGAAGCTAGAGACTGCCGATCCACCATCAGAGGTGAATAGAATTTGCCCCAGGTTGCTTCTACTGGCCAACCCTGTGATATTTAAATCCAATGCAATCCACTGTCCTGATACTATGGCTGGTGAGGTAGAAGCGTTCAGATTCAAACTTACGTTTGTATCGTCACCTCCTGCAAACGCATCATCAGCTCCAAAATCAACAAGTTGAAAATTGAATGCGACTCCACCTGGAATAGCTTCAGGAATGAAAATATCCACATGAAGATGCGTCATTCCACTACCATCGATTGTCGGCACGTTCTGATTGAACTCAATCCCCACAAAATTGAAGTCCTGATAGTTTAAGATATTGTCTCCATTTACTTCAAAGTCAGCCGAGGTTGTAGTCTGGAACGGCGCATAGAAACCATTGTAAAAATCCACTGGCTCATTAGTATATGCGTCGCTGAAAAGCGAAATCACATTAGCGGCATCCTGGGTGGGAGTCGGAGCAGAATTAAATGCCCCTTGTGACTGAATGGTCAGTGACCCTGTGGTCTCCAGATCGCCAAGCTCAGCCGTAATGACGGAGCTGCCTGCTGAGGCTATGGTTGCTGAGGTTCCGTTGATCTGCGCCACGGCAGGGTTGGATGACGAAAAAGTGAAATAATTACTTGATGCATTCACCACAATGTCCTGTCCGTTTGGAAGGTTGAAAAGGACACCCAGGCCTGCAAGATTGACCGACTGTCCGGTGAAGCCCACCAGTACGTCATCGTCACCATCGTTGAAAATGGCACGTCGGGTAGCCAGTGCTGACAGACTTTCAAACCTGATTTCATCAATCCAAAGGGTGTACCCTCTACCTTCTTCAGGCCCTTCAGCGAGCAAGAACATTCCTTTTTCCTGAGTGAGTACTTCAGGGTTGGGAAGTGGGATGTAGTATTTCTGCCAGTTGGAATTGACGGGTACGTTGGTAATGGTGCCTGTGTACCTATTTTCATCGAAATCAGTACCAAAACCCACCTGATCGATAGTGGCCGGCTGAGATGATTTTGCCCAAAAAGAAAGTACGTTGAATGCGCTCAAGTCACGCCCTCCGGCAATAATGAGGTCTCCGGCAGGAAGACGACCCCCTGACGTAGCAATGATTCCACCTGCGTAGGCTCCTTCAGGATCGGTGGCATCCGGCACGGCGAATCGAATGGAAGTGGTGCCCATGTAGGCTACTTCGGTATCCACATCGAAAGCGGTAAGCTTGGAATCGCCAAATGCGGCATAATCCAGCCCACCGGAAAAAGTATCTGTAAATACTTCACTTACTGAAGGGAAGCTTGCTGGTACTAAGTCACCGTCCTCTCTTTCGCAACCTGTGAACGTGAACAGCGATACTCCGATGACCACAACTAATGATTTTCTTAACTTCTGAAATTCTGACTTCTTCATTTCTCTAAAAGTTTAAAATTACCTTCCAATGTTTATGTGAACGTACGTTCTGATTTCCCACTCATTGCCGTTATCCACGCCATCGAATGCGGCCGGATCGGTGATCCTCACGCCATCTTCGTCGATGGCCGGACTGTATCGTGGAGAGTATTGATCGAGCGACCTCCAGATGAATGCCATTCCGAGCTTGGTGCTTGGCATGACAAACCAATCCTGCTTACCCACTGTAGTGGATATATCTGCCATTATTTGTAGCGGGAATGTAAGGTTAAAATCTCTGTGGTAATCGAATGGCCCCCAGTCGTTGACCTTCACGTGTGTAGCCAGCTTCACTGATTTGTAGATCGCTCGCACGTCCACGCCGTACCTTTCTATGAGCCTGGGATCGCTACCGGGTGACTGTGCATTGCCAGCATACCAGTTGGCGACAATTCCGAAATCGGGGGTCAGCTTGGATACGACACGAGAATGCACTTCCCAAAGGTCCTGAGCAGGGGCTGCTCCCGGAAATGCGAAGATGCTTCTGTCTGAACCAAACCCGATCGCTGCGTCCATCGAAGTAGGCAAATGTCTGTACACGAATCCAAGATTCATGGCGAAGGAAGCGTCTTCTACCATGTCGCTATCCCATGTGTACATCCAGGTACCGGGTGTAGGATCGAAGGTGAATAGAATCTCTCCCGCGATCATCTCCCTGTTGCCCTCTCTCACCACAAAAGGATCGTCCAAGACATTTCTCAAACGTGCCGGGGCGGGAGCATCACCGGGAATGGGATCAACAATCGGCATCTGATACATGAAATTAGGTGCAACCTGAAGATTGCCGAAGGTGTAGGTAAATCCTGTCAGGGCATTGGCCATGTTTCCACTTCCTGAGTCCTTAAGTCTCCAACCTGTGAAAGTTTGTGTAGCATCTACTCCTCCTCTAGCCACCAATCCTTGCACGGATCCCTGGCCATACCAATTTATTTTTCCTCCTGCATAGGTCAGTTTCACTTTTCCTCCCCAAGTGTCCGAGGTACGGATAACGTCCTCAAAGACCTGATCTTCTCGAACGACCTGGAACGAGCGACCTACCAATGGCTGTCCTCCCCACATACCACCGAGCTCTAATCCGATTTTGCCAAACTGCCTCTTGGCATACAGGGTTGCTCTTCGGGTTTTTGGCTGAGGTACGGCACTTGAGGTGAGTGCCTGCCCTGCATCGGCAATGTCTTCGTGGAAGACAGCCGCCAAGTCAATCTGACCGATTTTTTTCTCGTATTTAAATAGAATGGCAGGGTTAGCTCCCCACCACAATTCGGGTCCATACGCTACCTTGAAGCCTTTAAATTCTTTTTTGCCCTCCACCTCAAATCCATTTGGTGCAAGACCTCCATAGATATCGAGGTTGGGGCCGTAATTGGCCTCCGGGTACAGTCCAAAGAAATCTCCTTCGTATCCCCAGTGATAGTGCCCTGTTCGGTAAAACCCTGTGAGGGTGAACATTTTGTGGTTCCAGGTGTAATCCGATCTGTAGACCTGCACCCTGTTGATGTCGTTCATCACTAGGTTGCCATTTTGGGTTACCACAGTGCTTGGTCTTCCACGGTTTTCGTAGAATATTTCATTGATTGGGTTCAGGGGCACATTTCCTAGTACGTTGAAAGAAACATTTGCCCGGACATTTTCTGACGGTTTGGCTTCAATACCGATGAAGTAAGATTCCATTCTATCAAAACCCTTCTGGTCGGGATACTGCACGGTATTTGGATCGGGATTATCCGGGGTGGTGATAAGACTTCCTCCCGTAGTAAATGTTGTAAACTCTGCTCTCAACTCGCTTACACTTAATTTTCCGCCCTGTTCAGCGGCCAGTGCCGCTTTATCTCCCCTTGCTTTCATAGCAGCATCCATCAATTCAATTCCAGCAAAATAATTAGTGACATCCGCAAGGGTCACGTCAGCTCCGTAAGGGTCAAATTGATGGGCTTCCTGAAGGGCGTAGTAAGCGGCTCTTGGATACAGGGTGTACAAACCGGCGGAGTTGGTTTGGCCTTTGGCGCAGATGCCAAACCACTCTTCATTCATGTTGTTTTCTCCTTCCTCAAAGTCACGCAGATACCCGCCATTCGACCAGGAGGCATTGTTATCATGGACACTTAGGTTTTCGGTTTGGCCAAATTTCCACCATCCATCACTGAACTGAAAAGTGTACCCACCGATGGAGTTACCAGCTAACCCTAAGCCTGCCGCGTTTTCATAAATTTCTCGCCAATTGCCTACCATATAATAGGCCTGAGATACCTGATCTTCCTGGTTTTCTTTGGCATTGTAGGCATCCGCTCCAAACTCTGTAAATAGTATGGGCATGTCCAGTTCTTTTTTTACACGACTGAAGGCATCTCCGAAAGAAACCCCTCGGTACATGTTGGTGCCATAGATGTCTACGTCCTTGCACTCCTCTGCTACTATTTCTGCAAAAAGAAGGTCTCCATTGCAAATGGCAATAGGGCGAGAACCGTCGATAGCTTTCATTTTTTTGGCGGCCTCATTCATGAGCTTGTACATGGGCCTGCCTCTTTGCTCACCTACAAATTGTCGAACTTCGTCCTCATCGGGGAAATCCTCCGTTTCGGCTCCTGCCCAGAAAAGGCCGTAGTTGTTTTCATTACCTAATAAAAACAAAAGCAAGCCGGGGGTATCCTTGTAGGTTTGTGCCAACTCAGTGACTTCCTGAAGCAGCAAATCCTGCGTGGCTTTGTCTCGGTAGTCTGTGACTGCTACCCAGGCACCATCGATGGTGAGCCCGTATCGTCCGAAGGAATGGTTGAGCATGGTGTAGATGCCGTAGTTTTCATAGATGTACTGGATCCATTTTGGCTGAACTCCCGTGTACATTCTCACTGAGTTTACACCCATGTTTTTCAGCATAGACATCTCTGCATCCAGGGCCGCTTTAATGACATCCTCAGACTGATTCCATAGGCTGTAGGAATAATTGGTACCGATGGGGAAGTAATCCCAGTTCATTCCATTGACCATGAATTCTTGTCCGTCGACCATCAGTCTCATGCCATCGGAATCTTTCTTCACGGTCACTTCGCCGCTTTGTGCCCAACCTGCCAGGGTGCACAGGCTAAGACCTAATGTAAGTAGATAATTTCTCACGCTCATAAGTTAGCTTTTAAGGTTTCCAGTCTTTTGGTATTCCTGAAAACAGGTTAGTATTAATAAGATGGGCGGTTCGCCTGGCAAACCGCCCAAATGCAGTAGTTATACTGCTGCCTTAGTTATCGTTAATCAATCCAAATCTTGAACGAGAGGGTTTCTCTTTCATTCTGAATTCGAACAATTCCAATTCCTCCGGTAGTCACTGGGATGTTTACGCTCTCGGTGGATAACCTTCCCTGACCAATCAAGCGGCCGTCCATGCTATACACCTCCATTTTGGAGCCCATAAACCTTTCGCTGACGTCAGCTCTAATTAGGTTGTTGCCTATTCCGTACACCTTGATCTCTTTCAGAAGGTCAGCGGACAATGGAGGGATGACGAAACTTACTGTGTAGGTTTTGGTGGTAGTACCATCCTCTGCCGTCACAAGTATGCTGGCTGTTCCAGGCACAGCAGATGCCTGAGTGATCACCACATCAGCCTCCGAATCGGTGGCGGTGGCTGTCACCGTAGGAACTGTGGTAGTACCTGCCGTCAGTGTCCACTCGTAGGTAAGTGTACTTGCAGAGAAGAAGCTGATGGCTTCATCGTCTATCTCAATCTCGCTCAAGGTGGCATCATCCGACAACTCAACCTCGTCCCCTGATTTTAAGAGTGATATATTATCCAGTGTAATGACTCCAAAATCTCCGCCAAAATTGAAGAATACCCTAGAATTTGCTCCGAAGCTCACGCTTTGCGCATCATCTCTGGCAACTAGAGTTATTGAAACTTCTTTGCTGCCGTTGATTGTTGTTACTACTTCTTGATTGGAGTTAAAGTCTCCTTCATTTAATCCAATTCCGGCTTCAATGGTTCTTACTTTATCCGAACCTACAGTGAATGACAATATGTACTCTTCGTCTGCTTCCAAAGCAATCGGTTGATCCAAATTCAAATCATACGTATTTGTCGCTGCTGTCGCATTATTGAAGAAAAAGTATTTATTACCACCATCTTCCCTAATATCGGGAGTTGTAGGATCACTAGGACCCGTATATATAGTCCATGGAGCAGGAGTAGCGTCTTCAAAGTCTCCATTCACGATGAGATCTCCTGTAGGTCCGCTTCCTCCATCACAAGAGAAATCGAAGGCGATTGATTCGTTCGCTGGTGCCTCGACTAAAGACCAGATGGTCTCAGAACCTTCAAAGCTCCAGAGCACGTTCATTTCTACGTCAGTAGGGGTCTCTCCTGACCAGGTCAATGTACGGCTTAGTTTTCCGGCCACCGAGTTATCAATTTCTCCAATGGTCGGGACTCCAGTAATGTCTCCACCATTTCTGTTGACAATAAGATCATCTACTGCGGTCGCACCAGCAGATTCTACAGTTATTATCATTGATTGCGCATCGACATTAGAGATGGTCAACTTGGCCTCAGACTCAGGATTATTTCCGAAGTGACGAACCAAGGTCCCACAATACTCACCGGTCAAAGTGGGTCCTCCGCCATTGCCTTCTGCATCAACTAATTCGATATCATCAATGTAGTAAGTACCTCCTACTGCAATGGTCCCTGAAGCTTGATTATCTGGTTTAATGACGAGTTGGTTGTAGGAGGCCGGCGTGGCGGGAAAGTTTGTGAATTCCACATTTACTTCTGTCCATACATTGGCCTCTTCTATCATAATCTCAACGCCTGCCGGGTTTCCTATGGCATTATCCGCAGGAAAAAGAGCTAATTCAAAGCGAAACGGCACGTTCGCCTTACTTGAATAAACTTTCATCCTTAGTATGTTGGTTGTTGTCAGATCAAGGTTTGAAGCGAATGCATTCTGAACGCCTGCATAAAAATCAGCTCCGGCATCTTTATCGATTCGCATCGCGTAATCAGACGTGTTGATGCCTGATTTATCTGGATTGACGTCAAGTGTTGAGGTAATATTGGAACCAAAGTTTGCCGTTTGATCAAAAATCGCACATCCTTCAAAATCTAATGGAAGAGATGTAGCCGCTATTAAGGAACCTGAGCACCCATTGGTAGCTCCAAGGGTGAAATTAACTGTGTACGTTTTCGTACCCATATCAGAGGCAGTGACCACTACAGTTGTGGTTCCTGGCAATTCAGATGCTTCAGTAACTACTACTGTTGCATTTGGTGCGTCATTTGCCACACCCACAACCGTCGGAACTACGGTCTCTTCCGGGTCCAGTTCTACGGTGTAAGCTGTTGTATTAGGATCGAATCCAGCAATTGTAGTTCCATCAACTGTCAGATCACTCAAGGTAGCATCCGCTCCAGGTTCTCCCACAGCGATATTGTCTAAGTAATAAGTTTCAGTTGTTGTAGGATTCGTGGCAACTCCCTCATTGTTTGTAATTCGAGGGGTGAAAACGACGGTTGTCGCCGCGGTTGGTGAACCGGTAACGGTACCTGTACCTGTATCAAACGTCAAGGTCTCCCATCCTGTACCACCGTGCGTTGTTGTCATCACGGTCTGGTTGGTGCCTGGATCTTGCTCCATCTTTAGTTCAACATAACCTAAAGCAATATCCGACCATAAATCCATGGTAAACGTCCCGCTTGATGCATCAAAAGGTACATCAAGATCAATCACACCACCACTCCACCAGTTTGCACCAGCTGGTCGTATGAATTCTAAAACCTTGTTGCCGGCATCCGTAGGATCCGTAACTACAGTGGCTGATCCGCCTCCAAAGACTTCTCTTAAATAGCTAACTCCCGTCAATTCGAAATCCAACGGTAACTCGATCACTGGATCACCTTCACCAACAATGACCGTCCTGGTCACCTCGTCTGCAGCGTTTCCTGCTTCATCAGAGACATTGTAAGTAATGACGAAGGTTCCATCTGAACTCGTGTCTACTTCGTCACCTCCAATCACGATATCCTCAGAGATGTCCCCATCCACGTCATCTGTTGCTGTTGCTCCCAATTCAACGTAGGTATCATCTATGTTCAGATTAACTATCGCATCTCCATTCAGTGTGATTACTGGAGGCGTATTATCTGTTCCGACATTATCTCCTATAACTTCTATTGAAACGTTATCAAGATTCAATG
>CAYGSD010000019.1:0-24707 GCA_964352625.1 uncultured Roseivirgaceae bacterium
TTGTCTCAGAACAGTACCTTCTCGATTTAGAACGAGAGGCATTCCTGAGTCTTTGCGGCGAACCGAAAACCCTCGAAAGAATTCAAAGTGTGATTTTCAAAGGGAAGCCGTTGAGAAACTAGTTTATCCTTTTGCTTTCTGAAGGTTATCAAACTCAAGGGAATCGAAAAAGGTCTTGAATTCATCAATACCAGAGATTCCCTTGAGTTTAATCTCAATGACGAACCTGTTGTAGGCGATGATAATTGCCGAACCCCTTCCTTCAGAAAAAGTCAAAGCGCCGGATACTTTATTATCTGAAATGGGCGAGAAGTCCATTTTTCCCTCTGTCGACATTTCCTGAAACATACCCATGATCTCGTCGATTTCACTTTGAACTTTTGCAAACTCTTCCTTACCCTTTGGGATATTAATTTCTATTTCAAGGCTTTTTTCACCACTGGTGTAGGCTCGCTCAATGCGCGTCGCACCATCATCTAATACTTTCGATTCGGATTCGGAGGTAGCCGTGAAGGCTCCAAGTTTGTCGGCAAGAAAATTATTCGCCCGTTCTTTTGCGTTTTGCGAAAAACATGAAACAGAGGTGATTACAAGCAAAGAAACGAATAGGGATTTCATGGTGGTCGGGTTTAAATTGTAAGTGAATGTACGAATTTGTTCACATTACTTACTAATGCCGACTTCTAAAAACAAAGGCCCTTTTTCGCTACCCAATCGGCGGCCATTCATTGTCCTCATCTTGCTCATCCTCAAAACCACCTGAGCCAGGTAGCATACTGCTGAGTAGATCCTTGAACTGCATGCCCCTTTCCAGCGGATGTTTACTGAGCATGCTGAATTCTACAAGCGCATAAAGTACAAACTCCATGAAGAATAACTTAAACTCCGAATCGAGTTTGGGATGATGAGTCTCTACGATTTCTCCAAGACCCGGAATCGCTTCGAGTTCTTTCTTGTAATCCTTGGCAGAGAAGTCGTGTAGGAAATCAACCATGTTGCCCTGACCGAACCAGTCAATGGTTTTCTTGTACGGGTTGGGTTTTTCCTTGTACTTGCGAGTGTCCTCAGGATCAGGAAAATATTCCAGAAATTGTGAGCGAATGGCCTTTCCGACCAAGCTGTTGGCAACAATACCAGCCCCTTCCTGTTCGCCCTCATAGACTAGTTCGATCTTTCCGGTAATTGCCGGAATGACTCCAATGAAATCGGAAATTCGCGCAAAGGTTTTCTTCTCCTTGTTTTTCAAAGCACGTCTTTCCGCCGCACTCACCAAGTCTTCAAGTGCCGAGATGGTCATCCTGGCAGAAACCCCACTCTTTTCATCTACATACTCTGAGGCACGAGCTTCGATAGCGACTTGCTCAATCAGGTCTTTGGCCAGATCGTAAACTTCGACAAGCCCCATTTGGCTCTGCTCAAGTTTCGCCTCTTGCTCAGTAATCTTTCGCCCGATCTCAATCGACTTAGGATAGTGTGTAAGTATCTGGCTATCTATCCGATCCTTGAGAGGAGTGATAATGCTTCCACGATTGGTGTAATCTTCGGGGTTGGCTGTGAAGACAAATTGGACGTCCAGCGGAAGGCGCAATTTGAACCCGCGAATCTGAATGTCTGATTCTTGCAACACATTGAATAGTGCAACCTGAATGCGAGCTTGCAAATCAGGCAATTCATTGATGACAAAAATGCCACGATGAGATCTTGGGATAAGGCCATAATGAATCACCCGTTCATCAGAATAATCGAGTTTTAGGGTTGCGGCTTTTATAGGATCCACATCTCCGATCAAATCTGCAATGGTCACGTCGGGTGTCGCCAGCTTCTCCGTGTAACGATCCTCGCGGTGCATCCACGAGACCGGCGTTTCATCCCCTTTTTCTTTGATCAAATCCTTTGCAAAACGGGATATTGGATTAAGAGGATCATCGTTAAGTGGCGATCCTGTCACCACGGGAATGTAATCATCGAGCAAACTCACCATCATCCTGGCAATTCTTGTTTTGGCTTGACCTCTCAGCCCGAGGAGGTTGATGCTATGCTTGGCAAGTATTGCCCTTTCGATATCTGGGATTACCGTATCCTCATAGCCCCAGATTCCTTCGAAGACATTTTCATCAGATTGAATTTTGGAGATCAGGTTGGATCGAAGTTCTTCCTTGATCGATTTGGGTTGGTAATCAGAGGATTTGAGTTGGCCGAGCGTGGAAATGGAGTTGTTCATCTGTGTCCTTTGCGTACTTAAAGTAACGGTTAGCAAAGGGGATAAACAAGAACAGTCGGCGGTTCGTTCTGCTGCGGATCAATTATTTGTTTCCCGGATCATAGCCATGTACTCTTTCTCCAGAGGAGAATAAACAAACCAAAATCCTTTAGGTGTTTTTCCTTCCAAGTGATCTGCCAAAATATCTAAGTGAGTGTGCCAACCTCCAAGTGTTCCAGTACGCGCATCTAGTCCTGGCGCGAGTTTTTCATGTGTAAGTACGAGTCTGACCTTATCTTCTATTTCTGAAAGCTCGAAGGTCACAAGTCCTTCCCATTCCAAGACCAATAGATGTGGTTCTTCAGCCTTGCGAACTTTGGCAGACATCTTGGTGCCGTTCTTCATACTCTCAAATTTTTGAGGGATGGGGTCATCAGAAGGCGCAAGACTGGCATGCTTGAAGTGTAATTCAACAAGACCATTTGGCTTCAAATCCATTGGACCGGAAGCAAACCACTTCCCGCGTTTCTCTGGATCGGTTAAATATTCCCAAACTCTATCGATTGGGCCCGGAAGCAGTCTTTCGAATCGCAGGGTGTCATGCGCAATTAGTTCTCCGTACTTATTCATGGTTTTTGTCTTCTTGGTTTAGTAATCTTTCAAGGTGATCGAGGTTGTCGCTCCAGAACATGCGGTATTGACTAACCCAAAGCGCCACTTCAGCAAGGGCATCCAGCTTGGCGTGGCAAAAGGTTTCACGCCCTTTCTTCTCAACAGTAACTACCCCGCATTCTTTGAGCACTTTGAGATGCTTGGAAACACCAGGTCTGGTCATTTGAAATTTCCGTGAAAGGTCATTGATGTTCATGGGCTCATAGGACAGCATACCAATGATCTCACGTCTTGTAGGGTCGGCAATGGCCTGAAATGCGTCTCTCTTCATTTATGAAACCTTTTGGTTGCAAACATAACAAAAGGAAACCAAATGGTTACGTGAATTGATGAGTAAAGGCGATCTTGACGAAAAAGTGAGTTTTTTTTGACGGCTAGTTTAGCTAAAGGTCACATTTTACAAATTCAGGGTGACTTAGGCTCCCTCTCATTTGGAGAGGGCTGGGGTGAGGTCTCTACAAATTCTTCTTCCTCCCCCTTTTAAAATCCTCAAACACCAACTGCCCCAACCCCTCCAAACCGGAGTAGTAGGCATTGCCGCCATTCACTTCGGTGAACTCCCGGACAAACTGCTTGAGATACGGATCAGAAGCAATCATGAATGTCGTGATCGGGATGCCGATACGACGACACTGTGCGCCAAGGTTCAGCGTCTTGTTGATGATCTTCGGATCAAGACCGAAACTGTTCTGGTAATACTTGATCCCTTCTTTGAGGCAGGTAGGCTTACCATCCGTGATCATAAAGATCTGTTTGTTTTTTGTCTTCCTGCGACGAAGCAGGTCCATCGCCAACTCCAGCCCAGCAACCGTGTTGGTATGATACGGCCCCACCTCCAAGTATGGAAGATCCTTAATCTGAATCTGCCACGCGTCATTCCCAAAGACGATGATGTCCAGCGAATCCTTCGGGTACTTCCGCTTCACCAACTCAGCCAATGCCATGGCCACTTTCTTGGCTGGCGTGATTCGATCCTCCCCGTAGAGAATCATGGAGTGACTGATGTCAATCATTAGTACGGTGGACGTCTGCGACTTGTGCTCTCGCTCCTGCACTTCCAGATCGCCCTCTGTCAGTTGAAAATCCCCAATGCCGTGATTGATCTGGGCATTCTTGATGCTCTCGGTCAGTGCAATCTGCTCCGGACTGTCCCCAAACTGAAACTCGCGATAATCTGACGTTTGCTCATCCGCTGTACCGGAGAAGTTCGTTTTGTGGTTGCCCGTGTTCGACTTCTTCAGCTTCCCAAAAATCTCCTCCAGCGCACTCTTGCGAATGCTCTGCTCCGTCTTTGCGGTGATGTTGATCTTGCCATTGGCCGGGTCTTCCTTGATAAACCCCTTCTTCTTCAAGTCCTCGATAAAGTCCCCGATTCCGTATTCCTCGCTGGAGATGTTGTACCGACCATCGATGTTCGTGAGCCAGCTCAGCGCCTCCGACACATCCCCGGACGTCATCACCAGCAGCTGCTGAAAGATATTCATCAGGTTATCGAACGTACTTTTCTGTGCGTCCTTCTCGGGAATAAACTCTGTAAATCTGGTTCCTATCATTAATCTTTGAATGATTTCTGCTGCCTGCCCGCCTCAGGCGGGACCTATCATGATTTTAGTAAACAATCCAAATCGTTTTAAAATCCCAAACTGGTTAAAAATATTTATTGAGTGAAGAGGCTTCACTCTTCTTCTTTGAAAACTAAAACCACCGCATGAGCACTTACACCTTCCTCGGTTCCAACAAAACCAAGTTTTTCGGTCGTGGTGGCTTTAATTGAAATGTCTTCTTCAGCCACTTTCATCACTTCGGCAAGACACTTTTTCATTTCAGGAATGTGCGGATTCACTTTTGGTTGCTGAAGACAGATGGTAGCGTCCACATTTCCAAGTTCATAGCCCTTTTCCCGAATTAGCTCTATGACCCGAGAAAGCAAGATTTTAGAATCTATTCCTTTGAAAGCAGGGTCTTGATCGGAAAAGTGAAACCCAATATCTCTAAGGTTAGCCGCCCCAAGCAGTGCGTCACAAATCACATGAATCAGCACATCGGCATCCGAGTGCCCGACGGCTCCTTTGGTGTGCGGAACAAGAATTCCTCCCAGCCAAAATTCTTCTCCTGCCTCCAAGCGATGCACGTCATATCCATAGCCTACTCTGATGTTTGGTTTCATGCTGCTAAAATACTGTGTGTTTTTGTCATCCTGAGTTTATCGAAGGGTAGACAATAAATAGTCTTCGACTAGCTCAGACTGACATTCATTCTGAAAAACACATTTTCATGTAATCGGTCACAGATTTTCATTTACTTCGCATCAGCAACGTTCCCCCATGAAATTCGATCCTAAAAATCGCACAAAAGAAGAACTTCTTCGCATCCACCGACACCTTATTCATCCTCGATTAATTGAGGAGAAAATGCTCATTCTCCTTCGTCAAGGCAAAATCAGTAAATGGTTTTCCGGTATCGGTCAAGAGGCGATTTCCGTTGGCGCTGCTCTGGCACTACATCAAGACGAATACATTTTGCCAATGCACAGAAACCTCGGAGTATTCACCTCGAGAGGCATTCCAATGGAGCGGCTTTTTTCGCAATTTCAGGGAAAAGCCAATGGTTTCACCAAAGGCCGAGATCGTAGCTTTCACTTCGGCACGCAGGACTACAACATCGTGGGGATGATCTCACACCTTGGACCGCAACTTGGGATCGCTGACGGTATAGCCCTTTCGCATTTGTTGAAGAAGGAAGAAAAAGTATCACTGGTATTCACGGGAGATGGTGGAGCAAGTGAAGGTGACTTTCACGAAGCACTGAATGTCGCCTCAGTTTGGAATCTCCCAGTCGTTTTTGTAATTGAGAATAATGGCTATGGCCTCTCCACCCCTAGCCGAGAGCAATTCAATTTTGATTCCTTTACTGTTAAGGGCCCGGCCTATGGCATGGAAGCATGCTCGGTGGAAGGCAACTCGATCTTGGAAGTTTTAAATGAATTGGAGCCATTGGTCAACGACATCAGAAAGAATCCTCGCCCGATCATTTTCGAGGCGCGAACTTTCAGAATGAGAGGGCACGAAGAAGCCTCTGGGACAAAGTATGTCCCTAAGGAATTAATGGACGAGTGGGCTCAGAAGGACCCGATCAAAACATTCGAAAGCTTTCTGATAAAAAGCGGCACCTTAACGGTGGACGAAATCACATCCATCAAAAAGGAAATGCAGAAGGAAATCAATGCAGCCGTGAAAGTCGCCTTTGATGAGCCCTCTATTCAAGTAAATATTGAAACCGAGTTCGCGGATTTATTCTCACCGTACGAACAGAAGGTCATTGCGCCAAGCAAAAGGAAATCTGAAAAACGATTTGTGGATGCGATCTCCGATGGGCTGAAGGAAAGTTTAAAAAAGCATCCCGACCTGATCTTGATGGGACAGGACGTGGCAGATTACGGTGGCGTTTTCAAAATCACCGAGGGATTCATGGAAGAGTTCGGGAAAGACCGAATTCGAAATACACCTCTGTGCGAGTCCGCTATAGTAGGGGCCGGACTCGGGTTGAGTATTGCGGGGATGAAAGCCATTGTAGAAATGCAGTTCGCCGATTTCGTGACCTGCGGCTTCAATCAGATCATAAACAACCTAGCCAAGATACACTATCGCTGGGCGCAGAACGCCGATGTAGTCATTCGAATGCCTACAGGCGCGGGAGTGGGCGCAGGACCATTTCATTCACAATCCAACGAAGCATGGTTTTT
The DNA here is from genome assembly GCA_964352625.1 of uncultured Roseivirgaceae bacterium. Classification (GTDB taxonomy): domain Bacteria; phylum Bacteroidota; class Bacteroidia; order Cytophagales; family Cyclobacteriaceae; genus JAAEPI01. Next base: position 6,615 of record CAYGSD010000019.1, read on the forward strand.
CCACACGCCCGGTTTGAAGATTGTGTACCCATCTAATCCTGAAGATGCTAAAGGTTTGCTCGCTGCTGCGATTGAGGACCCCAACCCTTACCTCTACTTTGAACACAAAGCGTTGTACAGATCTCTAAGTGGTGACGTTCCTGAAGGCTATTACACCACAGAAGTTGGCAAAGCCGCCATTGCAAAAGAAGGTGCTGACTTAACTATAGTAACCTATGGCATGGGTGTTCATTGGGCGCTGGATTTAGCCAATGAACATGAATCCTCGATCGAGATTATTGATCTTCGAACAATTCTGCCTTGGGATAAGGAAACGGTCGAAGCGTCCGTTCGGAAGACTGGACGAGCCTTGATTCTTCACGAAGACTGCCTAACGGGCGGAATAGGTGGAGAAATCTCTGCCCATATATCTGAGCATTGCTTCGAGTCATTGGATGCGCCAGTCTTGAGAGTGGCTAGTTTGGACACCCCCGTTCCATTTGCCGCTGATTTGGAACGCAATTTTCTCCCAAAGGAAAGGTTAGTAGAAAAGGTGAATCAACTGCTTTCTTACTGAGAAGTTGAGAAAGTGACGATATTTGCCAACCTTTGAAAAAAGACTGTTCTGCGCATTCTCGGCATCATATCCTGTTTTTTCCTGCTATTTCTGATCGCAGCACCTGCGCATGCCCAGTTAATAACGGACTCTAAGGCCAAGCTGAAATCAGAAAAAGTCAAAAAAGACCGAAACGGATTTCTGTTTTTTGGGAAGAAGAAGGGCAAGCGATCAGAGCCTCCCGGCCCAACTAGCGCGGCTTCCAGTCCCAAATATTCGAACAGCTCGATAGCAGGAAGATTTAGAAATATAAAGTCTCCAAGGCCAAGGTATTCTGGCGCAAGCTCCGTTGCAGGTAGGACTGCCGGAGGTGGTGGAGCACCCAGATATTCTCATCCTGTATCATGGAAAAAGTCGAACGCCGGGGCTGTAGGCCGAACGTCACGCCCGGTCAATTGGAAAGGATCAGTCGCTGGAGGCGCACCTAGAACATCGAGACTGGTAAATTGGAAGGGAGCTGTAAGTGGAGGATCACCAAGATACTCACACCCTGTTTCTTGGAGAGGAACCCCTTCGCTTAGCGGAGTTCGATACTCTAAACCTGTGAACTGGCGCGGAACACCATGGGGCAGTAACGCCCGATATTCGAAACCGGTAAACTGGAAAGGTACGCCTACTTTGGGTAGCCCGAGATACTCACGACCTGTGAACTGGCGAGGGTCGTATACCGGGGGAGCACCGCGATATTCAAAACCAGTCAATTGGCGGGGCACACCCTCTATAGGAACACCACGATATTCGCGTCCGGTGAATTGGCGAGGCACGCCATATGGCGGATCACCGAGATATTCAAAACCAGTGAGTTGGAAGGGTGCATATTTCCCCGGGTCACCAAGGTATTCGACGTTCAAGCATCGATTTGACGTAAGTAAGAAATGGAAGAAATTCACCAATGAGCACAATCCATTAACATCGAATTATCATGGCTATATCAAAATAAAGAAGCCAAATCATAAAAACATGCACCCAAGCGTGAACTACCTGACGGCCAAAAATGTGTCAAGTAAGCTGGTGCGAAAGAGCCTCCGTAAATGGAATGTCTTCTGGGTTAGATTGAATGATGGAAAGATTACTCCAAAAGGGACGAAAAAATTTGCTAAGAAACCTAAATTCGACAAGAGAGAACGAGATATTTGGATGGATAGCCGAGACGACAAACCCACCACAAGAGACGATGCAGCCGAAGCAGAAACTGTGGATGAAAGTATCGATGATACAGGGAACTAGTCTTAGGGTGAAGGCATTTAACTTTGTTACTTGATCGCAGTATCGATCTTCATGAAAAAATCACTTTTCGCATTATTCTTGGCTCCATTGCTCTGCTTCGCTCAGTTAGACGAAGATTATGAGTATGACAAAGAATTCATCTGGGGAATAAACAAAAACACTAACGGCGGGGTTTTGGGTAGTCTCGTTTTCAAGTGGTCGCGCTCCATGGGTAATGACGTGTACCGAACTTTTGGTTTTGAACTAAGCAATGTAAAACACCCAAAGGAGACACGGACCACCTCTCAGACCGGTCAGACCTTTATCATCGGGAAGACGAACTATCTCTACACCATTCGCCTACAGTATGGCAGAGACAAACTCCTTTTTAGAAAAGACACACAGCAGGGCGTGCAGATAAACGTCGGCTTCATGGGTGGACCAACGATTGGTTTTCATGCGCCCTATTACATCTTGACCAATGATGGAAATTATGAAAAATATGACCCTCTCGTCCATTTCGATAATGGTGCCGCCGGTCCGGGAAAGCTCTTTCAGGGCTTAGGACAGTCCGAAACTCGGCTCGGTGTAAACGTGAAAGGTGGGGTCTCTTTTGAATTTGGAACGTACAAAAACAATGTAGCTGGGATTGAAACGGGAGTGATGATAGAAGCATTTACAAGACCCGTGGTGCTGATGCCTACTCAGGACAACCGCGCCGTTTTCCCTTCAGCGTATATCCTATTATATTGGGGAAAAAGAAAGTGATGGAGGAAGATCATCGAGAGCGAATACCTAAGGAATTCTATTCTTTTGAAACAGGTGCGCCATTTACCAATTGCTTGGAGTGTGGTAAAGATTTAATGGATGGTCAACCCTACCTTATCGAAAAGGCATTTAAGAATCACATCGAATACGATGTAAAGGATACGGTCTTTGACTATGCACTGTGCATGACATGTGCCGAGGGCTTACGCAACCAAATGTCCAAAGAATCGCAAGAGGCATTGATGAAGTTTTTCTCTGAAAAAATGGACTTTCATCAGCATCTGTCAAGAAGCGGTCGTCCCTCCAAAGAAAATATTTCGACATGCATGATCACTGGCAAGCCAGCTACTAAGTGTCCCGAATTTCAGATTTATGCCTATTGCGTGTACGACAGGATTTCAAATGATATGCCTCCGTACATGATCAGCGGAGAAGTGATGGATCAAATCCTGCCTATTCTCTCGAAGCAAACCAAGGATGATCTTGATGGATTCTTCAATAAGCATTTCTCTCCCGACCCATCTTTGATGGAGCCTATCGGCCCGAAGTTCGTCTTGGTTTAAGGTCGCTTCAACACAAGTAATTTGTCATCCATCACTGTACCGATGAAGAGGTACTCTTTGTAAGGAACAGCAACTGTACTTGCCGAAACTTCTTTGCCATCGTTCATGTAAACTGTCTCGATTTTATCCCCTTGGATCTTCAGTACTTCTGAAGGAGAAATTGATCGCTTGAGCCCGGCGTAGGAACTGAAGGTCAATAGATCTGGATGGCAGCCAATCCAGAGATTCCCCTCCTCGTCCCACTCCATATTATCCACGCCAGTTTTTGCGGGAATCGTTTCGGGTTCTCCCAGATACCCCTCTTCCAAAATCTCGTATTTCAAAATCTTGAAGCCTCTGGGTGCAGCTACATACAAATCCTTTAGGTCTGGACTAATAGTGATGCCATTGGCATACTGGATGGCTCCAGCCACTTCTCGAAACCCGGAACCATCAAAAAAGAGGGTGTTGGACAATGCCAACCCTAGGTAGTTTTCTGCGATCAGGGCCAGACCTTCGGTGTTCTTGTGATCATTGGTGAAGTAGAACCGATCTGCGTCAAGGGCGATAACATCATTTGGGCTCACAATGCTCGGATCATCATATGTTCTCTCATGGACAAGTTCGTTAGGCAGATTGAGTTCAAATTGCTCAATGGTATGTTTCCCTTTTTGATGATTGACAACTAGGAGCTGATACTTGCCAGAGTCTAGTTTATATAGGCTGATTCCGTGGGGGTGAAACCCGCTCCCCAATTCGTCTGATAACCGGACCGGTTTGAAGGGTTGCTCCAATAAGTCAACTAAATAGAGTCCTCCCGTAGGTGACTCGCCTCTTTTGTCTGCCGCTCTATCAAAGGCCGAAATGATCATGATGTTGCTTTCATAGTCTGCCGTGATATCCTCCGCTCCCGCAAGGGGAATTTCCTGAAAGACTTCCCCGAAACTTACCGATTCGATTTCTCTGAAATACCCTGTGGTATACATGATTGAAAGAAAGTAACCGCCGGCCACAAGAATGACGACCGGCAAAATGAGTAGGGTTTTTTTCAGCATACAGTAATTTACAGATTTGGTAAATATCCTTCACTCAAGAATTCACGTACTTTATGAGATGAAACACTTTCTCCTCTTCATTCTTCTCTCATCCTTTTCATTCAAAACAAATCTCCCTCCGCTAAATGCCAAAATTGTAGAATACGTAGACAAGGTCCGTGGGACTCGTGTCGATCGTGGAGAATGCTGGGATCTGGCCTTTCGTGCGCTGGAATATTCCGGGGCTTATTTCGATCGTAGCACCAAGCGAACAATCAATATTTATGGGCGATTGCTTGATCCTGACACGGAAGAAATTCTTCCTGGAGACTTGATGCAATTTGAGGGAGTGAAGCTTGAATGGAAGATGGATCAATACACAACCTATAGAGCGGAGATGGCTCACCACACGGCCATCATTCATTCGGTCAACGGCCCGGGGGATTATCAGATTGCACACCAGAACACCCAGCAATGGGGCAAGCGGGTGGACATCAATCAATTCAAAATGGATCGGGTGACTAAGGGTCGGATCATGATTTATCGACCGGTGAAGGAGAAGCCCTAGCCTCCCAATATTCCTGCCCCGCTCGTTCGTTCGATAATCCTGCGAGATCCCGCAGGTAAATTTTCAGGTCATTCCAAAAGACCTTCAAAATCCCACCTTGTATAAAACGTCGACTTGAAGTAATGACTGGCTCCTTGATCAATTTTAATTTCCCGACTTGCTTCAAGGCACCACAAAAATGTGCAGACTCCATGACCGTAAGATCTGGATAGCCACCGACCCTGTTAAAAGCCTCTCTGGTACAAAAAACGGCCTGATCTCCGAAGTACTTTTTCGAGAAAATGTACCTCGCTTGATTAAAAAATCGAATAATGTTTAGTGGAAATGGCGCCTGATCAAACCTCAGGGCAAAAGCTCCACCGACAGCTCCTTGGACGATGGCATGTTTAATCATCGTATCGAATCCTGCAGGCAAAAGCGTGTCAGCATCTAAGAATAAGATGACGTCACCGCTGGTCAAATGTGCGCCTGTATTCAGTGATTCGAACTTCTTTCCTCTTAATTCCTGATCTACATGAAATCGCTCGTTTGCAATTTCGATTAGCTGCGGCAATGTGGTGTCTTCGCTCCCTGCATCCACAATCAGAATTTCCACTGGATCTACAGCATTTTCCTTAATGGTCAAGAGGGTTTCCAAAATGTAATCCTCTTCATTAAAGGTCGGGATGACAATGCTAATTTTCATTTATTGGATTTGTGGCGAAATGACTTGTAGCGATTCACCATTTAGATCTGTGGTCAGAAGCTCAGTCATCACATCGAGGAAAGGCCTCATTTTCCCAAATGCCATTGACACAGTCTTTGGAAAATCAGCACTAAACACCTCCTCCGGTTTGAAGTCGTGGCGAAGAAGAAATTGCTTGTATCTGAGCAGGTCCACATCCGGATGGTCTTTAGGAAAGCCCCTAGGTGCTGTTTTCAATTGGTTCCCACGCAATTCACCAAAATATGATTTGAAAGGTTTTGATTCCATAACTGCTCGAAGTAACTCGCCATCCTGAGCCAATTGATGTCTGATGTGCAGCAAGTCTTGGGCATTTGGCCCGAAGAATCCTCCCATAACGAAACTCCCCTTTGGACCAACTTGATAGTAATAACCTCCTCTACGATTTGCACCTGCCCGCTTCATGAAGCCTCCCCAATTGGTTTTGTAGGGCGTCTTGTCTTTGCCAAACCTAACATCTCGGTAAATTCGGTACAGGCTCTTTCTTCCCGAATTTGTGGCAATCACATCGTGTTGATTCATTTCTCCAAGTAAGTGATCCGCAAATGCTATCATTTCACCGTGTGACTCCTCATATCTCAATTTATTCTTTTGAAACCACTCTCGATTGTTGTTTTGATCAAGATCCTGAAGAAATGAAAAAGTGCCATGCATGCTCACAATACGGACTGACCTGTAGCGGTTGTGAATAATTCTAAAAATTTCAGCCCCTTAAAAGAGTTGCCCTTCTCATTGAGTCTCGGACTCCATACCGCAATGGCGTATTGGTCTGGGAGCACGGCGGCTATTCCTCCGCCCACCCCACTTTTGCCTGGCAAACCAACTCTAAACGTGAACTCCCCAGCCTCATCGTAAAACCCGCACGTCATCATGATGGCGTTCACTCGCTTACTTTGGCTATGGTTGATCAGGTGTTCTTCCGAAAAGGGATCTGAGCCATCATTGGCCAAAAAGAGAAATGTCCTCGCCAGTTCTTGGCAGGTCATCTCTACAGAGCAAAGAGCAAAGTACAGATCAAGTACCTCGTTCAGGTCATTCTCAAGGTTTCCAAAGGACTTCATTAGATTGGCCATGGCTCTATTCCTAAAACCAACGGCTTTCTCCGATTCAGCGATTCTTTCATTGAACCCTATGGATGAGTTCTTGGAAGCCAATTGAATAAACTTCAGTAGCTCCTGCTTGGGCTCCTCAAAATGGGAAATGATAAGGTCACAAATGACAATAGCTCCTGCATTGATCAGTGGGTTTCTCGGAATCCCCGATTCGTCCTCAAGCTGAGACAGTGAATTAAACGCTCGTCCGCTTGGCTCCACGCCCACTCTTTCCCAAATATCACCGTCAAGCTTTCTGTAAATCATACTTAAAGAAAGCACCTTGGCAATACTCTGTATGGAGAATTTCACCTGATGATCCCCTGCCCCAAACTGCAAGCCCTCCACGGTAGAAAGGTGCACTCCGAATTGCTCGGGGTTTACATTAGCAAGCTCGGGAATGTAAGTGGGTAAATGGCCGGGATCATCCATTCCGTTGACTTGCTCAAAGACCGTATGTAAGATTTTTCGATAATCCATCGTCCTACGATGTTACACATTCTTTCTAATTTTCAACAACTATTCATGCGCGACAATTCTTTCACAGCCATAGATTTCGAAACAGCCACTTGGGATCCTGCAAGTATCTGTCAGGTTGGACTTATACGTGTGGAAAATGGGGAAATAGTGAAGGAGGTAAATCGTCTTGTACAGCCACCTAAGAATCACTACTTCTACAAGAATATTGAAGTGCATGGGATCGGGCCCGAGGATACAGAAGATGCACCAACCTTCGATGTGGTCTGGCACGACGACATGAAAAAATACATCCAGGATGAGATAGTAGTGGCTCACTCCATTCGATTCGACGCAAATTGTCTGAGACATTCGCTCGCGTGGTACGATGAGGTTCAACCGGACTTTGAGGAACGATGCACACTAACTATTTTTCGAAGGGGGCTAGCCTATCTAAGCCAGAAATATAAGATTCCTTTGAAGCATCATGATGCGCTGAGTGATGCGCATGCTTGCGCTCAACTTTATTTGATTCATTTGCGAAGATTGAGTTTACCAAAGACCGGGTCGCTATTTGATTGAAAATGGTGAGTGTGGTTAAAAAGTGAGGAAGTCTTATCTTTCCTTTCTAAACCTAAGCACTATGGCAATTACCACTTACGTTTTGGCCGTCTCCCTCATCATCATCATGTTTGGGATGGGGCTCTCTCTGACCACCGATGATTTCAAAAGAGTTTTTGTAGAGCCAAAAGCAATCCTGATCGGATTGATCAATCAACTCGTCATTCTTCCACTGATTGGTTTTCTACTGATCTCGATCTTTTCTGTTCGGGCTGAGATCGCCATTGGATTAATAATTCTCGCTGCTTGCCCTGGCGGACCCACCTCTAACTTGATCACTCACTTAGCAAAAGGAGACACGGCACTTTCGGTAAGCCTTACGGCCATCAGTAGTTTCGTGACGTTACTCACCATTCCTTTTATCATCAACCTTGGACTAAGAACGGTTTTAGGCAGCAGCACCGAGATTCAACTGGATGTGGTTCAAACCATCGCTCAAGTACTGGTCGTTGTTGTTATCCCTGTAATCTTAGGCATGCTGATTCGAGCTAAGAAAGAAGCCTTTGCGCACAAAATGGAAAAGCCTGTTCGGACTGCCTCGGCAGTAGTTTTTGTCCTGGTCCTTGCTGGTGTGATTCTCAGTGAAAAGGAAAACATCATTCCATATGCTGAAGAAGCCGGATTCATCACCTTCATTTTGAATATACTCACTATGGGAATCGGGATGATCATTGCCACATTCATGAAGCTTTCATCAAGACAGGCAATTTCCATATCCATCGAAAGCGGTATTCAGAATGGTACATTGGCTATCGCTATCGCCACAGGGCTGCTACTGAACACGGAGTACGCCATAGCGCCAGCGATTTACAGTCTGATCATGTTTATAACCGGAGGCTTGGTGATTTTCTGGGGAATAAAAGAGAGCAAACAATAGCTAGAAAGCTTCCTGCATTCCAACATATATTCCAGTTTGTCCGTTTTGCGAAACACCGAAATCAATACGCAAGTTGATTTTGTCATTAGGTACCACCTGGAATCTGTATCCAAGACCTCCGACAAACTTTAATTCTGAGAAATCAAGATCAGACCATTGATTGGCAACATCGCCAAAACCTGCAAAAGCCACCATCCCGAATCGCCACCAGATATGTCTGCGGTATTCTACCTGCGAAAAGAACATTTGGCGGTCTCTGTACAAGCTAGCATTGGAGATACCACGAAGTTGGTTGTCTCCTCCTAATTGTGGCAATTTGTAAAATGGGATATTTCCACCAGTGGTCGTTCGGCTGGCAAACTGCAAAGCGACCACATTCTTTTCATTTCGAATAGTAACATATTTGCGAAGATCCAAAAGCGCACTTGTATAGCTGAAATCTCCGACCTCAGTAATCAGAGCTTGAAATGAGAATAAGTTTCCATTTATTGGATAAATGGAGTTATCTCGAGAGTCTAACTTCATAGCTGGTCCCAGCCCCAGTAAGGTTCCTCCTTGAATCCCCATAGGATTATCGGTTTCCAACATTCCTCCGCTTTCCACTCCCTGCAATCTTGCAGTATTAAAATCAAACGCCATTCCTACGAAAAATGTACTATTCACTGGAAAATAAAACTGTCCGTTTATTGTCGAAAACCTGTTTAGATAGCTCTCTGAAATCTCTGGATCATTGTCATTTCCTAAGCCAAAGTAAAAATCAGGAAAAACATAATAGCCTGGTGATAAATTCAGGTTGTGGCCACTTCTGAAGTAGTATTCCAAATTCAGCTCTGTGAGGAATTGATTCCTGAAAGTATAAAGCGCTAGTGGTGTGAAAGTTGATTGTCGAGTGAACTCGGTTTGAGATTCGTCTCGACTCTTTAGAGTCATTACGGCAATCGGACCAATAATGAAATTTGTTTCCGGTGTGTAGCCGAAAGCCGGATAGATGGCGAATGATGTCTTGCGATCTATCGAATCAGCCGTTTGGCCATTCCCAAATAGTGGGAGTAAAAAAAACAGTGCCACAAAATACCTCATCATCAAAAAGCAGCCTAAGAAGAACTCAGACGATTATGAATCGGATAAGGTTACTGTCTTCATTAATGAGTTCTGCTACTTATTCGACGAAACGAGTTTTTGGTTTTCCTCCAATAAATCAATGTACTCACTTACGAGGGACATTACATTATCCGCTCGTGCTCTGAGTCCGGCACTAGATTCGTCCACGATAGCATGAAGCTGATCATGGATTTCGGTCTTTCTATCAAGAGCCTCCTCCATAGCTTTGGCTGCTTCTTGTTCGCCGCTCTTCTCAAGGAAGCCAACTTCCTTTTTGGCCAGTTTCATTTCCTTTTTGATTAAGGGAAATAGCTCATCAAGCGCTTCCTTAGCTTCTGCATAATTGCGCACGTCCATTGCCTTTTTGAATGACTCAGCGAACCCTTTGATGTCTTCAATCAATTTGTCGTCCAGCCCGTTTGCAGTAGCCGCTTGAGTGTGAAACCAAGCTACCAACACGACGAACGCGATTAATAAATTCCTGAAATTTTTCATAACAGTGAGTTTTGTTGGACAACAAACATAAGTAAATTTTCTTAACTCACTGTTTTAGTGGTTCTTAGAAGTGGTTACTTTAATTATAAATACATTCAATGGTGGCTTATTAGCTCATCAATTGACTTCTGTGAAATCCTTCCGTTTTATAAGAAATGAAATAAGTACTTATTAGCCTTGTCTCAAGTGTCGAGACTCTCCTCAGGGTTCTGAACCAGAACTTGGGGCTAAGCACGCTTAGCTCATATTGTGAGTTAGCTTAAAGAATCAGAAACTATGATGCAGGCTCACCTGAAGTTGGTTTTTACCAATGGTGCTGGTCGTTTGTCTCATTACCCCTAGCTGGGTTTTGAGCCTTGGTGTGAGGTAGTATCCGAGCGCTGCATAAAACCTGTTTCGGTCAAATGTCTCCACTTCATTGCCGCCACCTATGTCTTTCTGGCCATTCAGAAAAATCTCGTTGTATAAAGCAAGGTAAACGGTTCTTTCTGTCATTTCGGTACTGTTAAGCGGCACATTCATAAATAGGTTATATCGGTACCTAGTTCTGAAATCTTGCCCCTCTACAAATCTTTGCTCAAATCGGAATCGGTGATTCAGATAGATGCGAGCCCCAAGTTGCACAGTATACATGGCCTCCTGATAAATTCGATTTTCTACTGATGTACTGGTGGATTCTCCAAAAGCGCCTGTGGTAATGTTGGCATAGCCAAATGTTAGCAACACATTGGCGTTGCGAGGGGTGTAAGTCACCCCGCTCCTTAAGAGTAGTTGCTCCAAGTCTCCACCTACATCCCAATTTCGATATTGGGCATCTCCCTGCAGGCCCCATTGGCTGTTTTTGAATTTAGCGGTGTAGAAATACATGTACCATGCCCCCAGTTGATCTTCATCAACCTGCGCCTTGCTTATAAATGGAATGAGGATGACTAGTCCCAAAAGCAGTCTCTTTCTCATAGCTAACTTGGAGGTTTAGAGGGCAAAGGGCAAATGTCCTTAGGATACCTCCCCGCTTCAATACCGATTTTTCGCTATTTGGCCTAGTGGTTTTTTCGGATGCGGCTTGGAAAGCAATCCCAACTTTTCAGAAGCGCTTTCAGTCGGAATCTATGACTCTTAAAAAAACATATCACAAGAATGCCTGATCTTAGCAGAAGACTCTCTAGCCTATGAAAACTAAAATCAATCGACAGCAGCTACTATTTGAATTCATCTCTGTTGTTTTTGCCGTACTGTTTGCGTTGCTGCTCAATAACTGGCGGGAGAATATCAAATCCAGCAAAGCAGCCGCCAGGGTTATGGAAAGCATCAAAGAGGAAATTATGAAGAATGATAATCTGCTGAGGTCCTCACTGGAATACCGAACAGGATTACTTGAGCAATTATACAACGGCACGTACGTCACGGACACTCTGCCTGTCTCGCAATTGCCGATAGATGCCAGGGATGATCAAGAATTGGAGAATTTTTTGAAAGAGTTCCTCCCTTTTGCCTCGGATCGCACCTACGATCGGATAGAGGTGCGTAGCAATGGAGATCAGCGCATCTTGATCATGAACGATCGCATCCACTCGTTGGTGACGAAAAACGATACGCTCTTTGTGAGGGGCGTGGGGAACATCAAGCTGCGCTCGGCGGATATTACAAACCGCTCTTGGGAAATCGCACAACTGACCAATGCCATCATTGAGATGGATCTGGAGCTGATCAATAAGCTATCTGAGCTGAATACTCTGAATGAAAACTACCTCCACACAAGTGAGCTTGCGGTAAGCATGGTTTACCGTAAAGAGCTTGGAATTATCTCAGTCATAGAAGACATGCGGAATTACGAAGAAGACATCATCAACCTCCACGAGGAGATTTTAGAAATGTTAGAATGAGGTCTGGATAAAAGGGCTGGAACAATACGCGTGCGTCAACTAGGTTAGGACGAAAGTCAACGGAAAATTCCATCGCTCCATTGACATTTCATTAACATCTTCTTTCTCAGGACTGCCCTACCTTGCCTGAAACCCTAAAGCATATGAGAAAAACGGCATTGATTATTCTATACATGGGATTGTGTGGAATGACTTGGGCACAAGCAAGTCCCGAAGAAATAGAAGAACACATAGACGTACTGCACTCACCAGATGGTTGGTTAAAAGAGTCCTTTGATTTCCCGCTCAGCTTTGCTCCATCGATTGCCTTTTCTGGTTTTGAAGAGCTGCGATTTCACAAGAACTGGAACGATTCTACGAGTCAGGCATTCTGGTCCTATATGTTTGTCTGGTACCTGGATGAAGATCCAAAAATGACCCTTGATAAGCTGGAAGTATCACTAAAGGCCTATTACGATGGACTAATGATGGTTGATTACTCTTCATCGAAGTTTAAGCAATTGGAGGACGGCACTTATGTGGGAAGTGTCGAAACGCGTGATAATTTTTTTACTAAAAAGGATTTTGTACTCAATGTAAAAGTGAGGCCGAGCTATTGCGCCAATTCAGGAAAGCACTCTTGTCTATTCTACATCTCACCTTCCACTTTTGGTAAGGAAATTTGGAGCCAGCTGGAAGGGATTGCGATGGTGGAGGATTGTGAATGATGCAGGCAGCATTAATCTTTGATAGCGACAAATAAATTAATTCAATCTTTGTGGGATATCTTGACATATGCCACTTAAAATCATTCAAACCGAGGACGGTTCACAAAGTCTCTACGACGAAGAGCTCAACGAAACCTATCACTCTACAAAAGGGGCGAGAGGAGAATCGGAGTATGTGTTTCTCGAGATGGGAGTACGATCAGTTCCAGCTCGAAGGCTCAGGGATTGTAAGTATCAACCACTGAACATTCTTGAAGTTGGGTTTGGAACCGGATTGAATGCGTTACTGACCTGGGACTGGGCGGATAGGAATGAAACGCCCATTCATTTTTTGACTTTGGAGCCTTTCCCTATCACGGATTCGGTCTGGCGTCAGATGGAGTTGAAAGAAGATCAAAGGTTTGTAAAACTCCACGAGGCAAATTGGAATGAAGTGCAGGAAATGAGTGCCTATTTCACTCTTGAGAAGAGAGCGGCGAAATTGGAAGAGTTTAAAACCACTGGCACTGTCGATGTAATTTTCTTTGATGCGTTTGCGCCAAGCAAGCAACCCGAAGTTTGGTCTATCGATAATTTGAGAAGGTGCTTTAATTCCCTGAGGCCTAGTGGAATCTTGACGACCTATTGCGCACAGGGACAATTCAAGAGAAACCTGGCCGAGGTGGGGTTTCAGGTGGAAGTATTGCCAGGGGCGATGGGCAAGAAGGAGATGGTGAGAGGTAGGAAATAGGGATTAGGGATTAGGGATTAGGGATTAGGAATTGGTTTATTCTCAAACTGATTTCTTCCGCTTCTTTCAAAATAATAAAATGCCCAGTTCCAAGGGCCTCTGCACCCATTCGTTTTTTGTATGGCAGGATGGGGTCGAGTCGACCATGAATGTGGTAGAGGTTTTCGGGATGCGTTTCGTTTTTCCAATTTACAATCGCACCCAAGGCCCACTGCACAAATTGCGGATCAGTATCACGAATGATGCCCTTTGCTACTTCCCTGTTTCGCTTGTGAAAAGGGAAACCAACATACGCTCCCAACACTGGCGGCTTGAAAAGCCGGGTAGGTATTTTCTGAGCGAGCCTGTATCGTTGCGATACGTTGGCCATCCAGGGCAGTTCGTGCCTAGTGGCTGCCGATGAAATCAAAATTGTAGCAACGGGCTTGAGCGTCTTACTCAATTCAGACGCCAGCATTCCCCCGAATGAAACGCCCAAAAGAGCGAAAGACTCAGACGTGTCGATTTGTTCCCCTAGTCGTCCTGCGTAAGATTCTAGCGTTTCGTTTGGCTCAGGAACTATCCATTGAATGGGAATGATTTCGTGATCAAGTTTCAGATACGAAAAGATTCGTTGGTCGGCACCTAGTCCACTAAACGCATAGATTTTCATTCGTCCTCAAAGATGGCATCTTCTGTGAATTTTCGCCCAAGACCGCTCACGCCGGACACGCAGAAGAAGCCTACCACACTTACTCGTGGATCGTCGGAAACAATGTTACCATCAATATTTGCCAGCGGTGTGGAGAAAAGCTCACCAAAACCTCCGGGCCGGTTGATCTGCACCTGTACTTGTTGCAGGAAGAAAAACGCCTCGGGTGTGATGGAGTTGAGCTCCACATACGCCGAGTCACCTTCCACATAAGGAGGAATAAGCCGATCATCCTCGTCCAGATCGAAAGGATTCAGCGCATCTCGGATGGGTTGAATAAAAACGAGACCGTCGGCGTTTCCGTCTTGCGAAAATCCCGCGTCATAGGCGATGAACAGTTCTGCCGGTTTGTTTAGGTATTGCCCATTTTTCCATGACTTGATCCAGTACACGTCTCCTTCTCCTTCCGGGTCTCTTGACCAAAATTCGCCAAAATAGGAGTCGTCAAAGAAGGCATTCCCTTCTTCCAGTCTCCAGGTGATGCTGTCTATTTTGGGGACACGGTTAAGCTGCGAAAAGGCCGAAAAATTTATGTCATTCAATTCCACATTCAGGGCGTATCTATGACCCATTGTGCCAAAACTGTCCGTCTCAGAAATTGGATTCCAGACGTATCTGCCCGGGGATTCTTCCACGAATGGAATGACGGTGAGGTCATCCAAATCAGTGACTGTCACGGTTGCGCCAGAGAGTCCCTGCGGCTCGGCTTGGTCAAAGTATGGATTTGCTCTTTTTATAGAAATGACCTGAGGTTCGGCCTTTCTGTAAAGCCACGCGTCTATGACCACTGGAGCGTCTGCTTCCTTCAAGGAAGGATCAATGATTTGCTCACATGAGACCACAAAACCAAAGGCAATAAAGGGTATGATAAGCTTCTTCATCAGAATTTGAAATTGTAAGTAAATGATGGAACAATGGTGCCGAGTATGGAGACCTGACTTGCTTGCGTTTTTGCAAGTTCGCCTGGGCCGTACCTCCCATCAGCTTGCGAAAAGTAGATGGAGAATGGGTTCTTCCGAGCGTACAGATTGTAGAACGTGATCACATACGTATCGCGGTTTTTTCTGATTTCGCCTCGCCGGTTAGTGGCCTTGCCCAATATGGTTATCCCAAAATCCAGTCGGTGATAGTCAGGTATCCTGAGATTGTTTCGGCTATCCTCGGCATTTTCAGGAATGGTCAAATCTTGTACTTCGTAGCGGTGCGTCGGGAAGGTGGTGGGTGTGCCCGTAAGGTACGTGAAGTTTGCAGAAAGAGACACTCGAGGACTTAGCTCATAGAATGAGGCCACTTTTACATTGTGCCTCTGATCGTACCGAGCCGGGTACCATTTTCCTTTTCTGGTTTCTTGATTTTCCTGAAAGTTGATACCGTCAATTTTGAGTTCTGTTTTGGCCAACGTGTAACTCACCCAGCCAGTCAAGCGGCCCTTATTTTTCTTGGCATAAAGCTCCAAACCATACGCTCGGCCCTTGCCCGCCAGCAAGTCTCCTTCGATTTCCTTGTTGATGAAAAGTTCCGCACCGTCGATATAGTCGATCTGGTTTTGGGTTTTTCGGTAATAGACCTCCGCTGATGTTTCGTACATATTTTTCTTCAAATTCTTGAAAAACCCAAGCGCCACCTGATCACCGAGCTGCGGCTTGATGTTGTTAGTACTTGGTGTCCAAATGTCCAGAGGATTTGATGCAGTAGTATTCGAAACCAAGTGAATGTACTGGGCCGTTCGGTTGTAGCTGGCCTTTACTGACGAGGTTGGGGTCAGCTGGTATTTTGCCGAGAACCGAGGCTCCCAATTGTTGTAATTTTTGATGGATTCCCATTTGTCTGCGGAGCGCACGGATGTGACAAACCTTCGGTATCCTGGTAGGGTATCGTTGAAGGTGTAGTATTCGCCATCACCCATAAAGCTGAAGCCCGAGAAGCGGAGACCGTATACGAGGTTCAGCTTTTCATTCACTTTTTGTTCATTCCCGATATGGAACGCATACTCCAGGGCATGTCGGAAGGGTAGGTCAAACTTTGTGACTTCACCGAGACTGGTGCCTTGGGCATTGGCTGGTTCAAACTGATATTTCAGCACTTCTCCACCGAAGGTTAGTTCGTTTCGGGTGTCGATGAAATAGGTGAGCTCCGGCTTGAAGTTCACCGTGGTGATGTTGGACGTCCACTCGAATCCATCCAAATTATCCCCGAACGAAAGTTGATAATCATAGTCACTTACGAAGAAGGTGAGGTTCGAAAATAGCCGCTGATTGTACAGATGGTTCCATCGTAGGGTCATCGTTTGGCTTCCCCAGTTGATGCCCTGGTTTTCGTCAAAATTGAAAACGTCTCGGCCGAAGTAGCCAGAAAGATAGAGCCGGTCTTTGTCAGAAATGTTGTAGTTCGTTTTGGCCGTAAGGTCATAGAAATACAGCCCTGCGCCTCCGTCGAAAACATCAGTGAATGGTCGTGCGAGGATATCTATGTATGACCTTCTTGCCGCAATGATGAAGGACGCCTTTTCCTTTTTGATAGGCCCCTCTATGGCCAGCCGACTAAAAATGGATCCGATTCCTCCATTCACTTCAAACTCTTTATTATTCCCTTCCTTCATTCGGATATCAAGAATGGAAGTTAACCTCCCACCAAATCGAGGAGGAATGCCACCCTTGTACAGTTTGATGTCTTTCACCGCATCAGGGTTGAACACCGAGAAAAAGCCGAGCATGTGTGACGAATTGTAAACAGGGGCCTCATCGAGTAGTACAAGGTTTTGTCCCACACTACCGCCACGCACGTTGAAGCCGGAGGCCCCTTCACCGACCGTACTTACCCCCGGCAGAAGCTGAATACTTTTGATCACGTCTACTTCTCCGAGAAAGGAAGGAATCTTCTTGATCGTTTCGATATCCAGTTCTACGGTGCTCATTTCAGAGCTAGTCACATTCTCATCTTCGGGCTCTGCCGTCACCACCACTTCTTGCAGTTCCGTGCCTTCCGATTGGAGTTCTACATCCAATCGCTGATCGCCCGTCAGGCTTATTTGTTCGATCTGAGTATTGTATCCAAGGTATCTGAATTCGATGGTGTATTCACCCGGAGGTAGCGTGATGGAGTAAAAGCCATAGGCATTGGTCACATTGCCTCCGGCAATTTCTCGCACGAAGACGGTCGCTCCGAACATGGTTTCTCCGTCGTTTCCGTCGGTGATGTAGCCATTCAGTGTGTATTTCTCCTGAGTAAATCCAGAAAATGAGGTGGCTATGAAAGCAGCCAAAAGAAGTCTTTTCAAAACGTGAGTGTGTGGTGAGTAAACAAATGAAGGACGATAAAATAGGGGATTGGTTACTTCAGATTAGCTGTATGTTGAAAAAATAACATTTGCTTAACAGGGATGTCCCAGGGTTCAGTTCCCAATTTGTCAACTAAAGGCGAGAGACAAACGCCAACACTGTGCCCACTGAAATTGGCTAAAAGTCGGTCGTAGAATCCGCCTCCATAGCCCAGCCGGTTTCCTGAATGATCAGCAATTAAAAGTGGAACGAGCATGAGGTCTGCTTGGTCTAATGGCGCTTCCAAGCCATCAGCCGGTTCAGGGATATCAAATTTGTTCTTGACCAATTTGGTTTTGGAATCATACCAATAATGACTCATTTGCTTACTGTTGAAGTCCGTTTTAGAGACCATGATTTTTCGGCCTTCGGCCCAAAGAACGGGAAAAAGTGCGGTGAAGTCAACTTCTCTATTTCGCTCAATGGGGAGAAAGAAATGAATGGATTTGAAATCCTTTTCTCGGATGAGCGAAAGCACTTGCCCGCAGAGATCGGCATTTCTTTTTTTAAACTCACCTTCTGCCAGCAGCCTTCTGCAGTCGAGGATAAGTTTCCGAAGAATGCTTTTATGATTCATTGTAGTAGCAAATGCATCCGATAATCGAATGGATCGAATGCGTCCAGCAGCTCATTGATAAAGTTCGGGTTTTCCTGATAGAAATTCAGGAAGTTGTCGCGCCGCTCTTG
>CAYGSD010000019.1:24807-28133 GCA_964352625.1 uncultured Roseivirgaceae bacterium
TGATAAAGTTCGGGTTTTCCTGATAGAAATTCAGGAAGTTGTCGCGCCGCTCTTGCAAGCTGCCATTCGGGAAAATAGCTTCTTTGACTGTCGCGAGTTGTCTCATCGCATCTTCGTGGTTTCGCTTGTCCGCCCTGATCAGTTTTTTTTCGGCCTTCTCGATTTTGATGAGCGCCGTGACCTTGAGCGCCTCAATATGTTTGACAAGCGTTGGGTCAATGTCTGCGGCTTTTACTTTCATCGATTCATATTGGGCAGACACCTCCAAGGCAGCTTCCTCGTAGGAGAGTTTTTTACCTCCATTTTCTTTGAGCCATTTCTTTTCCAGAAGAGGAATGTCCAGAAAAAGATCGATATTGGACAGGCCGGTTTTCGACCATGTTCTGCTTAAATGAGCGGGGAGAATAGTGCCAAAATTTCGAGGCATTAGAATCGGGAATTGCACTTCGAAATGTTCGAACATTGATTTGAGTTGTAGCCAATAAACCAATTCCGATGGGCCACCCACGTACGCCAGATTTGGTAAAATAAGCTCTTGATACAGTGGGCGTAGAATGACATTTGGGCTGAACCTTTCGGGATGATCGTTGATGAGTTTTTCTATTTCATCTTTTGAAAAAGACAAATCAGAATCTACTCCAACGAACCGATCACCAGATTTCTCTATCCGGACTCGTACACCTTCAACCATGTAGAAGAAGTTGATCTCACGACAGTTTACCTGAATTTTAAAACCCAACGAACTCAGCTTATCCGATTGCTTCGTGACAAAATGGTGAGGCGTCTGGTCAAATATGTCAGCCTTCATGGCAGTGATCAACTCCCGCTTTAAATCCGCATCATCCGCATCCACGACCACAAGTCCTTCTTCACCAAAAAGCGCATTCACATACTGACGACAGGCATCTGTAAGTGTTTTGTTTTCCAAGTAGGCTTTCTTGAAAATGGTGATGTCTCCTGGAAGCTTATCCAAAATTTCTTTCAACTCGGAGGGATCAAAGTGGCCTACCGCTCCGGTTTGTTCGGTCTTCCATTGATGCTTTTTCCCATGTAGCCAGAAGTAGCTGATCTCCTCAAAATCATGATCTTCTGTCGCCATCCAGTAGACCGGTACGAAATGATAATCGGGATATTTTTTCTTTAGCTCCTTTGCCGCATTGATGACGGTGACAATCTTGTAGATGAAGTAGAGCGGGCCGGTGAAGATGTTGAGTTGGTGACCGGTGGTAATGGTGAAGGTTTTGTCAGAGAGGAGTGATTCGATGTTGTCATTTAGTAAGCCCGAACACGATAGTTCTCTGTACTGAGTTTTCAAAACCTCTACTAATTTCTCTCTCTTATTCTTCGAGAAAGACCGATTCTTAATGACCTGATCGAAATGCTCGATAGTTGGAGTCGCAGTGTAAAAGGGGGTGAGTTTTTCACTTGCCGCAACATACTCCAAAAATGAATTGGAGAAATAGCCGGTTTCTTGAAGCGAAATTTTTTCAACTTTCATTTAGACTGGTTCACCAATTAGATCGTAAGCCGAAGCTTCCGTGATTTTGATCTGAGCGAAATCCCCGACTCGCAAATAATTGGTCACTGCAGAAATTAAGACTTCATTGTCTACCTCTGGCGAGTCGTGCTCGGTGCGCCCAATGAATTGCCCTCCTTCAATTCTGTCAATTAGTACCTTGAATGTTTGTCCCACTTTTGCTTGGTTGATCTCGGCGGAAATTCCTTCCTGCAGTTCCATTACGGCTGCTGCCCGATCTTGTTTAACATCCTCAGGAATATCATCGTTCATTGAGAAGGCATGGGTATTTTCTTCATGCGAATAAGTGAAGATGCCGAGACGCTCAAATCTTGATCGCTCGATAAACGTCATCATTTCCTCAAACTCTTTTTCTCCCTCACCCGGATGTCCCGCAATCATGGTGGTTCTTATCGCAATGCCTGGCACTTTTTCACGAATAGTATCCAGAAGTCTTTCAGTTTTTTCCCGAGTCGTTCCACGTCTCATCAATTTCAGCACATCCGTCGATCCGTGTTGCAGTGGAATGTCTAGGTAGTTGCAGATGTTGGAGCGGTTGGCCATGACCTGAAGAACGTCCTCTGGGAAGCCAGTAGGGAAGGCATAGTGCAGTCGAATCCATTCTAATCCTTCAACGTCCGAAAGTCTTTCGAGAAGCTCAGCAAGGTTTCTTTTCTTGTACAGATCGAGTCCATAATAGGTTGAGTCCTGAGCGATCAGGAGGATTTCCTTGGTGCCATTTCTGACTAACGATTCCGCCTCTTTCACTACTTGCTCCATGGGTTTGGAGACGTGTCCTCCGCGCATAAGTGGAATGGCGCAAAACGAACATGGGCGATCACAACCTTCAGAAATTTTCAAATAGGCGAAGTGATTTGCGGTGGTTGTTATTCTTTCTCCTAGAAGTTCGTGTTTATAATCCGCATTGAATTTTTTCAGAAGCATGGGCAGCTCCATTGTTCCGAACCATGCATCTACTTCAGGAATTTCTTTCATCAGATCATCTCGGTAGCGCTGAGAGAGGCAGCCCGTGACGAAGACCTTTTCTACCAACCCCTCCTGCTTGGCGTCAGCATATCGGAGAATGGTATCAATGGATTCTTGCTTGGCATTGTCTATAAACCCGCAGGTATTGATGATCACGATGTTCGAGTCATCTTTCTGAGATTCGTGCTGCGCATCTATTTCGTTTCCCCTCAGCTGGGTGAGCATCACTTCAGAGTCCACAATATTTTTGGAGCATCCAAGGGTGACAATATTGACTTTGTCTTTTTTGAGGGTCTTTGTTTTCATAAGAGAAGTGCAAAACTAATGGTTTGAAAGCGGACGACTATCTGTATTTTCGAACGATCAATTGTTATGAAGGCACTGCTCTGTTTTGTGGGAATACTCTTTTCCGTCTGGCTCTTTGGCCAGAAAGAAATCATAATCAATGAAGAAATTTCGGTCTTTTGTTATCAGATCAAAGAGGGGACGGCTGTTTTACCCAAACTGAAAAAAGATGATATCGACGAAATATTTGTGGAGGTACCCGTTTTCCGAGGTAAGTGCTCCATCGATGTGGAACTGATAGATGAAAAAGGTGTGCCCATTGTAATCATGAGTCGTAGAAAAAGAAATGACGCACTTGGGCTCACCATTGACCCCAGAGATGCCACGAGCATATATGTCACGGTATTTTCTCAATGTGACAGAATGGTGATGTTAAATACAGTTAGGGGCTTGATCAATATATCAGGCAAAAGTGTCGTTGGTAGAGTGGAACTGAAGGTAGAATGAAATTTTGCCTCAGGCTGACAATCCTTTTTCT
>CAYGSD010000020.1:0-2869 GCA_964352625.1 uncultured Roseivirgaceae bacterium
ACATCTGCCGAAGCGGAAGTAACTATCTCTTCTGGCCAACCTGAAATCCTTGCGGAACAAACTGCCAACACAGGTGACTCTGTCTGCGATCCTTCAATGAGTACGCTCGATGCAAACGGATCCATCACATTTACCCCTACCTCTGACGGGTCTAACGACCTATACACCTTCGCCCTCAGAACTTCGGGTGGTACGCCTATCCCTGCCACGGGTGCTGCAGGATACCTCGACGTGACCTACAACGATGCGAACGTCGCGACTACTACCGTCAACGGGCTGCCGGAAGGTAACTACATCATGAACATCATCGACGATGCGTCAGGGTGTGATATCGACAGCCCTTTCACCATCGTGGATGCGGAAGTCGATCCGGTTCTTAATCAAGGAAATATTCAGGCTTCAACAACACCCAATACGACTTGCGACCCAGATAATTACAATGGCACAGCTACGGTAGATCTAGTTGACATTACGGGAGGCGGCTCTTCACTAGCGGATTATGACTTTTATTGGGCTACTGCCGCTGCGCCAGGTACACAAATTGATAATGACAATGTACTTGATGGAACACTCCTCGCAGTACCGATTACTGGTGTTCAAGATGGGGATTACGTTTTGATTGTAACCGATCTAACCACAGGATGTACCTCTGCACAGATAACAGTCAATATTGCTGAAAGCTTGCCGCCTCTTGTTTTGGCGACTAATACCTTAAGTGATAATTACAGCTGCGATGTGACCGATCCAAATGGCAGTGCCGATGTTACCATCAATGCAGCCTCGGGAGTTGTAGCTGGCTATACCTACGAATGGTTTGTAGGTACTAGTGCCACCGGAACAGTAATTGATTCGGATAATCAAATTGATAATAAGCTACATGGAACATACACCGTCAGAGTCACGGATGATGCAACAGATTGTTTTGCAACGCAACAAGTAGTAATAGAAGAATTCACTCCTACTTTATCTATTACAGTAAACAATCTTCAAGATCAAACAATGTGTAATATCTCAAATGGTATTGCCGAAGTTGATTCTGAAACTCTATCATTCGTTCCCGCCGCTGGACCAGACCAAGGCTTTACAGCACCTGGGACTTACACTTATCAATGGTACTACGGAGTAGGAACAACGGATCCAATGACGAACGGAGTTGATCCTGGAAATGGCTCTACTCCATCTGGAGTCACTACGGCTCAAATGTCTGGTCTATCCGCTGGTAGCTATACTGTATTAGTGACAGAAACACAGTCTGGATGCGTCTCGGCCTCTGAAACTGTAGTAATTGGAGATTTCATTAGTGGAAATGAACCAACTATTTCAATAACAGAACAGGTGATTCCTGGTACTTGTGCAGCGGTAGATGGTCACTTGAGAGCCGAAATAACGAACAACCCCTCAGGTAATAATTTCTCTTTTGAGTGGTATGAAGGTGCTCTTGATTTTGCGTCTATAAACAGCTTTATGGATGCCGACTCACTTATGGTAAATGATGTTCTGGTATCAACACCTGACCCAGGACCACCTCCCGTTTCGGTTACAGTTCAAAGCGTTACTGGAGGAGCTGGAGGCTTGGGTGCTCAATCTGATATCGTGGGGATTGTTTCAGGACTTTACACTTTAGTACTAACCGACCAAACTACCGGCTGTAGATATCAATATGTTCATGACCTTGGTTTCAACGATCAGCAAACAACAACCACTTTAACTATACTTCATGTGGATGAATGCCCAGACAATGGCTTGGCAAGTGTTGGTCTTGCAGATGATCCAACAGTCCCAACATTCATCGCCGGAGACGTAGATGATATTACAGAGTACATGGTCTATCTGTATGCTGGAAATGGCGTGCCTGCAGATCCATTTGCCCCATATAGTTATGAAGGTAGAGTCTTCCCGTACTCATACAATCCTACGAATGGTGAGCGTTTAGATGGCAATGGAGATCCAATTGCTAGTGGTCCTGGTCCAGTACTTAATCCTGGGGAGGTTGCGGAATTTCCAGACCTGCCGGCTGGCCCCTATATAGCAAGAGCTCAAGAAAATTTGGGAGCCACATTTAAGGGAGTCGGTGACAATACCCAATGTTGGACTGAGGCTTCTGTGGATGAAGAAATTCTTGATCTCGCCCACGAACCTATAGTTGATGCTTTCACAAACACACCAAATACAAACTGTGATATTCCAGCAAACGGCAATGGACAACTTTCAATAACGGTAATTGAGGATCCAGCGGAAAATGCCAACCCTCCTGGGAATCAACAACCAAATGGATTCAGATTTATTTGGTACGATGACCTTAATGGTTCTGCGGGTACTGGAAATATCATCTTGGGGCCAATCGACGATCTCAACGAAACAGCGACATCAATGACGGCTGCTGACTTAGTTCCTGGAGACTACAGTGTCGAGATAAGACGTCTAGGTGGTGCTGGAAATACGGAAAATGGCTGTACGGTTGTTCAAAACTTTACGGTTGGTGATAATCCAGAGCAGCATTTAATTTCTAATGCAACCATCGCAACAAATGATGATTGCGATCCACTAGACGGAGCAGCAGAAATATTAGATGCAGACATTACAGACAATGTGGCTGACTATACGTTCACATGGTATTTTGATGTGGATGGGTTGAATGTATTGGATGCAGTAGATGTACCAACAATTACTTTCCCTAATGGAAATAACGGCGATGTAGGTGCTAGTGCAATTGCAAATGTCCCAGAAGGAAGTTATTTCGTTAGGGCAATTAGAACTGGATCCTTGTGTCCAACGCCACTATTTGAGGTAATTGTTCCGGGAAGTCCTGTCACCCCTACCATCACGGTCGCGCAAACTGCTCAAGACATCTCTTGTGACGATGATGCCA
>CAYGSD010000020.1:2969-25021 GCA_964352625.1 uncultured Roseivirgaceae bacterium
GGTACCGGTTGTGTACAACCTGCCGATGATATCATCGAGTTTGAAATCGAAGATCAGGTCGTGCTGCCTACCATCACGGTCGCGCAAACTGCTCAAGACATCTCTTGTGACGATGATGCCACCTTCCCGCCTACTGGCCAGGCAACATTGACGCTCACGAATGGGTCTATGGATCCTGCTCACTACACCATCTCCTGGTTCGAAAGCAATGGAACCGATCCCCTTGGTACTACCTCTACCACAGCTTCCTTTAGCCCGGACAACCTCGTGGTTAGTGGGCTACCAAACGGTAACTACTTCGTCAACGTCGTGGATAACACCAACCCAGGTATCGGATGCCCTAGTGAAACTATCGAAGTAATCATCGAGCAGTTCGAAACGATCATCAACATTGGAGCCACTGCCGGTGTAGATTATGTGGTCACTCACTCTGATGATTGTACCCCTGAAAATGGTGGAATCGTTATCAATAACGTCACTGAAACAAGACCTGCTCCTATCGGATCTGTCTCGATCACTGGTGGTGATTATGTGATCGGTGACTATACGTTCACCTGGTTGGAAGATGACATGGCAACTCCTATCGTCAATGGTGCTTCTTTCCCTGACGTATCATTCCCTGCTGCTGCCAATGGCACAGCTGGTGCCAATGAAATCGCTGGACTGCAAGCGGGTATCTACTACCTCAGAATACAAAACACTGCCGCTGCTAGTGGTACCGGTTGTGTACAACCTGCCGATGATATCATCGAGTTTGAAATCGAAGATCTTAGAGAGGATCCAGCAATTGTACTAGATAGCAAAACGGTTTCAACGTTCTGTAATGATGCCAATCCAAATGACGGAAACGGTACTCTTTTGGTAAATATCCTTGAGCAAACCATGGATCAGGATCCTCCAACGGACTACACTCTGACGTGGTATAGAGGTCAGACGGCTACTGGTGGAAATGAACTATTCATTCCAGCAAATCAAGGAACTGCGGTTGATTCAAGTCCTTTAACTGATCAAACAGAGTTATCGGGTCTGAGTCAAGGATTCTATACGCTGGAGATCACTAAGACTGGCGGAACGTCTCCAGGATTAGGTTGTGGAACTGTTGCCACTTTTGAAATTATTCAAGTTGAAGACATTCCTTCTCTAGACGAGGATGCTATTCAGGCAAATGCAACAAACAATGTGAATTGTGTGCCTAATGCTGCCAACTTTAATGGTACTATTACGATCAATGCCGCGGACATAAGTGGAGGCAACCTTAACGCGTTTGACATTGTGGTTTACCAAGGCTCTATTGCTCCTGGTAATGAAATTTATGACCAGTTAGCTGGCGCTCATGCTTCACCAATTTCCATTACAGACCTAGGAGAAGACCAATACCACGTGGTGGCTACCAACGCGACAACCGGCTGTAGTACCGCGTCAGCCAGGGTGAACATTGAAGATCTTTCAGTTGCTCCGGTCGTTGTGTTGCAAAACCTTGATGATAACCTTAACTGTGGAGGAACAGAAATGACTGGTTCAATCTCTGTACTCGCAGATGGATTTGATGACGTCACAGGAGTTGGTACCTATACATTCGAATGGTTTGATGGTCCTGGAGCTACAAACTCAAGAGGAGTTTTCACAGCAATGATCGATAACCTTCCTGCTGATGATTACTTTGTGAGAGTAAGAAACACCACTACAGGTTGTGAAACTATTAGAGAGTTTGAAATTGAGGATCAAGAAGACAATCCGATAATTGTTAACTACGAGGCTAACAATCAGACTTTCTGTAATCCGAATGGTGGGTTTGCTCTGCTCGAAATCATCCAGACTGGTAATACGATTGATGAAGCTTCCATTGATGCAGGGAATTACACGTTGGAAGTTTATTCAGATCCGGCTAACGTGTTGCAGTCTCCTGACGGAGTTGCTGCCCCAAGTGGAATTTCTACTGCTCCATTTGAATACACAGGATTAGCTGCTGGTGATTATTATGCAGTCATTACTAATAATGATTCTAATTGCGAATCAGCTCAGGTGAGCTTCACAGTTGGCAGTGCTCTTATATATCCGGTGATTCAATTCACTACTGAAAACGATGACCCATGTACGCTAGGAAATGGAACAATCACGGCCACTGCTGATGGTCAAAGTGATTCAAACACAGACTATACATTCACATGGTTTGAAAGTGATGGAGTAAATAGAGGAGCTGCATTGCCTTTTGGCAACACCAGTATGTTGATCGACCTTGAAGGAGGTTTTTATGAACTGGAAGTGTTTAATTCTGAAACTGGCTGTACTATTTCAGACATAGTTCAACTTTTTGAAAATGATCAAGTTGACCCTGAAATCACCGGAATCACAGTCGTGGATGCATCTACTTGCGCCCCCCCAAATGGCTCAATTGAAATCACAACTGTGAATCAGGACACACCTGCTGAGTACACCTTCAATCTTTATGACGAAAATCCAAATAACCTTGGAGCGACACCAATTAGCACCATAAGTGGAAGTGCTAACCCAGTGTTTACTCCACTTGCTGCAGACGATTATTTCGTCACAGCGGAGCACGATGTGAGAGGATGTACTACGGCACAACCACTTCAAGTCAGGGTTGAGGATATTTCCATCACACCTGAAGTAGTAATCACTTTTGTCCCGAATACTAGATGTGATTCTTCTGTTCCAAATGGAGAGCTTCATGCAGTGGCATCAACTCCTGCGCCAGGAGTGGAGCCTAGTGGCTATACTTTCACTTGGACTGGCGTGAATGGCACTGCTACACCAACTCCGGCTCAAGGTCAAAACACAGCGGATTTGATAGACATACCAGAAGGGGAATATGACTTGGTGGTAACTAACAATGATACTGGATGCGAATTGGCTGCTGATACTTACATTCTGACCAATGAAGCACCTCAACCTCTTCAGGTTTCGGTGACAACTTCTGGAAATACCAACTGTGTGAATTTCAATGGTCAGATGGCGGCAACAGTTATCAGCCCGCTTTATCCTCTATCTGAATACCAATACTTCTGGTATGACGATGTAGGGCAAACTATTGATCCTGCTAATCCACCGGCAGCTGACTATCCGAATGAGTCTTTAGTGACTGGCCTTGAAAATGGTTCTTACATTTTGGTAATAACCAATGGCCCGACCAATCCTGGTATTGAGCCATTCGTGACAGATAATTGTACCTCAGTTGCGATAGCTGTAGAAATAGCTGATGAAACCGACAAGTCCTTCACCCCTATTGTGGAGGTAGTCAGAGACAAAATCTATTGCTATGACGAGTTTGTGCAGGGATTAGGATTTGCTCAGGTCACCAACAGTACTGGTTACTCTCTGGAATGGAATTTCCTTACCGGAGCTGATCCTCGATTCCCACTGACTGGTACGTTTGCTGATTCATTGCACGTAGGTAACTATGAAGTAGTCGCCACTAATCAGCTGACCGGTTGTGAATTCACTACACCGTTCTCGATAATTGATGCGACTGAAACCATTCCGAATCCTGAAGTGACGGTATTAGCCAACGATACGCACTGTACAACACCTAATGGAGAAGCACTGGCAACAGTTCAAGGAGAAACAAGTGGATTCTTGTTTGAGTGGTTCGATCCGTCTGACCTAATCACACCATTGTATGTTGGTTCAAGACAATTTGCACTAGCTGAGGGCAGCTATCAAGTAATTGCTACCAATCAGGAAACAGGTTGTGAAAGTGCAGCTACTACGGTGACCGTCGAACAGGTAATAACCGACCCACCATATGAGCTTAGAGTAATCAACTCGCTTTGCTTACGTACTGAGGATGGAGCAATTAACCAATTTAATGGTACGGCCTATGTAGCCTTTGATAGTGCCAATTTTGTAACAAATGCAGAATGGTACGAAGGTTTTGATGCATCAGGTGATAGATTGACTTACCCTTCTTCTGGAGAGTTTGTTGCGGATGGTGCCATCAATGGATTGTCACCCGGTAACTATTCAGTAAGCTTCACCACTGACAATGGATGTACATATTTTGAGAACTTCACGGTTTCCACTACGATTACCATCTACAATTTTGTGTCGGCAAATGGTGATTCCAGAAACGACTTCATGATGCTTGATTGTATTGAGTATTATGAAAACAACCTAGTGGAAATCTTCACAAGAGATGGGGCAAAGGTTTGGAGTGCACAAGATTACAATAATGATGATGTACGATTTGAAGGTCAGAGCAACGTTGGAAAAACGAAGGATTTGCCAGCAGGCACCTACTTCTACATCATTGATAGGAAGGACGGCTCGGAATTCTTGCAAGGATTTATTGAATTAACTCGATAACTTAGGGATATGAAAATCAGGCTACTTGCTTCTTTTTTCTTGATAACAGGCGCATTGACTCTTATGGCTCAGCAGCGCCCGGTAACATCGACCTACATTTTCAATGGGCTTTCTTTGAATCCAGCTTATGCGGGAAGTTTGAATGTGTTCAGTGCAACGTTCACTAACAGAGACCAATGGATAAATGTTGACGGAGCTCCGTTATTCCAATCGGTAACAGCCCACAATTCATTCAGATCGGATCGAATTGGTGTAGGGCTAATGTTGACACGAGATCAAGTTGGTGTACATGAGGACATAGGAGCGTACGGCAGCTATGCGTATAAAATTCGAACTGGATTCGGAATTTTAGCGATGGGTTTACAGGCCGGTTTCAACAATAGGCAATCGAATTATACAGATGCGGATGCTTTTGATGGGACCGATCCTTTGTACACCAATCTCAGCAAATTCGCTCCGAATTTTGGTGCTGGTATTTACTTCGCTAATCCCAAAATGTATCTAGGTGTCTCTGTTCCTTATATTCTCAAAAATAAGATTGCGGATATTCAAACAGATGTACCTACCAATGGTAGAGAAAGCCGATATTACTATGCCACAGGTGGAGTTGTTTTCGATGTAAGTCCGCTAATCAAGTTAAGTCCGGCGTTTTTGATAAGGGCCCAAGAGGATTCTAAATTTGGCTGGGACCTGAACGGCACAGTCATTTTTGAAAACATAGCTTACGCAGGAGTTTCCTATCGAAGTGGGGACGCATTGGTGTTCCTTGCTCAGTTTATTCTAAATGAAAACTTCAGGGTGGGTTATGCCTATGACGCCATCACCTCTCCTATTGCGAATTACACCAAGGGTTCTCATGAAATAATGATCAATTACAGAATCAAGCTGAAGAGTCATAAATCGAATCCGGAATGTCCGGTTTATTTCTAAAGATATGAAAGGAGCTTCGGCTCCTTTTTTCATGCCTCTAACCCTGCGCGCTTCAAAAGGGCATCAAGCTTTGGCTCGCTCCCTCTAAATTTTTTGTAAAGTTCCATTGGTGGTTCAGTCCCTCCTCTGGAAAGGATATTTCCCTTGAAGGAAGCTGCAGTTTGCTTGTCAAAAATCCCCTTTTCCTTGAACAATGAGAAAGCATCTGCATCCAAAACCTCTGCCCATTTATAGCTATAATATCCGGCACCATAGCCTCCCGCGAAAATGTGGCTAAACTGAGTGCTCATGCTTGTACCCTCCACCTTAGGAAAAAGGTTAGTAGAATCGAGTGCCTTTTCTTCCAGTTGAGCTACGTCATTGATATCTCCATCCCCGGTGTGATAAGTCATATCAAGTAAACCAAAACTCACCTGACGCAGGGTGGCGTAAGCCTCATGATACGTTGCTGATTCTTTCAATCTTTTGACATATTCTTCCGGAATCAGCTCATTTGTTTTATAGTGCTTGGCGAACAAGTCCAGGCACTCTTTTTCATAACACCAGTTCTCAAAAATCTGAGAAGGAAGCTCAACGAAATCCCAGTAGACGCTAGTTCCGGACAAACTTTCGAAAGTAGTATCTGCCAGCATTCCGTGTAGCGCATGACCAAATTCATGGAAAAGCGTCTTCACTTCAATAAATTTCAGTAAGGAAGGGCTGTCTTCGGTGGATGGGGTGAAGTTGCAAACGATACTGATCTGAGGAATAACACGCTCTCCATTGATCAATTTTCTTTGATCTCTGTAAGAAGTCATCCACGCTCCTCCCCGTTTTCCTTTTCTTGGAAAGAAATCAGCGTAGAAAATGGCCTTCAATTCACCTTCCTCCATCACCTCATATACGCTTACATCCTCGTGATACACAGGAATGTCAGTATTCCGCCTGAACGAAAGGCCATAGAGCTTTTGAGCTGTGGTGAAAACACCCTCTATTACATTTTCTAATTTGAAGTACGGCTTTATCAACTCATCATCCAGGTTGTACTTCTTCTTTCGCAATTTTTCAGAATAATAAGACCAGTCCCAGCGCTGCAATTCATGGTCAGCACCTTGTTCTTTCATGAATTGCTTGATCTCTTCAATTTCCTTTTGGGCCAATGGCTTGGCTCTGTTCAGCAGATCCTCCAGAAATGGCAATACCTTCTCAGGGCTCTGAGCCATTCGTTCCTCCAAAACAAAATCGGCATAAGAGGCATAACCCAACAGCTGAGCCAGCTCAGATCTAAGCTTGACAATTCGCTTGATTACTTCTTGATTATCTCTCTCATCTCCCTTGAAAGAAACTGACATGAAAGCGCGGAACATTTGCTCTCTCAATTCACGGTTATCAGCGTATTCCATAAACGGAATATAGCTTGGTGCTTGCAAGGAAAAAATCCACCCATCCCTTACCTTCTCTTGGGCCAAGGCCCTTGCCCTGCTCACGACATCAGCTGGAAGTCCTGAAAGATCATCGGTGTTTTCAATGTGCATCTCATAACTGTTAATTTCGGCGAGCACGTTTTCACCGAATTTTAGTCCAAGCTTGGAAAGCTCAACAGCTACCTCTCCAAATTTTTTCTTATCATTAGCGTTCAGTCCTGAGCCACTTCTGATAAATCCCCGATGCGTTTTTTCAAGTAGCATCATCTGCTCTCCGTCCAATCCCAACGAGTTTCGTACTTGATAAACTGCGTCTATTCGCTCGAACAATGCTGGGTTCTGCTTTATTTCATTGTTGAAACTGGTGAGCAAAGGGGACGCCTCCTGTGTGATTTTTTGCAGTTCGGGGCTCGTTTCAGCTGAATTCAAATTGAATAAAATGGACGTTGCTCTGGACATTACCTGACCAGAATTTTCCAATGCAACTATGGTATTCTCAAATGTGGGAGGATCGGTCGACTCAGCAATCCGCATAATCTCGGCTCGACTAATCTCTATTGACTCCTTGATTGCCGGTAAAAAGTGAGATTCCTCAATTTTGTCAAAGGGGGGAGTTTCGAAAGGTGTCTTAAAAGGAAGTAGTAATGGGTTCATTGACTAGAAATTAGCCGTCAAAGGTATGGGCATAGGCGTTAAATTTGTGTGCTCAAATGATGAAATATAAAACCATGAAGCACCTGATTCTGATATTGCTAGTCCATGCAACTTCACAAAGTTTAGCGGCTCAGGCCGTTCCGGCTGCTGATCTTAGTTCTCCCTACAAATCAATCAGAACTCACCTATACAACCTCCAAAATGAACATTACAACGATTCATTAGCTGCGCTTCCATTCGAACCACAGCGCCGAGGCATGGAGCAGGCTCAATCAATTGCGATAAAGCTGAAGCAAGTCCTAGACGGAAAGGGCATCATCATTTACATGGATGAAATTCCAAAAGAATCAAATTACTATGACTCTGCAGCTAGTAAGGCCAGCTATCTACTAACTGATGAATTGCCAGAGGTTTACCTTGTCAAAAGGCCTAAAACCGATCAATGGATTTATTCTGATGCTTCCGTTGCGGCCATTGAGGAAGCTCATTCCAGTACTTTCAGATTTGGAACAGGGGCGCTATTGAAATTTTTACCAAAACTGGGACACAAGAAGGTGATGGGACTTTTCGTGTTTCAATACCTGGCCATTCTAATTCTTGCTCTCCTGAGTGCCATCATCTATAAGATTTTCACCTTTCTTTCAGAAAGGGTTCTGAGAAAGCTTCTAATTACTTCGGGGTTTAGTGAGACCTCTCACGAATCTTTGATCCCCATAGCTCGACCTGTCAGTGTTTTTATAATAGTTTTGTTGCTCGTTCTGCTCGTACCAGTATTGCAACTACCACCGAGTTATTCGCACTACGTCATCATGTCGCTTAGGGTGATGCTCCCACTCATGGGAACCATCATAGTCTACCGATTCGTAAATGTACTCGCAGTGTACCTCTCCAAGCTTGCAGAAAAAACCGAGAGCACCCTGGATGATCAAATGGTGCCATTGCTGCGCAAAACACTGAAGACGTTCGTTGTTATTACCGGTACGCTCTTTATTCTCGAAAACCTAGATGTTCCCATACTCCCCTTACTCACTGGTCTCTCAATTGGCGGGCTGGCCTTTGCTTTGGCCGCTCAGGACACCATCAAGAACTTTTTTGGCTCACTCATGATCTTTATTGACAGGCCCTTCCAGATTGGAGATTGGGTGACTTCAGGAGAAGTGGATGGCACGGTGGAGGAGGTTGGATTCCGATCCTCTCGTGTGAGAACGTTTAGAAATTCATTGATGTACATTCCTAACGGAAAACTGGCAGATAGTCTTATTGACAATCATGGGCTCAGAAAATATCGTAGGTATTTTACGAAAATTGGGATCACATACGATACCCCGCCAGCGCTTATGGAAACATTTGTGGAGGGTTTAAGACAAATTGTGAAAAACCACCCAAACACCAATAAGGAGAACTATCACATTTACTTCAATGATCTAGGTGCTTCCTCTCTGGAAATCCTCTTTTATATCTTCTTTGAGGTGCCTACATGGGGACAGGAACTACAGGCAAGACATGAAGTGCTTATCGAAATAATGAAACTTGGAGATAAGCTAGGTGTCAACTTTGCCTTCCCCACGCAAACGCTGCACGTGGAGAACTTCCCGGGAAAACCATCACTTTCACCAAAATACCTTACCGAGCAGGAAATGAAGAGCGAACTTGATGCGTATTTTTCGAAGAATTAGCCTTTATGATGAGTGTGCGACCAATTGAATACGTGGATTTCTAGCAACTCTTCTTCTGTCTCATCCATAAATATTTCTTCAACTACGACAAATTGATTCTTTCCTTGATCGTCTACATAGGCCAATAGGAAGAATTCCCAGTCCAACCCATCTAGCAGCACCTTCAATTCGTGCACCGAGGTGATCTCTTTGCCTTGTCCGTATTTTTTTATGAAGTAATCCTTTTTGGCATCTGTGACCTCAAAAGCCACTGTGGTCCACAGTTCACCGCTTCCAATGAAAGCCTTCACCTCTAGGTGGTCATGCTTGTGGTGGATTTTAAAGTGATCATAGTTCTCCATTTGAGGATCACTTTCATAATAACCGGTAAGATGCTGAGAAAATAACGAGGAGGAAATCAATAATATCCCAAAGAGTATTCCGACTTTTTTCATGTGAATAGCTGTGTTAATCGTCCAATAAGTGTCTAGCCGGACGTAAATCTCTGTTTTTTTAGAGAAAAAGCCAAATCTTGAATTTTATATGAATTCAAGTACCGAATCTTACCAAAAGGAACTCCGCATTGTTGGCAATGATTCTAACAAATGTCAATTTTGATCCCGCACCTAAAAAGAAATATCCAATGAAATTCGCGACAAAGGCTTTGCATGCAGGAATTTCTCCTGATCCCTCTACTGGAGCCATAATGACTCCCATATTCCAGACCTCCACGTACGTACAAGACGCTCCTGGCGTGCACAAAGGCTTTGAATATGCACGCACCCAAAACCCAACCAGAACAGCCCTGGAAGCAAATCTTGCCGCACTGGAAAATGCAAAATTTGGAAGATGCTTTGCCTCTGGTATGAGCGCCACCGAAACGGTCATTAAAACACTGAAACCTGGGGATGAAATTGTCAGCACTAGCGACTTATATGGGGGAACGTTCAGGCTTTTCACAAAGATTTTCGAAGCGTATGGACTGAAATTCACCTTCGTAGATATGTCCGATTTGAGTAATGTAGAGAAAGCCATCACTCCCGCAACTAGGCTGATTTGGGCAGAGACGCCCACCAATCCAATGATGAACATCATTGATATTGAGGCCTTATCCAAACTATCAAAAGGCCATGGCACCACGCTCGTGGTAGACAACACCTTTGCTTCTCCCTACCTTCAAACTCCCCTTGATCTTGGAGCAGATGTGGTCATGCACTCAGTCACAAAATACATCAGTGGGCACTCGGACGTGATCATGGGTTTTCTTGGTACGAGCGATTCGGAACTTGAAAGTAAGTTTGCTTTCATCCAAAATTCAAGCGGTGCGATACCCGGACCCAATGATTGCTTTCTAGTGCTGCGCGGTATCAAAACCCTGCATTTGAGGATGCAGAGACATTGTGAAAATGGTGAAAAAGTCGCTCGCTATTTGAAGGATCACCGAAAAGTAGACAAGGTCTTTTGGCCAGGCTTTGAGAATCACCCGAACCATATTGTAGCCAAAAAACAAATGAGAGGCTTTGGAGGAATGATCTCATTTGTGATCAAGGGAGATGATATGAACGAGGCATTTGAAGTTTTGAAAAGGTTCAAGCTGTTCAGTCTCGCCGAATCATTGGGTGGAGTAGAATCTCTAGTTGGTCATCCAGCTAGTATGACCCATGCATCGGTTCCACGAGAGCAAAGAATAGCCGGAGGCTTATCAGATTCATTGATCCGCCTAAGCGTAGGTGTGGAAGATGTGGAAGATTTGATTGAAGATTTGGAGCAGGCGATAGGCTAGTCTTTCGATTCCTTGTTCTTTGATTTTTTCTTCTCCTTCTGCTTGGCCTTCAATTCCTTCTGACGCTTCTTAATTTCTTTCTTTGTTGGCGGATACTTTAGCTCTGTCTTTTCCATCATGATTTCTCGGAGCTCATCGTCATCCCACTTTTTATCAAAGTACTGCAAATAGCCATCTCCTTTTAGCGTCGCGTTTTGATAGTTAAACGTAGCGCCTTCTTCCATGAAAACATCAAACGCCAATTTGTTTTTCGAATCAATAATGATATGAAATGGCGTCCTACCGTCCATATCACGCAGGTCGAGATCAGCACCTTTGTCAATCAAGCCACGCAAGATTTCAACATACATTTCACCGTTTTCGTCATAATCTTTTCTAAGCAGAACTTTGTGTATTGCAGGCTCTGCATTGCACTTAAAGCACCTGGAATTCACATTATAGCCGCGCTCTATCAGCATCAAAGCCGTATTGAGTTTAGTGGTTCTAAGCGCCACGTCGAACATCGATGCTTTCTCTGATTTGTTGCGATAATCCGCATTCACAATTGCGCTATCGAGCAGCAGTCCCACCAGGTTCTTTGCGTCTTCATCTGCTACCCCGTCCGACCCCAGCACTTCAAACAGCCATTCCTTTTTCTCATCTTCGGTAGCTGCTTTCAAATCCAAAAGGAAAGTGGGGGTTACGCTTTCATTCCAAAAATCCGACTCTCCGTATGGGGTCAGCTGTGCGAATGAGGTGAAAGAAGTAAGCAGAACTAGGAAAAGAAGTACTGGTTTCATTTAGATGAATGGCGGTTGATTAAAAAGCAAACGCAAGTTAATGACATTAATATTCCAGAGCCAACATCACGGCGGTCTTGGCATTCACTACTCCACCAGAAATAGATAAAGTTGAGAATGGCACCAACTCTTTAGAGCCGGGTTTCACAACCTCCAAGTCCTCGAAGGTCGTGACGGACTTCATCAAGATGTCTTGGATATCCTTAGCGGATAACTTTGGAAAGTAAGATTTTAGCAAAGCGGCCACCCCTGAAACGACCGGTGCAGCCATGCTCGTGCCATCAAGAGGTTCATAGTTATTATCCGGAGTGGTAGACGTGATCTGAACGCCTGGAGCAAAAAGATCGACCGATCCGCGACCGTAATTCGAGAAGTCGGCAGGATAGTTTTGGTCCGCCTGCCAGTTAACCGCTCCAACAGAAATCCACTGGGGTACTCTTGACCCATCGGCTCTGGATGGTGTCGGATAGGTTTCCTCTACATCAAGATCATCGCCGCTATTGCCAGCCCCAAAGACTAAGAGCACGTCGTTTTTAACCGCATACTCAACTGCAGAATCTACCACCATTCGTGTGTCGTCAAAGCCTTTGCCAAAACTCATATTAATAATCTTGGCGCCATTGTCCACGGCATATCGGATGGCTGCCGCTACGTCCTTGTCTCGCTCGTCACCATTCGGGACGGCTCGCAGCATCATGAGCTTCACATTCGGAGCGACTCCATCAATACCTAAGTCATTCGATCGAACTGCTCCGATAATACCCGAAACATGAGTGCCGTGCTGCGCAAATGGCCCTTCCACGTCGCTGTTACCATACCCAACTTCAAATAAATCATCAGGGTTGTCCCCTATTACTTCTCTAGGATTGTATTGCAAACTATAGCCAAATTTCACTTGCACTTCAAAATGATGAACTGCATCGTTCAGTTCCAGAATCAACGATTCAAAATCGGATTCTCCGCCTAGCATTCTACTGATGTTTAGCAATCCGCTTTGCGCGCGCTTCACCGGTTCATCCGCTTTTTTTATCCCTTCAATGGCCTCCAATTCAAGCGTATCCACATCCAAATGCTCCTTCAGGATATTCATCATCTGCTCGGTATTGTCCCTGATGTCGCGATAAAAGGCAAACTCCTTCAATGCCTGACCAGATCGGTATTTGTACTTACGCTCTATCTCAAGCCACTTCGCGAATTCCTCCTCATTGCCCTGCCCCGCAAATGGTTTGTTCTCGTACTTAACGCGCAGTTTGGCGTACTGCCGTGTGATCTCGTAGGTGTCGAACTCCACATGTGAACCATCTTTTCCTCCGATGAAATTCCAGCCATGGATATCATCTACATATCCGTTTCCATCATCATCAAGTCCATTGCCGGCTACCTCTCGTTGGTTCGTCCAAATCCTGCCTTGCAAATCTTCATGCTCAATGTCGAGCCCCGAATCAATGACTGCAACCAAAACCTCCTTCGCTTCCTTTCCTTTCAATAAATCATACGCCTCGCGTACACTCACGCCCTGAATGCCGTCCTTTTCAAAATCGAGATAATGCCAATTCGATGGGGGATAATCCTGCGCCTGTGAAAAAGAGGTAAGGCAAAAACCAAATGCAACTATAAAGACCCAATTTCTAAACATCCCATTCTTCGTTTAAATGCTTAATTGCGTAGTGACCGGTCAGATCAAATTGGCAGGGAACGATGGAAACGTAATTATTGGCAAGTGCCCATTCGTCATTGTCCTCACCTTTGTCGTGATTCACAAAATTCCCGACCATCCAGTAGTATTCTCTGCCGTTTGGATCTATCCTTTGATCGAACTCCTCCTCCCATTTGGCATTTGCTTGCCTGCAAACCTTCACCCCTTTGATCGACTGCTTTTGCTTCGGCGGAAAATTCACATTGAGAGCAATTCCCTTCGGAATCCCCTTCTTCAAAGTTTCCGAAGCAATCTTTAAAATGTACCCGTCCACGTGACTAAGGTCTGCCGACGGACTGAAATCACAGAGGGAAAACCCGATGGAGGGCAACCCTTCAATGGCACCTTCAATGGCCGCACTCATGGTGCCGGAATAGAGCACGCTAATGGAACTATTGCTCCCGTGATTGATTCCTGAAACAACCAAATCTGGCTTTCGGTCTTTCAGAACGTGATGTTTTGCGAGCTTCACACAGTCGGCGGGTGTGCCGCTGCATTCATATGCCTCCACCTCATCAAAAATAGTGTTTGCGGTGAGTCTGAGGGTATCCCCCACCGTGATGGCATGTCCCATTCCTGATTGCGGACTATCTGGAGCCACTACGACAACCTCCCCAAGTTGCTGCATGAGTTCAACTAGTTTTCGAATGCCACGGGAAGTGATTCCATCATCATTCGATACGAGAATTAGTGGTTTGGCCATTAAATAGAATTGTAAAATGCGGTGACTCGAATCAGATCCTGAAGCTCATCTACCTGAAGTTTATACTCCTTCATATACTCCTTCACGTACTTCTGCTTGTCCTTCATAAGATTCAATAATTCCTTCTTCTTCCCTGTGAAAAATGTGATCTTCCCTTTTTTATCAACAAAATAGTAGGAATAAACCAATCTCAACCGAGTGTAAGAACCACCCCAATAGGTTCCTGTGCTGGGTGTACTCTCCTGAATGATGGCTTCTCTCGTAAGCAGGGAAAACGGTCCTTCGTACTGCAATTCAAAAATGATCGGGATTTTGTAACTGATCCCTACTTTGAAAGGGAGAGAATAGAATTGACGGTAATTGTCTACCGATGCATCGAAGATTTCGAAGTAGAATATTTTCTGGCTTGAATACGTATTGATTTTGCCTTGGTCGATCATGTATACGAGGTTGGAAGGCATGTCGTATTTCAAAGCTCCGCGTAGCGTATCCTTATTGGTGGTCACCAGAAATCCTTCATGGAAGATATCCGAAGCAAATTCCTGTCCTTTGGAAAGGATCGAAGCTCCAAGGAAAAAACAAAAAAGAATAAGACTTCTTGCTCGCATTAACTCTTCAAAATTTGGTGACCTAGTTTGTCTCGCTTAGTCTCAAGATACTTTTGATTGTGTGAATTCGGGCTCACCTCAATGGCCACATTCTCCACAATTTCCAGGCCGTACCCCATCAAACCAACGCGTTTCTTGGGGTTATTCGTAATTAACCTCAGCTTGGATACGTTAAGTTTTCTTAAAATCTGAGCTCCCACTCCATAATCACGAGAATCAGGCTGAAAGCCCAGCTCCGTGTTGGCCTCCACCGTATCTCTCCCTTGCTCTTGCAATTTGTAGGCTCTGAGTTTATTTAGCAAGCCAATTCCTCTGCCTTCCTGATTCATGTAAAGCACTACACCCTGACCTTCCTGCTCGACCATTTTCATTGCTGCATGCAATTGTTCGCCACAGTCACATCTACATGACCCAAAAATATCTCCGGTCACGCAAGACGAATGCACTCGAACCAACACAGGATCACCTTCGCTCCATTGGCCTTTTGATAGAGCCAAGTGCGTCTCTCCAGTATTCACTTGCTTGAATGCCGTAAGCGTAAAATCCCCCCATTCGGTAGGCATTTCTACTCCAATTACCTCTTCCACCAGTGACTCATGTTCCATCCGGTAAGCAATCAAATCCTTGATGCTTACCAATTTGAGTTTGAATTTATCAGCAATAATCCTGAGATCAGGCAGACGAGCCATCGTGCCGTCTTCCTTGAGGATTTCAACTAAAGCTCCGGCAGGCTGCAACCCAGCGAGCCTGGCAAAATCAATTGTGGCTTCCGTGTGTCCGGCCCTTCTCAGCACGCCCCCCTCTTTTGCTTTCAAAGGGAAAATGTGGCCAGGTCTGCCCAAATCACTGGGTTTGGTACTAGGGTCTACCAATGCCTTGATGGTCTTGGAGCGGTCGGAGGCAGAAATTCCGGTGGTCGTACCATGGCCTTTAAGGTCTACTGAGACGGTGAAATTGGTTTCGTGCTCGGCCGTGTTCTTACCGACCATCATGTGAAGGTCCAGTTCGTTGCACCTTTGCTCCACCAATGAGGCGCAAATCAAACCTCTACCCTCTCTCGCCATAAAATTGATGATCTCAGGTGTGCATTTTTCAGCGGCACAAATGAAGTCTCCCTCATTCTCACGATCCTCATCATCCACTACGATGATTATTTCCCCATTCCTTATCGCCTCTATGGCATCTTCTATTTTATCAAGCATCAGCTACACGGTTACATTGCCCAAAAGTTCGGCAATACTCATTTCAATTTTTTTAAGATCATTGATCTCGTCTAACATTTTATCCACTTCTTCAGTTTCGGTGGCCTCTTTTAATTTCTTGTTTTCCTCCTCGATCAAATGTTGGATGATTCGGAATTTCAATCTTAGAACATTCGTAAGAATGACATCCTTCAGAAGTTCGGTCTCGTTTGGCACATGGATTTTGTGCTTGTCTTTCCACTCGCTGCTCACTTCATACGGTTGAGCGATCATGTCTACAATCGTGCGCTTGATTTCCTCGTCACCATTCGCAATGAAGTAATCACTGTCTGCGATCTCTCCAGCACTCAGCCTTTCCTTAAATATTTCCAAAATTCGGCGGTAAACCGGATTAGTAAATTGAATTTCTTCAACCTCCTGAAGAAAATAGTTGATCAATTGAACTTCCTCCAACTCCTTGTTCTGAATCTGCTCCTTTCCATAATTCACTAAAACCCGGATACTCTCTCGCTCCTGAAATTCAATAACCTTCAAAACATCCAACTCCTCCACTTCGGATTCCTGATCGAGGATCGTTTGCACCTCCTCAATAGCTCGCTGGCCCCCTCTTTCTTCCCTACGCTTGTCAAACAGCAGTTTGTTTTGCTCACTGATCAGGACGGACTCGGCAATGCCCATGAGTTCGCTGCACTCTTTGATGTACACAGCTCGCTTCACCGGATCGGCGATCTTGGTGATGCTCGTGACAATGTCTTTAATGATACCGGCTTTCTTGATAGGGTCATTTCCAGCTTCATCCAAGAAGAGCTTTGTCTTGAACTGGATAATGTCCATCGCCTCCGTATCCACGAAGTTTCTAAAAGCGGACACGCTCAATTTTCGGCTGTAGCTGTCCGGGTCTTCACCATCGGGCATCACCACCGCCCGCACATCCAAGTCGCCCTCTAGGAGCATATCAATACCTCGAATGGATGCTCGAATACCGGCGGCATCACCATCAAACAAAACAGTGACATTATTCGTGTAGCGCTTGATCAACTTCACCTGATCCTCTGTGAGGGCAGTACCACTTGATGACACCACATTCTCCACGCCGCTTTGATGCATGGATATCACATCAGTGTAGCCTTCTACCAAAAAGCAATTGTCCTCTTTCCGTATGGCCTGCTTGCTTTGGAACAAGCCATAAAGCACCTTGCTTTTATGGTAAAGCTCAGTCTCCGGTGAGTTGAGATACTTGGGTTGCTTCTTGTCTTTTGAGAGTGTGCGAGCGCCAAAGGCGATCGTCTTTCCGGTGATGTTGTGAATCGGAAACATGACCCGTGATCGAAAACGATCATAAGTTTTGTTTTCACCTGTCACCACTAGGCCAGCCTCTTCCAACAATTCAGGGTTGTAGCCATTCTCTCCTGAGGCCTTTATCAAGCCATCCCATTCGTCTATGGAGTAACCCAATTCAAATTTCTGTATGGTCTCATCTGTAAAGCCACGCTCCTTGAAATAGGTCAGGCCAATGTTGCGACCTTCCTCTGACTTGTGCAGCTTCTCAACGAAAAAATCCTTGGCATAATTCAGCAGAATG
Organism: uncultured Roseivirgaceae bacterium; assembly: GCA_964352625.1. GTDB lineage: Bacteria > Bacteroidota > Bacteroidia > Cytophagales > Cyclobacteriaceae > JAAEPI01. The sequence continues at coordinate 20,288 of CAYGSD010000020.1, forward strand.
TAGAGACTCTCCCGCTTGTTCTGCGCCTCCTGCTGTTCGTCCGTTCGCTCCTCCTCTTTGATCTCAATACCGTACTTCTTAGCGAGGTACTTCAGCGCCTCCAAGTAGCTGAGTCCATCAATCTCCATAACAAACGTGATACAATCACCGCCTTTGCCTGAGCTGAAATCCTTGAAGATTTGCTTGGACGGAACAACGTAAAAAGAGGGTGTTTTCTCAGCAGTAAAAGGACTAAGCGCCTTGTAGCTAGAACCCGACTTTTTCAAGGTGACGAAATCACCGACGACATCTACAATGTCCATCTGGTTTTTGATCTCGTCTATGGTGGCCGGGCTAATCATTTTTGGAGGTACAAATCAAGCGAATTTTCAAGTTATGAACTTATCCTATTTAAAGTCAATTACTAAAGACATGACTAAACTTGCAGGAGAATTTAGGATATGAAGCAGGAAGACATTTTAAAAGCACTTAGTGAAGTTCAAGACCCGGACCTGAAGAAAGATTTGGTCACCCTCGGAATGATTGAGGAGGTGAAAATTGATGGGAATAAAATTTCTTTCAAAGTGGTGCTTACCACTCCGGCTTGTCCCATGAAGGAACTAATTCGAAAAGATTGTGAGAAAGCCCTCACGAAGCACTTCGGTGAGGATATCGAGATGGAGATCATTATGACCTCCTCCGTTACCTCGGTTCGAGACCAAGCCCCTCTCCTGCCTGGAGTGAAAAACATTATTGCGATTGCGTCTGGCAAGGGTGGTGTAGGAAAATCTACGGTCGCTTCTAATCTGGCCATTGCCTTGTCTCGCTCTGGTGCCGATGTTGGCCTGATTGACGCAGATATTTTTGGGCCATCCGTGCCTACCATGTTCAACTGCGAATACGAACAGCCGACCATCAAGAAAGTTGGCGAAAAGAATTTGATCGTGCCGGTGCAGCAATACGGTGTAAAACTAATGTCGATTGGCTTCCTCGCTCCACCGGAAGGCGCAGTGGTTTGGAGAGGCCCAATGGCCAGTTCTGCTTTGAAGCAATTCATTGGAGATACAGATTGGGGTGATCTTGATTATCTCCTGATAGACCTGCCTCCAGGCACGAGTGACATTCATTTGACAATGGTGCAAACTGTTCCCGTAACAGGTGCCGTAATTGTGACCACTCCGCAAAAAGTGGCTTTGGCTGATGCGCAGAAGGGAATCTCAATGTTTCAGCAAGGCCAAATCAACGTGCCCATTTTAGGTCTCGTAGAAAACATGTCCTATTTCACTCCTGAAGAATTGCCAAACAATAAGTACTATATTTTCGGAGAAGGTGGTGGAGAAAAAATGGCAAAGAAATTCGACATTCCGATGCTCGGACAAATCCCAATCGTCCAATCCATTCGCGAAAGCGGAGATGCCGGATACCCAGCCGCCATGAAGGATGATGTCACTTCTGAGGCATTTAGCGAATTAGCTTCTTCCATTGCGCGGCAAGTGGCAATTAGAAATGCTAACTTTGATCAAACTAAAAAGGTAGAAATTACCGTTTGATGGATATGTCTAAAAGCGCATTAATCGAGCAAATCGAAAACTCACTGCAGAGCATCAAACCTTACCTAGAAGCCGACGGTGGCGATGTTCGTGTGCTAGATGTAGACGAAAACAACGTGGTGACGCTGGAACTACTCGGTAGCTGTGGCACCTGCCCCATGAGTACCATGACCATGAAGGCGGGTATTGAAGAAGCCATCAAAAGAGCACTACCTCAAATCACCGCTGTGGAGGCAGTGAATATCACCGAACCCGACGACCCAAACGCAAAGCTTCCTACTCAACTGCAATCATAAGTTGCGATGAAGGCGCTGAGTTTTATCATTTGCTTTAGTGTAGGGATTGTATCCTTTTCTCAGGAGCGATGCGCCACACCACCACGCAGTGAAGAGTCAACAGAGCGTTTTGAAAATTGGATACAAGATAAAATCCAGAGAAAAAAAACGCTGCTGGCAACAAATGCTCAAAGGCAAGCCGCTGAGGTTTATTACATCCCTGTGGTTTTCCACATCATACATCAGGGAGAACCCATTGGCTCAGGGGACAACATCTCCACAGACCGAATCCTCGAACAGATGGAAGCTCTGAATCAGGATTTCGGAAAAATGAATCCTCGTAGAAATGACATAGTACCCTCCGATTTTGAACCCGTAGAGGCCAATGTTGAGATTCAGTTTGTACTCGCACGACAAGATCCTGATGGCCTTCCAACGGATGGGATTGTGCGAGTTCAGGGAACACAAACTAAGTATGATAATGACTTTGTGAAGTCATTTAGTTATTGGCCATCAGAAGACTACATGAATATTTGGGTGGCAAATACTTACCCCAATATCTACGGCTGGGCCGCTTTTCCTGTGACTAACTTGGGTGGACTCGAAGGAGATGGAGAAACTAATCCAGAAAGGGATGGGGTGGTTGTTGATTCAGAATACATCGGCATCAACCCTTTCGCAAGTGGAGAATTTGCAAGCTTCGGTCAAACAGTAACCCATGAAGTCGGGCACTTTCTTGGGCTCATTCACATCTGGGGAGATGGGAATTGTAGTCAGGATGATTTCTGCGCAGACACACCCGACCAAGATGGAGACAATGGCGGCCAAAGCAATTGCTCGTATCCGGCTTTCGACTCATGCCCAGATGACTTCTTTGCTGATATGTTCATGAATTTCATGGACTACTCTGATGACCAGTGTATGGCCATGTTCACCAACGACCAGAAATTCAGAATGAGAACCGTGATGGAACACAGCCCAAGGAGGTTGAGTTTGAGAACTTCTCCCGGTTTGGAGTATCCTGCCCCTCCTGATTATGATATGGCATTGTTGGAAATTACCGGCATTCCATTGGCTGTATGCGAGACGTCCTTAGAGGCCCAACTAAATTTTAGAAATGTTGGCAATGAAACTGTGACCAGCTTCTCCTTTAGTTATGAGCAGAATGGCATCACCCAAAGTGAAACCATAAGCGGACTTATGCTTGCCTCTGGCACCAGTACCACTGTTAGTTTCCCATTGAATTTCCAAACTGAAGGGTTACAGCAGATGAGCTGGACGATAACTGAGGTCAACGGACTAGAGGACGAAAACGCGCTAAACAACGCAAGATTCAGCTATACGGTAGTGAGCACTGAAAACATGGAAGCCCCTTTCCGTGAAAATTTCGAGACAGGTCCGTGGATTTCTAATGCCGAGGGAGGTCTTTCTGAATGGCAATCCACAACAGTTTCCGGGGATGAAAGCATGATGGTGGACGCTTACGAGAGTACAAGCGAAATAGAAAGCTGGTTGATTTCTCCGACATTTTCACTCGCGGAATTTTCCGAGGCTGGACTGTTTTTCAAAATGTCTTATGGGATCAACACGAATGCACCGAGTGCCGAAGACGAACTGACCCTGCTTCTCTCGACTGCCTGCACAGAGGGTTTCGAGGAGGTGTGGAGCAGCGATTTAGGCGATTTAGCTTTTGACAATTCGTCAACTGAGTGGACGGCTGAGGCAAAGGAAAATTGGCTGGAACGATTCGTAGACCTCTCGGACTTTGCTGGTGAAGAAGAAGTTCGGGTCGCATTTGCATTTAAGAACGACGGGGGAAACAACTTCTTCCTGGATGATATTGAGTTGACCAACAATAGCGATAAAGATCAACCGCGACTACAAGTGGGCAAATTTGTGGCCTATCCAAATCCCGCACGAGAGTCTTTTAAAGTGACAATTAGCTTACCAGACCGTGAGACGGTGAGGGTTCAGCTATTTGATATATCCGGCTCTGTGGTCTTTGAGGAAACATTTCAGGACATTTTAAATCAAACCCTGACGATCAACACGGGGCATCAATATGGAACGTACTTTCTAAGGATTAGAGGTCGAGGAATCGATCAGGTGCAGCGAATTCTGATCGGGCGATGATCGAGGATAACCCGTTTTTTGGTAGGTTTGGAGGTGTAATAAGCAACTATGGATCTTGAAACATTAAAGGGTTACTTGCCTGTTCTGAAGCATCTGGGGATTACCATTGGTATAGCCGTGATCATCGTGCTTGTATTCTTCTACATTTTCCTTCCGCTCACCACCAATCACGGAGAGACCATCACCGTACCAAGCGTGGTGAATCAGCATGTTGATGACTTAGAAAATATCCTGAACACAAGAAGTCTTAGATATGAAGTGAATGTAGACTCGGGGTATTCTGACACCCAGGAGCCATTCACGGTTTTAGATCAATTCCCAAAGGCCAATTCCAAGGTGAAGGAGAATCGAAAAATCTATGTCACCCTAAATTCCAGCAAACCGCCTCTGGTGAAAATGCCGGACCTTATAGATAAGTCTTTGAAGATTGCAGAAATCACACTTCAGTCCTTTGGGTTGAAATCTGGAAAGAAAGAATACAAACCGGACTTGGCATTGAATGTAATCCTTGAACAGCGATTGAACGGGCGAGAAGTATTGGCGGGAGAAATGATCCCCAAAGGCTCAAAAATAGACCTGACCATTGGGGACGGCTATGGAAACAGAACCTGGGAAATGTACAGCTACATCAATCAGTCTTTGTCCGACACCAGAGTGACCATCGCAGGTTCGGGTTTGGAATTAGGCAATGTGAATTATGTGGATGACCCTATTTCGTACATCATTTCCAAAGACCAATCGGGCAACACTAAAATTGATACCGTGACCGTTTCCTTAGGGTATGTGGTCAGGCAACT
>CAYGSD010000021.1:0-24867 GCA_964352625.1 uncultured Roseivirgaceae bacterium
TCGCCTTGAGCAAGGAAAAAGTCAGGATCGGATGGGCTTTTCCTTTTTTCAATGTACGTTGTGTAGATCTCCCCTTGGATGTTATTCTGAATCCCGGCTATTCCTTGGGTTCCATCCTCAAAAACGGCATTTGCTAAAGGAATGTGTGGATGCACTGAACTATCGGTACGAGTGTATGGAATCCAGAGGTCGGCATTTGGAATGTTTTGTACATCCATTCTCACAGCTCCATCAAGTTCTAGGGCCTGTTTGTAAGCGAACATCTCGACACTGCCCTTGTAAAAGAATCCTGGCGCAATTTTTAGGTTTTGATCAGCTGGAACCTCGCCACCCGATACGGTCATTCGACGAGTTTTCTTTTCGGAAATGCGGACATCTTTGAGTTCGAAGGAGTCGAACCGAACGTCGAATGTATCTGCCTCCACTATGACTTCATAGAAGGCTGAACCCTGAAATAGGTTTCTGGAGATTACCGTAATCTGGCCATTTCGCAATCGGTGATACCCATTCAGCGTATCGATTACAATCTCTGCATTCTCAAACCGCTGCAGCCTTGAGTTTTCTAGAATTGTTGTGGTGTTTCCTTCAGGAATAATTCTAGAATCCGCCACAGTGATATATGGAATTCCCTCCACTCTCAGTTCATAAGTATTGATGTCATAATACGCTCGCTCACCACTAAAAGCAAGTGAGTCCAGGTCCTCGCGAGTTGTATAAAAATAGGAGTCCTCTATGGGGACGGCTGGTGGTTTGACCATAATAATCACGGAATCCTCTAAATCCCAAGTAGCTTCTGTGATGGAGGTTTTCATTTTGGCGTAAGGGAATGAAAAGGCGGCCACCCCTCGAACTTCTGGTGTAATCGTCGCGGTGTTGTTTATCAAGTCAAATTCCAGCGCAATATCATTGCCTTCCATTGCGGGTTTATCAGGGTCACTGGTAAGAATCTCAAAATCGGCATGACGAGCAGAATACGTTTTTTCCTTAAAGTTCAATTGGTCGGAAATTGACTTGGAACCTCGTGAAAGCATCGTTCCTCCACCGTATACGCCATTTGTCGTGATGTTCGCATAGCCCTCCAGCTCGGCTGTTGAGTTGTAAAACTTGAATGGTTCATTCACCGTCCGCAAATACATACTGTCTTTCCTTGGCAGCCAATACATGTCGTATGCTCCTAGTATCGCTTCAGGATAACTGGCCCCCTTGTAATCACCTGGCTGAATCCTTCCGCCCGAGCCATCGGCCGAAACAGAATCAGGATAGTAGATGAAATCGTCTGAGAAAATCTGAGTGGTTAAGAAATCAATTTGACCTCCTCCTCTAATTCCTGAATTGTTTAGCTTGATCTGCTCATATGTGCGTGCCTCCGTTCCATACAGGTTGTATCCCTCATCAGGAATTTGATGGATGAAACCCAGGGATTTATCAGGTTGAATGCTGAGGGTTTCTTCGAAATCTGGGAAAATGCCACCAGATACAAATTTCCCTTCAAACTCAAAATTGGAGTCCTGCCTATCTATGCTATCCACCTCGAAAGGTGGTGCAACAAAGAACACGGATCTATCATATGCTCCTCCGAGAATTTCTCGTCCATTGAAATAGAAGAGTGCATCGCTGCTCGAAACAAAGTACGGATAGGCATCATTGTCTTCATGGCCGGCTTTGTGATGTGGTTCTTCTATGAATAGCGTACCGGATGTGTCAACAATATTATTGCTAAGGGTTGTTTTCTGAACAGGGCCTTTTTGATCCACGGCTGTTGAGTCCACAATTGGTACATTCAGCCGGATTGAATCAATCTGGGGCATATCAAAAAGAAACTCGTTGTAGTTAAAATGGAAATCCTTTCCATTGTAGATGAAATCTCCCTCTGTGATGGTGCCACTTACAGTAAAAGCCCGATCCCTCAAAAAGATCACTTGCTTGCTGCTGTCTGGCTCCACCTCCAGACCATATCCTTCCACTACCGAAAATGAAGTGACTCCATTCACTATTAGTTGCCCACTATCCAGTCGTATTATCGCATTTGGCTGATTGCTAATCTGCGACTTTATGTACATATGATCATAGTCCGCTTCTTTGGCCGCCGCATCAAAATAATGGTACGCCTTATCCAGTATAGAAACCACATGGGTTTCTGGGTTATAATTGACCAGCCCGTACTGTTCCAGTATTTTAATGTTGGCACGAACGAGCGGCATGGACATGTCATACTCTTCTGCGAGTTCTAGGTCGTAACATTCTTTGAGGTCGCCGTATTTTTTGGCGAAAGCAACTACCATCACCAGCGGATGCATTGGGAAATTGGGGTTCATCTTTTGAAGTCGCTCCGGCGTGTAATATTGATCCGACTCCATGGTCATTGGAATTTCCCTTTTCCCATTGAGAACATCTAGGGTGATGGAGTCTTTTTCAAGATTCCACTTTAATAGATCCGCATTTATTTCCATTCCGAAATACGAGGATTTAAATGGGGTCACGCTGTGACTCTTGGTTCGCAACACCGTTAGTTCGTCCTTGGTCTCATCAAACCAAATAGCTACAGATGGATGGTAAATAGTATCTGAGCCATGGATCAGTATCAGCTCTCCGGCCTCAGTAGTCAGCAATGAATCTCCCAAAACGAACTCCCGTGCTTTGACATAAACCTTGTTTGATTTGGTGGTTAATTCAAGCGTTCCCTTTTCTCTAGAAGTTGCCTTTCCAAAAAATTTGCTACCTCTTATTTCTAGTCCCCCTGTGTATTTTGATCTTTCGGTTAGGTCTACGGTAATATCCGCATAATTGGAACTAAAGACCGGATAATCACTAACGGCATTTGGTCCTTTGGCCTGACTTTTAAACTCGAATCGGCCCTCAATGGGTTCTGAAGAAAATTTGTCGAATGTTAGTTCGGCATTTGGGGTCCAGAAATAATCGTGAGTGGTTTCAAAATGCCATTCGCCGAATTCTACTGTAGCCCCGTCCATTTTGTCGTGCACTTCAGGCCATTTTAATTTGCCGCCATTGCCCGCAAAAATTCTGTTTGACAATAAATATGTCCCGTCCACTCCTGAAATGGTCATGGAATCATAGTGGGCATCAATGAAAACATTGATGCCTTTTAAGTCAATGGCCGGACCATCCAATGGTGGAAAATAATATTGAGCACGCATGTCCTCCACATGGTCGTGCTGAGGCGGAAGTTCTATTTCTGGTCTGTCTGGAATGGCCTTTTTGATTGCTTTTCTTGCCCAGGGGTCATTAGCTGTTTCGTTATCCGCCCAAGGGTCATAGCCGGCATTGTCCCCCCATGCATCGTTGGCCTCATTGGACGCCCAGGGGTCATCGTCGGCACTATCACCCCAAGGATCATCCGCCCAAGGATCGTCTACTGCCTGATCTGCCCATGGATCCCCATCTATTTCCACTTCTCCATAGGGATCTTCGGCCCATGGGTCAACGTATTCATCGTTTTCATCTGCCTTGAATGGAGCCAGGGCATCTCCAGCTACAATTGAATCTAGTTTTACAGTCTGTCCGTCTGAAGTTTGATAGGCCAGAGGATTTCCATTGATCACTTTGAATTCGTATGATCCTTCTAAGGCTTGGGTCTTTATGTTTCTCGAAAAATTCAGGTATCGTCTAGCAAGAAAATAATTCAGCCCTTCGGCGTATTGAACAAACACTTTCTTTTGAGGAGATCTTACTACTTCCAAGGTGACGTTGAGCAGTTTGGTCATCTCTGCAGATTCCAGGTTCTCGGCCGAAACAGCAAAGGCCATTGCTGCGAAATAATTAAAATAAGTCTCAGTGGTATGGCCCCTTCGATCCATCTCCGAAGCGATGGTCATGATCATGTCTTTCTGCGCTTCTGACCAATTGGAAGACCAAGAGGTCGCGAATTTTCCTGAAACCTGATAGGCCGCCTCCGTACCGCTCGCCTCTATGATTCCTCGTGCACTGGTAAGAAAGCCCGCTGGTTCAGCTGGAAATCTTTGGGCACTCGCAAATATTGTTGCGAGAACAAGTAGAAAGGAAAGAAGGACATTTGGCCACTTCATGGAATAAAAGTACGAATAATGCTAAAGTTTACGACAAGCCATCATAGCCCAGTCATCAAGGACATTGAATTCTATGAATTGAAATCCCGATTGTTCAGCGACCAATTTCAAATCCTTTACATCGCTTTCATAGAATCCGCTCATAATCAGCTGCCCTTTGATATTCATTTTTGAATGGTACAATTTCATCAACTCATGATGAACTCCTTTGGTGATGTTAGCGAGGATAATATCAAACCTAGCGTCCGCCACCTGATGAAGTTCCTTTTGCTCGGCGACAATATCCTCGCAGTGGTTCAACGCAAAATTCTCCTTACTATTTTCAACACACCAATCTTCAATATCAATTGCTAGAATCTCATGAGCTCCTTGCTTTCTTGCCATGATGGCCAAGACACCTGTGCCACATCCTACGTCGAGTACTTTCTTGCCTAAGTGATCAAGTGAAAACTGGTGCTCCAAAACAAGGTGTGTGGTGGCATGATGCCCGGTTCCGAAGGACATCTGAGGTCGGATAATCAATTCGAGTGGGTAGCCAGTCGGCTGGTGAAAGGGGGCGCGAACGGCGATTTTGTCTTTAATGAAGATGGGGTCGTAGTTTTTTTCCCACTCTTCGTTCCAGTTTACTTTCTCAACCTCTTTGATTTCAAAGGTCGTTACTCCATATTTCTCTAAAATTTCATTGGCCTCTGTTTCCTGCCAGTCAGTGGACTCGCAAAAGGCAGCCAATCCTTTTTCTGTTTCTTCAAAAGTTGAAAATGGAAGCTGAGAAAGTTCAGCTAACAGTATATCTCGAAGGTCGTCCGAGCACTGAACATGCAAGCCGATCCAGTTCATCTAGAATGACTTAGCTATATCCGTAAAATCTCGAGACTTCAAACTTGCACCGCCAACAAGACCGCCATCAACATCCGGCTGAGCGAAGATTTCCTTCGCATTGTCTGGCTTCACGCTTCCTCCGTAAAGGATAGAAATAGCATTCGCGACTTCATGTCCATATTTCGATGCTAGTTTTTCACGAATGGTTTTGTGCATATCCTGAGCTTGCTGAGAAGAGGCCGTCACTCCCGTGCCTATTGCCCATATGGGTTCATAGGCGATCACCACTTTCTTGAGATCTTCCGCAGAAAGGTGAAAAAGGCTCGCCTTTACTTGCTCTGAAACAAATGCTTCATGCTTGTCGGCTTCCCGTGTTTCGAGTGCTTCGCCACAACAGAAAATTGGAGTGAGTCCTGCGGCAAGCGTTTTATTTACTTTCTCGGCGAGCATCGCATCACTTTCGTTGAAATATTCCCTTCGCTCGCTGTGGCCGATAACCACATACTTCACGCCGATACTTTTCAGCATTGTCACTGAGGTCTCTCCGGTAAACGCTCCAGAATCCTGATCTGAGCAATTCTGAGCTCCAAGGCTTATGTTTTTTGCCGACCCGATTAGTCCTTTGACGGTGGTGAGATATGGAAAAGGAGGTATCAGAACCACCTCTGCATCATTGTTCAATTCGGAGTTTACCATCTCCACGACTTCTGAAGCCAGAGTTTTGCCTGTCTCTAAATCGTTATTCATTTTCCAGTTTCCTGCGGCTATTTGTTTTCTCATTAGTCTGTGAGTTTGCCGCAAAGATGCATCACAGAATCATTCCTGCGCTTTCTTTTTCCAGTATCTTACCAATCCGGCCACACTCATGTAAGATGGGTTCGCTGCTTCATACTGTTTCAAGCCGATTTCATCCACACCTCGTTCTTTCAACTGAGCTTGCGTGTATTCTACAAAAAGGGGCGTGATTTCGTCGTTGCTAAGCCCAGTCTCCATTTTCACTTTAATCCAATCGGCCCAATCATTCAATATTTCCTTGAGCTCGGTCATGTGAGATTCCGGGTCTTGACGTGCACCAAAATGAGTTAGAATAAGTTCTTTGGGTTTTCTTGACAAAATCAAATCAATGGATGCGTTCCACTCTTCGATATTTATATCCGGCGGTGGACAGGGTGGGACAACCGGCCCACTGGCAATTTTTACTCCGGCAACATCACCCGTGAAAATCCTGTCTTCAATTTCCCATGCAATGTGGTGCTTTGCATGACCAGGTGTGTAAAGTGTCGTTATTTCCACTCCCCCGATTCTTAGTATTTCGCCGTTTTCCGGAACAACGAGGTTTTCTCTTTTGATTGATTTCATAGCTCCCCAAAGCGTATCCATTTGGTCACCATATATCATGGTGGCTGAAGCTACAAGCTTCGATGGATCTTCCATGTGTCCCGCCCCAAAGGGGTGAACATAGATTTTGGCTCCCCTATCGGCAAAAGTCCATGCAGCACCTGCATGATCGAAATGAATATGCGTCAGCAAAACATGTTTGACATCTTCGAAGGAATAACCCATTTTCTTCAATTCCTTTTGCAGAGAATTAAATGTGCTGAAAGGGCCAGACTCTATTAAAATCAAACCGTCCTCAGATTCAATAGCGAATGATCCGATAGCTTCTGAGTAGTCTTGAAAATGAAGGTCGAGGGTGTGGTACATATTTATTTTCTTTGGTCGAAATCTAAGGTAAGCAATATGGCCAATTCTAAATTTTTTCAGGATCACATGCCAGAAAATGTCTGCTTCGGCTGTGGGCATAATCACAAAGGGCTTCAGATCAAAAGCTATTGGGATGGTGATGTATCTGTCTGTAAGTGGAAGTCAGAAGAAAAATACCACGGTTGGTCAGACTTGATGAACGGTGGCATTATGGCGACATTAATCGATTGCCATTGCATGGGCACGGCCATGGCGGACGCTTATCGACGCGAGAATCGCGAGCTGGACACAGAGCCTGTTTACCGATATGCCACCGGAACTCTTTCTGTAAAATATCTGAAGCCTACTCCAAATGATGAAGTGGAACTAAGAGCCAAAATTGTGGAAGTCAAAGGCCGGAAAACAGTCATGACTTGTGAGTTTTTGTCTTCGACTGGAGAACTTACTGCCACTGCCGATGTAGTAGGCATTCGCGTTTTCGATAGTTCCAACGACTCTGGTTCCAACCCCTTTAAATCTTAAGCATGCATCCTGAATTAATTACCATCGGCAATTTCACACTGCACACGTATGGCTTCATGATTATGATTGGGGCATTAATGGGTTACCTATTCATGGCACGAATGGCCAGGAAAGAGTTGAACATCGACCCGGACAAAATCCAGACGATTGCGATCTACGTGATTTTGGCTGCCTTTATCGGTGGAAAGCTCTTCTTCTATTTTGAAAAACCAAGCTTCTACTTTCATCCTCCTTCCAACATGTTGGTGAATTTCCGAACCGGGTTCGTTTTTTATGGATCACTTCTTTTAGGGCTCCCAATTGCCGTTTGGTATTTTCGAAAAGAAAAATGGCCCATTTGGCCTATGATGGATCTCTTGGCTATTTGTACTTTGATAATCCACGCCAGTGGTCGTCTCGGCTGTTTTTTCGCTGGATGCTGTTACGGAACACCAACTGACCTGCCTTGGGGCGTGACTTTTACGGATGAGCTATCACAGGCCCAGCCGCTTCACACGGCCCTACATCCAACTCAGCTTTATGAATCGTTATTCCTGATTGGCATTCTCACCTTTTTGCTCATGTTCAAAAGACACAAACGATTCGAAGGGCAGCTTTTCATGATTTATTTAATGCTGTATGCGGTTGGGCGTGGTGTGATTGAAATTTTCAGGGGCGATATCCGAAGAGGGTTTATCATCGAAGATGTACTTTCTCATTCGCAAATGATCTCCATTGGTATCATTGCGTTTGCACTATGGATGTATCGCAGACTGAGCAAAAGGGGTCTAAGGAAAACTTAAGAATCAAAATCACCGCGGAGTTGGCGAAATCTTTTTCTGGCTTCTGCTGTGTACATACTACCTGGGTATTTTGTCAGGAATTCCTTGTATAGCTCCTGAGCCCCCGATGGGTCATTTAGATACCTTTCTGTAATTTCTGCTAGTTTGAATGCTGCGTCATCAGCCAGGATATCATAACCAAATTCTCTTGTGATTTTTTCAAGATAGTCCGCGGCGGTCTGGTAGTCACCTGCTTGCAAGTAGATTTTGTAGAGCTGCCAGTACACCTCGTCGATTATAGAATGTCGAGGGTGTTTCACCAGCATTGACTCCAAGGCCCTTTGGGCCTTTCCAAACTGATTCTGGAATATCATCAATTCTATTGATGCATAGGATTGCATGATCACATCGGTGGAATCCAAATACGTATTGTCAGTGATTAGGACGGTCAAGTCAATTGCGTCATTGGCAATTTCTCGGGTCGTGGCTCTTTTCAAGATATCCAGATGACTTTTAGCCAAGGAGAAATTACCCGTGTAGTAGTGCAATCGCGCATTTTTCAATTTTGCTTCATAGGCAAGTGGACTATCTCTGTTGGCCTTTTCTACTTGCGAATAAAGTAGAGTTGCTTCCCAAGGTTGGTCTCGGAGGATGTAGATATCGCCCAGGTCCATTTTACTCTGAGAAACCAAATAGGGGCTGACTCTTGGGGAGCTGATAAGGTGTCGAAGGATAATGGCTGCCGTGTCTATTTCGCCCAGGTAAAAGGCATGAAGATGAGCCATGTTTCTAAGTGCCTCGAATGTGTAGTTATTGGGGCCGACCTCTCTATACAAGCTTGAATAGGCCCTTGAAAGATTCTTTATCTGCTGTCTGTCCACCGGAAATGTATTTTTTACTTTTCCTTCTTTGGCCTCAATGAGCATCTTTCGATAAAAGGCCTGCTGATTCTGTTCTTTGTAATTGTCTGTCAAATACTCAAAAATGGTAATGGCGTCATCCCAACTTTCATTGTCCATGGCAATTCGGCCCACATTCATTGCTTGGTTCCCAGTGGTCTTCTCTCGTTTGTCCAAAGCACGAGCCTGAATAAAGGCTCCATAAAAATTCTTTCGCTGCAGTTCTAACCAAATCATCAGATCAGGAAACGTTCTTTCATCAGGGTTCTGCTGAATTTTTTTGATAAGTGAATTTTCCAGGTAGGTCAGATCCTCTTCTTCCTTCAGGAGGTTTTGAAATATGTTCTTTATGTAAGCTGTGTTTTGGCGATTCTCTCTGGCATAATTCAGATATTCATCTACCATTTTCTCCTTATCGTTGAGTAGACTGTAGACTCTGGCCATTTCCAGTGCATAAGTAGATTCTACATTACTGGCCGCTCTCGCCAAAAGAAAAAAGTCTGCAGACTGCTCATACATACGCTTACTGGCAAATTGCTGAGCAACCATGCTTAATTGAAAGCGACTCCCTTCATAGGTCTGTTTGAGATCCTTAATGCTTTTGGTATAAGCTCTTTCGTCTCCACTCGTAAAGAAATATTCTGTCTGATCTATCTCATACGCAATATTTCCAGGGTACCAAGCCAATACTCGTTTGAAGTAATCCTGAATTTCCTTTGGGTTCCCTATCTGCTTTAGAACTTCCAAGTAGTTAGAGTTGATTTGCGAAATATTCTGACGCGATTTTGAAAGTTCATCGTATAGCCCCTTTGCCTTTTCTAATTCACCCTGCTGATAATATTCGTTTGCCAAATGGATGTCATTGTTTTGAGCTACTAACGATGACGAAAATAGAGTCAGTGCTATCAGGATGAAGTTTCGAGTAATCAACATTTTTAGGCTCTTCTAATAAATAGAATATAAGATTATATAAAATCTACTATATCTATTAGGTACGTGGATATGTGGGTAAATACGGAAAAATATGTTTGGAGATATGGATTGTTTATAAAACTTGGGTTAGGCACATCTGTTCACATAGTTACCAACTTCTAACGTATTGAAAATTAAAGGCTTGGTATTTTATGTTAGGATAACCAAAACTTATGATGTGGATGAGAATTCTATAAGAAAATGTGAATAGTTAACCTGCAGAATGGGGATAATCGTTGGGTTATCCTTCGATTAGAATAGAAATGGAGAATTCTAGATTTGAAAGTGATTTATTCACAAGTTTGAAGGCTGTTATCCACCACTATTTGGAGATATTAAGATTGATTTCCCAGTTGGCTCTAAGGGATGTGAAGTCTGGAAAAAGATAAACGTCCTCTGGTTCTATATTCTCCAGAAAGTTACCTGGAGACCATTTTCCATCTTTATTGGAATCAATCAAAATCCGGATTCCGTATTCACCCGGAGGAAGACTTGTCATATGTATTTGATTGGCATATGAATAGGATCTTATAACCTTGAAGGATTTGTCAACGAGTTCCACCTGATCCATAGGATCAAATCCTGTAAGGTTAGTGATTATACTACCTAGTTCTTTCTTGTTATAGAAGGAAACAGTTTTATCAATAGTGTCTAGTGTGTCATTTTCTACTGAGATGAAAGTACCCCGTGGAAAGGTTAGTGTTACTGAGGGAGATTTCCTAAAGGTTTTTGGTGCTCGGGCCTTTCGTAATGATGTGCTGTCAACAATTACTCGTGCAGTATCAACTCGACTAAGTTGGATGGAGTCGTACTGTTCTTTTTGACTAGTGTAGTAAGCTGCGGTATCGAACGAATGATTAAAAATTAGTTGTGTGTAATTATTGTTCCAATCGAATTGGGTACTCGGTGGAAGAGGGATTTGTATAGTTGAGTCACGTCGGAAGAGAATAATGGAAGAATCGAACTGAGTGACTGGTTTTGATAAATTGACAGTATAGGTAATGTTGGGTAAGAACTTCTTATCATTTGGAAGGATGTTACCCTCGAATGATGAAGGCTTGCGTGTCGACTCATTGAACTTGACATAGACGGTATCCGTCGACATATTTGAGCTAGAATCAAGAACCGTAAATCGTGTGAGGATACTATCGCCGATTGCTAAGCTATCAGGTCGATAGAGTCGAATGGAATTTGTACTCGGATCAAATATATGGTCGTATTGAGGATCTGATTCAATAGTCGATAGACCTTTGGAATATTTCAGTTCGTAGTATTTGGCAGCAGGACGAGAGGAGATAAGTCGAAGCTTGGATATGTTTTGTTTGATCAGAGGAAGTTCTATTTGAGAGATGTCCTCAGATAAGATAAGCGTGTCGGAAGAAAATCCAAAAGCTTCTTCCTTGGCATCCAAGATGAGATTGTTATTTGCGTCTTTAAAGGCCAATAGTCTATAATTACCATTTTTGATATTGGCAATTTTGAAGTTTCCTTCCTTGTCAGTTTTGATAAAATAGGTCGGTTTGCTGGTCTGCAAATTGAGTGAATCATGTATGGTGAACAAACCAACTGTGGTTTGATCGGCTGGCTTGGCAGTCATAAGGTAAAAAACTCTCCCAGATACTGAAAGGGAATCTAGGAATGGACCAGTACTGAAAACATAGGATAAGTTAATAGCCGGATTGCCCTCTGTGATATCAGTAATCCCCTCCAGAAAATTGAGAGTGATTGTGGTGCTGTCAGGAAATGGCTGATCAAATTTGAGGGTGAGTCGATTTTTCCGAGTGATGGCCTTGAATTTGACTTCTTGCTGAGGGGTTATGATTAGAGCCGTTTGAAGACGATCGGCTTTTACCGCCTCATCGAACTCAAGCGTAATTTCTTGGCCTGTGAAATTGATCGTCCCGACCTGCGGGTACGCTTCCAGCAACGTAGGGGGAATGGTGTCTTTTGGCCCGCCTGTAGGTGCCTGGGGGTTGGCACAGCTCGGCAACATGTAGTCGACAAGGAGAATGAATGCTATTACCAGAAGTACGTTCCTCATTTCTTGAGAATGTAAATTAGACTAGAATACTCACCGGTCGTCTTAGCCAGTTTGTTTGATTTCATTGCCGTTTTTATTGCGGAGAAATAATTACTTGAACCGGAAAGGTATTTTTCGCTGAGCAATGAAACGTAAAAGGCGTCAAATTTCATTGGAATTGTCTCCTTGATTTTGAATTTGTGCGAAGAGATGAGCTTTTCAAAAGATGATTGACTGAAATGATAGAGGTGTCTGGGTACATCGTAAGCCGCCCAGTGCGATCCGTAATGGTCAGCATCGAAGCTGTTAATATTTGGCACAGCGATAACTAGGTGGCCATTTTTGGCAAGCCTCTTTGTAAGTTCTTTCAATGTCCTAGTTAAATCGTGCACATGCTCAATAACGTGCCAGGCAGTAATAATGTCATATTGATCATTCTGGGATTCAATGGAATTAGAGAGGGGCGAGTTCAGCTGTGACTCTGCTATTTTGCGTGCTTTGGCGTTCGGTTCCACACCTGATACGTGCCACCCCTGGCTCTTCATGAATTTAAGAAAGTGACCAGTACCTGCACCGTAATCAAGTAACAAGCTTCCTTTGGGACTTAAGGATTTTAGCAGTTTGGATTTTTGTTTGAGGGTAAATCGACGAACTAGTTTGTAGGCAAATTGAACAGGTGAAAGAGATTTGTTGCTATGAGAAATGTACTGATCGCTTTCGTAGTAAACGCTAATATTCTCAGATGTCGGTCGAGGATTAGTAAAAACCAACTGACACTTGTCGCACTTTACCAAAGCAAAGCTGTCGCCAGATATCGAGTGGTCTGTACAGATTAGGTGATTTGGAAATTTGGGATGGCCGCAGGATGGGCATTCGTCCAGTTTTTCAAACATTTATCTTCCGAGATATACCATTAGGATTGAGATATCAGCTGGCGATACGCCACTAATACGAGAGGCTTGTCCAAGAGTTTCTGGCTGAATTTTGAGCAACTTTTCTTTTGCCTCGGATGAAAGCGACGGGATTGCATCATAGCAGAAATCTTTTTTAATGAAAAGATTTTCTAATTGTGCCATCTTTTCTGATTGCTCAAGCTCCCGATCTATGTAGGAAGCGTATTTGAGTTGAACTTCAACCTGCTCCTTGACCTCAGTGGAATTAGAGTTTAGCAAACTATCAAGTTCGTTTGAAAGACCTTCAAGTGAACTTAAATGAACATGCGGTCGCTTAAGAATTTTCTCAACAGAAGTCTTCTCGTTGATAGTTGACGAGTTTAATTCCTCAAGTCTGGGATTTATGTCCTCTGGCTGCAACTTGACTTTGTTTATTCTCTTTGTCAACTCTGCTATTGCGTGTTCCTTAGTCTCTAGCTGAGCGAGTCGTTCTTCATTGGCCAAGCCCAGAGAGGCTCCTTTCCTTGTTAGTCTGAGATCCGCATTATCCTGCCTTAGAAGCAACCTGAATTCAGCACGGGATGTGAACATTCTGTAAGGTTCATCCGTGCCTTTGTTAATGAGATCGTCAATGAGAACCCCAATATAAGCTTCTGATCTCTTCAGTATGAATGGGGTTTCTTTTTGTATTTTAAGGTGTGCGTTGATGCCTGCCATCAGTCCTTGACAAGCAGCTTCTTCGTACCCTGTGGTGCCGTTGATTTGGCCAGCGAAATAGAGATTTTCTACCAGATGTGTTTCAAGGGTAAGGCTGAGCTGAGTCGGTGGAAAGAAGTCATACTCGATAGCATACCCGGGCCTGAACATTTTGGCCTTCTCAAATCCGGGTATTTGAGTGAGCGCTTGATATTGTACATCCTCCGGTAGGGAGGTTGAAAAGCCGTTTACATAGACCTCTACCGTGTTCCATCCTTCAGGCTCAACGAATATTTGATGACGATCTCTGTCTGCAAAACGGTTGATTTTGTCTTCGATTGATGGGCAATACCTTGGTCCAAGACCCTGAATCCTTCCGTTAAACATTGGGGATTTTTCGAATCCTGTTTGTAAGGTATTGTGGACTTGTGGGTTGGTGTAAGTGATCCAACAACTCCGTTGCTCTGTTAGTGGTTTGGAACAATCCAGAAAACTGAATTTGGATGGGACGACATCACCCTCCTGCTCTTCCATTTTGGAATAATCAAGGGAACGCCCATCGACTCTTGGTGGTGTCCCTGTTTTCATCCTCCCTGATTCAAAACCTAATTCTATTAGCTGTTCCGTAATTCCGGTAGCGGATCTTTCTGCGGCACGTCCGCCACCGAAGTTTTTGTCGCCAATATGAATCAGCCCATTAAGGAACGTTCCATTGGTGAGAACCACGGCTTTGGATTTGATCTCAATTCCGAGTGCTGTTTTTACACCCCTAACCCGTCCGTCCTTCACAAGAAGGTTGGTCACCATTTCTTGCCAGAAGTCGAGGTTTTCTGTTTGCTCAAGGGTCAATCTCCACTCTTCTGCGAATCGCATTCTATCCGATTGTGCCCGGGGACTCCACATGGCTGGCCCTTTGGACTTGTTGAGCATGCGGAATTGGATCATTGTTTTATCGGTGATGATTCCGGACTGCCCACCAAGCGCATCTATTTCCCTTACAATTTGACCCTTGGCTATCCCGCCCATTGCAGGATTGCAAGACATTTGTGCAATGGTGTTCATGTTCATGGTCACCATTAAAACCCGCGAACCCATTCTGGCAGCTGCGGCTGCCGCCTCACAGCCGGCATGACCAGCACCAACTACTATAATATCGTATTCTGCAAACATAGCTTAGTGTTCCACGTGGAACAGTAATCATTCCTTGGTATCGAAAGTTCCACGTGGAACTTCCTTGAGCAAAGATAAGGAGATGTCTTCTCTCTGAGTCATTTCTGTTTTGAGCTCTTGGGATTTGTCGTCATATCCAATGAGGTGAAGTAGACCATGAGCCATAACTCTACACAGTTCTTTCTCAAAAGGAATGGAAAGTTCATGGGCGTGTTCGGTCACGCGATCAAGGCTAATGTAGATTTCACCCTCGATGTTTTCATCTTCCGATAGGTCAAAAGTTATGACGTCCGTGAAATAATCATGGTTAAGGTACTCTTGGTTAATCTGGAGTAGCCTTTCGTCGGAGCAAAAAACATAGGACAATTCGGAGAGACTAACCTTTTCTTTATCGCAGATTCGAGAGAGCCAAGATGTGAGCATGTTTTCATCCTCCCAGTGAAAAAGAACATCGTCACAATGGAAGGTGATATTGGTGTGGTTAGCCAAGGTAAAAGGTAAGTTCAACGGATTTCCCTTCTTCCTGAAAAGCGACTTCATCACAGAGGTGCTTCATAAGAAAAATGCCTCTGCCACTTGGTTTGTCCAAGTTCTCCGGTGCGGTTGGATCGGGAAGGTCGGCGAAATCAAATCCATTACCCTGATCCTTTATTGTGAACTTAAGGGAACCATCTCCTACGACAAGTGACAAGGAAACATTTTTGGATTTGTCTTTTAGGTTTCCGTGGAGGATGGCGTTATTCACAGACTCAGTGACTGCAATCATGATGTTCCCATAGATGTCATCATTAAGCTCAAACTTGTCTTTTGCATTGTCTATGAAGCTCTCCACGATGCGGATGTTTTCTGGAAGAGACGGAATGTCTATGTTGATGGTATTCATTAATTGCTTTCGCTTAGACGTCTAAAGTAATCGTTTACTTCCTTTTTATAAAAAGGGTTTAATTCTATTGGAACACTTCTGAGCAATTCTATCTCTTTTTTGCGTTCATTCAAATATTCTTCAAAATTAGGAGGAAAAAGACGTTCTCGCTGTTTGCCTGTTTCACCTTCTCTTTCGGGATCTTGTTCTTGCTCTTTCAATGCTTCTTCGGCTTCAAGCATACGCGTGGTGATCTCTTTTTGACGCAGCATTAATTGACGAGTAATTTTTTTGTTCACCAAGTCCACTTCATTGTCTTCCATCATTTGGATAGCCTTTTTGAGCTCATCACCAAGCTGGTTTCCAAACTGTCCTTCCATTTGTTCCTGGAGCTGTTCCAGCTGTCTACGGATCATTTCCTGTTCGGCTGCCATACGGGCAAGCTCTTCGGAAAGTTGTTGACCAGATTTTTGTCCGTCTTGGAGCTTCTGTATTTGCTCACCAAGCTGTTGCTGCATTTCACCTAGCTTAGGGAGTGGTGATTGTTGGGGTTGGTTTTGAGAAGACTTCCCGTTTGCTTCTGACATTGTCATTTGCATTTGCTGAAGAACATCATTTAGCAACAATGCGAGGTTGTTCATTGAGGTCATAGAAAACTGCTGATGCGAAAGCCCTCTTCCTCTTTGGCGTTCGCGAATTTGCTCTACTGCGGACTTCATCTGAAAATCAATCTGCTCTATTTCTTTGGTAATGAAACTGGACAACTGAACAACTCTGCCTGCTAAAGCGAGAAGGCTATCCTCAATTACCACCATGTCCTCCTGTAGCTTTATTTGGCTTTGAGAAAGGGTAATAAATCGCGGGTCTGATGAATTGACCGTCCGGAAATCGGCAATCAGCTCTTCTTGATTGAACGACAGCTTAACAAGGTCATCTAGAATTTTTCGCAGCTGTTCAATGTTCTCTTGCATCACCTCCATTTCCATTCCTGCCTGCATTTTTTGCATCTTCTCACTCATTTTCTGCATTTGTTGAGCTGCATTTTGCTGACTTTTCTTTGATTTCTTTTTGTTTCCATCAGGTGTCATTTGCTCCATAGCGTCTTTCATCTCTTCACTGACTTGCTTTTTGTCTGAATCGAAATCTTCAAGCGGCTCAGGTTTGTCGAGCTCCTGATTCAACTCTTCCAGTTTTTCTAAGTCTTCTGATAGTTCGTCGAATTGCTCTTTAATGTTTTGCTGCTCGGCAAGGGCTGAAGAATCATTTTTGGTTTGATCTTCGCTCAGTTTAAATTGATCTTGCGCAAGCGAATCGAGTTGTTGGGACACACGCTGGAGCCCTGCCTCAAGCTTAAATCTTTTGAAGAGTTCTTTTGTTCGTTCAAAATCTTTTTGCATCCGGTTTTCCTGACGGCTTATTTGCTCGAGTTTTTCTCTCAGATCGTCGCTACTTGCTTTATCCTCGAGTAGTTTTTGAAGTTCCTCATAAAGCTTTTTAGTTTCGTCATCCATGAGGCTTTCCATGAGTTCATTAAGCTTCTGAGACTTCTCCTTCAGTTGTTCGGTTTGCTCAAAATTGTCATTTGCCTTGATGAGGTCATCGTGCTTTTCCTTCATCTCTTCTAGCATTTTCTCGATTTCTTTTCGCTGTTCAATGGTCTCTTCCAGTAGCTTCTCTTCTTGCCAGTTGATGTCTTTTTCGGCTTTTAATCTATCGGACAGTTTATCAAGCATTTCTTTTAGCTTCTCTAGCTCTTCTGATGATTTATTCATTTGCTTTTCAGCACTTTGTGACTTTTTCTCTATGATATCGGAAAGCTCTTGAAAGTCAGGTTTTCTAAAGCTAAACGCGGATGATTTTGATGATTTGAAACCAGCGGGCTGATCATTGTCTCGTACAACCAGATAAAATAGAATATTCTTGTTTGAAACATCCGCAGAATCGGCAAACCACTCGGCATAAAACCTCTGATTTTTGGCGTTTTGATTGATGTCCACTGGTTTTCTAAACTTGCTCCCATCAATTTCCCAAACCAGATCTAAACTTTTGAATCCATAGTCGTCCTGGATTTCTCCAGTGGCAACAACAAATTTGAAATATGAAGTGTCTGGAAGAAAATCCACTTTGATCACTGGGGATTCGTCCGGCACTACATTAATTCTGTAATCCAGTTTGGATTCGTTGGATGCATACTGATTCTCTAGTCGGATTCTATAGAGCCCACTTTCAGTAATTTTTTTGGAGAGCTCGAAATTCGATTGATTTATTCGTTTAGCCTGAATGCTATCGTTTCGAAACTCGAAAACAGCGGTATTGCTATGGCTGGTTTGAATAGTCCATGTCACCACACTGCCAGCTGGTGCTTCCAGGTTACCTGTATTATTGATTGTTCTGTTAGGTATCTTGGTGTATGCAGGTGGCTTGACTGTAATTTTAAACAAGTCGAGCTGAGGTTTATTGAGTAACTCTATTTGGTAGCTTTTGCTTCTAAAGCCCGAGGCTTCTATCTGAAATGAAACATCGCCATTAAGTTTTTTAAATGTATGAGAAAAGCCACCTTTAACATTGCGGTCCAGTTTCATTTTCTTTTGATCAATGATAAGGAAGGCTTCTCCCGGAATGTTTTGGCCACTTAGATCAACAGCAAGAGTAAAGTCCTTGTTCTGGAAACCCCTGAGAGAGTCGTTCAGAACGACAAATGAAAATGGGGCGGGTTTTACAAACTCTTTGTTGAAATTAACTAGGCGTTCCGCTCCCCCCGTGATCGCTGGCGGGTTTACAAAAGCCACAGTCAGAAAAAGAACAACAAGAAAGGCTAGAGCCTGAGCATATTTCCTGTTAGTTTTTTTATCAATTGCTTTTGAGAAATCAATAGGAAAAAGGCGAGAAAGTCTCTGCTCAAGACTTGCTTTAGCAAGATCGTTTTCCTGATTCTTCTCAAGTTGTAGGTAATTAATAAGGTCATCGTTTATCTCAGGTAGCTCAGAGGTTATTTTATTAGCAAGCTCTTCAGTTGACTCGCCACTTCTAACTCCTATCACAACCAAAAGAGGTAGTATCACTTTGGCGATGAGTAGGTAGGCGACTAATCCAAGGATCAAAAAGAAGAGGGAGGCTCTGACTGTGGACCCGAACCAAAACGAATTTTCGAGTAATGACGCCAACAATATCAAAACGACGAGAACTGAGCACGTAAGGAGAGCGCCCGAAACGCTCAAGATTCGTGACTTGTCTTTTTTAAATGATTGTATTTTATCTTTTATAGACATTGATGGTTGTAACGAGAAAAATCAATTCAGGGTAAAAATTGGCTAAAATTCCTCATCGAAGTAATCTAATGCACATTTTTTCAAAAGTACTTCTTGATCACTAAGGTTCAGTTTTGGAATCTGTTTAGTTTTTTTCCAATGTGGCCACCCATCTTCATCGATTCCCTCTAAAGAATAAAAACCTTGAATCGCAAGAAGTCGGCACGTAGCAATATGCATAAGGTCCTGTTTTTCTTCTTTTGAGAAATCACGAATACCCTTTCCAAGCTCTTGAATGCCAATTAGATACAAAACATGATTTAGGTCCCTTGGTCTTTGTCCTATTCTCTCTTTAAGGTTAGACATCAATTCTGCCCAATTTCGGTGAAGTTCAAGGTCTTTTTGATAAACCATTTCTTATATTTAACTATGAAATCGCAGTTAGCGGATTTTATTTCACTCCTTTATCCTCGCACATGCTACACGTGCGACAAGTCACTGACAAGCGCGGAAAAATTTCTTTGCCTAGGCTGTGAGCTGAATCTACCCAAATGGGAGACCTCAGCAAATAAAGCCGAATTGCTCAAGAAATTTGCGCATCAACCTAAAGTAACAGAGTCTTTCGCGCTCATGAGTTATATGAAGTCTGGGATGGCTCAACAATTGATTCAAGGAATAAAGTACAGGGGTAAGAAAGATCTGGGAATTTGGCTCGGAGAGAAACTGGGACTTCAGCTTCAAAAAACGATTATTAAGCCATTTGACCTTATCGTCCCGGTTCCACTTCATAAGTCCAGGCAGAAACAGCGAGGATACAATCAAAGTGACCTGATAGCAAGAGGGATTTCTACAGTGATGGATGTGGATATGTCCACTACAGCCGTCGCTCGTGTCAAGAAAACAAATACGCAAACAAAAAAAGCGAAAACAGATCGCTGGACATCTATGGATGATGTGTTTGAAGTAATAAATGCAAATGAATTGGACGGGAAGGTGATATTGATTGTGGATGATGTCATTACCACAGGCGCAACAACAGGGAGACTATGCGATCAAATAGCCAAAACGGATGCGCAAGAACTTATAATTGCGGCATTGGCCGCAGGGAAATAAAAAAGCCGCTCTATGAGCGGCTTAATTTTTAGCTAATATTTTTTCTTAGTAGTTCGTTCCAGCACGAATCATCGCACATCTGAAACCGATTGTAGATGAAGCAGAGTCTTCAAAAGTGAATCTTCTTGTTCCCGGAGACATCCAGTAAGCAACATCTGACCAAGAACCACCTTTATAAACTCTCAATCTCTTCATTGGAGGATCAGCATCATCAAAAGATTTCTGAAGACCCGTTGCTTTTTCCCATTCCTCTTTGGTGTAAGGGCCTTCGTTACCGATGAAGTTGTAACCCGCATTGTAAGCTGACTCAGGATCATTGATTGCATCTCTTCTGGCTGGGTTCAAATCTTCCATGTCTTGGAAAGAAAGCGGACGGTAAACGTCATATACCCACTCGTTCACATTTCCAGCCATATTATAAAGACCGAAATCGTTTGGAGGATAATCATAAACGTAAGTTGTTACCATAGCGCCATCATTCAGCTTACCAGCGATACCAGCATAGTCACCTCTACCCCTTTTGAAGTTTGCAAGGAAATAGCCCATGCTTTTGCCATAAGGGTTTCTAAGAGCATGGCCGTCCCAAGGGTAAAGTCTTCGGTGCGTTTGATTTTCATCTAGCCACTGCGTTCCGATAAGAGCTTGCGCTGCATACTCCCACTCAGCTTCAGTTGGTAGTCTGTACCCAGGTATGGCAATTCCTTGCTGAAGTGCAGCAACGTTTCCAACAGAGCTAGCTAGCCCTCCACCTGCAGCTCCCGGGTCCTCAGCTCCAGCAAATCCTCCTGAGGCAGCAGGATCAAGAAGCCCAGCTTCTTCAGCCAATTTTAGATTGACCATTTTGGTTCTCCATTGGCTGTAGTTCACGGCTTGTCTCCAGTTCACCCCTACCACTGGGAAGAAACGGAATCCAGCATGTCTGTAGTAAGCATTTACATATGGATCATTATAAGCCAAGTCCTTAGCCCATACTGCGGTATCAGGAAGGTTGTTTCTCCAGTAGTATTCTGGTGAGTCAAGTTTTATGTAGTACTCATACTCTTGCCAGTGAATGTTTGCTACTTCAGTTTCATCCATATAGAATGAAGCCACAGTTACGGTTCTTTCAACATTGTCTCCGGCATGAAGAATATCTTCTTCGAAAGAACCTAGAACAGTTCTACCGCCTTCAATAAATATTAGATTAGGACCATCAGCTTGGCCGGAATATTCACCCACCTGAAAACCTCCAAGATCGCTGTTATATTCGAAACCCGTAGCAGTACTGGCATTGCCTGGATTGTTACTGGTCGGTGTACCATAGCCGCTACCGAATAGATTACATCCGGTGATAATGGTTGTAGTAAACAGGATAGCAACTCCTGATTTTACTACGTTCACAAAATTTTTCATACCTGTTTTCTTTGTTTTGAAACGCTTCAAAAGACTAATAAACACAAATATTTCAAAAATCGCCTTCATTGGCAATACATTTTCGTGTTTAATTCTTCTCTTAACTAATCCCAAAAATGATAAATTATTGTGTCAGAAGCTATTTATTCGGTAACTACTGAATACATTTCTTCGAGCACTTGCTTGCCGGCCCCTACAGTAGAGAGGTCATCAATAGTTATGATTAATCGATTCTTGATTTCCTTAATTCGACTGCTTCTTGGATGGGACTGAATGAACCTAAGTATGTCACCGAATACGGCAGATTGAAAATACTCTTCTTTCTGGTTGGAAATGTAGGCTTTCATGGAGCCGTTTTTCAGGAGAAGTTTATCAAAGCCTAAGTCAATCGCAAGCCATCTTAGTCTAACCGATTCAATCAAATTCTTTAATTCATCTGGTAGTGGGCCGAAGCGATCATGGAGGGATTCAACACATTTTTGTAGCTCTTCTTCATTCTTGATATTATCAAGTTTATTGTAGGTGCTCAGCCTTTCCGAAATATCGGAGATGTATTCTTGAGGGATGAGAATTTCCATATCCGTTTCTACTGTGCAATCCTGCACGAAGTGCCGAGCATTCTCAATTTCGGTAGCTTCAAATAGATCTTTGAAATCTTGTTCTTTCAATTCTGCCACAGCTTCATCCAGTATCTTGTGATACATGTCATAGCCCATATCGGTGATGAAACCACTTTGCTCGCTTCCCAGCAGGTTTCCAGCTCCTCTAATATCCAAATCGCGCATGGCTACTTTGAACCCATCCCCAAGGTCGGAAAACTCCTCCAGTGCGATTAGTCTCTTTCGTGAATCACCACTTAAGGTATTACCCGCCGGAGTTAATAAATAGCAATAGGCTTTGGTGTTGGACCGGCCCACTCTACCGCGCATTTGATGAAGATCCGAAAGTCCAAACATGTGCGCACGATTGATTATTATGGTATTGGCATTTGGAATGTCAAGGCCTGACTCAATGATGTTGGTCGAAACAAGCACATCGCATTCTCCATTGATGAACTTCATCATGACATTTTCAAGCTTCGTTCCTTCCATTTGACCATGACCGATTATGATCTTGGCATCCGGTACCAGCTGATGTATTAGGTTTCCAATTTGTTCAATGTCACTTATTCGATTGTGCACGAAAAAGACTTGGCCCCCTCTGCGAATTTCGCTGCTCACAGCATCGCGAATTAATTCATGGTCGAAATCGTGAACCTCTGTAGTTACAGGACGTCTGTTGGGTGGTGGTGTAGAGATGATGGACAGGTCTCGGGCCCCCATAAGTGAAAAATGCAATGTCCTCGGGATTGGGGTTGCCGTCAAAGTGAGCGAGTCCACATTGACTTTCATTTCTTTCAACTTCTCCTTCACCTTGACACCAAACTTCTGCTCCTCATCAATTACCATCAATCCTAAGTCTTTGAACTGAATGTCTTTGTTTACAATTCGGTGCGTCCCTATGACAATATCCAACTTTCCGTCAGAAATGCCTTTCTTGATTTCGTTGATCTGCTTGGTAGTTTTAAACCTGTTGATGTAATCAACATTGACTGGGAAATCTATTAGACGAGATTTAAAAGTGTGATAATGCTGCATGGCCAAAATGGTGGTTGGAACCAAAACCGCCACCTGTTTCCCATTATTCACAGCCTTAAAGGCAGCACGAATGGCCACCTCAGTTTTACCAAAACCAACATCCCCGCATACTAGCCGATCCATAGGGTATGTTTTCTCCATGTCAGCCTTCACATCACTTACAGCTTGCGCTTGGTCTGGTGTGTCTTGATACATGAATGAGGACTCCAACTCCGCCTGCAAATAATCATCAACCGTGAAGGCAAAGCCGGGCGCATTTTTTCGTTTTGCATAGAGCTGAATCAAGTCTTTGGCTATGTCCTTGACTTTTTTCTTAACCTTTTTCTTCTTGTTTTCCCAATCTTGAGTGCCCAGTTTGTTTATTGAAGGAGGCGTTCCCTCTTTTCCAGAATATTTAGAAATTTTGTGTAGCGAATGAATACTGACGTAAAGCAAGTCATCATCTCGATAAACAAGACGTACGGCTTCTTGCTTGTTTTCACCGACTTGGACATAATCCATTCCAGCGAAGCGGCCAACACCATAATCCGTGTGTACCACAAAATCCCCAGGCTGAAGTGTCTTCAGTTCGCGCAGGGTGAGCGATTTGGATTTTGAGAATTTCGGTTTCTCCTTGGAGCGATGAAACCGATCGAATATTTGATGATCCGTGAAACAGGTTATTTGATGTTGTTCATCAACAAATCCTTCTCTAAGACTTCCATTCAGATCCGAGAAATTCGTATCCTCATCAATCTCTTCAAAAATTGTTGTTAGGCGCTCAAGTTGCTTAGCACTATCCGAGCAAATAAAACTCTGAAATCCTTGTTTCTGGAATCCCTGAAGAGAATCTACCAATAATTTGAAATTTTTATGAAAGTGAGGTTGAGGCTTGAGTTGAAAAGAGAATTCCTCACCCTTTAAAAAGAACCTCTTGCCAAATTCTACCTTCCTAAAATTTTCAAGCTCAGCTTCAAGAGATTGGCCGGTTTCAAACAATACTTCAGGATCTGATATTACCTGAGTACTGTCACTTACTGCCATTATATCGTTGAATGACTCTACCACTTTATCGAAACCGCGCTGAACAATGTCCAGGGTATTCCTATAATCCTTGATCCAAATAATGGAATCTTCAGGGAAAAATTTCAAGAATGGTTGTCGTTCCTCACGTAGGAGCTTTGTCTGTACGTTTGGTATAAGAGCAACCTGTTCCAATTCTTTGGAAGAAAGCTGACTTTCTGGATCAAAGGACCTGATGCTCTCTATTTCGTCCCCAAAAAGCTCTAAACGGTACGGATAATCGGCAGCAAAAGAAAAGACATCTATGATCCCACCTCTAACCGAAAACTGCCCCGGTTCATAGACAAAATCAGTTTTTTCAAAATCATACTCAACGAGCAGTTCGTTTATAAAGTCAACAGACAAACTCTCTCCTTTTTTTGCAACGAAAGTATTGGAGGTCAACGATCTCCGGTTAATCACTTTTTCTAGAAGGGCTTCAGGATATGTGACAATGTGAAGCTGCTCCGCTGAGTTGGTAAGTTTGTTTAGTACTTCAGCACGCTGAAGAATGTTTGCATTTTCAGTCTCCTCATATTGATAAGGCTTTTTGTATGAGGTTGGAAAAAGCAGGACTTGCTCCTCTTTAACAAAATTTAGCAAATCATTTTGGTAGTAAGCGGCCTCCTCCTTGTCATACATTACGTAAAGGCAGTGGGACAGATGATATCGGGAAAGGGAAGAAGCGAGGACAGCATCGAAACTCCCAACTACGTTTTTGATCTTGAGGTTAACGTTCTTTGAAAGCAGATCAGAAACAGCCTCAACATATGGGCTTTCACTGTAGCAGGATATGAACTCTTGGAAGGTCAAAATGGTTGTTGCATTAAAGGACGGCAAAGCTAGGCTAAGCTAAGAAGTGATAAAGTGAACAAATTGTTATTTCTGGGACTTTTTCAATTTGGCATAGCAACATTTTTAGAATAAATCAGTTAAAGGAGTAAAGAAGCGAAAACAAGAATTAATTCCATTTTCGTTTCATTGAAAGAACTTTCTTTTAGGTTAGGTTGGTGATTAAGGCGTGTACCGGTTCTCGGGCACGCCTTTTCTTTTTATGATTTGTTAATGTTTGATT
>CAYGSD010000022.1:0-24280 GCA_964352625.1 uncultured Roseivirgaceae bacterium
GCGGAGAGAGAGGGATTCGAACCCTCGATACAGTTTCCCGCATACACGCTTTCCAAGCGTGCGCCTTCAGCCACTCGGCCACCTCTCCTTTAATCCCTTGAATAAGGGCGGCAAATAAATCAAGAAAATAGAGCTAATCCAAATTAGTATTCATCCTGAGGATCCATTTCTCCAGCAACAGGAAGAATCATTTTTTCTGCTACCTCTTTACTGGATTGATTTGATGCCAATAGCCACATGAGCTTGGTGATCGCCGCTTCGGTGGTCAAGTCGCCACCGGATACCACCCCTATTTTCTTTATGCCAGTGCTGGTTTCGTATTTACCCAGGTCCACCTTGCCCCCTACGCATTGGCTGACATTCACCACTACTACCCCCCTTTTAATTGCTTGCTCAAGCTCTGAAAGAAGCCAATCCTCTTTCATCACATTGCCTGAGCCGTAGGTTTCCAGTATCAATCCCCGTAAACCTTCCGTGCCCAAAATTGACTTTACAAGCTGGTGCGTTATGCCTGGGAATATTTTTAATATGGCAACATTTGGGTCGAAATCATTCTTAATTCGAAGCTTGCTGTTCTGATATGGAGCCAAGGCTGCCTCATTGTATTCTATTGAAATGCCGGACTCAGCCAGTAACGGATAATTCTCAGCATGAAAGGCTGAGAACATACTGCTGTTCACTTTTTGGGATCTATTGGCTCTAAGTAGTACGAAATTGAAATAGATGCAAACCTCGCAGACTCTTGGCTTGTCTCCAGATTTGGATGATGCAATTTCTAATGCCGTAATTAAATTTTCTCTGGCGTCTGACCTTATCGCTCCAATCGGAATCTGCGCTCCAGTAAAAATCACCGGTTTGTTCAATCCTTGCAGGGCGAAACTTACGGCTGAAGCGGTGTAGGCCATCGTATCCGTGCCATGCAATACCACGAATCCGTCGTACTGCGAATAATTTTCTTCTATGATGTAGCCAATGTCTTTCCAGTCATTTGGTGTGACGTTAGAGGAGTCGATCGGCTCAGGAAAGGAGATGACCGTGAGCTTTAGATCAAGAGCTTTTAGCTCCGGCAAGTGCTCGATGACCTTTCCAAAATTGAACGGGGCAAGTGCTCCCGACTCATCCTTGGCCATGCCAAATGTGCCTCCTGTATAAATGATGAGGACTGCAGCGGTTACTTGCTTGGAGGATTCGAGATTTACAATTTTGTAATTCATGGTAGGTGAAATAGTCGTTTGGCATTTTCCGTAGTGATAGCGTCTACTTGCTCAACATCCATGTCCCAGAATTCGGCAATTTTCTGAGCAATTAATTTGATAAAGGCTGGTTCGTTTCTTTTACCTCGATGTGGAGTTGGTGCGAGGTATGGACTATCGGTCTCCAGCACCGATCGCTCTCGATTCACAAATGGGATCACCTTATCCATGCCCCCATTTTTGAAGGTACTAACCCCACCAAAGCCGAGATAAAAATCCATTTCCGTTATTTCATTGGCTTGATCTAGCGATCCAGTGAAGCAATGGAAAACCCCGCCGAGACCCTTTTTGGCCCAAGGTTTTATGAGCTCAATGGTTTCCGGGATGGACTCTCGGCAATGGATAACAACAGGAAGTTGATTGGCAAGTGCCAGTTCACATTGGAAATTGAAAGCCTCCTGCTGCTCAGGCCAAAACGTCTTGTCCCAATACAGATCGGTACCAATTTCTCCAATGGCAATGTAACCACCCCTGGAAAGCTCTGCCTCCACATGCCCCAATTCCGACTTATAATTTTCCTTAACAGAGCAAGGGTGCAAGCCAATCATTGGCAAACACACATCGGGAAACCGCTCGACCACCTGCAACATTGAGTCTGTGGTGGAGCTATCAATATCTGGCAAAAGGATTTTTGAAATACCGGCCGTCCGAGCTGAAGCAATGACAGAATCTAGGTCGGCATCAAATTGATCCAAGAAAATATGAGCGTGGGTATCTATCAATGGGTAATGTTGAAAAACAAAAATAGCTCGGCCATAAGGATTTCAATTCTTTCGTCTTACCTTTTCTTCTATCGATCTTCAAAGAAAAATGAAATACAAACCATCAGCGGATTTCCTGAGCATTAGCAAACTGGTCACTCAAAACCTTATACCTCTGAGAAGAAGTAGGAAATCAGTAGAGATAATTCCCCAGCAGGAAGAGCCTACCCTTTCATTCTCCGATAATGCTGAAATGATGAGATTCAATGCTGAAAACAAGGTAAAGTCTGAGGTAAAGAATATTGAAGATGTTATTTTGAACGAGACCGGATCAGTGACCTGGTTCAACTTGTATGGGGTTAATTATCCAAAACAGGTGGATAGGATTATCAAGCAAAATCGGCTTGACAGCTTTTTATCGAATCTTATTGGTGATCCGAATCATCGCACCAAGGTCGTACCCCTTGAAAACTGTTTCTTTTTCACAGCTAAATCCATCCATTCATCCGACGAGCACGCCGTGGTACTGGAGCAAATAATGTTCATCGTTTCGGGTGGTTTCGTTTGGAGCATTCAAGAGAAGGTCGGGGATCATTTTGATCATATTCGGGAGCGAATAGATCGGAAAATCGGAAATGTCAGAAGTCAAGGAACCGATTATTTGCTCTTTCTTTTGTTGGAGTCGATCGTGGATAATTATTATCTCACTTACGAGGATATCATGGAGAACACCAAGGATATCTTAGAGTCCAATCTTAGAGAAGCCGAACCGAATCAGTTGGAGCAAATAGAAGTCAGGAAAACGCAACTCTTCAGGATTCGTCGCTCTTTGGCCAACTTAAGGGAAGCGCTGAATCAAATAGCAGTGATTGATCCGACCATCATCAAACCAAGTAGCCAGAAGTACTTTTCAGAGTTGAAGGAGCAGACGGCCTACCTTGGTGATTTGATCGATCATGACCTGACGAGGCTGGAGGCTGCCACCAATTTGTTTTTCAGCCTTCAGAGTCACAAACTGAATGAGGTCATGAAAACGCTCACCATCCTTTCGGTCATTTTTATTCCACTCACATTCATTGCCGGTATTTATGGGATGAATTTCGACAACATGCCCGAGCTGCGATTTGAGTACGGCTATTTCGTAGCTATTGGGGTGATGGCCGCCGTGGCGATTGGCAGCATTATTTATTTCAAAAGGAAAAAGTGGTTTTAAGAAAGACTGGAAAAAGTGTAGCCCTTGTCTGAATAGTACTTCAAAACCTCTGGCAAAATTTCCTTCATATTCTTAAATGATTTCACATTGTCGTGAAAGACAAAAATGGAACCTGCAGGCGCATCGTCATTGAGGTGTCTGATGGCAACATCAATGTTCAGGTTTGGTGAGAAATCCCAAGCCAGCCTGTTCCACATTACAATCTTGAACTTATTCAGTGCTGCTGCCTGCGACCGCTTGATTCGGCCATAGGGCGGACGAAATAGCATGCGGCTTTTTTGAATATTGGTAACCACTTCCTCGCTTTTGAGCACATTTTTCCAATACGTGAAATTGCCAGTCTGCCAACCTTTCAGATGATTAAAGGTATGGTTGCCGATTACGTGTCCGGCATCAACGACCTGCTTGGCAATATCAGGGTGCTTAACCAAATTTTGCCCGACACAAAAGAAGGTGGCCTTTGCCTCGAACTTCTTCAATTCTTCCAGAACGAATTCCGTCACTTCAGGAATGGGGCCGTCATCGAAAGTCAGGAAGATTTCCTTCTCTTCTGTTGGCACTTGCCATACGAATTGCGGGTAGAGTTTTTGAATCCAAAGGGGCGTTTTGTGAAGGTGCCGCTTCACCTATTTTTTACTTTACAGGATAGCAGGGTGATGTCGTCATGAAAGGCCATCGAACCTCTGAATGCATCCATTTCTTGTAGGAGATTGTTGTGCAGAAAATTCAGATCATCCACCTTTTTGATCATATCTTCCACACGCTCCTCTCCAAATGGCTCACCCGCTTCATTGAACACTTCCGTAAGACCATCAGTAAAGCCAAAGAACACAAACTCTTCCAATTGATCGATACAGGCCGACTCCAAAAATGGTAGCGGGTCAAACATGCCAAGGACTGTTGTGCCTTTGTCGAGCTCCACTAGTTCCTTGTTCCTGATCAAATATTGGGCGTTGTGCCCGCAGTTGATGTACTCCAAAACCTTGGCCTCAAAATCGTATATGCAGATAAAGAACGTAATGAAATGTTCGCCATTTCCAGTTAGGCACGTGCTACTGTTCAGTTCATTGACGATCTCCTTCACGTCATCCGTGCGTCGCATAAGCACTCTCAAGGTTGCCTGAAAATTGGACATCAAAAGCGCAGCTGGAACGCCTTTACCTGAAACATCAGCCACGCAAAGCAGAAACTTAGTCTCGGAGATTTTGATGTAATCGTAGTAGTCACCGCCTACATTGTGGTGTGGAAGGTACACGGCCTCAATTTTTAACTCGGGCGAGTTTGGAAGTACTTTAGGAAAAAGGAAATTCTGCACTTTCTTGGCAAGTTCCAACTCCCGCTGATAAGCTTCCTGCTCCAATCTTGCCCTTGCCAATCTTTTGTTTTCAATGGCCACTATGATGATATTGGTCAACGCTCGAACGAACGTCACATCCTCTACTTCCTCCAAAAAAAGAATGGCTAGGAGTGCGTCTTTGTGGAGGATCGGAATGGCGATATGGAAGGGACTGAAATCTTTATCGTCCCGAATGATCTCCGTGTCTTTCAGGTTGGCAAAGCGATCGTTGAGCTTCAGGTGATTCCATTTTTTGTCGGTACCAAAATCAACCGCATGATGCCACTCATCGTCCTTTCGAACAAACAGCGCCATTTTGGTCACTTTCAAATCTCCCAAAAGAGTGAATCGATAAATTTTCAGCAAATCCTCCTGAGGAAGGTTATTATTAATGGCCTGAGTAATGCCCAGCAGCGCGTTTAGTTGAAGGTCTCTCCTATCCATCATGCGCTGTTGTGAGCTTTCAGCCCGGCCTTTGAGGCCAGTAAATAGCAATTTGATAAAACTTCCGCATTGAGCACTTCAAAGTCCCGAGTATCATTCGGACTTTTGAATGCGCGCACCCAGCCTTTATTGAAAAGGTTGATCAATCGTTCGTTCAACTCCTCCCTTCTCAATTCGAGTCTTCCACTCAAATCATGATAAGAGGTGACGAAATAGAGTTCATCCAATATGTCAAATTCTGCGTCGGTCATGTGTATTTTCTACCCTTCCAGGTGTAGTATCCAAAAATAGACGCTAAACTCAAGAGCACCACATAGAATGGGTAGATAAACTCGTAGACAATAACGGCCAGCCAGTTTGTTTTCCCTTGAAGAAGCTTGTTAGTTTGCATCGAAAACAGGCCTTTGATTAGGAATCTCCCGACCAAGACAAGCCCGACCCATGCGGGGAGAAAACCAAATATCAATCCTAGAATACAAAGAATCATGGCGAGGTTGTCTATCAAAATAGCGATCACGGAAACAATAATTTTTGGATTTTTATGAAGGGTCCATTTGCTGAGCCACCTGATCCGCTGATTAAGTAATTCCATAAACCCCGGCTTTGGCTCTGTACTCACTACAGCTCCAGAATCTTTCAAGAACCGAATCCCAGACGGGTGTTTCTTCACAACCTTCAAAAGCAAGAATTCATCGTCCCCACTTGGAATCTGATCATTGCCGGAATAGCCGCCGACCTCTCCAAAAACCTCTCGCCTGTAAGCCAGATTCGCGCCGTTGCTCATGGATGGGATCCCCATGCCGACTAGACTTGCGGCATAGCCTATCAGGATACTGAAATCGAAGGATTGAAGCGCGCCCAGAAAATTGGAATAGGTCATTTTCACAGGCCCCACAACCATTTTCGTGCGCTCATCAAACGCCTGATTGAAACTGCTCAGCCAAGTTTGTGGCACTCTGCAGTCTCCGTCCGTGGTAAGGATAATTTCCTTGGTGGCATTTGCTACTCCCAATTCAATGGCCGCCTTCTTTCCCTTTTTGCCACCGCTAAGACTTAAGAATTTTAAACCTGAGTGAGATTCCGATTTCACCTGCTCAAGCGTTCCGTCCTCCGACGAATCGTCCACCACTATGATCTCAAACTTTTCGTCCGGATAATCTTGCTGATGAATGCTCTCTAGTAACCGCGAGAGGTTGTTCACTTCGTTTCTCACCGGAATGATGATCGAAAAGGTCAGTCCATTTTTCGACTGTATTGGGCTTGGCAGCAAACTGAATCGATAGATGAGATTCAAAAACACCCCGCAATGGATGGCTCCTACAATCACAATTGCCCATTCAATCATTCGGCAATTTTAACAGGAAAACGGATGAGATAATAAAGTCCGAGGATGGAAGGCATCACCGTATTGACCAACCAGATCAAAAGACTAGGAACAAGGATCAAAGCCATGTTATCAACTTGACCCTCGAAAAAGACCAATGCACTTGCCTCACGAACGCCCAGGTTTCCAAAAAGCGATGGAATCACAGATCGGAAAAGAAAAACCCACCCTACTCCGGCAAGGATCAAAAAGATTGAGAATTCCGGATTGAAGACCTTGATCAAAAGCAAGAATTGAAAAACGAAAACAGCATAACGAGCAATTGAAATTAAGCTCAGGTTGAGCAACCACCGGGAGTTGATGGACTCGCCTCTCCAAAGTACTTTCTTTGCCAAGAATCCAAGGGCAATCAGCACAAGCAGCACGAAGAGTACGATTAAAATATTCGAAGCGAATTGCGCTCTCGAGTACCAATACACACCGAACATTCCGAAAATAATGGTCAGTGCGAGCATAATTGCCCGATTGTAATAGATCAACAGCCCAACTTGTTTTCGATCATTATTCGGAAGTAGACGAGCCATCAAATCACCACTGGTGAAAGGCATGATCCAGTTCAAGGCAAGACCCGCAAAAACCTGACGGCTTGCTTCACCCCAAGTACAACCTTCAATTTGCTCCAGCGAATATTTCCACCGCCATACTTCCAGCCACCAATTCACCAACGCCAGCACCGTCACGATTAGAAGCATTGGCATTTTTCCTGTCAAAAGCTCCGAATCAAACTGCCACTTCTCTCCCACCTTGCTCACAATGAACCACGTACACACAGCAAGAATGAGCAGTCGCACAATCCAACCGATCATCTTCCGAGTGTTCTGACTAATTTGCGCCCATGCCGACATCCCACAAAGAGAAGGTTATTTTAGGAATTGATCCGGGTACTACCGTGATGGGATACGGCGTGATCAAAATTTCAGGTGCCAACTACGAACTGCTCCAATTTGGGGTCATCCATCTGAGCAAATACAAGGAGCATGAGCTCAAACTCAAGAAAATTTTTGACCGGGTGCTTGGTATCATCGACGATTACCATCCGGATGAGATTGCCCTGGAGGCGCCCTTCTTCGGAAAGAACGTGCAGAGTATGCTGAAACTCGGACGTGCCCAAGGGGTGGCCATGGCTGCTGCGCTTTCCAGAGAAATCCCGATCACCGAGTACGCACCAAAGAAGGTGAAGATGTCCGTGACCGGAAATGGAAATGCATCCAAGGAGCAAGTAGCAGCCATGCTCAAAACGCTCCTGAAATTTGATGAAGCACCCAAACTACTAGATGCCACGGATGCTCTGGCCGTGGCAATGTGCCATCACTTCCAGGGAGGCAAAGCGGCCGTTTCGGCAAAAAGCTGGAAAGCATTTATAAGTGAAAATCCGGGGAGGGTTAAGTGACCACTCCAAAAAAATCACTCAACCGTTTGCAATGCCGTTTCCTCCCTAAATAGACCTATTTGAGCATTTCACTTGCCAAAATCACTTCTTTGAATCGTCATTTGTTCTGTTATTTTCGCCCCGATTTTTAAGATCAAATATTATGACTAGCAAATACAATAAGTGGTATCATCCCTATAAACCTGCCAAAGAATACAACAAGAAAGTCGCCTACTTCAGCATGGAGTTTGGCATTCATCAGGGTCTGAAAATCTACTCTGGCGGATTGGGCTTCTTGGCGGGTTCACACATGCGCAGTGCTTTTGACCTGAAACAAAATATGGTCGGTGTGGGCATGCTCTGGAAGTACGGCTACTACGACCAGTCACGAAATCAAGACCGTACCCTACAGGCCAGTTTCATTGAAAAGAATTATGCCTTTCTGGAGGATTCAGGCATTGAGGTAAGCGTTCAGATCATGAACAACCCGGACGTGAAAGTACGCGCAATGGTGCTCAAGCCGGAGATTTTCGGAACCGTGCCAATGTACCTCCTCACCACGGATGTCGAAGGGAACGATCACGTGTCGCGAACCATCACCGATCACTTGTACGATTCCAATGAGACCACACGAATTGCTCAGAGCATAGTCTTGGGAATCGGTGGAGCCAAAATCATCGAAGCGCTAGGAGGCTCGGATATTTATCATTTGAATGAAGGGCACGCCTTGCCTGCCTTCTACCATCTCAAAGAAAAAGGCGTGACAAGAGACCAAATGGTTTTCACCACGCACACGCCAGAGAAAGCTGGCAATGAGGAGCACGACGGACTTTTTCTGAACCAGTTCGGCTTCTTCGGTCGTACCCTTTCTGATGAAGAATTGGCCGCAGAAATGGTTGAAGGTGGTCTGATCAGC
Source organism: uncultured Roseivirgaceae bacterium (assembly GCA_964352625.1). Lineage (GTDB taxonomy): Bacteria > Bacteroidota > Bacteroidia > Cytophagales > Cyclobacteriaceae > JAAEPI01. Next base: position 8,617 of record CAYGSD010000022.1, read on the forward strand.
TACACTGTGTCAGCTCTCAGGATGGCCAAAAAATCCAATGCGGTCTCCAAGCTCCACGCAAAAGTTTCGCAGGATATGTGGAAAGGTTTTGATGGCATCAGCCAAATCATCCCGATCACTAATGCCCAGCATCAAGGGTTTTGGCAGGATCCGACCCTTCTAAAGTCATTAGAAAAAAAGGATGCGAAACTTTATCAGAAAAGAAAAAAAGAGCTAAAAACTCAACTCTTCGATGAGGTGCTGAACCAGACCGGTAAGCTGATGGATACTGAGGTGCTGACGGTCGTTTGGGCACGAAGATTCGCCGAATACAAACGAGCCGACCTTTTGCTGAGAGACATTGAACGCTTCGAAAAACTCATTTCAAATTCAAAATATCCAATTCAAATAATCTGGGCAGGGAAACCTTACCCAAAGGATTTTGGAGCGATCGCTGTATTCAACAAGTTGATTGATTATGCAAGGCATAAGGCTAACTTGGCGGTGGTCATTGGTTATGAGATTGGACTATCTGCTCTGCTAAAAAAAGGCTCGGACATTTGGCTCAACAATCCAAGGATCACCCGGGAGGCTTCAGGAACCAGCGGGATGACAGCCGCCATGAATGGCTCAGTGAACGTATCGACCAACGACGGATGGATTCCTGAGTTTGTGAAAGACGGCAAGAACTGCTTCGTGCTCCCTGAAGTCGACCACAAGTTGCCGACCAACGAACAAGATGACATTGACAGTGATAATCTTTACAAAATCCTGGAAAACAAGGTGATTCCTACCTACTACAACAAACCGGAGAAATGGCAGGAAATCACTTTCAATAGTATGGCTGATGTGGTACCTGAGTTCACCAGCAGTAGAATGGCAGCCCAATATTACAAGGAGCTTTATTAGAGTTTTGGGGGTAATTTTACCTATGCCCAGTTCCGAGCCCATTGTCAAAGAATTAATGAACACCATCCCGCATGTCGGGGTGGTGGATTTCATTTCCATCCGAGCAAAACGTCGGGAAATGCCTGTCTCAGTTGAAACCGTGGTAGCGAATGACTTTGGACTTGAAGGCGATCATTTCAGTTCCTCTTTCTCCAAGAAACGAGCGGTCACCCTTATTCAGAAAGAACACTTAGAGGCCGTATCAAAGATTCTCGGCAAGCAGGTTGACCCACTTCTGACCAGGCGAAACATCGTGGTTTCGGGAATTAATCTATTGTCCTTGAAAGGGCAAAAATTCAAGATTGGAGAGGCCATTCTCGAAGGAACGGGAGAATGCCATCCTTGCTCAAGAATGGAGGAAAACTTCGGAACAGGAGGCTACAACGCCATACGCGGACATGGAGGTCTCACAGCGAAAGTCATTCAGGCAGGTGAAATCAAATTGGGGGATTCGGTGAATTTCTTGCCGTGATCATATGGTAGAGTTTATCATTTGTAAATAAAATGTTCTATTTTCATGCGCTATGCTGAGCCACTTCCAGAAAACCAAGCTTACCTACCTGTTCGGCCTGTTTGATTTCAAGAAAAATGGAGTCATCAGAAAGGACGACTTCATGGAGCTAGCCGCCAAAATCAGTGAGGAACTCCATCTGCCTACGGACAAGTCACTGGCAGCAAAGGAATCATCTTACACTTTTTTTAGAAGGATGGTGGAAGACATGGATCCGGATGCCCAGTATGAAGTGCACCTGGAAAAATGGCTTTCTTTTTTTGATGAGCAAATTGTCAACAATGACGACCCGCAGACGATGGAGGAATATGCCAACCTCATCTTGGGATACATTTTTGGCTACTTCGATGACAACAAAGACGGATTTATCTCTGTGCAAGAATATGATCACATGTTCGCCACACTGGGCATGAGCGAATTGCACGCCGGGGTGGCTTTTCATGGAATAGATAAAAACAACGATGAGCGGCTTTCTCGCTACGAATTGATCATGGCCGTGGAATCATTCCTGACCAGCGACGATCCTAAAAATTCTGACAATTGGGTGTTCGGAGATCCCCTTTTAGAAAAATAAACTACAGTTCAGCTTTAATCTTCGCTGCTATGTCGGCGAGCTCCTCTTGACTTGGAGACAACTTAGTATTTGCAAAATTCATGTCGGCAATGCCATTAATAGGAATTAAATGAATGTGCGCATGGGGAACTTCTAATCCAATTACAGAAACACCAATTCGTGCACAGGACACCACTTTTTCAATTGCCTTAGCTACCGTCTTGGCGAATGAAGTAAGCCCAACAAGTGTTTCATCCTCAAGATCAAAAATGTAGTCCACCTCCTTTTTCGGAACTACAAGGGTGTGTCCCATGACGAGTGGATTGATATCTAGAAATGCAAGGTAATCGTCATCCTCCGCCACGATATGCCCCGGAATTTCTCTATTAATAATCTTTGTAAAGATGGAAGCCATTAAATGGTAATATCGAGAATTTCGAATTCAATCTCTCCGGCTGGAGCTTTCACTACCGCTACCTCGCCCTTTTTCTTTCCGAGTAGGCCCTTGCCTATTGGTGATTGAACGGAGATTTTTCCGGCTTTCAAATCGGCCTCCTCTTCTGCCACAATTTGGTACTTCACCTCCATTCCGTTCATTTTGTTTTTGATCTTCACGCTGGTCATGATAGATACTTTTGAAGTGTCTACGTCCGACTGATCTAACACGCGTGCGTTTCCAACGGCGATCTCTAGTTTCTTGATCTTAAGCTCCATCAGCCCCTGAGCCTCCTTGGCAGCATCGTATTCGGCGTTTTCGGATAAATCGCCCTTATCGCGTGCTTCAGCTATCTGCTTGGCCATGTCCGAACGCCCTTTAGTCTGTAATTCTAAAAGCTCGTCCTTCAACTTTTGAAGACCTTCTGCGGAGTAATAATTGATTGCCATTTTCCTTTACTTTTTAAACAAAAAAGAACGGCCTCAAGTGCTGAAGCCGCCTTATTGATTTTTTTTATGTGATTGCAAATATATCAGTTTTTGGATGTCCGAGCAAGATTTGCAGACAATCCTAATTCTATCATCTTATTGACAATCACTTCGTTAATGCGCACATAGGACTCGTGTGTCCATCCAGCTATGTGGGGAGTCATGATTACATTCTCGTTGTTTGCTAGTTCGTCAAAGACTCGTTTTTCATCCTTACTAAGCAGATCGAGTTTCTCATTTTCAAGCACATCAAGGCCTGCTCCGAGCAGTTTTCCTTCGTTCATCAAATTCAAAACACCCTGCAAACTCAACACCTCACCCCTTGAAGTATTCAACAAAAATTTGAGGTTAGTATATCGCCGCAAATATTCCTCGGAAAAATACTCTCTTGTCTCGGATGTCAGCGGAACATGGATACTGAGAATCTCCGTTTCCTTTTCGAAATGTTCTTTAGAAACTTCCTGAATGTTCCTACTCTCAAAACCTTCTTTGTATTTGTCGTAGGCAATAACGCGACACCCAAAGCTTGTTAGTTTTTCCGCGAATGCGGATCCCATGTAACCAAAACCATAAATCCCAACCGTCTTACCACTTAGCTCGATACCTCGATTTGCCTCTCTTTTCCAAATTCCGTTCTTAACCTGATTGGATGACCGATTAATGTGATGCATCAGGCCAAGCAGAAGACCAACTGTATGCTCTCCCAAAGAATTTCGATTTCCCTCTGGCGCATTAATCAACTGTATTCCCTTGGCTTCCAGTGCGTTGATATTGATTTGGTCTACTCCTGCTCCCGCTCTTCCCACAAACTTCAAATTCGACCCCTGGCTTATTAGCTCGTCATCCACGGCAGTCTTGCTTCTAATGATTAACCCTTCATAATCAGGAAGAATTTCTAAAATTTCCTTTCTTGTAATCGTCGGACGATAGTCGACATCCCACCCGATTTCATGCAGCATCGTGGCGATGCTTCGGTGCATTTTATTTACGATTAAAACTCTATTTACCCCTTTCATAAGTTGTACAATGTATGCGCTACCATGAAGTAAACGGCCAAACCCAATAGATCGTTCGTCGTTGTAATGAATGGTCCTGAGGCAAGGGCCGGGTTTACTCCCAGTCTGTTTAAGACCAGCGGCGTAATTGTGCCCATAAATGATGCCAAAAGGACAACACTAAACAAAGCAAATGATACTGTCATTGCGAGCGATTGATCTCGGTTGATGAGCATGATGGCGCCAAACACCATCAAAGACAAAATCAGTCCGTTTACCATTGCTACAAAAAACACCTTCAGAAGCCTCTTCCCCATGGTGCCTACAAAAACATTTGAAGTGGCAAGGGTCTGAACTACAATGGATGAGGATTGAATTCCAACGTTTCCACCCGTCGCTGTGATCAGCGGTATGAAAAAAGCGACCGCTGGAATCAAGACAATATCCTCTTTGAATAAGCCAAGAAATTGCGCACCTACCATTCCTCCTATCATCCCAATTATCAACCAAGGGAGTCGAGCTTTTGAAATCATCCAAACTGAGTCGTCCTCCTCCACATCTGAACTTACCCCTGTCATTAATTGTCGTTCTTCTTCGGCCGTCTCCGTAATTACATCAACAACGTCATCTATCGTAATGCGACCAACCAATTTGCCTCTGGCATTCACCACAGGTACAGCATCAAAATCATACTTCTGCATAAGCTGCGCCACGTCCACATCTTCCATGTAGGTTTCTACAGAAACCACGTCATCTTCAAAAATATCGGCAATTTTGGTAGATCCTTTTGCGAGAACAATACTCTTCAAACTGACTTTCCCTAAAAGTTTTCCAGCATCATTCACCACATACACGGCATATACACGAGCCACATTTTCGGCCTGCTTTCGAATCTCTTCGATGCACTCATTTACCGTCCAATTCACATTGGCTTTGATGAGCTCCTTGGCCATAATACCGCCCGCCACATCTTCCTCATATCGTAGCAGATCCAGAATGTTTTGGGCCTTTTCTTCATTGGATAAAAAGCCAATAATTTCTTCTCTTCGCTTCAGGGGTAACTGAATCAGAATGTCCGCCGCGTCATCAGAAGCCAGTAATTCAACATAACTCGCGATTTGAGCCGAATCGAAATTCTCAAGAAACTCCTGAACGACATCATCATCCAGATCATTGAGAATGGCGGCATCAACCTCGACAGGAAGCAGGTCGAAAACATACTTGCACTGCTCGGCATTAAATTCATCTAGAATCGCGGAAATATCCGCGGCAGGCACACCCTCCAAAATGGACTTAATGAACGCATCTTCCCTGTCTTGTATCGCTTGTGAAAAACGATCAAGGAACTCACGGGTCAACTCAAAAGTTACTGCGCTTTCCATTTTTCGATATTGGCTGTCAATTCTATGAAATCTGTGACGCTTAATTGCTCCGCTCGTAGATCGAAGGTCTTCTGCTCAGTGATTACCGTTGGCAAAGCTAGGTCTTTAAGGGCATTGCGCAGTGTTTTGCGCCGTTTTCCAAAGGCCATTTTCACGACTGATTTGAGTAATTTGGGATCACAGCCTAATTCTATCTTTTCATTGCGCGTCAGCCTAATCACCCCCGACTGAACCTTTGGAGGCGGATCGAAAGATTCTGGCGGCACCCCGAAGAGGTATTCTATTTCATAAAAAGCTTGCAAAAGCACACTCAGAATCCCGTACACCTTGTTGCCATGCACAGAGCTAACCCGCTTTGCTACTTCCTCTTGCACCATGCACACCACCTGAGAAATTCGATCCCTGTCTTCCCATATTTTGAAGAAAAGCTGAGAAGAAATGTTGTAGGGAAAGTTTCCAATAATCACAGTGCGCTCCCTATCGATGGATTCCTGCAGAAAATCACTCAACACAAATTTCTCTAAGTGAGTAGGATACTCTTTTTTGAGGTAATCCACTGACTCCAAGTCGACATCCAAAGCCCTGAACGGAATATTCGATTTGATCAAGTGCTTGGTGAGAACACCAGTGCCAGGGCCGACTTCCAATATTTGTGCAGGCTGAGCAAAGTCGATTCCGTTGACGATGTTTTGAGCGATGTTTTCGTCTATCAAGAAGTGTTGACCAAGATGTTTTTTTGCCCGAACCATATACAGATTTAATAACTCCCTACTTTTGCTGACTTCAAAGAAAGGTCAAAAATGAGCGACTCGGAGGATAGAAAGAAAAAGATAAAAATCGGGATAAGCATTGGCGATATTAATGGCATTGGTCCGGAGGTGATCATCAAGACTTTTCTAGATCCCCGAATGACCAAATTGATAACGCCAGTTATCTACGGCTCGCAGAAGGTTTTCAATTTCTATAAAAACAAGCTCGACATTGATTTTCAGTTTTTTCATTGCAACAATGTTGGAGGAATCAATCCAAAAAAGACAAACGTCATCAACGTTTGGGATGAGGAGGTGACCATAACACCCGGTCAGGCGAAACCTGAAGGCGGCAAATACGCGATTTTATCACTTCAAGCAGCAGTTGCGGATTTAAAGGAAGGAAAAATTGATGCCCTAGTCACAGCTCCAATCAACAAAGACCTGATGAAAGGCGAAGGGTTTGACTTTCCCGGTCATACCGAATATCTGACGCAGGAAAGTGGGGTGACTGAGAGTTTGATGCTACTGGTACATGATGATTTGAGGGTGGGAGTGGTAACCGGTCATATCCCAGTGAGTGAAGTGGCAAACAAACTCACCAAGGAAAATATCGAAGAAAAATTATCGATATTATTCAATTCATTGAAGAATGATTTCGGGATCGGGAAACCAAAAATCGCTCTACTTGGACTAAACCCTCACGCTGGAGAGAATGGACAGCTTGGTAGCGAAGACAAAGAAATTATTCTTCCGGTCATTGAATCCTGGAAGGAAAAAGGGCATTTAATTTTTGGCCCCTTTCCTGCTGATGGTTTTTTTGGCACCAAGAGCTACAAGAAATTTGATGGCGTTCTGGCCATGTATCACGATCAGGGGCTAATTCCATTTAAGACGTTGGCTTTTGATGAAGGGGTGAATTACACAGCCGGACTTTCTTTCGTGCGCACCTCTCCTGATCATGGCACAGGCTATGACATTGCAGGGAAAAATCAAGCCTCGCCTGAGAGTTTTAGGAATGCGGTTTTTCTGGCAATGGATGTGGTGAGGAGGAGAGAATAAACAAGTTGAATACCTTTCCATTCTTCCACTATTTACTCTAAATTTGCGGTTCTTTAGCCGAGACCAAGCATGAAGACGAGTGAAGCGAGAGATTTTTTGGTGAACATTCCCAGCCTGAAAAACGGCGAGCACGAATTTCATTACGAAATAAAAACCAGCTTCTTTGAGAGATTTGATGGGGATTTGGTTGAGAAAGGGAATGGAAAAAGTCATCTGGTTTTAAAGAAATCTGAAACCATGATGCAGCTGGCGTTCGAACTGGACCTGAAAGTGGAGTTGATTTGTGACAGGAGTTTGGAGCCGTTTCAGTTTCCAATTAAGGAAAATCACGAACTCATTGTGAAGTTCGGGGATCATGATGAAGAGTTGAGTGAGGACTTGATTGTAATTAATCGAGAAACACAAACCTTCGATGTAGCTCCCTACCTTTACGAGTTCATTGGCCTGAGTATTCCGATGAAGAAATTGCATCCGAAATTTGAGGGTCAGGAGTCTCCTACCTTGGTTTACCAAACGGAGACAGAGGAAGAAACCTCGGAAGAAGTGGATCCTCGATGGGAAGCATTAAAAAAATTGAGCAATAAATAAGTTAAGAGATGGCGCATCCTAAACGCAAAATATCCAAAACCAGAAGAGACAAGAGAAGAACGCACGTAAAAGCGTCTCCTAAGAATTACGTGATTTGCCAGACTACTGGTGAAGCACACCTTCCTCACAGAGCTTTCTGGCACGAAGGAAAACTTTACTACAAAGGCAAAGTAGTTCAGGAGAAAGAAGTACTGGCTTAATAAGCCAAATCCCTGATCTATGCCGAACCTTAGAGCAGCAATAACCGGAATTCAAGGTTATGTTCCTGACTATGTTCTGACCAACAAAGAGTTGGAAACCATGGTGGACACTAATGATGAGTGGATCACCAGCAGAACTGGAATCAAGGAGCGGCACATCCTCAAAGGAGAAAATCAAGGAACGTCCGTCATGGCTACTGAAGCTGTGAAGGGACTTCTGGCCAAAACCAATACCGACCCAGCAGAGATTGATCTTTTGATCGTTTGTACGGTTACTCCGGATTTGGTTTTTCCAGCTACTGCCAACATTGTTAGTAATAATGTGGGTGCTGTCAATGCATTCAGTTACGACTTGATGGCTGCCTGTTCTGGGTTTCTTTATGGGCTTACCACTGGTTCTCAATTCATTGAAACTGGCAAGTACAAAAAGGTGGTGGTCGTTGGGGCAGACAAGATGTCCTCCATCGTTGACTACACTGATCGATCCACGTGCATCATCTTTGGTGATGGTGCGGGAGCAGTTCTGTTAGAGCCGACAGAGGATGATCACGGAATTATGGATTCGATACTTAGGTCTGATGGGTCGGGTGAAAAGCATTTGCATCAAAAAGCCGGAGGCAGCCGTCGACCGGCGAGTGTGGAAACGCTTCAAAACAAAGAGCACTTTGTTTATCAGGAAGGCTCAGCGGTTTTCAAATTCGCCGTGACGAACATGGCAGATGTGGCAGCCGAGATCATGGAGAAAAATAACCTGACGAGCGACGATGTTCGATACCTCGTTCCACATCAGGCCAACAAAAGAATCATCGACGCTACCGCAAGCCGAATGGGCGTTGGGGAAGAAAAAGTGATGCTCAACATCCACAAATACGGAAACACAACTTCCGGTACGATCCCACTTTGCCTTCATGATTACGAAAGTCAGCTCAAGAAAGGAGACAACATTATCTTAGCGGCTTTCGGTGGCGGATTCACCTGGGGATCTATCTGGGTGAAATGGGCTTACGATCCTAAATAAGACTTTACATTTACTGAAATGGCAACAACAGCTGATATCAAAAACGGATTGGTCATGGAATACAACCATGATCTTTTTTCTGTAGTAGAATTCCAACACGTGAAGCCTGGCAAAGGCCCTGCTTTCGTTCGAACAAAATTGAAAAGTTTGACTACTGGAAAAGTAATTGACAATACTTTCTCTGCTGGACACAAGATTACAACAGCGCGAGTGGAACGGCACAAGTACCAATTCCTTTACAAAGATGATTTGGGCTACAATTTCATGCACTGCGAGACGTACGAGCAGGCGCCTATAGCAGAGCCCCTGATTGAAAATCCACAATTTTTGAAAGATGGCGAAATATGCGAAGTATTAATTCATACCGAGCAAGACAGAATATTAGGATGTGAATTGCCACAGCATGTGCAGCTTCAGGTAACTTACACTGAGCCTGGCATCAAAGGGGATACCGCAACCAACGCAACCAAACCCGCTGAACTTGAGACGGGAGCTCGGATAAATGTGCCACTTTTTATCAATCAAGATGAGATGATAAAGGTGGATACTAAATCTGGATCCTACGTAGAGCGAGTGAAGTAATCGGAATACCTTATCTTAGATTTTAACTAGGTTTTATTCAACATGGCTAACCAAAAACAACAACCTATGAAGGCTAAAGAAATTCAAGATCTAATCAGTTTTATTTCTGATACTGGTCTGGAAGAAGTAAATATCGAAACGGAACAGCTTAAGCTGAAAGTCAAAAGATCCACGACTGCAGTTGCAAGTCCAGTAACCATGGCAGCTCCAACGGCAGCTCCTGCTCAAGCAGCGGCTCCTGCTCCAGTGGCAGCACCTGCTCCGGCAGCAACGCCTCCAGCAGCTGAGAAACCAGCGGCAAGTAATAATTATGTAACCATCAAGTCTCCTATGATTGGGACGTTTTACCGGTCTGCAAATCCTGAATCACCCGCTTTTGTTAATGTGGGTGATAATGTGACTACTGGTAAGCCTGTTTGCATCGTCGAAGCAATGAAATTATTCAACGAAATAGAATCTGACGTTTCAGGCAAAATCGTAGAAGTTCTTGTCGAAGATGCTCAGCCTGTAGAATTCGATCAACCATTGTTTTTGGTTGACCCATCCTAAAACGTACGTCTATGTTTAAGAAAATTCTTATTGCCAACCGTGGTGAAATTGCTCTGCGAGTAATTCGAACTTGCAAAGAAATGGGCATAAAGACGGTCGCTGTGTATTCAACAGCCGATGCTGAAAGTTTGCACGTGCGATTTGCGGATGAGGCGGTTTGTATAGGGAAACCCGCTGGTAAAGAATCCTATTTAAATATTCCACGAATCATTTCGGCGGCTGAAATCACCAATGCGGATGCCATTCATCCTGGTTATGGTTTTTTGGCTGAAAACGCTGAATTTTCCAAAGTTTGCGAGGAGTACAACATCAAGTTTATCGGAGCTTCTGAGAACATGATCAATAAAATGGGTGACAAGGCTACTGCAAAGGCCACAATGGAAAAAGCAGGAGTGCCAACAATCCCAGGCTCTAAAGGTCTTCTAAAATCTGTGGAGGAAGGTATATCCATAGCCAAGAAAATGGGATACCCTGTTCTATTGAAAGCTACTGCCGGTGGTGGGGGAAAAGGGATGAGAATCGTAAAGGAAGAAGCTGGATTTCAGAAAGCTTGGGATGATGCCCGAACTGAATCAGCCAATGCCTTTGGAAATGATGGGCTCTATCTTGAAAAGTTTGTTGAAGAACCAAGACACGTAGAAATTCAGATTGTTGGAGATAGCACAGGCAAGGCCTGTCATCTTTCAGAAAGAGATTGCTCAATTCAAAGAAGACATCAGAAATTAATTGAGGAAACTCCCTCTCCTGTCGTCACCCAGGAACTGCGCGAAAAAATGGGGCAAGCAGCCATCAAAGGAGCTGAGGCCATAAAATACGAAGGTGCTGGTACCGTGGAATTTCTTGTGGATAAACACGGCAATTTCTACTTCATGGAGATGAATACGCGAATTCAGGTAGAGCATCCGATCACTGAAGAGGTAACGGATTACGATCTGATAAAAGAGCAGATCAAAGTAGCTGCTGGTGAGAAAATTTCCGGAAGAAACTACTACCCTCAGCGCCATGCGATCGAATGCAGGATTAACGCAGAAGATCCGGGGAATGATTTCAGACCAAGCCCAGGAAAGATCACCAATCTTCACTTCCCGGGAGGTCATGGGGTAAGAGTGGACAGTCATGTGTACGCTGGCTACACCATCCCTCCTTTCTATGATTCAATGATTGCGAAGTTGATTGTGTCCGCTCAGACCAGAGAAGAAGCGATCATCAAAATGAAGCGGGCTTTGAGTGAGACCGTAATTGAAGGAATAAAAACCACAATTCCTTTTCACTTAAGACTGATGGATAATGAGGACTTCAAATCAGGAAACTTCACAACTAAATTCATGGAGACTTTCGATTTGACAGGTCTTTAAAGAATACTCAGTAAGAATTTTCAAAGCCGATCCACCGATCGGCTTTTTTTGTATTTTAATGTGATAAAAAAAATAACAATATAGGATTGGCTCACTACCTTTATTTTCTGAGCATATTGAATGAAGAACATTGAGAGACTTGCCAGTCTGTATGGAAGTTATGATAGGTACTTGGCTAAATCAGCTGTAAGCACCAAGCCTGTAAATATTGAAACTGTTTTGGCTAACATTTTCTGCCCAGGAAAATTCTTTCACTACTTACTAGACTCACCAACCCTGACTCTTGAGGCTGTAAGCGACCATTCCAGGGAAATTTTTGGTGTAGATCTGGAGGGTGAAAGTTTAGAAGCTCTTCTGGATTTGATCCATCCAGAAGATTTTTCATTCGTCCTCGCATGTGAGGATTACGTAGCAGATTTCGTCAGTAATAAAATACAACCAGATAAAATCCTTAAGTACAAGTTCAGCTATTGTGTTCGGCTGAAAACAAGAAATGATATTTTCAAGCTCTTTTTGATACAGAATATAGTCATTGACGCTACATCCGACGGCCAACTTTTGAAAGTTCTGGGCATTCATTCTGACATTTCACATATCACCAGTTTTAATAATTACAAGCTTTCGATATTTGGTTTGAGTGGAGAGCCTTCTTACTTAGGCATTAATGTGCAGGATATTAATCTAGCGTCTCAAGTCAATCTCTTTTCTGATCGAGAAATCGAAGTGATAAGACTACTTGCTCAAGGTTTCATAGGCAAAGAAATTGCAGCTAAACTTCATGTCTCTGAAGAAACTATAAAATCCCATAAAAAAAATGCCATGAGAAAATCTGGCGTAAAAAACTCAAATCAGCTTGTTGGGTTCAGCCTTACTAATGGATTGCTTTAATCCCCTAAAAGAGGGATTGCCTCAAGCCTTGCTGCCTGCTAATTTAACCAGCTAAACTACTATCTATGAAAAAGGCATTTCTTACAATTTGTGGTCTATCCGTATTGTTTTTAAGCGTTCTTTTGACCTCCTGCGGCGAGGACCCTGTGAATAACCCTGACGGTTCCAATTCTAATGCGACGCACCTTTTGAATCAGGAAAGTGTGATAAGCACGAGTGACCTTGGACTACCCTACCTCAATACTGATAAGACAGTGTCCTTTTTTACAGCACCGAACGGCCAAATTCAGCAGAACCTGAGAATTAAACAAAACGGAGAGGTACTGGACAATACGTTCAGTCTCTCGGGCAGCCAAGAAGCTGAAGCACTTGATCTATTGTCCCAAACGGCAAAGCAAAGTCTAGACAATGGTATTACTGTGCGATTTTCTCCAGAGAGTACTTCTGGTAATCCCTTTTCAAGCCAAGATCCTGAAGAAGAGTTTGATATTTATATGTACGCCACGCAAAATGGAGTGGAAGGAGATCGCATCAAATTGAATTCTTTGGACTCCTATGAACTGAGTGCCGGACAGTACAGCCACTTATTTAAATCGGGGGTGGTCACCTACTCCGATGACAATGAAATACATTTTGTCTACACATATCTCACCAGCACAAACCCATACAAATGGAAAGTTGGTTTCATCGTGCTCGATGATCAGCTGTCAATAAAATTGAATGCTGAGCTACCAACTGAGTTCGAGCTGGATGTAATTGAATCAGGTGTAACCGGTGGAGATTGGAGTTACACCATTCCAAATACCGCCTATCTGAATTATTATCCTCCAAAGAGAGCGATCAATATCCAAGATGGTCGAACGGTCATAATAAAATCCAAATCTGGTCAGTTTTACTATGTGGTTGCTGCTATAGACTACAACCCCTCATACCGGAGCGGGAATCAAATCATACTAAAAGGGGATTACAGAACGCACATCTACAAATTTCAAAATAATAGCTCAAGCTCTTCATGGCAAACATCCTTTTCATCTGAAATCCCTGCTCAAGGAAACTATTTATGGTTTTATATGGATAGGTACTTGCTCACCTCGTCGGATGATTTACTATTTTCTGCATTGATGGATGTAAGAGGGAAATCAGCATTTGTCAAAGTGGATCAAAATGGAAACAAAAAGAAATTCAATATAAATGGCTATGTTCATTCATTCAATGAACTATCCAATGGAGCTATTGGCGTGAATGGTTACGGCTTCAATAATGATCGAACGGCAACCTTCAAATTCACAGGAGTTTTGAACCCCGACCTAACTTATAATTTTAATAATACAGATACAGAAGACCTGTCTGATTTCATTTTTTAGGGAATTTCTTAAATAGAAAAAGCCGATCATTTGATCGGCTTTTTTGTTCACTCTGTCTCTTCAAAGAGATTAATTAACTCCTCGGATTTAGCGACCAATACCGCACACCTTCCTTGATGCTCTTTAGCGAAGGATCTTTTATCATTTACGTTCTTCCGAAAGTATAGAACCTTCTTCTGCTCAAATCCAAATTGAGCGCAAATATTGATAATGGCTCTAGGTCCACCTGGAAACCAAGAAAGCCCTTCAATTCCTGACATCAAGGGAGTGACCTTCTCAAACTTTGAAATCATGGCTTCCTCGGGTATTCTTAGATCACAAGCAGAATCGATCAAGATGTAGTCCTTAGTTCTTGACGCAAGAACCTCTATTGCACGAATTGGATCTGACAAATGGTAAAAAACCCCTTTGAATAAGGTGAAGTCAAATTGTTGTTCAATAGGCAAATCCTCAATTGCCCGCAGGTCATGAATCGCAAAACTTGCTTCATCATCCTTTAATGCCCTTACTTCTTTTATGAAATTGGCTTGATTAATCCAGTGATCTCGGGGATCGAATCCATAGGTGAATCTGGCCCCCATCTCTTTGGCTAAAAAGCAGTATCCGCCTGAGTTGCATCCGACATCCAGCATACGCTTTCCTTGCAACCCCGATCCGTACAACTTGGAAAAAACGTTCCTCATTGCATTAGGATCAATTACGTTAATCTCCTGCTTAATGTCAGGATTAGAATGATACTCTCCCGTTCGGATTCCTTCAGGCAAGGAAATATCCATATGCCAAGGAGCCAAATCTTTGACCTTAGCGATCAATTCAGATTTATTCATAAGTCTAAACTAATGAATCAAATCTATCCCCTCTTCAACTCCAGCACCGTAATCTCAGGAAGGATTCCAATCCGGCCTGGGTAGCCGATGTATCCAAATCCACGGTTCACATAAATATGTTGATTGCCCTCCTGGTAATGGTCAGCCCACTGCTTGTAGATGTACTGAGAAGGACTCCACTTGAAGTCGCCAATCTCAATTCCAAACTGGAAGCCATGCGTGTGTCCGGCCAGCATCAAATCAATATCCGGGTAGTCAGGACGAACCTGAGCGTCCCAGTGACTAGGGTCATGTGACAGTAAAATCTTAAACTCTTTCTCTTCTGTTCCTTGATAGGTTTTTGCCAGGTCTCCATACTTCGCAAATCGTCCTGCCCCCCAATTCTCAACCCCAAGCAAAGCGATCTCTTCTCCATCTACTTTCAACGAACGATTTTCATTGAGTAGCAAGTCCCAGCCCATGTAGTCGTGCATGGAGTGGAGGTTCTTTACATCCGCAATCTTGGCCTGATCAGACATTCCAGAATAGTCGGCATAGTCGTGGTTTCCCATGATCGAAAAATTACCAAGAGGTGCTTTCACTTTTTTGAAAACATCCAGATACTCCTTCGCCTCCTCGCTCTTGTTATTTACCAAATCACCTGTGAAAAAGAACACGTCGGGCTTCTCGCCATTGATCATGTCTACCCCACCCTCTACGGCAGTTTTATTGAAAAAACTCCCAGTGTGGATGTCCGAAACTTGTACTACTCTGATACCATCAAACCGCTTGGGAAGGTTCGGGAAGGTAAGTGTTCGCCTCCTTACCCGATAATCATGCGCACCAGACAGAATCCCAAAACTCATGGCCGCCACTGGCACCAATGCCGCCCCAGCTGCCGTCTTCCGAATAAACTCAGACCTGGACTTATCGAAAGTTTGTTCTCCGGGAAATAGCTCCACTATCCAACTCATTCCTCTTCTCAGATCATCAAATAGTAAGAAGAGAAACGCAAAAACCTTTGCGAAAAAGAGCATGAACAAACCAGTGAAAACAAACGATCGAATGCTCCTCATTGCTCCCGAATCGGCCTCACCGATAATGATCAATAGCACAATCGGTGATAATGACAATAACCAATAGCCAATGGAATACACTCTTTTCCAAAGCACGGGACTATCCTGCCAGAAACTTCTTAGGTTGAAATAGAC
>CAYGSD010000023.1:0-22982 GCA_964352625.1 uncultured Roseivirgaceae bacterium
GTACACCTCAAGTAAATCTAATTCAAAAGTGAAGTTGGAAAAAACCCCAACCAAAACAAAAATAAATGTGACTTTTTTAGGATTGTATTAAACTATAACAAGTTTAATAGACACGCACTCTCGATACCGAAAGTAGGAGATGAAGAGGATGCTTAGAAAAAAATACGTTGAGGATTTTAGCGACGCACCTCTCCGTCTGAATTCAGTTTCAAAAGGCCAATTTGGGACAGTCCTCCTCCAAAATCATAGGTAGCGCCCACATAAATGCTTCCATCTTGAGCCGTCAACGTTCTACGAGCCGATTCATCACCATTTACCAAGCCATATCGGATTATGTCTCCAATTTGGTTACCCGCTTGATCCGTTTTTAAGACCATTATTTCCTTGCCATTGTCTTCCAATCCATCCACTTCTCCAACTAGAATGTAGTCATTGGCTGTGGTCTGTGTAACCCCAATAGCTCTACCAGTAATATTAGCTGTCCCATTTGGATTCAACTCATACAAATAGTCTTCTTCTATTGTATTAGCTCCTGTCAAATCAACTTTCATAAAGAATGGAATTCCACCATCAGACAATGAAGCATCACCAAAAGAAGCTCCTACTACTACGAAACCGCCCGGGACTTCTATTACGTCGTAAGGTATATCCCATAGTACATTCGGAAACTCAGTTCCATTGTCATCATTATAGGTGATGCCATAAAATAACGAGTTAGGATTCAAGCCATTTTGGTCAATAATGCTTCTTCTTACATTTGCCCCTCCTTCGCCATCTGTACTGGGCACATCAGTTCGTCCGAAAATTGCAAAGCGTCCATCACCAGTTGAAAAAAGTCTTATGAGTCGGTCATCAGAGCCTGGCACTGCCGGATTTCTGGCCCAATTTACCGTGCCTCCTATTTTATTATAGAAGATATCGTTTGTTCCATTAATGTCTGAATAGCCACCAACAACAACACCACCATCATTGGCTATAGCAATATCACCACCGTAATAATTACTGACTGTATCGCCAATCGCATTCCATGTAGTGGGGCTCATTCCACTTGCATCTAATTCGAATGAATCATCAAATTGCGCCCAAACAGCCAAAAAAGCACTAGTATTAGGATCTGCTACTGGCGCAGAACTTGAGGAAGTCACTACATAGTAACCTCCACCATCAATAGCTGTAACTCTCGCTGGTCTAACTGCTTCCGCATTTTCATTTATAGTTCCCAACAAATCACTGACAATTGGAATTCGCTTTTCAATTATTGGATTACCAGCACCGTCCGTAACAATTACATATAAATCGCTCCGTCCATCGTTACCCGGTTCTACAATGCCGTCCACGACAACATCACCTGTTCTCAGACCAAGTAGTACAACACCAGCTTCTCCATCAGCACGAAGAGACATGTCTAATAGCTCGTATGTTGCCCCTCCTCCATAAAACTTCACGAAGTTATCCGATGGCGAAATGTTCTCTCCTGAGTTACAAGAAAGCAACACGAAAATTGGAATCAGAAATAGAAATTTCTTCACTACTTAGTCAGTTTTTCAGGTTTGAATATGGATTTAACATAACCGAAATTGATGCCTATAAAATTTAGAAAAACATCATCCTCTACAAACATCAAATCCCCATTAATCTTTTGGTTGGCGTATCGTTCTTCAGGAACGTTGTACAAAGCCAGTCCTTTGTCGAAACGTGCCTCCACAAAAAAGAAATTTCCTTTACCGGCTCTGAATTTTGCTCCACCACCTAATATCAAGGAAGTGTTCAAATCGTTTATTTGATTAAATGCCTTGAGGTCATTGTCGGGTGAATCCGAAATGGTAACCGAAGTTCCGCCGCTTCTTGACGCTTCAGAATATTCAGCAGCCAAATAGTAGTCCACGGTAACTCCCGCGAATACATATGGAGTGAATTTCGCATTGACGCCATAGTTGAAGTTATAGCGAGCAAATAGTGGAAGTCTTAAAGCCACCTGGCTATTAGTCAGATTTGTTTCGAATGGATTACGATCAGTAGGAGCCAAATCCAAGTCACCACCTCTAGGAGAAGACACCACCGAATAGCCGGTAGCACGGTATTCAAAACCAGCTCCAACTTCCAAACCTGTCACAAAATACCGCAAATGCTTTGTAATCCGTGCACCAAACACAAAACCCAAATCTTTGCCATACTCTTTCTCAGAAGCATCTGACGTGAAAGCCGAATAGCTCTGAGCCATTCCTGTGAAGGCCATATTTCCTCCAGCGTACACTTCAATCCTGTAAATCGGCCAAGTTCTGAATTTATTCATTAGAACTGTCATTTCACTTGGATCCTCTGGCTGGAGCTCGTGCACCGGATCAATGATTAATAGATTGACCAACTCTTCTTCTGCCTTGGGCTCATTATCTGTAAAAATGGCTACTTTAGTCAGTAGTTTTCTTGCCCGCACTAGCTCACCTTCAGAGAAACTCCCATCGGAAATACACTTTGAAATCAGCACCTCTACCTCAAGTAGACGTCCGGCATCAAACAAATCCTCTGCACGATTTAGCCTCTGAGTACAACTCTGGGCAGCTGCATAGCCTGCTACCAGAAGTATTAAGACAAACGAAAGTCCTCTAATCATCTAAAGTAGTGTCATTTATAGTTTAACGTCCTTCTCTTCTTGGCTTTCCTTCCACTGTCTGCTGAAAATCAATCGCCTCGTCCACATACTGGTACCACTCGGTCTGGCTCATACCACCATTTGTCAGGTACTGATCAATTTCTACCGCCATTTCATCAGATTTCAAAGGAAATCTTCTTACATAGCCATCCGCAGATCCTGTAGCCATGTGCTCACCGTCAGGGTTAAAGCTGATGGAATATACCCACCCATCGTGATCGCTTAAAACTGTTGGCAAATCGTAGATGTTTTCTAAATCCCAGAACCTGACGCTTCTATCTCTACTTGAAGCTCCCAATAATCGGGAATTAGGGCTGTACTCAATATCAGTGATTCCTGAAGTGAATCCTGTGAGTGTTGGTCCGTATTGTTGGCCGTTTACAATATCCCAGATGATAATATTTCCTTGGTAGTCACCAAAGGCCAATCTATCGCCTGCTGGATTGAATGTTACCGCCTCTACTGGCTGAGCATCCCTTTGCCATATTTTGGTTGTTACATATTCAGGACTGGATAAGTCTACCAGATAGACATCTCCATTCCATGCGCCACAAGCAAGAGTCTTACCATCCGGTGTGATAGCAAGCGTTTTTACTGCACTATTAACTTTAAGAATCTCTTCTATATTAGTGAAATCACTCTTGATGATTCTACCATCTTCTCCAGAAGAGATAAAACCTCCATTGTTAGGTAGAAACACTAGGTCATAGACTGTTCCGCCAATGTGACCCTCAATCTGTCTTGGACGAGCAGCAACTGCTTTCAGGTCGTAGAGCATAATGTTGTCATTGCCTGTTCCCATTGCTAAGTAGCGCTCGTTCGGACTCACATTTACCACTCGCTGCACATCCTCTGAGGCAAAAATTACCTGGCTAGTTTTTCTGGCAACATTCCACTTCAACACTTGGCCATCACTACCGGCAGAGTAAATGGTCTTGCCATCAGCAGAGTGCTCCACAGAGCGAACGGCATCCTTGTGACCAACAAACTGGTTAAAATTCAACCCTGCAGTGTCCTGAGTCAGTAAGGTGTACGCACCGTACACTCCGGCGAAAATATCACCATCGTACACTTTGTCCTCATCCTTGTACACTTCAAAGAAGTCAAAAGCTTGACGAGCCACCAATCCTCTCAACTCTGAGTCGTTGTTAATTCCCTGAGACTTAATGGCCATAGAAGTGGCCAATGCCTGAAATCTAAGACGTTTGGCTTCTGCTGCTTGCTGTTGAGCCAACAATGCATTCGCATCCGCTTCCTTTTGTGCCTTTTCAGCAGCCTCCAAGTTTGTTTGAGCCTCGGCCTGAGCCGCAACGGCAGCTTGACGCTGAATTTCAGCTTGAGCCTGAGCTTGACGTGCTGCTGCTTCTGCTGCCTCTGCCTTTATTCTGGCTTCCTCAGCATCTCTAAGAGCTATTTTGGCTTGTGCTTCAGCATCTCTAGCATTCTGAGCTTCACGCTCTGCATTCTCTTGCAAGGCAGTTGCTTCTTCCGCCAACCTTTGTGCCGTTGCTTGTGCTTCTTTTGCCAAATCCGTTTGAATGTTAGCAAACACCACAAAGAAGATCGAAATCAACATCGCGGCAGCAAGGAAGATCACCGTGAAACGCATCCTGCGCACTTGGCGCTTTTGCAGGAGTTCCTTGTTCCTCTGTTCTGTTAAGTAAGCCTTCTCGGATGTTTCCAAGAAAACCATTGTTCGCTCATAAGCAGGGTTGTATCGCTGACCCCACACAAGCGTTGGTCTGTTCTCTTCTCTCCAGTTCAGCGCAAGCTGCAAGTCAGGCATTTGCCATAGACCAGCTTTTCCTTCCTGGTATCTCTCAGCCGCCTCAGATAGCTTAAGGTACATTTCTGCAGCTTTGGCCTCTTCATCCAACCACCTCTTCAAGCGCACCCAAATACGCATCAAACTTTCGTGAGAAATATCTACAACCGTTTCAGATTCCAGTTTCACTCCATATGGAGGCATCAAAAGCGATCTTCCCGGCTCTCTAAATCTTTCTACTACACGTGTCACCTCATCTTCGCTAACACCCGCAATTGCTGCGATGGTGGCAAGCTTGGTTGGGCGTCTAATTCCTTGATTTTCACTACCACGCTCAATCAATGCCTTGAACATGGTCTCGCATATTTCCTGCTCACGTTTGCTCAATGAGTCAAATGCTTCATTGGCATGAAGTGAAAGTGCTTCTCTGAGTGTACCAATGGCGTTGTAATGACGCAAATCCATTGGTTCCTCCGGCTTTCTGTTTTCTGTCCAGAAAGCCCAAGTTCTCATCAATGAGTGTTGGAGAATTGGAAGCTGATCGGGGTTATCCCCTACATCATTCAGCAATTGCTGAGTCAAACGAGGGGCGATTCGCCCACCTCCCACTGCAACCGGTCCTTCAATGGCCACTCGCTTCTGATCGCGAGTCATTTGAGGAATCAAATAGTGAGAATCGTTGATCATTTGAGTCAAATCAGGGTACTGCGCACATTCTCCGATAAAGTCGGAACGCATGGTCAGTGACACGAAAATTGGCTCATCAAACTGATGAACGGCCTCCAGAAGTAGATTTACAAACGCTGATGATTCATCTAAATCAGAGGTGGCTGCCTCTAGTCGACGATATCGGAACAATTCTTCGAACTGATCGACTAGGATTAAAATGTTTTGGTAGTCGTTGGTTTTGAGCTGACGAATAACCTCCACGAGTCCAAGTGAACTACTGCGAAGTACGGTACTAATGATGGTTTTCCTGATGAGTTTGTCTTCATCAGAAAGGTTTGAATATTCTTTATCCTGAATTAAGAGCGCTTCCGCAAGGTTGTCAATTGGCCCACCTCCAGGTCGTGTCACAACGATCTTCCAGTGAGAACCTGCTTCGGTCATAAACCCGCCGTAAAGCGTTGGAATTAGGCCACAGTACATCAATGAGGACTTTCCACTTCCGGATGACCCGAGTATGGAAACGAATCTGTTCTCCGAGAGCTTGACAAGCACTTCATCACTCTGGCCTTCCCGACCAAAGAACAAGTGACTTTCCTCAATTCCGAAAGGCCTTAGCCCCGGAAATGGGTTAATTAACTCGGTGATGTCGACTACCTGATCACCACCATGTTCTTGGATGTCAATGTTTTCGTCGCTCATAATTAGTTAGATAATTTTGTTAAAAATGGCTTAAGGTCGTCTGGATTGAATTTGCCATTCATCCCAATGACCATAGCATTGTTTTTCTCAAACTGTTTTACATCTACTCCTTCTTTCTTTCCTTCAACATATACTGCTTTTGCTTTCAAAGGCTTGATTCTCCCGAACCCTGGCGCCTTCAAAAGGTCTTGTAATTTCGTTTTTATCCAATCCTCAGTTGAGGATCCGTAATAAATGATAGATGCATCGCATCTTCTTAAATTTTCCTGATGAATGTACCTCAAATCAACCAAATCTCCCTCATAGCTAGGTGCCAGCACTTTAAATCCTTGCGCTTCCAGATAATCGCTAATTGCCTTAGAGTCAGCACCATCCCGCTTATCATGTATGAGATAAATAACCTGAGTTGTGTCTTCTTCTTTCTTCCTAGACTCAAGGCCCATGATTTCTCTCCTCGCCTTGAACCTACCACCTGTCACAAGTTCTTCCCTGACTATAGTCTTTAATTCCTGTAGGGTTATCTGGAGTACTTCAGCCTCTTCCAAATTGGCTGCATCACTTTTCAAATCTTCTATGAATATTTTCTGACGCTCAGACACATTCTTCAAATCTGGCGATACCCAAACAAGTCGACTGAATGGCTCTTGAACCTCGGCCTTTTTGTTGTATTCGACCATTTCATAGGTGTGTTCTGAAGCAATCCTATTCTGAATGTCCACGACAGACAATTCCGACCCCTTGGGCTTATAACCGTAATCCTCTCCGACTAAGTGAATGGCAAGTCTACACTTGGTTAAATCCTCGCGAACCATTCTGTCCAGTGCTTTCGCTTCTTTGGGAAGAGAATGATTTGGAAGCACTTTATAGCCATGTCTCATCAGTTCACGCTTGATCACGTCCCGCTGGATGACCATATCCACCCCAGTACTGGCCAAGTAAACCGTTTTATCTCGAGGATATTCCTCTTCCTCATAGACACCCTTTTTCTGATTTATGACCAATTGATTGAGGTCATAGGCCATATCCACAAGCTTCATCCAATAGCTTCTCTCTGCTTCAGCTCCAAAAAACCTTGTGAATTCTTGCGGCTCACCCGTCAAGGGATCGACCAAGTAGAAATCGTAGGATATGAGATCCATGTATTCCGGGAAAAACCCATCAGGATCATATGGACCTTTCAAAATTTTGAAAAAAGTAGAAATCCCACCAACAACCAATTCGCCACTTTGTCTTTTAGACTTACCATACTCGTTGAGCGTCGAGACAAAACCGCTGTTTTTTGCAAGAGAAGGTGTGATTACTGCAAGCACGGAACCCGCTTCGCTAAAATTTACTGAGCTAAAGTTTGACTCTGTTACAAGTTTGACGTTGGGCACATCATGACTGATTTGAGCCAAAAGCGTAGTTAGAAACTTATGAAAGTTCGTAATCCATCCCTTCAGCCCACTCTCTACAGGGACATCATCTGATTCTGCGTAGCAAAGTAAAATTTCTTTGTTTACGTCCATTCTAATAGGCGGTCATAGGTTACAGTGCGAGTAAATTTATACAAATAGTTCCATTGTTGATTCCTCTTCTATCGATTCGGCTCCTTCCTTCAAAATTCCTAGTATTGCTTCAACAATTTCCAAATGAAGCGACATCAGATCCATCAACTCTTCCTTCCTGAGTACCAACAACTTACAAGTATTTTTTGAGACACATGAGAAATCGAACAGATCAGATTCCAGAATCAATTTCTCCCCAACGATTGCCCCGGCAGAAATAGTAGAGGTCACTTCTCCACCCTTTTTAATATCTAATTCTCCATCCAATACAATGTACAATGGGGTATTTCCTTTTTCTCCTTCCTCTATAAGCACGGTATCAGGGCCGATCATAATTTCATCCATGCATTCCGCCAAGTGCGTAATCTCATAGCCAGGTATGGTATCAAATACGTCCATTTTCTTGAGCAGGATCACTCGCTCAATGAGCAACATCTTCTGGTGATAAACTTCGTCATCTCCCGTGAAAACCGGAGGAAGAATTGCCTTATCCAATTCCTTCTTAGTGGCCGGCTTGAGTCTTTTTGTATGTTCCTGATATTTGCTCTTATTAATTTTATAAATGGTGTAGGCTGCTGTCTGCAAAATCAACGGGTCTGGGTTGAAAAGATTTGCAATCAAATCCATGGAAACTTCCTTGCTAACTTCACTTAACCTGTAGAGAGCCAGGGTTTTAGTATAGCGGTTCACCCTGTTGTAATCTCTATTTACTATTTGCAGAAGCAAATCCTCATATGATTCAAAATCTTCAGGAGGATAATGGTTTCTCAGCTTAGCCAAGCGATCCTCTATTTTCAAATCGTCTAGAATAGGGAACAATTTAGGCTTCAACTCCTCTCCTATAAATACATCAAGCATTTCCACCGCAAAGGAGACGCTTTCGGTTGTTCCAATTTCAATGTTTTCCTTAACCAGAAGTACATTCTGTGCATCGTACATCATGCCCAATAGCATGAATATGTTTGCGAAATTCGTTTTATCCTCTTCAGCAAAAGCCGCCCTTATCATCGCATCATACTCAGAATGACGAGGGATTTCCTCCAAAATCTTAATATTCCACGCTACATCCCCGATTTCGGCTTCTACCATAAGTTTTATTCTTGATGCCTGAAATTCTTTTGCGCTGAAACCCAAATAACTTAATGAGAGAAGTAATTCAGATACAATTTTCTTATCTGGAAAATCAATCTTTTTCCATAACAAATCCATGGCCTGTCGACCTCCAATTCGCCCCATTAACTGAACGATTCGCTGCATCGTTGGTAAGTACTGTCCTGTTTTATAGAAAGAGCTATCAATAGTATGAAAGGTCGCGTCTCCTGCAGCAGTAAGAGCAGACATAGCTACATTACTATATGTCGCCAAGTGTAAATTCTCAACTAGAATAGTCCATAATTCTGGTCTTCTAACCTTACCTGCAGTAGTCATCGCAGCAGTGCGCACTATTGGGTTAATGTCCCGCAATAGCTCAACTAAATAGGCTATATGCTTATCCTCAGAGGCCTTTATGAGCAGCCTTGCCCCTTTCGCTCGGTCACTAGCCTCAGTTGATCTTACTAGTTTCCGAATATTCACTTCCGTCAATTGGAATTCTTTTGCCTCATGCAGTACTTTGAGAGTAGTCTTAGCCGCTGCTAAAGCGCCATCATCACCTTCCGTCTCCGCTTCTCTTTCAATAATCTCTAAAGCATCGAAACACAGATACTCCCCAAGTTTGGTGTACGCATGCTCACGAATACCCGCATTACGAGAATTGAGCATGTCTAACAAAACGTACTCAAATTCAATAGGCTCAAGTTTTTCGAAAATCTTAAGCGAATGCAACGCCAAATCGGCATCACGGGACTTCACATCTTGCTTTAAGACATTAATGATACTGTCTTCGTTCTTTTTGCCGGCATCCTTCAGTTCTGCTCGCTGCTTCTGAAGGGTCTCCTTAAGGGTTTGTTTGTATTGAACAAAAAGTCGGGCGGACAACCAAACGACCATGGCCGCCATCGCCAAAATGAAGTACGAATAATGGATTAATTCAAAGAAGGCCAAAAGGCCTAATCCTAACTGCATCGCACCAGCAGTAAGCTTGGCAAATTCGTTCACCACCCCCTCTACTCGTGTCTGAATGTCAAAACGTTTTTGAATCTCTATTGGCAAGAAGAATAGCTTGAAAGCCGGATTCTCTAAGGCATCCTTAAGAGAGTCTGTAAACAACTTGGCCGAAGCAGTGAAAAGGAAGAAAAGAATGTACTCTTCAGTCCTGATATCATAGGTAAATAAATGCCCTGAAACAATGGCTCCAAGAGTGAAAATTATCAGAATAAAAGGCATGGTCATCAAGGCGATTTTCAACCCGAATTTGCCGATGATAAAATCATTAATGAAACTTTGAATAACGAAAGAAAGAATAATGATTGCCGCATTAAAGAAGGATAGGAAATCGGACAATTGTTGCTCCTGAATATCCATTTCTGCTGGCAATAATGTTTCATCATCAAGCTTAAACCAAACTTCCAAAGAAGAGATAAAAGTGAAGTTGGCGAACACGCTCGCCCCCATAGAGAAAATGAGGAATATGGACAGCAAACGCAGATATTTGTTCTTAAAAAGATCTAAATACGTAACCTTACCTTCCTTATTGCTTGGCTCAGCAGTAACGCGCTTGGTGGCCTTATCAAGATTAAATGTCGTTGTAAGCAATATAGTGAAAACAAACACACCAAGAGACGCAACTGACGAAACGAAAAGTAAATCATATGTATCGTCAAAAAACGGTAATCGAGTAATTACCGGTATAGAGAAAAAGGCCACCATTGTCGCGAAAAGCTGACCTGTATCAATCCCTCCAATTATTCTTTTTTGTTGCTTTAAATTAAAGACCCTACCAAATATTCCCCAAAACCCCAAAAGGGTAATTGCCATTAAAGGCCCCACCATTATAAATAAAACAAAAACAAGTTGCTTAAACAGTTCATTTTCTGAACTTCCATTCGTATAGAAGAATACGCGAATTCCAACAATGATCAGGAGTGTAAGGAAGGTCATGGTAGTGACCAGTGTAGAGAAGTTTATACTCTTCTGAAGAGACACGAAAAGTCCGGTAAAAATAATTCCAAGACCCCCTGTCCAAAAGAAAGCTTCCGATAAACGCTCTTCCCCGATTTCAGAAACAAAGAGGGTTTCTGCTCCTACTTTATATGTAGCCAGCATTATCCCCATAAAGAATCCCTTCCCCAGTAGAAGAAGCATTTGCTTTTCTTCTCCAGTGTCTCCTCCAAGGAAGCGAAGTATGGACTTAATCAAAACGGTTAAATTTAGGTGAGCACTTTGGGAACTAAAGATATTTCAATTTTCGCATCAAATTCAAATGAAGTTAGAATTTTTTAAGATTCAAGTCCTAAAATTGCTTTGAACTAGGTTCCTGATTGAATTTTTCTCAGTTTACTTCTTTTTCTTTTTGACTGCCTTCTTGTTCTTATTAGAAGCATCTACCGTACTGCCACCCTTTCTCTTCAGCTGAGTGTTGTATTCAAACATGTAAGCTACAGACACACTCAGATTAGTATGCGAATACTCGTAATTCTCCTGATACCCGGCTACTGGGATGTTATTGGCACTCCCTACTAATATCGCTTTAGATGCTCCATCTTCATCAACACCCAAATTAAATCCCATATTTGAGTGTCCCCAATTAAATCGACCATCGACCATTACACGAGCTCCATTTGCTAAATCAAGGTAGAAACCACCCCCTACAGTTAAAGAATACTGAATTCGATTAGGTTCATTGACTAAGAATACACCATTACTAATGCCATCAGCCTTACTCGGATCAAAACCTATTTTATAGTCGATTCTCTCTATACCATCGATATTTATACTTTCGTCATCAGAATATTCCAAATAGCCTTTGCCACCTAACCAAAGACTCAACTTAGGACCTCCATTCAAATACCAATGAACAGGCGTATGCCCCATACTCACTCTTAATAATATAGGGAACGAAAGGTATCTGAAGGTACTCTGAGAATCCACATAGAAGTTTTCCTTGTTCCTCACTCTATTACCCACTTGCTCATAATATAGCTCTCCATGTACCGCATATCTTTCGGTTGCAGTATAGGTCACAACAATACCCGCCTCAAAATCATGATCCTTTGTGATTCGATAATCCTTTTTATACTCCGGGTCTTGATAATCGTTAAGAGTAAGGTGATATCCAAACTTTGGTCCTATCCAATACTGAGCCTGAACCGCCCCCGAAACAAGAAGTAAAATCGATAATTGGATTATTCGCATCTTCATCATGATTGTAATTATACGAAAATAATGAAACGATTAACCGATAGATGAATTACTGACTTTAAAATTTTCTATAAAAAATTCAATCTCATTAAAATTCAATCGTTGACATTAAATTCGGACAATGACAGACAAAAACTATATTTTTGATACTGTCAAAGCTAGTTTAACAGATGGTATGAATAATTTTTTGAGTGCGCTAACAGCAAGGGTCATTGTCTTATCTGTTTGTTTTCTCCTATTTGTAGCTCCGTCGGCTGCACAGCAAGGACAAGTCTACAATCAGTTTTTCATGAACCCATATATATATAACCCTGCTTATGCAGGGGTCGATGGTCATGGGGTTGTGTTTGCTATGTACAAACAGCAATGGTCTAAAATTGACGATGGTCCGTCGTTCATGCATGCCAGCTACCACATGCCGCTAAAGGGCGGTATCGGATTTGGAGTAGCCGGATTTAGAGACACCTTCGGTCCCTTGACCACTTCAGCGGGCAAAGCCTCGGCTAGTTACTTGGTAAACATTGATAGAAAACACTTCCTTAGACTAGGCATGTCGTTAGGAATGGGGACAAATCAAATCATCCTTCCAGAAGATGCAGGTGGAGATCCAGCCTTTGCAGGATCCAGCAGCAGTCATTTGATAGGTGAATTTGGAGCGACTTATCACTTTGATCACTTCAATATTGGATTTTCAATGCCAAACCTTTTTAGTTCAGAATTGGTCAACGACGATGGTAGTCTATCTCCTATAAACTTGAAACCCACGGATAGGATGCTTTTCAAGATGAACTATCGGGGACACATTAATCATGAGTTTGCTATAGAGCCCCACATACTGTACAGGTACAGTTCCGTACTACCAAGTCAGTTTGAGGTTGCCACGGTGGTTCACGTCAAGCACATAGCATGGGTTGGCGCTACCTACAGACAAGATGCCGGGATGGTGGGACTCCTTGGCATGAAGATTAAGCAAAAATTCGCAGTTGGTGCAGCCTTTGAATTAGGTAATTCGGATTTCAATAGTCTGACTGGTTCCACTTATGAAATACACATAGGAATGCACATGGGTGACCACCACAAAGGTGGAACACATAAGAAAGCACACGTTGATCACCATAAGTCATGGTTCTTGACGCATAGTGATGAGCTTATTGCGGAAAATGAGGCCAAAGAAAGAAGAGAAGAAGAATTAGCTCAAAGGGAAGACCCTGATGCTTTGAATCTAGGTGGTACTCCGGCTACAGAGAAACCTAAGGTAGCTGCTCCTGCTAAATGGAACCTTAACAATGAAATAGTTGCGGTCACCACAGCGGCAGGTGTTCTTGCTGGTCAAAAACTAGAGAGAACCGGAGCAAATGGACAACCTGAGGTCATTGTAGGCTTTGCCCCTGATCGAAATGGAGGTTCAGCTTGGGCCCTGGCAGGTGTGCAATCATATGAGGAGCGTACCAATGCCGATGGAACGAGGGAAGTAGCAATTAAGTGGGTAAGAATCGGTGAAGACGGAACGCTAGAAGAAAAACTTGTATGGGAGCCGGTACTTACCGAAGCTGCTGCTGCGGCCGTAATAGCTGGTGAAACCGCGCAAACTCCAGTCGATCAGCCAATCGAAGAGCCAGTGGTAGTTGAAGAAACGATTCCTGAAAGTGAGCATATAGCAGATGCGGCCTTGACGACCGACAGTCGATCATACGCCGAAATAATTGCTTCAGATCAGCACTTAGAGGTCAAAGCTGGAGGTAGTCCTATTGAGTTCAAAAAAGGCAATTATTTAATTGGTGGAGTATTTGACAAGTTTACGGATGCCGATGAGTTTTCGCAGAGAATGTTTCATCGCGGTTACAGAGATACGAGAGTTGGTTATGTGAGCGCTCGTGGACATTACTATGTAGCACTTAAGTCGTATTCAAGTGTAGCTCAAGCCAATCAGGATAAAGCCAGAGTAAAAAAGACGGCTGGTCTAAGCGATGTGTGGGTGTTGAAGGTTAATGATTAATTCAATGAAAAGATATATTTCAATTTTAGCGGTTGTATTTTCTGTTTCAGTTTATGCTCAGACACAACCCATCATTACAGGTGTTGATAAGAAATTTGGTACGGCCAATGAGGTTGTGACCATCACTGGTTCTGGTTTTGTGGCAACACCAATTGTCTATTTTGGCAAAGGACAATCGGCCAATGTAAGTTTTGTAAGTGCGAACCAAATTCGAGCAGAGGTACCAGCCTCTGCGACAAGTGGGCCAATCACGGTGATTAACCAAGATGCCACTGATCTCTCGGCTACATCAACCGCGCACTTTTCGATAGCCTTTGATCACCAGAGTGCTAACAATAACTTCTCACCCCCATCAATCGGAACTCCACAGAATATGGGGGATTTCACGTATGATCTCTGTCTTTGCGATTTTAATGGGGACGATTTACTGGATGCTGTTGTCACAAATGATGACGAAGGAACATTGAATATCTTGACGAACAATAGTTCAACTCCTGCAGCAACTTCATTTACTAATTCGACCTTCAGGAATAATGGCGATCCAATAAGCCCGGATTCAAATACTTCACACAACATAGATTGTGGGGATTTGAACAATGACGGAAAGCCTGATTTGGTCGTCACCTCACAAGGATCTGGCGAGCCTTATTTACACATTTATCAAAATAGTTCTAGCGGTACTATTTCTTTTACGCGAATTGTAAGAATTACACTCCCAACCCTTGACGGTGGAGGGCAGAGATTGCTGAAAAGAGTAAGAATTGTGGATGTAGATGGAGATGGGAAAAAAGACCTTGTTGTTGGAAGTTTTACGGTCAGCGATTTCTTTGTTTATCTAAACACTTCTTCTGGATCGGTTAGCTTCTCTTCAACTCCTTCAAAATTTACCGTTGATGGTGCAGTAAACGCGGGAGTGCTTTATCCAGGTGATTTTGACAATGACGGCCGAGCAGACTTGGCCATTGTTCCTCATAGGGCCACAGGCCAATTATTTATCATGCGAAATCAAAGCCTTCCCGGCTCAGTAAATTTTTCGCAGGTGGCATCAACTGGTAACCAACGGGATAGAAATAATGTAATAACAGGCGATTTTAATAATGATGGATTTGTAGACATTGCCGCCACCAATGAAACCAATGATGGAATTGATGTTTTCGAGAATACTGGAAATTTTAATTTTAGTTCCAGCACTTATACTTCATCTGGTTCTTCCGTTTGGGGACTAGATGTGGGTGACATGAATGGTGATGGTCTCGCTGATATCATTGTTGCATCAACAACTTCTGGAATTCTCTATTTTGAGAATAATTCCACAACCTCTATTTCCTTTGGAACAGTAATCACTCGATCCACAAACGGTAAAGTTCGAAACTTGAAAATTGGTGATTTGAACAAGGATGGCAAACCTGATTTAGCCTTTACAGATGTTTCAGATATCAACAACACTACAGGCCAGTTCAACTACATCATCAATGACCTCTGCATGACCCCAGTTATTACGCCGGCTAGTGGCGTATTTTGTAATGGATCCGAATTTATCTTAAGAGCTACCGGAGGAGAAGGCTTGACTTATACTTGGGATGTCACAGATGGCGGAGGTCCGGTCCCAGTTGCTGACACGGACAATGAGATCGATCTTAACTCTCTTGGTGGATTAACGGGCTCAATCAGCGTGAGCGTGAATGCAGCAGTCGTAGGATCAACCTTCTGTAATTCGGGAGGTGATTCTGATCCAGCGGGTTTCACAACAGGATCTGCTGGTGAAGGACAACCATCAATTACCAATCCAGGCGTGGTATGCTTTGGTGATAATTTCACTTTGAACTCACCTACCACAGGGTTAGCCAATTATTATTGGTCTGGGCCAAATGGTTTTAGTGAATCAACCACAGTTCCGACCGTCGAGGTTTCAGAGAATGCCACTTATGAAAATAGTGGCACCTATACCCTTATTGTGGATGATGGGGATTGTTTAAGTCCTGAGCGAACAATTGATATCGTAATTTCAGGACCTCCAGTCACAACCATCGAATCTTCTAGCTGTGATGATGGAAGCATCACCTTAGAAGTGCCTGATTTTAGTGATCAATTTACATATCAATGGAAGCGAGGAGCAACCAATGTTGGGACGGACAATCCAAGCCACACTGACACTCAGGTAGGTACCTACACTCTTGATATAGAGGATGGAAATTCTTGTATTTACACCACAGAAGCATTTGAAATTTACACTTCTACCTTTACAGGTCCTTCTTTTGGAGCTACCAATGAAGTTTGTATTGATGTGACAACAACATTCACCTCAGGGCAAACTGGCACTGGGATAACAAATTCTTGGGAAGTAGTAGATCCTTCAATGAGCGTAACCAGTTTTTCAGGAGATATGCTAGAAACCACGTTCGGCACAGTAGGAACATGGGAAGTCCACCTGAATAGCACCTATTCGTCAGCGGCAGCTGGGGGTGTTGGCATTGGTTGTACCTCTAAGACTATCACAGTAAGTGATCTACCTACCTACGCTATAGAAGCAAATAGTGTTGACAACACAGGCCCGATCACAAAGTGTCCGAGTGAAGATTTGACATTGAGTTTTAGCGAAGTTGGAACCGGCGATATCCAAACGGTAAGCTGGGATAGTTTAGGGACAGTTGTAAGTTCGAGTACATTACTTATCAACGAGCCTGGCACCTACAATGCTACTTATGTGACCAATACAGGTTGCGAAGAAACCGTGTCTCTGGAGGTAATTAACCATCCGGATTTGGGTCTTGCGGCCGCTGATCCTGAGGGGGTTTTTACCAATGTGATTACTGATGGACAAGTGGAATTAGGCGATGGCCAATTGAGCGTCACGCTATCCGTGGATGGGGACGTGACAAGTCCTGATTGGAGCATCGTCGCTGATGGTGGCAATGCCACGATAGAAGCGAATGGAACTAGCCTATTAGTTACACCCAGAACTCCAACAGTCACCATCCAAGTGACGGGCACAACCACAGAAGGCTGTGACGAAACTGAGCAACTCCTAATTCTTGGAGGCACCTTCACTGCCCGCAAGTCGTTCTCTCCAAACGGAGATGGTACCAACGATTTCTGGGGGATCATCAATGGCTCAGTTCTGACGGGCTGCACAGTATATATTCTGGATACAAGAGGCAGAGTGGTATTCAAAACTGACTCACCCTTCAATGAAGTAAGTGGAGAAAGTCAAATTTGGGACGGAAATTTTAATGGATCCGAAGTACCTGAAGGAGTCTATTATTTCGTTTTGAAATGCGACGACAGTGCAAATAATCAATCAGGATCAATTCTGCTCGCCAGATAAGTTTCCTGTTTAATTAATAATGGTCACACCCCCATTCACCATTCAGTATAACTTATATTAAAAAAATACAATTTAATATTTAGATATTAATATTAGCACGATAATTGCTAACTTTCAGAGGCTAATTGTTTCCTTCATCCTTTCAAGGCTATTTATTACCTTGCTTGGTGGGTTACATTCAGTACTTAACCAGTATGTATGGACGCATCATTTACATTACTCACGACTATGAATCGCCAATTTAGATTACCACTTTTCGTTTCCTTTCTTGCTATTTCCCTCCTGACCTTTGGGCAGGCGCAAACGCCTGACGAAGCAAGCTGCTCCGATGGAGTAGATGGAGGAAACGGCACACCAGATGGTTTCATCGACTGCTATGATAACGAGTGTATTAACGACAATGCATGTAATGAATTCTTCTTTGGTAATGATGTAACGTGTACCGACGAACCGGACGTAACCAATTTTTCCATTCGTCAGCAGTGGGGCTCAGCAAACCGAACGGCAAACAGCCACGCTACCCCAATGATTGGTGATTTGGATGATGATGGAATTCCTGAAGTAATTGTAAATAACAGGCAAGACGAAAATTTCTTCGTGCTGAATGGTGCTACTGGTGCAACGATCGTTGAGGTGGATCTAGGCTGGGAACCAGAGAACGTAATGGCTACAGCTAGAATGAGAAGTGACGATGAATGTGCGTTGATTTTTGCATACCGCGAACGAAATAAGAATATGGCGATGTACGATTATTGCGATCTTTTGGATGGCAATTTCACACCTAAATGGACCGCCAATGCCTCAGAAAGCTCTATCGGGTATCCCGGGTTTGCAGATTTCAATCAGGACGGTGTACCTGAGCTTTATCATAACAATGAAATCAGAAATGCAGAAACTGGAGCCATATTGGTCGATGGCCATGCAAACATGGCTGCAGGAGAAACCTGGCTTACAAATATTGCCGGAGGGACAGTGGCGGCAAACTTCCTAGACCCGTCAGATGGGTGCATCGGAGATTGTAATGGCCTGGAGTTAGCAGCCGGTAGGTACATATACTCAGTGAACCTTGCAGCCGGTACGCTCACCGTCGAGAAAGATATTTGGACAGATCTTCTGGCAAGTGGATATGCAGCCAACCAAAGATATTATCCTAAGAAGAGTGGCTCAAGTAACTGGACAGGAGTCTCAGTGGCGGATTTCAATCAAGATGGAAATTTAGACGTCCTCATGTCAGGAGCATTAGGGACGGACTACTCCGGTAATACGACAGTGTTTTTCTGGGATTTCACAAACGGTTTCGTAGATACCTATCATGACTCTGGCAATAATCACAGTAAAGGTACTGGGCGTTTGAATATCGCAGATGTTGATAATGATGGACAACTAAACATTAACTATGTTTCTAACAATGTGCTCTACTCCTTAAATGAAAACCTAGTTCCTCTTTGGACAAAAACAGTAGATGAATTGTCCTCGGGATTTACAGGGTGCACGCTTTTTGATTTTGACGATGACGGCACAGTAGAAACAGTATATCGAAGTGAGTCAAGACTAATAATCATAGATGGAACCGATGGTAGCGATAGATTTTCAATACCATGCGTTTCTAGAACCCAAGAAGAATACCCTATTGTAGCGGATGTTGACGGAGACGGGGCAAGTGAGATATGCGTGACTTGCTACACCAGTGATGCCACAACTTTCGACCCCTATAGTAATACTGTAAAGGCACACGTAAGAGTCTATGAAGCTGATGGTGGGGAAAGCTGGCAGCCCTCACGTCCTGTATGGAATCAACAGGCATATTTCAATGTAAATGTGAATGATGACCTTACAATACCACAGCAGCAACAGGATCACTCCGTTGTGTTCTCAGATGGTGTTTGTACGGACGGTGAAAATAGAGCCTTAAATCAATTCATGGTTCAGGCGCCACTACTTAATGAAGATGGCTGTTCTAACTATGTTTCTCCAGACTTAGATTTGGAATCAAATATCACAGCCACAACTGCTTCATGTCCCGAAACCGAATTGGATGTTTCATTCTCTATTGGAAACATCGGCGATGTGGCTGTTTCCGGAACCGTACCCGTTTCATTTTATGATGGAGATCCTTTTCAAGTAGGCTCCACATATCTGAATACGGTTTTCATTTCTGTTTTGGATTTGGATGTAGGAGAAACTCAGGACTTCACCGAAACAGCTCAAGGAAGCGGTGGAGATTATACACTTTTTGTCATGTTGAATGATGCTGGGGGCACCCCTCCAATCACATTTAACCCGGCGAGTATTCCTGAATGTGGAGATGCAACCAGTAATCTTGGATCCGTTGATGTCACCTATCTTCCATTTACTTTATCGAAAGATTCAGTTAGAAATCACCTTTGTGTTCTTGATGGTTCAGTACCAAACAATGGATCAGCAGAAGCCTTCTTTGAAGGACAAATCACCCAACTTGAAACGATTTATCTTGAGACATTTGACAACCCTGGCTTAGGAGCAACGACAGACAATGGCACCTCCACCACCCCGCCTTCTCCCTGGACCAGAAATATATCTGGAGCTAACCCAGATAATGCTGATGTAGGGTCTTACAATTCAAATAATATGTTCCGTGGTATCGATACGGACGGAGAAATTGAATGGTCCACCGGAATAATCGATGTTGCAGGCTTTAGCAATATTTCTATAACTGCAGACATGTTTGCAAACGGCGCAATGGAAACAAGTCAAGACTTTATGACCATTGAGTACTACTTCTATGATGCTTCAGATGTTCAAACGGAGACTGCCGTGATTGCGACTGCTGAAGCTAATTTCACCTATATAGGTGCGTCAGCATCTAACCTCCCTACTAACCCATCAAGTGAAAAGATTGAAATCCGTGTTACTATGAACAACACAGGTAATGATGAGGAGTACTATTTAGATAATGTAAGGATTACTGGTTACACCACTCTTGATCAGGAATTTCGCGAGGCTGATGGGTTTTCTTTTGAATGGTATGATGATGACCCTTTAACCAACCCGGGTGCAAACCTTCTGCATACTGGAAGCACTTTTGACGGTATAGGAAGTACTTTAGGAAGCGAATTTTACTATGTTCTTGGCTACTATATTGATGGAAATTGCTATTCGGAAGTCGCCGAGGTGGAGATTGAACTACTCGAAGATCCGATTCATGGGGCAATCGCATATGTTGTTCAAGACCAAACGGATTGTAGCAGCCCCAATGGACAGGTTACCGCGTTTGCTTATACCGAGACAACTGGTGGACTGGTCGCCGATGATCCTTTAAACAAATACGATCCCAACTCTCCTACAGACAATCTGCCTTTGGATACACTAACTATTGGATATACATTTCAATGGACTTTAACTTCGGAAGGATCTACAGTAATTGGTACCGGACCAAATCTATCCAACCTCAGCGCCGGAGGATACAGCGTAGAAGTTATTGAAAATATTAGTGGATGTCCAGCGACTTTCAGTACTACCGTGGACAATCCAAACCTGGACCCGGGTTCCATTGAGCTGGTTGGTAGTGGTGTGGATATTACGGTTTGTGAAGGCACTGGTGAGGTTTCAGCGTTTGTTGATGACGATCCAGGTGCCGGCGTTTCTGCTAATACAACTGACTATACCTTCGAATGGTATGATGGCACTGTCCCAAAGGCCACTCCAGATTTTACTGGTGATACTTATACCGGTGTGGCGGCAGGGTCGTATACGGTGGTAGCCTTTGTAAATGCAACTCAGTGTAACTCCAACCCAATTACCGTTACCATTCAAGATGTTTCTACTCAACCTACTCCTGACTTTATTGTAGAAGAAGAGAATAGTACTTGTGCCACCACTGGAGCAGGGACCATCAGAATTAGGCCAGAAAGTAATGAAACCGCAGACCCTGATGATTATACCTATCAGTGGTTTTTAGGAGTAAATACACTTCCAGAATACAAACTTCCAAGCCCTGGTGGAGACTCTTTTGGTGCCGCATTCTCAGTGCCAGGTGAAGAATGGGAAATGACCAATCTGAGAGCTAATAACTACACCGTAGTTGTTCAGGACAAAGTTTCTATGTGCTCTGACACCATTGTGGCAGTCATGACGGATAATTTTGTTCAACCAGAATTCGACTTATCAAACCCTGTTGATACCGAAAATTCGATGGTACTCGATAATGAAGGGTACATCACAATGCCCAACGTTGTGAACGGCCTAAATGGGCTCACCGTATCGTATTGGGTTTACTTAAGTGGTGCCAATTATGGAAATGATGAAAGAATTTTTTCATCTGGAAGTAGTGGAGAAAATCAAGTGCTACTATGGTCAGACAATCACAACGGACTTGCTTTTGTTGTTAAGGCGGGCGGCAGTCGAGGAAGAATTAACAGCTCGTATTCTGCCACTGGCTGGGTGCAGGTGGTAGGAACTTGGGACGGAACAACAGGCGACATGGCATTGTATGCCAACGGCGTTTTGCTCGGAACGGACAATTATGGAGCTGGCCAGACTATTTCCGGAGGAGGAACTCCCATGTACATCGGAAGAGATAATTCCTTCCCTTCGAAGAAATTTGAAGGTGAAATTGATGAATTCAGACTTTATAACAAGGCGCTCGATATTGTAGAAATAAATGAACAACTGTGTACCGCATTAACTGGAAATGAAGATGGACTGTTTGTTTACTATGATTTTAATACTGGCAATGTTGGTTCCGGAGACGCAGGTGCTACCATATTAGATCAGGCTCCCGCCGGAGGATCAACGAACGGCACCATTGTAGAACCAAACGGAGCGTCAGAAGTTACTTTCCAATTAGCCGATATTGAATGTCCGGTGGTTGGAGCCAATAATAACACAAGCTGCGGTGCACCGAATGGTAGCATTGATGTCAGCCCTTATGTGACTCCTGCCGGAGACTATACATACAGGTTGTATTCTGGTTTTTCAACGGCAACAGAAATTGACAATAATACAACTGGATTATTCGAAGGTTTAGGTGGAGGGTTTTATACAGTAACAGCCGAAGACAATGATACCCAGTGCGTCACAGGTCCTGCTACCATTGCGCTTCAGGATATTCCTGATAATCCAAGCATTGCTACCGTGATCACTCCGGACGAGTCATGCGATGGCGCAACTACGTTCAGTGGTGCCATCCAGGTAACTAGTTCTTCGAGCACAAGCACATCTACTTATCAGTATGAATTGTTTAGAGGTGCTAGTTTCGCAAATCTTTTGGAGGATGTGACTTTGGTAAATGGAGTCACAGGAAACCTGTTTTCAGGCTATGAAGATGGATCCTATCGAGTGAGAGTAACAGATGAAGACTTGGGGTGTAGCAGTTTCGTTGATGTACAAATTGGCGATAACACAAGTACACCGGTATTTACCGCTGCTTCTGCACTCCCTTCTCAAAACACATCATGCGCTGCAGCTAATGGACAAATACTTGTGGAGATTGATGGTGAAAATGAATCAGACTACATTTTCAATTACTACCTCGGATCTAGTGAAGACCCAGGTAATGAATTAGCTGGATCCGGATTGGGGAACAATACGCTGGATGGTTTAAGCGAAAACACTTACACTGTGGTTGCTGTGCATAGCGTCACTAATTGTTCCACAGTTGAACTAGTGATAGACATCCTGGATCAACCAGAATTCCCGAACGTTGAAATTGCATCTCAAACTCCACAGACAGATTGTGGTACGGGCGATGGAACGGCGAGTGCCTTTGTGCAAGACGATGACATTGGCTGTACACCTTGTTTGGAAGGAGATGGATTCAGTTTTCAATGGTATGTTGGTAGTGGGACTGGTGGAGCTCAAGTACCCGATGTAGATGGAGGAAATACTAGTTCTGTCATGAACCTCGCAGCAGGCACCTACACCGTGGAAGCAAGAAATGGCCTTGATTGTCCAAATACCGAAGAGGTAGTAATAGGGCTTTCTCAGATAAATCCAACGCTATCTCAAGATGGTGCGGCAACCCCCAATACAAGTTGTACGCCAGGCTCTTTTAC
>CAYGSD010000024.1:0-18858 GCA_964352625.1 uncultured Roseivirgaceae bacterium
TGCAACGAAGAGTCTACTTATGGGAGTGAGATTCTTCACTGCGCCTGCCTCCCACAGGCACGTTCAGAATGACGATGCGGGGAAAGACACACCCCTAAGTCCGAGTTAACCTGTCTCTGGTTCGAGCTTGTAGCTCGGACTTACATCAAAAACATATAAGATGCGGGGAGACCCGCTTGCCACGGCTTGAGGGGCGTAATGCCTCCCCCGTGGCACCTTTTCTTCTACGTCTCGCGTCACTCTGAGTGCAACGAAGAGTCTACTTATAGGAGTGAGATTCTTCACTGCGCCTGCCTCCCACCGGCACGTTCAGAATGACGATGGGTAGAAAGACACACCCCTACCGAGTTTATCGTGTCGCTGGTTCGAGGTTGTAGCTCGGACTTACATTTTCAAAAACATTTAAGATACGGGGAGACCCGCTTGCCACGGCTTGAGGGCGTAATGCCTCCCCGTGGCACCTTTTCTTCTACCTCTCGCGTCACTCTGAGTGCAACGAAGAGTCTACTTATATGAGTGAGATTCTTCACTGCGCCAGCCTCCCACAGGCATGTTCAGAATGACGATGCGGGGAAAGTCTCGCCCTTGTTGACGTTCCTCACCGACAAGCCACCATTTGGTTTGTTTGTCATAAAACCAAGAAAGGCAAAGAGACTCGAATCTATGTATCGCGTCACTCTGAGTGCAACGAAGAGTCTACTTATAGGAGTGAGATTCTTCACTGCGCCTGCCTCCCACAGGCACGTTCAGAATGACGATGCGGGAAAAAGAGACAACCAGTACAGAACCGTCATTGCGAGGAGGTACGACGAAGCAATCTTTAAAAGATATCTCCTCATCTGTTCGGGGGATTCTCACGTCGTTCGTTCCTCCGCATGACGGCAAGAGAAACATAAACCTTCTCCCCTGCCTCCCGTCTTAGGTAGGCAACACCAAAACACTATACACTTGCTTTACAGAATTCTCTTTTTAATCGGGCTTGCTTTTGAAGTCTTCGGACAGGTATTGCTAGCTCAGGGCAATGATTTCGTTTACGCCCTCCGTCCCATTGATTTTGCGCACTGGTCGCTCCTGGTCGGAGTGGTATTGATGATGCCACAGGTCGTCAGTTTTCCAAAGAAAATCTATAGTCTCATTGGTACACCCACTGCTATCATCGGCATTGTATGCATCATTGGCATGTGCGTGTTGGACTTCATCTGGTGGAGTATGCCCGATCAGCAAACCAGAAACGAGTTTGCCACTCATCTTTCGCAGGTGCCCTCCATATGGACGCCTTTCATCACGGATGGACCAAGATTTCTTACCATCGGTCTTTCTATTCTCTCTCTGAATTATTTCCGCGAGCATAAATTAGGAGTTGCGATCGTCATTATTTCCACGCTCATTCTCATTCATGTCATTCCTTTTCCTTTTCGGTTGATATCGGGTTATTCATTGACGATGATTGGATTCGGCGTGATTTTCTTTAAAGAAAAATTTCACTGATTTTTACTTGACCTACACAAACCCCGTAGATCATGGCAAGCACGCACGACGAGAAAATAGCGAAGATGACCTTCACTTCGGTGTACCCGCACTATGTCACCAAAGTGGAAAAGAAAGGCAGGACAAAGGAAGAACTGCATGAGGTGATCCAGTGGCTGACAGGATTTGACAACAAGGCGTTGCAAGGTTTTATAAGTGAGAAAATCACGTTCGAAGATTTCTTCTCAAAAGCCAAACTCAACCCAAATGCACACTTAATTACAGGTGTGATTTGTGGGTACAAAGTGGAGAGTCTTGAAAATCCGTTGACACAAAAAGTGAGGTATTTAGATAAGCTCGTGGATGAACTCGCCAAGGGCAAAAAGATGGACAAGATTTTACGAAAAGCATAATTCTGTACACGCCGATGCATACAACTCGCCTACTTTCACTGCTCACACTTCTGGCACTTGCCTCCTGCCAGCAAGAATCTGTGGAGACCATCGACCTTTCCTCTCATATCGCTGGGCTCCAGTGGTACATCGTGCCCAAAGCATCAGACAGCATCCATATAGACGGCAAGGCAAACGATAAGGCTTGGAACGCTGCTAAGTTTTCAGAATCGTTCATCGACATAGAAGGAGTGAAAACCCCGAAGTATGATACGCAGATGAAAATGCTCTGGGATGACGACTATTTGTACGTGTTTGCAGAAATGGAGGAGCCGCACGTCTGGGGAGATTTGAAGCAGCGCGACACGGTGATTTTCTACAACAACGATTTTGAGGTGTTCCTTTCGCCCTCCGGCACGACCATGAATTATGGTGAAATAGAAATCAATGCACTCGGCACAGTCTGGGATTTGCTCCTGGACAAACCCTACCGTGTGGGTGGAAAAGCCAACAACCATTGGAATCTGGATGATCTGAAATCTGCTGTGAGCATTCGAGGCACGTTGAACGATCCGTCTGATACGGATATTGGTTGGTCAGTGGAGTTGGCCATTCCGATGAAGGCCTTACTGGAGCTGAAGGATCATCCGAAGGATTTACCTGTAGAGGGCGAGCAATGGCGGGTCAACTTCTCTCGCGTGAATTGGGATCATGAAATAGTGAATGGGAAGTACTACAGAAAGAAAGATGCAGATGGAAAATTCCTTCCTGAGTACAACTGGGTGTGGTCCAATCAGAACGTGATCAACATGCATGAACCCGAAAAATGGGGTGTTATTCAATTCACCGAAAAAACCAGATCAATAAAAATCGACTTGATCCAAGACCCGGACATGCTCATTGAGCAACTGGCTTTTGCTCTATTTAGAGAGACGAACTTCGGGTCATTGAAACACCTGCTGGATTTGGAGGTGGGCAAAACCAAAACCATTGACGTTCGCTATTTTGATCAACAACTAGATGCCCGCTACTATAGAACGAACATGGGTTTTGAATATACATTGACCAATCCTGAAACCGGGAATGTCATGGTCATCAATGAAATGGGTGCCTTGAAGTAATGATCTATTTCTGAGCTAACTAAAAAAGAAGCCCCACTTCATTGAAGAATCCGAATGACTCAAACTTCTCAAAATGAGCTCGTCGTTTTCAATTTGAGAATATGTATAAACCGAAATTGTCCTAGTTGGATCTCAGATGGCTTGGCACGAAATTGCCACAACAGGTAAGCGAACCAAACAAATGTTACAATGCTTACTTGGACAATCGTTTTTGCAATAATCGCCATAGTGGCGGCTCTATTTGGATTTAGAAGAGTATCACACGGTGCTGCCGGAGTGGCTCGAATCCTATTTTTTGTTTTTGTGGTAGTACTTATTATTTCCCTTCTATTCTAAGACAGCAACTAGTATATTAGTTGGATGGATAAGGCACTACAAACTATGATCGACAATATGCCGGAGAAGACCGGTAAGTCGCTAAGCGAATGGAAAACTCTTCTAAAAACAAAGGCATTTCCCAAACATGGGGAGGCTGTCAAATTCCTTAAAGAAGAACATGATGTCACGCATGGCTTTGCCAACACCATCGTCACACTATCAAAAGATGAAAATGATTCGCCCGATGATCTTGTGTCCGCTCAGTACGCGGGTAAGGAAATCCTGAAACCGATTTATGAAGAACTCTTGAAAGTGTGTACATCATTTGGAAGCGATGTGACCGTCACACCGAAGAAAACCGGCGTGAGTATTATCCGCAATAGGCAATTCGCGTTGATCAATCCGGCTACAAAAACGCGAATAGATTTGGGACTTAAGATGCCTGGTGTCGAGACGACCGATCGATTGGGCAATTCAGGTCCGTTCGGAACAATGTGCACA
Source organism: uncultured Roseivirgaceae bacterium (assembly GCA_964352625.1). Lineage (GTDB taxonomy): Bacteria > Bacteroidota > Bacteroidia > Cytophagales > Cyclobacteriaceae > JAAEPI01. The sequence goes on from CAYGSD010000024.1 coordinate 3,800, forward strand.
CACAGAGTACAACTCACGGAAAAAACGGAAGTGGATGAGGAATTAAAAAAATGGCTGAAACAAGCCTATGAAATGGCCGGTTGATTTTGGATATTTAGTTGAGCTTCCATTTACTATCTTCACCGCATGAACTTTAAGGAAGTTTGGGAATCGTTTAAAGCTTTTCTCCAAAACGTAACGGATTGGATTGGAGAGCCACTCTTTAAACTTGGCGAAGCGCAAATAAGCGCAGGCACTATTCTGTACATTCTTGTTGCGTTTGTTCTCCTCTCTTTTTTTTCCAAGAAGCTCAAAAATTTACTGGTAAATAAAATCTTCAGCCGAACTGGCATGGAGCGAGGCGCCAGTATTTCCATCGGGAATCTCAGCCGATTCTTCGTTATGATTTTAGGCGCGTTGGTTATTATACAGACCGCCGGAATCAATCTAAGTGCACTCACCGTTTTGTTTGGAGCGCTAGGTGTCGGTATTGGGTTTGGTCTTCAGACGATCACCGACAATTTCATTTCGGGGATCATCATTCTTTTTGAGAAGCCGATAAAAGTTGGAGATCGGATTGCCCTTGATGATGTGAACGGCAATGTGATGAACATCTCCATCCGAGCCACTACCATCCTGACCAATGACAATGTCTCCATCATCGTTCCTAATTCGGAGTTCATTTCGGGACGAGTCATTAACTGGAGCCACAATGACCGCAATATTCGGTTCAGAATCCCAGTAGGGGTGAGTTACAATGAAGATCCAGTTTTGATCAAAAAGCTCCTCCTCGAAGTGGCTGAGGAAAATCCCAGTGTACTTAAAACACCCAAGCCGGATGTATTCTTTGATGAATTTGGGGACAGCTCTTTGAATTTTTTACTCGGTGTGTGGACGTCCGAGTACACCGACCGACCTGCACCTTTCAAAAGTGATTTATACTTCGCCATTTTTGAGAAATTCAAAGAGCATAACGTTGAGATTCCGTTCCCACAGAGGGATCTTCACATACGTTCCTCCAGTGTGGATTTGAAATAAAAAAGGGCCACACCTTCCGGTGCGACCCCAACTACCTAATCTACTAACCTCACTTATCTTCTACCCGCTCTGGGTCTAATGTTTCTTGTGAACGTGTTGCCATTGATCGTGACCTCAACCAGTCTGTCACATTCGCCATCCCCATAATCCAACGTCGCAACTCTATCCCCTACTGTCAGTGTTTTAGTTCCTGAAACAGGCAGCCCAAAACAGAATCTATCCAAGGTGATCGGGTCAGATGCATCTACTTCAGTGGAATAATCGATCCCGTTAATATTGGTCCCCTCGGCTTCTCCGTACCAAGTAACAATTCCTTCACCGATGTACCATTTGCGAACCCACTCAGCGTCTCTGGTGATGAATATGTCGTCTCCAAAGTCCAGTTTACCTCCCACAAGCGTCACAGTGAATTCCATCACACTTTCATCCACGGACGTATTAGTGATGGTTCTTGTCCCTTCCACTTTGATGTCATTGAAGTACAAGTCAACAAAAGTGATAATCCTGTAGGCACCTGGCTCATATGCTCTAAGGTTATATTCCACCACAATTTTTCCAGCCCAAACATTGCCAAGTGCGCCTTCACAGCCATCACCAAAATCTATCGTTACGGTTTTGTTTTCCTGATCATGCGTCACTGTGGCGCAATCAGGTAAAGTGCTTGTGGCGTCAGCGCGCATTTCATTTGCATCCAGGTAGTCAAAACCTGATTGAACCGCTTCATCTACTTGATCATAAGTTGTTTCGGTAGCTGCATCCGATTCTAACTCCAATGCATCCAAATCTGAGTTCAACTCCGGAGAGTCATCCTGACAAGACGTGAAGGTTATCATCAAACCTGCCAGTGCCAGTGCTATAATTCCTGATTTTTTCATTTTATTAAGTTTTAATTATTTCAAAATTCGGTGCTTGGACAGGGCTCAGAAGAAAAGGTTTAATCTAGGGGTAATTTTTTTTCAAATAGTTAACATTGCATCATGCTAAGATCAAGTATCACTCTGCTAATTCTCTTGATGCTATTTTCCCAAAGAATATCGGCTCAGGGATGCAGTGATGCGGGTTTCTGCACCATGGGTGCCATGCGACCCGACCAGGCCTACAGTAAAAGGATTGCGGTGAAGCTTAGATCAGTTGAGATGAATTTTTACCGTGGCAAGAGCAATCTCACTCCTATAATATACGTCTCGACTCTGGATGCTACGATAGGTCTAAACGCTAAAAACTATGTACAGGTAAAGCTCCCTTACCAATATGCCAAAGGGAGTCTCGGCGAAGTGGGTGGCATGGGTGATATTTCACTCAGTTTTACAAGAACAGTAGCAGCCAAAAAGAACTGGGCCTTGAATGCTACCTTTGGTGGCAAGCTTCCAATGGGCGATGGGAATGAAAAAGTGAATAATGAGTTTACTAGTGGAGAATCCGTTCCAATTCACATGTATTACCAGCCAAGTTTAGGATCCTACGATATAGTGAGTGGCCTGTCGTGGATCAATGGTAACTGGCTGTTTGCCACAGGCATCCAAATTCCCCTTACAAAGAATAAAAATGAATTTGCCTGGAGTGGTTTCCCAGAATACCCCAACCCAGATTATGTTCAGAAATACAATAGAGGTCATAAACTCTTGAGAGGAACGGATTTTATGTTGAGAGCTGAGCGAAACTGGCGTTTCACCAATTGGAATTTTTCGCTGGGCTTGCTTCCCATCTGGAGAATAACTCCAGACAATGGTATCAACCCGGGCACTGGAGAGCGAGAAGATCTGAAAGGCACTACTGGAATGGCCCTATCTGCGCTTGCCTCATTCGGCTACCAATTTGATGTCAACAATAGCATTCGGTTTATTCACGGTCATAAACTCACAGATCGGGATTTTAACCCCGACGGTCTCACCCGTAAAACCGTGAACAGCATCAGTTACATTTATAAATTCTGATGAAGCATCTCACCATACTATTCTTCCTTGCAACCAATCTGTGCTACGGCCAGCAGGATATATCCCTAAATGCGCAAAATGCCTTTGATCGTGCGGAGTACGAGGATGCATTTGCTCTGTTCACAGCTGCAGCAGAGGAGCACATTCGCGAAGATGAACCGGTAGCCTATGTGCAGTGTAACCTGATGATGGCCGAATGTAAGGTCTTGATGGGTGAACCCTATGAAGGCAATCAATTGGCTGAGAATACCATCGCCTATCTGGATCGCTACTTCCCAGAGCAAAACATTGTCAGAGGACAAGCACTCACCCTTCAAGGCAGAGCCTTTCTGAATCTTGGCAGATATGACCTTGCCCTGGAATATTTGGAGAAGGCCAGAACATTACTGGGTAATGAAAAAACGCTGGAACTCGCACAGTGCTTAAATGATCTGGGGGTGGTTCATCTTTACAGCGGGAATTTTGAACTATCCAGACAAAATCTTGAACAGAGTCTTTCTATAAGACGGACGATCCTTAGCTCCACGGATCTTCCAATAGGCGATTCATTCAATAACCTTGGGCTTTTTCATCAGGAAACCGACAATCCGCTACAGGCACTTATATTCTATAACAGGGCAAAGAAAATTTATGAAGACAAGTATGGGATAGATCACCCGAAGACGGTGCTGGTGAGTAATAATCTGGCCTTTGCTTATGCAAGTCAGGGTGAATTTGATGAAGCACTTAATTTGGCAAATGAGGTAAAATCGACGCTTGACCAGCGGCACCCCGGGAATCATCAAAGAAAGGCATTTGCTGTTTCATCCCTTGGTCGAATTCAATTTGCCAATGAAAATTATGAGGCAGCATTGGTCTCACAGACCGAAGCGCTGAGGATGTACATTTCGCTATTGGGCACAAAGCACCCGGAAGTGGCGAACACGTATTTCCTAATCGGCGAAATCTATCGGAAACAGGGCGATCACAGAGAAGCTGCTGTCAACTTTCAGAACTCCATTTATGCCAACCTGCTGGATCAATCCTCCAGTGATCTTTATGATCTGCCTGAGATAAGGGATTACTTCAATGCAGACATCCTGCTTTCATCGCTACAATCCAAGGCCATTTCGTTAGAGGCGCTTCACTACGAGAAAACACTGAACAAGAAAGATCTTACCGGCGCAATTGTAACGTATGAAAAATGTGACGAACTCATTTCGGTCATCCGGCAGATTCGTCAAAATGAGCATGATAAAATTCGGCTTGGCGCAAAAGCAAAGGAAGTATATGAGAGTGGAATACGTCTTTCTATCACGCTGAGTGAACAGACTTTCCAAAAGAAATATTTCCTTGAGAAAGCCTTTCAGTTTTGCGAACGAAGCAAATCCGCAGTGTTGCTGGAGGCGATCACAGAGACAAAAGCCAAGAACTTTGCAGGCATTCCTTCAGAATTAATCGCCGAAGAAGACAGCCTGAAAGCGGAGATCGCTTTTTTCGAACAACAGCTGGCAAGTGGCAAGGATGATGAGCGAATAAAGGATTTGTTGTTCCAGTACCAAAGCTCTTATCATGATTTCATCGACAGATTGGAAGCGGAATATCCTGACTACTATTACCTAAAGTATAACCATCAGATCGCCACTGTCGCCCAAGTTCAAAGTTCGATCGGGTCTGGTGCCATCCTTCTCTCCTATTTTGTAGGCGAAAGCCAAATCTATCTTTTCGAAATAAATAGCCGTGGGATCAGAAGCCACACCTTCCCCAAAAACGAGGATTTTGAAAAACAAACGAGCGGGTTCCGAAATGCCATCAAATATCAGCTTGAAGGAAGCATTGTTTCCACTTCCAAAAAATTGCATGAGCAGTTAATTCCTAAGAAACTAGGCAAAGCACAAAGCCTTATAATTCTTCCCGATGGTGTGCTGGGAACAATTCCATTCGAAGCGCTCATCCACCCAGAAAGTGAGGGTACATCTTTCACAGAACATGATTTCCTGATCAGAGATTACTCCATAGCGTACGATTACTCCGCTACTCTTTTGATCAATCGACAGTCGGACGAAGAAATGGCGGAGACGGTACTGCTCTATGCGCCGGTAAATTTTCAAGACAATGAGGTGGCCATGTCGACCCTGCCGGACAGTGAGGAAGAAGTGAAGGAAATTCGTCTCTACTTCATGGCCAATGGAGACGCTGACATGCGGCTAAAATCAGAGGCTACTGAGTCCCTTCTAAAAAGTGACGAGATCAATAAATTCAAATACTTACACTTTGCCACACATGGTCAGGTGAATGAATCCAAGCCTGAACTTTCAAGGATTTTCCTCACCCCCTCAGATGGAGAAGACGGGAGTTTGTACGCTGGAGAAATTTATAATCTGAAAATAAGTGCTGATTTGGTGACCCTGTCCGCTTGTGAAACGGGGCTTGGCAAAATCGCCAAAGGAGAAGGTATCGTTGGCTTGAGTAGAGCGCTTCAGTATGCCGGAGCAAACAACCTGATAGTATCGCTCTGGCAAGTAGCAGATAAGTCAACTTCCGATCTGATGATCAAATTCTACGATCGGCATTTACACAGCGAGTACAAGGGGTATGCCCGTGCGCTTCGTGAGGCCAAATTGTTCTTACTGGATAGTGAGGAGTACCAAAACCCGTATTACTGGGCTCCTTTTATTTTGGTTGGGTACTAGGCGTTAATTCCTCCCAAATCACCGTGTTCATCAGCAGCAGGAGCATGCCGTAAAAAGCATCCTCAACGGGAATTGTTCCCAATCGAATGCCGAAATTCTCCTCGTCATTGTACCAAACAACCTGCCCCTCGATCCAGCTTCCCGTCAAAATACCATTGATAATGAAAAAGGGAATCAGTATGACGAGGTAGCTAATGAAGAACTGGCCGAGGTACGGTTTCTTCTTAATCCCCAGAAACAAGAGCAACACCCCAAGCCCGAAGAACGTCGTGACGGTGTAATCCTGCCGAAAAGAAATAATGCCTAAAATGATCAGGGCAAACCCTAATATCAAAGCGATTTTTGAGCCATTAAATTTGGTCGGTCTGAGGTGTTTGATGGCGAAGTACGTGAACAAACAAGCGTAGGGAACGGTGACAAAAAACAGCCATTCTTCAAGAGGAAGATTTACAATATAGATTCCAGACAGGTATTTTGGGTTGAAGCCCCAAACGCCCCAGTTAGTGAATATCACATCCCAAACGATGAAGATGATTAGTGGGATGGTCAAGGCCGGAACAATCCTTTTCCAGGTACCAATGAAAGGAGCTTTGGGATAAAAGCTCGCAATGAATGGCACCAGAATGGTGCTGATGTTCAGCGTCAGGTAGAGATACCGATCAGGCATCTTCAGGCTCGTATTTTTTGGGAGCGATCAAGAATCCAAACGACTCGCACCCATCCTTGGTGTGCTTCTCATGATGGGCATAGTGTGCGTTGATGATTCGCTTCATGTAGCGACTCTTCCACCTTTTTTTGAATCTCATACGCTGATGCACCACCACATCGTGAAAGAGAAAATAGAACAGTCCATACGCCAGTATGCCGATTGCCACGGAAGTCAGATAAAAGGAATCAGTGTAATAAGTCGAGTAAAAGAAGAGTGCAATTGATGGTAAGCTGAAAACCACTGCGAACAGGTCGTTCTTCTCGTACTTCCCCTTGCGGGGCACATGGTGCGAATGATGCCACCTCCACATGAAACCGTGCATGATGTATTTGTGAGTGAACCACGCTACTCCTTCCATGAAAAGGAAGGTGCCAATTACGATCAGTATATTCAATAATATGGTCATGAAAATAGTTTGTCTGTCTGCTCAGTTCTGAAATCAAAGATAGCCCTCAATCTTCCTTTAATATAAGGGTGAAGTAAAGTACCGAACCACCCGAAAGGAATTTTGTAGGTGATAATGTCGGTCATTTCCACCCCTTCATCGGTGGGTACAAAATGGTGCTCATGATGCCAGATAGCATAAGGCCCCACCCTCTGCTCGTCTACAAAGAATCGTTCGTCCTCCACATGGGTAATCTCGGTGAGCCACTTTATTCTCACACCGGCTGCCACATTCACCCTGTACTCAATCATCTGCCCCGCATAGGCCGGCCCATCCTTGCTGATGTTCACAATGTGAAAATTCATCTCGGGAGGTGTAAGCGTTTTGAGATTTTTGGGGCTAGAAAAAAACTCCCAAATCTTATCAATGGGCGCTCGAAGAACCTGCTTACGCTCAAGGGTGTAAATACTCATAGTCTATTTTGTGAGTCGTTCCATTATCAGTCTGAACCAAACGGTGTAGTTCATTGGCTTTGCCTTCATATCCGCCAACATTTCGTCCTGGTTCATGAATTTCATCGCCTGCACTTCCTCGGGATTTCCTTCTGGAAGCTCTTCCACTAAACCCTTGAAAACATAATCAAGTTCATGCTCCTGCAATCCATTTTCAAAATCAGCCTGGTAGACGAATCGATCAATTTCTTTAACCTTACAAACCACCCCCAGCTCTTCCTGAAGTCTGCGAGCCACGGCCACCTCCATGGACTCCCCCGGCCTGGGGTGACTGCAACAGGCGTTGGACCAAAGGCCTGCGGAATGGTACTTATGACTAGCTCTTTGCTGAAGAAGCATTTCGCCTTTGGAATTATAGAGTAGCACAGAAAAAGCCCGATGCATAAGCCCCAGCTTGTGTGCCTCCATCTTTTCACAGGTTCCCAATTCCTGATCGTCCTTGTTTACTAAAATGACCTCATCTATCATTTCATCAATTTTTGCTTTTCCTGATTTGTTAGTTGAGGGCATTGCTGTAGGTACTTGACCATTCGCTCGTGCACCTCTGTACCACTTAACTCCGACAACCTATCCAAAATGATTTTTTTGTCTTCCTCAATGTTTGATTTGTAACCTAATATGCTCGGAATTTCAACTTGGTTAATAAATCTCAGGTACCGAATTTCAATATTGTCAGCATCCTCTTTAGTGGCCGATTCTAGTAGTTCCTTGCCGTCCTGGAAGTAGCTGATTTTACTAAAGGGATTGCCAACATGATTGGCCATGAGCATGTTCAGAGCTCCCAAGTAGGCCTTCTCAGTCGAAGTTAGTTTTGACTTTTTCTCTAGCTCTCCAATGATCTTCTTAGTCAATTTTTCGTCCTCATAGGCCTTTTCATATTTTGAAATGAGGCTTTCATTTTGGGCAATTGAGAAAGAAAAAGAAGCTATGAAAATCCAAATCATACGCGACCTAAGTTGAAGGCAGTATAAGACCCTAACATGATTTGCATTTTCTTTCGATTGCTCACTCTTATCCTTCCATTCATCACCGACTCAGGCGTTCGGCTTTCGATTTTGTGCAGCAAGCATCGGTAATACTTATAGGCCAGAAATACGCCGAGACGCGAGCTTTTGGGGAGTTGCTTGATACCAATCAAGGCTTCATCAAAATCCTTCCGTATGTCTGCTTCAATTTCTGCCTTACATTTTTCATTCCATTCACCGGCTATTAACTGAGGAAAATAGACCCGTCCCAAACTCTGAGAATCGTATTTTAAATCTCTAAGAAAATTGACTTTTTGAAAGGCCGCTCCCAGCCTTTGTGCAGAGTATTTCAATCGCTCGTATTCTTCCCGATCGCCATTGACGAACACACAGAGACACATCAGACCAACTACCTCCGCTGATCCCAAAATGTAATCGTCGATGCTTACATCGTCATGCTCGCTCATGTGCAAATCCATTTCCATGCTATTGAAGAACGAGTCAGTCAATTCTCTCGGGATATTGTATTGATTGACCACCTGCTGGAAACTCTGCAAAATGGGATTGAGACTGATGCCCTCATCTATAGCTCGATAGCAGTCTTCCTTGAACCTCTTTAGCAAATCAGCCTTGTCGAAATCATGAAAGGTATCTACAATTTCATCGGCGAATCTTACCAGTCCATAAATGCTATAAATCGCACCCCGCAAATCTGGCTTTAGTAGGTAAATACCGAGTGAGAAACTGGTGCTATATTCTTTCGTCGTGTGACGACTAAAGTCCTGACAAACCTTATCGTACAATTCCTTCATTTCAACTTGCTTAAATAGTCGTTCACATAATTGGCGGCCAACTCTCCTGAAACCAGAGATGGAGGCACACCCGGCCCTGGCACGGTCAATTGCCCAGCATGAAATACGTTCCTAAGAGATTTATGCTTCATTCTTGGTTTCAAGAAAGCCGTCTGTCGGAGTGTATTCGCCAGTCCGTAAGCATTCCCCTTATAGGAGTAGTAATCTTTTTTGAAATCACTCACTGAGTAGTCTCTTCGATACACCAGGCTATCTCTAATATCCGTTCCTGTTCTTTCTTTTATTCGATCACACAACATTCCGAAGTAATGATCCAACACCTCTTTAGTATCTTCCAACCCTGCCGCTATGGGCACGAGCATAAAAATATTTTCGTGTCCTTGCTGTGCTACCTTGGCATCTGTTTTTGAGGGGCAGCAAACATAAAAGAGAGGGCTTTCTGGCCAGTCCTTTGTCTTGTAGATGGCCTGACTATGCGCTGCAAAATCAGTATCAAAGAAAAGATTGTGATGCTCGAGTCCTTCTATTTTTTCACTGCACCCAATGTAGTAAAGCAGACACGAGGGTGCCATGGTTCTATTGTCCCAATATTTCTTAGAATACTGCTTATGCTCATCTGGCATCACCGTTCTATCGAAGTGCTGATAGTCCCCGGCAATGACAAAAGCATCGGCATCTATTGAACCATTCTTGGTGTGTAGGGAGCTACACGAATTCTTATCGGTTGTAAGACTCAAGACTTCATTTTCAGTTTGGATATGTACGCCATTTTCTAAGGCAATAGATTCCATGGCCTTCACTATTTCATTCATTCCGCCCTGTGGGTACCAAGTCCCCAGCATCAATCCTGCATAGTCCATCATCGAATAAAGTGCGGGCGTTTCTTTGGGGTCGGCTCCAAGGAAAAGTACTGGAAACTCCAACACTTGCCGGAGATAGGGGTGGTCAAAATACGAGGCGATGTGTTTACTGATCGCCTTTAGTAGTTGCAGCCTTGCCGCTGAGGACATCACCTTCCAATTCAGGAATGGTTTTAAGCCATCGGGCTGCCGATAAATAATGTCATGAACGCCTACTTCATACTTGAAGGCTGCATCCTTCATGAACGACTGAAGCGCCTCAGTACTACCCGGCTCCAACTGCTCAAAAAAATCATAAACACCATCTGGCTCGCCAGGCATATCGAGCGTCTGATCAGGGAAGAATAAGCGAAAGGCCGGATCAAGCTTTTGGAGCTCGTAAAAGTCAGAAGCAGTCTTACCGAAGTAATTATAATACCGCTCAAAAACATCGGGCATCCAGTACCATGAAGGACCCATATCAAAGATGAATCCCTCCGCCTCGAATTTTCTTGCTCTACCCCCAACTTCACTATTCTTCTCAACCAGCGTCACCTCGTGCCCGGCTTTCGCTATGAGCGATGCACTAGCCAGTCCTGCAAAACCAGATCCAATAACGACCGATTTTTTCAATTACGTGTGTTTAAGTTTTTAAGAGACAATGTTAAACAGAATGATCCAGCTTCAAGTTCCCGTTAAGAAAATTTATGAAGTCATCAGGGGAATTGAGATGGATAAAATTCTTTTCCTTTCTCAGATTACCAGCGACTAGCACCTTGGCCTTTCCTTCACAAATTTTTCTGATCTGGGATTCATAGGAAGGTCGGGAATGAAGCACAATGGTCATAGCATAACTTGCATCGACCATCTCACAAGTAGAAAGAACATCCTCGCTTGGAACGTTTTGTCCAAGGTAGTACACCCTAAAACCCGCTTCTCTTGCGAGATAGTAACTCAGTAGCAATCCAATTTCATGATAATCTCCCTCAACCAAGAACAAGACTAACTTCTGTGCTTCCTCTTTTGGATCCGGTAAATTCTCAATCGCAGAAAATAGTTTTCTTCGGATCAGGTTGGATATAAAATGCTCCTGAGCAGGCATAGCACGATTTGTTCCCCATAGCACTCCCACATGATGAAGAAAAGGATACAGCAAATCCACAACCGTATTCTTCAATCCATGCCTTGCATTATAACTTTCATAAATTTTCACAAACAAAGGCTCATCCAATGACAACATGCTCATGGTCAGTCCTTGAATGTCCTTACCTACATCGGCGACTTCCTGAGTCAGAAGCTTCTCAGTGATGTCTTCAATCTCTCCATTCTGCATTTTATCAATCGCCGAAACACGATACCCATTCTTCAGGAGAATGCTCACATTCAGGAGCAATTTCAACTGACGATCATCATAAAACCGAATCTTGGTATTGGTACGCTGTGCTTTGATTAGTCCATATCTTCGCTCCCATATCCTAAGCGTGTGTGCTTGGATGCCTGTAAGATGTTCGACTTCAGCTATTGAATAGGTGGCCACTGTGGAATTTTGGATTTCGAATGTATAACTTTTTCAAGCCAAAGTAAAACAACAGATAATGAGAATTGAACAAGAATAAGGATTGTTCTAAATTGAAATGTTGTGTAAAACATGAAGTCAAATCAACTTATATACATTGGCGGTCTACTTGGCTTGGTCATATTTGACTCTTTACAGCAGAAGTATTACATTGATACTTTCGATTTGGCCACCCGAGAGTTTGGGATATTTGAGCTATTCATTAATCACTTGATCCGTTGGGTTTGCTGGCTTCTTATCGCCCTACCAATTGGAATGTTTTATTGGAGAAGGCTGCCAAAAACTGATAATTTCAGCCTTCGCTTGCAATGGCTTCAAATCTTCGTTTGTTTGATCACGGCAATGGTTGGTATAGTCGCAATTAGCGTACTATCCATCAATCAAGCTAATCTTCAAATGGAATGGAATTCGTTTTCTGCCTATTTCTCCTTCTACTTTTTTCAGAAGGGACTGACGTTCAGTGTGGCCAATATCATGGTTTTGCTAATTATTCATAATCAATTTCGTAGAAAACTGATCAATGAGCAGATCGTACAAATTCACTTGTTTGAACAGAAACTCTATGAGATTCAACATTCAGGCAATTCGATAGGGCAATTGCAAGTAAAAACTGGGAATAGAATTAGCAATATCCCAATAGATGATATTGTGTGGATTCAATCAGATGACTACTGTGCAAAAATCCATGTCAAAGATCGAACCTTTACCATACGAAAGAGTTTGAAAGAACTTGAAAATCAATTGGCACCATGCGGATTCTTACGGATCCATCGATGTGCACTTATCAACTTACGTCATGTGGAGTTGGTCAATACTTCAAATCAAAAAGTTACCCTTCATGACCATCCTGAAATTCCCGCCTCAAAATCCGGTCTTCGAGCATTAAAGAGCGAATTAAAGAATCAATCCTTCCGATAGTCGTTCACTTACTGCATTTACCATCGTCTTGACTGCAAGAGGCCCTAAATTCATTCGAACTATTAAGGAAAGCTTACAACATTTGAACCTGAAACAATTTTCGAGTCAAATGAAAACACACCTTATTGCCAAAGTTTCCCTAATCATACTGGTATTATCCGCTTATGCATGCGAATTAGAAGATATCATCGAGCAACCTCCATTGAGTTTTGTGATTGACCACACTAAGAACCCAGCAAGCAATGAAGTTTCTTTTACCATAACCGTTCGGTTAGCAAATGAACCAGAATTCACCAACAAGAAATTACATTTCTCAGCTGGTGACAACACTTTGTTAGAATTGACTAACCCAAGGATTGTGGAAGATGACGAAAAACTAACAATGACCTATGAGACATCCCATACATATGCCGGACCTGGTGGGTACTCGGTAGTAATTTGGCTTGATGAAATTCCACTCCAAAAATTCACTAAGGAGATTGTTCTTGATCCTTTCGCACCGTAAAAATTAATTAACACATAAAATTCAAACATGAAATTTGCTCTATCACTTTTCTTTATTACTATTTGTTCAAAATCCTACTCACAGGAATACGAGTACAATGCATCAATGGCATTTCCATATGGCCGACCGAACCCTGAAGCCCCTTCCCAAATCAAAGATTACGAACCAATGATCGGCACCTGCGATTGTAAATCCGTGGCGCGTATCAATCAAACGACATGGGCAGATACTGTGCAAATGACATGGACATTCAAATACATCATGAATGGCATGGCTGTGCAGGACGAAACGCTCAAAGCGGATGGAGCACACTCAGGAAGCATTCGTCAATACAATGCTGATAGTGCCCGTTGGTATGTGCACTACTTCTCCACAGCCCCCAGTTCGGGACCACTTGGGGTTTGGGAAGGCAACAAGTCCGATGGAAAAATCGAATTGTATCAGGATTCGGCGGCTCCAAATGGAACACCCGGTGATTACCGACTCACGTTCAGTAATATTTCCGAACTAGGATATGATTGGGTGGGTGAATGGGTTGATAAAACTGAAACTTTCTCCTACCCGACTTGGAAGATTTTCTGCAAACGAGATGAATAAAAAAACCCTCACGAATGCAAGGGTTTTCAATTCCTAAAAGTGAAGTTCTTAAGCGATCTCCACCAGTTCGATTTCGAAGACCAAATCTTGGCCGGCAAGCGGATGATTGGCATCTACTACTATTTTTTCATCAGTCACCTCGGTAACAACGACGTGGGTTTGCTGTCCCTCTGGACTTGATGCAACCAATGTTTGCCCGACTTCAGGCTTCATATCTTCAGGAAGATCAGTTCGAGGTACCTCCTGCATCATATCAGGATTACGCTCACCGTAGGCTTCCGCACTCGGGATGGTGACTTCCTTGGTTTCTTGGAGGGTCATGCCATCAACTGCGGCATCAAACCCGGGAATCATTTGGCCTGCTCCCACGGTAAACTCCAACGGCTCACGATCTCTGGATGAGTCGAAGACTTCTCCATTAGTCAATTTGCCTGTGTAGTGAACCTTTACTGTGTCGTTCTTCTTTGCTGTACTCATGCTTATTTTTTTGTATAAGCGTGCAAAGGTAAAATTTTAATGGAGCATAAAAAGCCATCTCCCTAAGAAAGGAAGATGGCTGAGAATCAATTCATTAGAATAAATTATTTCGCTGCTTCCAATCTTGAAGTTTTGAAGCCAACATGGCTTAGCACAAGATGGTTGGTCTGATCCGACAAGGCAATCTCAAAGGTGCCATCCAGATCCGTCACGGTTCCGAAATTGGTGCCTTCTTCTACTACGTTTACTCCTGGCATTGCCTTGCCTGTAGCTTGGTTGATCACCTTACCTTTCCACACTCCATTGTCCGTTACTGCAGTGATGTCCATAGAGTTGAAGTCCGATTTAATCTCCATTCCGACCTTCTTTACCCCTTCGGTCAATGCGAAATGAATTGGAATAACCATTTTGACGGCAACTTTCTTACCCCTCTGCTTTCCAGGGATAAAATTTGACACCCCCTTAATCACACGAACAGCCTCTTCATCACAGCCTGCCCCAATTCCTTTTACAGCCCTGACATCACTGATAGCACCGTCTATTCCCACCACAAATTCTACATAAACCGGCCCCTCAATCCCCTGCTTCCTCGCAGCTTCTGGATACTTTATTTCGCTGGTTATGTACGAATACAATGCATCTTTCCCAGCTGGATATTCCGGCTGTTGCTCCACTATGGTGAAAACCTCCCCTTTCGATTTTGATTTCTGAGCCAGATAGTCAAAGTTGGCTCCATCCTTTTTCAAAGCGATGTAGATAGCCTTCTCGTCACCTTCTTTCACCACGTTCATGGAGTGAATTGTGCTCGGATCAAGATCCTTCAACCCTTCGATATCTCCGATGGAGCTTTTCAAATCTCCAGCGCTCTCAGCTTCATTCATGTCTACTTTGATGATCGTGAGCTTGTCTTGAAAATCTCGAAGGTTGTTTTGCATAGCAGTTGGTAGCTGATCGAAGGAGATGGAGTTACTGGCCTCTCCCATTTTCTGGATGTTTTGTTCCATTTCCTCACTGCAGGCGAAGACCACAAATAAAGTGGCTGCCAGCAGCGTCACTGTCCCGATTTTCCAGGGACTTACATTTTTCGCTTTTTGTTTCATTGCATTTAGTCGTTTAAAGATTAGGCCATCATGAAATGAGC
>CAYGSD010000025.1:0-17182 GCA_964352625.1 uncultured Roseivirgaceae bacterium
CGTGTACCGGTTCTCGGGCACGCCTTTTCTTTTTATGATTTGTTAATGTTTGATTTCCTTACCATCCCAAGGACTTCAAATAGATTTACCTTATGAAGAGACTTTCCATACTTACCCTGCTTTTTAGTTTGAGCGTTCAAGTATTTGCTTGGGGACCCACTGGCCATCGAGTAATTGGCTTAATTGCCGAAAAGCATCTTACCAAGAAGGCAAAGAAGAATATTAAATTGATCCTGAAGAACGAGACACTTGCTGAAGTAAGCACCTTTATGGATTTTATCCGCTCGGACAACACAAAGGCGCACATGTCTCCCTGGCATTATATGACCATTCCTGATGGACAAACCTATACTGAGGCAGCAACGCCTGAGGAGGGGGATGTTTACGTGACCATGCAGCGGTTGATAAAGGAATTGAAATCGAAGGAATTTTCTGATGAAGATGAAGTCTTTGCTTTGAAATGTTTAGTGCATTTGATCGGAGACGTCCATCAGCCGCTTCATGTAGGCAATGGAGAGGATAAGGGTGGAAATGACGTGAAGGTTGAGTTTTTCTGGTCCGATTCAAACTTGCATAGAGTTTGGGATAGTGGCATAATCGATGAGCAGAAGTACAGCTACACCGAGTATGTGGATTGGATAAACCACGCCACGGATAATCAGAAGGAAGAGTGGGGGGCCGATCCAATGATGACGTGGATCATAGAATCGATGGAGTATAGAAACCGGTGCTACGATATGCCAGAGAACAAGAAAATCAATTATCGCTATGTGTACGATAACATTGATCTTGTGAATCAGCGACTGCTTCAGGCGGGCATACGACTGGCGGCTGTTTTAAATGAAATCTACAGTTAAAGGACCGTAAGCCTAAGCTTGTGGGCAGCTTGCTCAATATCGACTAGCGCTTCGATGGAGGTGAGGGTTTCCCTAGATACTTGCAATATCCCAGCGGCTTCCGCAACACGTTCTTTTTCTTCGTCTGCGTAATCACCATCTGCCGAACACATCCTAACCGCATCGTAGATCAAGAGTTTGTTGAAGTTAGCAAACGAGGCGTGCTTGAATGAAAAGAAAATTTCTTCAAGATCAGCCGCTTCGTATTCGAACTCTTCCCAATCAGCGACAACATCCTCATCTACTTTCAAACTTTCGGCAAGATCAATAGTAAGCCACTCAAGCTCTGGGTCTGAAACATCTCCATCAGAACCTGCAATACAAAGCAGAGCGAATCCATATTCTCTCCAAATAGTTTTGGGCACTAGAGAAATGCCGTAGAAAGTAGGTGCGAATTTTACTAAGTCTGTTGACATGATGGTGGTTCTAAGAGTGAGTTGTATCTATCAAATCTAAATTAAGTATTTGTTAAATGGAAACCAGCAAACACCGGTAAATCGATTCGTCCTGATATTTACATATTTGTATCAATAAGAAAATTGGAATGGGAATTACAGAAGAGAAGGTTAGAAAACAAGTCGAGCAATTCGTAAAGGGATTTCCTGCAGTAAAATTATTGTCGGCAGCAACCATTGGCCAAGGTATTCTTAGAATCAGCGTAGACAACAAAGAGGTTTTTCTGGAAAAATACGAGCAGTCAGATATCGAAGTAGAAAAATTTGTACCTGCATCGGGGGCGGCAACAAGAATGTTCAAAGAACTACTTGCTTTGAAAAATGAGCAAGTTGAAACGGAGAAGACCCGAGAATTTATCTCTCGAATCTCCCAATTTCCATTTGAAGTTTCAGGAGATGCTCCGACTATCCTATCTAGGCTCTTTGATGATTGGGGCCTTGATCAATTACCTAAAGGTTTGCTCCCTTTTCATAAATATGCGAATGAAGTCAGAACTCCAGCACATGAACATTTGGTAGAATCGCTAGGGTATGCCCAGAAGGGTTCAGCCTTGAAAATCCACTTTACGGTTTCTCCAGAGCACCTGAAGGTTTTTGAAAATCACTTATCTGACGTTGCAGATTCATTCTCAGAACATTTTGAAATTACCTTCAGCGTTCAGAAACCGGAAACGGATACTGTTGCAGTAACTCTTAACAATGAACCCTTCAAAAAAGAGAATGGCGAGTTGCTTTTTAGACCAGCTGGGCACGGAGCACTGCTGGAGAACCTGAACGAACGGGAAGCCGACATTCTCTTTCTCAAAAACATTGACAATGTAGTACCTGACCGACTGAAACCCGAGACTATCAAATACAAACGGCTATTGGCTGGTGTTCTACTTAGTTTTCAAGTAAGAATATTCGACTTGCTTAAGCGGGCGGATGGAGGAGAGGATATACATGAGGAAGGAGAAGCACTGCTTGAAGAAGTTGGAATAAAGGGCAACTTCACTTCAGGACAAATTATAGATAAACTGAATCGGCCAATAAGAGTATGCGGAATGGTCAAGAATCAAGGTGAGCCCGGTGGTGGTCCTTTCTGGGTAGAAAGCAATGGCTTTGAGAGTTTGCAAATAGTAGAGGGAGCACAAGTGGATAAAGAGGATCCCTCGCAAGCGAAAATTTTCCAGAAATCTACTCACTTCAACCCAGTAGATATCGTGTGTGGGGTCAGGGACTACAAGGGAAACAAATTTGATCTGCTGAAATATCGAGATTCGGAAACAGGGTTTATTACAAACAAGTCCTTTCAGGGCCAGCCCATAAAAGCAATGGAACTTCCCGGACTCTGGAATGGCGGCATGGCGGACTGGAATACTATTTTCGTAGAAGTCCCTATTGTCACCTTCAACCCAGTGAAAACGGTCAACGACCTGCTGAGGCCGGAGCACCAACCCTAGAAATCACAACTGCCAATGGGCGAACCGTCAGGCGCTTTGATCACATCTTCACTTTTGAATTCCGATGGGTTTTCGATAAACTGGTTGATCCGGATCACCTGAAAGGCATAAAAAGGATCCTCCTTGTACTCCTTTCCATTCAACTTAAGTTTGAGAGATTTTAACCTATCGAAACAAATGGCTCTCACTTGGTCATAAGCTCTGTCATTGGCCGCCAATGAAAAAAGATGATCTAGCGTCTCCGCTTGAACTATGCGATTGATCTCACCACCCACATTTGCAAAAACTTTTTCTAGGGTTCGATCAAGCACTCGATCAAATCCCGGCTGAGAAGCATTCTCGGTTTTCAGCATGAGCAGGCGATTCGCCCGATCCGCATTGAAGATAAAACCAAGAGGAATACTTGCGGCAGTCTCAGCGGCAGCTAAGTAGTCAAAGGCTACTCCCGTTTTGGATTGAAATGTTTCTCGCGAACGAGGATAGCCATACGAGCGAGGAGGAATTTTTTCGATCAGCGTTCTGGGTAATTCCAACGCCTTCGGATCAATAGCATCCAGCAGGGCATCCAGTGCTTTCATTTGATCAATGCCGGAAATCAATTCCCTGACAGGCTGACCATCTCCGCGCAAGGAATAATTGTACTCGATTCCTCCAATTACCTTTGAAGTGGCGTCCACTTGGTATCGATGAAACAAATACATGGGCACTAAAGCCTCTTCAATACTGCTCATGGGAACCCCCTCTCGAATTGCTTTCTCTGAAAAATCGTTCAATACCTTTTTTCGGATTTTCAACATTCGATCTAGCTCCTTGGCTGGATTTTCACCATTGTCCCAAAGGTGGGCGTTTGGGTGAGCACCGCTTGCCGGACGAGCATCTTGATCGGTGATGTACTTTAATCCACCGGCAAAGGCATCAATCAAAACCTGCTCCTTCTTGCTGTCGTCCCCATATCCGAATGAAACCGTCACCTTGTCCCAGTCTCCAATTTTGTCATCATATGCTTCACTGAGGTCAATGTTTCCTTCAGCGTCCATTTTCACATAGGGGTGAGGATAATCCATCACCGAAGCGCGTGAGCTCACACTCGCAGCGAAATTATGGGCAATCCCAAGCGTATGACCCACCTCATGAGCAGAAAGTTGACGTAACCGAGCGAGCGCCATCTCGGTCATTTCTTTGGGCACTTCGGTTCCAGTTTCAAAAGGCTGCAACAAGCCCGTGGCGATCAGATAATCCTGTCGGACACGAAGAGACCCAAGGCTAACGTGACCTTTTATCATTTCTCCAGTTCTGGGATCTATCACTCCGGAACCATACGACCAACCACGTGTGGATCGGTGTACCCACTGAATTACATTGTATCGAACATCTAGCGGGTGAGCGCCCTCTGGCAGCACTTTCACCTGAAAAGCATCCTTGTATCCTGCCGCTTCAAAGGCCTGATTCCACCAGCTCGCTCCTTCGATTAGCGCAGAAAGAACAGGCTCTGGAGCACCTCGATCTACATAATAAACTATCGGCTCGACTGCCTCACTCATCGCTGCACCTGGGTTTTTCTTTTCCAACCGGTGACGAACAATCAATCGCTTAACCAATGATTCCTCAATTGGAGTCGCATAATCCTGGTAGGAAATGTAGAAGAACCCGGATCTTGGGTCGAACTCCCTCGGCGTGTAATTAGCATCGGGTAGTTCCACAAATGAATGATGGGTGCGGACCGTAACCGCACTTGATGTCGGAGTTACTGAGCGAATCCATCCTCCTTTTGGGGTGCCAGTCAACGTGAGGATTGCCTCGAACTCCGAATTCTTAGGGAAATTCAAAAGACCGTCAGGGTAAATCACGGATTTATTGGAATTCAGGCTGTATGATCCTTGATTGCTTTGGCTCAGAACTCCGGCCACATTGTGCGAATCCTCCAGAAGAAAATCCGTGATGTCAATTAGGAAACGATCTCCTTCTGCCACTTTGATTTCAAAGCCACCTAGAACAGATTCGGCAAAAGCCTCCTTCACTGAAGCGACTTCCGCTTCATTATCACTGATTGCTCGATAGTCAAGGTTCGGCTGAACGAGCAGCAGTTTTGGCCCGTATTTTCGAAACTCAACCACTCGAGAATCCCCCAGCTGACCTCTGTCCAGTCCAATGTCATTTGAGCCCACACCTGCTGCCAAGGAATTGACATATAGGAATTGCTCATCGAGATTATCTACCACCAAGAAAACCCTACCAACAGCATCGTCATAATAGTAATCGAAGAAGCCCTCCTTTTGACCCATGCCAGTAGTAAACTCGCCAATTGACTGAGCACTAGCTGAAAAACCGATTAGGAAGGCGATTAGAAGTGGGTGGAATTTTTTCATTTTGGAGAATACTTAGTTTCGGGAATAATTAGCCAAACTAGCTTGAAATGTCCATTTGTTTTACATGATCATAGCCTAGCTTGAAAATCTCATCGGCGTGTTTGGTGTCCATGATGTCGTATTGGTAAAGTCCTGTTGGCTCAATGAATACCTTGCATGATTTTTTGACTTTATCAATTCCGTGGTTGACGCTGAGTTGAAATGTCCTTGCGGCGATTTCTAAAATGCCCGAAATAGTATCAAGCTCATTGACCGGGCTAATGCTAACGGCGATAATTTTTTTACATTTTTTCTTCAAAGGGGCAACCGGTAAGTTGTCGAACAAGCCACCATCACAGTAAAGCCCCCCTTCTAATTGGACAGGACTAAAAAGCACTGGAATGGAAGCAGACGCCTCAACTATATCCGCCAATGGCCCTGAGTCCAAATATTCAACTTTACCTTTTAGTATGTTGGAAACAGCAATGACAAGAGGAATCTTGAGGTCTTGGATGTTCTCCTGCTCTATTTCCTGCTTAAGTCGAGCCTTAAGCTTCTCAAGGCTGAGTAGGCCATTTCTTGGAATTCGGAATTTTGTGAAATCAGTGAACCGATATTCTTTAATTATCTCAAATGCTTCTCTTGGAGATTTTCCAGAAGCAATGAACGCACCGGCAATTGCGCCAGCGCTCACTCCTGAGATTATATCAGGCTCTATTCCCTTTTCCCTCAGCGCCTCCAGCACACCCAAATGAGCATAGCCCCGCGCACCACCGCCTCCTAGTGCTATTCCCCATTTCGGTTTTTTATTTCCAAATCCAAACATTAGTGCCAAAAGTATGTATTGCCAATCAATAGTTGTAGCGGTGTATCTTTAGCGGGTGATTTGGACTATCGTTTTAATCGTCTTCGCTGCTTACATTCTGATCAATGTTTTCGTGTACTATGGTCAGGAGAAGTTTCTTTTCAAGCCTGAAAAGCTACCTGAGGATTTTGAATTCAAATACCCCAATCAAAAAACTAAGGAATACAATCTAGAAAGGGAGGAAGGGGTCAACATCAACGCCATTCACTTCAGCCAAGATCACCCAAAAGGGGTCGTTCTTTATCTCAAAGGAAATTCTCGATCAATTAAGGGGTGGGGAAAATATGCCATTGATTTCACCAGACTTGGGTTTGATGTCGTAATGGTTGATTACCGTGGCTTTGGAAAGAGCACCGGCAAGCGAACGGAAAAAGGAATCAAAGAAGATCTTCAACGTGTTTATGATATTCTGAAAAGCAAAGTGGATCAAAAGCACATTGTCATTTATGGCCGCTCCATGGGGTCTGGTTTTGCGACTAAACTAGCCAGCACCAATAACCCTCGGTTGCTTATTTTGGAATCGCCCTACTACAGCATGTCCAAGATGGCGAAGCGATACATCCCTTTTATGCCAATTTCCATGGCACTGAGATTCCCAATCAAAACGTACAAGTGGATCAAGTATGTGAACTGTCCAATTAAGATTATCCACGGGACGAGCGATAAACTAGTGCCGTTTAAAAACAGCATTGCTTTGTCCAAGATTCGACCTAAGTATAGCCGACTTTATCCTGTCATTGGAGGAGGCCACAACAATCTCCATACTTTTGAGGAATACCACAGAATGCTTGAGGAGGTTCTGACATCAGGTGAGTTAAAAGAAGTAAATCCAGATGCGACGAGTTTGAATTTTAGAAGAAAGAAAGCGCGATGAGTTGGAAAGTGTTGGTGCCAATTGTTGTCGGACTGTACTTTCTTGGCGCTCTGATTCTTTATTTACTGCAGCAGAAAATCATATTCTTTCCAGAGGAGACCGAGCAAGATTTCATTTACTCATTTGATGTTCCTTTTGAGGAAAAGTTTTTAGTGACTAGTGACGGTGGTCGAATTAACCTTCTACACTTCAAGCCCCATTCACCCAGGGGAGCAATTGTGTACTATCATGGAAATGCCGGTAACCTCGAAAGATGGGGGGAAGTAGCCGAGCCGCTTGCGCGAATGGGCTATGAAGTTTTGATCATGGACTACCGTGGCTATGGAAAAAGCACAGGAAGGCGAACCGAAAAAACAATGCTGGCTGATGCCGAATTGGTTTACCAGGAGGCACTGAAAGATTGGAACGAAGAGCGGGTAATAGTGTACGGTCGCTCTTTGGGTTGTTCATTTGCCAGCTACATTGGTGGCAAGCACAATCCGTCCAAGATCATTCTCGAGGCTCCCTTTCACAGCATAGCCGATTTGGCCAAAAGACGAATTCCAATATATCCAACCAATTGGCTGCTACGATTTAGATTCAATAATGAGAAGAGTCTGGCCAATTGCAACGGGCCGGTTTATGTCTTCCATGGGAATGAGGACAATATTGTGCCTTTTGACTCTGGCCGAAAACTGTACGAGTCCATTTCATGCACCAAATCATTTCTTGAAATAAAGAAAGGTGGCCACAATGACCTTCAATCCTTCGATGAATATTGGGAGGAATTAAAAGAGATTCTGGACTAACAAACAGTTACGCCAAAATTCACGAGATTAGCGACGATACGTCACAATATGCTAGCGAAAAGTTTTGGGAGTGCTGTTTATGGTGTGGATGCCTTCACGGTGACCGTCGAGGTAAATGTCGGACAAGGCACCAAGTTTTTTATGGTGGGCCTGCCTGACAATGCCGTGAAGGAAAGCCAGCAGCGCGTCGAATCAGCCATCAAATATTTCGACTATCGAATGCCCCGTCAAAAAGTGGTGGTCAACCTTGCCCCGGCCGACATTAAGAAAGAAGGCTCATCTTACGACCTGCCGATTGCGCTTGGAATCCTGAAGGCCTCTGAGCAATTGATGACGGAGGACTTAGAAAAATACGTGATCATGGGCGAGCTGTCGTTGGACGGAATCCTTCGTCCTATCAAAGGCGCCCTGCCTATTGCCATTGAAGCAAGGAAAAAAGGGTTCAAGGGATTTATACTTCCCAAAGCAAATGCTACAGAAGCCGCGATTGTGGATAACCTGGAAGTGATAGGTGTGGAGACCATCAAGGAAGCGATTGATCATCTCGAAGGAAAAGAACTCATCCAACCCACCTTCCAGGATACCCGAGATATTTTCTACGATGAGCAGAACGAATATGAGGCGGATTTTGCAGACGTTCAGGGACAAGAAAACATAAAGCGCGCCATGGAGATTGCGGCGGCTGGAGGACACAACGTGATCATGATTGGCCCGCCTGGTGCCGGGAAAACCATGCTTGCAAAAAGACTACCTTCCATTTTGCCACCACTCAGTTTGCATGAGGCACTGGAGACGACAAAAATTCATTCCGTGGCAGGACGGCTCGGCCCAGAGGGAAAGTTAATTTCAAGGAGGCCGTTCAGAAGTCCCCACCACACAATTTCTGATGTGGCACTTGTGGGAGGAGGAGGAATGCCTCAGCCAGGCGAAATTTCTCTAGCCAACAATGGCGTACTTTTTCTCGATGAGCTGCCAGAGTTTCAACGTAGTGTTCTTGAGGTCATGCGCCAGCCGCTAGAGGAGCGGAGCGTCACCATTTCACGAGCTAGAATTTCTTTGGATTATCCGGCCAACTTCATGCTCATCGCCAGCATGAACCCATGTCCCTGTGGCTATTACAATCACCCTGAAAAAGAATGCGTGTGTGCGCCCGGAGTAGTGCAACGCTACCTGAATAAAATCAGTGGCCCTCTCTTGGACCGGATTGATTTGCACATTGAGGTCACCCCAGTTTCTTTTGATCAAATGACGGAGCAGAGAAAAACGGAATCTAGTGCAGAAATTAGAAGTCGGGTAATAGGGGCGAGGGAGATACAAGGTAAGCGATTCGAGAACCAACCTGATGTTTTCAACAACGCCATGATGAGTTCGCAGATGGTGAAGAAGGTTTGCCAAATCAATGAAGGAGGAAAGACACTTCTCAAGACAGCCATGGAGCGCCTCGGACTTTCGGCTAGGGCTTATGACCGGATCCTAAGAGTTTCCAGAACTATCGCTGACTTGGCAGGGTCGGAAGACATTCAGATTGAGCATCTCGCCGAAGCAATTCAATACAGAAGTTTAGACAGAGAAGGATGGGCAGGGTGATGCTCAAATCCTTGTTGGTTCGCAATTAACTATTGTCCATAGGGTTAGTACCACTATCGAATTTGCGATTCAACTCTTGTAAGTTGCTCTTGATCTTTTCCCATAGATTGCCAGATACTTTTTCGGCCTGAATCAATTCCCTTTTTGCCAATGCAACCGCAATTGAATCATACTCTGACAGTTCAATTTGTGAGTGATTAAGTGCGTACTCAATTCTTACCATCGCGCGATGCATGCTTTGAAGGCTCTCCTCATTATTAGAACCATGTCGTGCCCAATCCTCTACAACATCAACTTCGTATCGGGCTATCTCAGCATCCACTTTCGAGAACACCCTTCTGAGGTCAGATACTGAGACATTCTTTCCTTGAGAAATGTTCCCCTCTAAAGTATCAAGCTGAGCCAAAGCAGTCTCTATAATTGAAGTGTAAACAGTGTCACCCTCAATAATTATTTCTTGGATTGAGTTTTTGGCAGCCTTAATTTTATTTAAGACCAGCTCTGTTTCCCCATTTTCAAAATTAGTAATGGCCTCTGCGAAGTGATTGTCAGGTTTGATAAAAGCCACCTGAGCTTCTTCTTGGATTGTCTTTTTTTCTTCTTTGGAGCTGTTACCGGAACAACTAACTACAAGTAGTATTACGAATGGAATGAGCCAATTTAAGTTTTTCATTGAAGGTGTTTTTTGTTTTGATTAAAGTTAAAGCTTTTGAGTGAGTGCTCGAAATGATTTCTTATTGATGGATTCATTTGGATTCACGACTTTTACCAACCTTGAAAACTCCCCTCAAATATTTCCTCTACTTTCTTTCAGGGCTTCTGGTTCTTTCCATCTGCCTGATTGTACCAGTCAATAGGACACCCTATCAAGAGCTACCCATTTATGAGGAAATGACCCTTAGGCTGGATTCTTTGGAAGAGTATCGAATACAACCCAAAATTGGTGATTCACTATTAATTGGTTTTGGGAAAAGGTCAATCACTCCGTCCGATACGGTACCACTTGCAGGCTATGGATCACGAAATCCTATGGAGTATGACCAGATTCTGGATTCCATTTTTGTTAGGACCCTAGTACTCGACAATGGAGTGAAGAAAGTGGCTATCCTTTCTGCCGATTTATTGATTATTCACCCAGATTTAGAAAGAGCCTTTAGAAGCGAATTGAAAGACATTGGCTGGAAACGCGACGATGTTTTCCTTGGGGCAACTCACTCTCATTCCAGTATAGGAGGCTGGGCCGAAGGTTTTGCCGGGGAGGTCTTTGCGGGTGCGTATCATCCTGAGATGATTGAGCGAATTGCCGAAGCTATGGTCAAATCACTTCTGATAGCCGAGCAAAACACGAAACCCACCGAGGTGGGATTTGTCTCTAACGAGCTAGGTGATTTGGTGCGAAACCGTTTATTCAAGGATGGCGAGGAAGATGACTGGATGAGACATCTTTTCTTCAGAACCGATAAAGGGACAATTAGCTTGTCCGCTTTTTCCGCACACGCCACATGCTTTTCATCTAAGAATCGAAATTTATCCGGAGATTTTCCTTCCTATTTCCATCGTGAGTTAGCACAAGATTCCACCCATGAATTTTCGCTCTACCTGGCAGGGGCAGTCGCCAGCATGGGGCCAGAAGGAGTCGGCAGGAATCAGGAAAAGGCCAAGAGAATAGGGAAAAGCATGGCTCAGCAAATTCCCCTTTTGAAGATGCTGGGATTCATGGGCACAAAATCTGTAGCTCTTGAGGCCTTCAGACTAGAAGTGCCAATGCGATCGCCCCAGATGAAGATCTCAAAAAACCTGAAAATGCGACCTTGGATATTTCGCTCACTTTTTGGTTACTATCCAGTGGAGGTTTCTGTACTGAAGGTTGGAGATAATCTCATGTTAGGCTTTCCTTGTGACTTTTCTGGAGAGCTGGCGATTCCGCTCTATGAATATGCCAAAACCAAAAACCTTAATTTGATCATTACCTCCTTCAATGGCGGATATGCAGGATATGTCACTAAAGACGAGTGGTACGATTTGGAGAAATACGAAACTCGAACGATGAATTGGTACGGTCCCGATAGTGGTGCTTATTTTAGCGAAATTGCGACCCGCATAATTGATATTTTGGCCGAATGAAAAGATTCTTTCTACTGATTATTCTCTTCCCAATGCTGGCGCCAGCACAGCGAGACTCTTTGGACATAAAGATTGGTCAGATGATCATCATGGGGCTAGACAATTTCCACAAACTGGATAAAGAGGAGCCCATGCTTCGAGACATTAAGAATGGTACGTTGGGAAACGTGATCATTTATGCCAAGCATATTGACAAAAAGAAGCCAATTAAGTCGTTGTTGAAAATCAACCAGTACATTCAAGAGATTGCTCCAATTCCTGTTTTCATCGCTATCGATGAAGAGGGAGGAAAGGTGAACCGCCTCAAACCCAAATATGGATTTGCCGAAACCCGAAGTGCTCAGTACCTCGGGCAGCTTCAGAACGAGGATAGCACGAGGTATTTTGCCCGATCCTCAGCTATGGCCATGAAGTCGGTGGGTATCAACATGAACTTTGCCCCTGATGTGGATGTGGACATCAACCCATCCAACCCGGTTATTGGAAGCAAGGAAAGAAGTTACTCAGCCGATCACTCTGTGGTTTCGGCACAAGCGGGAATGATGATAGAGGAGCAGTCGAAAGAAGGAATTATTAATGTGCTGAAGCACTTTCCCGGTCATGGTAGCTCCACAAGCGACACGCATCTTGGGGTGGCAGATGTTTCCGACAGTTGGAAGCTGGAGGAGCTTTACCCTTATCGGTCATTAATGAACAAAGGGAAAGTACAGGCTATTATGACAGCTCACATTGTGAACGAGCGATTAGACGAGAGCCTGAAGCCGGCCACACTTTCTAATAAAATAATCACCGATCTTCTGAGAGACTTCATGGGCTATGATGGCTTGGTAATATCTGACGATATGCAAATGCACGCCATTAGTAAGCATTATGGTTTTGAAGAGGCGATTGTTCTGAGCATCAATGCGGGTGTGGATATGCTCATGTTTGCAAATAATACCGAACTAGCTGAGCGCACTACTGCGGATGAAATTCACGATCTGATAAAGCGAAACGTTATGCTTGGAAATATTCCGGTTTCTAGAATCGACGAGTCTTACAAGAGAATCATGAAAGTCAAGAAGGCTTTAAAATAAAAGGCATTAGCTATATTCACAGTCTATGATCCAGTATAACCCCAAATCGTGGTTCTCCCTCATATTTGATGTTTACAGCAGATACGTAATAAGAATTCTGTTTCCACTCATTTTATTTGCAGGACTTTTCAGCAGTGTTTTTTGCTTCCTAGTGCTGGATGTTTTCGCATTTGAGTATCAGGGAAACGTAGCATTTCACTCAATACTCGGGGTAATCCTTGGTCTGTTTCTAGTACTGAGAACAAATACGGCATACGATAGATGGTGGGAAGGAAGAAAGATTTGGGGTCAATTAGTTAATGACTGCCGGCACCTTTCAATCAAGCTGAATAATTTCTTACCAAAGGACTCGAAGGAAGATCGACGATTTTTTACCAAAATGATTCCAAATATCTGCTTTGCCATGAAGGAGCATTTGAGAGATAGTCGATTGGTGGGAGAGTTGGATTTGACAATGGAAGACACCAAGGAGAGGGTGATTGCTTCTAAGCATCGACCGAACATCATCAATGACATGATGTACGAGCGAGTCATGGCAATAAAAAAAAGAGGAGAATTATCCACCGAGGAATTCTGGCTGCTCGACAAGGAATTGAAAGGCTTCATCGATATCATCGGAGCTTGTGAGCGAATCAAATCCACACCGATTCCTTACTCATACAGCATGTTCATCAAGAAATTCTTGTTCATTTATTCGATTACTCTCCCTGTGAGCTTCGTGTGGGTATTCGGCTACTGGACCATCCCATTGGTGATGTTGGCCTTCTACTTTCTAATGAGCGTAGAGCTGATCTCTGAGGAAATCGAAGACCCATTTGGGAAAGACGTGAACGATTTACCGCTCGACGAAATCAGCGTGAAAATCAAGAAGAACGTCGGGGAGATTATTCAGATCAAATAGGCACGTTCACGTGTCTCTCTGCATGATACGACGAGCGCACAAGTGGGCCAGATTCCACGTATTTCAAGCCCCTTCTTAAGCCTTCTTCTTTGAAGAATTCGAACTTGTCAGGGTGTACAAACTCAGCCACTTCGATGTGCATTTTTGTTGGCTGTAAGTATTGTCCGAGCGTCAAGATATCAAGGCCATTTTCCACTAAATCGTCCATGGCTTTGAAAAGCTCATCGTCCTTCTCGCCTAGCCCGAGCATGATGCCCGACTTGGTTCTTTTGCCAGCTTCTTTCGTCAGCCTGGTCTGTTCAAGGCTTCTCGCATATTTTGCCTGTGGTCTAACCCTTCGATAAAGACTCTCCACCGTTTCCATGTTGTGCGACACCACTTCCTGCCCTGCCTCGATCATTCTGTATAGCGCCTCCCAGTTTCCTTTCACATCCGGGATCAGAGTTTCTATAGTAGTTTCCGGGCTCAGCTCCTTCACCTTGACCACCGTCTGGTACCACACCTCCGCGCCCCGGTCTTTCAATTCGTCTCGGTTTACTGAAGTAATAACGGCGTGTTTCACACCCATTTTTGCAATGGCTTCCGCAACTCGCTGAGGCTCGGCTTCATCGTATTCTGGCGGACGACCAGTAGCTACCGCACAAAAAGTACAGCTTCGGGTGCATACATTTCCAAGAATCATGAAGGTGGCAGTTCCTGCTCCCCAGCATTCGCCCATGTTCGGACAGTTCCCACTTTCGCAAATCGTGTGAAGCTTGTTCTCATCCACGATTTTTCGGACATTGGCATACTCTTGCCCGACGGGCAATTTCACTCTTAGCCAATCCGGCTTTCGAGGTTTTGGTCTTTCAGAAACTACAGGTAATTCGATCATCGCGTTGCTTTCTTGCTCGGCAAAATTAACATGAATGTTTCAGCCTTAGTTCATCAAAGCGGTGTTAAGACAAGAAGAGAAGCGAACATCTAAGAATGCCTACCCCGTTTTAGTATGCATGCATAACAAAGTTGTCTATATTTGATGTTCTCCGATGAAGAAAGAACAGACCATCGACTATAACATTAAGGCTGCTTGGCATGCGATAATGCGCATGTACAATCAGTATGGGTCGGATTTCGATATTACGGCCTCCACGGGATTTGTCCTTTTGAATATTGACTCGGAGGAGGGAACTCCCGCGACTAAGATCGCTCCCGCCTTGGGTATGGAAGCACGAAGCTTGACCAGAATGCTAAAGTCTCTGGAGGAAAAGGGATGGGTATACCGCCAGCAGGATCCACAAGATGGAAGAAGTATCAGGATTTTTCTGACCGATATTGGAAAGGAAAAGAGGGAGCTTTCGCGGCGCGCCGTTAGGGAGTTTAATTTTCAGGTAGCAAAGAAAATTCCGGAAAAGGAAATGATCATTTTCTTCAAAGTTTTATCAGAAATATCAAACACAATAGACAGTAACATTGTTTTCGAGAAGCTGGCCGAGCAACTGGTTCCCGAGGCAATTAAATAACTCAATCAAGACATGAAACGAAGCATTAAAAAAGCAGCAGTATTAGGTTCTGGAATAATGGGATCACGCATTGCGTGTCATTTCGCAAACATAGGGCTGGAAGTCCTTCTCTTGGACATTGTTCCATTTGACCTTTCTGAGGAAGAAAAGAAGAATCCTGCCGCAAGAAATAGAATTGTGAATCAATCTCTGGAAACGGCCGTCAAATCAAAGCCATCTCCACTTTATTCTTCTGATAAGGCGAAGCTAATCAGCACAGGCAATTTTGATGACGACCTGGAAAAAATCAAAGAATGTGACTGGGTGATCGAGGCTGTTGTGGAGCGGTTGGATATCAAGCAGCAACTTTTCGAAAAAGTAGAAAAGCATAGAAAGCCGGGCACGCTCATCACTTCCAACACTTCGGGAATCCCGATCAACCTTATGCTTAAGGACAGAAGCGAAGATTTCCAGAAGCATTTCTGCGGAACGCATTTCTTCAATCCTCCTAGATATTTGAGGCTTCTTGAGATCATCCCTACAGAAAAGACCGATCCTGAAGTGTCGGAATTCTTCATGCATTATGGAGATGTTTATTTAGGAAAAGAAACAGTTCTGTGTAAGGACACACCCGCCTTCATTGCGAACCGAGTCGGCGTGTACTCGATGATGTCAGCTATGCACGCTGTTGAAAAAACGGGATTGACGGTGGGCGAAGTGGATAAACTCACAGGGCCGGTCATTGGTCACGCAAAGTCTGCGACCTTCCGAACTTCAGACTTGGTAGGTCTGGACACCACCGTGAAAGTCTCCACCAATCTCTACGAAGGTCTACCAAACGATGAATCGAGGGAGAATTTCAAATTGCCGAGTATCGTGGATCAACTTCACGAGAAGAAATGGTTAGGTGATAAAACAGGTCAAGGATTTTACAAGAAAACGAAAGTTGACGGGAAAACGGAAATCCTAGAGCTAAACCTTAAGACGCTCGAATATGAGCCGAAAGGGAAGTCGAAACTTGATATTCTTGACAAAACAAAGAACGAGGAGGATCTGAAGAAAAGACTTCAAATGACGATCAAGGAAGAGGGCAATGTGGGAGAGTTCTACAGAATGACCTTCTTCGACCTCTTCAGGTATGTGACGTACCGAATTCCCGAAATCGCGGATGAGCTTTATCGCATCGACAATGCCGTGGCGGCAGGCTTTGCCTGGGAAATGGGACCGTTCGAGAGCTGGGATGCCATGGGCGTGAAAAACTGCCTTGACCAAATGAAAGAGATGGGGCTGAATCCTGCTCCTTGGGTAGAAGAGATGTTGGCTGCAGGAAACGAGACATTCTACAAATTCAAGGATGGCAAGAAGCACTACTACGATAAAGAATCGAAATCATACAAAGTAATTCCCGGCACTGAAGGCATGGTGATCCTTGATGCTTTCAAGGAGAACAATGTGGTCTTCGAAAATGATGGCGTGACGCTCTACGATGTTGGAGATGGCGTGTTGAATCTAGAATTCCATACCAAGATGAACTCCATCAGCGCGGAGGTTATCGAGGGTATCAACATCGGGATTCAAAAAGCAGAAGAAAATTTTAAGGGGTTGGTTATTGGAAACGAAAGCCAGAACTTCTCAGCGGGAGCAAACCTTGCAATGCTTTTCATGTATGCCGTGGACCAGGAATTTGACGAGATCGATTTGATGATTCGTCAGTTCCAAAATACCATGACAAGAGCAAGATTCTCATCAGTTCCAGTTGTGTCTGCTCCATCGGGGCTGGCCTTGGGAGGAGGCTGTGAGCTGTCACTACATTGTGATGCAATTCAAGCGCATGCTGAGACCTACATCGGATTGGTGGAAGTTGGGGTTGGGGTAATCCCAGGCGGTGGCGGAACGAAGGAATTTGTTCTTCGAGCGTCAGATGAATACGCTGCGGGTGATCCAGAGCTGAACACGCTTCAGGAGTACTTCATGAATATTGCGACAGCCAAGGTGGCAACATCGGCTCATGAAGCAAAGGCGATGAACATCATTAAACCCGGAGATTCTATAACGCGCAATCGAGCTCGGATTTTGACAGATGCAAAAGAGCGAGTAATTGAGATGTACGATGCGGGCTACACTCAGCCTGTTCCGAGAAACGACATCAAGGTGCACGGCAAAACAGCTTTGGCCATGTTCGAGGCGGGAATTGCCGGTATGCAATACGGAGCGTACATCTCGGAGCACGATGCGAAGATTGGTAAGAAGCTAGCTTTCGTAATGGCAGGTGGAGACTTGTCGGCACCTACACTTGTCTCAGAACAGTACCTTCTCGATTTAGAACGAGAGGCATTCCTGAGTCTTTG
>CAYGSD010000026.1:0-16664 GCA_964352625.1 uncultured Roseivirgaceae bacterium
CTCACCACCGCTTCGTCATCAAATGGGTTGGGGTACATGTCCTCAAAGACCACCTTAGGCGTGAAATTGATGCACGCTTCGTTGTTGTCCGGCGCAATGTCATCATACGCCGATTGGATTCGGATACAAATTCTCTGTGCGGAGCTAGTCTGTAGCACCGATGTAAGCTGCACGTTCGATTGCTCTCCAATTTCCAGGTATTGGTTGATGCGCTCGGAGAAGGAAAAATCGTTGGAAGAACTCACAAAGACATCAAAAATTTCAATGGGCAAATTGCCATTGTTGGTGACCTGGAGGGAAATGGTTGATGACGAACCATTTGGAGTGAGGGTCAGGTTGCTGGCAATCAGGTTGATGGCAGGCAATCGGCTGATGATAGTTATGCTTGAGCGATCCTCGCACCCATTGGCATTTGTAGAAACCAATTCTACCAAGTAATCTCCCTCAGAGGTGATGGTGTAATTGGTATGCGTGGAAGTCGCCACCTCCGACCCATTGACCAGCCATTGCTGACCATCTGCTCCAGAAGATGTGTTGGTCAAATTCAGCGTGAATGGCGGGACACCATAGCTCGCAGAAGAAGCAAACGATGCGCTGGGTGCTTCGAAGATTTCCAGCGGCTGACTGAGCGTGAACTCACAACCACTCTCTGATACCGCCGTGAGGCCAATGGCGTAAGTACCGGGATTTAGCTCATCAATGACTGCAGTTGGTCCATTGAAAAACGGCGTGCCGTCCAACGTCCAAGATCGGGAAACGATCGGATCCGTGGAGGTGGAAAGGTCTTGAAAAATGATTTCCTCCTCACTGCAAGAGCTACTGATGCTAAAATCAAGGTCTGGTGCAGGAGGCACGGTGACCGTGGAATAAAGGGTGCTTGAACAAAAATTCTGCCCCGTCACGGTAAGGTTTACGTCGATTTGTCCTGACCCTGAAAAAGTGTGGTTCACCTGGGCGGTGGTGTACGTCTGGCCTTCTATTTCCCACACTCTGCTCACGATTTCCTCAGGATTCATGGATGTGTCGGTGAAAGTAGAGACGAGTGATTGACAACTGATTTCCGAGTTAAATGCCGGATCGGGATCTTCCAGCACGTTCAAAGTTTCTTCGTATTCTTTGGTACAGCCATTGGAACTGGATACGGTGAGGGAGACCTCCACATTGCCCGTTTCATCAAAGGAAAGCGTGGGACTTTGCTCAGTGGAAATAAGCTGATCATTGACCCGCCACTCCCAGCTGAGGATATCCGCTCCTTCCACCGTGGATTGATCGATAAACTCTACGCCCTGATTGCCTTTGCAGGCAATGTCGTAACTAAAGTGTGCATCAGGTTCGGGCGAAACAGCCACTTCCTGCTCGTAGATGGCCGAACAGCCATTGAGGTCAAAGGCTTCCAGACGAACGACAAAATTACCGGACTCGGTGTACACATGGCTGACGTCTGGCTGAGTGGACGTGAAGCCATCTCCAAAGTCCCACTCGTACGAATCGGCATCCGCACTTTGGTTGGTGAAATCCATCAGCTCGTTCTGACAAACAGAGGAGGTAGAGAAAAGACTGGTGGGGCCGGGCTGTAGGTCGATGACGGTTTGGGAGAAATTCTCACAGCCTGGGATGGAGGACGTGAGGGTGACGGTCTTCATGCCTGCGCCTCCGAAAACGAAGGAGGCATCCCGGGTAGTCGCCGTGCCTTGGCCTTCATTGAAGTTCCACTCGTAGGAGATAGGCCCTTCGTAAAGTGCATCATCAGTGAGGTTGTTGAAGGTAATTTCTCCATCGGCACAGAGGTTGCCCACCACCTCAAAGTCAGGGACGGGCGGCTCTTCGTATATAGTGATTTCCTGCTCGGTGAAGTTGGAGCAGGTGCCATTGTCTACATCCAGCCGAACGGTGTAGGTGCCAGAGGCGGCAAATTGGTGTGAGGGGTTCTGGCTACTTTCCGTGGGCGAGCCATCTCCAAAATCCCAAGAATATGTAAGGTCTGGGGTGTCAGCATCAAAGCTGCCCTCAAAAGAGACACAGGCATTGTCGGTGGTGAAGGAGATGGAGGGGGCGGTTTGGGGGAGGATGGTAACCGTGTCACTGTCTGAAAAAACATTTCCAAAATTGTCTTTCCCGTGTACTTCAATAAAATACTCTCCTGGATTTGAATATTGAAGATTACTGGGAGCAGTTTCAACCGAGGAATCAATCGTAATATCAAGACATGTACCAGAAATATCAAATCTGTACAGCTCCAAATCATCTTTATCTACAACGAACATTTTCCATGCAGGAAAATCATAGACCACATCAAAAACATCAGCAGGTCTGATGGCACCATCGAAATCTCCGAGAGTTTGGAGTGTAAAGTCATCAAATGCGTTTGAACTGAAATCTACTCGGTATAATCCGTTGTTGGCGGCTAGAACAAATAAGGAATATCCTAGTCCCTCTCTTTTTATTTTGAGGTGAATAGGATCGATGATTGTTGCAATATTTCGGAACGAAGGAGAGTTTGAGAGAGAGGTTCCAAACTCGGCCAGGATGACAAGTTCTGAGTCTCTGTCTGAGATGAAAGTGAACCATCCATCAGGAGTTTGGATCATTTCAATCCCTCTTGGGTTAGTGATGCTTGCATTATCTGGCGTACCAATGTTATTAATTATTACTGGAGTATTTGAGAGACTTGAGCCGAAGGATAAAAAGGATATATTATCCTGACCAACATCCAATATACTTGCATACCAAACTGAGGATTGATAATCCCGTTTTATATCCAAATCTACGATCCCAGAATATGGGCCAAGGTCGCCGAGATTTTCAATTTCGAAATCACCTTCCAAGGTATTTTGGAAACTTAGTCTTATTAAGTCTCCCGATTGGGAAACAACAAACCCGTACCAAACATCATCTTCTTTAAAAAATTCAAGTCCGTAGGGTCTTAAATTAGATACCCCAAGCGAGCCTAGGTTATTAAAAGTTGGAGTATTTTCAAGTGAAGATCCAAAGTCTAGTCGATATAATTCGTTGGTTAAACGACTACCAACGAAGGTGTACCAATTGGAACTATCATAAACTATTCTCAGACTTTCCGTATCGTCCAAGCCTGTTAATGTGATAAAATCTGATAGAATGGGGGATGTATTTAAGTCTTCAAAACAAAAATCCCATGAAAGAGTTGATATTGATGATGTTGAAACTGAGGGAGATAAATATTCTTCGAGACAGACTGGTTCCGAATCACCAAGTATCACGGACTGACCACTGAGATGAATAGCATTAATTAGGAATAATATATTAATGAGTTTTTTCATCTAATTCAGACATGTAAAAATTTACGAAAAAACCCAATGAATCCGATTGCTCGGAACACAAATAGGAACTTATCTTCCTCTATCATAGTGATTCTTGGAAGTTTGTATTTAAGTTCTTTGTGTCGTCTTCTTAAAGGCAAGAGTGCATCTTCCGTACAAAATGCCCACTCGTAATGGTTAGCTGTTACCTTCTCAATTGACTTGTCATACGATCCAAAAGGATAGGCAAATGAAGTCACATTAAAGCCTTTCTCTGAAAGGGATGCCTTGCTCGATTCTATTTCACTCTCTACAGAATCACTAATTCTTAAATCTGGATGAGAAAGAGAATGACTTCCTAAATTACCGTATTGCTTGCATTCAGTAAGTTGAGCCCAAGACATATGATTAATTGGCCTATAAGCGTCACGAGTACTTTCTAACTCCATTATTTTTTTATCTCGGTCTTGCGGTGAGTATTTTCGAAGACACTCGATGACTTTGTGTACATCCATAGGCTTAGGTGATGGCTGAAGAGTGAATACATTCTCTTCTATTTCCAACTTTACTGTAGTCTCTAAGCTATCCCAGAATCCGAATAACCTATTTGTCCAAATTGGTTCGTTTTTAGTGACAGCCTCAGTGGGGATGTATTGGGAAAATGGTGCGGCTTGCTCAATTAGGATTGGCAGAGCATTTTCGTAAAAATCCTCTGTAGCGTCATCAAAAGTGATGAAGCATGACCTTTTTAGATTGGCTTCTTTGTTGAATAAATCATCAAGTGGTCTAATCTCATAATGTTGCTTGAGGAATAGAATGATGGATTCAAATGTTTTAACCGATAGCGGTTGAGAGGTTGAATGTATATCATTACTAATCCTGTGAAATACCAGAATAGGGATACGACCCCTGAGTTGATTGTACCTCATGAATAAGAGGTGCAGCCTTACTTTATATAGAATTAGAAAAATGATTTTTTTCATTCAAGCAGATAAATACCGCAAATTCCACTCCACAATACTCCTAAGCTCTCTCCTTTTCAAATAGGACAGAGTCATTATTTTCATAATCTTTAGTTTGAGAACGATTTGCCAAGGTAAAGTGAGATATGCTTTTGCAAATTTCAGATATTGAAAATAACCTTTAGCCAACAAATTTAGGTTTGTCATAGCGGAGCTATCATGCTTCCTATAGTACTGAGCCGGACTACTAGTTGAATAATGGATACCCCATGAACTAATTTTTAGGAAGAAGCAAGCATCTTCTAAATGTGTCCATCCCACAGGGAAGGTTTCCATCTCTTGGTCTTGCCTCCGAATTAACCAAGTTCCACAATTGATGAAGCATTTTGAATTCAAAATTGCGATTGGCTTGGTTGGTGGACCATTGTATCGTGGTTCTTGCTTTTTTATGATATGTGTGATATCTCCTTCAAAAACGTACTGAGCTCCCCCAACAAATACGGCATCTCTGTTTTTTTTGAAAACCTCAATTCTAGATGATATACTCTCTGGTGGCATCAAATCATCGGAATCAAGAAAACAAAAAAACTCACCTTTGGCTTGCTCAAGACCGTGGTTCCTTGCAGTACTCACCCCACCGTTAGAGGTTTCGATATACTTGAGTCTTTCATCGGAATATTTAAGAGCTAAATCTTTGGTGGTGTCTGTACTTCCATCATTTACTATGATGAGTTCGAGTCGCTTATATGTCTGGGCGAGTACAGATTCGATTGCTGATTCAATGTACTTTTCAGCATTAAATGCGGGCATTATGATACTTACAAGTCCTTTCTCCATTGAAAAGGAATCAGAATTCGTAATTAAAATATTCCAAGTCCTTCTTATTCATAGCTTCCACAATTGCTATTCCCTCACTTGAATAATACTGCCTGTAAGAGTCGGATCTTGAACTTTTGTTCTTGTGCGGAAGTGAGGTATTAAGAGATAATTTATCTTTTATTTCCTCGAACGACCTATCGATAGTTTCAATTTTACCAACAAAATCAACCAATAGCTCATTGCTTTCATTGCTTAAAAAGGCGTATTGATCGGACTTGGTTTTGTCAATATTGTCTTTTGCCCAAATAAGATACTCTTCAAAGGACATCTTACTGAAAAGAGAATAAAATATAGCGAAACTGTTTTGTCTATGAAAGTGATACTGACTGACGTGCCAATCAAAGGGATTACGGACAAAAGCAAATTTCGTGTAAGAAGCAAATTTCTGCTTGTTTAGATTTTGTGACAGTTGCAATGGCGATATGTGTCGTGGATATATGCCTAGTGATGGTGATCTGCCTATATAGTCCAGAAGGTAATTGTAGAGACGACTACTCGGGATATCGGCATACTTTCTAAGAGCCGCATTTAGGCTTGATCCTGCAACCTTTGGAGTGTGAAAAAAAATGAACTTCTTTCTTCTCGAAATTATCATGATTAATAGGTAAGCTCCTCGAGTTCTGCTACACTTAACCAATCCCCATTTAAGTCTGAACTGTACTGGATCAGTTCGCTCACCTTTTCACCATATTGATCCATAGAGACACGGCCATTTGGTGGAGTAATAAGGTAGTAATTGTCCTTTTTTACAGTGAATGGAGCTTCGAATGAGGAAACCAGTACCTCGTGCATTTTTTCTCCATTGCGCGCCCCAATAATTTCTTGCTTGCAATTTGGCCCAATGGCTTTGGCCACATCTCCAACTTTATAGGATGGCGCAATGGGCACAATGATTTCTCCGCCTAATCCACTTTTAATTGCAAACTCTACCAAGTCAATACCCTCAGTCATGGTAATGCTGAATCTGGTCATTTCAGGGTCGGTAATCGGAAGAGTGCCTGTGCTTTTAAATTTTTGAAAGAGCGGGACAACAGAGCCTTTTGAACCAAATACATTGGCGTATCTGACCAAGCTAAACCGTGTCGAAGTATTGGTAGGAAGAGAATCAGCAGAGATGAACAATCTCTCAAGTAAGAACTTAGTTGCACCATAAGTGTTGACTGGAAGAGCTGCTTTATCTGTGGATAAGGCCACTACTTTCTCAACCTCATTGGCAATAGCCCCATCAATAATGTTCTGGCTGCCGAGAATGTTGGTCTTAATAGCTTCTTGTGGGTGGGCCTCTGCCATAGGCATGTGCTTCATTGCCGCACTGTGAATAATTACGTCAACTCCTTTACACACAGACATGACTTTGTCTCGATCTCTTACATCTCCGATAACAAAATCTATTTGAAATGAGGAGTCCGCGAATTCCCGCATCATTTCATAGTGTTTCTGCTCATCTCTGGAAAAAATAATCAAACGATCCAGTTCATTCTTTTGAACCAAATACTTGGCATAGGCCTGACCAAAGGATCCAGTGCCACCAGTGAGTAAAAGTGTTTTTCCAGAAAGTATCATGAAACTAATGCATCAATTGCTGCCTTAAAAGTAGCATTTAGCTTTTTAAATCCTCTGTAATCCAAGCCGACCTGTCGACAATGTTCACGTTGTTGAGCCATATCAGCATTCAGATAAGAGCGTATTTCAGGTGCGGCTTTGCGCACATACTCTTCTTTGAAGTCATCCACTACTACTCCTACTTTTTTTTCAATGGCATAGAGGTAATCCTCTGATACCCCTCGTGTGATAAGGAATGGCAGGCCTGCACACAGATATTCCCCCACCTTGATATTCGAAATGAACTTTTTGGAAGGCCCTGGCGGAACAGAAATCACAGCGAAATCAGCGGCGGAGAAGTACGCATGGATATCGGCATAATCAGAATGAGCAATTGTGTAGTTTTCTCTGTCTACTGCAGCAGCATCGAACAGATCATGTACTTCTTCGTCCGTATGTGGGGTCACTATCAAAAAGTGCAGGTTCGTTATTTCTTCGCGTAACCATTTAAACATCCAAGCACATTCTTCGCGATAATATAGGTCACCGAATTTCCCTGGGTAGAAGAGGACGTGATGATCTTTTGGTATGTTGAGCTTTTTCCTTTTGGTCTCCCTGTCTTCTTGGTTGAAAATAAATTTCTGATCATTTGCCACAGTCGGTATTTTGAAAAACTGTGCTTTTACTCTCCACTCATCCTGAACGCGCTCCTTCATAAATCGAGTACCAGAAGCAATCACCTTGGCTCGTTTCGCGGCTCTGTGCTCCAGAAAGTGACTGAGTTTGTATTGGAGGCTTGATTTTGGCCACATGCCATTATCAATGGCATACTCAGAGTGGGGTTCAAACTGATACAGAAAATAGCGATTGCGAATAATCAGCCAATACAGGTAAAGAAAAGTCCCGGCTACTGAGGCCAATGAAACGGCATGTTTGTATCCCTTCAGCCTCAACCCTAAAACCGCAAAAAAACCTTGAAGAATATCCATGAATTTGGCCTTCATGCCTGTTCCTGGATTCCATGTCAATTGTTTCCACTTCAATCCTTGGTTTTGCCACTTCTCTACTAGCGTCTTCTGGTCATCGGAAAGAGGGAACTCCGGATTTTCATAGGTGACCAGGCAAAAATCGACTGATCTGTTTGGGTCTTTCAGGTAGTCTTTGATGTACAACCAAAAGTTGGATTGGATCAAGGGATCGAATAATCGATTGTATAGAAAAATAACGACCTTTTTACGCTTCATCGAGTGCTTTACTTTTCAAGCTGGCAAACTTGCTAATATCTTTTCAATTCGATCAATTTGTTTGTCATAAGTATGCTCGAGCGCATAGGTTTTTCTTTTAGCTATTAATTCTTCACTTGTGCATTCTTCTAAGTGGTTAATAACATAGTCGAACGTAGATAACCATTCATTATCCTTTTTGCTCATGTACAGTAATTCCTTGCCTTCGTACTCTTTCGTGAAGCTCGCTACGACTGGTTTTCCTGAGGATAAATACTCCAATAATTTATGGGGTGAAGCAAATTTGCGATCGTATTCAGCAGTATAGAACAGCAAAAGAATATCAGATGCATTCATATATTTCATTAGATCAGAATATGGAACTGAGGGTAAATAATGGCAATTGGTGACTCCATGAGAATGGAGGTTGGTCTGCCTTCCGATAAAAATGAAGTCTACTTCATTATGTATCTCAGCTGCTCTACTAATGAGATCCCAATTGAGGTGAGGCATATTGAGATTACCGAAGTACAAAGCTTTAGTGCGAGCATTACCTGGTAGATTGAAGGCCTCACTGGTAA
Organism: uncultured Roseivirgaceae bacterium; assembly: GCA_964352625.1. GTDB lineage: Bacteria > Bacteroidota > Bacteroidia > Cytophagales > Cyclobacteriaceae > JAAEPI01. Next base: position 8,463 of record CAYGSD010000026.1, read on the forward strand.
GGTTGATTTCAACCCCATGGGTTATTAAATAGCTATTGTCATTGTACCTTGAAAGTCTCTCGACAATTTCAGGTATTACACCAAGGCATAGGTTAGATGATTTAGCGGCTATGGCGGTCTCAAAGTTCTGATTGAGATCTACAATGTGAGAGATTTTTAGCACATGAGAAGGCAAGGAGTCCAACTGAAAAAATACTGAATTGTCAAATGACCAAATCACATCGAATCGCGTACCTGCTTGTTTTTGAAGCCTTTTAAATGTTCGTAGTGTGAACCACCGTTTTAGACAGCCGGGATAGAACCGAAGACCCATTGGGAAGCCTTTGTAATCCAGAACAGTTAGAGAAGGTATGTCCGTTAATGAACTCTTTTCGATTTTTCCGGGTGGGTTCATAAACCAAACCCTATTTCCACGCAAGGCTAAATGACGTGCGTAATGATGCTTGGATACGAAAAGATGTGACCAACTTTCTGGTGAAACGATCAGAATATTTTTATTTGTCAGTCTCATTTCGGGAAAGGATTTGAGCCAGTGACGAGTAATATGCTTTGCCTATTGTGTCATGGGAGAAATCCGGAATGGAATTTACCTTAACTAGGTTTTCAATGAAACGTGTAAGCGCTTGAAAGAACTCCTCGGATGTATTCTGCTTTACAAGAATCCCATTGGCTTCATTCACAAATTCTGGAATGCCACCAACTGCACTAGCTATTACAGGACATCTGCATTGTAGTGCTTCAGCGCATACAACGCTAAACGTTTCATAGGCCGATGAATGGATATAGGCTGAGGCCATTTGCATTTGTTTTGCAATTTCCTCAACATCCATTTTGCCAAGAAGTTCTACTTCAGGAATTTCCGTGCACACGGACACTATTTCTTGCCATTGAGGACCGTATCCACCAATTATAAGTCGAGCATGTGGCTCCACTGTTAAGACTTTTTGAAAAGCTTCAATAACGATAAATGGGCTCTTGGGCTCCTTCCATTGTGACACCATAAAGAACCTATTAGGCTCTTTCGTAATGTTTTTGTTTGGCTTAAAGTGAGCCGATTCGACCACATTTGGAATAATGTATTCGGGATAAGTAGCGTTGCTAAAGGCCTTGATATCACTTATTAAGGCTTTTGAAACAGCAATCACTGGAATGTCTTGCTTAAATATTTTTTGTATTCTGCTGGGAGGCTTAACCAAACCAAAATTCAAGTGATAAGCACTCCAGTGTTCCGTGATGACTGCTTTTGGTTTGAAAAATCCCTTGATCATGTGCCAGTAGGTCAGGTTGGGATATGCGATATGAAAATTAACAACATCATAGCGGTTTGCTCTTTTGGCAATCAATATGTAAAGTACTAGCAATGAGGAAAAGATTTCGATTAGGAACCATCTCCGAGTAGGGATTTGAAGTAAAATGTGCTCCGCACCAAAACCCTCGTATTTGATGATTCGCGGCATACCGGATATGACTCTTGCGTGGATTACTTCTTGACCTTGAACATGACTCTCAAGCGCTTCTATTTGTCTTTGAATAAAAAGTGCTTCCTTGGGTTGATCATGGTTAGGGTACCAATTAGTTATATGAAGGACTGTCATTTCAAGTCGACTTTTACTAGTTATCATTGAACAAAATGTACAATCTATTTCGGAGATACATTTTCCAAGATTCTTTCTTTGCAGGCAAGAGAAAACTCTTTGGATATTGTTTTTCGTAACCAAAACTCTCTAAATATGAAGAAAATTTATTACCAATCAGCTTCAGCTCAATTGGAGTTATTTCTTCAATCCAGTTGTGCTTAGGTTCTGATGAAATGCCCATAAACCTCTCTCCAGTAGAGCTATTGCCAAGCCAAGGTCGATTACTACTAGTAGGTTGTAGTAGTATTTCACTCCATTCAATGTTTAAAAAACTCGTGATTCCTTCTAACTCTTTTTTAGGGTTAGAAATTAGATTTTCGAATTGAATCGTCTTGTAATTATCATGATAAATGGAGTTTCTTTTTTCATATACAAAGGACAAATGGATACTTTCGATTAACTCTTTTAAAGAAGGGTAGGAATGCGTTCCTTTGAATTTTCTTAATGCAACAAGATTGGCGTATGGATTTCTAATTACATGTAGAAACTTAGCATTAGGAAATAAATGAGCGAGTCTATCAGTAAACTCAAAATTCTCAACACTTTTCTCAACCAGTATTTTATCTTCCGAATAATCACAACCTGTAGAGTCCAGGATTATTCTGGACATTTTAAAGAAACTGTCTCTAAGATTTTCATCGTGGTTATTATCCATTAAAGAATCCAACTTTGATCGATTAATTTGACCTTTCAGAAAATTGTCACTTTGTTTATTTTCGGAAGTATCGTATTCGACCAGAAGGTCATATAGGGAACTGTAGAAAGGCTTTTTAATATATTTTTTTCGCAGTGGATAAATGATTGGAACTCCAATATGTTGAAAAAAATGAGTTTCAATAGGAATTACTTGAAGTGAGGGATGTCCATCTAAAAGGCTTCTAAGAAGCGAGGTTCCTGATTTGTGACAGCCGAGTATAAATATTGGGTCTTTCATTGGAATTGAAATATCGATGCTAATCCCTTTCTTAATGTGTAAATGAAGGTTCGATAGTTCTTTGACTCCAAAGGATTAGCCCAAATTGATTGTAATGCTTGCAAAACTGCATTTGCATGAAATTTATGATAAAGACTAATACTCGCCGCTTTGCGAAAAAAAAGTGAAGCATCATTAATGTAAGGAGCTTCGAGATCTTTCAAATGCTTATGGAAGGTGATCATGTCTTGTTTTTGCAAGCAATCTGCACCATTTTTTACCCTTTCTTCATGAAGAATCTGGATTAAATGTAGTCCTTCGAATTTTAAGAAATTGTAACCGCTTTTTGAAAGCGATGATGGAATATTCCTGTAATAATATAGAGGTTCTTGCAAGTTTGTAGCTTCGAATTTTTCCAACAACCTTACAGCTAAGTCAATATCTTCTTTGTTTCTGAAATATCGATACAATCCTCCGACTTGGGTTAACACGTCCATTCTCATAACCATTGTGGGACCATGAAAATGACTTTTCATGAAGAAATCTTTTTGGTCAATTGAAACTTTGGGTGGCATAATTACAGTTTCCCTGATACGGTCATTTTTATCCAAATTATAAAAACTACAACCACACATAGCAAAATGTGGATGTTCTATCAAAAAAGTCACTTGCTTTTCGAATCGGTCTTTTTTAGACCAGTCATCAGCGTCATGAATCGTTATGAACTGACCTTGACATCCTGTTAAGAGTCTATTGCAGGTTTCTACTTTTCCTAAGTTCTGTGCATTGTGAGAAAGGATAATTCTTGCGTCAACATTTTTATACCCATTTACTATTTCCTTGGATCGGTCAGATGAGCCATCATCAGCAATAATTAGTTCAAAATCCTTGAAGGTCTGATTCAAAATACTCTCAACAGCTTGAGAGACATACTTTTCGGCATTATATACCGGCAGGATAATTGAAAGAATAGGGTTACTATTTGACTGCATAGATCATTCCAACCTGAGAACTATAATTTTGCTTGAAAACAGCGAACCCATTCTTATTTAAGGAGTCAATGATTTCTTTCGGTTCTGTTTTGTGCCATTCCATCATTAGCACGTCAATTTTTGAAAGCAACCCATTGGAATTCATGTTCTTAATGATTTCGTACTCTGCACCCTCAACATCCATTTTTACTACGATTTTAGAATCTTGATTATTGTCGAGTAATTCACCTATTGCCTCAGTTGCCGGTAAAATTTCAAGAAATGCCCATTCAGCGTCATGAATATCATTTTTCACCAAACTTGTGCCGTATACTCCTACGCGACCTCTATTAGATGGAGAATATTCAACCTTAATTGTTTCTTGCTTGTCACCCAAGCCAATGTTGTACGCTATTATTTTTTCAGCAATCGATGGATTCAGTTTCAGATTGTTTTTAGCTTGTTTGAAAGTAGGCTCGAAAGGCTCATAACTGTAAACTGACCTGACATTTTCTTTATTAGCGAAATAAAGTGATGCAATCCCCACGTTCATGCCCATATCGATTACAATACATATCGCGTCAAGATGAAATTCATAGCAAGAGTTTATAAAAATCTCCTTAACGATGAATAATTCTTCTGTTGTTTGAATTTCTATGGTCAGACCAGTAATGTCAACAGTCAACTTGTTGTCAATAATTGCAAACTCACCACCACTCATCACTATTTGTAAAGCGAGTTTGTAACCTTTAAGTAAGAAAATGAACTGATCCTTTTTTAAAGTAATTCCTATCTCTGGGAGTATCACATAATTTTTGTGGAGGCTTCCAAAAGCCGCTTCGATTGCCAATTTCTTCCATTGGGATCTTGTGGTCCTATATGAAATGGAACGCCTGAGTTTAAAATAGAGGTCTTTCATTTTGACTGAATACGTCTTTTTGAGCTGAGAATCCTAGTTGCGCTAATCTAATGAGTACAAGATCTCCTTCAGAACTGAATCTTTAAATAGTAAAGAAATCCACTCAACAAACAAAGCAGTACAAAATAACTAACAATATTTTTGATGAAAGAGATATTCAAATTTCTACATATCAATAAACCTTTGATTCCAATTGAAATCACATTTGCAACGCTCAGAAGGGCAATTGTCAGGGCTAAATGACTATCAATCAGCTGAGCTATTACCAAAGAGATTATGATGAGGACGTTAGCAAACAGGTCAATCATTAAGATTAGCCTCTCCTTTTTGAAGATTTGAAAGATGGAAGTGAAGGGGTTCACGGCAAGGCTCATGAATACTGGAAATGCCATGATAGATACTAAAGATGACGTTTGCTCCCATTTAGCTCCTAACAGGAAATGGATTAGTTCATTAGAAAATACAATTCCAATTATAAAAGGAGCCACTATTAGGCCTTGAATGGTTCTCAAAAGTTTCTTTGTGAACTTTTGCAACGCCCAAGTGTTCTCTGAATAAAGTTCGTTCGCTTTTTGCAGGAAAATGGGAGATACGGCATTCGTAAGCATTTGCATCGGAAGGCTGAACAGAGTGAGTGCCATTCCATAATATCCAAGTTGCTGATTATTGAATACAATGGCTAAAAAGTAAATAGGTATTTGCCCGGACAACTGTCTGAGAAGTTGATTGGGCAGAATGAATTTAGGATAGTTTTTATATTCTTTGAGTGCTTGAATTAAATCCTTTTTGGAAAAGGATATCGGCTGGTTTGCTAATTCAACCTTCCAAAACCTTCCAAAATTGACCAGATTAGCAGCGGTTCTGCCAATCAAATTACCTAAGATTAGACCATAGACATAGCCATTCCCAATCCACCCAATTAATGCATTCACAGATCGTAAAAAGACACCCCCGATTCCTTCGAGTTTAGCAGATAGTTTGAATTCCCTCTCTCTAATATTCCAATTTGAGAAAATGATCATTATCCCGCCAGTAAAAATCCCGAAAGGCAGATAAATCCAAATGTTTGGAATTGAGACAAGACTATTAATTAATAAAATTATCAAGCCGAGAATTATACTAATTGAGATGATGACAAGAAGCTGAAAGAATACAATACTTTGGAACTGTCTTTTCTCCTTAATTAGTACGTAGCTTGCTGGGTATCCAGCTAGAACCAATGTTACCGAAATGGTGGCTATCGAATTAAAAATGGTAAAATTTCCATAAGCCTCGGGAGGATACAATCGAGCTAAAAGCGGGACAAAAAAGAAGGATGAAATTGCTACAGCCAACTTCCCTGATGCCACAAAACTAAAGTTCTGCGCAAAGGAATTCTTTGTACTTATTGATTTCAGGAAGGACTGAAGAGTAGCTAGGAATCTCATCTTAATGTTTTGTCACCAAGTGGCCTTGTTAAACAGACGACCTTCCGGATGGAGCATTCGATGCACAGATTATTAGCGTTAATAAAAACGGCATCATGGGTATTTTATATCTCATTAGCGTGCCAAAATTAAAGGTGCTAACCCCTACGGCAAAAGCAAACAGTATGGCGAAAGAGAGACAAAATAAAAGAAACGGATCTTTTATGATTCGAGCGAGTCCACCTTTGAGGATCATTATCCAAATAGATAATGAGAATACCGCGATACTCTCCAAAGCTGCCAAAGCCATTAGTGGATTCTTCACTTCCCAAGGATACGGACGAAATAGGGTAACGTTGACTGCAGCAGGAGCTAATCGAAGCATTCCGGGAATGGTGCCATCAGGTATGCCAATATCATAACCCCCATCACCGTCCAGCCTCGCACCCCATCCGTATCGTATATCGTAAGCTGTTATTCTTGCGCGCTCGGCCAATGAATTCAAAGTGTACTTGTTGTTACTACTGGCTACCTCCCGCAAGGAAAAAAATCCGGTAGTGCCAAAAATGATCAAAAGTACCGGAATCGTGAGTATGCGTAAGGCGATATTCTTAATGGCATTTATGTTTTTGAAAAAGAGCCAAATAAAGATCATTGGAACCAAGCAAATAATAATGTAGACTTTAATGGAGAAGATCAACCACAGTGAAGAAAGCAGAACGATAATTCGCACATAGGATATTTCTTTAAACTCAATCATGCTAACCAGCGCCCAAACGGCCCATCCAAGTGCTCCCAGCGTAATCGTATCTTTCAAAATGCCCGAACCCCAGAACACAACTGATGGAAAGAATAAAATGCCCAAGGCTAGCCATTTGGTGCAGTTCGGGTATTTACTCCGAACCGCTGAGAAGAGTGCCCAAATGCCACTGAAACTAAAACAGGCAAAAAAGAGCGCTGTGGCGCTGTACGTGTGAAATGTGATCAAATCAAAGAAGGCAGCAATGCGCACAATGATATACGAGTTTGTATCTCTGTAGTACCAGATATGTTGGCTGTATTGGAAGGTTTCCGGTTGTCTTTGACCTCCATTTTCTAACAGAAGTTGCAAGCCCAGCATCGGGTCGTCAAGAAAGGCCTCATAGATCCATCTACTTCCATGTGTCCAATAATTAAAGGTATCACCACTGCCATAATAAAACTGATAGATAACACCCAGTAGAATCGCTCCTGCAAAGCGCACCCAAAGGGCTGGTAGGAAGAATTTTCTCGTTTCGGGGGTGGTTACATAAGGACGGATAGCTATCGCCATTGCCGATAGCAGTAGTATATAAATCGGGGTGATAAATAAATCCTGAAAGCCCATGGAGAAGTGAAATTAGCTCGTTCCTTATAACAACCCCAATATTGTTTTCAGTGATCGGGATTTTAAGGTAGTATGTCGAGAAAATTAGATGCCTATCCACGGCCTAACGGATAGCTATCCGCGACGTAGTGGATAGTGCATCCACGCTTCATTGGATAGCTATCCAATTATTCGTTTTTATTGAGCTGGAAAATTCTAGGAGACTGGGCATAAAAAATCCCTCACTTGAAACAAGTAAGGGATTCAGGGGTTCGGGTGTGAGCCTGGTTCAAGCCGCTGCAACTTCATCATCTTGGGGATTAGCTGAAACATCTTTCACCTTTTGGAAGCTCAAGCTGGCAAGGTTGTTCTGCAAGACCACATTAGGTCGAAAGAGCACTTTGCTTTTCTTGATGCTTGCAGAAGTCACTTCATCTGCGGACGGCTTTCCTTCGCTGCTTAAGGATATTCGGAACGAGCCGATATGTCCTAGTTTGACGATTTTTCCTTCCATCAGTTGCTCAGCAATGATGTCTACCAAGTTGCTCAAGACCGCCTCGGCATCACCGCGAGTCACTGTGGACATGGCGGATAGCCGCTGGCTAAGTTCGAAGAGGTTCATATTTCCGCTATAGTGTGGAAATGCGTAGTATTTTGGAGTTCCTCCGCCGCTAACGCCCGGCTCTGCTTTTTTCACGATTTTATATTTCATGATTTCTAAAATTTAAAGGGTTTAAAAAAAAATTAATTGGAAGTGGGAAGGTGGATTGGAGGCCTCTTTTCCTTGACTTTACACTTATGATACAATGTACGACAAAATCAGCTAATTGTTATTTAATATTTTGTTAAAAACGGTTAATTCAAAATAAAATACTGATTTTTATTTGTTTTTGTTTGTGTCAGTCTGAGCTTATTGATGACGATAAGGCACTATTCCCTCGGCACACTCGCACTCCCTCTCCTGATTTTTATCGGGATAAAGAGGGCTGAGGTGAGGAAAGCTCCCTCTCC
>CAYGSD010000027.1:0-16398 GCA_964352625.1 uncultured Roseivirgaceae bacterium
TTTCATTCTGTCCTTTCGCTCAAAAGGCTACAAAATTGTTTCTTTTTTCTGAATCAAAATTTGACTTAACGAGATTTAACGTTGAAGCAAGTTTCGATTGGGGATATACGGGAACGGACAAGGGATTTTGTATAGCACAAAAGACAACCTGAAGCCCGTGAAGAAATACCAGTCATCGTCGTTTGGGTTTCCATATTGATAATTCTTTATGGATGTATCACCGTCAGAGATTCCATCTAAATAATCAAAGAAAGTTTTTCGAGCACCAGCTTCAAACTCAAGGACGAACTGCTTGCCTAATTTATGTTTGAAACCAAGTCCCATTGGTATTACTGCCTGATTCTTATTAAAGTCTTCTGTAGTAGAGGGGTTGTTGAGTCTCATGATGCCAAATCCAAGAAATGCATATGGAGACCATTTCTGAGGATTTTTGTATGCTTTGTAGTCAATAAAGTGGTATTCGAACACCGAGGATATTTCAACAATGGTGCTGTTGAAAGAATGCCCTCTGTTTTCGCCAAGAACATCAACAGGTTTGTCATCGGACCCTTGGATTCCACCTATGGTTAAGGCGAAACGTGAACTTACAATTTCAGAGAAGTTTAGTCTAAAGTGTGCAGAACCTGCGGGCTTGGCTGTTGAGAATTTATATCCTGAGACTAGATCACCAGAGTATTGAGTAACTCCAACTCCAGCTCCAAATTCCATAAACTGAGCCTGACAGAAGAGGGAGACGAAAAGTAAAAGTGCTCCAAGAAATTTCAAGAAATTAATTATCTGAATTTAGCTCGGCCGGAATTGCCAAGAATGTAAACAACGCGAATTCTGGTCATAGCGTATAGGTCATTCGCTTTCGTACCCCGTTTGTCATTCGCAGCTAACCCAGTGCCATTATTGCCGTTGTGATAAAAACTTTTCCCGTTAGAAAATTCAGCAGTATTAAAAATTATTTGGCTACTCACTGTGGATCTACTTTCGCCAGAATTTGCACCAATGTTTTCTGCCGAGCGATCGGACATTACGCGAGCCAGAACATCATCATCATCAAAAGCTCCTAGATCGAAATATGAACCACCGGTATCATCTAGGTAATCAAAAAACAGAATTCTAACACCAACTTCCAAACCGATGCTTAAGTTTTGATTAAGGAACATTTCACCCCCTAAACCTAAAGGAATAGCAACTTGAAATGGACTATATTTTGTCCCTTCGCCATAGTTTTGCCCTTCCGTGCCCAATTCTCGTAGTTTGACCCATTCACCCGCTTGGCTTAGTCTTGGCGTGCCATCTGGCACATCGAAACCATATGTTTGATGGTCGTACTCAGGGACAAGTCCCTTAGGTTCATGATGAAAAACCGCCACCCCAAAGAAGCCATACCCGTTCAGTAATAGCCTACTCTGAGGACCTCCGTAGTTTGGCAAGAAATCAATCTGGAGAGTAGCTGAAAGTTCTTTAATATCGTTTCTAAAACTCAAATTTCTTGCATATCGATTGGCTGTGCTACCCTCGCCGTTGGGATCAGAAGTAATGTCATCACCGGTTAATCGTCCGTAATTAAAAGCAATTCGAAAGGCCATGGAGTGTTGAAACTTATGACCATAGAAAATACCAAAACCAGGACGTGTAAAGGATATATCAGTGCTCGCAGCTTTGTTCGCAGGAGCCAAATCACCAAAATAATTGAGGGCGTTTACTGAAGCACCAACGAAAGAATAAGGCTTGAACCTACTTGCAGAAACTCGACCTCCTCTGTAGTGAGAGATAGCTTTATTTTTGGTCTTTCTCTTCTGATATTTATTACGTCGCTGTGCATCGGCATCTTCCGCTACGAAAATGAATAGCACCGTGAGTGTGATTGCAATGAAGCTTCTAAGTCGCATAATAACCGTATTATAACACAAAAGTAGAAATTTGATTGTACCGACCTAATATTAAATGTTAATTTCTTTTGTCAAAGCCCCAGCCTAATTTATTCCGCAAGGTTTGAATAAAGGTGCTTCCTTGTAGTCTAATGAGTTTGGTACTGAAGGGGGCTTTTGAGATGCAGAGGTCTAGGTTATGTGATATGGTCTCGGACCTTGAGTCTAAAGAAATCAGCAAACTGGTTTCGCGAGAATCAATCTTAAACTTGAGTTTCACATCGTCAGGGATGACCATTGGTCGGATATTAAGGTTGTGGGGACTCACCGGAGTAATCACGAAATTCTTGGCTGATGGCATCAAAATAGGGCCTCCACAGCTCAGAGAGTAGCCGGTAGACCCGGTCGGGGTGCTAACCATTAGCCCATCAGCCCAATATGTGTTCAAGTATTCATCATTCAAGTAGACCGTAACGGTGATCATGGATGAAGTTTCCTTCCTTAAAATGGCGAATTCATTTAGCGCAAAATTATTAGGAGCAAAGAGTGACTGGGGAGTTTCTAACTGGATTAATGACCGCTCTTCCACTTCAAACTGGTCAGAGAATAGTAGATCCATGGCCTCTGAGATCGTGTCTTTGGCTATCGTAGCAAGGAATCCTAATCTGCCTGTATTTATTCCCAGGATGGGAATATTGGTGTCACCTACATGGGTAATTGTTTCGAGAAGTGTGCCGTCTCCCCCTAGGCTGAAGGCACAATCCACGGAGTTTTTGTCTAATTGTTTAGCGTAGCTCCCAAAACCATGAAAGTCAAAGAATTCCCTATTTGCCTCAACAAATGATTCTGAAAGGACAACCTCCGACTCTTTTTCTCTTAAACTTTTAAGAAGCCTTTTTATATCGATCCGAGAATTTTCTTGGATTTGACGCCCATGAATTCCTATTTTCTTCATAGTGAATCAAGGCTTGAGATATTTCATCAGGAGGTCAAGGCGTTCCTTTTCATCATAGGATAGAGCCGAAGTATTAAAGGAGGCTTCTACATGTACGTCGTTGTTCTCAAGGACTGTCTTGACTTGAGATACGTCTTCCGAGTCTAGCTTTAGGGTCAGTCTCAGTGTGTTTAATTCTTCCGGCGCTGGGGCCACATGAGTGCTAAGAATTTTCACTTCATTCATCTCAATCATTCTGGCAATGTTCGAAAGTGAGTAGTCTTTTTCCTTCACTGAAAGCACCAAGATGGCTCCTGGAGAATTGACTGATGAAGCTTGAGCAAAAGCTTCCACAACGTCTTGTATAGAAATTACGCCGAGGTATTTATCCTCTTGATCCAGAACGGCGACCAAACGAAAGCCGAGATTGTAGGCGATGGAGAGCACATCGTAATAATGTCGATCATAGCTTACAGAGCATAGTTCACCTTTTGGCTGGATATCTCCGACGAAATTTGCATCCATTTCGTCGTAGGTCATGTCCTCATCTATCAATCCCAGAAACACGCCTTCCTGCGCAATGGGAAGCTCATTGGTCTTAAACTCTTCCATCCACTCTTGCGCTTTGGCAATGGTGTCCTCTGGTTTAAGAGGTGGGATCATATAATTAATGAGATCCTTGGCTATCATGCCGCCACTGGTTTTTTCAAGAAATCTAAAAGCAGTTCATTGAATCGCTCGGGTTGCTCCATCATTGGTGCATGTGAACATTTGTCTACGAATCTCAACGTGGAATTTGGGATCAAACGATTGAATTCATGTGCGACCATGGGGGGAGTAATTGTGTCATTCAATCCCCAAATTAATAGGGTTGGACACTTGATATCTGGAATTTCATCTGCCATATTATTTCGCTGGGCTGACTTGGCAATTCCCACTATTCTCAGGCATTTCGGGATACTCTTTGTGGTTTCAAAAACTTCATCGATAAGTTCTTTGGTGGCAGTTTTTGGATCATAGAACGTATAAGCCACTCGCTCCGAGACATAGTCATAACTTCCTCTCTTTGGGTATGAACCGCCCATGCCGTCTTCAAACAATCCCGAACTTCCTGTAAGAACGAGTCTTTTCACTTTCTCCTTGTTTCGCAGTGTGTAGATCAATCCGACATGCCCTCCGAGTGAATTACCCACCAGGTTCATTTCTTCAAGCCCCTTGAATGCGACGAAACTTTCTAAAAACTCAGTAAGTTTCTCCAATCCCGCCTGTTTCACAGGCATGGTATAAATAGGAAGCATTGGGATAATCACTCGATAGTTCTTTGAAAATATTCCCACTACGGTTTCCCAGTTGCTCAGCGCACCGAAGAGCCCATGAAGAAGCACCAATGGCTCTCCTTCCCCTTCGTCGATAAATTGAAAATCACCTTCCTCTTGAACTCGCATAAATCAAAAATACACTAATTGGTGAAATACCCGACCGGTCAAATCTTATCGGGAATGTCTTCCATGCTCTCGTAGATATCATATATCCATGGAATAAGCGCCCCGATAGATTCCGTGATGGCTGGTGCAAGCAGAGTGACCGTTTCATAGAGGTCGGCATCTTTGGTCCACTTCCTTGGCATCTCAAGCTCTACAGAGTGTGAGACCCAGATAATAACACTAAATATGAACACCCATTTTATTATAGAAAGTACCCCGCCCAATAGGTTATCAATGATTCCAACGGGTGTGAAGTCAATCACTTTCTTGATGGACTTAGCGATGACTTTGGCAAGCCAAACAACAAGAAAGAACAGGATGAAAAAGGTGACCACAGCGATGGCCCAAAAAGCATCCTGATCTCCGAAGAAACGGGCCGCTACCGGAAAGGACAACTTAAGTGCCACAAACAAGCCAAGGAAAAATGCCACCAGAGTGAAAAGCTCAATGACCAGCCCACGCTGAAAGCCCCTGATCCCAGCCAGGACGACAATAACAATGACGAGTATGTCAAAAAGAGCCAACTAGCCTAGAAGTTTTTTTGCCAATGTTGAAATGGTCTTGCCATCAGCCTTGCCAGAAAGCGCTTTAGTCGCGGCACCCATTACCTTGCCTATGTCCTGAGGGCCGGTAGCACCCACCTGCCCAATGATTTTCTTGACCTCAACTTCCACCTCTTCTTCGCTTAGTTGCTTAGGTAAAAATTCTTCAATGACGGCCAATTCGGCTTGCTCCACTTCCGCCAGATCTGCCCGATTTTGTTGTTGATATATTTCGAGAGAATCCTTTCGTTGCTTGGCTGCTTTTTGCAATAATTTCAATTCGGCATCTTCAGTAATTCCTCCGGAAGCACCTTTTTCGGTCTCGGCAAGTAGAATCTGAGATTTGATGGCTCGAAGGGCTGTCAACCTGCCTTTGTCCTTATTTAACATCGCTTGTTTTATCTCCGATTCTATTTTGATTTTCAGACTCATGCTTTTGGTTTTAAAATGACGAATTTTGTCCTTTCAAGGAATGACAAAATTAAGCGTAAACATCAACAAAATAGCGACGCTCCGAAACTCAAGAGGAGGAAGTCGTCCGTCCGTCATCGAGGCGGCCAAGGATTGTGAGCGGTTTGGTGCGCAGGGCATCACCGTTCATCCACGACCAGACGAAAGGCATATTACACGGCAAGACGTCTATGAACTCAGTGAAGTCGTTACCACAGAATTTAACATTGAAGGGTATCCTGATGAGCGATTCATGCAAATCATTGAGGACATTCGCCCCACTCAAGCAACCTTGGTTCCTGACCCGCCGAATGTATTGACCTCAAATGCAGGCTGGAATACCATTGAGAAAAAGGAGCAGCTTTCTGAAATCATAAAGGCAATTCAAGGCTGGGGGGTGCGAACGTCAATTTTTGTAGACCCGGCTACCAAGATGGTGGAAGCAGCCAAAGAAACTGGGACGGACAGGATTGAGCTGTACACCGAGAGCTATGCAAGCCGCTATCATGAGGACAGAAAGCAGGCGATTTCAAATTTCATTTCGGCAGCCAAATCAGCTAATGAATTGGGACTTGGATTGAATGCAGGGCACGATTTGGATTTACAGAACCTGCGGTATTTCCATGAGAATATTCCAGGATTACTAGAGGTATCCATTGGTCATGCGCTCATTAGTGATGCTCTTTATTTTGGGATGGAGAATACGATTGGATTATACTTGAGGAAACTAGCATAGGATATTTATGAAGTTACATTTTCGCTCCTTCGGGCAAGGAGAACCACTTATCATTTTGCATGGAGTTTTCGGTTCTTCGGACAATTGGCAAACGTTAGGGAAGGAGTTCTCAGCCAAATACAAAGTGTTTCTTGTGGATCAGAGAAATCATGGAAGTTCACCGCATAGCGACGAGTTTGATTACAATGTGATGACCGATGACATCCTTGAACTGATGATGAATGAAGGGATTGACCAAGCGCATTTATTGGGTCACTCGATGGGTGGAAAAACAGCGATGACCTTTGCGGCGCGGTATCCGGAGAGAGTGAAGAAATTGATTGTTGTGGACATTGCCCCAAAGTATTATCCACCACATCATGAGAAAATATTCAGAGCGTTTCGCTCACTTAAATTGGACGCTATAAAAACACGACAAGAAGCCGACGAACAAATGGCTTACCGCATTTCGGAGTTTGGGGTAAGGCAGTTTCTTTTGAAAAACCTGACAAGGGAAGGGGAGAAATTTATTTGGAAGCTGAACCTTGACGTGATCGAAAAGAATGCGGATAATATAGGAGAGGCCCTTGACGAAAGCGACTGGTTCAATGGACACGTGCTATTTATCGCCGGAGGCAATTCGGATTATATCCTGGCTGAAGACGAGCCGATGATCAGGCAGCACTTCCCGAATGCAGTAGTCAAAAAAGCAGCCGGAGCGGGTCATTGGGTGCACGCCGAACAGCCAAAAACATTGGCAAGAATGGTCACCGAATTCCTAGCCCAATGAGCGGCAAACTATTCTTAATACCCACCTACCTGGACGATTCCAATGACAAGGATTTTATCGCTCCTGTTGTCAAGGACGTTGTGAAAAACACCGCTCATTATATCGTGGAAAATGCGCGAACGGCAAGGCGCTACATAAGTGACCTAAAGCTGGATATTGACATCTCAGCGTTGCATTTTGACATTCTGGATAAGCGATCCTCCCCCGAGGAAATGGACAGAATTATGGAGCCAATTTCAAGAGGAGAGGACATAGGCCTGATCTCAGAGGCAGGACTACCTTGTTTGGCTGATCCGGGAAATCTTGCCGTGGCATGGATGCAGCAGCGGGGCGAAAAGGTGGTGCCGTTGACTGGAGCATCATCCATTCAAATGGCATTGATCGCTTCTGGCTTTAATGGTCAGCGATTTACGTTTCATGGCTATTTGCCGATTGACAAGGTGGAGCGTGAGAAGAAATTAAGGGAACTGGAACAAGCAGTGGAAAAAACAGGTTACTCTCAGATATTTATGGAAACACCTTTCAGAAACAACCAACTTCTCGCATCAATGATGAGTAACCTGAAGCATCGAACATTACTTTCGATAGCAGCTGGGATCAGCGGTGAAAAGGAAATGATTCAAACAAAAACCGTCGAGAGATGGAAAAAGTCACTTCCAGACATTCACAAAATTCCCTCGATTTTTACCCTCGGCAGTTTTCCTATCTAAATCAATTCTCCATTAGGGCGAAAAACATAACTTTGAGCTCGCAAAAATTTCAACCGAATAATGCCATATTTTTTTACTTCTGAGTCCGTTTCTGAAGGACACCCCGATAAAGTTGCAGACCAGATATCTGATGCACTTCTGGATCATTTTTTGGCATTTGACCCAAACTCCAAGGTGGCCTGTGAAACACTGGTAACCACAGGGCTGACCGTTTTGAGTGGTGAGGTAAAAACGGATGCATACGTCGACGTACAGCAAGTGGCTAGAGATGTGATCAATAGAATCGGTTACACCAAAGGGGAGTACATGTTCGATGGCAATTCATGTGGAGTTATTTCGGCTATTCACGAACAGTCTCCAGACATCAATCAAGGTGTAGAAAGAGCGGATGATCAAGGAGCAGGAGACCAGGGAATGATGTTTGGGTATGCTAGCAGCGAGACCGATAATTATATGCCATTTGCACTCAATCTTTCTCACATGATTTTGCAGGAGCTGGCTGATCTGAGAAGAGAAAGTAAGGATATGCCATATCTGCGCCCGGATGCCAAGTCTCAGGTGACCATAGAATATTCTGATGACAATGTGCCTCAGAGAATTGAGGCAATAGTGGTCTCTACTCAGCACGATGATTTCGACGAAGAGAAGGCCATGCTTCAGAAAATCAAGCAGGATGTATTGAGCATTCTTATTCCTCGGGTCATCGCCAAGTTGGATGAGAAGAATCAGAAATTATTCAATGATGAAATCAAATACCATATAAACCCAACAGGTAAATTCGTCATTGGTGGACCGCATGGTGACACAGGGTTGACGGGTAGAAAAATCATTGTGGATACGTACGGAGGAAAAGGAGCGCACGGTGGTGGAGCATTTTCTGGAAAAGACCCATCTAAGGTGGATCGGTCAGCGGCTTATGCCACTCGTCATATCGCGAAAAATCTCGTGGCAGCCGGCGTAGCGGAGGAAGTTCTTGTTCAGGTTTCTTACGCCATTGGAGTAGTAAAGCCAATGGGAGTATATGTCAACACTTATGGCACCTCCAAAGTGAAAATGACCGATGGCGAGATCGCAAAGATTGTGGAGAAAGTTTTTGATATGCGCCCAAGCGCAATAACCCAAAGACTGAAGTTAACACAACCGATCTATTCAGAATCTGCTGCCTACGGTCACATGGGACGCGAGTCAGAAAAGAAAAAAGTAAGCTTCCTGGTAAATGGCCAAACCATAGAACGAGACGTGGAGACCTTCACCTGGGAGAAGCTAGACTATGTTGATAAGGTAAAGGAGAGTTTCGGTTTGTGAGGTCAAAGCCTACTTTCTCATTTCAGGAAGGTTTCTAAAATTTTATGTCACTATTTCGCTTTAAAATACACCTCTAGTTTTTCGGAGTTGAGGCGCTTCCCATCTTTTGATGGGTTCAGAACAAATATCATTCGGTATTTCCCCTTCTTGACCCTTTCCTCTACGGTCTCTGGGGAAACATCAGCTCCAAAAGTACATTTTCGAGAAATAAAATTCCATCTAATCTCTAGACTGTCTCCCGATTCCAACAAGGTTGCCTGAGGTTCCTTACATGGGGTGCCGCACTGACATGGAACGAATGGCATCTTGACCCAATCTTCATTTTCCAATCTTTCTATGAAAAGCTTCCAGGTGGATTCAATGTACAAATTATATGCTGAGGCATTAGCAATTTTAAAATTGATTCCTTCCTGGGCGGTTTGCCAATCAGTTATTTCCACACCTGTCAAGGGAGATTTCTGAACAAATCCACTCTTACATGAAACACAAAATAAGATGGTAGTAATTGCTATGTATTTCAAATTTGGTTTGATTTAGTCAATAAAGAATAGGTTTGAAGTAGTACTTTCTTAGTTTTGAAGACCCAAAATTAACGGAATGATACGATCTCTACTTTTTTCCTTTCTCTCTATTTCCACTTTTTTCTCATTTGCGCAGAATTGGCAAGAAATGCTAATAAAGGGGGAAACGGATTTTAATAAAATACAAGAGTCCTTTTATCAAGAATGGGATGGCGTTACCACTGAAAGAGGTTCAGGATACAAGCAGTTTAAACGATGGGAGCATCGCATGCTTCCGCGCCTGATTGATAACAAATATCTACCTAATATAGCAGGAGCTTTCTTCGAAAGAATCAATGAAAACGAGGGCATGAATGCTCGGACGCATGAGGTCGAAGAATGGACTTCTTTAGGCCCAAGATCGTGGACAAACGGACCGAATGGTTACAACCCAGGAATAGGTAGAGTTAATTGCGTTGATTTTCATCCGACAGACCCTAATACCCTGTATGTAGGCACTCCGGCTGGAGGATTATGGAAATCAATCGATTCGGGAGTTAATTGGAACCCAGTATTCGAAGATTTACCTGTACTAGGCGTTACAGACTTATATATCAACCCAGTTGACCCAAATAAAATGTATCTCCTTACCGGTGATGCGTACGGAGGGGATACGAATTCAATAGGGATGCTTAAAACATCAGATGGTGGAGCGAATTGGGAAAATTCAGGGCTTGTTTTTGATGTGACCTCATTTGTGAGAAACTTTCGAATGATTGTAGATCCTTCTGACAGTGATGTTATTCTAATAGCTGGTAATGCTGGGTTGCTAAGATCAGCGGATGGTGGGGATAATTGGGAAACCGTTCTTTCTGGAATTCTAACTGACGTTGAATTTAAGCCTGGAGACCCTACTACAGTATACGCGAGCTCTTATGGCGGTGGATTTTATAGGTCAACCAATTCTGGCTTGTCTTGGACCACCATTCAAGAAGCAAATAATAGTCTGGGAAGAACGGCGTTGGGTGTTTCGGCTGACGATCCCACTTACGTTTACATGCTTGCTTCAACTAGCTCCTCTCGATTTGGGGGAATTTATAAATCTACTAATTCTGGTGTGAACATAACGTTGCAATCAAACTCGCCTAATATATTTGGTTATTCTCTTACGGCAAGTGACAACAGTGGTCAAGGAAATTATGACCTATCCATTGCTGTGAATCCTGATGATGCTGAAGATATTTATGTAAGTGGCGTTCATATTTGGAATTCTAAAGATGGTGGTTTATCGTGGCAGGATGAGCTTGGTGGATTCCGAGTTTTGAACTACTGGGTGTATGACGCAGGTAATACGTCAAACTATGTTCACGCGGATAATCACACTCTAGATTTCATTAGTGGAAATTTGTTCGCCGGGTCTGATGGTGGAATTTGGCGAAGTGCAAATTTAGGAGGCTCATGGACGGATCTATCTGCGACCCTAAACAATACTCAATTTTACAGATTAGGCCAAGATCCAAATGATGAGAACAGGATCGTGGCTGGAGCTCAAGACAATGGAAGTAACCTTTATACAGGAACGGGCTGGATTCACTTGTTTGGTGCCGATGGAATGGAGGCCCTGATTGATCACACAGAGGGTAGCACCGTTTATTCAACTTACCAATTTGGAGGAATAATTAAGTATTCGAACAATGTTGCGGTCGCAAATATCACCAGTAATTTGATGGATACGGAGAATGTATCTGGTGGGTGGATCACTCCATACATGCTTGACCCTAATGACAATGATATTATTTATTTGGGACTTGAGGATATCTGGAAATCAGAAAACCAAGGATCGACATGGACTAAGATTTCTAGTTTCGGTTCCTCATCAACACAGCTTCATTTAACCGTATCGGCAAGTAACACGGATTATATTTATACCACGACGGGTTTTAGCACCTATCGAACTAAGAACGGAGGTGCCAGTTGGGAGACTATCAATGCTGGACTGCCCTCTATTTACATGACATACTTGGCCGTGTCTGAGGATGATCCAGAAACAATTTGGGCTACTTTTTCTGGATACACGAATGGTGAAAAGGTTTATAAATCAACAAACGCTGGTGATACGTGGACTAATGTGTCAAATGGTTTACCGAATATCCCCGCCAATTGTATTGTTCACCTTAAAGGAACCGAAGATCAAGTTTACGTTGGAACAGATATAGGTGTGTATGAAAAAAGTGGAGAAGGGGACTGGAACCCTTGGTTTGAAGGGCTTCCAAATGTTGAAGTGTCTGAATTAGAAATTCACTATGGTGCTGGCAAAGTACGTGCATCGACATTTGGTCGAGGTATTTGGGAAAGACCATTGGGTAACAGATTAGAACTCAATATGATCGCTGGAGATCAGACGGAAATTGTTCAGGGTGAAAGTGTTAGCTACAGCTCGACATACGATGGAGAGCCAGAATCCATTCTATGGACTTTCGAAGGAGGCACCCCCACTACTTCTTCAGAAGAATCGCCAGAAGTCACTTACAATACGCCCGGCATATTCGATGTAAAACTTCAAATTTTTGGGGTTAACAGTCCTTCTATTATACTTGAGGAGTATGTTACTGTTATCGAACGTTTGGAAATTACCTCACTTTTTGCGAGCAATGAAAATCCCCAATTCGGACAATCAGTAGTTTTTGATGTGAAGAACAATGGGGAAGTGGAGGAATGGACGTGGACATTTGAAGGTGGCACCCCAGAAGAATCAACTGATGAAAATCCTAGAATAGTTTATAACCAAACGGGTACTTTTGATGTCACGGTCGAAATAATTGGTGCAAATACTACCTCAGAGACTTTCCATGATTTTATTACCGTTTTGGCGCCACTCCTGGTGGATAATCCTAATAATGCATCTATACGTCCCACGGTTGCCGCTGGCTCTGTGAACATTGATTTGCAGCTGGGTGATAAGAGCATCGAAGTATATGATGCTGCCGGAAGATTGAGACATGCTGTCAGACCAAATGGTAGTCAAAATATTGAATTGGATTTTACGAAATTCGAAGCAGGTGTTTACATCTTAAGAATATACGGTTCGAACAATATTAGAATCGGACGAGTAATTAAGAGGTAACTACTTCAATCTAGCGATCTCAGTAGTGGCACCCTTGGTGAGATCGCCGATTTTCACTTTGATTTCCGCATCTAGGGGTAAGAAAAGGTCCACTCGACTACCGAAGCGAATGAACCCGACCCTCTCGCCCGACTCCACTGGTGCTCCAACTTCTGGATAGAAGAAAATCCTTCTGGCTACAGCTCCGGCAATTTGCCTCATCAGAATTTTCACCCCCTTTTCTGTTTTCACACAGATGGTCGTTCGCTCATTATCTGTGCTTGATTTTGGGTGCCAGGCCACTAGAAATTTCCCATTATGGTATTTGAAAAAATCGATCACCCCCTTGATCGGCGTTCTGTTCACATGGACATTAAGTGGCGACATGAAAATAGAAACTTGAATACGATTCTCATTTAGGTATTCGCCCTCATAGGTTTCTTCAATCACCACTACTTTCCCTTCTGCAGGTGCATAAATAACATTTTCTTCCTGCGGACAAACGATCTCAGGATCTCTGAAAAAGCGCACTATTAGGACAAAGAAAACAAGTGCAGCAAGACCCAGAATGGCCTGCACGATCACGATTGGGATCAGCCAAAAAAGAAACCAATAGAGCGGACCAAGAATGAGCGCCGCAATGGGGATAACCCAAAAACCTTCTTTATGAATTCTCATAAGAGATCAAAAATTAAAAGTAGCAATAAGAAAAATGGAGCACTAAAAAGCAGGCTGTCAAACCGATCTAGGAAACCACCGTGTCCTGGAATTCCGCGACCAGAGTCTTTGGCCATGGCCACTCGTTTCATAAATGATTCCACCAAGTCGCCGAAGATGCCGGAGATAGAAATTACGAGTCCGGAGATGAGCCATTGGATGACGGACAAATCTTCAAAAACCTGACTCATTGCGAAAGCACCGATCATCGTAATGATGAAACCGCCAATCGCACCTTCCCATGATTTTTTTGGTGAAATGCGCTCAAACAACTTGTGCTTGCCAAATGCACTTCCAAAGAAGTATGCCCCGGTATCCTGACACCAGATCAAGGTGAATAGCCCAACGACCAAAATAGGAGTAAAAACACCTTGATAGAATACAATGAAGCTGAGCATCGAGACGGGAATCACTACATAGCCAATCCCCAAGAACATCACCGCCATATTTCTAATTGGCCGAGCACTCGGGACATAGAGCTGTATGATCAAGCCAATGAGCATGGCTGGCACCATGACAATGAGCCATTTCGTTTGCATGTTGCCCATAGCGATCAATGATAGCATGGTGAACGTAATTGCCGAGGTAATGAAGAGCCAAAAAACTTGCGGAACAGGAAGCTCGCCAAGCCGCACAAACTCACGTATGCAGAGCATGGTGATCAGGAAAAAGACTGCAAAAAATGTCCATGGACCGAACATGATACAAAAGACAAGGATGACTAATCCTATAATGGCGGCAACCGCCCGAACCAAAAGGTCTGAAAATTTATTCAAAGTGAATTTCCTCCTCGATAATCTTAAGCGCCAAAATTACGTGATCGGCGGGTACTTGAACTTCCAGATAGCCAAAACCATGATGTGAATCCTTTTTGTTCAAGATAATTGCATCCAAATCACGATCTACGAGCACATCCCGAACGATCGTAACCCGGTGGTCAGAGCCATCCTTATAAACCGCCTGCCAGTTGGCCATCTGCTCTGTGTTTTTTGATAAACCAATAAAGCCCCGCTCCTCCGATAATGGCGAAAACGGCTATCACGTACCAATCGGGAACAGCCGAAGCATCACTCGGATCAATCTCTATTGAGCCTTGCCTATAAGCATACACCATTATTACTGCCAGCGCATTGTTCACAAAATGCGCAAACATGGCGATCGATAGATTTCCTGAATACAGGTACAAGTAGCCAAAGAGTGCGCCAAGCAACATTCTTGGAACCATGCCATAAAACTGAATATGAATAGCGCCAAAAATGAAGGCCGAAATCCAAATGGCTAAATGTGGATTTCCAAGTGTTTTGTGAAACAAATTTTGAATAATGCCTCTGAAAAGTAGCTCCTCGCCAATGCCTGGCAAAACCGCAATAACCAAAAGTGCCAACGCGAATTGACCAAATGAATCAAAGGCTGTTAGGTACTCAGTGAGCTCGGCCAATTTTTGTTCCTGACCCTGCGCCCAGTTTTCAAAACCGGACATGAAATCAGGAAAGACCCAACCCTGATTCCAGCTGATGAAAACCGTATTGACGATCATGAAGCAAAAGACAATGACGAACGTCATCCCTAAAACTTGCAATGAAATTGACGGAAAAAAGGTAGCTATTCTCTTCTTCAGATTGAGCCTGATGAAAGCAACCGGCGCTAGAATAAACGCTCCGAGCGTTGAGATTCCTTGAACAACAAGTAATGGGGTGCGTGCTTCGGGATGCGCTACCGGATTAGACTGAATGCCCATGAGCACATCTATGTCGAACCCTATCATGAGCATCAACACGCCAGCAGCCATAATAATGCTAAAGAAAAATAGACCTACAATCACGTAAGCGGTGATGATCAACAAAAACAACCAAGCGGTGCGACGATTGTCGTCTGGCAGTTCTGTAAGAATATTCTGCATGGGTTGGTTAACTTTGTGGGCAAATATAGCTTTTCGTTTTGGTTAAGATTGGAGATATAGAAATAGGGGAATTCCCGCTTTTGCTCGCCCCCATGGAGGATGTGAGCGACCCACCATTCCGTGCGCTTTGCAAGGAAAACGGTGCGGACCTGATGTACACGGAATTCATCTCATCGGAGGGGTTAATCAGGGATGCAGAGAAAAGTGTGCAGAAACTAGACATCTATGATTATGAGCGACCTATCGGAATTCAAATTTTTGGTGACAAAATAGAATCCATGCGGCAGGCTGCTGCAATCGCTGAGGAGGCCAACCCTGAAATCATTGACATCAATTACGGCTGCCCTGTAAAGAAAGTGGCTTGCAAAGGAGCCGGTGCAGGCATTCTTCAGGACCTTCCGAAGATGCAGGAAATGACTGCTGAGATCGTGAAGCGTGTGAACAAGCCTGTCACGGTAAAGACGCGACTAGGCTGGGACGACAGCACCATCAAAATAGTGGAGGTGGCTCAGCGACTTCAGGATGTTGGGATTAAGGCCTTGACAATTCATGGTCGTACCAGGAAGCAGATGTACAAAGGCGAGGCGGATTGGAGCTACATCCGCGAGGTGAAAGAACACCCGAATGTCCATATTCCCATTTTTGGAAATGGCGATATTGATTCTCCACAAAAAGCACTTGAATACAAAAATGAATACGGCGTGGATGGCATCATGATAGGTCGGGCAAGTATTGGCTATCCTTGGATTTTCAATGAAATCAAAGCGTATCTGAAAGATCGGACAGTTTTGGCCGAGCCGACACTTGACGAGCGCGTGGATGTAGCAAAAAGACACCTGAAGTTCTCCTTAGAATGGAAGGGAGATGTCCTCGGCGTTTTTGAGATGCGCCGACACTACACAAATTATTTTAGAGGTATCCCAAACTTTAAACCTTTCAGAACTCGACTGGTGGAAACCGACGATCCTGCCGAACTGTTTAATATTTTGAATGAAATCCCGGAGGTATTCGGAGAAGTGGTTGCTTAATTTCGGGACCTATTCCGGCATCTCATAATCCAAGGTCTCTGTAAATCTGGCAAAGATTCCTGCGGAATGACTTTCTGATTTTACTAACGTCACTCTGAGGAACGAAGAGTCTCTAATGATTGAGGCGAGAGTTTGAATTAAATACGAGCTAAGATTCCTACGGAATGACTTCAGGCTTGCCTGACTAATTGCTGGACTTGTTCCGGCATCTCATAATCCAAGGTCTCTGTAAATCTGGCAAAGATTCCTGCGGAATGACTTTCTGATTTTACTAACGTCACTCTGAGGAACGAAGAGTCTCTAATGATTGAGGCGAGAGTTTGAATTAAATACGAGCTAAGATTCCTACGGAATGACT
>CAYGSD010000028.1:0-15407 GCA_964352625.1 uncultured Roseivirgaceae bacterium
GGAGTGATTTTGTCATCCAAAATATGCGCCTGTGCCTCCATGTTTATTGGACGATCATTGAGCAAAATCATGTCCTTGTCTTTGCCAAATTCTTTGAATGGATCATTCTGCAAAGCGATGGGAATGTAACCTTTGGGAAGGTTTCCGGCGAACACTATTTCAGTTCCCAACAACGCAGCAAGCGAGCTTAGAGACGCATTTCTAACAAAATTTCTTCTCTTCATAGTATTGAGGTTGGACAATGAATTTATCGCTTTTCCACGATTGAACCCAACCAAATGTAGCGAAGTAGTTCTCTGGTCAATGTAACAAGAGTTACAATTCCAGATTAAGGCTATTTAAAATCAATTAAACAGTTCGTAGATCACCTCAAGCATTCTCGTCTGCTCCTCAGTATGGCCATGCTGCGCCTCGATATTTATGTAGGGGATTTTGCGCTGAGCGGCCAAAACCGAAAGACTCCCATCATCGGTCATGGTCTCATTGTTTTGTAAAACGACATTGAACCCTCTTACTTTCAACGCATCAAAGAATAAACGCTCAGTCACAAAAAAGAAATCATCAGGATCACTCTCTTCTTTAATAAATACATCAGCCGCATCGTTTTTGTACTCGTCCAGATAGGAAGCCGCGGAGTAATTTTCGTCGGTGTTATTATGCAAAGTGAAGATCACATCAGAATTAATTCCCTCTACAAGTTTTTGAGCGAAAGTGCGAACTTGTTTCATTGACTCTTCCGAGTAACGTCCTAATTTCTGTAAGCTTTCTCTCGCTCCTCTATCGGTGAAAATCCTGTTGGGATCTACTTCATATCTTGTTCGTCCAATTCTGAATTCAAGGTTTCGTTCTCCTGTATGTTTGAGTTGAAGCAACTTGCCCCCGAACCGGTCAATGACATCAATAGCCGCCTCGATTGAGGTGTTTTCATCGTCATGAAGGTTGATAAAAGTCAGGCCCTCCCCTTTGCTGAAATCGGCCACAACCACGGTTCGGCTGCCCACCTGAAAGGTTTTCTCACTGTACGTCGCACTCGGTGATTTCTTGAAGGCTATTTCCGCCGGACTCTCAACAACTACACTTTCCTTGTCATTCGCCGGTTCATTTTCATCAAGCGTCTTGAGAGTGACCTCCGCGGATTTACATCCGGCAAAAAATAGTATTAGGAATATATACCTCATTCAATCCCGAAATAAACACATTTTCAGTTTTCAACACGGATGATTCTGAAGGATTATATCAAAAATCGAATGTTAACCGTTCAATCAGTATTGGAAACCTGAAATGATCAAGGTTTCTATCATCAAAAACTCTACATAATGGACACTAACACTACTACTGATCAGGGGAAGACACGCCCCATTGATCGCACGCTCTACTGGTTTGCAACTGCAATTCCAGACATTATCAAAGACTCCAAATCCGATGCAAATCGATCCAAGATCGTCGGCATTGGGGTGCTATTTACATTTCTCTATGCCTGCATTGCGTGGGTTTACTTTTGGTCAATCACCGTCTCGTCACCATGGCTCTACGTCCCGCTTGGACTTTTTCTGGGCTTTGGCATTTTGACGATTGATAGAATGCTGATCGCCTCGATAAAAGCGGGAAAAATCAACATTGTTCCGACCATATTTCGGGTGCTTTTGGCTTTGGCCCTAGGGACTTTTATTGCCCAACCCGTTATTCTTTGGATGTTTCAGGAAGACCTGAAAGGAGAAATAGAATTGCTGAATGATGCGAAAATTGAAGAACGTAATCAGCAACTTTTAGTCACGAGGGAAAGCCAATCTCAAAGTCTGATTGCTTCCAAGGAAAGTTTGCAAGATCAGATTGATGAGAAATATGCAGATGTGGCAGCTGCCCGAAAATCGTATCAAGAGGAAATAGACGGCACAGGTGGCTCAATGAGATACGGCATCAAAAGTGTGGGAAGAGAAAAAGGAAAAATCCTCGAAAGAGAGGAGCAGGAACTAGCCGACCTTCGTGCCGTAAACCAACCCAAACTCGATAGCTTGGATTCCAAGCTGAACCAAATTGAAGCGGACTATCAAAAGGAAATCACCACCTACCAAGATGAGTACGCCAATACGGGCTTTCTGATTCAGGTGGAAGCACTGCAATCTTTAATAGAGAAAGACACGACGGGAGCACTTCGCAATAGATACATTCTTCTTTTGATCATTCTGGTGCTTTTCGAGTTGGTGCCGATCATTAGCAAGATCTTCCTCCCAACAGGAACCTATGAAAAACATCTGGCACTCATTGAGGAACAAGAGTCGGAAAGGTTCAGTGCAGATCACGAAAGAGAGAAATCCTTTGATGAGACCTACAATGAGGGAGCCAAACAACAAGACAAACGACTGCTGGCAGGCTTCTTCAAAAAATCCGATCAAGTTAAAGCCCAAAAACTGGACGAAGTAACGGACAACTGGAATGGTGGAAAAGGAACTTCGCTAAGGAAGCGCGTGAAGGAGATAATTATGGATTGAGAGTTCTTGAAAGGTCATTTGAAACCAACATCGAACTTAATTCCGATATGGTTTCATAAAATGTTCTTTCAACTTTTCATGTCTCTTCTCAAAATGCTCATGACTGAACCAGTCCCTAATAGTTGGTAAATTTTTGTGAATGGTAAACGTTATTTTTCCAAATTGCTTCTTCCAATAGCCTGTTAATTCATCCTCGTTCAGTCGATTTAAAAATAAAAACGAGTTGGTCTCTTGAATCCTTCGCTCCTCCACCTTGAGGTAGCTTAAGAGATTATATAAACCAACCCCATTGTCATTTATGTCCTTAAAAAGAACACAAATGAAATCTCCATCATATTGTTCTATAGCAATGCTAAAAGGGTCACCTTTCATGATGACTTGATGGTTCGAAAAGTCATGTGGCACTAAATTGGAGTTCCAGCTTACTTATTAAATCTTCAAAACATTTAGAAATAAGGTCGTAGCTCTCCTTTTCCATTAATTTGATATCAACCATTGGTTAAAAGTCTCTAAAATCCTCGAACAAAAAAAGGGTTCCGAAGAACCCTTTGACAAGTGATCAGAGGAGATTTACTTACCCCCTGTTAAGTTAGCTGCTTAGCCATGGCTGCTCCTATCAGTAATCACAAAGCCATCCAATAAAAAAGCCGATCAAATTTGATCGGCTTTAGTGATTCGTCTGGGGCTCCCCGCAATTCGTGCCTCATGCGGGACAGGCTTCTCGCCATTCCAATTTTGCTCCCTAAAAACAAAAACCCCAAGTAGTTCACTTGAGGTTTCGATTGTGATTCGTCTGGGGCTCGAACCCAGGACCCTCTCCTTAAAAGGGAGATGCTCTACCAGCTGAGCTAACGAATCATCCTTTTGTATAAAATGAAATGCAATTTAGAGCCTCGGCTGTAAATTGCGGTTGCAAAAATAGCCATCTAGATATTAAATCCAACATGATCAGGAAATTAAACATTCTTATATTTTCTATCCTTCTTGGAACTCTTGTTTTTAAAGCTTCTGCTCAGCAGCCAAATGTGGATTTGGGCGACTCACTTTTTCAGGAAAAAAAATATACAGAGGCGTTTGAGTTATATCAGACCTCTTTCCAAAACGGTGAAGCATCCCCGAGTATGTTCCTGAAGATGGCCTTCATCAAGGAGGGGTTGGGAGACTATGTGCATGCACTTTTCTACTTGAGCAAATACTATTCGCTTACCACGGATAAGACGGTACTGGTCAAGATGTCTGACCTAGCCAACGAAAATGGACTGTCGGGCTATGGTGTAGGTGATGCGGATTTTTTCAAAACGGCCTTGCTTCGATTCAACAATGAGATACAGCTTTTTCTTGGCGCTCTGGCCCTCTTGCTTCTTGTCTTAACTTTCAAATCGAGCAAAACCAATCTACCCGTTGGGCTGCCGATCATTCAAGTACTTGTGCTTACTGGCCTGCTGATCGTTTCGAACGATTGGATCAAACAAGATCGGGCCATTATCGAAGAATCTACCATCCTTATGTCCGGCCCGTCCGCTGCGGCCGAGCCACTGGAGCAAATCAAAAAGGGACATCAAGTGGAAATACTCGATGAATCGGATGTGTGGGCAACCATTAAACTTGATGGTGAGATTGCTTATATCCGCCGATCGAAACTTTTGAAACTCTGAATTATTTCAGTGGTGAGTGTGGCTCCCGCGCCATCACATTGTAGACAATTTTGTCCATTTTTCGAGGGAACCATTTGTTCAGGAAAACAGCCCATCTTCCCTGAGCCGTCAAAATCAAATCTCGTTTTTTCTTCTTCATGGCTCTAAAAACATGCTCTGCTACTTCTTCAGGGTGCATGAGTTTTCCCTCGTTGAGCGGTGACTCTGCCTGCGGATTGCCATCCGCACCAAGGGCTCGCTTTCGAATGTTCGTCCCCGTAAAACCCGGGCAAGCAACCAAAATGTGCACCCCCTTTTTCATCACTTCCGTTCTCAGGGCCTCATAAAATCCTTGCATGGCATACTTCGATGCAGTGTAGGCAGTTCTTGCTGGAGTACCTCTCCATCCATTGATTGAGGAAATACCAATGATCGATCCTTTGGACTCAATGATGTGGGGCAAGGCAAACTTGGTAGCGAAAAGTGTCCCTCTGAAATTGACGTCCATTACCTTTTCGAAAACGGCCAAATCAGCATCTTCAAAAAGTGCCCGCATGGAAATGCCCGCATTGCAAATGAGGACATCAATTTTTCCATAGAGCTCTACTGTCTCATTGATCAATTTTCTGTTGTCCTCCAGAGAAGCAGCATCTAGCCTAAAGCCCGAGAAAGTTGCCTTCATTTCCTCAAGCCTCTCCTCCACTTCCTTCATTCTTTCCTCATTCCGACCAGTAAAAACCACTGAATAGCCCTCCTGCGCGTACTTCAATACCAAAGCACGGCCTATACCGGATGATCCTCCGGTTATCACTGCTACAGGTCTGTTCATGGATTTGGTTTTTCTTTCAGGCAACAAGGCTATTTATTTGCGAATGTACGTTAAGTTGGAACTCAAGACCATCAATCTCCTATGCGGTTTGCCTTTTTTGGTGTAATCTTCGTTTTGTTTCTTTCATCAAGTGCTCAAATACTCAAGGGGCGAACTTTGTCTTCTTCTGGGGAGCCTTTGCCCTTCGCTACGATCCATATCAAAGGCACCACACTTGGAACGACAAGTAACTCAAATGGTTTCTATCAGTTAAAACTAAAGGAAAAGGGAAAATTTTTCTTCGTTGTTCAGCACATTGGTTTTCAAAAAATCGAAAAAGAGCTGACCGTCGATGATATTCTTGTGCAGGATTTCAGCCTTAGCCCAGAAATTCTTGAATTGAGTGAGGTGGTGGTTTCGTCCGACAGTGAAGACCCTGCCTATCGTGTCATTCGCGAGGCAATCAAAAAAAGGAAGTACTACGAAAAGGAAGTGAACGCCTATCTCTGCGATGTATACATCAAGGGTGTGCAGCGGTTGGACACTTTTCCTGAGAAAATTTTTGGAGTGACGCTAGACTTGGATACCGGAATAGTCTATTTGTCTGAATCCATTTCGGAGCTAAAATTCAAACAACCGAATCTGATCAACGAGCGAATGATTTCTTCTAAAGTCAGTGGAGATAATCGGGCTTTCAGCTGGAATCAAGCCTCGGACATGCTGATCAATCTCTATGAAAATTCCTTCGTGATCGATGGACTTAGTGAGCGTGGATTCGTCTCCCCTATCGCCAACAATGCGATGCTCTTTTACGACTATGAATTGAAGGGGGTCATTCAGGAGGACGATCGATTGATCAATAAAATCAAGCTCCTGCCCAAGCGAAAAAACGACCCGGTCTTTGACGGCTTTATTTACATAGAAGAGGACTCTTGGCGAATCCACAGTGTAGACGCGCTTTTGGTGAAATCTCGGGGCATTGAGTTTGTGGACTCACTCACTTTGCATCAAGTTTTTGCGAGAGTGGAGAATGACATCATGATGCCCTTTTCTCAGCGGTTTGGATTCCAGTTTGATGTCTTCAAAATCAGAGGCAGTGGCTACTTCAACGCCATTTACTCGAACTACAAAATCGAGCCGAACTACGAACTCATAAATCAAAATAGACCAGCAGGCACTCCTCCTCTTTTTTCTAAGAAGGAATTCACCAACGAAATAATGAGAGTAGAAGAAGGATCCAATGAAAAGGATTCCGCGTATTGGGAAAGTGTTCGCCCCATGCCCCTCAGCGATGTGGAAATCAAAGATTATGAAGTGAAAGACAGCATCAGGGTCGTGAAGGAAAGCAAGGAATACAAAGACTCAGTGGATGTAGAAAAGAATAAAATTACGGCCGGTAAAATTTTATTGGCGGGGCACACCATTAGTCGGACGTACGAAGGAAAACGCTATGATTTTCCTTCCGCAATTCAGGCTATTCAATACAACACCGTGGAAGGATTTGCCTTGGACTTTCGGTTCGGGTATAGATTCTACAATGAAGATAATCGACTGAAATACCGCATTAGTCCTGCGGTTCGCTATGGCCTGTCCAATGAAAAATTTCATGCAAAGACGGATTTCTATTACCGAAAACTCGATCAAAAATTTACCTCCTTCTCGGCAGGTGCTGGCAGGTACGTCAGTCAAATAAATGAATCGAATCCCGTCGCACCTTTCAATAACACAGTCACGGCTTTGTTCTTTGGTGAGAGCTTCGTGAAGCTATTTGAAAAAGGGTTCGTGTATGGTGGCTTCCAGCAAGAGCTCGTCAACGGACTGCTTTTTACAGGACGACTGGAGTACGCCAATCGAACTCAACTTTTTAACACTGCCGACTTTAGTTTCTCTGATTCCATAAACTTCCAACCCAACCAACCAATCAATGCCGAGTTAGCAGACACTTCATTTCCTGCTCATCAGGCTTTAGTTGCAGATTTTACTTTCAGAATCAGGTTTGGCCAGAAGTACCAAACCCGCCCAGATCGACGACTTATCTACAAGCCAAAAACCCCTGAAATTTTCGTTCGATACAAGAAGGGACTCCCAGTCTTGGGTAGCGACGTGAATTTCGATCAGGTAGAACTTTCCGTGACGGATGATATTCGATTTGGATTAGTGGGCGTCAGTGAATGGCATCTGAGCACTGGCGGTTTCCTCAACAAAAAAGAGCTGTCATTCATCAATTATCAGCATTTCAATGGCAACAGGTTGTGGTACTCAAGAGCAAATGGATTGAGACAATTTCAGCTTCTGGACTACTACCAATACTCCACAAGCAGGAAGTATTTCGAGGCGCACTATGAGCACCACTTCAATGAATTCATCCTGAATAAGGTGCCGCTAATCAGGAATCTAAATTGGCAAACGGTGGCTTCTGTTCACTATCTGACAACTAAACCGATTGGTGACTACTGGGAGTTGGGGGTAGGAATCGAACACATCTTCAAATTCCTGCGGATTGATTACTTCCGAGCCGTGCAAAATGGCAAATTGGATAACCCGGTGGCTAACCAGGCTATCCGCTTTGGGTTTGGGTTTTAACGCTTCTGAATCGTCACTTTTTCATTTATCCAGCAGCCCACTACGATTTCGTCTCCCTCCTTGCTATTGCGAGTAAATATCTCTTCCGCCGATGGGAATTGCTCCTTAGCAGCAGCCATACGTTCCTGATTGCCCGCCCTCTTGTACATTTCATACGCCGCGATGAACACCGCTCTGTCCTTCACAATATCCTCCTTGCCTGCGCATTCTTCAAAGCTGGTCATGTAAAGATTTCCGATGAATTCATAGGCCTCCGCTGAGCCCGGCTTCACAGTTAAAGCCTGATTTGCAAAATCTCTTGCTTTCGATTTTTGTCCCATTTTGGAAGCGATCTTGGCTTGAGAAATCAGTAAATCATATTTGTCTTGATCATTAGCTGCCAGCTTTAGGGCCTTACCATAAAATTCCATGGCTTTTGCATGATTGCTTTCAGCTGCCCATTTATCGCCCAAAATTTTAGCGAGTTGATAGCTCGGATCATTTTTCATGATGGTCTCCGCAGCTTGCAAAAAATAAGGCTGATCAGAACATTTAGCCTGAAGTGAATAGTTGAACACCTTCTTGGCTGTACCCAAATCCGAAGGGTCGGCCTTCAATCTTGGGGCCAGGTTATTTTTAATGAAATCACAAGTCACCAGCCCTTCAAGCGAAGCAAAAAGCGCATCCACCTTGTCTCGCTTGTCGGTCATATCCTCTCCCGCTTTTTGCTTCTCGTCCATGACGTTTGAGAGTGTTTGATGAATGTCCAGCACTTTCTCTGCTGGCATTTCTTTCACCTTCCAGTCGTACCCATACTTCGCTACTGTCATGTAAGGAATCATATTGAAACTAGAAATTCCAGCCCCATTCAACTCAAATGCCTTGTCGTACATTTCAATTAGCTGAGGATATCGCTTGGGTGTTTTGTAGAAGTACTTGAACGCCGTGTATGCTTTTCTATCCAGCACAGAAGCCTCATTGCCAAAGTGCTTAATGCGCATGTCGTACATCCAAAGCGCCGAATCTTGCAACTGCGTGAGTCGCGTCGCATCGGTCACGTTTTTCATCACCTCCTCCACGCATTTTGTGCCGTCAATGTAAATGGAAGGGTTGAGATCGGCATTCTTTTCAAAAAGCCAGTTCAACGGCTTCATCGCCTCCTCATAATTATCTGCCGACATGAGCACTTTGTAATACGCCTGCATTTCCTGTGCCTTGTCAAACATGGCCTTGTCCGTCGGCCAATTCCATCCATCCTGAGAATACCCAGAGATGGCCGGAAGAAGTAATAGTCCTAATATAATCTTCTTCATTTTGAGTTTGTTTTTTGATCGTGTTGCAAAAGTGATGCTAAAAGTAACGATGTATGTTTACGATACCGCTAGCTTTGTGTTAAGAGGAAATTATGATTGATTTTAAAGAAATTTTGACGGTATCACTGGTTTTGTTCTCAGTGATAGACATACTTGGTAGTGTTCCAATTATCATTGATTTAAGGAAAAAATCCGGGCACATCCAGTCCGAAAAGGCCACAATAGTGTCCGCCGTTATTATGATCGCCTTCCTTTTTCTTGGGGAGACCATCCTGAAATTCCTCGGAATTGACATCAGTTCGTTCGCCATAGCCGGAGCGGTCGTCATGTTCCTGATCGGACTTGAAATGGTGATGGGATTGCAGCTTTTCAAGCAAGACCCGGGGGATACGTCCTCCACCTCGGTAGTGCCCATTGCGTTTCCGCTCATTGCTGGTGCTGGCACACTTACTACCCTGCTTTCATTGCGGGCAGAATACTCTGAGCTAAACGTCCTGATAGGGATTGTTCTGAATCTCATTTTCGTCTATTTGGTGCTAAAATCAAGTGCTTGGCTTGAAAGAAAAATTGGAAACTCGGGCTTCCAGATTCTTAGAAAAGTTTTCGGAATAATCCTGCTCTCTATCGCTATCAAGCTGGTTAAAAACCACTGGTTTCTATGATCAAAATTTATACAGACGGTGCGGCCAAAGGCAATCCAGGGCCTGGAGGATATGGAGCAATTTTGGAATTCAATGGGAAACGCAAAGAGCTTTCAGAGGGCTTTCGGTTGACAACTAATAACCGGATGGAATTGCTTGCGGTGATCGTGGCGCTTGAAGCGATCAAGAAGCCGGGCTGGGACGTTTTGGTCACGTCCGACTCCAAGTACGTGGTGGATGCCGTGACTAAAGGATGGCTGGATGGCTGGGTTAAGAAAAATTTTAAAGACAAGAAAAACCCTGACCTCTGGAAACGATACCTGGTAGCTGCCAAGCCTCACAAAGTGAAATTTCATTGGGTGAAAGGGCATGCCGGCCATGCGGAAAACGAGCGTTGTGATGAGTTGGCGGTGAAAGCCGCAGAGGGAAAAGACTTGAAAGCAGATAAGGGGTATGAATTGGGGATTAGGGATTAGGATTTAGGGGTTAGGAACGGGGAATAATATATTGAACTATTACTTTCTACTTCCCTACTTTCTACTCGCTAATACTCGGTACAAATTCCCCATGGCTGATTGAAACCCATCTGGTGTAAAATCCTCCTTAAGAGTAGGCGTAAACTCAGCGTAGTTGGAAATCATTTGTTTAAGCGACTCAGTTAACGCATCCGCCTCACACAACACCCCCACCTCTTCAGTCACGATATCCCTTGGCCCGCCGCAATCCATAGCTATTACGGGCTTGCCGCAAGCAATGGCCTCCAGAAGCACATTCCCAAACGTCTCATGTCTACTTGGAAGCACATAGAACGAGCATCGCTGCATCTCCTCACGCACCTGCTCTCGGCTCAGTTCCCCAAGCCATGTGATTTTATCACTTATGCCCAATTCCTTCGCAAGATTTTGATATTCCCGAAGGTGCTCTCCATCTCCCCCAATTCTAAACTTGCCTTGAAAATCATCTCCTAGTTCCTTGATCGCCCGAATCAAAATATCGATCCCTTTTTGAGGAACCATCCTGCCAACAGTCAAAATAGTGGTTTGCTCGGGCAGGAAATCAATGGGTTTGAAGAAGTCTGTATCCACAGGATTGTGAATGACTTGGGTATTAGTTAGATCGAATTCATGGAGTCTTTTTTCCAATGAAGTGCTGGTGCAAATCAACTTGTTTGCTTCCTTTAGTGGGGTCTCTATCCACGCCTTCAGAGAACCATCTGATTTTTGAAATTCGGCAAACGGAAATGGGCTCATCCGAATTGAAACCACATAAGGAATGTCGTATTTCCCAGAGAGATAGTTGGCAATCAAAGCGCCTGGATAAGTGGCTTGTGCATGGAGCACGTCTATCCTGCCCACTTGCTTTTGAAAGAATTGAAAATTCTCATCATTCGCCTCCAGCAGCCCCTTCAAGTTGCCATCAAGAACTTTGCGAGTCCAGGTTTTTCTTGGATTGGAGTAGGTGAAAATATTCGATTGCTGATCAGAGTGGTAGGTGCCTGATCGGAAGAGTTTCGGGAGGTTCTTAACATGATCACCTACTTTCATTTGAAACCTTGAATCTCCCTGCCCCCAGGTACTCACCCCCAAATTCCAATCGCGATTCAGCCGAGCGAGCATCTCAACTTGCTCCTTCACGAAGGTCCCGTAAATGGGGTTTTTCTTCGATGGATACCAAGATGGGATGTAAAAGATATTCATGCCTTAGGCTCAAAAATAAGCCACCCAATGGAGTCACTACGCCATTCCTGAATGCTGGCCGACCACCACCTCCGCAGCAGTCTTTTGAAAGGTGGCTGAAAGGGATAATCAGCCATTGTTCTTTCCGCTACCGGAATAAAACTAGAATGATGGGTATACTTGCTTCGTTCCTGCAGCAAACCTCTTATTGGCTCAGAGTGCACTTCCACCAAAATCACCGAGCTTCTCCACGCCAAAAATCTTTCCGGAGATAACAACTCCTTCTCTGCACCCTCCACATCCATGATGATGAAATCCTTCCCTGATTTTGTGTCCAGATCGGCCTCAAATTTTCCCTTTACGAAGACTGTCACCCGATTAATCAATGACAACCTGGTGATCAATTGTCGCCCGTCGTTATCCTCCTCGAAAGCCATGACCGGCCTCTTCCACTTCTTGGCAAGACCCACGGCATAATAGCCCTCTCCCGCGCCTATGACAATTATTTTTTCGAAATTTTCTTTCTTGTTGGATTCGAAAATTCCATGCAGTTCCTTTTCATAAATGCCAAGAATTTTAGGGAAATAGACACTTCCCACACTTTGCCTTACGTAGTAGAGCCCCTTGAACGGGCCAGAAAATATCCGCTTATCAGTGACCTTTCGGAGGTACGCATGGACAAGACGAGCGGGAGAAAACGGGTGCATAAAGCGAAACTAAATCACACGCTATAACCCAGCACATAGTCCCACACCCATTCGTAGTAAATTTCAAATTTTTGCTTTTCCTCGGGTCGTAGAATTTTCCCGATCATCGTGTGATCGTCTTTGAATTTTACCTTGATTTCATCTTTCAGACTCAGGTATTTTCTTCCATGAATTTTAAAAATCACCTCCTTGGCGCACCAAATTTCACAGAGTTTTTCCATGTCCCCTTTGTACTCAAACTCTGATGGGTGGAGATATTTATCCTGAACCGTGATCAACTTTTGTCTCGGTCTTTCCAAGTCAATCCCACACGGTTTCTTCAAATCGATCATCGCACAAGCCATCGGAAAACTGTGAGAGATGGACAGCTCGGCATCATGTCCTTTGAGAAAGGGCTTCCCCGTATCACGGATGCCCACGCCTTGGTATTTCAGTCCAAAAATCTCACAGAGCCTCTGAATGAGAATTCTGCCAACAATCCATTCCGCTTCCCGCACTGGACTAAGTCCCGACGGAATTGGATCAGGGCACATATTAGGAATCTGATCAAGTTCTTCTTGAATATTCCACACGGCATACGCCGCATTATCGTTGATTTGTTTGGATAGAAGGAGTGGCATTGTCCAATTTTACACAAGTTAGCCAAATGCCAGACATACAAATCACAAAGCGGCACTCTTTCACTGGCCACACCAGCGGAATTTTTGACCTTCAAGCAATCAATGACCATCAGTTCCTATCCGCAGGTGGCGATGGACAGATTGTAATGTGGGATATCAAGAATCCAAAGGATGGCCAGGTCATCGCCAAAGTCAATTCCACCGTCTATTCTATTTTGGTAGATGAGGATCACCTTTTAGTAGGCGAAAATTCGAGAGCCATTCATCTGGTCAGGCTTTCGGACAAAAAGCCGATCCGGTCCATGGAAATCAAATCACCCATTTTTGCGATTGAGCGAATTGGTGATTCGTACTATGTTGGGACGGGCGCAGGTGAACTTTTCATTTTCGACCTTGAACTGAACCTGGAGAAAAAAGTACGCCTGGCTCCAAAAAGTCTTCGTTCTATCTCAGCGAACGACACAGACATTGCGCTAGCGTACAGTGACAATGTGATTCGAATAATTGACAGAAAAACTTTGGCACCAAAGTATGAAGCCAAAGGACATTCTCTGTCCGTTTTCTCGGCAAAATACCACCCCAAAACCCATCAGCTTATAAGTACGGGGCGAGATGCAATGATCAAAGTATGGGACACGTTTAATCATTACGAAGAGGTCAAAAGCATTCCTGCGCATATGTATGCCTCCAATAAGCTAACATTCAGAGAATCTGGTAATTATTTCGCCACTGGCAGCATGGACAAGACCATAAAAATCTGGGATGCTACTACCTTTGCATTACTCAAGGTCATTGACAAAGCGCGGCACGACGGACACACAAATTCTGTCAATAGTTTGCTCTGGATGGAATATGACAACTTGTTAGTAACTTGTAGCGACGATAGAAGCATCGCCGTTTGGGACATAAAATTTGATTAGACGATGAAGATCACTCCACTGGAGATTCGGCAGAAGGATTTTGAAAAAAAGCTAAGAGGATACGACAAAGACGAAGTTCAGGCCTTCCTTCAATCCCTATCCAATGAGTGGGAACGGATGCTCGACTCTGAGAAAGAACTCCGCATCAAACTACAGCAAGCAGAGAAAGAAGTGCAGAAGCTCCGCGAGGTAGAATCTTCTCTGTACAAAACACTGAAAACCGCTGAAGACACAGGCACCAATCTGGTGAATCAGGCTAATAAGGCTGCCGACCTTCATATGAAGGAAACGCAGATGAAAGCGGAAGCCATGCTCAGTGAATCAAAAAACAAAGCCAAGGCTATCATAGAGCAAGCAGAGCAGGAAGCCAAGGACATCATCAATGAGGTGCAGGAGGGGGTTAAGGAACTGGAGCAAAACCACCGAATCATTGAGTCTCACCGAGACAGCCTGATCAAGGATTTGATGATACTCGCTTCGGATCTTGTGGAGCGCGTAGAAAAAACCGATAAACAAAAAGGAGACTTCAAGCTTCAGGATCAGATCAAGCGGGTTCGTGACTTGGCGAGAAAGTCAGAAGATAAAATCAATGCGGAACACTTGGAGGTAGAGTCCAAGCCGCTGGCGCACATCTCCGTGGAGAAAATCCAACAGGAAGTGGCCGAGCAAAAAGCCAAGGAACTGAAGGAAGAACCTAAAAAAGAAGAACCTAAAGAAGAACCGAAACAGGAAGCCCCGAAACCAGAACCTACACCGGAAGCAACACCCGAACCTGCTCCTGAGCCAGAGAAAAAAGAAACCGTGGCTCGTGCAAGCTCCAAATCTGCTGCTAGCACCGGGGGGTCATTCTTCGACGAACTAGACGACTAAATCATGAATGGAGAAGTTGCGCTCACAGGGATGGAGTTTTATGCTCGCCACGGCTACTACGAGGAGGAGCGTAAGATTGGCAACAAGTACACCGTCGATATTTTCATGACGCTCGACATGACCAATGCGGTGGAAGCCGACAAACTAGAAGGCACAGTCGATTACGAGAAAGTCTATGAAATCATCGCGGATGTGATGAACGTGGACACGAACTTACTAGAGCACCTCGCCGGAAAAGTCATCAAAAAAGTGAAATCCACTTTTCAGTCTGTGGAAGCCGTGAAGGTGAAAGTGAGCAAACACAACCCCCCAATCAAAGGGCTTTGCAAAATGGCAACTGTGACGCTGGAGGGGTAAGCTTAATAAAAGACCTTGATTTGAATATTTTCAGAGTTTCCGCGGTTATTTCATTTCTCATCATAATCCTGACCGGACTTATTTCGGCAATTCAATTGCCTGGAATTTGGGAAATAACATTTTATCTCCATGTAATTCCATTTGGCATCTCCTTTTTCGGTGACAGTTTTTTAATCTCAATCTTCTATTATCTGCTCTTATGGGTATTTCTCACCTTGATGATAGCTATTCCCTGGAAATTCTTTTCAAAAAGAAAAGATTAAACACCCCACTAGTCCAAGCATGTGAATAAGAAAACTGGCGCAAGTGTCCACTTGTGCCTTTATATTATTCATCATGCTAAACATCTTGAACAAACGCAAACCCTCTTCCATCCGCCTCATCGTAGAATTCGATCTTCTTCCCTACCAGGAACATCGTTTCCTGCTTTCGCACCAAGACTTGCACATCCTCCACGAAGTATTCTATGTCATCCTCTTTTTTCTTATCAAACCCAAGCTTGAAGGCCACTCCACAGCCCCCACCCTTCACGCCAAGGCGCAAACCATAGCCCTCAGGTATGCCCTTATTTTCAAGAATATTCTTAATCTCCTTGAGTGCGGCTGGCGTTATGGATACTGGCTCGAACATCTGCGCAAAGAAACAACAAGCCAAGCGGCAAAAAATATCCCTGATAAGCTATTTTTGAATTCGCGAAACGCAAACTCAACTAATGGAAGTTTTCTTAGACTTATTAAAAATTACAATCCCGTCCGTCATCATTGCCTATTTGGCTTACATACTCGTGCGCTCCTTTCTTCAGAGCAAGCT
>CAYGSD010000029.1:0-13441 GCA_964352625.1 uncultured Roseivirgaceae bacterium
CCACCAATATCACTTCATAATTCCAGTCCTTCAAAGACGAGGCAATTTGTTCCAATAAGGGTTGGATATTGTCTTCTTCGTTCATGACAGGGACTACTAGGGAGAGCTTCTTGGACATAGGGGATTGGTTTGTAACAAAAGTAGGGAAAAGTGGATTCTTGTATCCTGAGCAATTTCTGACATTCTAAAATTCCGCTTTGTAAAAAATTACAAACCAAGCCGGAATCATGAAATGGTTTATACCAAAAAGAATTATCATTTGATAATATTATAGCTATATTGAAACCCAACCAGCTAGGATAAGATCGTTACATAATTCACCAACGGGAATTAATGTTATGAGAAGTACCCTGAATAACCTATTCAACCTAGGTGTCAGTTTTGGAAGCGGAATGTTTGATAAGAGGAGAATTCGACTCACGAATATCTTCTCTCTTCTCGGCATTGGAATTTTGATGGTCTTTGGGATCATGAATATCGCAGTAGGTGATGTGCCAAATGCCCTCAGGCTCTTTGCAGGAATTCTTTTTTTGTATGCTCCCGTTTACTACTTGAATTATCTCGGCAAGATAAAAGTCGCACGAGTCTATCTGGCCTTAACAACGATCTCCTTCACCACACTGATTGGCTTCAATTCCATTGGCGAACAAGAGCAGCGGTTCAATGAATACTTGATGATCGGCATTGCTGCTTTTATCTTATTCTTATTTGATGGCCACCTCAAAAATGTATTGTTTGTTATCTGCTGGCTGCTTGGCATGGGCATGCACATTACCAGATGGATGACGCTGTTTCCCACTGTCAATTCCGATATCGCACTTGCAGTATCCAATATGTCTATAGGCTTTGTATGCGTTTTCATCTTCAGTCGGGTGTTTAAGAAGGAATTGGAAATAGCCATCAATCAGTCTAATGTGCGTTCCGAGCGCATCAGAGAGCAAAGCCATTTGCTTGAAAAACGGACTTTTATGTTAAAATCCATCTTGGACACAGTTCCCGTCTTCATTGCTATGGTAGACACAAATGGTAAGTATCTAGTTGTTAATAAAAAATATGAGGAAGCATTTGGCAAGCAGGCGAGTGAAATTGTGGGACGGTCTGCTTCATTGTTTCTAAGTGCCGAATGGAATGAAACTCATGAAGGCAATATTGAGAGAGGTTTAAGAGGACTTGAGACAGAGATTGATCAAGAAATTATTCTAATGGGTTCGAGCGAAAAACGTCATTTTTTTGGTAAAATGGTTCCAGTCAAAGACGATCATGGCGAGATCATAGCTAGGGTAGATTTTGCGGTTGACATCACTTCTGTTAAGAAAATTGAGGCGGAACTTAACTACGCTAACAAGCAAAAAAACAGGTTGATTTCAATATTGGCACATGACATCAGAAGCCCATTAAGTCAATTCGAAATGCTTATCAATGTAGGTATCAATTCAGGCCTGTCTGGGGAAAAGTTCTCTGTATTTATGAAACAACTTCAGAAGAAATTTCAGCCGCTTAATCAATCAATTGAAGGGTTATTAGAATGGTCAAGGGTTCAACTCAATCAGGTGGCACCTCAGGTAGCTAAGTTCAAGCCTGACGAAGTGGTCAATCAGGAAATAGAAATGCTTAGAACCCTGATTAATGAAAAAGACATACACATAGCTATTAAAGGGGATTTGGAAGCTTTATTTATGGACAAGGAGCATTTCAGGATTGCATTCAGGAACTTGCTTCACAATGCCGTAAAGTTCACCCCTGAAAAGGGAGAAATCCAGATAAGGTGGAGTAAGTCTACAAGGCCATGTCTGGAGATAATTGACAATGGCGTTGGGTTCAGTGAAGGTAAAATTGAAAAGATTCTTCAAGGACAAATCGTACGGTCCGATCCCGGTACGTCCGGCGAAGTTGGAACAGGCTTGGGCATAAACCTGATCATGGCGCTTTTAGAAAAGAATAACTGCACCTTGGAAATAGAGAGAGCTACCGTGGGCTCGATCGTAAGAATAACTTTTCCAAATGTCAAAGAATCAAAAGTTCCGGAAACGACAGCCGAATTCCAATAAACGACAGATCGTCATTTTATCATTTCGAAAAAAAGATTCTCAATATTAGAATTGACAGAATTGAAAATGGCCTCTGAACCCCGTCAAGACCATTATTTCAAACTGGAATGATTATTTCAACAGTAAGTACTAAAGTTTGATAACAAAACACCTTTAATAATGAAAACGACAAGAACTTACTTCAGAAATACATTTATCGCATCAATGATGATAATCGGGTCTGCATTACTCATCACTAATTGTTCCACTCAGAACAAGGAAAAATCTGAGGAGAAGCTGGATGAGATGTCTGAAGTCTTTCAAAGAGAAAAACAAGACATGAAAGAAGGCTTGGAGGATATGAAAGCTGCCTTGAATGAGGATTACAAAAAAGTAACGGATAAACTGCAAGATGCCAGTCTTGAAGCTCAGGATGAACTGAATGACCTTCGAGATCAAATGGAACAAAAACAAGCTGACATCAATGATCAGCTTGCGAGGCTAGAGAATTCGTCTGAAGAAACTTGGGCAGAAACCAAGGCTTCTATTAAAAGCTCCACTAACGAGGTTAAGTTTGAATTGAAAAAATTCAAGAACAAAGTAGCCGAGCTATTATCCGAAGAATCAGAAGAGAACTAGTACTAACCAAATACCCAAAAGGCTATCCATATCGGATAGCCTTTTTTTATGTCTGGGTCAACAGGATTGGAGGCTATGGGAAAGGCATATCAAGTAATTGCACGATTGACCGTAAACAAAACTCAAAATGCGCATTGCTTTAGCTCCTGCGTTCTATTTTTGCCCCCGCATTTTTGAGCTAGCCGATGAAAAATTTTGTAACCGAACTGCAGTGGAGAGGAATGGTGCACGACATGATGCCGGGCACTGAAGAGGAACTATCAAAGGGTATGACAGCCGCGTACATTGGATTTGATCCAACCGCGGATTCGCTACATATTGGGAACCTGGTGCAGGTAATGACCTTGGTTCATTTTCAAAGATGTGGACATAAACCTTTCGCATTGGTTGGAGGTGCCACAGGTATGGTTGGCGATCCTTCTGGGAAGTCTCAAGAACGTAATTTGTTAGATGAGAATACGCTTAATCATAACCTGACCTGTGTAAAAGCACAGCTGGAAAAGTTTCTGGATTTCACTGGCGAGAATTCGGCGGAAGTAGTCAACAACTTTGATTGGTTCAAGGAATTCAATTTTCTGGACTTCATCAGAGATGTGGGCAAGCACATCAGCGTCAACTACATGCTCGCTAAAGATTCGGTAAAAAGCAGATTAGAATCTGGCCTTTCGTTTACTGAGTTTTCTTATCAGCTCGTTCAAGGGTACGACTTCTACTGGCTGTGGAAAAACAAAAACATCAAGCTACAACTTGGTGGTTCGGATCAGTGGGGCAACATCGTGACAGGCACAGAACTTATTAGACGAAAAGGACAAGGCGAGGCTTTCGCCATGACCACTCCACTGATCACTAAAGCAGACGGCTCCAAGTTTGGGAAAAGTGAAGGTGGCAACATCTGGCTCGATCCGGAGCGCACATCACCCTACAAATTTTACCAGTATTGGCTCAATGCCTCCGACGAGGATGTGGAGAAGTTTATTAAGATTTTTAGCCTGAGAGAGAAAGAAGAAATAGACCAGTTGATCGCTGAACACAAGGAAGCTCCCCATGAAAGACTTTTGCAAAGGACTTTGGCTGAGGAAATCACGGAGAGAGTTCATTCCAAGGAAGACCTAGAAACGGCTCTCAAGGCATCAAGCATCTTGTTTGGAAAAAGCACCACTGAGGATTTGGCTTCTATCAATGAGAAAACATTGCTTCAGGTGTTTGAAGGCGTACCTCAGGCAGAAATTTCTAAAGCTCAATTGGATAGCCTCGAATCAGTTACAGATCTACTGAGTGAAGCCACCAATGGGATCATCTTCCCATCGAAAGGCGAAGCTCGTCGAATGATAAAAGGCGGTGGTGTGAGTATTAATAAAGAGAAAATAGAAGACGAAAATGCCAAGCCATCATTTTCGTTATTGCAAAACAAATACCTTCTGGCGCAACGTGGCAAGAAGAATTACTACTTAATCAAGGTGAACTGAAATGGGCTCCAACAAAACTAGAATACGCCACATCCTAAAGGCCATAACGTGGAGACTTTTGGCGTCCGCAACCACATTTGCCTTGGCTTATATCCT
This sequence comes from uncultured Roseivirgaceae bacterium, assembly GCA_964352625.1. Lineage (GTDB taxonomy): Bacteria > Bacteroidota > Bacteroidia > Cytophagales > Cyclobacteriaceae > JAAEPI01. The sequence goes on from CAYGSD010000029.1 coordinate 4,229, forward strand.
ATTTCAGGATGATCCGAAGGCCGGGGAGAAAGCTACCATTGTTGCACTGATAGAAGGTGCCCTGAAGCTAGCACTGTATTATTATCACGAGCGGTTTTGGTTCAACTTCAAAGTCATGAATGCCCGCAAGCGTCATTTGGTAAAGGCAGTGACTTGGCGCGCGATCGCCTCACTTACTACCTTCACTGTGGCCGTTTTGGTATTCAGAGAAGATCCGAATGCTACAGAAAAAGCAAGCGCGGTTGCGCTTATTGAAATCTTCATTAAGATGCTAATCTACTACCTGCATGAAGAGGCATGGTACCGAATCGATTATGGAGTGGAAGAGCGTGAGCACAAGCACAAGTAGATTATAGCTTCCATTTTTTGAAGGCCTCAATGGCTTCATATTCGGCCAATCCTAGTCGATTGTAATTCTCGGCAGTAGCCCTATTTCTCTCCTCGGCTCTCTGCCAAAACTCTCGACTATCGGACCCTGGAAACAGGGGGCGGTCTTTTTGAGACTGATGCTTGAATATCGCCCGACGCTTTCTAAGTAATTCGTCAGGACTCAAAGGCACGGCCATTTCAATGTTTTCCATTTCCCATTCCTGCCATGCTCCACGGTACAACCACACCCAGCAGTCCTTTATCCATTTTTGATTTTTCACCTCCTCTAGTGATTCCTTAATAATCTCCAGACATACACGATGAGTCCCGTGTGGATCGGAAAGATCACCCGCAGCGTAGATTTGGTGAGGCTGTACCTCTTCTAAAAAGGCCTTGGTAATCTCAATATCTTCAATCCCAAAGGGTTTTTTCTTAACTGTACCGGTCTCATAAAATGGCAAATCCATGAAGTGAATGTGATCATCAGAAAGCCCAATGTACCTCGCTCCTGCCCTAGCCTCGGCCCGTCGAATAAGTGCTTTGATTTTCTGCACTTCGATGGAATCTGTTTCGCCCGGCTTCTTATCTGCAATTTGCTGTCTGATCGTCGTAAACAGCTCCTCAGCTTTCTCCGTCTTAAAGCCAAATGACTCGTGATACTCGGTGACAAAATCTGCATATCGGATCACGTCATCATCAAATACCGCGATGTTACCTGACGTTTGGTAGACCACATGCACGTCATGGCCTTGATCGTGAAGTCGCGCAAAAGTGCCACCCATTGAAATTACATCATCGTCAGGGTGAGGGCTGAAAATGACCACTCGTTTCTTCTCAGGCGTATTTCTTTCAGGTCTTTGTGTGTCATCGGCATTTGGTTTTCCTCCTGGCCATCCTGTCAGCGTATGCTGCAATTCATTAAACACCTGAATGTTGATTTGGTAAGCGCTTCCATGTTGCGCCAGCAAGTCACTTAATCCATGATCATTGTAATCTCTATCCGTGAGTTTGAGAATGGGCTTGTTCAATGTTTCGCACAAATTGATGACCGCCTTTTTAATCAAATAGGGTGTCCAGTCGAGCACATTTTGAACAAGCCATGGTTTTGAGAATCTCGTGAGGTGCTGAGCTGCGGCCTCATCGGTCACAAACAAGCAATTGGGGTGCTGCTGTAAGTAAGTAGCCGGTACATGCGCAGTGATCTCCCCTTCTACTGTTTGTTTTATGATTGGCGCTTTGTTCTCTCCCCATGCCATCAAAAGAATCCGCTTGGCTTTCATGATGGTTCTCACTCCCATGGTGATGGCATTTCGAGGTACGTATTCTTCCCCAAAAAAGTCACTGGCCGCATCCTGTCTGGTGATGTGGTCAAGCGTGATCAGGCGGGTTCGGCTTTCTATGTGCGACCCAGGTTCATTGAAGCCAATATGACCAGTCCTTCCAATGCCAAGAATTTGAAGATCCAAACCTCCAAGGGCTTCTATTTGCCGATCGTACTCCAAACAATAATCTGTGACACCCTTCTTTTCTAAGGTTCCATCCGGAATGTGAATGTTCTCAGTTTGTATATCCACATGATCAAACAGGTGCTCTTTCATGAAGCGCACATAGCTCTGAAGCGCATTGGGCGCTATGGGGTAATACTCATCCAGGTTGAAGGTGATGACATTTTGAAAGCTTAGCCCTTCTTCCTGATGAAGCCGCACCAATTCCTCGTACACCTTTATTGGTGAAGAGCCAGTTGCTAATCCTAAAACGCACTTTTCTTTCAGCTCATTCTTGGTGCGAATCAGCGATGCAATTTCATCCGCCACGCGCTTGGAGGCATCCGATGATTTTTCAAAAAACTCTAAGGGTATTTTCTCAAAGACGTTTCCTGAATCCGGTTGACTAAGAGGCATACTATTAATTTATTGGCCAGTATTCAAGGGTGTAATATTAAGCACTTCCTCCAAATACTTATACGTCTCTTCTCTCACTCCTTCGTATTGCTTTGAGGTCAAAGGCGAATTAATCACATGACTACCTGCCTCAGGAAAAGCGATCACTCGCTTCATGTCTTTTGGCGTTCTTGTTTTTGAATCAAAATCGAGCATGGCCTCCACCGATACCGTGTTGTCCTGGGCCGTATCGTTTTTATAATAATAGCCTAGAAAGTAGGGTTGGTTTACTTTGGCAAAGGTTTCATCAGTCATTGTTTGATCCAGAAGGCTCTGCAAGGCAACCAGTCCCTCTACTCTATACTTCCCTGACCAGTACTGATTGATTTTTCGTTGCACAGAATCGGGAACTTCAGGGTCTATTGTTGGCAGCCGATAATCTCCCAATACCTGCTTGACAATCTTCAGCCCCCATGGCCCGGTGAGCATCTCGGAGGTAGGATCGAAAATCTTGATGTTGGGTGAATACATGACGTGCCCATGAATATCGGGGTGATTGGCGGTCAGATAAATGCCCAGTGTGCCACCTGTTGAGCAGCTCATCAGGATCACTTTCTTCCCCAGCTTCTTCCCAATCACTAAAGCTTCTTTGGCAGATTCCATCAATCCATCGGGCGTCAACTCAAGGAAAATATCATCGTCCTGAATACCATGCTTGGATAGCCTCGGCAGATATAGGTTCATGCCATATCTACTGGCCACTTCCTGATGCAAGGGAGCGCCTTCCATAGGGCCTGCAGAAAAGCCGTGGAGATAAACAAGCGCATATTCTGTTTGTCTGATCGAATCGGCCCAAATGATCCTAGAGTCATTCTCGGCTTTTATGTTGGGGACAACAGCTTCTTTATCAGACAGGTATTTGTCCAATGCACTAAGCTCAAGTTTCAATTCGGAAAGATCGGGATTCACTTCATTAAACTCGGCCTTGGGGCCAAAAAACCAGGTGGCTAAAAGGACAGGAATCAATAGCCCGACGATCACCGCCAGAGCTACGAGAATTTTCTTTAGGATTTTCATTGGTCAATTTTGAACAAATGTAATCCTTCAAGTTTACCTCAATGTGCGTTCTCTTTTAATAGATGAGGAAATTTCGCCTTGAACCTGTTCAGTCGAGGGATGGATATGTTTCTGATATACGGATGATTCGGATGTAGTCTTTCATAGTTCTGATGGTAGTCCTCTCCCACCCAAAACTTCTCGAATTCCATTATCTCCGCAACAGGTTCAGCACCTAATTCTTCGGCCAACGCTTCCTTCTTCTCAAGAATAATTCGCTTTTCTTCCTCAGTCTGATAGAAGATAATTGACCTGTACTGCGAGCCCCTATCCGGCCCCTGACCATTCACCTGAAGTGGATTTTGCGAGCCATAATAGACATCCACTAGATCCGCAAAGCTCACAACCTTTGGGTCATAAATGATCTCTACGGCCTCCGCATGGCCGGTTCTACCGGTATTACTGGCTTCATAGGTAGGATTCTGGGTGTGGCCGCCAGAGTAACCAGAGATAGATTCCTTCACTCCTTTGACACTTTCATAGACGGCTTCAACACACCAAAAACACCCACTTGCAAAGTACGCACGTGCGTATTCGTCCTGAGGATAGACACTTGAAGAACCGGGGGTTGAGACCTCACTTTTTGAAGTGGTAGATGTGCACGCAACAAGCACTAGAGAAGCAACTAGAAATTTCATAAAAATTCAGTTTTTACAATACTAAGGCTTAACAGCTTTCTTGATGAAAGGATTCAACTTTTAAGTAATGAGCATGACGTTTCATGAATTCACTTTTCTTTTCGTTAAACCCGCTCTAGCTTCTACTTTTGTGGAGATGAGAGAATCGATTGCGTATTTGATACTTAGAGTGGGTTTGGGTGGTATGATGCTCACGCATGGGTGGCCTAAGATGCGAAAAATCCTTAATGGCGATTGGGGTTTTGGAGACCCGATTGGATTGGGGCCGGAAGTAAGTCTGATCTTGGCTACATCTGCCGAATTCTTCTGTTCCATTCTGGTTATCATCGGTTTCAAGACGCGACTGGCATCTATTCCCATTGCCTTCACCATGTTTATAGCGGCCTTTGTTGGGCATATCGACGATCCTTGGAAGAAGATGGAATTCGCACTTGTATATATGGTAGGGTTCGTGTGTCTGGCAATTGTTGGTGGAGGACGCTACGCGGTTGATAGTTACCTTTCTAGAAGATGAGAAACCTTCTCCTTTTATTTGGCCTGATTAGCGTCTTTGCTTGCTCCAAGCGTTCCGAATATTTGATTCAAATCCCGACGGAATCAGGCATTACTTCGGAAGAAATCCTCACAGAACTTGAAAACAGCGCCATTGCTGAACCAGAAAATGATCGCTTGATCAAGCAGCAGCTCTACTTCTGCGAGCAGCTGGGATGGCCTGCCAGGTGCGAGCAGGTGTTGATTAGAGCCAAATCCAAGTGGGGTCTGACGGAGAAGTTAATCGACCAATCAATTGCCTATTATGAAAAATACAAGGATTACGAAAGAGTTGCAGCCTTACTAAATGGCTCCTTTGAAACCAGAGGGAGGCTTGAAACCAAAATAAAAATAGCCAGCAATCTAACTCCGGGTGATTACACATTTCTGGAGAGGTATTCCAATCAATACCAAGACGAGGCGGCCCTCAGTTTGGCAGCCGACATTTACCTGAATCAAGGAGATACGACAAGAGCCACAGGCACATTTGAGCAGCTATTTGAGCGTAATCCAGAGCACAGAGACCTTGTCAGCTACTATCCAGTATTGGAAGGAAATAAAGATTTCATTAAGGCTATACAACTTATTGAAAATCAATTAACTAAAAGAAGCAATCTACTTAACTTAAAATACGATTTGGCTCGGAACTACTACAAAATAGATAGCCTCAACAAGGCCAAAAGACTACTTCGAGATTTAAGTACCGAGCGAGCCAAGCATACGCTAATAGAGTGGTTCAAAGAGCGTCAGGAGTGGGATTCTGCTCTCGTGGAAATCAATGATTTGCTGGAGACTTCACCTGATAATCGTAATCACATTCTGACCAAAGCCGAGGTACTCGAATCAAAAGGCTGGGTAACCCCCTCGCTTCCGTACTATGAGCAGGCCTTTGCTATGGACACCACGGACATTGAATTGGCAAATCACCTTCAGATTGTCAGGCGAAAAGTTGCATATTTGCGCCTCAAAAAAGAACAGGAGGAACGCCTGCTTCCGCCTTCTTTAGAACGAAAAACCGGTAATTAACTTCAATGAGTGATCAAATCACCATCACACTTCCCGACGGAAGTAAGCGATCATATTCATCTGGCATCAGTGCCCTGGATGTAGCAATGGACATTTCTGAAGGTTTAGCAAGAAACGTTCTTGCTGCCAAAGTAAACGGTGAAGTTTGGGACGCCACACGTGCCATTTCTTCAGATGCCAGCCTTCAACTCCTTACATGGAATGACGATGAAGGGAAGTCAACCATGTGGCACTCCTCTGCTCACATTATGGCAGAAGCATTAGAAGCGCTTTATCCCGGTGTAAAGCTTGGAATCGGGCCGCCCATTGAGGGAGGTTTTTACTACGATGTAGATTTTGGCGACCAGGAATTTGACTCTGAGAATCTGTCCGTAATAGAGGACAAAATGCTTGAGCTGGCGCGTGAAAAGAATACGTTCGATCGCATCGACATTTCAAAGAAAGAGGCAATCGACTATTTCTCTAAGAAAGGTGATGAATACAAGCTGGAGCTTCTGGAGGGCCTAAGCGATGGAGAAATCACCTTTTACAAACAAGGGAACTTCACTGATCTCTGCCGAGGACCACACATACCAAACACAGGCTTTATCAAAGCGGCTAAGATTCTAAGTGTAGCTGGAGCCTACTGGCGAGGCGATGAAAAAAGAAAGCAGCTCACCCGCTTGTATGGAATTACCTTCCTAAAACAAAAGGACCTGAAAGAACATCTTGAGCTGTTGGAAGAAGCGAAGAAAAGAGACCACAGAAAGGTCGGGAAAGAGTTGGAGCTTTTCACATTCTCTGAGAAAGTAGGAAAAGGTCTTCCGCTTTGGCTGCCCAAAGGAGCCGTACTGAGAGAGCGACTTGAGAATTTCCTTCGCAAGGCTCAGGTGAAAGCCGGGTACGATCAGGTGGTGACACCTCACATTGGAAGCAAGGAATTGTATGTGACTTCCGGCCACTACGCCAAGTATGGAGAGGATTCGTTTCAGCCGATCAAGACACCTAATGAGGACGAAGAGTTCTTGCTAAAGCCGATGAACTGCCCTCACCACTGTGAGATTTACGCTTCCTCTCCCCGCTCCTACAAAGACCTGCCGATTCGCTATGCTGAATTTGGAACGGTCTATCGCTACGAGCAAAGCGGTGAGCTACATGGCCTGACCCGTGTGAGAGGGTTTACGCAGGACGATGCGCACATTTTCTGCCGACCGGATCAGGTAAAAGAAGAATTCGCGAAAGTGATTGATCTGGTGCTTTACGTTTTCGGTGCTTTGGGCTTTGCCGATTTCACTGCCCAGGTTTCACTAAGAGACCCTGAAAACCCCGACAAGTACATAGGTGATGATGCCAACTGGGCACGAGCAGAAAGAGAAATCCAGGAAGTAGCCACTGAGAAAGGCCTAACGACAAAAGTGGAATTGGGAGAAGCTGCCTTCTATGGCCCGAAGCTGGACTTCATGGTGAAAGATGCATTAGGCAGGAAATGGCAGCTTGGCACCATTCAGGTGGATTATAGCCTCCCGGATCGGTTTAAGCTTGAGTACACTGGATCGGACAATGAGAAACACCGACCAGTAATGATCCACCGAGCGCCATTTGGCTCCATGGAACGTTTCGTTGCTATTCTCATAGAGAACACCGGCGGAGAATTTCCTCTTTGGTTGGCTCCTGAGCAAATTGCTGTACTTCCTATTTCAGAAAAGTACCATGACTATGCCAAGGAAGTATTCCTGAATATGCAGGAGAATGACATTAGAGGCTTCCTCGACGAGCGCGATGAGAAGATTGGGAAAAAGATCAGAGATGCAGAAGTGAAGAAGATTCCTTTCATGCTCATTGTAGGAGAAAAAGAAGTAGCTGAGAATAAAGTTTCCGTACGATTACACGGCACAGGTGATCTTGGGAGCCAATCTCAGCAAGAATTCATTGATTTTTTCAATGATAAAGTGCAAGAATTACTGAGCTAGTGATTGATTGGAAGATTATTTCCATAATTTTGCAGCTCGTTTTGAATTATGTTCAACTAAAACTTAGACAGCAGTATCGCTAAAATTAGAAGAAGAGGTAAACCTCAGGGGCGTATTCGCCGCGAGGAACCCTATAAGGTAAATGAGAGAATCGATGCATCCCGCGTGCGGGTTGTGGGTGAGAATGTGAAGGTAGATGTGTACCCCACTCAGCAAGCGATTAAAATGGCCGAAGAACAAGGTCTTGATTTGGTAGAGATTTCACCGAATGCAGATCCTCCGGTTTGTAAGATCATTGACTACTCTAAGTTCAAGTACGAACAAAAGAAAAAACAGAAGGAGATAAAAGCTAAGGCTCAGAAAACGGTGATCAAAGAGATCCGATTCGGGCCTAATACCGATGAACATGATTTCGATTTTAAACTGAAACATGCCATCAAGTTTTTGGAGGAGGGAGCAAAAGTGAAAGCGTACGTGCATTTTGCAGGTCGCTCGATTGTGTTTAAGGATCGTGGGGAGATTTTGCTACTGAAATTCGCTCAGGCATTGGAAGATCATGGAAAGATCGAACAACTACCTAAGCTAGAAGGAAAGCGAATGTTTTTGTTCGTGGCTCCAAAGCAACAGAAAAAGTAAACGAGTAAATTTTAATAAATAAGTAATGCCGAAAGTAAAAACCAATTCCAGTGCCAAGAAAAGATTCAAGGTAACCGGAACAGGGAAAATCAAACGGAAACATGCTTTTAAAAGTCATATCTTGACGAAGAAGGAAACGAAACAAAAACGTGCCCTTACTCACTGGACGCTTGTTAGCGATGCTGACACGAACAACGTCAAGCTAATGCTTAGAATGAAGTAATTAGGTTCCTAATGTTTAACCCGATTATTGGCTGAAGTTTCCTCAATTCCGATAGGAATCAAGTGGAGCGCCAATCGTCAAAAACACAATTTAAAAAATGAGATCAGTAAATCATGTAGCTTCAAGAGCTCGCCGAAAAAAGGTGATGAAGCAAGCCAAAGGATACTTTGGTAGAAGAAAAAACGTATGGACAGTATCTAAGAATGCTGTCGAAAAAGGTATGGTGTATGCCTACCGAGATAGAAAAGCCAAGAAAAGAGAATTCAGAGCGCTTTGGATTCAGCGAATCAATGCAGGTGTAAGAGAGCACGGTCTCTCCTACTCTCAGTTCATGGGAAAACTTGCTGCTGCTGAGATCGATATCAACAGAAAAGTACTTGCTGACCTGGCAATGAACGAACCAGCCGCTTTCAAAGCGATCGTTGATAAAGTGAAGTAATTTCTCAAAAGAGATAAGTTAAGAACCCTACTCAAACGAGTAGGGTTTTTTGTTTCTTGTGCACCAAGGCCGATCCCTTTTCTCACAATCGCGCAAAGCGATCAAGACCATAAACCACCTTCAAGAACCTCAGGCTGACATTCAATAACAATTGAACAGTACTCGTCAAGACAAGAGCAACTCGAGAATAGAACGTCATTCTGAACGAAGTGAAGAATCTCGACACTTCGCTACTCTTACCAACGTCATGATCAATACACCATAAACCACCCTTCAAGAACCTCAGGGTGACATTCACAAATCATTAAACAAGAACCGTCATTGCGAGGAGTCCGATCCCGATAGCGATCGGGACTATCGGGAGACGAAGCAATCTTATTAACTGAACAAAAGATTCCTTCGTTGC
>CAYGSD010000030.1:0-12984 GCA_964352625.1 uncultured Roseivirgaceae bacterium
ACTCAAAGAGAAGAAATCAAACCAATGTTTGGGCCTTCCGGGGTTTCAATGGTACACAGACGACCGTAGTGGGTGTAGTGAACATCTCGCACCTCGAATCCTGCTCTTTCACGTGAAAGGCCTCCGGGTCCTAGGGCAGACATTCTTCTTTTGTGCGTAACCTCAGCAAGTGGATTTGTTTGATCCATAAACTGAGAAAGTTGGTTCGTTCCGAAGAAAGAGTTGATCACTGATGATAGTGTTCGCGCATTGATCAAATCAACTGGCTTGAAATCCTCATTGTCCCTCACGTTCATTCTCTCGCGGATGGTCCTGGCCATTCTGGCAAGACCAACTCCGAACTGAGAGTACAATTGCTCACCAACAGTTCTTACACGTCTGTTGCTCAAGTGATCAATATCATCAACCACCGCTTTGGAGTTGATCAAACCGATCAAATATTTCACGATTAGAATTATATCCTCGGTGGTGAGGGTTCGCTTGTCGTAACCTGTATCTAATCCGAATTTTTTGTTGATTCTATATCTACCTACTTCACCAAGGTCATATCGCTTATCACTGAAGAATAAGTTTTGAATGATATCGCGAGCCGTTTGCTCATCTGGCGCATCCGTATTTCTTAGTTGACGATATATCTGCTCAACAGCTTCTTTCTCCGAGTTGGAATTATCCTTCTGAAGTGTATTATAGATTATGGAATATTCTGCAATGTTGACATCCTTTCGGTGAAGAATGATCGACTTAGTACCAGACTCAATGATGGTCTCGATATCGTCCTCTTCAAGGATGCTGTCTCTCTCGAGAACCACTTCATTTCTGTCAATAGAAACTACTTCACCAGTATCTTCATCCACGAAATCCTCAGTCCATGTTCTAAGTACACGAGCTGCAAGTCGCCTTCCGACAGCACCCGCAAGGTCCTTCTTGGTCGCTCCGATTTCTTCGGACAGACCGAATAAATCAAGAATGTCTTTATCCGAACCGAAACCAATTGATCTGAGAAGAGTCGTAACCGGGAATTTCTTTTTTCGATCGATGTAAGCATACATGACATTGTTGACGTCTGTAGCGAATTCGATCCAGGATCCCTTGAATGGGATAACTCTAGCACTGTAGAGCAGGGTTCCGTTGGTGTGCTTGCTTTGGGCAAAGAACACTCCGGGTGATCTGTGAAGTTGCGAAACGATGATTCGCTCTGCTCCATTGATCACAAATGATCCGCGTTCGGTCATGTAAGGGATATTCCCCAAGAATACCTCTTGCTCTATGGTTTGAAAATCTTCATTGTCCTCATCGTTGCAAAGCAATCTCAACTTTGCCTTTAGTGGAACAGAGAAAGTAAGACCTCTTTCTATACACTCCTCCACCTTGTATTTCGACGGATCGACGGTATAGTCAACGAACTCAAGGACGAAATTGTCTCGAGAATCGGAGATAGGGAAGTTCTCCATGAAAACCTTATAAAGGCCTTCCTTTTCTCTCTTCTCAGCAGCGGTATCGAGCTGGAAGAAATCACGGAAAGACTTCAACTGCACATCAAGAAAATCAGGATAATCTCGGACGGTTTTTATAGAGGAAAAATTGATCCTCTCTTGTGTCTTAGTAGCCAAAGCTTACTTCGGTTAAATGTTTCTCAAAAATGAAAAGTGCACACTCTTGGTGTACAAACAGGAAAAGACCTGATCCCGATTTGTGGTCGGGAGCCAGGCCTACTTCTCCTATTTTATATTGTGTTGTGGAAAGTCAATTAGCTCAACTCAACTTCAGCACCTGCTTCTTCAAGCTGTTTCTTAAGTGCTTCAGCTTCGTCTTTTGCTACGCCTTCTTTCACCGGCTTAGGTGCGCCATCAACTAGTTCCTTAGCTTCTTTCAAGCCAAGACCTGTCAACTCTTTCACCAATTTCACTACAGCCAGTTTAGATTGTCCACCAGACTTAAGGATAACATCGAAAGAAGATTTCTCTTCAGCTGCACCAGCAGCTTCTCCGCCACCGCCAGCAACCATTACTGGAGCAGCAGCTGCAGCAGGCTCAATGCCATATTCGTCTTTTAGTATGTTCGCCAATTCGCTAACTTCTTTCACTGAAAGGTTAACCAGTTGTTCTGCAAATTCTTTTAGATCCGCCATTTTAAATCGTAATTACTTGTTATAAATTTTTATCTCTCTGAAAGTGTTTTTACAATACCAGCTAGTTTGTTCTCCCCACTCTGAAGAGCAGAAATAACATTCTTCGCAGGTGATTGTAGTAAGGAGATGATTTCTCCGATCAATTCTTGCTTAGACTTCAAGTCTGCAAGGATGCCCAGTTGATCTTCTCCAATGAATATATCTGTATCTATGGAAGCAGCCTTAAACGTTGGTCTCGAATTAGAATCTTCTTTCTTGAATTTCTTGATGATTTTGGCCGGTGCGTTTGCATTTTCTTCAGCAAACATTATTCCTGAAACACCTTTCAAAGCATCTTCGAGCGCGCTAAAATCAGTATCTAGATTCTCTAGAGCCTTCTTGATTAAAGTATTTTTTGCCACTCTGTACTCCACACCTGAGTTGAAGCACATCTCGCGAAATTTGTTGATCTCTGCAACAGTCAATCCTGATGTGTCAGTGATGTAGAAGTGTTGATTTGACTGAAACTTTTCGGTCAAACTGGCTATCACTTGTGCTTTTTCTTCTCTAGTCATGGCTTACAATCCAGCTATTGTTGATTTATCTATTTTAACTCCTTTACTCATGGTACTAGACATGCAAATGGACTGCATGTAAGTTCCCTTTGCAGAAGCAGGCTTTAGCTTAGAGATAGTCATTATCATCTCCATAGCATTTTCCTTTAATTGCTCCACAGGGAAAGAAGACTTGCCGATACTAGAATGGATAATTCCAAACTTGTCTACTTTAAAGTCAATCTTACCTGCTTTAACTTCTTTCACAGCCTGAGCTACATCCATAGTCACAGTACCCGACTTAGGATTCGGCATCAAACCTCTCGGCCCTAGCACTCTACCTAACTTTCCAACCTGAGCCATTACTGTTGGCATGGTGATTATCACATCGATATCAGTCCATCCACCTTCGATCCTTTTCACATAATCCTCCAGCCCTACGTGATCAGCTCCCGCTTCCTTAGCTTCGGCCTCTTTATCAGGCGTGCATAGAACTAGAACTCTAACGTCTTTACCAACACCGTGAGGAAGCGTAACCACACCTCTCACCATTTGATCAGCCTTTTTCGGATCAACGCCAAGGCGCACATCAATATCAACCGATGCATCAAACTTGGTGAAGGTGATATCCTTTACAATTTGAGCCGCTTCCGCCAATGCGAATGAATCCTCAGGATTATAGCGCTCCAATGCCTTCTTTTGATTTTTTGTCAACTTGCCCATTTCTGTATTATTAAGCCCAAGGGGCAGTTCCTGTTACTCTTACTCCCATACTTCTTGCCGTACCAGCAACTTGTTTCATTGCTGATTCGATTTTGAATGCGTTCAAATCAACCATTTTGGTTTCAGCAATTCCTTTGATTTGATCCCAAGTAATAGACCCTACTTTGGCTCTATTTGGCTCAGCTGAACCCTTCTTTATTTTGGTGGCTTCCAAAATCAAGACTGCAGCAGGTGGAGTCTTAATTATGAAATCAAACGACTTGTCTGTATAAATCGTCACAAGCACCGGAAGAAGTTGTCCTTGCTTCTCTTGAGTTCTTGCATTGAATTGCTTACAGAACTCCATGATATTCAATCCCTTAGCACCTAGTGCAGGTCCAACCGGAGGAGATGGATTTGCAGCTCCACCTCTAATCTGTAATTTCAAATAACCTGATATTTCCTTGGCCATTTCTTAGTCTTCTTTTTCTACCTGAATGTAGTTCAACTCTACAGGAGTATTCCTACCAAATATTTTAACTGTTACGTTCAATTTCTTCCTGTCTTCAAAGACCTCCTCCACTGTTCCTGTGAACCCACTAAAAGGTCCATCCATCACCTTCACTGATTCACCGATGATGAAAGGTGTATCCAACTGCTCATCCTGCTCCTCTACCTCATCCACTCTACCCAAAATTCTATTAACTTCTGCCTGTCTTAGCGGAATTGGATCCTTCGTAGCGCTCGTTCCAGATGCGCTCAAAAATCCGATCACACCCGGTATACTATTAATAAGGTGTGTAGTCTCACCACTAGAAAGATCCGCGGAAATCATGATGTACCCTGGAAAGAAATTTCTTTCTCGGATTCTCTTTTTTCCATTTCTCATTTCATAGACTTTCTCTGAAGGAATCAATACCTGAGGAATTGCTTCTTCCATCCCAGCTCTCGCTATTTCATTATCGAGATAAGTCTTCACTTTCTTCTCCTGCCCGCTAACGGCTCTAACCACGTACCATTTATGATCCATCATTAAAACTGTTCGTAGTAGAACTTCACACCATTCTCAAGAACATAGTCCATCGCTCCAATGAGCAATGCGAAAATCAAAGAAGCTACCAAGACCAAAATGGCACTATTTTGCAATGAACCATATTTTGGCCAAGTCACCTTGTGAACCAATTCTTGGTATGAATCTTTAAAAAACGTAATGACTTGTGACATCTTAAAAACGCGTTTAATTGCACGGGAGGAGGGACTCGAACCCCCAACCAATGGTTTTGGAGACCACTACTCTACCAATTGAGCTACACCCGTAAAAAGCCATGCAGCCCGAAAAGGACTGCAAAGCTAGCTTATTAAATATTGATAGCAAAAAAAGCCCTAGAAAAATCTAAGGCTTATTCTTAATTATCTATTAGTCAAGGATTTCTGTAACCTGACCAGAACCTACAGTTCGGCCACCTTCTCTGATCGCAAATCGAAGACCTTTTTCAAGGGCGATTTTGTTGATCAAATTCACTTCAATAGTTACGTTATCTCCAGGCATTACCATCTCAACATTAGCTGGCAACATGATCTCTCCAGTTACGTCAGTTGTTCTAACGTAGAACTGTGGACGATACTTGTTAAAGAATGGAGTGTGACGTCCACCTTCGTCTTTTGAAAGAACATAGATCTCAGCTTTGAATTTCTGGTGAGGATTAACCGAACCAGGCTTACAGATGATCATACCTCTCTTGATGTCTGACTTCTCAATACCTCTAAGAAGAAGACCAACGTTATCGCCCGCTTCACCTCTATCCAAAATCTTACGGAACATTTCAACACCAGTTACTGTAGACTTAAGTCCTTCAGCTCCCATACCAATGATGTCTACTGCATCACCTGTGTTGGTAACACCTCTTTCAATTCTACCAGTTGCAACAGTTCCTCTACCAGTAATTGAGAACACGTCCTCAACTGGCATCAAGAAATCCTTGTCAATAGCTCTTTCTGGAAGAGGAATGTAGTTATCAACCGCATCCATCAACTCTTCAACTTTTGCTACCCACTGTGGCTCACCGTTCAATGCTCCAAGAGCAGAACCTGCAATTACAGGAATATCATCACCTGGGAAGTCGTAAGCAGAAAGAAGCTCTCTGATTTCCATTTCCACTAGCTCCAACAATTCAGCATCATCAACCAAGTCAACTTTGTTCATGAATACAACCAATGCAGGAACACCTACCTGACGAGATAGAAGAATGTGCTCTCTTGTCTGTGGCATAGGACCATCAGTAGCCGCTACCACGATGATAGCTCCGTCCATCTGAGCGGCTCCTGTTACCATGTTTTTCACATAATCCGCGTGACCTGGGCAGTCAACGTGAGCGTAATGACGTTTTTCAGTCGCGTACTCAATGTGTGAAGTATTAATTGTAATACCTCTTTCTTTTTCTTCTGGTGCATTGTCAATTGAAGAGAAGTCCTTCATCTCGGCAAGACCTTTGCCTGCAAGCACAGATGAAATAGCTGCAGTCAAAGTTGTTTTACCATGGTCAACGTGTCCGATAGTCCCGATATTAACGTGAGGTTTCGAACGATCAAAATTTGCTTTAGCCATGTTTGATAATCCTCGTTTTAGTTAAGTTCAAAATTTATTTTACTATTCAATAATTAATTACACTTCAATGTAGAGCCAACGGCGGGAATTGAACCCCTGCCTTCCGCAGGCAGGCGCGACCTTGGTCGCTAGTTATTAAACCCGAAATCCACTCTCAACTCTTTCCACATCATCCTAAGTAGAGCCAACGGCGGGAATTGAACCCGCGACCTCTTCCTTACCAAGGAAACGCTCTACCCCTGAGCTACGTCGGCTTTAATCGTTCCAAGTCTCGTCTCCCACTACCAACAGCCAGAACGATCTCCGACTTGCAACTCTATGAAAAAGTGAGCGGGCGACCAGGTTCGAACCGGCGACCTACAGCTTGGAAGGCTGTCGCTCTACCAACTGAGCTACGCCCGCTTAATTTTCCAATTCACCATTGCCAAAGCTCCGGTGTGCGTGTGGGGGGAGCAGGATTCGAACCTACGAAGACATAAGTCAGCAGATTTACAGTCTGCCCCAGTTGGCCGCTTTGGTATCCCCCCGTCAATGTAAAAAGAACGTCCTTTTTCGAGCCTCCCCGAAAAAGGGAATGCAAAAGTATACTCTTTTTCCTTTTATTCAAACTTTTAAAGAATACCTGAAGACAATTAAAATGAAGAAATGAAAAAGCTATTTTTGGAATCCTAAACAATCACATAAATGGATTACAAAGCAGAGATTCAAAGCAGGGAAATTCATCTAGAAAAAACTCAGGAGGGCATTCTGTTGGATGGTAAGCTTTCCTCCCTTGATATTGAGAAAGTTGGCGATGAATATTTCGTGTATCAGGAAAAGAAAATTTCTAAAATAAAAGTCATTAAAAAGGACGGATCTGATCTCTTACTCCTTATAAACGGCAAGGAAACTAAAGTTAAAGTCAAGGATCACATTGCCATCACTTTGGAAAAACTCGGAATGGATAGTCTGACTGAGGTGGAAATCAATGAAGTGAGAGCGCCAATGCCTGGTGTTATTCTGGATGTAATTGCTGCAGAAAACCAAGATGTTGAAAAAGGAGACCCACTCCTTATATTAGAGGCGATGAAAATGGAGAACATGATTAAATCACCAACTAGTGGCAAAATCAAACAAATTGCTATTAGCAAAGGTCTAAGCGTTGAAAAAAATGCACTGCTTGTGCAATTCCATTAAGCCGTCTGAATTCACTCCTATATATTTGTCCGATTTCTACCCTCCACTGAATGAAATATAAACGCGTCCTTCTGAAACTTAGCGGTGAAGCGCTAATGGGAAACAAACAGCATGGTATCGATTCTGAAAGACTTCAGACCTATGCCCGTGAAATAAAGAAGGTACATGATGCCGGACTTGAGTTGGCGATTGTGATCGGTGGCGGTAATATTTTCAGAGGGGTTGATTCCAAAAACCTCGGAATTGACCGAGTTCAAGGAGATTACATGGGAATGCTAGCGACAGTGATCAACGCGATGGCTCTTCAGAGCACCTTGGAGCAGCATGGGCTCTATACCCGCCTGATGGCAGGGCTGAAAATGGAGCAAGTTTGTGAGCCATTTATAAGAAGGAGAGCAATACGACATTTGGAGAAAGGTAGGATCGTGATTTTTGGTGCAGGAATCGGCAACCCCTATTTCACGACAGACTCCACGGCCAGCTTGCGAGCCGTAGAGATCGAAGCTGATGTGGTGATGAAAGGCACAAGGGTAGATGGCGTGTACACAGCAGACCCAGAGAAGGATCCTGATGCCATTCGCTATGATGAAATTAGTTTCCAGGAAGTGTATGAAAAGGGGCTAAGCGTGATGGACATGACCGCATTCACTCTGTGTCAGGAAAATGGCTTGCCCATAATTGTCTTTGACATGAACAAAGAAGGCAATCTAGAACGATTGACAAAAGGAGAAAATATAGGAACGTTAATAAGTTAAGATGGAAGAGATAGATTTTTACCTTGAAAATGCAAGTGAGATGATGGCCAAAGCGGTGCAACACACCCGTGATGCACTTGCTAAAATTCGAGCCGGAAAAGCTATGCCCGCAATGCTAGAGGGTGTGCAGGTTGAATACTATGGTGCCATGACACCTCTTAGTCAAGTGGCATCCATTTCTACTCCCGACGCACGAACTATTAGCATAAAACCGTGGGAAAAGAACATCATTCCAGAAATCGAAAAGGCAATCATGAATGCCAACCTTGGACTGAACCCACAAAACGATGGAGAGCTTGTACGAATTAATGTCCCTGCCTTGACCGAAGAAAGACGAGAAATGCTCGTAAAGCAAGCGAAGAACGAAGGAGAAAATGGGAAGATCAGCATCCGAAACGCTCGAAAAGAAACCAACGATGCACTAAAGAAACTCAAGAACGATGGTGTTTCTGAAGATGCTATCAAAGGAGCTGAGGACGAGGTTCAGAAATTAACTGACAAGCACATCGTTGAGATTGATCACATCCTTGAACTCAAGGAAAAGGACATCATGACTGTCTAATCTCAGTACCCAGCTTTTTGGCGATTGGCTTTAATCTTGAAATGAGTTCTTCCAATTCATTGTCGGTGACTAGTTCTAATTTCACACCCGATCGAAATTTCAAATAGCTGACAAACTCAGTATCTTTTGTTTCATACCTCCTTCCAGTACCATAGTTGACAACACTGGATGTGGTGTTGAATTTTTTAATAAAAATATCTTCAATCTCGTCATAGGCCTTGGTGCTACCGTATTTTCTACCCATCACTACCGTCCAATCCGAATACGTTTTTTCCTCCGTATCAATTCCCACCATATAAAAGGACGTCCAAGCCAAAATCAAAATGAACGCTAAAATGAGAACCATGATGAACCCGAACTCATTGTTGACTTTCACGACTGCCACTATCGACCCGCAAACGGCGACAAGAGTAAAGGCGTATCGAAACCAACCACTCATCACCCTACCCTGATTTATTCTGACTTTGCTCATTATTCAACTAACTAACCGATTTATTGAATCTCCACTAAAAAAATTACACTGTTTATGTTGTTCATCACAATTTAACAGAGTTTTGTTCTTCAATATAAAAATGAAAGAGACATGTGCGGTATTGTTTGTGCGTTTGACCTCAAAACTGATTCTGAAAAGCTACGTCCCCAGCTTTTAAAAATGTCGAAGCTCCTTCGGCACAGAGGACCAGATTGGTCGGGAATTTATTCCAGTGAAAATGCGATCATGTGCCACGAGAGACTATCGATCGTTGATCCCGTTTCTGGCGGGCAGCCAATCTTAAGTCAAGATGGAAATCTTGTGCTTGCCGTCAACGGCGAAATCTACAATCACCAAGAGTTACGAAAAACACTCAACTATGACTTTCTCACTAATTCTGATTGCGAAGTAATTCTCGCCTTATATAAGGAGTATGGAGTCGAGCTATTCGATAAACTCAGAGGCATGTACGCCTTTGCACTTTATGATATTGAAAAAGACATTTTCCTCGTAGGTCGAGATCACATCGGAATCATTCCGCTCTACATGGGATTTGATGGGCTCGGCCAATTATATGTTGCCTCTGAGCTGAAAGCACTGGAGGGAGTTTGCAATGTAATCGAGAGTTTTCCTCCCGGCCATTACATCACTTCAGGAAAAACCAAGCCAGTTAAGTGGTACGAGAGAGAATGGACGGATTTTGAAAATGTAAAAGACAACACATCTAATGTAGACGAGCTGAGAACTGCGCTTGAAAATTCCATCCACAGCCACTTGATGTCTGACGTACCCTATGGCGTGCTGCTTTCTGGTGGACTCGATTCTTCGATCGTATCTGCCGTGACAAAGAAATACGCAGCGAAGCGGGTAGAAAGCGGAGATGTGTCTGATGCCTGGTGGCCGCAGCTACACTCATTTGCGGTAGGTCTCGTGGGATCTCCCGATTTGGCAGCAGCCCAAAAAGTCGCTGATCACATTGGTACCATTCATCACGAGGTAATCTTCACTGTACAGGAAGGGCTGGATGCCATCCGAGATGTAATCTACCATTTGGAGACGTACGACGTGACGACCGTACGTGCCTCCACGCCCATGTACCTTTTGTCTCGTCTTATCAAATCAATGGGCATCAAGATGGTGCTTTCTGGCGAAGGGGCTGATGAGCTTTTTGGTGGATACCTGTATTTCCACAAGGCGCCCAATGCACAAGCATTCCATGAAGAGACCGTAAGGAAATTGGGCAAACTTCACCTGTACGATTGCCTCAGAGCAAACAAAGCACTTTCCGCTTGGGGCGTGGAAGGACGAGTGCCATTCTTGGACAAGGATTTTATGGACGTGGCGATGCGCCTAAACCCAGAAGACAAAATGTCGAAAGACGGAAAAATGGAAAAACATATTTTACGTCAGGCATTCGAGTCCTACTTACCAGAGAGTGTGGCTTGGAGACAAAAAGAGCAATTCTCTGACGGGGTTGGCTATTCTTGGATTGATACGCTGAAGGAGTTGGTGGCAGAGCGTGTCTCTGACACGGCGATGGATGCGGCGGCTATTCAGTTCCCAATGAACACACCACAGAACAAGGAGGAATATTATTACCGATCAATTTTTGCCGAGCACTTCCCTAGCGAAACAGCTGCCAGCACGGTTCCATCCGTTCCTTCGGTGGCTTGCAGCACTCCCGAGGCGCTAGCTTGGGATGAGTCCTTCAAGAATAGAAATGATCCTTCGGGAAGAGCAGTGGGAACACACACGGTGGCTTATTAAGGAAATTGTCAGGTTGAGCCTGTCAAAACCGACTATTTATGGCACCCTTCGACAAGCTCAGTGTGACTTTGACTAATTTTCCGTCATGCAAGAAATCTCAGGTTTCGGAACTGTATTATTATTCCTTGTAGGAGGCTTGGCCTTTGTGCTGGTCACACTGCTTGTTGGGAAAATTCTACGACCTGTCAAGCCCAATCCTGAGAAGCTTACCACCTACGAATCCGGTGAAGATCCTGCTCATTCGGCACTCGGAAATTTCAACCCGCGATTCTATGTCGTGGCGCTCATCTTTATTCTATTCGAAGCGGAACTAGTTTTTCTCTTTCCTTGGGCCATCGTTTTTGGAGACGAACAATTGATCACCGAGACCAAGGGCATGTGGGGGAAGTTCTCACTGATCGAGACATTCATTTTTATTGGAATACTGGGACTCGGACTTATCTACGTTTGGGCCAAAGGGATGCTCGACTGGGTGAAACCAAAACCAGAAAAATCGGATTATCAATCAAAGATTCCGGCAGAAGCCTATGAGCGATACACGAAGTGACATAGACAAATCCGGGGATGGCGGTATCATCATCTCCAATCTCGACGACCTGCTCAATTGGTCACGGTTGTCGAGTCTATGGCCCATGGGTTTCGGGCTGGCCTGCTGTGCCATTGAGTTTATGGCCACTGCCACATCAGCTTACGATCTTGATAGGTTAGGGATTATTCCACGAGCTTCTCCACGACAATCCGATGTGATGATCGTGTCCGGCACGGTCACTTTCAAAATGGCTGACAGAGTGCGCCGCTTGTACGAGCAAATGTCCGAGCCTCGATACGTCATCTCCATGGGCTCATGCGCCAACTGCGGCGGCCCCTATTGGGAGCACGGCTATCACGTGGTGAAAGGTGTGGATCAAATTATCCCTGTGGATGTGTATGTCCCGGGCTGCCCACCCCGACCAGAAGCTCTAATTGGCGGATTCCTGAAACTTCAGGAAAAGATCAGAACCGAGTCCATCATGCGACCTAAGGGATTGGAGAAATTATTAGAGAAGAGAAAGGAGGAAGCCAATGCTTGATCAGATTCAGTCAATACTTCAAGAAAAATTCCCTGATCATTCGTTTGATCTGATTGAGAATTGCTCACCTAGTGGTTTCACCATTCCTAAAGAAATTATCACGGAAGTATGTCAACTTCTTCACACAAATGAAGCATTCTATTTTGATCACCTGGCCTCATTGACTGGACTGGATAATGGACCGGAAGAAAATACCCTAGAGGTTATTTACACCCTCTATAGCATTCCCCATGATCAACATCTCACCTTAAAAGTGGTGCTCGATCGTGAAAAACCTGAGGTCGATTCCGTTACTGAAATCTGGCGAGGCGCCAACTGGCACGAGCGGGAAGCCTTTGATTTGTATGGCATTCATTTCCACAATCATCCCGATTTGAGGAGAATTCTACTTCCCGCCGATTGGGTCGGTTTCCCGATGAGAAAAGATTACGATGAGGCTGCCAACTATCACGGCATGACCATCAAGCACCCTGACGCACTGAAAGAAGAGTGAGCATCACCTACGAATATAGCGAGCAACATCTGAGCGCCTCTGAGCCTCTCAAGTTTTCGGAAAAAGACCTGAAATCGGAGGAGATGATTTTTAATCTCGGGCCTCAGCACCCTTCCACACATGGCGTGCTGCGACTGGAAGTCATTACCGATGGAGAGATCGTAAAAGATGTGGTTCCTCACATTGGGTATCTGCACCGATGCTTCGAAAAACACGCCGAAAAATTGCCGTTCAATCAGACACTTCCCTTCACTGACAGAATGGACTATGTGGCCGCCATGAACAACGAACTGGCCTTTGCGATGGGGGTGGAAAGAATGCTCGGGATCGAAAAGGAAATACCCAAAAGGGTTGAATACATCCGAGTGCTCGTGACGGAGCTGAACCGGCTGGCCTCACACTTTGTAGCCATCGGCACCTACGCGATGGACATTGGCGCCTTCACTCCTTTCCTCTGGATGATGCGTGATCGAGAGACCATTCTAAGAATGCTCGAATGGGTGTCAGGCGCACGTATGCTCTACAATTACATCTGGGTGGGCGGGCTCTACTATGATCTTCCTGTTGGATTTGAAGAGCAATGCAAAAAATTCTGTAAGTACCTTATTCCAAAGTTTGATGACCTTGAGAAGCTCCTCATTTCAAACAAAATTTTCATTGATCGGACAGCCAATGTTGGAGTTATTGATCGTGATTTAGCCATCAACTATGGCGTGACCGG
>CAYGSD010000031.1:0-10027 GCA_964352625.1 uncultured Roseivirgaceae bacterium
GGGGTTGGCTTGTGGTGCTGAGTGGATTCGAACCACCGACTCACGGATTTTCAGTCCGATGCTCTACCAACTGAGCTACAGCACCAAAAAGCGGTGGCAAAAGTATGAGAATTATCTATACGTGGCAAAACTTTTCTTAAATTAAGCTCAATAACCAACGACCCAATGGCTTATCTCCCTCAAATACTTTTCGTCCTCGTACTGGGATTCTTTGGCTTCCTGATTGGGAAACGCATTAATCGCATCAGAAAGAACATTCTGAGTGGACGAAAAGAAAAAATCAGTGACAATAAAAGTCAGCGCTTGAAGAACATGATTTTGGTCGCTTTTGGACAAAAGAAAATGTTCAAACGCCCAATTCCGGCCTTTCTTCACCTGCTGATCTACGTGGGATTCATTCTTATTAATCTTGAAGTGCTGGAAATAATCATTGACGGATTAGCTGGAACTCATCGCGTTTTTTCCGAGCCGCTTGGTGGTTTTTACCCCGCAATGATTTCCTTTTTTGAAATCCTCGCGCTTGGCGTAATTATCTCATGTTTGGCTTTCCTCATCCGACGAAACGTGATGAAGGTAAAGCGCTTTCACAAAATAGAGATGAAAGGCTGGCCGACCATAGACGGCAACCTTATCCTCGTGATCGAAATCGCGCTGATGATGGCCATCCTGAAAATGAATGCCGCCGATACTATTCTTCAAATGCGGGGCGTTCCGCACTACCCGGATGCCGGACCTTATCTGATCAGTAGTTTACTCATTCCCATTTTTGAAAGTTTCTCTGACAGCACGTTGGTAATGATCGAAAGAGCTGCCTGGTGGTTCCACATTGTTGGCATCTTCGCTTTCGCACTTTATGTCACCTACTCCAAGCACCTCCACATTTTCCTTGCCTTCCCAAACACCTACTTTGGGAGAGTGGAACCTGCTGGCAAAATGAACAACATGCCCGAAATCACCAACGAGGTGAAAATAATGCTGGGCATGCCCATGGAAGGAGAAGCTGCTCCGCCACCTGAAGGAATGAAATTCGGCGCAAAGGATGCCACCGATCTTTCCTGGAAGAATCTAATGGACTCCTATGCCTGCACTGAGTGCGGACGATGCACCTCAGAGTGTCCCGCTAACCTTACTGGTAAAAAATTATCTCCTCGAAAAATCATGATGGACACTCGAGACAGAATCGAGGACATTGGTCTGGGACAGGGGGAAGGAAAAACATTATTGGGTGACCATATCACAAAAGAAGAAATCAATGCGTGCACCAATTGTAATGCATGCGTAGAAGCTTGTCCCGTGATGATCAATCCCGTGGACATCATCCAGCAGCTGAGACGATATGTGGCCATGGAAGAATCAGGTTCGCCAGCCTCTTGGAATGCCATGTTCCAAAATGTAGAAACCAACTTTGCACCATGGAAATTTGCCCCAACCGATCGGTTCAACTGGGCGTCAGAACTAAAAGAAGCAGAAAGCAATGAGTGAAATTCAAATACCGACCGTCGCAGATTTAGTCGCCAAAGGCGAATCCCCTGAAATCCTTTTTTGGGTAGGCTGTGCAGGGTCATATGACGACCGATACAAAAGTGTGACCAAAGCTTTCGTCAAAATCCTAAATAAGGTGGGAGTGAAATTCGCGGTGCTCGGCCCAGAGGAAACCTGCACCGGAGATCCAGCCAGACGCGCAGGAAATGAATTCTTATTTCAGATGCAGGCTATGGCCAACATTCAAGTTTTGAATGGCTATGAAATCAAGAAAATCGTGACCGCATGCCCGCACTGCTTCAACACATTGAAAAATGAATATCCTGAACTCGGAGGAAACTATGATGTCATCCACCATTCCACGTTTCTTCAAGAGTTGATCAATGATGGCAAGGTGACCATGCAGGGTGGTGGAGAATTTAAAGGGAGGAAAATAACCTATCACGATTCTTGTTTTCTGGGCCGTGCCAATGGCGTTTATGAAGCGCCGCGAAAAGTTTTGGAAGCATTGGACGCTGAGCTTGTGGAAATGAAAAGGTGCAAGACAAAAGGGCTTTGCTGTGGCGCTGGTGGTGGGCAAATGTTCAAAGATGCCGAACCGGGAAGTAAGGAAATTAACATCGAAAGAACGGAAGAAGCTTTGGCCACTGGAGCCGATACTGTGGCTGTTGCATGCCCATTTTGCATGACTATGATGAGCGACGGTGTGAAAAACAAGGAAAGAGAGTCTGACGTAAAAGTGCGAGATTTGGCTGAACTAATTGCCGAATCAGAAGGTTTGTAAACCTATGTCAACTAGACCCTACGCATTAAATAACCTAGACGACACGTCAAGAATCTGGATTTATCAAGCGAATAGGAAGCTTTCAAAAACAGAAATTCTCCTCGTCCGGGACGAAACCATTAAATTCCTCGAGCAGTGGAATGCACACGGAAATGAGTTAAAAGCAGGGTTTTCCGTCCTTAAAGATTACTTTCTGATCATTGGCGTAGATGAGTCCTTTGCTCAGGCCAGCGGATGTAGCATTGATTCTTCGGTAGGGTTGGTCAGAAAGCTGAATGAGTATTTAGGCATTGACTTTTTGAATAGACAATTAGCTTCTATCCAAAACTCAGAAGATCAGGTAGTACAGTACTCACTGAAGGAAATACCCGAGCAAATAGAAAGTGGCCACATTCTCTCTGGGACACTCATGTTCAATACAATGATCCAAACAGTCGGAGAGTTGAAAGACAATTGGCTGATCCCAGCCAAGGATTCATGGATGAATCGCTATTTCAAATAGGGCTTTGATCAAATTGATCTGTTGTACCTGTATCACAAAACGCTATTTTTCGTTTTAACTTGGTGCTTATGAAACAGTGTCTTTTTTCGTGTCTCATTCTTTTTACGACCCTTTGCCTCAATGCTCAGAAGACTTTCGAGCGAGGGGAGTTTGATGTTTTTATTTCAAAGACAAATAAAAATGTGGACGAGAATGATGCTGAGACCAATTTCAAACTGGCAGAAGCCTACCGACTGTCCAATAGAATCCACGAATCCGCACCTTACTACAAGGCGGCAATAGAAGGTGGAGCGATTGAAGAAATCGCCAACCTGCATTATGCACGTGCCCTTCGCGCCGATCAGGAAATAGACAAGGCAAAAGCTGCGCTCGAGAATTATCTAGCCAACGGGCGAGACAATAAAATTCTCAAGCAGGCAAGGGAGGAGCTTCGCAACCTCAACAAAATCGACGACATCAAAAACACCACGAGTTTCTACAGAGTGAAGAATCTTGATGAATTGAACACGGCAGCAGCGGAATATTCCCCCGTTTTCAGCAACAACTATCTCTACTTCACCACCAACAGAGACGCCACAAAAACCTATCGAGCCACAGGCACAGGATACACTGATTTGTATCGGATAGGCACCAAGGGTGCGAATGTAAACTTATCCACCCTTCGTCCAATGCCAAGTATCATCAACGACCCCAACGTAAACGAAGGATCACTGGCCCTTTCGCCTGATGGAAACTGGGTAGTTTTTGCGAAGGGAAATACTGGTAAAGCATCCGGCAATACCAATGTCAATCTTTATTTCTCGCGCTACAGAAACGAGCAATGGTCCGAACCAAGACCCCTGAGTGTGAACGACCCTGATTCTTGGGACTCAACCCCGGCACTAAGTCCGGACGGTCTCAAACTTTATTTTTCCAGCAACAGGCCGGGCGGAGAAGGTGGCGATGACCTTTATGTTGCGAACCTCGACCGAAGAGGCAGATGGGTAGACGTTAGAAACTTAGGGCCAGAAATCAATACGCCCGGCAATGAGAACTTCCCTTACATCTCTGAAGACGGTGTGCTTTACTTTGCTTCCGATGGGCACCCAGGTTTTGGCAAGCTCGACCTTTTTAGTGCTATTCGAACAGGCGGACAAGTGGAGATAAAGAACCTTGGCAAGCCAATGAATTCGGAGGAAGATGATTTTGGCCTATTCCAGTTTGATCTGACCCGTGGGTTCTTTAGCTCCAATCGCAGAGGAGGAAAGGGCGATGATGACATCTACACGTTCATCAATGACGACCCAAATCTTAAGGTGATTAATTATTACCTGACAGGGAGGACGGTCACGAAAGATGACGGCAACAACGATATTATCCTACCTCACACTAAAATCCGACTGGTGGATGAGCAGGGGAACTTGATCGAAGAGTCGTTTACTGGAGAAGATGGTGTGTTCAATTTTAGAGTTTATCCTGAGGAAGAATACAATTTGATTGGCGAAAAGACAGATTACTTCACTACCAGAAAGGTCTTTAGCACCATTGGCAAGACAGTGAAAAAGGACACACTTACAGAGTTCATTACCAATGTGAACTTCAACACCGAGATTCAGATGGATCGGATTGTCATTGAAAAAGCCATTGTCCTGAACAACATTTATTATGATTTTGACAAAGCGGAAATCAGGGAAGATGCCAAGCCGGTGCTTGATAGTTTGGTCTTGATCATGAATGACAATCCTGAGATTTTCATAGAGCTTGGTTCGCATACGGATGCGCGGGATACCGATGAGTATAATCTTGATCTTTCAAGAAGAAGAGCGATCTCGGCGGTGAAATACATTATTTCTCAAGGCATTGACGACAGTCGTATTTCAGCGCGTGGGTACGGTGAGTCGAGGTTGCTGATCAAAAATGCCCAAACCGAAGTTGATCATCAGAAAAATCGTAGAACCGAATTCAAAGTGCTCAGGTACAATCCTAAGGATCGAGACGATTCCATTCCGATTGACGAAGAGGTGGATGAGTATGATCGCTTTTTCATTGACGATGGTTCGGACGGGTAGCATCAGAATGTTTTTCTTTGCGGCATGAGCGATCGCTATGCCATGCGTGGGGTTTCTTCTGGCAAAGAGGAAGTACATGCAGCCATCAAGAATTTAGATAAGGGATTATTCCCAAAGGCTTTTTGCAAAATAGTCCCAGACCTGCTCGGTGGGGATGAGAAATTTTGCACGGTCATGCATGCCGATGGAGCCGGTACCAAGTCTTCCTTAGCATATTTGTACTGGAAGGAAACAGGAGATATTTCCGTATGGAAGGGCATAGCTCAGGACGCCATCATCATGAATATCGACGACCTGCTCTGCGTTGGTTGCACCGATAACATTTTGCTTTCATCGACCATCGGTAGGAATAAAAACCTGATCCCGGGAGAGGTGATTTCCGCTATCATCAATGGCACAGAAGAAGTGCTCCAAATGCTCCGCGATCATGGGATTGAAATCAATTCTACAGGCGGGGAAACGGCAGATGTTGGAGATTTGGTGCGAACGATCATCGTGGACAGCACAGTGACGGCTCGTATGAAAAGGTCGGAAGTCATTTCCAATGACAACATTCGACCTGGAGATGTGATCGTTGGGTTGGCTTCTTTTGGTCAGGCTACTTATGAAACGGAGTACAACGGAGGCATGGGCAGCAATGGGCTCACATCTGCTCGCCACGATGTTTTTGCATCAGAGTACCGCGCGAAGTATCCAGAATCATTTGACCCGGCTGTAAACGAAGAGTACGTCTATTCAGGCTCCAAGAAACTAACTGATACTATTGAAGACTCCCCTTTAGATGCAGGAAAATTGGTGCTGTCTCCCACGAGAACATACGGGCCGATCATCAAGAAAATGCTAAGCGAAAATAGGGAGAGTATTCATGGCATGGTGCATTGCAGCGGAGGGGCACAAACGAAAGTGCTTCACTTCGTGGATCATCTTCGAATCATCAAAGACAACTTATTTTCTCCTCCTCCTCTTTTCAGGCTGATTCAATCGGAGAGCGGAACGGATTGGAAAGAAATGTATCGAGTGTTCAATATGGGACACAGAATGGAAATCTACACCGACGAAGCATCAGCTCATACCCTCGTCGAGATCAGCAAATCATTCAATGTGGATGCGCAAATTGTAGGACGGGTAGAAGCTGGTGAATCCAAAGAAGTGATTATCCGTTCTGAGTTCGGAGAGTTCACTTATCGTTGATGGAAGCTCTTCTTATTTTTCTTGCCATTGCTTTAGTCGCAGGCGGAATCATTTTCTCAATACTTCCACCTTTGCCTGGGCCAATCCTTTCTTTTGGAGCGATGCTGATCATGTACTTTACCTCTGAGGCAGTTGCAGGTTGGGTTGTTTTCCTTTTTGGGGTTTTCACTATCGGAATAACCGTCCTGGATTTTATCCTGCCAGTGGCGGCTACCAAGAAATTTGGAGGAACGAAAGCGGGGATTTGGGGAGGTATCATCGGCACGGTGATCGGTGTACTTTTTATTCCTGGAATCGGAATTATCATTGGGCCTCTTTTGGGAGCCATCATCGGGGATTTGATTGGAGGTAATCAAATCAAAGCAGCGGTAAAGTCGGGCTTTGGGTCTTTTCTGGGATTTGTGATCGCCACCTTCATTAAGGTTTCCTTCAGCATTGTCATCGCTGTTATCGTTGCGGTGGATGTGGCTATTTACTCAGGCCCGAGATTGGTGGATTTTTTCACGAATTTGTTTTCGTAAATGGTTAATTCATCCTTGATTATGAGATCCCGCAACAAGTGCGGGAATTAATAAAAAGCATCCTTCAAATGTTCAAGACGGTCATCTGAGTCAACTGTGATGATGTCAAACCGGATGTCTCTCTGCCAGTTGATTTGGTGAATGTAATCCTCCGCAGCTTCCCTGATTCTCTCTTGCTGGTGATCGGAAACAAAACTCTCAGCATCTCCAAAGTCTTTTCTAGTTCTCAACTTCACCTCCACAAAAACCAATATCTCATTCTTCCAAAGTGCAATCAAATCCAGCTCCGACCGACTGTGTCGGTAATTCCGTTCCAAAATTTCATACCCTTCCGATTCCAATAAATCAGCAGCTAATTGTTCCCCCCTATTTCCTTTAATTTTGCTCACCTGTCAAATATAGCGGAGAGCTTCAGAACCGTTGAGGTTGGTTCGCTGTTCACATTCCAATGCCATCAATCATTACCAAAAACAAGCAAGTAGAATTCATCCATCTGGGGCAAAAGCCCTACATGGAAGCATGGGAATTCCAGAAGGCTATTTTTTGGAACACCGTGGAGCAAAAAATGGCGAACAGAAAATTGCCAGCTCAGGAGCAAATCCCTACCAAAAACCATTTGATATTTTGCTCTCATTCGCACGTGTACACTATTGGGAAATCTGGAGATAAAAGGAATCTGCTACTGAATCCCGCCGGTTTGCGAAAACGCAACGCCGAGTTCTATGAAACCAACCGCGGTGGCGATATCACCTATCATGGACCCGGACAGATCGTAGGGTATCCCATTCTAGACTTGGATCACTTCTTCACGGACATTGACAAATACTTGCGATCGTTGGAGGAAGCGGTGATTCGGACGCTCGCAGAGTACGGAATCAAAGCAGGAAGAATCAAGGGACTGACGGGAGTTTGGCTGGACGAAGAAGATCCGGACAAAGCGAGGAAGATTTGTGCGTTGGGCGTTCGGTCCAGCCGATGGGTAACCATGCACGGTTTTGCATTCAATGTAAACACTGATCTCAGTTATTTTGGTCACATTATCCCCTGCGGAATCGACGATAAAGCCGTGACCTCATTACAAAATGAATTGGGTCGAGAATTGAACATTGCCGAAGTAGAAGGAAGACTGAAAAAGCATCTCGCTGATATATTTGAATTCGAGTTTGTTTGAAAAACAACTGCATACATGAAAAAAGACATTGATTTTTCTCCTATAAAAGGAGTGACCATCACGATTGCACAGACCGCAGATGGATGGGGAGTTTTCCTACTCAACCGCAGCGGACTGAAATTAGAGACCATACTGATCACAAGTAAAGGGTATGGCCACAAAAACGGGGAGGAACAAAAAACCTCAGTGCTCAGGCATTCCATTCCTTACCTGGAACCGGCGATGCATGCGAAGGTGGAAAACATCCAACCCGAAGTTTTCCATTTGAACAACGAGTACTGGGTGAGCTACTATGTGGGCAGAAACATCTTCGATAAAAAATTCATCTTTCTTCCCGAATCAATAGTTGAGGAAAATTTCGTTCAAATTCCCGAACTTGGAGCTTTAGGCGTTTTACACGATTAAAATATGCACCCTCTCCTCAAACACGTTTTGGTTCTGGACATAGAAACTGTCTCGGCAACCAAAGAATATGCTGAACAATCCGAAGAAATGCAGGCGCATTGGGACAGAAAGTCTTCATTTCTAAGAAATGAAAAAGAACTTCCTTCCGACGAGATGTATGCTGACAGAGCCGCTATTTACGCTGAGTTCGGCAAGATCATCACGATTGGATTTGGTGCATTCTTTATGGAAGATGGCAAGCCTAAGTTTAGGGTCAAGTCTATCGCATATGATGACGAGAAGAAAATCCTGGAAGAGTTTGTCGCAATCATTCAGAAATTTGATCAAGACAACCTCAAGCTTTGTGGGCATAACGGAAAGGAGTTTGATTTCCCGTATCTTTGCCGCAGATTAATCGTGAACAACATAGAAATTCCCTGGGCGCTCGATCTGGGAGGTAAGAAACCTTGGGAAGTTAATCACATCGATACCATGGAACTTTGGAAGTTCGGGGATCGAAAGAACTTTACCTCACTTAAATTATTAACCGATTTATTGGACATACCATCAAGCAAATCGGATATGGATGGTTCCAAAGTGAACCACACGTATTATCACGAAAAAGGCGGATTAAAGAAAATAGAATCTTATTGTAGAGGAGATGTTGTAGCCACAGCACAGCTCTACCTTCGCCTTAATAACCTCCCGTTGCTGGAGGAAAAAGACATCATCATCACGAATGAGTAGAAAATCAAGAAAAAAACAAATCAAAGGAAACAAAGGATCTGGAAACAGAGATACATCGGTCGTAGCACGAGTTACGTACCAAGTCAAAGATTTTTATAGAGATCATCCCGGAGAATCCTACGGGTACATGAGCGTCATCAAGCAACTACGCTTGAGGGACAAACAATCAAAAGAAGCTGTTAAAACGGCTCTGTTCTCGTTGGAGGCAAGCGGCTATTTGCGAAAGCTGAGCAATAATAATTTCATTTTGGATGCCGAAATGAACGAGCTCGTTGGACGAGTAGACCATGTCAATTCGCGATTTGCCTATGTCATCATCCCAGACCGTGAAGACGACATTTGGGTCAAAACAGACGACCTAAACTTTGCCGTGGATGGAGATACGGTCTCCGTTCAAATCACCAAAGAAGCTAGAAAAGATTCGCGAGCAGAAGGCAGGGTCACCAAAATTCTGGAACGAGCACGCACCTCTTATGTAGGTCGAATAGAGCTGTCAGAAAAATTCGCTTTCGTCGTGCCCGACAATAGAAACATCCACTTTGATGTGTTTGTCTACCCCGAAAAAACCAAGAAAGCCAACCACAACGACAAGGTGCTAGTGAGCATCAAAAGGTGGCACGATCGGGTAAACAAAAGCCCGCTGGGTGAAGTAACAGATGTGCTCGGGCCGGCCGGCGAGAATGAAGCTGAGATTCATTCCATCATGGCCGAATTTGGCCTTCCCTTCCAATTTCCTCCCACAGTGGAGAAAGCGGCAGAAAAAATCCCGACGGAGTTCACCAAAGAAGAAATAAAAAAACGCCGTGATTTTAGGAAAATCACCACGTTCACCGTGGATCCTGAAGACGCCAAAGATTTTGATGATGCGCTCTCCATTCAACCTATTGGAGACGGTAAATGGGAAATCGGCGTGCACATAGCAGATGTCTCACATTATGTGACACCTGGCAGCATTCTGGACGATGAAGCGATCGAAAGAGCTACTTCCGTCTATTTGGTCGATCGCACGATTCCAATGCTTCCGGAGATCCTATCAAACGGACTTTGTTCGCTTCGACCCAACGAAGAAAAAATGACATTTTCAGCTGTTTTTGAAATGGACGAACACGCCAAAGTCACCAAGAAGTGGTTTGGCCGAACGATCATTGAATCAGACAGAAGATTTGCATACGAAGACGCCCAAGAAAGAATTGAATC
>CAYGSD010000032.1:0-9511 GCA_964352625.1 uncultured Roseivirgaceae bacterium
AGAGTGGAACTGAAGGTAGAATGAAATTTTGCCTCAGGCTGACAATCCTTTTTCTATTTTTGGCGCAATGAACTGGCGGTGGCTTTTCTTGATCCCAATAATCTGGGCATGTGACGACTACAATGATTGTGGTATTTCCGACTACAGTGAGGAAATGTATTTGTCTTTTTATAGCGCTGAAGACAGTGCTTTGCTTGCTGTTCAATTTGATTCAATACGCTTGACGTACGCTGATCAAACACGTCAAATTATAGAAATCATCCAACCAGAAAGCACCTCAAACTTTATTACAGTTTATCCTCTACCTGTTGATGTATCGGATACTGTAATGAACTATCATTTTATAGCTGGGGAAACGAGATATCACTTAGAACTGACCTATAAGAGTGAAGCCATAATTGAAAATCCAGAATGTGGTCCCATTTTCAGACTGAAGGGAGTGAAAGCACAATCAGTTGAAGATGCCGAGTCAACCGCTTTTGATCAGGTCAGCGTACAAGTCCTCGAACTCACCAAACTTATATCACCACATGTGGAAGTCTACTTTTAGTGGTGTCTTGCTTGTGGTGGGGTGTCTTGCTTTTGGGCAATCGACACAGCCAATAGAGAACTTGCTGAATCAAGATTCTCTACCCAAATATCGTTTGCGGTCCTTAAGTGTGAATTATAATGTGCTAAGATTGGGCGAAACCATGCTAAACCAACCAAGGAATGGACAGGAGATTCAGGGTGAGTTAGCCATTCATAAGTTCAACATCATCGTTGATTACGGCACGCAGAAAACACAAAGAGGAGAAGATTATTCTTATACAAGTGATGGCTCCTACTGGCGTGCAGGCGTGGATGTGAATATGTCAGCGAATTGGCAAGACGGAAATATGGTGGGGATGGGTCTGCGTTACTGTCAGGCCAACTTTGATGAGAGTGCTTTAGTGACACGAAATTATGTGGATAGAGACGGTTCAATTTTTCAACAGGACATCAACCTTTCGAATCCGAACGTCTCAGGTCAATGGGCCGAGCTGGTGTTCAAGATGCGAGGAAAAATCTGGAAAAATCTATACACGGGCTACACCATGCGATTCCAGTTTTTTATGAACACGGATGTCGGGGATTCCGAGCTAAGGCCTTTTGATATTCCTGGCTATGGCAAGACCACCAAGCCGAACTCTTTTGGGTTTGACTATTACGTTGGCTGGCGATTTAATTTCAATTAGATAAATCTGATCTCATTGAAGATCAGCTCCCCCATATGTTCCTGGATTCTTGCCTTGGCAATTTCCTTTGAGCGATTCATCTCGTCTTTCAGCGAAGCAGACGTTAGCTCCACAAAGAATATTCCGTCCTTGAAAAACATCTTGGAAGTGCGTGCCGCTATCGGGCGTCCCATGATTCGCTCCCACGATTCGATGAGTTGCTTCTCCTTGTATTTGTGATCAAGGTGTTCTTCCTTAAGAAACTTCCCAAATGCATCCTTGAAACTCTGTGTTGAATCCTTGCTCATCCTAGTTCTATAAAATTAACCTTCCTTCCATCAAAAAAGGATTTACTTCTTTCAGCTCGGGCATCAGTAATGAATACCTGATCGAATCGGTCACCGTCATCCAAAAGGCTTACGAGTGCCTTGATTCTTTCATCATCCAATTTATCAAATATATCATCGAGAAGTAGCAGAGGCACCTGAGAAGAGGTCACTTTTAGGAAATCAAACTCCGCTAGTTTGAGCGCGATGATGAAGGTTTTCTGCTGACCCTGCGAGGCGAATTTCTTTACCTGCTGGTCGTTAAGCAAAAATTCATATTTGTCACGGTGAGAGCCCATGAGCGTCCGAGTCATAAGAATATCTCGCTGACGGCCCGCTTTGAATTTCTCCTCAAAATTGGACTCATTGACTTCCGACTGAAATTCAATCCCCGGTGCTTCATCACCATGGTGCAGCGCCTCGTAGTTCTTCTGAAAATACTCGATGTAGTCTTTTATGAAATCAACTCGTCGAGAGCTTATGGCTTGTGCTAGAGGGAGCAGTTGGTCGTCATAAGTGTCCAACAAGTTGTGATTAAGTTGATTTGGTTTCTCTGCCGATTTCAAGTGTTCGTTACGTTGACGAAGTAACTGATTGTATTGAATGAGGTTCTTCAGATAGGTGGAATCTTGTTGACAAATCGCCCCATCAAAGAATTTCCGTCGATACTCACTTCCTTCACGGATCATGTCCGAATCATCTGGCGTGGTAAAAACCAACGGCACTTTCCCAATGTGTTCGCTCAGTTTCGTTTGCTCCTTGCCACTCACTTTCAGGGTTTTTCCTTTCCTGAATTCATAGCCGCATGCCACTTTCATTTTATCAGCGAACTGCCCCAGCACCGTAAATGATTTCAACCCTTCTTTTATGTTTTGGGCGTCAGTGGTGCTAAGTGCTGTCTTGGCAAAAGCCAAATAATAAACCGAGTCTAAGAGGTTGGTTTTACCCACGCCATTCTTGCCCACAATACAATTAATGCCGCGTGCAAATGAGAATTTTGTCTCCTCATAATTTTTGAAGCCGTGCAAATTGATTTGTGTAAGGATCATTGGGTTTGTGAGGGCGCGTTTTTGCAGTTAATTTCGCAAGTCCTAATCGCAAGCAAAACTAACCGACGCAAAATGGCAAAGGCAAAGACAGCAACAAAAAAGGATTCTTTCTCTAAAGAAACCTACATGAATTGGTTCGAGAGCATGCTGCTCATGAGAAGATTCGAAGAGAAAGCCGGCCAATTATATGGCCAGCAAAAAATCCGAGGATTCTGTCACCTTTATATTGGACAGGAAGCTTGTATGGCCGGAGCTGTTTCTGCTTTGAAAAAGGGAGATAAGTATATCACTGCTTATCGTGATCATGCGCATCCATTGGCGCTTGGGTCGGATCCAAAGAAAGTGATGGCTGAGCTCTACGGCAAGGAAACGGGGATATCCAAAGGAAAGGGTGGATCCATGCACATGTTCGATAAGGAGAATCATTTCTTTGGGGGTCATGGGATTGTTGGAGGGCAGATACCTATGGGAGCAGGAATTGCATTTGCAGAAAAATATAACGAAACAGGTCTCCTGTGCATGTGCTCAATGGGTGATGGAGCGGTAAGACAAGGTGCTTTCCATGAGGCATTGAATTTGGCCATGACCATGAAGCTTCCAGTGATTTTTGTCATTGAGAACAATGGCTATGCCATGGGAACTTCGGTTCAAAGAACTTCAAATGTCACTGAACTCTATCAACTGGGAGAATCCTACGACATTCCTTCGGAAGCTGTGGACGCAATGAAAGTGGAAGATGTCCACAAAGCAGTAGAAAAAGCAGCGGCCAGAGCAAGAAAAGGAGACGGTCCGACGCTTCTTGAGTTCAGAACCTACCGATATAAAGGTCATTCCATGTCTGACCCGGCAAAATATCGAACGAAAGAGGAGGTGGAAGAATACAAAGCACAGGATCCAATTGAACAAGTGCGGGCCACCATTCTCAAGAACAAATACGCCACAGAAGAGGAATTGAAGGCTATCGACAATAGAATAAAGGAAGAAGTGATGGAGACAGTGACCTTCTCTGAGGAGTCAGATTTCCCTCCGGCATCAGATGCTTACACAGATATTTATGCCGAACCGAACTATCCTTACGTCGAGGTTTGATAATTAATTGGCGAAAATTCTATCTTTGCGTCCTTTAAAATTTTACCATGTCAAAAAAGAAGCAAGAAGGACAGTCTCACGGCAACATCATTGAAGAGCCGGAAGTGATCGTAGACAAGGCTGAGGAGTTCTTCAGTGATAAAAAGAAAAAGAACATCACCCTGGTTATTGGAGGTGTTTTAATTTTAGCAGTAGTAGCACTCTTTTTCTACAGAGGCCAGCTCGAATCCAAGAATAAGGAAGCACAGGAAGAAATGTTCCAAGCTATTTACTTCTATGAAGCAGATAGCCTGAGCAAAGCATTGAACGGTGACGGTCTTAATTATGGATTCATTCAGATTGTGAATGATTACCCGGGAACAGATGCAGCCAATTTGGCTAATTTCTATGCCGGTAGCATCTACATGAACCTTGACAATTACGATGCAGCCATTCGCCACCTGAAAAATTTCAGCGCTTCTGACTATGTAGTTCAAGCGAGAGCCTATGCCTTGATTGGGGATAGCTATATGGAACTTGGTCAATACGAAAATGCAGTTGACTACTACGAAAGAGCTGTTGATTACAAAGAGAACGAAAGTTACACTCCAGTGTACTTGCAGAAGCTGGCTATCGCTAGAGAAAATGCCGGACAGTATGCTGCCGCCGCAGAAGCTTACGGAACCATCATTGAAGAGTATGTGAAATCAAGATTGGTGCAGGAAGCGAAGAAGCAAAAAGCCAGACTCGAAGGATTGGCGAAATAACCAAAAGAAAATTCAACCTAATTTTGGGGACGCAATAGCGTCCCTTTTTTATTATGGCCTCATCAGAAAAAAACTTAAGCTCATTCAATTTTAGCGGAGATGCTGACGTCTCGAAATTCACTTTCGGAATAGTTGTTTCAGAGTGGAATGAGCAAATAACTGAATCAATGTACGAGGGAGCTGTCTCTACAATAGTAGGTATGGGCGGTACTCGTGAGAACATAAAGCGAATGGAAGTGCCGGGTAGTTTTGAGTTGACCCTGGGAGCCCAAGCATTTGCCCAGAAAGAGGAGATTGATGCTGTGATTTGTATTGGATGTGTGATACAGGGAGAAACCAAGCACTTCGACTTTATCTGCGATGCTGTTGCCAATGGATTGACCAACGTAGGTTTGAAGTATAATAAGCCAGTAATATTTGGTGTCTTAACACCTAATACAATGCAGCAAGCCTTGGATAGAGCCGGGGGAAAGCATGGGAATAAGGGAGATGAAGCAGGAGCTACGGCTGTGAAAATGCTTCTGGCTTTACGCGCCTAGCACGAAGAAAATCAACCACACGATGACGAAGAGAGGCACCAAGAATGGGATGGAGTACCTCACCATGTAGCCAAAGAATGAAGGCATCTTGATACCCACTTGCTCAGCGATAGATTTTACCATGAAGTTTGGTCCATTTCCGATGTAGGTCATCGCTCCAAAAAATACAGCTGCCACAGAAATAGCTTTAAGATATACAGCCGAGTCTGCCGCCGCAGCAAACGCTTGCACTTCAGCGAGGGTATTGATGTCACCACCTCTTGCCGCCATGGCTGCCGTTAGGAAATTCACATAGGTGGGGGCATTGTCAAGAAATCCAGAAAGTAGTCCTGTGCCCCAGTACAGGGTGTTGGCCGAGATCATTGCAGATCCTTCCGGAGATTCGGCATAGTTACTCACCAGCTCCAGCGCTGGCATCATCGTCCCGAATATTCCAACGAAAATAAAGGCGACCTCACGAATAGGCTCAAAATTGAATTCGTTCCCAGCATGTGCTTGCTTGTCGGCAAGTTTATACGAGAGATAGGCGGCTGCCAGCATGATGATTTCTCTGATATAGGAAAAGGTTTGACCTCCATAAGAGATGCCTGGCACCCAGTCGAAAACGTTGGGGTCTAAGAAAACGGCGGCCACAATAACTGCCAGCCAAACGAAATTTCTCGTCCCGCGGATTCCTACTTTTCCAGTGGGGACAAGCGTGTCTTCTCCAAAACTGTAGTCTGCCTTATTTTTCTTGTCAAGGACGTAAAACATCAAAAGCAAAGCCGTAATGGCGAATGCCCATGGAATTACATTGTGAGACAAAGTCCACAAAAATGGAACGCCTTTCAAGAATCCAAGAAAAAGAGGAGGGTCACCGATAGGGGTCAGCGAGCCGCCGATATTGGAGACAACAAAAATGAAGAAAATGATATGATAGGGCTTGATTCGATTTTTATTCAATCGAATAAATGGCCGGATTAATAGCATCGATGCGCCGGTCGTTCCAATCACATTTGCAATGATTGCACCAATGGCGAGAATGGCGATATTGGTCATCGGGG
This sequence comes from uncultured Roseivirgaceae bacterium, assembly GCA_964352625.1. Classification (GTDB taxonomy): domain Bacteria; phylum Bacteroidota; class Bacteroidia; order Cytophagales; family Cyclobacteriaceae; genus JAAEPI01. The sequence continues at coordinate 5,989 of CAYGSD010000032.1, forward strand.
AGGCATTCTTGTCGACAATGATCATAATGCCGCCGGACGCCACGTAAAGACCAGTGAGCAAAGCGATGAACTGCACATACTCGGCCAAGGCATGTACCGGCCCATGTTGATTGTGCAGTTTGAACAAATAATAAGCGACAACTAGGGCAGCAAGTGCTATAGCGACTATTGGGTAGTTTTTGTGCCAGAAGTGTTCATAAAATAGCGGTCCGGTAGCGATCATCAAGAGCAGCAGCACAAATGGAATTACGCTCCATGCGGCTGGCTTTTCACCATGATGTTCTCCCTCCCCTGCATGATCAATCGTTTCGTGGGACTCCTCTTGTTGGCCGTCTGCAACTTGCTCCGCGTGAGAGTTCTCACTTTGATCATTAGTGTGTCCCTGACCGAAAGTCAAAATGCTCGTTAGAAATAACGAGCAAATCAGAAATAAGCGAAGTGCAAAACTTTTGGTGGCCAAGGTCATTGGTGATTTAGCCTCCTAAGATTGCGATAAGCAGCTAGAAATACAAGTTGTAGATCAGATAAGTTGACTCAACGCAATATTATAAGCGGTTTCCGCAAGATGAGTTCTGCCTGGGTTCACATTATGTACTTTTTCTAGTGCGGTATGGATAGTCTGAGAGACGTCTTCAAAAATTGATGCGTCGGTTAACTGATCATCATTATCCGGGTTCATGAGAAAGGCGAATGTTCGAGCCATTCCACAGTTCGCAATAAAGTCTGAGAGCAAAGCGATCTTAGTATCGACATGTTCTGCTATAGGTCCATAGAAAATCTCTTCATCTTGGAATGGCACGTTGGCGCCACATGACACTACTTCTAGTGACGAATTTATCATACGCTCAGCTTGATCTTTTGATACGAGCCTTGAAGCAGCCGCTGGTATGAAAATCTCCGCTCCAATGTCCCAAATTTTCTCGTTGCATTCTTCGAAAGGAATCATATCATCTGATATAAGCTCATTTCCCCTTCTGTCATGAAATAGTTTCTTAATGTCGTTTAGATCTAAACCATGAGTAGATATAAGACCACCATTTCGGTCAATAATCCCGACAATTCTCACCCCATACTTAGCCAAATACAGAGCGGCTGTTGCCCCGACATTTCCCCAACCCTGAATAATTGCTCGCTTTTGTGAAAGATCGCCTCCCCATAAATTGTAGTAGTGACGGACAGCCTCGGCTACCCCAAACCCAGTGATCATATCCGCTACTGTATATTTTTTCTCTGAGGTGGGGATGTAGTCACTGTCTTCGATGATCTTGGACACGCCTTGTCTAAGTCGTCCGATCATATGAATTTTCTGAGGACGGGTTGGGTTGAAATGTCCATTCACAATTCCCTCTTGCGGATGCCAAAGCCCAAAGTCCTCTGTGATAGGAATCACCTCATGTATTTCATCGACGTTCATGTCTCCGCCAGTACCGTAATAATTTTTCAGGATCGGCGAGACGGCCTTATACCACCTTCTTAAAACCTCCTGCTTTCGAGGATCGGAAGGATCAAAGTTGATCCCAGATTTTGCTCCGCCAATATGAGGCCCAGAAACAGAAAACTTGATTTCCATGGTCTTGGCCAGCGATTCTACTTCTCTTTTGTTGAGTCCCTTCCTCATTCGTGTGCCACCACCTGCTGCACCGCCTCGCAGAGAGTTGATGACCACCCAGCCTTGAGCGTCAGTTTCCGGGTCGGACCATTCGAAGACTATTTCAGGGGCTTTTTCTTCAAATTTCTTGAGAAGGTCTTTCATCGATTTTTGGGGTTAATGTTTGGGTGCCGCAAAAGTATATATTTTGCTAAGGGAAGTACAGGTCTCCAGAACAAGAATCCACCGAGGCACCTGTAGCGCTGGATAAAACATTCGGAATGTTGAGTTCTTTCAAAAGACCTAAGAAACCAAAAATTAAGGCCTCTTTGAATTCTAGAATTTGGAGCGGGGGAATCACAATTTTGGAAGATGTCTTGTTTTGAATTTGCTGAATAAGAAAAGCATTCAAGGTTCCTCCCCCTGTGGTGAGTATTTGTGTTGAGGAAAATTCATCAATCTGACACGCAATCTTGGTTGAAATAAATTCGGCAAATGTGGCCAACACATCAGCCGGTTTTTCTTTGAGCTCAAAGAAATTTTCTCGGATCCAATCGTTACCAAGTGATTTGGGAAATGGGAGTAAAAAAAATTCAAGCCGGTTCCATTGTTCCAATAAGGATGAAATTACCTCCCCTGACCTGGCAAGTTCACCACCCCGATCAATGGCATGTCCAAGGTGGTTTGCGTAGAAATTGAAAACTTGATTGAACGGCCCAATGTCTCCGGCAAGCCACTTTTCGGTAGATGTCTTAAAAGTGCAGTTACAAATTCCGCCCAAGTTTAAAAAGGCGGAGTATTCTGGAAAAAGAAGTTTTTCCCCAAGAGGAACCAGCGGGGCGCCTTGCCCTCCTAGCAGGATATCTTTCATTCGAAAATTTCCGACTGTCGGAATTCCCGTCCTGGAAGCCACGACCTGAGCACTGCCAATTTGTAGGCTGATTTTATCGGCGGGTGAGTGAAAAACCGTGTGACCATGAAGGCCAATGATTTGGGCTTTTGGAGCCATATCTTTTGCTGCGGCTGCAATAAAATCACCGTATTCATGATCTAGTCTCGACAGAGCTTCTTGAGAAAGATTGGCCGATTCATGCAATTTAGATTTTAGCTTTTTGGGTAGTTCAATGGTGAGACAGTCATTGATATTGAAGTCCCACTGGCTACCATTCTGGGAGAAAGTTGCCAAGCATAAATCCAGTCCATCTAAGGATGAACCGCTCATAATTCCGAGTGCAGTAGCTTTGTGATTCATTTAAGCATAAAGAAAAAGCAAAGCTTTGACGAAGAAGCACACATTGGGTATTGATATTGGAAATACTTCCATTAAGACAGCACTATTTTCGGATGAAGGCGTGAGTGAGGTGAGCCGTTGGGACGATATTAAGCAGGTGCTTGACGCCCATCCTGATACGAATTTTATTGTGTCTTCAGTCGGGAAAGGGGAGAAATTTCCTGCCTTTTGGCTAAACACATCCACCCCCATACCGCTGGCATTGGATTATGATACACCCGATACGCTGGGCATGGATAGGCTTGCGGCGGCAGTGGGAGCATGGAGTCTGTTTCCTGATCAAAACATTCTAGTCATTGATGCCGGTACATGTGTGACCTACGATTTGGTAACCAGTGATGGTTCATATAGAGGTGGAGTTATATCGCCAGGACTGGAAATGAGGCTAAAGGCAATGCATCACTTTACGGCCGGATTGCCAGATTTGAGTGTAGAGAGTATCGGAGAAATTGAAGTTGGAAAATCCACCAAGGATTGTATGCAGCTAGGAGCATCTGTTGGTTTAAAAAATGAGATTGAAGGCTTTTTACAAACTTTTAACAAAAAACACACTGATTTACAGGTTGTGACTACAGGAGGTTTACTTCCGAGCTTTGATAGTGACATCAAAAAACCCATCTTTGCAAGCTCAAAAATTGTGCTGA
>CAYGSD010000033.1:0-9095 GCA_964352625.1 uncultured Roseivirgaceae bacterium
ATGATTGAGGCGAGAGTTTGAATTAAATACGAGCTAAGATTCCTACGGAATGACTGCTCTGACTACCGACCCTTTTTCAACCACGCATTCTGGGAATCACTACCCATTCCGGTATCTTCGCCGAGTGCAAAAACCATCCGCAAAAGCCTGGATTTATCTTATCGTTCTCGCCCTCATTTGGGGTAGCTCTTTCATCCTTATCAAGAAGGGTCTTGTGGGGCTGAGCTCCGGCGAAGTAGGTTCGCTTCGAATCCTTGCTGCCTCGGTTTTTCTACTGCCCATCGCCATTCTAAGACTCAAGAGAGTGAGCAAACCGGATTGGAAATTCCTCGCTTCGGTTGGTTTACTGGGCAGTTTGATTCCTTCATTTCTGTTTGCGATTGCTCAGACAAAAATGGACAGTGGAGTCACAGGCGTATTGAATGCGCTCACACCTCTTTGCACGGTTCTCATCGGCCTCATCATTTACAAACAAACACAAACTAGGGGTGTCTTTCTTGGAATTTTAATTGGCTTGCTTGGGTCCGTAATTCTCTCATTTGCCAGTTCCACGGGTGCTTTCTCTTTCAATTTTTACGCCCTCTTCGTGGTGGGAGCTACGATCTGCTATGGTTTTAATTTGAACATCATCAAGCATCACTTAGGCAAGCTCCAAGCACTCACGGTCACCTCAATCTCGCTTTTGTTCGCCGGGCCTTTGGCGTTGATTCATTTACTCGTGTTCACTGATTTTTTCCAGACCGTAATTAGTTCACCTGAAGCACAATTGGCGACTGGCTACATTCTGATTCTTGGCATTATGGGCACGGCCATAGCACTTATCATTTTTAATAACCTCGTTCAGATTACCGACCCGGTTTTCACTTCTTCGGTGACTTATCTCATTCCGCTTGTCGCTGTTACTTGGGGAGTGCTGGATGGAGAGATTCTGGAGGTTGGTCACTTCGTGGGAATGATCACCATTTTGCTTGGTGTGTATATCACCAATCGGGTGAAGTCGGGGAGATGATTGCCGGATTTATTCCGGCATCTCATAGTATAGAAGAAAGGTCCGAGCTACAAGCTCGAACCAGCAGCGGGGAAGGCGAGTAGGCAGTGAATTGCCGGACTTGTTCCGGCATCTCATAATTTACTTGCACGATACAATTGCATGAATTTATTGAAATAGCCTTTGCAAACGAAGTTGATTTAGCCGGTCCTTGTTGCAAACGAGGATGAAAGAAGGGAAATGATTTTCTATTTACGTTTCAAAATGTAATTCTGAAATCTTAGCCGATTGTTATTGAGAACTTCTACCTCCCATTTTCTCGTTGTTAAATAGGCGCTGCTTAGTTTTTGCTCTACGGGTTCTTCCTCGCATAATAATTCAATATTACCGCTAGCAATTCGGTACCATTTACCAGAACAATAGGAACGAGAATGAGGAGACGATCTGATTTTAAGTTGAAATTCATCTTTACTTAAAAACTCAAGAGAAATAGTCAATTCTTTGGAGATGAATTGGTAAATCCCAGTGCTGGGCGGTGAGGTCACTTTGCAACTGATTAGAAAGATTAGGCTTAAGAAAGTGAAGAAAAGCGTTGTTTTTTTCATTCAAAGGGCAATTTTATCCATTACAAAACCCACGGCAACATAAAATATATCAACAAGCTGATCAGCACAGTAGAAATAATATTGAGCAAGAATCCTGCTCTAACCATATCAGTAATTTCTAAGTGTCCAGATCCGAAGACGATGGCATTTGGTCCGGTGGCAATTGGCAGCATAAAGGCACAGGAAGCCGCCATGGTGGCTGGTATCATTAGAAAATATGGATCAACACCAATGATAGTGGCCAGTGAAGCTAAAATCGGCAACACGATCGAAGCGGTGGCAACATTGGACGTTACCTCAGTGAGCATGTTCACACTAAATGCAATAATAAGGATCAAGGCCAGCAGGGGTAATCCCCCAGCCAATTCCAATTGATGACCGAGCCATTCAGCAAGCCCCGAGCTCTTGAAGGCGGCAGCCAATGAGAGACCACCACCGAATAGAATGATGATCCCCCAGGGAAGCCTTTCTGCCTCTTGCCAGGTGATCAGCGGTTTGCCAGTTTGCTTGGAGGGAATCAGAAAGAGTGCGAGCGCTCCTGCAATGGCAATGGATGTGTCATTGATACCGGGAATCCAATCGGAGAGTAGGAACGTTCGAGTCAGCCACAGCATCGCCACGCTACCAAAAACCCACGCAATGGCCTTTTCCTCAAACGACATGGCACCCATCGAGTGAAGTTCTTTCCGTATCAATTCTCTCCCCATTGGGAGCTTAATTTTGTTCGACTTAAAAACAAGTTTTGTCAAAACCACCCACGTAACCCCAATCATCACAATGGAGAAGGGAAGCGCGAAAATCATCCATTTCGTAAAGGAGAATTCTACTCCATACAGTTTGTTGGCTATGGCTACAAAAATGGGGTTGGTCGGCGTACCGATCAGCGTCGCAACCCCGCCAATGGATGCCGAGAATGCAATCGCTAAAAGCAATGCTTTGAAAAATGGCCCGCCCGATTCATTCAGATATTCTTGAGACTGTTTGATCAGGGCTATGGCGATCGTGACCATCATCAGCGTGGTGGCAGTATTGGAAATCCACATGGACAGGAAGCCGGTGGCAAGCATGAACCCCAGAATCAGGCTGTCCGTGCTAGTGCCGATGGCTCGCACTATCGAGAGCGCAATTCGCTTATGCAGATTCCACTTTTGCATGCCGATGGCAATTATGAATCCACCGACAAAAAGGAAGAGCATTTTGTCACCATAGGCAGCCGTGGTTTGGTTGATGGAAGCGCCCTTTGTGAGAGGGAGCAAGACCATAGGAAGCAGCGAGGTGGCCGAAATTGGGATGGCTTCAGTGATCCACCATGTGGAAATCCAGAGCGCACACGCCAAAACAGCGTTGGCTGAATCGGACAATCCATCGAATGGAATGACTCTCCAAAATGTAAGAGCAAATAACAGCGGCCCCAGCACAAGACCTATTTTTTTCCTAATCGGAAGGTCAATCATTTACACTGCTCACGTCGAACTGCTGCATGAATTTACGGGCTTCTTCGAGGCTTGCGAACTGAAATTTCAGATGCTCATCCTTGTTGGTGAAAATCTCCAACTTGATTGATTCTATTCCAATTCCCGATCCATTCATTCCATCAGACTTGAGTGCTTCCTTGAGATTGGAGAATTCATAGGTCAGTCTGGAAAATTGTGTTGACGCAATGTTGATTTTTACAGCGACTACTCGCTCTTGCTGTTCCAATGGATTCTCAACCAATCGGCTACCTTCAGAAGCAGATTCTCTCATTTTTTTAGAAAGCTTGACCGTTCTGCGCTTCACCCGTTTGCAGTAAACACATTTGAATTCCTTCTGGAGCTCACCATCTTCATGATCTGTGGCTGGCGTGAGGATTTCTTCTTTCTGCAATTTCAACGTCTGGAAACCACAACGATCACATTCTTCTGCCGAAAGACGGCCGTCATATTTTTCGATGTGCGTTTCACCAGATTCTTCATCGATCCATACGTCATAATCCACGGAGAACACGTCCTCCTCCGCTTGTTTTCCTTCGTCCAGGTAGGCATCTTCCTCTGCTTCGCTCAGGAGCTTCATTTTATTTCCTGTCTTCGGGTTTATACGAGGTGTGTAACGAAGCTTGCGCATGCGGGCATGCATTTTCTTAGGCCAGAAATACTTCAAAAGAAGGCTAGCGACATAGATATAAAGTATGGCAATGGCAATGGCAATAAACAGCCGAACGAAGAACCAAATGATGTTGAGCACTACTGTCTCAAACTCCAGCCAGTTGATAAAAAAGAAGAGGGAAACGGCAACAATGAAATGAACACGCTGAAGTTTGTTGGCTTCATGCTGGCTGATATAGTCATGCTTGGCCTTCATTGAAGGCAAGCCATTTAATTTCAATTTGTAGCCAATCCAAAAAACTATGGCTAATGCAAAGGCGGCAAAAATTAGGTAGAAGACAATACTTTGCCATTGTATCAAAAAATCGAAATACGCCGGATTGATCCGTCGAATGTTGTCCAAGTTCATGCGTTCACTAAGTTTTATCTAGAACAACCGAGTTCTAAAAGCACCCAAATTTATCTAAATGAAATTAAGCGACGATCATTGAATTGCATTTGCTTCATCAATTAAGGTTAAAGCCTTTTTGACAATCTCGTCTTCTTGTTTCAACACTGGGAAAAACGCGTCATTGTCCCAGATCCCTCGGCCGATAAATGCCTTGAGATAATTCTTGATCAGCTTCTTAGATTTCTGAAATTCAGCGTCACTTCGGTTTATACCATTTTGCTCGGCTTTGGCCAATAGAGCATTCAAGGTGCCATCCGAAACTTCAAAGTCAGAGAGGAATCTTACCAATCCCATGTTGTTGAGTTCCTTTTCATTTTCTCGCGCATAGTCAAAGGCGAATTCGTGGATTGTGCTGGTGTTGAAAATACGGGTTAGAAGCGTTGTATTGCCAGTAGTATCCAGCGGAACAAAGTAGTCTGGTACAATTCCGCCCCCACCAAAGACAGTGCGTCCAGCGGCCGTCTTGAAGATCAAACTGTCTGCCACTTTGATGCTGTCTTCTGAGTAAAGCTCACCGTTTCTATACCGCTCATAATACTCACGATAATACTGATCAAGGTTTCCTGCTTCATAAGGTTTCTGAATGTTTCGTCCGCTGGGTGTATAATATCGAGAAGTTGTAAGTCGCAGTTCAGAGCCATCGTTTAGTTCCCAATAATTCTGTACCAAACCCTTTCCAAATGTTCTCCGTCCAACGATCAATGCACGGTCATGATCTTGAAGTGCCCCGGCCACAATCTCTGATGCAGAGGCCGACCCTTCATCAACAAGTACGATCACAGCCCCTTCCTCAAAATCTCCCGGAGTGTCTGATTTGTGAGAAAAATTACTCTGCTTGAATTTCCCTTTGGTGTAGACGATCATCTTCCCTTCCCCGATAAATTCATCCACCATTTTCACGGCTGGGCTCATGTATCCACCACCATTTCCGGTGAGATCAAGAATCATGTTTTTCATGCCTTTCTCCTTTAGCTGGAAGAGAGCTTCCTTGAATTCAAGGAATGTAGATGCAGCAAACCGATTGATCTTGATGAAGCCTGTTTCATTTGTGATCATGTAAGCCACGTCCAACGAAAATTGCGGGATTTCTCCTCTCGTAATTGTGTATTCGATTTCCTTTTTGCCTCGGAGTATCGTTATGGTCACTTTGGAATCAGCTTCCCCTCTTAATCTTTCGATCACGCCTCGGTTATTTATCCCGATTCCTGCTACCACCTCGTCTTCTACTTTTATGATCTTATCACCTGTTGCAATACCCAGTTTTTCAGAAGGCCCGCCGCTCAATGGGGTGACCACCACGATGGTGTCTCTGAAAATGTTGAACTCCACGCCTATGCCCTCATAATTACTCTCAAGCTGCGACCCTGTCAATTTATGCTCTTCATAAGGGACATAAAGCGAATGTGGATCTAGCTCTTGAAGCATTTCTTCAATGGCCGTCTCTACCAATTTCTTAGAGTCCACATCATCAACATAGAAGTCATTGATGTGAGAGATCACCTGACGAAATTTTGAGAGGCTGTCGTTGACTTCCTCGGTATTTGGCCCGATTCCTCCAGCCATATTAGCACCAATGAAAATACCAAGTGCTATAGCCAGCGCAATGAAAATTGGTAATCGGATGGCTTGTTTGGAATTATTATGCTTCACGTTTTCTTTATTTGAGCTGTCTTAAAGTAATGCTGACATTTGTAAACAGCAAAATGGTGCAGACGGTTTCTTCTTTTTTTTGAATGGCAAGGATACTAGCAATTGATTACGGTGCAAAACGATGTGGCTTAGCTGCCACGGATAATGATCAGATCATTGCAAGTGCTTTGGGTTTTGAACCTCCCGAAAAGCTTGTTCTATTTCTAGAAAAATATTTTCAAAAGGAGGAAGTGGAGGAAGTGGTAATAGGTTTTCCGACAAGATTGGACGGGTCAGATACGGACGCTACCGAGTTGGTGAGAGCATTTGTAAAGAGATTTCAGAAGACTTTTCCTGACAAAAAGATAGTTTTGCACGACGAAACTTTCACTTCTAAAATGGCCATGAATGCGATGGTCACGGGAGGAATGAAAAAGAAAAAACGACGTGAGAAAGGAAATGTGGATGCAGTTGCGGCCACCCTCATCTTGCAATCATACATGGAATCTCAATGATCTACCCGATAGTTTTATTTGGCGACCCAGTGCTAAAGCGAAAAGCACAAACAATTGAAAAAGGAGCACTTGACTTGGACCAATTAGTTTCGGATATGTTCGAAACGATGGATGCGGCTAATGGGGTCGGACTTGCCGCTCCTCAAATAGGAATGTCCATTCGACTTTTTGTTGTCGATACCGAACCGATGGTAGAGGATGACGATGAGGAAAAGGGCGTAAGAAAGGCATTCATAAATCCTGAGATTCTGGATGAGTTTGGTGAGGAATGGAAGTTCGAGGAAGGGTGTCTTAGCATTCCCGGTATCCGGGAAGATGTGGCGAGATTCGACACCATCAAGATCAAGTATCAGGATGCGGAGTGGAAGGAGCACGTGGAAGAAATCGACGGGATTCTTGCCAGAGTGATCCAGCACGAGTACGATCACATTGAGGGAATTCTATTCACGGATCATATCAGCGCATTCAAGAAAAAGCTTATCAAGAGTAAGCTCGCCAATATCAGCAAGGGCAAGGTCTCTGCCGATTACAGGGTAAAGGTTCCAATCAAGAAATGATGGAGACAACAGAGGCGCTCTATTCCAAGTTTCTGCAAAGCACTGGAGTGTCTACTGATTCTCGGACTGTCAAGGAAGGCAATATTTTTTTCGCCCTCAGCGGCCCCAGTTTCAACGGCAATGCCTACGCGAAATCTGCCATAGAGAAAGGCGCTTTGGTCGCAGTAGTCGATGATCAAGACTACCTCGGAAATGGCTGTGTTTTAGTTGAAAATGCGTTGACCGCCCTTCAGCATTTGGCGGGTCATCATCGCGATCATTTTAAGAAGCCGGTCTTGGCGATAACCGGATCGAACGGAAAGACTACCACGAAAGAGCTAGTCAGAGAAGTGCTTGCTCAGAAATTCATTGTTCAAGCCACTGAGGGAAACCTGAACAACCACATTGGTGTACCGCTCACTATTCTGAAATGGACCGAGGAAACAGAAATGGCCATTGTAGAAATGGGAGCAAACCATCAGAAAGAAATTGCTTCTTACTGCGAATATACTAGGCCAACTCACGGATTGATCACCAACATTGGTCATGCTCATACGGAAGGTTTCGGAGGAATTGAGGGAGTGCTTCGGGGTAAAAGCGAGTTATTTGATTTTATAAGAAAGTCGGATGGGATCCCATTTATCAACCAAGAAGATGAAAGACTGAGCCATATGACCAAGCGCTTTTCAAAAGCGGAATCCTTTCCTTCGGATAATGTTGAAATTCTGCCTGGCGATCAATTCCTGACAATGAGAGTAGGCGGACAAGAAGCAAGAACAAAACTCACGGGAAGCTACAATTTCTTGAATGCAGCAGCGGCCGTTCAGGTGGGTCGTCATTTTGGAGTGAGCGATGAGGAAATTGTTTCTGCTCTGGAAAATTACCAGCCACAGAATCAGCGATCTCAGATCATAGTGCGAAATGGGTTCACCATCATCATGGATGCCTACAACGCCAACCCGGACTCCATGCGAGCAGCTATAAAAAACCTCTCGACTTTCGTGGGGAGAAAGGTGGCGATACTTGGAGATATGAATGAATTGTCCAATTCTGATGAAGAACATCGTTCTTTAGGAAAGGAAGTCATGCAGATGAATTTTGATGAAGTGATTCTCGTGGGAGAAAAGATCAAGCCTGCTTTGGAGTTTGTTCCGAGTGCGAGGCATTTTGGGTCTACGAGCGAACTTGTGGCGTCAGGCTTCAAGCCGCAAGCATCAAGCACCGTCTTGCTCAAGGCTTCCCGATCAATAAAATTGGAAGAACTTCTAAACAGCCTTTAAGATGGACGTAAAGCAAATACACACTTTCCTATCCGGCTTGGCAGCCAACAACAGTAAGGAGTGGATGGATGCCAACAAATCAGATTATCTGACTGCTAAGCAAAATTTCATTGATTTGGTACAAAACACCATTAATCTCACCGCAGCGAATGATCCAGAAATTGCCTCCGAGGAGGCCAAGAAATGTGTTTTCAGGCTGAACAGAGATGTTCGGTTTAGCAACAATAAAGAACCCTACAAAACGAATTTTGGAGGAGCCATTGCCAAAGGTGGACGCAAAACAGGAAATCCAGGCTATTACATTCACATCATGCCTGGAAACAATTTTGCAGGAGGGGGTTTGTATCAACCCATGCCAGATGCGCTAAAGAAAATCCGACAAGAAATAGATTACAATGCAGATGAATTGCGCAAGATTATAAACTCAAAATCCTTCAAGTCTGTTTTTGATGAACCCTATGACGATCAGGTAAAAACCGCTCCAAAGGGATTTTCGAAGGACAATCCCAATATTGATTTGTTGCGCTATAAGAGTTTCATCTATATGCGAAAGTTCACCGACAAGGAGGCCCAATCCTCCGAATTCCCAGATATGGTTCAGGAGACCTTTACTGCGATCAAGCCATTTCTAGATTTCTTGCGCCGAGGCTTAGATTGATAATTGCATCCGCTTGAACTTCCCGTAAACCCTTTATGATTTGTTTTGTGCTTGGCGAGACTGCAAAGAGGTGCAGGTAAGGCCGATACTTTTCGATCGAGCTGGAGTAGATAATATGCCTGACCAAACAAAAAAATCCCGACATGGGCGGGATGATTGTAGGCGGGATGATTGTATCTGTGGACGCTGAGGGATTAGCTCATACACACAGGCATGCGCTCGTCCCCTCGTGATCCCTTATTGAAAATGCCTCAAATGCGCTAAAACAAAAAAACCCGTCACTAATGACAGGTCTTTAATTGTGGGCGCTGAGGGATTCGAACCCCCGACCCCCTCGGTGTAAACGAGG
>CAYGSD010000034.1:0-8838 GCA_964352625.1 uncultured Roseivirgaceae bacterium
CCCGATCTCAAATTCTGACAGAATCCTCTGTAATCATCGGTGTAGTAGATATCCTCTCTATCCAGATTTGTCCATTTGAATTCATTCATGAAATTCTCATACATCACCTCTCTGTTGACCAATTGAGAAGTTGAATTCACCGGAAGCAATCGGTAGGTCATGCCTTCCTGAACAATGTTATTACTTACGTCCACATTGAAGTGAGACAAAGAAGTCACGTTGAAGTAAATCGGACGATCCCAATTATTATTCACAACCAAATCAAGGATGGCCAGGTCTTTCTTCTCAAGCCCGCTCCCTTTGATTCTGAAAATCAATTGGTTGGTCACTTTGTCGTGCAGATATTCAGGTAGCATACCTTTGATTTTGGCGGTATCCACATTGTTCAACACCAAAGATTTGGTGGGTACTGAATTATGCTTACTCAATGGAGATGAAATCTGCAAAGCTGGATGCTCTTGCTTCAATAAGCTCAGGTATCTCTTTAAATCAATTGCTGAATCCTTAAGATCAGAATTCTCGATGTAATAAACATAATCGTTAAGTCCACCTTGCTGATAATTCTTCTTGGTCAGACCAAAAGGAAGTGGCTCAGACTCGTAAGCCGGGCGCATCATTTGCTGAATATACCAATCCGTATTGAAGTAGCTAAGCACAATCACGCGCACATCTGTTCTGTAGCCTTCCACTTCTTGCAAGTACCAAAGTGGGAAGGTGTCATTGTCTCCTCCGGTAAACAGAATGGCATTTGGCTCGCAGGAATCCAAATAACTCTTCGCCGCATCGATGGAGAAATACCTTTCTGATCGGTCATGGTCGTCCCAGTTTTCACTTGCCATGATGGCCGGCACGCCCAGCGCCAACACACAGGCCACAGTTGCGGAAAGCTTCGGGTTGCGGAATGCCGCCAAGGCGATTTCATAAAGAGCTAACACACCAAAACCTACCCACATCGCAAAGACGTAATACGAACCCGTGTAGATGTAATCTCGAGCACGAGGTTCAGTCGGTGGGGAATTCAGGTACAGCACCAGCGCTATTCCGGTGAGGAAGAACAAAAGAACAGTCGCTGAGAAATACTTTGGGTTTTTCCTGAATTGCACAAGAAGTCCCAAAATCCCTAAGAAAAGAGGCAGAGCATAGTAAATATTCCTTCCCTCATTGTTCTTTATCTGATCTGGCAAATCCGATCCGGTATTTAATAGAAGCGCATCCGCATCCTGATGATCGTGGGCACGACCTGAGAAATTCCACAAGAAATAGCGCATATACATCTGCCCTATCTGGTGCTGGAGCATAAACCAAATATTGTCTGAGAAGGTAGGTTTCTCTCCTTGTCGCAATCCTGTGACCTGCCGGTATTTTCGGATGTGATTCGGATCACTGCTGTACATCCTTGGAAGGATGGTGGTATGCGCAGGATCGTACACATATTCTACTTTGTAATCCTTCACCACATACTCATCCTCTCCTCTCATATATACCTTAGCACCTTTCTTTTGATCGGTCACTTGGGCGGTATAATATTGTCCCTTAAAAAGAGGACGGCTGCCGTATTGCTCACGCTTCAGATACGAAACGAAACTGATAATTTCCTCAGGATTGTTCTCATCTATCGGTGGATTGTAGCCCGAACGAACGAGCACAATAGCATAAGATGAATAGCCCACCATGATGAATGCAAAGCACAGAAGTGCAGTATTCAGAATGTATTTTTTGTGTTTGATGGAGTAGTTGATTCCGAAAACCAAAGCTCCTAGGAAAGCGAGTCCAAAGAAAATTACGCCAGAGCCAAATGGCAATCCAAGTCCATTTACGAATGCAATTTCCAACGCCCCTGCGATAGATGGAAGTCCGGGAATTACCCCAACCAGAATTAAAAGAATAACAGCACCCGACATAAGCAACGTAGAGATCACACCCCATTTCGTTACTTCTTTATTGTACTTAAAGTACATGATAAGTCCCAGCACAGGGATTGTCACCAAGTTCAGCAAGTGTACGCCTATGGAAAGTCCCATCATGTAGGCGATCAAAATAAGCCATCTGGCTCTGTCCGATTCGGTTTGTTTATTCTCCCATTTCAAGATGCCCCAGAAAACGAAGGCTGTGAAAAAGGAAGACATCCCATATACTTCTGCCTCCACTGCCGAGAACCAAAATGAATCTGAGAAAGTACAGGTAAGTGCAGCCACCGCACCCGCACCAATCATCAAGATGCTATCAGTGGTAGTCTCCTCGCCATTTTTCACTTTTACTATTTTTCTTGCCAAATGCGTGACGGACCAAAAAAGAAACAGAATGGCAAACGCACTACTTATGACGCTCAGCATGTTGATCCAAAAAGCCACTTGGGTCACATCTCCCAAAGCAAGGAGGGAGAACATTCGTCCGATCAAGAGGAAGAAAGGCGCCCCAGGAGGGTGTGGCACCTCCAATTTGTACGAACACGCTATGAATTCGCCGCAATCCCAGAAGCTTGCGGTAGGTTCGACAGTGAGGGTATAAACGACCATTGCAATGGCAAAAGCCACCCAACCGCCGATGTTGTTTAATTTTTGGTACGACATGTGCTAAAAAATGTAGGGGCGAAAATAGCAATTAAACTACTAAATACGTCCGGGGTATCGGAAGGGGTTCTAATTTTAACAAAAACATTGAAATTCGCTGCGTGAAGCAATTTTTTACCATTCTTATTCTACTAGCGATTGGGCACCCGTCGGTTGGTCAACGTGCGCCTAAGATTGATAGCGTCCACATGATTTTGCTCAATCCGTACGTGCAGATTGAAGCGACCAACGCGGTGAACGAACTGTACAATTTCAAATTTGACGAGTCCATGCGACACCTCAAGTACTTAAAGTTTGAGTACGGCTGGCATCCCCTTCCCTACTTCCTGATGGGCCTTAACTATTGGTGGAGAATCCAACCCAATCTGAACGACCAAAAGTACGACGACATATTCAACGCCTATATGGACACGTCGATTGTAGTCGCTGACCGGCTCTATGAAAAGAACCCCATAGAGGGGGCGTTCTTCCTGGCGGCTGCCTATGGGTTCAAGGCACGTCTGCATTCGGATCGGGAAAATTATAGCAGGGCAGCTTTCGATGGGCGCAAAGCGCTGAAGTACCTGAAGGAGTGTAATGAGTTTACGGAGTACAGCCCTGAAGTACTGTTCGGGACTGGGTTGATCAACTACTACACCGAGTGGATTCGTGAGAACTATCCCTGGCTGAGGCCACTCATGATGTTCTTTCCGGATGGCGATAAAGAATTGGGTGTGCAACAGTTGAGGGAGGTCTCCAGGAATGCCTTTTACTCCCGTACCGAGGCGCAATATTATTTGCTGAACATCCTTTTTCATGACAAAAGTGAATACCGTGAATCTCTAAATCTTGCCGAGTACTTGCATGCGACCTACCCTGATAATTCATTTTTTCACAGGTGGTATGCGCGTGCGCTTTTCACTACAGGTCGATATCCTCAAGCTGAGGTGGTTTGTAAGGAAATCATCGCGCGAATAGACAGCAGTCAGGTGGGCTATGAGGAATATACGGGCAGGTATGCCGCGTACTTTCTGGGCCGAATCTACAAAACCAGAAAAGATGAGGACAACTCCTATAAGTATTTCAAGCGGTCTCAGGAATTTCATGAAAAGGCCAATGCGACAGAAAAGGGGTATTACTTCAGCACCTTATACAATCTTGGGGAAATTGCTGTGAAGCGGAATGACCTGGATGAGGCCGAAGTGTACTACAAAAAGGTAAAGAAGCTCGCTAAGCGAAACAGTGATGTTTTCAAGAAAGCCAAGGAAGGCTTGAAGGATATGTGACAGATCATCACTAAATTTACAATATGCCCTCTCAGCCATTTTTTGATTCGAATCTCTTTTGGGACACCAACTTTCAGGAATTGGATTTTGACAAGCACTCAGGGTACATAATTCAGAGGGTTTTTGACCGTGGTGATGTCGAGGACATCCGGTTTTGTCGGCGATTTTACGGAGACGAAAAAATTAAGACATCACTTCTAAAAGTTCCATTCCTGTCAGAAATGAGATTGCACTTGGCAAGTGCAATCATCAATGAGCCAATTAACTCCTTTCGATGCTACACAAAGAGACAGTCGAACTCAGCACTTTTGCCCTATTAGAGAAGCTACAAGACCTACCCATACTGCATGACTTTCACCTTGTGGGCGGTACGGCTTTAGCGCTCCAGTTTGGTCATCGCCAATCTATTGATCTTGATTTGTTTGGGTACCCTCTAGAAAAACAGCAAATTATTTCATCCTTAAAGTCGGAGTTCTCTCATTCTTTTCAATTCATTGAATCTCCCATTTCATGGAGTCTTTTCTGCAAAATCAATGCGATTAAAGTAGACCTTATCCAGTATCAACATCCGTTACTTTATCCTCTTATTGATGACGAAGTACGAATGTATGATTACCGGGATATTGCAGCTATGAAAATCAACGCAGTTTTAAATCGGGGGACAAAAAAAGATTTCTGGGATATTTACGAACTATTTGAGCACATGACTTTCGATGAGATGATTGAGGTTTTCGAAAGAAAGTACCCTGACCAAAGACTGCTTATTTCTATCCCTCAGGCACTTGTTTACTTTCAGGATGCCGAATCTGACCCAAACCCAATCTGCTTAAAAAACAGGACTTGGGAGGAAGTGAAGACAGGTATCACAAAATGTGTCAGTCAATACCTGAGCTAAAAACCTCCAACCACTTTTCTTTGTTCGCCTCTACCGAATACTGCTCTTCGACAGTTCTCCTCCCGGCTTTTCCTAATTTCTTTCTCAATTCAGCATCTTCAATCAGCAATGAAAGTTTCGCCACCCACTCATCAGTGGTGCTTGCCAGAAAGCCATTAACACCGTCCTGGATGATGTCTGAGTTGACACCTACGGGCGACATGATGGTTGGGATTTCCAGCGCCATGTATTGAAGGCCCTTGAGTCCGCACTTTCCTTTTGACCAGTCATCGTCCGGCAAAGACATAATGCCTATATCCATTTCGCACAGATCTTCAATCTCGGTATCCTTCCCCCAGGGCAGACCGACTATTCCCAACTCGTCATTTCGGTAGTTGCCGTCTCCGATTACTTTATAGTAAACCCGATCCCCAAATTTCTCATGCACTCTCTTGAGCGCATCTAATGAACTTTCGAAATGCTTGATGGTTGAAAAGCTTCCACTCCATCCTATGCAAACCCTGTCTTCTTGTTTTGGCACACTAACTTTTGAGTATTCTGCCAAATCAATGGTGGTCGGGATGATCACCACCTTGGAATTGAATTTTTCAGCATACTGCTTCAGGTATTCATTTCCTGCAATGACGATATCACAATAGGAAATGATGGTTCCAGTTTTTTCGGGTTTCTTCAGCTTTTGAAAAAAGCCCTGATTGGGGTTTTCGTCCCTCAGCCAGATAGAATCGTCGTAATCAAAAACGAGCTTGGCCTTTGATCTTTTGAACATCCGCTCGAACCAAGTGCCAAAAAAGAAGGCATCACGATAAATGAAGATGTAATCAAATTTGCTGGCTCTGAAGAGATCCTTGAGTCGTCTAAAAGCGGCTTTCAAACCCACCCTTATTTTTCCGAACGTATTTCCCGCACCATAGAAAACCTTATCATCCGACGCAGAAAGCATGTTTGAATACGTGATTTCAAAACCATTTTCCTCCAAATGCGCTAGGAACTGCTCATGCCGGAACCGCTGACCGGGAGAGCGGTCTTTTCGATGGAGAGTAAGGAATAAAATCTTAGGCATTAATCTTCCAACCAGAGCGGTGGCAGTTTCTCTGTAATTTCAATGTTCTTGAACTTCTCACTTTTTTGAATCCCCGTTTCCTTTGCCCAAACGGCCATTTTCTTTAATCCGTCCGATAGGGACGTCTTGCTGTACTCCCCATAAATCGCTTTGATTTTGGAATGATCCGCATGCGCATGAAGAACTTCATTGCGTGCCTCAAGGTACCGAAGCTCGTTTTTGATGTCCATTGCTTCCATCACCTCTTCCGCCAATTCCTTGACCGAATAATCTTCGTCCGCTCCGATGTTAAACACTTCACCGAAGCATTCTTTCTTATGGACGCAATCGGCAATGATCGGTGCTATGTCCCCGATGTAAGTGAATGCCCTCGTCTGTGAGCCGTCACCAAATACGGTCAACTGCTTACCCTGCATGAGCTGGTTCATGAAGATGCCGACCACATTTCGGTATTTGTCACCAAGGTTCTGAAACTCGCCATACACATTGTGTGGGCGGAAAATGACATAATCCAAACCGAACATTTCATGAGAAACCTTCAGCTCCAGCTCCACGGCATATTTCGCCACACCATACGGATCTTCCGGCTGGGGCGTCATGCTCTCCTTCATGGGCGGTGGCAAGGCACCATAGGTGGCGATGGAAGAAGTGAACACAAAACATTTCACTTTGTGCTTGATCGACTCGTTGATCAAGTTGACGCTCCCGATCAGGTTGTTGTTGTAATTGAAACGCTTGATGAAATGGCTCAACCCCTCTGCTGCATAGGCCGCCAGATGGTAGACGTATTCTATTTCATAGTCATTGAATAGCTTTTCCAATAACTCATGATCCGTGATGGAACCTTTGACAAAAAGGGCTTTCTCCGGAATGTTCTCCTCAAAGCCTCCACTGAGGTCATCCAGCACAAGTACCTCCTTTCCTTCTTCCAATAAACTTCTTACGACATGGGCGCCTATGAATCCGGCTCCTCCTGTTACTAGCGAATAGGGCATTTCAAGTATTTTGTGCAAATAAAGTCAATCTTGGAGGTACCTCCTGTACCACTTCTGAAAAACGTAGAGCGCCCATATGATTCCATGGACATCTTCAGGATTAGCTGAGAAAAGTTTTTTGCGTAGGTCCAGCACTGCTTCCGGGCTTAGTAAGTTTTGAGCCTTCAAGTATTCTTTATCAAAAAGAGTTTGATCCAAATCTGATAAGAGCTCATTACGCATCCATTGGAGTATAGGCACCTCGAAACCCTTCTTTGGTCGATGGTAAAGCTCCATGGGAAGAATATCCTTAAACGCATCCTGTACTATTCGCTTGCGCTGATTTCCCGAGAGCTTGTACTCATCAGGAAGAGACCGGGAAAAAGCCACCACCTCTTTATCCAAAAATGGAACACGAACCTCCAGCCCATTGGCCATGGACATCAAATCCACCTTTGTGAGCATATCTCCGACCAGTACCACTTTTTGATCGGCGAGCAAATAATCTCTCAGCTTTGGCTCCTTGACAAAAAAGGAGTTTTTGAATGACTCAACATCTGCTGAATCAATAGGCGAAGCGAAATAGGGCAATGGGTCATCGGTAAGCGAGGAAAGAAACCAATACCGCTCTACAGCTCCAAGACTCATCATGTGTCCAAATCGATCCAACCTCCTGATGATATTCCCCATTACTGTAGATCTTGATTTTGGTAAAATCGAAAGAATAGGAGAAGACCACCTTATTAACCGATTGGAAAAATTACTTTGAAGGGCTTTTGAAAGAGCCAAATGACGGTAGTAGCCACCAAAAAGCTCATCCGCACCATCTCCAGACAATGCAACGGTTACTTTCTGCTTCACCAATTTGGACAATATGAAGGTGGGAATGGCCGATGAGTCTGCAAAGGGTTCATCTGTATAATTGATAATATCATCCACATGAGCAATCAGGTCGTCGTTGGTTAGAGAAAAAGTCGTGTGATTCGTCCCAAATTTTTGTGCAACCAGCTCCGCATAGTGTGTCTCATCAAAAAATTTGTGATCCCGATAACCGATGGAAAAAGTGCTTAGATTGTTCACGTGACGAGTGGCCATGGACACGATCGCTGACGAATCTGTCCCACCGCTCAAGAAAGCACCAAGTGGTACATCTGAAATCAATCGTCTTTTCACGGATACATCCAGAAGGTCAATTAATTGCTTTTGGGATGTTGCATAATCCGAATGGTGACTTTGAGTTACCTGATCCACAAAAGTTGAAGTGGTGATTCCCGATTGATCCACCTTTAACCAATTGCCGGGTTGGAGCTTTTGAACACCTCGAAGCATGCTTTTAGTACCTGGTAGGTAATTCAACTTCAGGTACCAATACAAGCTATCCTCATTCAATTCTCTTTTGAATGGATAGGCCATTAGTGCTTTCATTTCCGATCCAAAAGCAAAAAAATTGTCTGAGTGATAGTAATGTAGCGGCTTGATTCCCATTCGGTCACGAGCTAATAAAAAACTTTGCTTTTTCAAGTCAACAAAACAGAAGGCGAAGAAGCCGTTCAATTCTTTGAGGCAATCCACGCCATAGTGAATCAACAAATGAAGGAGCACTTCCGTGTCCGATGTAGTCAGAAAGTCAACATCTGGTAGTCGCTTCTTCAGTTCCAGAAAATTGTAAATCTCACCGTTGAATACCAGTGCATAATTCAGACCAGGGTCAAACATTGGCTGATTGGCTCCAGCCGACGTGTCCAAAACAGATAATCGGGCATGTCCCAATCCTATATTTTCTCTGATGTGATGATTCTTAAAATCAGGGCCTCTTTGAACCAATGTTGAGGTAGCTCTTTGAAGTGAATCTCCTAATGAAACAGAGTCACTGAATCGATAAAAGCCCGTAATCCCGCACATAGTGCAATGATACACTAATGATCCTTTGGTTGGAGATACTTAAATACAGTTTTGAGTATCCTCCATCCCGATAAAAATTAGGAGAGGAGTTCAATCCTCACCCCAGCCCTCTCCAAAGGAGAGGGAGCTTTCCTCACCTCAGCCCTCTTTATCCCGATAAAAATCAGGAGAG
>CAYGSD010000035.1:0-887 GCA_964352625.1 uncultured Roseivirgaceae bacterium
GAGTGAAACTGATTAAAAACTGGATGAGTCAGGTAGTCTGAATTTCTGGTAAGAGCGGCAGGGTATTCCAACTCAAATTCTTCCTGAATGGTAGTTTCAAAAGCATCCCCTAATCGGGCAAATATTTTTACTACTTCGTTTGCGTCATCTACTGTGTGAGATTCGTCGAATGAAATGGCTACACCATCTTCCATGTATCGAAAATTGATTTCGCTCTCTTCACTCAAAGCCTTAAGCTGAACCATCTGCTCTGATCCTAGGCTGAGCCTGATCGTGTCGAAGAATAGGACATTCTGGTTTTCAAAACCAAAACTTGCAATCGCACGCGCGGTTTCTTTTGCGAGCCCATGTGTTCGCTGAGCTATTTGTTTCAATCCTTTTGCTCCGTGATAAACGGCATACATGGAGGCCATCACCGCCAGCAAAACTTGGGCGGTGCAAATGTTGGATGTGGCTCGCTCCCGCTTGATGTGTTGTTCACGTGTCTGAAGTGCCATTCGGTAGGCGTTGTTTCCATGAGCATCTTTCGATGCGCCGATGATTCTTCCGGGGATCGCCCTTTTGTATTCGTCGAGAGTAGCGAAGAAAGCAGCGTGAGGTCCGCCATAGCCCATCGGCACCCCGAATCTTTGCGAAGTACCAAGAACCACATCCACTCCCCATTCTCCTGGAGGAGTAAGCAGGGTGAGCGCCAATAGATCAGAAGCACATGCTACGAAAAGATTATTTTCTTTGGCCGCCTGAACGAACGGTTTCCAATTTTTGATAGCTCCGGAATTATTCGGGTACTGAAAAAACACCCCGAAAATATCCAGCGAGGAAATGTCAGTAGTCTCGAGATCAACCAATTCTACTTCTATGCCGAAAGGCAATGCCCGGGTTTTAAT
>CAYGSD010000035.1:897-7459 GCA_964352625.1 uncultured Roseivirgaceae bacterium
GGTTTTAATAACGTCAATAGTCTGGGGGAAAACCTCGGTATCCACAAGAAACTTGTTAGCATTTTTCTTATCTCCTTTTCGCTGACCGTACAGCATGGTCATGGCCTCTGCCGCAGCTGTGGCTTCATCGAGAAGCGAAGCATTCGCTATTTCCATTCCCGTCAAATCAATAACCATAGTCTGGAAATTGATCAGCGCTTCCAGCCTGCCTTGGGCAATTTCGGCTTGATAGGGCGTGTAGGCCGTGTACCATCCCGGATTCTCCAAAATATTTCTTTGAATTACCGTCGGGACTACACAGTTATAATACCCCTGTCCGATGTAAGATTTGAATACCTTATTCTTCCCTGCCACCTTCCTAAGTCGGTTCAAATATTCAAACTCGTTGAGCGCTTCAGGAAGATTCAGTCTTTTGTTTTTTCGGATGGCTTTAGGGATAGCCTCATCGATGAGTTGGTCGACAGATGCGACACCAATTTCCTTGATCATTTCTTCTATTTGCTCTGGCGTGGGGCCATTGTGTCTGGAAGAAAATTTGACACGATCCTGGAGGTTTATGGACATGGGTATGTTGTTAAAATCAGAATGAAACCGCAAAGGTATAACGATATCACCACTCAAATAATCCCTAAGCCCAACTGAGTTTTTTAAATTATTTTGCGAGTCCAAACCATTTTGAAATGAAGAAATTATTGACATGTTTAGGCCTAATTGTGGCCATCGGATTGTTTGCTCAAGACAAGCAGGCAGTAAAATACGCAAAGACAATTACACAAGCTGATTTGAAGGCGAGGCTTTCCGTACTTGCGTCTGACGAATATGAAGGACGTGAAACCGGAAAGAAGGGTCAGAAAATGGCTGCTAAGTATATCGCGGACCACTTTAAGAGCTTGGGTTTCGAGGCACCAGTAAATGGATCATACTACCAATCATTTGATCTTACTGAGTCTGAATTGACCACAAATTATTTCCGAAAGGGTGATGAAAAGAAGGTTGGTTTTGAGGATTTTATCTACTACTCAAGAGCG
The DNA here is from genome assembly GCA_964352625.1 of uncultured Roseivirgaceae bacterium. Lineage (GTDB taxonomy): Bacteria > Bacteroidota > Bacteroidia > Cytophagales > Cyclobacteriaceae > JAAEPI01. The sequence continues at coordinate 1,926 of CAYGSD010000035.1, forward strand.
GAGACTTCTGGTGAAGAGTACATAAAAATTGTGATGGCTGATGCGGAGGACTCTAATATGGAGGCTTACGATGGAGCCTATGTAGCTTATAAAGTGGAGAAACTAGGAGGTCTAAGCGAGCGACTTGAAAAGGCCAAAGAAGCAGGTGCCCTTGGAGGAATAGTGGTTATCACAGACGATGCTGAGTTCGGCTCAGTTATGGGGCGCTATGGACCGTACCTACAAAGGCCGAGTCTTGGATTGAAATCAAGAGATAACTCAAGTGATAAAATGATCATCGCTGATAAGTCCCTTACTGCTTGGTTGTATGGAAAAGACTTTGACCAAATCAATGCTGGTGATATGACTAAGGTTGTTTTCAACGCTGATTATTTGGATACCCCAATTGGGACGGAGAATGTGCTTGGGTTGTTGAAAGGATCGGAGAAACCTGAAGAGTATGTGATCATTACTTCGCACTACGATCACGTAGGGATTATTGATGGAGAAATTCATAATGGAGCGGATGATGACGGATCCGGAACGACCACTGTATTAGAAATTGCCCAAGCATTTGCAGAAGCAGCCAAAAAGGGAAAAGGCCCAAAAAGAAGTATCGTTTTCATGACCGTAACAGGGGAAGAAAAAGGGCTTTTGGGTTCTCAGTACTACACGGATTTTGCACCTGTTTTTCCACTTGAGAATACGGTAACCAACTTGAATATCGATATGGTAGGTCGAGTGGACGAAGCTCACAAAGACAAGCCAAACTACGTGTACTTGATAGGCTCGGACAAGCTATCCCAAAAACTTCATGACCTTTCTGAAAAAGTAAAGGAGACCTACGATTCGTCAATGGAGTTTGACTATACCTACAACGACGAAAACGATCCTAACAGATTCTACTATAGATCTGACCATTACAACTTTGCGAAGAACAATATTCCGATCATTTTCTACTTCAATGGAACGCACCCTGATTATCACAAGCCAACTGATACCGTTGAGAAAATCAATTTTGATATCATGGAAAACAGAGCGCGGATCATTTTTCACACGGCTTGGGTAGTGGCCAATCAAGATGAAAAAATCGTTGCTGATAAATAGGAGATTGTAAAACGAGTTTTTAAAGGGATGGGAAACCATCCCTTTTTTTTGCCCTAATTTCGAAAGGTGAATGCGAATAACAAATACATAATAAAGGGTGCCGAAATCATCAACGAAGGTCAAAGGCTATTCAAAGACGTATTGATAGAAGGTGGTCGAATTGCTCAAATTGGAGCCAATCTATCCTCGGGAAATGCGGTAGAAATCAACGCCGATGGACTTTGGTTGCTCCCTGGACTGATTGATGATCAGGTGCATTTCAGAGAACCAGGCCTTACTCACAAGGCTGAAATTTATACCGAGTCCAGAGCAGCCGTGGCAGGAGGAATCACCTCTTACATGGAGATGCCCAATGTCATTCCCCAAACGGTGACTCAAGAATTGCTTGCTGCTAAATATGAAATTGGAGCTAACAGGTCTTTGGCCAACTATTCCTTTTTCATGGGTGGAACCAATACCAATCTGGAAGAAGTGCTGAAGACCGACCCCAAGAATGTTTGCGGAGTAAAGTTGTTCATGGGCTCTTCTACGGGTGATATGCTTGTCGATAACAAAAAGACACTTGAGAATGTGTTTTCAAATTCTCCGTTGCTAATCGCTACGCATTGCGAAGACGAGGAGACCATTCGAGCGAACATGAAAGCGGCCGTTGAAAAGTATGGGGAGAATATTCCGATAGAGATGCACCCAATCATCCGAAGTAGGGAAGCTTGTCTTAGGTCTTCGAGTATGGCCGTGGAACTTGCCAAGCGCCACAATACAAGACTTCATATTCTTCATATTTCTACGGCGGAAGAAACGCACATTTTTGATAATTCGAGACCCCTATCAGAAAAGCGTATCACCTCAGAGGCATGTGTTCATCACCTTTGGTTTTCGGATGAAGATTATGCAAAAAAGGGCACTCACATCAAATGGAATCCAGCCGTAAAAGCCGTTTCGGATAGAGAGGCGATTTGGGAGGCATTGCTCGATGACCGTATTGATGTGGTGGCAACTGATCACGCTCCACACACTTTGGACGAGAAATCTAACTTGTATGCTAGTGCTCCTTCCGGAGGCCCTTTGGTTCAGCAGGCATTGCAGGCCTTCATTGAAATGCACAAGCAAGGGAGGATTACGATGGAGCGAATGGTAGAGAAAATGTGTCACGCTCCGGCTGTTTGCTTTCAGCTATCGGAGCGAGGGTATATCCGAGAGGGCTATTGGGCGGATATAGTGCTTGTCGACCCAAAGGCCAGTGAGACTGTCGAGAGACCAAGTCTTCTTTATAAATGTGGGTGGTCTCCTTTTGAGGGACAGACATTTTCTTCAAAAATCAAATCGACCTTTGTCTCTGGACATCTTGCCTACCATGATGGGAAACTGGATGATTCTATTTTGGGTCAGCGATTACTTTTTGACAGATAGTACTTTCATTATTGAGGAATGCATTTAGATTTGCACACCGTTTGAGAATCTAGGTTCAAGAACGATACGGTGGTTGTAGCTCAGTTGGTTAGAGCATCGGTTTGTGGTACCGAGGGTCGTGGGTTCGAGTCCCATCTTCCACCCAAGAAAGCCTTAGCATTTGCTGAGGCTTTTTTTGTTCCTAGAATTTTATTTCCACTATTTTCGTCGCATGCCCAATGCCAAGACATGTATCAACTGCGGACTGGAAGTCAGCTCCAACTTCTGCCCTGACTGTGGCCAGAAAACCAAGGTGTTGCCGATTACCTGGAAAGGGCTTTTCTCGGAGCTGTCTTCCAGATGGCTGGGTCTGGACAATCGACTGTTTCGGACGTTCAAGGGACTGTGGATTCGCCCGCATGTAGTGGTTGAGGAGTATTTGGCAGGAAATCGGGTGAAGTACATCGGGCCGCTTTCTTATCTGGTGGTGATGTCGGCCTTGTACATTTTTTCTTTTTCAATTTTCGGAGTTACAACTGAGGAGTTCTTGGCCAAAACCACCGAAAATTTTCAGCCGTTAGAGCAATCCAAAACTCAACAGGAGTTTATGACTGGCTACATGCAAAAGATGTCTCAAAACATGAGATTGATGGTTGCCAGCCTCATCCCATTTATGGCTCTCAGCTTGATCATATTCTATAAGGGAAGGAATTACCTTCAGAATTTCTTGGTGATTTCTTATGCCACCAGCCAGTTACTTTGGCTCAGCATTTTGACGGTGGCAGTTTTGGGATTCACGGGCTATTCGCCACTTTCAATAGGCTTTGTAATTAACCTTGGCTATTTTATTTGGCTGATTGGAAAACTTAATCCCAGAGGAGGATTCTTCTGGACCTATTTCAAAGCGCTGCTTTCGTGGGTTGTTGGTTATGCATTTTTCCTGATTTCTGTAATGCTAATTACGGTTGTGGCAATGATCATAGGTTTCGCGACTGGTCAAATCACACTTCCACAGTAACTAGTTCTTGTTTTCTTGAGTGCTCAAGAATGTATCCGATGATCTCTGGGTGGGAGAGTATCTTATAGTGACCAAAACCTCTTGCCTGGACGAAATGTGCATTGTCATGTAATTCGAATAATTCCATTCCTTTTTTGAATGGAATGGTTTCATCGTCTTCACAATAAAGGAAATGCTTGGAGATATCGGCTAACTCCTTTGTTTTGGTTCTCAAGTCGAAGAAGTCAACGGGCTGTCCATACACTTCTTCTACCATGTTGGTCATTTTATGATACACGGATTTCTTCAACCCTAAGTCCTTAATGATGTCACTAAAAAAGTAAGAGACATACGGGGGAGCCGCCACGAAAAACAGCTTGTTAGGGTGTTTCTCTTTTGGTACTTCACTAAGGGCGATCCCTACGGCTGCACCTCCCATAGAGTAGCCAACTATGGTGTCAAATGCTGGATTCTTCAGAATGTGCTCTTTGATAATATCTCTGAATTCGGGCATGGCCGAATGCTTTCCTTCCGACTGTCCATGTGCCCGGCAATCGACTGCTTCTACGACATATCCGGCGGCCAGATACGATTCAATCATTCGTCTGAAATCAGCCGCTTTGGACCTCCATCCATGGCATAGCAGCACCGTTGGCCCTTTCGTTCCCCAACGGTAGGTTATTATCTTATCACCACGGTAGGTCATTTCTCCAATCTTCGCTAGACTGACTAACTCCTTCTGAGGCTCTGAGAAGTAGACCTTACCCGGCATAGTGAAGAAATGCCAAACTACTTCGGCTACCTTTCGGGGTGAAGCATGTTGGAGGGCTTTCATTCCCTTTTTGATCAACTCGATCTTCCAATTGGTTTTGGGGGGTCTGCCAGCCGGTCGATTTTTATCAGCAAGTTCTACAGAAATGTATGTTACGTTTTTCATACCGATCGGTATTTATATTGTCAAATTTTTTTTACGTGGATATCTCATCAATCATGTCGATCAGGATTTCCTTGGTTTGCTCGTAAGATCGATGGTTGCCTTCGGCTCTTGCGAGAAGGATCGCTCCATTGATACTTGCATAGAAAAAACTGACGAATCGCTCAACGTTTGTGTCTGGTTTTATCTGCCCTTCCTTGATTCCCCTGTACACCACCTTGGACAGGTCACTTTTTATCATGGTGATTTTGCTCACCACTTTCATGCGAAGCTTGTCGTGATTGTCATCAGCCTCCACCGAGGTGTTTAAGATCGGACAACCGCCTTCTATGGGTGGATTTAGAACATATTCGGAATAATAGTCGACAATAGCTTTCAGCTTTAGAGGGCAAGTATTTTGGGCTCGGATACGGCCACCTAGCTGCTGCATCACAAGATTACTGGCCTTGTCAAATGCAGATGAAGCCACTTCATCTTTGTTTTTGAAGTTCCCGTAAATGGCACCTTTTGTAATTCCGGTTGCTTTGGTGATATCGGATAGTGAAGTGGCGTGATACCCCTTGGTATTGAATATGGGAATCGACCTGTCAATGATTAGTTCTCGAGTGATGTCCGATTTGCTCATGACACAAAAATATACCAACCGGTATATAAATTCCAAATAAACTTATTCGCTGACGTACACACGCTTCACGCGCTCACTCACATTGGTCAGTATTTCGTAGGGTATAGTGCCTGCCCATGTTGCCATCTCTTGAATGGTTGGTGAGGTGCCAAAAACGATAACTTCATCTCCCGATTCAGCCTTCAGTCCAGTGACATCTATCATGGTCATGTCCATGCAGATGTTCCCAATCGTGGGTACAAGCTGGTCACCAACTTTCACTTTTCCGGCCCCATTGCCAAATACCCGATAATATCCGTCAGCATAGCCAATAGGCAGAATCGCTATTTCTGAATCACGATGCACCTGACCTTTTCTGGAGTAGCCCACACTTTCTCCCTTTCTGAGTTTTTTGATTTGAGAAATGGATGTTTTCAGCTGGCTAACTGGCTCAAGTGTTTGCTCACCGGTTGGATCAAATCCATGCAGACCGATACCGAGCCGAACCATATCAAAGTGATACT
>CAYGSD010000036.1:0-7415 GCA_964352625.1 uncultured Roseivirgaceae bacterium
GCTTTTTGTTTCATTGCATTTAGTCGTTTAAAGATTAGGCCATCATGAAATGAGCTGGCCAAGCTCAGTCCATTGGCCTGAAGAGTTGAACTGATCAGTATAGATGAATATCGATCGATGTTGTATGCCTTCACGGCATAGGCATCAGCCTGATACTCATGTATTTTTTTAATTTCTTTTTTTGCAAACCAAGTGGTCGGCAACCACCAAAAGATGGCTTTGAATAGCTCGAGAAATAGAAGGTCGTAGGTGTGTCCTAGTCTCGCATGGGCCTTTTCATGTCGGAGAATAGCGTCGTATTCCGCCTGATCTTTTGAGATATCATCGGCGAGAAAAATCCAATGGAAGAAAGTGAAGCTCCCCTTGATGCCTTTGATTCGTCGGATTTTTGTCTGATGAAAGAATTCGTAGCTGCTTCCTCTTTCAAGTCTAATAAGATGAATGACGTTGTTCAAAAATCGCACAAGAAAATAGAAGCTAATAAGCCCAGCTATCCAAACCAATGTCTCCAACCCAAGAGCAGTATCAGCGGTTGAATTCATCACCGTCTCTCCCAACACAAATGGCTGAAGTGGGATCACCACACTACTCACCGCTTCTTCACCTTGAAAAAATAGTTTCGGCAATTTGAAAACCGGAATGATCAATGACAGCAATGTTGCCGACAGTATGTAAAAGCGCATCTTTCCGTACTGCGTTTCATTCTTCAAAAAGAGCCAGTAGGCTCCTATAAGGGCAAGATGAATGACCGAAAGTTCAATTAGGTAATTGCTCATGATTGCTGGTCTTTAAGTTCTTTCATTAGTTCTTCTAGTTCCTGAATGGACAGATTGTCCTCCTTAGTAAAGAAGGAAACCATCTGCTGATACGACCCACTGAAATAGCGAGACACAAAGCCTTTCATGAAACTCTTCGTGTAGTTGTCCTTGGAAACGATGGGGCGATATAGGTGAGACTTCCCTTGCGCTTCATGCGCTACGAACCCCTTTTGCTCCAGAATCCGAACAATTGTGGAAACGGTATTGTATGCCGGTTTTGGTTCAGGAAGCTGTTCGATCAGGTCCTTCACAAAAGCTGATTCCAGCTCCCATAAAACTTGCATGATCTCTTCTTCTGCTCTCGTTAATTCCTTCATAAACTAAAATCTTAGTTCAAAACTAAAACTTTAGTTTACAAAAACAAACTATTAACTAAATATTTAGTTGAAAGATTAACTTGATGGACGAAAACTTTATGAATCTACCCTCTGAGCAATTGCTTTGAGCTTGTAGTACTCCGAGAATCGGATCATTTTTTCACGCTCCTCATCCCAGAGTTTGTAATGCATCATTTTCAGGCTTGGCCAGAATTTGATGACCGACACATACTTGCTAAGGTCAGGTTGCTCCTTGAAGCACTTAGGCAAATTGTAATTTGGGATTCGGCTGCTCAGGTGATGAATGTGGTGAAAACCAATATTCCCCGTGAACCACTGAAACATCTTTGGCAGTTTGTAATAACTACTTCCTCTGATGGCCGAAAGCAAATAATCCCAGTTTCCTTTCCACTGTTTGTAAGTGAATTCGTGCTGATGCTGCACATAGAAAAACCAAAAAGCTGCTACACCGAAAAGAAAAATAATGATGAACTGGATTAGTAAAAACAAGGGCCAGCCCACCAATGTACCTACAACCACGTAAGTCAAAGCAATCCAGAAATTATCCTTCAAAGTGATTTTAAGATACTTTCCCAGTTTGTTGAAACTGATTGTCGGGTAGCGACAAGGGATCAAGAAGTAATAGATCGGTGCTATAACAAAGGTGACAAGAGGGAATCTGAAAACACGATACTTGAACCGTCCCCACCTGCTTCGATCTTCGTATTCTTTCACTGTGATGGTAGGTACATCTCCTATTTCGTGCACCTCCAGCTGGCCCGTATGGCCGTGATGAAAACTGTGCACCTTTGACCAATAGGAGTATGGGATGAAGCTGAAAATGCTGCACAAAGTGCCAATAAGGTTGTTCAACCTCTTTGATTTGAAAAATGAATAATGACCGCAATCGTGCTGAATGACGAAAATTCTAAACAAGAAAAGAGCGTTCAGAGCGAACAATGGAATGCTCAACCAAACCGAATATTGAATAACAAAATAGATGGCAATCCAAATCCCAATGAAAGGCAGAAACGTGCTGATCAATTGCAAGATCGCCTTTTTGTTATTTGGAATTTGATACTTTGAAATCATGTCCTTCCAATTGGAAAGGGTCTTTCTGATTTCTTCGTTGATATGTTGAGTACTCATTAGCTTCAATTAACAAATCTGATTTGGTAAAGCTACAAGGAAATCCACTGCCCAAAAGTTTCACTCGCTCATTCTCTGGAATGCCTCATCTTTGCGGCTGATGACATTCCAAGATTTCAATTTACACGAGAAGATAATGGAAGCCCTTTCTTATATGGGCTTTGAAGAGGCAACACCTATTCAGGAATTTGCCATCCCACATATACTTAATCAAAAAGATCTGATTGCCTGTGCTCAGACAGGCACAGGAAAAACAGCGGCGTTCGTTTTACCGTCGCTGCACACCATGGCAGAAAACCCAACTCCCGACAAGGTGAAGGTGTTGATCTTGGTGCCAACACGCGAGCTCGCCCTGCAAATCGATCAGCAGATTGAAGGTTTCAGCTATTTCCTGCCGGTTCACTCCATTGCGGTGTATGGCGGGGGTGACGGTCAAGAATGGGCTCAGCAAAAAACGGCTCTCACCATGGGAGCGGACATTGTTGTAGCCACACCGGGAAAATTGATTTCACACTTGAACATGGGCTATGTAAAGTTCGATGAAGTTTCGCACCTCATACTCGACGAAGCTGACCGCATGCTGGACATGAATTTCTACGACGACATCATCAAAATCAAGTCACACCTTCCGGGTCTCAAGCATACCTCCATGTTCAGTGCCACTATGGCTCCCAAGATTGAGAAGCTTGCCAAGACCATTCTGAAAGAACCAGAATCGATCATATTCGAACTTTCTAAGCCAGCCGAAAAAGTGAGCCAGGAGGCGTATCGCGTGGAGGAAGGCTACAAGATAGAGTTGATCACGAAACTTCTACAGAGAAACGACAAGCTTACGAGCATCATCATTTTTACCTCCACTAAAGCAAAAGTTGCCACGATAGTCAGGAGTCTCAAAAAGGAAGGACTTGAGGCAATGGGTGTCTCCTCCATGCTGAAGCAATCCGAGCGTGAGGAAGTGCTGCTGAAATTCCGAGCGAAGAAACTGAGAATCTTAGTGGCCACTGATGTGATGAGTCGAGGGATTGACATCAAGGAAATCGACTTGGTCATTAACTTTGACATCCCCGGGGATGCTGAGGATTATGTGCACAGAGTGGGTAGAACTGCGAGAGCTAAAAGCGATGGAACAGCGATTACGCTGATCACTAAAGAGGAAGGCTACAAAATGAAGCGAATCGAAAAACTGATTGGGTATGAGATAGATAAGCTCGATTATCCAATGAAGAGGAGGTAGTTACATCCCCTTCAGTATCAATGATCTATTTTCGATTGCCCACTTTGTGAGGCTATTTGATTCGCCCGATAGGCCAAGTTTGGCCACTATGTTGCTCCTGTGTTTTTCCACCGTTCTGTCACTGATGAAGAGCATTTCCGCTATTTCCAGATTGCTTTTGGTCTCAGCGATTAGCTTTAGGATTTTCTTCTCTGATGGGGTGAGGTTGGAAATCAAATCAACCCCCAAATCCTGTTGACCGCTTATCGCATCACTGAAGTAGGTTTCGCCTTTCGACAATGATTCCAGGCACGCAATGATTTCCGCACTTGCATCCTCTTTCAACACATATCCCGATATTCCGAGCCGCTTTGCCTGAGAAATAAAATCCGGTTCTTTATGCAAGGTGAGAATTACCACTTTGGTTAAAAGTCCTTTTTGACGACAGATATCTGCTATGGAGAGGCCGGACAAATAAGGCATTTCAATATCTAGGATGGCCACATCCGGACGCTCGTCTATTATCAACTGAAGTGCCTGAGTGCCATCGGCGGCCATTCCCACCACATTTAGCCCTTGACTCACTAAGTGATCATGAAGTCCCTTCCGTAGGAACTCGTGATCATCGGCAATTATGATTTTCAGGTCCTTGACTTTCATTCGATTGAGACTTTTTTCAGCACCAGTACAATTGAAGTCCCAACGCCGGTGTTTGATTCGATCAGTAATTTTCCTCCTAGGATTTTAGTACGTTCCTTCAATGTTTGCATGCCAAGGCTCGACAGTTTACTCGGATCAGCGATCAAGTCAAACCCCACACCATGATCTTTTACCTCAAAATGAATGTCCTTATCCCTCACTTTCACCTTGACGGAGGCAGACTTGGCATTGGAGTGCTTCAGCATATTAGCAACTGATTCCTGAACTATGCGGTAAATGTGCAACTGATCCTCTGGCTTGAATAATCCATCGACTTGCTCTATTTCCGAATCAATGAAAATATCGGAATTTTGATCTGCATCCGACACCACCTTTTCTATTGCAGCAGTGAGCCCAAGCTTCTCCAATAGCACAGGATGCAGTTGTCTTGATATGCTCCGAACTTCCTCCAACGTTTCCGTGAGCATCACAGTCGATTCAGCGTCCTGAAGTTGTATTCTATTTTTTATAAGCACTAAACTTTGCCCAATGGAATCGTGCAAATCCCTTGAAATCCTCTTCCTTTCTTCTTCTTGATATTTCAATAACTCATGAGAGAATTTTTCCTGAATTCTCTTTTCCTTCCGTGCAAAATTTCGAGAGCGGATTAGAAATCCGACACCAAAAATCAATACCAATCCACCGGATATAAGCCAAAGAAGTCTACGTTGAAAAACATTTTCTTCCTCCAGTGCACCTATTTCACTCTTTTGATAATCAATGTACTCATCAGTTTTTTCGGCATTGTAGAGGGATGACATCTGTCTACGGTGCATTAGCCATTCATCGTCCGAAGTAAAAATAGCATCTGACTTTTTGATCAGGTTACGAAAATTGGGCATCTCGCCATCCATGGCCTGATATGCCTCCTCAGTGGCTGTGAGAGAAAGCATCAGCAAGCTTGTGCCTGGATTTCCGGCCAACGTCTCTGCAGCCTTCTCGCCATTTTCAATGGACTCTTCATAATTGCCAGCTAATAAATGCGCCTGCTGCAGATGATAATAGGCATAAGCCACCGATACGGGTCTAAAGTGTTCTTGCCTTAGCCGAAGCGATCGATTGAGGTAGTCTATGGCCGTGGCAAAATCCCCCTTGGTTGAGTAGTATCTCCCAATGTTCCCAAGCAATGCATAAACTGCCACGTAGTTTTTAGCCTCTTCGGCAATCTTGAGGCATTCTTGGGACAACTCAATGGCCTGATCAGGCTTATTCCAATTTTCATAGAACTGGGCAAACTCAAGGTATGCGACCATCAAAGCCAGGGTGTCTCCACGCTCCTGCTGCATCTGCACACTCAGTCTCCAATTGATTTCCGCATCCTCTTTCTGGCCTTTCAAATCATGGCTTAAGGCTATCCAGTAATAAATGGATGGAGGAATCTTGGACGAGTCATTCTCAGTGATTTGGAGAATTTCTTGACACAACTCCAGGCCCTCGTTTGCCTTCAGGGCATTCACCAATTCTTTAATCATGATTAGCCTACTCTCAATCTGGCCATTGAGGTACGAGCCTTCATCACTCCGTCGCTTGGCCGCTTCTGCGTACATCAAAAGTGAATCGGTATCGATGTAAAGATATCGGCTGGCTATCTGTATTAACTGGATGATCCTGACGGTATCCAATGTTTGAATCTTCTGAACAATCCGACTGTTCTGACCATCCTTAGTTGGCACGCTGGCCAATGAATCCGATATCAATTCGTCAAGACCATCGGGCATTTCAATGACCTGAATACGAGAAGCATCCCTTCCTTTTCTATTCCCTCCTCCGGTTCCATGTCCACCTCCTGTTCCGTCTCCCCTACCACCACCTTTCTGCCTGGTATTCACGGGCGCTATTGTGGTGTCTTGAGCACTCTGATAGGAGAATTCAGCACCTTGAGTTTCAAGAATCCAAAACGTTAATAAGAAAATAAAAACACCTTTCATTTAGTCAGTTGAGCCTAGCCACAAGATAATGAGTTCGAGCCTTTCTGAATGTCCAGATATTCTTAAGAGAGCGGTTAAATACGAGGCGACACGTAGGCATATACGTGTTGCCTCGTATTTCCACACGATGCAGGTGTGCCGAAATTTGGAATAACTAATGGCACCACCATGAATCTGACAGCATACAAACAAATAGGAATTTTAATTCTTTGCCTCCTATCTACGCTCCTGAGTCATTCTCAAGAAGCTGTAACCACCTCAGGCGGCAACTACTCCAACAGCCAAGTTTCTCTGGACTACACAGTAGGCGAACTGGTGATCAACACGGTTGGCAATAGTCAGGTCACCATCACGCAAGGATTCCATCAATCCTTCAGCGAAGCGATGGAAGTACTGGAGGTTGCAGATCTGGCATTGGAAATGGACGTGTTTCCAAATCCAACTCAATCCATCATAACCATTCAAATCAAAAATTTCGAAGAGGAAGTTTTCTTCCAACTCTTTAACCTTCAAGGACAGCAGGTAATGAGTGGAAAATTCAACACCTCTGGTCAACTCGACCTTACCACACAGGCAAGGGGTCTATACCAACTCATACTTACTAACAAAGAAGCCAAGCTTCTCAACACCTTTAAAATTCAATTGCTATGAAAAAGCTTTTTCTATGCACCCTTGGGCTGTTTATCTGCCTAGTCTCACTGGCCCAAAGCCCAGCAGGCTTTAATTATCAAGCGGTCATCCGAAATGGATCGGGCGATGTTTTGGCAAATCAAAATGTCAACTTGAGAATACAGATTCTGCAGGGATCAGCTTCTGGAACTTCGGTGCACACTGAAACCTTCGACGAAACAACCAACGCTTTTGGATTGGTCAATGTCGTGATCGGCACGACAGGTGATCTTTCGGGTATCGACTGGGGTTCGGACATTTTCTTCATTGAAACTGCAGTGGATATCTCTGGAGGCACAAACTTCAGCGTGCTCGGTACCAGCCAGCTAATGAGTGTCCCCTACGCCATGTATGCTGCTTCTTCAGCCAGTGACGGAGTGGATGGGGAAGACGGAGCAGACGGTGCTTCTGCTTACCAAATTTGGTTAAATGCCGGAAATACAGGAACTGAAGGCGATTTCTTAGCCTCCTTAGAGGGTCCTGAAGGTCCGGCTGGACAAGACGGCCAAGATGGCGAAGGACTCACTCCTGAAATACAAAGCGCAATAGATGCTAATACCGCTAAGGTGGGGATAACTGCTCAGCAGGCGTCAGATATCGAATCAAACAATGCCAAAGTCGG
>CAYGSD010000037.1:0-6895 GCA_964352625.1 uncultured Roseivirgaceae bacterium
AGGATATCTACTACACCGATGATTACAGAGGATTCTGTCAGAATTTGAGATCGGGGTTCAATACACTTGCGCAAGAGTACATCAATGCGGGTGAATTTGAAACGGCGAGAGAGGTTTTGAAGAAATGCTTGGAGGTAATGCCTAACAAATCCATTCCATACGATTATTTCAGTGTGCTTCAAGTAGGTCCACTTTTGGAGGTGGGAGAGAAAGAGCTAGCCTTGGACATTGCGCAGAAGACCAGCGAGAATGCAACGCAGCAGTTGGATTATATGGTGTCGTCGAATGCTTTGACGCAACTCGACATGCAAAGACAAATCCTAATAATCAATGAGTTGGCTAGGGCATTTAGAGCGGCCGGTGAAAAGGAATTGGCTGCCGAATACGAGGGGTTGTTTGATAGATACTATCAACCAGAGGTATTTCAGTAAAATGTTGGATTAATCCTTAAGGAATTTGTAGGCACGCTTAAAGCGCATTTCCTCGTCTTTCACAACTACAAAGTAGTAGCCGGTTGCAAAGTTCTCAACAGGGATACGGAATTTACCCTGTCCTAAATCCTGAACGTTGATGCTCATTTGATTGCCGATGATGCTGTGCAATTCAAACTCAATGTTCTCAAGAGTAGAATTAGAAACCTGAATGACTAGAAATTCAACGGCGGGGTTTGGGTAGATGTCGATTTTATTTTCCTGAATGATTGATGCGAAAGCATTTTCAGGAGCTCGCTCACTCGCATCTTGACTCACCGCCGAGAAAGCGAGAATCAGGCAGAACGCAGAGATGACTATTTTGTTGTTCATGAGCTAATACAAAATACGCAAATAATTTGCCATAGTTTAGGCTTGAAGGGATGTTTTTTCTTGAGATTTTACAATTCTTTAACAAAAAACGTCTTTTGATGTCTAGAATGCAATTGACTCGTGTCGTGTAACCAACTCTAAAAGAGCATGTTAGTCCTTGGAAAGACTAAGAATTGCTTTGGGCAAGAAATCGATAAGATCGGATGCAATAAGACTCATATTTCCTTTCTTTTTTTCAGCCAAGTCTCCACTGAGTCCGTGAAGGTAGACGCCAAGTCTCAGCGCATCGAAGGGTTCACAGCCTTGCGCGAGCAAACTGCCCACTATTCCTGTAAGCACATCGCCGCTTCCGGCGGTGGCCATTCCGGCATTTCCGGTTGGATTGAAGGAGATGTTTCCGGCAGAGTTGCAGACGGCAGAATAGGCTCCCTTCAAAACCACGTTTAGTTTATTTTTTGAGCAAAATTCTCGCAATAGATCGAGTCGTTGAAAGTCATTTCCCCATGTGCCAACAAGTCGTTCAAACTCACCAGGGTGCGGTGTTAAGATTGATTCTGCAGGAATATGACGAATCCAATCCGGGTTTTCGGCAAGAATATTAATGGCATCAGCGTCGATGACCATCGGATTCGAGGATTGTTTGAGCAGATCATACAGGGCTTTGGAAGTTTCGGCCTGCGTGCCTATTCCCGGACCAATTGAGACTCCATTGATTTTCTCTGGAACATTAATTTGTCCAATCCAACTTTGGTGCTCATCCTCAATAACCATGGCTTCAGGGACTGAAATCTGGAGCACATCTCTCCCAATGGATGGAGAATGAACGAAGAGCAGTCCAACTCCAGCCCTGAAAGCCGCCTGTGCTGCTAGTACCGCCGCACCCATTTTGCCTTTGCTTCCGGCAATAAGCAACATCTTTCCAGCGTCACCTTTATGGCTGAATTTTCCGCGTTTCGGTATCGCATGAGTCACATCGGGTGGGGTGGTGAGCTGATAGGGACTCTGAAGTCTTTCAATAAACTCTTCATCAAGTCCTATGTCCACCACATGCCATTCGCCCACAAACCGCTGATAGTTTGGCTGAAAGAATACTAATTTTGGGACCTGAAAACTGATTGTGAAAGTGGGTTCGATGATAGCGCCTGAATGTGCTACTTGATCGGCGAAGAGCCCAGAAGCTATATCCACGGAGAAGATATCCGCCTCGCATGTGTTCAAATGATTCACCAGCTTGGCGTGCAAACCTTCTATTGGACGAGATAGCCCGGATCCAAAAAGTGCATCTACCACGACCTCCTGATTGGAAATTGAAGGGAAGGCTGATTCAGTTTCCAAGTGATGAAGCTCTATGCTTGGGGGTAATTTCTTAAGATTAGTATTGAAATCGGGTGTGGCTTTCTCCTTATTTCCAATGCTAAAAACTCTGACTGGTCGGCCTTTGTGATGAAGCATTCTGGCAATGACCAATCCATCTCCACCATTATTTCCAAGGCCACAGAAGACAGAAACCTTACAGTTTTTGTCTGTTACCAACAGTTTGAATTTCTCTACAAATGCTCGAGAAGCTCGCTCCATCAACTCGATGGATTCGATTGGTTCGTTTTCAATGGTGAAATTATCGGCCTGTTGGATTTGATCTGAAGAGAGAATTTTCATCTAATTAAGGTACTCACAAAAAAAGAAAGGAATTTTGTGATCTATGTGTGGTTTTATTTAATTGCTTCACTCTTGACCTAATAGCACTATTTATGAAAAACCTAATTATTTTATTTTCAGTTCTGTTTCCGGCCTTTTTGACATCCCAAGATGGGTTTAAGCCTGGAAAAATAGACCCCTCATTTGTGAAAATGGAAAAATGTCCTTTTGATTCCACCGCCAGGGCTTACTACATTTTGAACTATGGGGAAACTAGCATCGCGCATACCATGGAGGTAGAGTTTAAGAATGTCGTGCAATTGAAAATAATCAGTAAATCGGAATTCGATAAAGCAGATATAAGTATTCCATATGCAAACGGAAAGTCGGTGTTAGCACTGAAAGCATACACCTACAATATGGAAAATGGGAAAATGGTGGCAACCAAAGTTGACAAGGATGGTGTTTTCAAAGAAAAGGTAAATGATAACTATTCAAAATTGAACATTACATTTCCAAATGTTAAGGAAGGCTCAGTAATTGAGTATTCCTACAGGGTTAATTATGGAAATTACGACCGCTTAAATACGTGGTATTTTCAAACAAGCTTACCTGTTCTAAGGAGCGAGTACCATGTGGTTCTCCCAGCGTATTTCGATTATCAAAGGCTAATGACTGGGTATGTTTCACTTCAGAAAGCTACGATTGATCAGGAAAATGGGTACTTCGGAAGTAATTCTGTAATGAACCTTCATCATACATATGTGGGGCTCAATGTCCCTGCCTTTGAAGATGAACCTTACATGATTTCGAAGGATGATGCCATTTCAAAAATAGACTTTGAACTTAGATCCGTGGTAATACCAGGCCAGTATAGCAGAAATTATCTACCTGGTTCATTCGGTGAACTAGTTGGTAAAATGCTTGAAAGTGAATATTGGTCAAAGGATATAAACAATGCTCCTTTTGCAAAAGATGTACTTGAAAGCATGCTAGAAGGTGTCGAGACTCCTAGAGAGAAAGCAGAATTAATTTATGAGTATATTAAGAATTTTAAAAAATCGAGTTCTTCTGCTTCCTCATTGAGAAGTGCTTTTAAAGATCAAGAAGGTTCCGATTTTGATCTGAATCGTTTGCTAGTTGCAATGTTAAGAGAAGTAGGCATTAGTGCTGATCCGGTTCGTATTAGTACAAGGAGCCATGGCAGAGTGAACCAGTTCGTACCTATGTATAGAAGTTTCAATTTTGTCATAGTTAAAGCTTCTCTTGGGGATGAGACCCTACTTTTAGATGCTTCCGAGAAGGAGCATGTATTTGGTGTTTTGCCAAAATACTGCATTAATGGATCAGGTTTGGTCATTAAACCAGGGCCAGAGGAATGGGTAGACTTAAATCCATATTCGGATAATGGAAAAATTGTTCAAGCAACCCTTGAACTCACTGAAGATGCGATTTTGGTTGGAGATCTAATAGTAAGGAGAAAAGGGTATGAGGCTTGGGAATTTGACGAGGAGTTGAAGGATGATGGCAAAGAGAAATACAAGGAAGACTTTGAAAAAAATAAAGACAATTGGCTCATCGAAGAACATGAAATTGATGACATGGATGATCCTTTCTCTAATCAAGAAACTATATCACTTGAACTTGAAGGTCAGGTCGAAGATATTGGAGATTTGATTTACTTAAACCCAGTTGTTCTCGGGCAATGGAAGGAGAATCCCTTTAAAACAGTCGATAGGAAATTTCCTGTGAGCTATGGAGCTACAGTTTCCGATACGTACTTATGCGAAATAACAATACCAGAGGGAATGGAAGTCGAGACCCTTCCTGAGGCGATTTCAATGGCATTACCCAATGACGGTGGAACTATAAGTTATCAGGTGAGGCAATTAGGAAATAGGATTTCAATCAATCAGCGATTAAGAATAAATAAAACGGATTTTTCATCTGAAGAATATCCGTATTTGAGAGAGTTCTATGCCAGAATCGTGGCGAAGCAAGGGGAGCAAATCGTACTTAAAAGACTATGAGATTTGTCAGCATATTATTCCTGAGCCTTGGATTTTTTACATCAAGAGGTCAAGACTATGAAGTCAGTAAGATTTCAGAGGATCTTCTTAAAGATGCTAATGCTGTTTTCCGTATTGATGAGGCAAAATTTACAATTCTTTCCGTAGACAAAGCTGAATATGAAGTAAAGGCAGCAATTACAATACTTAATGAGAAGGCTAGGGGATTCGGCTATATCAGAATGGGATATGATAAACTTAGGGCCTTATCAGATATTGAAATCAACGTCTATAATAAGAGTGGAGACAGGACGAAAAAAGTAAAATCTAGTGACATTCAAGATCGAAGTGCTAACTCAAGTAGCTTCTATGATGATAACAGAATCAAGTGGGTGAATATTGAATCTGACACATACCCTTATACTATCGAATATTCTTATAAAGTGAAGTATAAGTATTTATACTCAATTCCTAATTGGTACTTTCTTGCCAGAGATGATGTATCTGTGGAGAAATCATCTTTCACCCTTGAGTACCCTGAAAGTGTTGGTGCTCGTTATTTTGAGCAGAATTTTGAGGACGGAAAAAGAGTGGAATCCGTTGATGGAGATACTCGAACGATTCAGTGGACTATGGAAAATTTATCTGTTTTTGAGTACGAACCGTACGGGCCTGCTTCTACGGAAATTTATCCAAATCTTCATTTGGCTCCTGCAAAATTTAGCTTCGAAGGGTACTCGGGCGATCTATCTACATGGGATGGCATGGCCAAATGGCAAATGGCTCTTAATGAAGGAAGGGATGAATTACCCGAAACCACCATTGCTAAAATCAAGGAGATGACTACTGGTTTATCCAGACAAGAAAAAATAGAGACGGTTTATAAGTTTGTTCAGGAAAACACACGGTATGTAAGTATACAACTTGGTATTGGCGGCTTTCAACCTTTCCCGGCAAAGGTGGTTGATGAGACTGGATATGGTGATTGCAAGGCATTAAGTTTTTACACCCAATCCTTACTAAAGGCTGTAGGAGTAGATGCATATTATACATGGGTTTATGGTGGTAATAATCCGCCTAAGCTGAATCCAGAGTTCCCTGAGGACTTGTTCAATCATATAATTCTTGCAGTCCCCCATGAGCAGGATACTATTTGGCTAGAATGCACTAGTCAGACGAACCCTTTTGGGTATTTGGGAGATTTCACTGGTGATAGAGACGTACTGCTAATAAATGAAAGCGGCGGTCATATTGTTAAAACAACTACTTATCCCAAATCAAGAAACACTCAGGATCTTCATGCAGTGGTTACCATAGACAAAGAAGGGCATGCTGAAGTTGAACATAAACTCACCTCAAGAGGTCTGAAATCTGATATTCTGCTTAGCCTCACCACCGTCTCTAAGAGAGATCAGAAGGAATATTTGGAAAAAAAGTTCATTCGAATACCCACTTTTGAAATACTGGAATTCGATGTTTCGAGAGGACAGGGCGATGAAGGCTTTATGACAAGCAAACTTTTCGTGAACAAGCTTTTAAGCAAAAGCGGCACAAGATTATTCCTTCAGCCGAATGTCATGAATAAAAATCAGTTCATCCCAGATCGTAACAAGGAGCGGAAACAAAACATTGTTGTGAATTCGGGTTATATAGAGCGAGATACCTTGGAATTTAAATTGCCGATGGGCTTCAGAATAGAAGCAACATTTGATCCCATAGAAATTGATTCCGATTTTGGGAGTTACAAGGCTGAGATTGTGGTAAATGAAGACAATAGATTCTTTTACATTAGAGAGTTTAGCCAAAACTCAGGAACATTTGACAAATCAAAATACGAGGAGTACTTGAACTTCCATAAGGACATTGTGAGAGCCGACAAGAGAAAAATAGCTCTGATAAGCGGAACCTAACGATCCACCTCGCCCATCACCAAATCAAGTGACCCAACAATGGCAAACAGGTCGGCAAGCATGACACCCCGGGAAATTTCAGGAAGAATGGGCAGGTTGGAAAAACTAGGTGCCCGTGCCTTGCACCTTGTGGGGATGTCAGATTTCCCATCCGCCCTGAAGAAGAAACCTAGTTCACCTTTTGGGTTTTCGGCCCTCACATAAAAGTCCTGCGCTTTGGGGCGAATTTTCTTGGGTACTAGGGCGCGAGGGTCAAACTCCTTCGTCCGTTTATGTTCTCCTATTAGTTGAGCAATGCACTGCTCCATTATTTTGACTGACTCCCTACATTCTTGCATTCGCACCCACGTTCTGTCCCAGCAATCTCCGGTAGTTCCCATTTCTCCTTTCCCTACGGGAATGTCAAACTCAAGCTCCGGATACACGCTGTATCCATCCACTTTTCGAAGATCATACTTCATTCCAGAAGCTCGAAGAATTGGTCCGGTCACGCCATAGTTGATGGCTAAATCACGATCAATAACTCCAACATTGGCTG
>CAYGSD010000038.1:0-6674 GCA_964352625.1 uncultured Roseivirgaceae bacterium
ATTCTGAGTCCTTCAGCGGAGCAATTCGCTACATAACATTATATTCAAAGAACTTCATTTTGACCTTTTCAATGGTCAAAAATTGAGATTACACTTCTAGTAATCTTGTCGCATTTTTCTTCGTTTTCTCTCCTCTTCCTTCCTAAGCGGCTGCAAAGATAGACACCTTTTATCAACCACCAAATAAATTTTTATTTATTTTTTTCTCTCTCAAAACGATCTCAAACGGCTTCTCCGTTTAGCGGACGGCAAAGATAGATATACTTTTAAAACCTGAAAGGCTTTAATGATAAATTAATTTCTAAATATTGTCTGTACCCTATCAGGGCCTAATGAGACGAGATTAATGGGGCAATTAACCTGCTTTTCAATGTAAGAAATATACTCATGAAGGTTGTTTGGCAAGGTATTGAATTCCATTGTCTCCACTTTACCCCATCCTTTAAAAGAATCGAATGCAACCTCTAGCTTTCCATTATCTAAATAAAGGGGCAATTCGCTGGTTAATTCTCCTCCGTAATCATAGCTGTGTGCTGCCTTTATTTCATCTAGGCTTTCAAGCACATCTGCTTTCATCATGAAGAGCTGAGTGACTCCATTCACCATCACAGCAAATCGCAAGGCGGGGATGTCTAACCACCCACATCTTCTTGGACGTCCTGTGGTCGCACCGAACTCATTTCCAAGTTTCCTTAATTCTTCTCCTGACTCGTCCAAAAGTTCTGTTGGAAATGGCCCACTGCCTACCCTTGTACAGTAAGCTTTGAATATTCCGAAGACCTCTCCTATTTGCCTTGGTGCGACACCAAGCCCTGTGCATGCTCCCGCAGCAATGGTGTTGCTGCTTGTGACGTATGGATAACTTCCAAAGTCAATGTCGAGTAACGAGCCTTGGGCGCCCTCAGCCAACACGCTTTGTCCATCGGTAATTGCTTGATTTATTAAGTATTCTGTGCTCAGGATATCAAAACTCCGAACGACTTCTATTGCTTCGTAGAATTGCTTTTCTTCTTCTTCCAATTTTGCTTCGAAATTGTATCTGTCGAGAATTTGAAGGTGAAAGTCTCGAAGTTCATTGTAACGTGCTTCAAAGTCGGGTTCATTAATGTCTCCGATTCTAAGTCCTTTTCGAGCGGCCTTATCCTGATAGGTAGGTCCTATTCCTCTTAATGTTGAGCCAATCTTCTTGTCCCCTTTAGCGATTTCATATGCACGATCTAACATCCTATGAGTTGGGATAATCATCTGTGCCTTATTAGAAATAACAAGGTGTTTTCTCAAATCCAGATCAAATGGAGACAATGCATCAATTTCTTTTTGAAAGGTTATGGGATCGAGTACGACTCCATTTCCGATCACATTCAAGATGCCTTCATGGAAAATCCCCGAGGGTATTTGATGAAGAACGTGTTTGATTCCGTCGAATTCCAATGTATGGCCCGCATTTGGCCCTCCCTGAAATCTGGCCACCACGTCGTACTTTGGAGCTAGATAGTCCACCACTTTTCCTTTGCCTTCATCTCCCCATTGAAGGCCTAATAAGACATCAACTTTTGCCATTATGTTATTTGATTTTTTCTATTGCTTCACTCTCTGAGCTCGCAATATTAAATATGTTTCTCAGCTTGATGATTATCAACAGCTTATTCACGTGTTCGGATGGGTTTATTAAAAAGACCTCTCCTCCTTTATTTCGAAATTTGGTCAGGATAGTAATTAAAACTCCAATGCCACTACTATTGATGTAACGTACATCTTCGATATTAACTATACAGTTTTTTATTCCTTCATTTAAAGCAATATCAGCAGTTCTAATAATTTCCAACCCATGATTCTCCCCGATTAAATCTCCTGAAAGTCGGAGAAACAAAGTGTTGTTAGTATTCTCGTGAGTAAAATCCATTAGTTCTTTTTGTTTGGGCATGCCGATCGGTTGCAGCTCGCGTAAAGCACCAATGAATGGTGAAGAACCTTGAATTTCAAAAGGTCACCAACTGTGTTTTGAATATTCTGTATTCGTGGGTCACAAAATTCCAGTACTTCGTTGCAGTCGGTGCAAATAAGATGATCATGTTGGCGATATCCGAATGCCTTTTCGTAGTGGGCTATTGATCGATCAAACTGATGACGGATGACCAGATCACAGTCCGTGAGAAGATCAAGAGTATTATAAACAGTGGCTCGACTTACTCGGTAGTTTTTCTCTTTCATGTTGACATAAAGAGACTCTACATCGAAATGTCCACTCTTGGAATAAATTTCCTCAAGAATAGCGAATCGCTCAGGAGTTTTCCGGAGACTTCTTTTTTCAAGAAACGAGGTGAAAATTTCCTTCACCTCCTCGTATGTGTTCTTCGCTTGCATTCTGCCACAAATATGATCAGACTAATTTAAAACGTGCGAGACACGTTCATGACTCCAGGGATATCGCCGAGTTTCTTGGCCAATGTATCCAAATGCCGGGTGTCATTTATATAGAGTTTGATTTCTCCTTCGAAAATTCCTCCTTCTGTGCTTATGGTCATCGATCGCATATTCACTTTTAATTCCGCTGAGATAACGTTTGAAACGTCATTGATAATTCCCATGCGATCGGTCCCGATGATTCTGACTCCAACCTCAAATGATTTATCTTGGCTAGATGTCCACTTTGCTTTTATAATACGGTAGCCGTAATGCGAGAGCAATTCTGCGGCATTCTTACAATTGGTTCTATGAATCTTTATTCCTTCGCTCACGGTCACAAAACCAAACACATCATCGCCAGGGATTGGGTTACAGCATTTCGCGAATTTGTAATCCAGCACATCCATGTCGTCCCCGAGCAGCAGAAGATCGTAATCTTCTGATCTTACTTTCTTAAGGTTCTCCTGCACCTCTTTCGGGTGGGATGGCTTCTTTCTTTCTTGCTTTTCTTCCTCCTTGGCTTTTCGGTAGAACTGTTTTATTTGATTGTGCTCAATTTTACCATTTCCCACCAAGTAGTAAAGATCTGAACCTGTGCGTAAATTGAAGTGATGGGTAAGCTTATTGATCTCATCGGAGTTTAGCTGCTTCTTCAGTTGAGTGAGTTTTCTTTGGATGATCTCCTTACCCATATCCTCCACTCCTTTTCGCTCCTCCTTGATGGCTTCCTTAATACGAGATCTAGCTTTCGAACTAACCACATACTCCAGCCAACCTTCATTAGGCTTCTGCTTGTTGGAGGTAAGAATCTCCACTTGATCACCGTTCCTTAGCTTATGATTTAGCGGAACTAGTTTTTGATTCACTTTGGCTCCTAAACAGTGATAACCCACTTCGGTATGGATGTCGAATGCAAAGTCCAAGGCAGTAGCACCATTGGGCAGTGTCACTAAATCCCCTTTCGGTGTGAAGGCAAAGACTTCTTCTTGAAAGAAATTCGATCTGAAGTCATCCACAAATTCCAGCGCAGAAGAATTATCCTGTTCGAGTATTTCCCTCACCTTATTTATCCACATCTCCAAGCCGGCATCAGCATCTGTGTCCTTGTCTTTGTATTTCCAGTGCGCCGCATACCCACGCTCAGCTATATCATCCATTCTCTGGGTTCGAATTTGCACCTCGACCCATTGTCCTTTATTGCTCATTACCGTGGTATGAAGGGATTCGTATCCGTTTGCTCTAGGTGTGCTTATCCAATCTCGCAATCGGTCTGGATTGGGTTGATAAAAGTCCGTGACGATGGAATAGACCTGCCAGCATGCTGGTTTTTCCTGATCTTCTTCAGTTCTCAGAATTATTCTAATCGCGAATAAATCATATACCTCCTCGAAGGTCACATTCTGCTTTTGCATTTTATTCCAGATGGAATAGACAGACTTTGGCCGTCCTTTGATGTCAAAATCGTAACCTAGCTTGGTGATCTCATCCTTAATCGGTCGAATGAATTGGCGTATAAACCGGGTTCGAATGTCCTGCGAGAACCTGATTTGCTCAGTGATGGATTCGTAGCTTTCCCGATCGGTGAATTTCAAAAACAAATCTTCTAACTCGGATTTGATATTGTACAAGCCTAGTCGATGAGCAAGTGGTGCATATATATATATGGTCTCGTTGGCAATTTTCAACTGCTTATTCCGCGGCATGCTGTCCAGCGTCCTCATATTATGCAGGCGGTCAGCGAGTTTGATCAGAATAACCCTGACATCATCTGAAAGGGTAAGGAGCATTTTCCTGAAATTCTCTGCCTGCTCAGAACTCCCCTGCTCGAAAACTCCTGATATTTTGGTAAGTCCATCAATTATAGAAGACACCTTAGCGCCGAATTGATCTTGGATGTCTTCAAGCGTGATCTCGGTATCTTCCACCACATCGTGCAACAGTGCACTTACAATGGAAGTAGTTCCGAGTCCTATTTCATCTACACAAATCTGCGCCACGGCGATAGGGTGATATATATATGGTTCTCCAGATTTGCGCCGCATATCGGCATGAGCCTCCATGCTAATCTTAAAAGCCCTTTTTATCTCAGCATGATCACCATCCTGCATGATGGGCTTGGCGTGTCGCAGCAACCTTCTATAGCGCCGAATGACCTCCTTTTTCTCAATTTCTAATTCCTCCTCAACGACCATTATAATTTGCTTGATTTTTTGAGAAAAACATCTACATTTGCGCTCCAATTCTCATTAAGAGAATATGCGGATGTGGCGAAATTGGTAGACGCACTAGACTTAGGATCTAGCGCCGCGAGGCATGGGGGTTCGAGTCCCTCCATCCGCACAATAAAGGAACCCTCTTTCGGATTCCCGATCCCGATACAAATCGGGACTGGATCGTGCAAGAGGGTTTTTATTTTATGAATTGAAAAGCCTATCAAATTGGATATCACGCTAGACAAAATCGACAAAACCGAAGCTTTAATTAAAGTTACCCTAAAGCAGGAAGATTATCAACCAGCTGTAAATCGAAAGATAAAAGATTACAGCAAAAAAGCTAACATCAAAGGGTTTCGCCCGGGTAAAGTTCCTGAAGGGGTGATCAAATCGATGTACGGGAAATCATTGGTGGCAGAAGAAGTGCAGCATATGCTTTCGCATAAGCTTTCTGACTATATCAGAGAAAGTGATCTTCAATTTTTAGGTGAGCCGCTTCCTAACCGTGAAATGAATGAAAAAATTGACTGGGAAACTCAGACTGATTTTGAATTTCAGTTCAGCCTTGGGTTTGCCAATGAATTCAATCTCAGTATTGATAAGAAAATCAAAGTAGAAAAATACAAGATCAAAGTGGATGACACGGTGATCAAGGAGACCATTGAAAATCTTCAAAGACAGTTTGGGGAGCCAGAAGTGGCGCAAAACGTGGAAGAGAAAGACTTTGTTTACGGCCCAGTGGTTTCATCTGATGGCGCCATTGACAAGGAGTTGAAAATTGACATGAAGGAGCTGGAGAAAGGTGCTTTCAAGAAATTCAAAGGAGCGAAAGAAAATGATACTGTTTCCTTCGAGCCTAAGAAACTCTACAAAAGCCCTCACTTGCTAAAGCAGCAACTCGGTCTTACTGATGACGAGTACAAAAAAATAAAAGGCAAGTTGACCCTTACCATCAAGGGCATCCAGCGAATCAAGATTGTTGAAGTTGGTCAGGATCTTTTCGACAAAACTTTTGGGAAAGACGCTGTAAAGACCATCGAGGAGTTCAAAGAAAAAGTAAAGGATGCCGTAGGTAAGAACTACGCAAATGAGGAAGAGCAGTTCTTCAACTACAAGCTTCGTGAGCAATTGATAGACAAAGCAAAAATAGAATTGCCGGATAATTTCCTGAAAAGATGGCTTAAAGAGACCAATGAGGAAATGACTGACCAAATTCTGACCAAAGAGTACGAAATGTACGGTCGGGAGCTGAAGTGGTCGCTCATCAGAAACCAGATTGTAAAGAATCAAGAAATGAAAGTGGAGAATGAAGAAGTGCAAAATGAGGCCAAAAACTTGATCAGAATGCAGTTTGCTTCTTCGGGCATTGGAGATGGAATGGAAGACCAACTGGACAACTTCGCCACGAACTATCTACAAGGTGAGAACGGTGAGAATTATATGAAGGTGTATAACCAAGTGCAGAACCGAAAGGTGATGGACTACATTAAATCCGAAATCACCATCAAGGATAAAGAGGTGAGTTTGGAAGCTTTCAGGAAGTTGGATTAGTGGAGACTATCTTGTTTCTTTATTTGCCATTGGTTGTAATTGTTTCCATCATCATTGTATCGACTTTACACACTTACAGTCAACGAAGAAAACTAGATTATTTCCTGCTGGGCTTAATACTATTAGTTTCAGTTCTATCAATTGGTGTTTTGGCCGAAATAATGCAAGGTAGTTGGCCCTCTTACTTGCCATCCATGGGGGCCGGTTTGACAGTATTAATTGTCGCTTTTCAAAAACTCCTGTAAGAAGTTCTAAAGAGTGAACTTTTTAATTCCCTCTTTGATTTAGACTGAAGTTGCGCCTGCACTTTTTTACTTTTACACGATTAAGCTAATTTGACCCCATGATAGATAAAGACATCAACAAAGAAGAATTCAGAAAATTCGCCAGAGACCACAAAGTTGGAGGCAGCACGTTCGACAGCTACGTACACCATGTGGAGAGCATGACACGGGCGGTCATCGAAGAGCGACCAACGAATTTCCGTGAGATCGATGTGTTCTC
>CAYGSD010000039.1:0-6531 GCA_964352625.1 uncultured Roseivirgaceae bacterium
TGCATTTTCTACCTGATTTGGGTTTTGGAAAGGGAGCGAAAACGTTAAATCCTGATCTTTCAATGAAAGCTGATTGCCTTCCATTTCAAAGAAATAATCCGTGTCAGGATCATCGAGGGACCAAGTTGTCACAGGAATATTTTCAGAGTAAAGCGCGTCGAGTATTTCAGTATGCTCCAGCCTGCAAATGCACCGTGCACAGGAAGCGAACAGCAACGCTTTCTCACGAATTTTCTCAGATTTGGAGCTGAACCCTTTGCTATGTGCCTCGCCGATATTGGTAAAGATTCCCAATGTCGGTTGAATGATCTGGGCAAGATTAGTCATCTCACCTACCTGAGAGATGCCCGCCTCAAAAATTCCGAGATCATGATTTCCCATTTCCAGCACTGAGAGCGGCACGCCAACTTGGGAATTGTAGCTCTTTGGGTTTTTCACTACCTTTTTTTCCTTTGTCATGATTTCCCAAAGCCATTCTTTTACAGTGGTTTTTCCGTTGCTCCCGGTTATCGCCACTACAGGATAGTGGAATTTTTCTCGATGAGATTTTGCGATTGCTTGAAGTGCCCGTATCCCCGATTCGACCAAAAGAACATTACCAGTTTCTGGCAACTGTGAATCATTTTCAATGATGAAATTTTCAATCCCGGCATTGAGCACTTCATCGAGAAAAGAATGGCCGTCATTCCTTTCCCCCTTGATGGCCACAAAAGCAGTGGATTTTTTCCCAGCTAGTTTCCGGGAGTCAATGCTAAATTTTTGAATTTCACACTCCTCTTCCAATCGGAGAATTTTTCCGTTGGTGATATTCGAGAGTTGTGAGAATAGCATGCCGCGAAATTATAGCTTCAATGGCTATGTGTAATTAAGGGCGGAAAGTTAGTAGCGGGATGTCTATATCAATGGCGATTTCTTTAGTCACCGATTTCACAAATAGACGCTCAAAAAGATTGTGCTCACGTGGCATCATCACAAGCATATCTAAGTCGTGTGAAGCACTAAATTCCTTGATCCCTTCAATCACAGAATCGGCTGCAACGATTCGAATGGAAAAATTCTCGAGACCTGACAGATTTTCCTTGATCCGGTCGATTTGTTTTTGCTCGTCAGCACCAATGTCATCCGCAATGTGAAAGACCATCACTTCAGCATTGTATAAATGGCCTAACGTTTTTAGCATGTTCAGGGACCAAGCTTGTGTTTGAAGGAAGTCCGAGGCAAAGCCAATGATTTTTGGATTGAATTCATGGGAATTCTCTGGAATAACTATTACTGGAACCTCTGAGGTTTTAATGATGTCTATGGAATTTGACCCGAGCAATCGTTCGCCCACCGTGTGCTGAGCCCGGGTCCCCATCACAATCAAGTCAATATCCTTAGTTTGTGTTTCAGTGTAAATGGCGTCTGTGAGGTAAGATAGAAACCGATCTTCTTCGTGCGGCACATCATTGAGCTCAATTACCTCCGACTCTAATTCGTGAAAGAGCTCCTGAACCTGCTCTTCATAGTCAGCAACGAACATATCAAGCAAACTTCCACCTCGCACGTTCGGCACTGGAGTGTGCACGTGCACTGCATTGACCATTGTTATTTTGGCCTCAGCTTTTTTTGCGATTTTAATAGCCGACTTCAGTGCGTTTTTTGAAGATTCTGAAAAGTCAATAGGAACAAGAATGTGATTGATCTCCATGGTCAAGTATTTACTCTAATCTCTTTAAAAACTGGCTCAAAAAAAAGGATCATCGTCAAATACGATGATCCTTTTTTGAAGAAAGGAATTGTTTACTCTACAATTTCACCAGTGAAATTAAGATAGGTAGGCTCGTCCGAAGCAGTGGTTTTAACTGTCACCTTCTTATTGAATTGTCCAATTTTTGCTGACTTGAAATTAGCCGAAATAGAGGCTGTTTCTCCTGGTACGATTTCGTCTTTAGGGAAATCGACTACCGTGCATCCGCATGATCCTTTGGCCTCAAGTATTCGAACCGGCTCGTCACCACTATTTGTGAATTCAAAGGATAACTCCTTCAATTCGTTTTGCTTCACCGAACCAAGGTCCATGCTAGTGCTTTTCCAAGTGATGGAAGTCATATGGGCCATCACAGCTACTGCGATTCCCAAAAAGATTACTGAAAATGATTTTTTCATTTGTTTATGATTTTTGTTTCACCAAATGTTAGAATACTCCCTCTCAAGGCGTGTTAATGGATTCCAAACAATTGTTAATGAATAGTTAAAGACAATTTTCGGCTCGAAATAAGGACCTACTTTTATGCTGTGACTAAGAACAGACCTATCCAATTCATGATCATTATGGCGATTGTTTCACTTGTTGGAATAATAGTCATTCAGATATATTGGGTCTCTCAGGCTGTGAGCGAACAGGAGGAAGAATTCGATCACAATGTGCGAATGTCGTTGCGCTCTGTGGCGGACGGCATGTGCCAGATTGATGGAAATGAGCTGATTCCGAGCAAACCGATCGATCGTGTTTCAAGAAATTATTTCATTGCACGACTTAGGTACAACATCGATGTTGGGGTTTTGGACAAACTGATCAGTAAGCAGTTTAGTGAGCGAGGGATCGAACATGATTTTGAATATGGGGTGTATAATTGTGAGAACGATCAGATGGTTTTTGGAAACCAAGTTTACTTTGGAAAGGAGAATAAGAGTGAAATTCCTATCCCTGATCTGAGGGATGACGAATACTATTTCGGGGTATACTTCCCTAATAAAGCAGGTGGACTACTTTCTGAAATGAACTTATGGAAATTCATGTCCCTTGCCACCATTCTTATGTTGGTCTTTTTTGGCTATGGGTTAGTCGTAGTTCTGAAGCAGCGCAGACTGAGTGAGGTTCAAAAGGACTTTATCGATAATGTGACGCATGAATTGAAAACACCACTAGCTACACTGCGGCTGGCTGCTGATGCGCTTAAGCACACGAAGGATGCCGCCAGACAAACCCAGTTTATCAACATCATCGACGATGAAACTCAGCGACTTGAGAAACAGGTCGATAGGGTTTTGTCCTCTTCCGTGTTGGAGAATAGGGGTGTGGTAACCAAGGATGAAGTGCACCTCAAGGAGGTTTTTGACGAGCTGATTTTGGAGTTTAAGCAGGAATATCCAATAGTGACGTGGCAGATAGATTTAGCGTACTTGCCGGTCATTAAGTCAAATAGAGACTGCCTCCGCACCATCCTTAAAAACTTGGTGGACAATGCAGCCAAATACGGAAATGGTAAAGTAGAGATAGCCTCACACGCTGTTGATGGTTTGATCGAGATCACCATTTCCGACAATGGGCCAGGTATCCCGGACGAATTCAAATCAAAAATTTTTGATAAGTTTTTCCGAGTACCGTCTGCCAATGTGCATGATGTCAAAGGCTATGGCCTAGGGATGTATTTGGTAAAGGAGAATTTGAAACTGATTGGAGGAAAGTGCACGGTTGAGTCCAATGATGGAGCGAGAATCACGATTAAACTACCAATTAAATGAAGCCGTCGATTCTTTTTGCTGAGGACGATTACAATCTTGGGTTCATGACCAAGACGGGGCTTGAGGATGCTGGCTTTGCTGTGACTTGGTGCGAGAATGGCGAGGAGGCGTGGCGTGCGTTCAGCGATCAGGACATTTGTCTAATAGACATCATGATGCCCAAAATGGATGGGTTCTCACTGGCAGAAAAAATAAGAGAGAAGGATGAATTTGTACCCATTCTCTTCCTTACTGCCAAATCTCGGGAAGAAGATAGATTAAGAGGATTTGAGATTGGCGGTGACGATTATATTTCAAAACCCTTCTCGATGAAGGAGCTGGTCTATCGATTGCAGGTTTTTCTAAAGCGGAGAAATTCTCCACTGACAAGCCCGGATGCTAGCTCTTTTGGGGACTGTCATTTCGATTTTGGCAACCTCAGTCTTCAAGTGAATGGAGTAGAAAAGTCACTCACTCAGAGAGAGGGTGAATTGTTGCAAATGCTCTTGTCTCATCAGAACGAGCTAGTCAAGCGAGAAGACATTCTGCTCAAGGTGTGGGGAGCCAATGACTACTTCATGGGTCGGAGTTTGGATGTATTCATATCTCGCTTGCGCAAGTACCTGAAGGATGATGAGTCTGTGGAAATTAAGAATCATCATGGTGTTGGTTTTCTTCTATGTTGCTGACAAAAGAAGGCCGAAACCCTCGCGGGTCTCGGCCTTGGAATCCCGATAATTCGGGACGTAAGCATCACCTACTCAATGACAATTTTTTTAGTAAGGCGTTTCCCATCCAAGTCTATTTCCAAGAGATATTTTCCATCGGAGTAGCTGGAGAAATCGATTTGATCCGAGAATGTGCCGCCGAAACTTTCAAAGTATCTGTTATAAATGTCCTTTCCGTTTTCATTTGAAACTGTCACGGACAGTTCGCCTTCCTCCGGAGTTCTGAACCTAAGGGTTAGCCGTTTTCCCATGATCATGTAATTGTCATCCAGTTCCAGTTTGTTTTTGCTATCCACTTTTCCGCGCTTCCCAAATTCATCATCCACCTCTCCAATACTGATACCACCTCGGTGAATTCTTTTTGGAAATCCCTTCTCTGAATGGATGCTTTCTATTTCCTTGAGAGCATCCATGATGTCCTCTTGCAGATCCTTATCCAGGTCTTGCAGTTTCTCCTCCAGTTCCTTCATTTTTTCCTCGAGTTCCGCTTCAAATTCTTCGCTGTTCCAGCCTCGCAGATCAATTACTGAATCCTCATCTCCAAAGAAGAATGCCCTAGGACCACCCTGCCCGTGATGGAAGTTGCGTAGCATTCTGTGCGGGAAATCATCGTCATCAAAGTTGAAAGAAAAAGCCCTGGCACCTTGTCCTGAGCGCAGTTCGATAAATCGATCTTCATCTCCTTCTCCATTAAAGAAGAAAACATTGGTGTCGTCACCAGCGAATTCCTGAAAGGCAGGATCGCTTCGCATCTCTTCTTCGTTTCGGTACTCTCCTTTGAAAGTCTTCGTCTCACCGTCCACCTCCTTCGTGATTTGGATAGTGATCTTTTTGTCCTTGTCATCTTGAGCTTGGCTGGTGCAGGCCGTGCCTACCACCAGAGTAGCAATCATTAGGGTTCTGAATAGTTTATTCATTGTTTCTTGAATTAAGTTTTCCGAATGTACGAGGAGGGTTTGTTAAAGGCCGTTAAGGCCATGTTAAGGCTTGTTAAAGATCGTTAAACGCACATATGACGGAACATTCGCACGTAAATTTGAGTCCTTATTCGACACGTGAAAAATTCTACACTTAAATGGATCATTGCCCTAATGGGCGTTGCATTGGTCGGCCTGATTGGCTTCCAATTGTACTGGATCGATACGGTCGTCAAGTCCAATGAAGAGCGGTTCACAAAGGATGTCATGCAAGCGATGAATAATGTCGCTCTAAAATTAGAGAAGCAGGAGACCGTAGAGGCTTTTCAGAGATTCCGGAGTGTCGATGCGCTTAGGCCACAGTTTAGAAGACAACCAAATTATACAAATCAGTTTCAGTCACCACTTCAACGAGGGGCAATAAACAATGTGGGAAGGGCAACCTCAGGTGCCAATCCGATTGGACAGCAAAGAGAAACGGTCTTCAATCAGCAGTTGCCACAACACGAGCAAATCATAATTACCGATACCCTTTATGGGCAGGGGATTCAGATTTTTTTCAACTACGAATTGACCAATTTTCCTCCGAGTGGATTTGGACATAATTGGCCTTCACAGGGCAAGCCAAATATGAGCACAGAATTGCAAGAAAAGCAGTCTGAAATAGAGCTGTTGGAAGATCAGTTGGATTGGCTTTCGAGAAAATACGAATTGACCACCAACGTTTTGGATGACCTGCTCACTCCCGGAAAAGCACTTGCTAATCGGTTTAATCCAAAACAACTGGATTCACTTTTGCAGCTAGAACTTCACGACAAAGGGATTTTTCTGGATTACGATTACGGGGTGATTTCACCTCGCTTGGGTCAGTTCGTGGCTCAGAATGATGCAAAGAAAAATGAGACACTTGCAAAAAGTGATTTACGAGCGAGCTTGTTCCCAAATGACCTAATGGGAAATGGAGCTTATCTGGTGCTGGACTTTCCAGGAAAATCTCGGTATCTGCTTGAGAAAATCTGGGTAACGATGGTTAGTTCCGGCATTCTGGTCCTGGTTATCCTTTTATGCTTTGGCTATTCCATCAGGACTATCATTCGTCAGAAGAAATTGTCGTTGATGAAGAACGACTTCATCAACAATATGACCCATGAATTTAAAACACCTATTGCGACCGTTTCGCTTGCCACCGAGGCGCTTCAGGATCGTGCCTTGGCTCAATCGGAGGACATGCGCACTCGTTACGTTAAAATGATCCAGGATGAAAATCGGAGATTGGGTTCTCAAGTCGAAAGGGTTCTTCAAATCGCTGCAATAGACAAGCAGGATTTTAATTTGAACAAGGAAGAATTGAATCTTCATGAGATCATCACCTCCCTTATCGAGAATATGAAGATTCAGGT
>CAYGSD010000040.1:0-6416 GCA_964352625.1 uncultured Roseivirgaceae bacterium
CACGGGCGGTCATCGAAGAGCGACCAACGAATTTCCGTGAGATCGATGTGTTCTCTCGCCTTATCATGGACAGGATCATTTTCCTTGGCATGCAAGTCGAAGAAAACATTGCCAACATCATCACTGCACAGCTTTTATTTCTCGAATCGGTTGATTCCAAAAAAGATATTTTGTTGTACGTCAACAGTCCTGGCGGCTCTGTTTATGCAGGCCTTGGCATGTACGACACCATGCAGTATGTGAACCCTGATGTGGCCACAATATGCACCGGAATGGCCGCTTCCATGGGGGCCGTTCTATTGGCCGGAGGAGCCAAAGACAAGCGATCTGCACTTCCTCATTCGAGGATTATGATTCACCAGCCATCCGGCGGAATGCAAGGACAATCTCGCGACATGGAGATCACCTTGAAGCAGATGCAGGAGTTAAGAAAGGACTTATATAGTATTTTAGCATCTCATTCTGGTAAAGAATACGATCAAATCGAAAAAGATTCTGACCGAGATTATTGGATGAGAGCAGAAGAAGCAAAGGAATACGGCCTTATTGATGAGGTTTTGAAGAAAAAATAATATGGCAGCCAATCAGGTTACTTGCAGTTTTTGTGGAAGAAATAAAAAGGATGTCGATCTCATGATCTCCGGCATTCATGCTCATATATGCGACAAGTGCATAACTCAGGCAGAGCAAATTCTGAACGAAGAAGCAAAAACCGATAGCAACCCGACCTCACCCTCCTTCAAACTCATCAAACCTGCGGACATGAAGCTGCACTTGGATGAGTTTGTGATTGGCCAAGACGAGGCAAAAAAGTTTTTGTCCGTAGCTGTTTACAATCATTACAAGCGGCTAATGCAGCCGGCCAGTTCTGAGGACGTTCAGATTGAAAAATCTAACATCATCATGGTAGGCCAAACGGGGACCGGGAAAACCTATTTGGCGAAAACGCTCGCCAAGATTCTTCAAGTGCCTTTTTGTATTGCTGACGCAACTGTTCTGACAGAGGCGGGGTATGTGGGAGAAGATGTAGAAAGCATTCTAACTCGTCTATTGCAGTCCGCTGATTACGAGGTAGATGCCGCTCAGCGCGGGATTGTCTACATTGATGAAATTGATAAAATCGCTCGAAAGTCCGACAACCCATCCATTACCAGAGACGTGAGTGGCGAGGGTGTGCAGCAAGCACTCTTGAAATTACTTGAAGGCACAACTGTGAACGTTCCTCCACAAGGTGGGCGCAAGCACCCAGATCAGAAAATGATCTCGGTGAACACTGAAAACATTCTTTTTATATGTGGTGGGGCTTTTGACGGCATAGAGCGACACATCGCTAATCGACTGAATACTCGTCCGCTGGGTTTTGCCAATGTGAAAGAGGCTGACTTAGAAATAGACAAGGAAAACCTGCTTCAGTACATCACCGCGCAGGACTTGAAAAGCTTTGGTTTGATTCCTGAATTGATTGGCAGAATGCCGGTTCTTACCCATCTTGATCCTTTGGATGGTGAGGCGCTCAAGGATATACTTACCAAACCCAAGAATGCTTTGGTAAAGCAATATTTCAAGCTTTTTGAAATGGAGAAAGTGAAGCTAGAATTCACCGATGAGGCACTGGACTACATAGTGGAAAAAGCCGTAGAATTCAAGCTTGGTGCGCGAGGGTTGCGGTCTATTTGTGAGGCAGTCATAACCGATGCAATGTTCGAGATGCCCTCTCAGCCAGATGTCAAAACGCTAGAAATCACCAAGCCATATGCTGAGGAGAAATTCGAGAAATCGAAATTCAATCAGTTGAAGGTGGCGTAATCTTACCTCCTATTATCCTCCGAAAGGAGCATGCTCAGGTAGCTTTCGTATCGATAGAAAGCGATCTCACCAGATTCAACCTTTTCTTTGATCAGACAGCCCGGCTCTTCGGTGTGCTTGCAATTGTGAAATTTGCATTGCCCCAGATACTCCCTCATTTCGGGGAAATAATGTGCCAGCTCATCTGATTCAATTTCAGACAAACCAAGTTCTTTGATTCCTGGCGTATCGATCAGTTTAGTCGTGTCATTGATAAAAAACATTTCGGCAAATGTGGTCGTATGAACCCCCTTGTTGGCAAACGAAGAAATTTCATTTACTTCCTGCGCTACATCTGGAATCGTCTTGTTTATAAAAGTGGACTTACCAGTCCCTGAGTGCCCTACCAATAAAGTCGTTTTACCCTCGAGCAAATCTAGAAACTGAGGATCTTCATTTGAAAGTGAGGCTGACACGGCTTGGTAGCCTAGCTTTTGCAGGACTTCAGACAAGGCCCTCCACTGCTCCAATTCCTCATCTTTTAAGAGGTCGGTTTTATTCAGCAACACAATCCCTGGAACTCTAAACGCTTCCAACGTCACGAGCACCCTATCAATAAACCCAATTGACGTTCTTGGAGTGTGAAATGTAAAAAATACTAAGGCCTGATCGACGTTCGAAGCGATCAGGTGATCATGTCCCTTTTTCCTTGGCGATTGACGGGAGATATAATTTTCTCGCTGATGAATTTTCTCAATGACCCACTCGTCATCTGAATGATTGTTTGGTTCAATTTCCACCGAATCTCCTACAGCAATTGGATTTGTTATTTTCTTATTGTCGAGCTTGAACTTGCCACGCAATCGCGCCACGTGCTTTCCTTTTTCAGAAAGCACCTCGTACCATAGGCCGGTCGTTTTAGTCACCAGCGCCTTCATAGAAATTCCAATATTCTATTCACTACGAGGGGGGTGGCTCCTGCCCTTTCCTGCACAAACGCTCGTGATTGATCAGCGGCTGATCTGTACTTCTCATCGCCCTTCCAGAGAGATTCAAACCAACCTTTCAACTCCTCAACAGATGAAAAAGTAAATCCTCCAGCCGTCTCCGCCAATCCAATGGCCTCTTTAAATTTTTGATTGTTAGGATGCTCCCCATAGCAAACAGGAATGCCATACACAGCTGCTTCAAGCGTGTTGTGCAAGGCACCCCTGAAAGCACCGCCTATAAAAGCAAAATCCCCGTACCGATACAATGAGGACAACATTCCCATATTGTCCACAATCAAAATACGGAACTCCGAAACTGTACCCTCTAGCGCCTGAGAATACCGGACCGCCTCAGGAAAAAGTCCATCAAGCTTTTCAATTTCACTTTCATCAATATTATGGGGCGCAATGATGAATTTCAACTTTTGCTGAAACTCCTGAACAAACGGTGCGATCACATCAATATCAGACATCCATGTGCTTCCGAGGACCATCAACTTTTCATTGTTCTTAAATTTCTCAGCTAGTCCTATTTCTTTAGCGTCATTCGCAATGTCGATAACGCGATCAAAACGTGTATCCCCTGAAGTTGAAACATTTTTAGCACCGATACCTCGGATTAACTTTCCCGACAGATCGTCTTGGACAAAATAGTGTTCAATTTCTCTTAGAACCTTTCGATAAAAACCGCTCGTCCAGTGAAAAAACAATTGATTCTCCCTGAAAATGCTTGATATAACAAGGGTCGGAATTTTTCTAATCTGAAGCTCCCTTAGGTAGAAATACCAAAACTCATATTTTATAAATATAGCCATTTGGGGTCGGGCTGTCTCAATGAAATACCTGGCGTTAGATGGTGTGTCAATGGGCAGGTATACCACCCAATCCGCGTGAGCATAATTTTTTCTGATTTCAAATCCTGATGGAGAAAAGAAAGTCAGTAGAATTTTAATATCAGGTTTCTTCTTCTTAAGAGACTCCATTACAGGCCTTCCCTGCTCAAACTCCCCTAGTGAGGCTGCATGAAACCAAATGATATTTTCATTCTTTTCAGCGAACACTCTTGCTAGCTCGCTTCGCCAGCCTTTTCTTCCATCTGCAAACTTCTTGGCCTTTTGGTTGAAAGGTTTGAGAATATTGATGGCGAGCCAGTAAAACCAAATACCTAATCGATAAATTACGACCATGAAGCGAAAGTAAGGAAGTGAAGGCTCAGAGTTTTCAATCTTAGTTGCCAAGTTTGCAGCGAACTCACAATAATCGTAAATTAGAATCTCAACATTAAATTGGAACTATGAAAAATCTGATAAGAATTACATTCCTCTTGTCATTTGGTCTTTTGCTCGTTAAGCCCGCTTCCGCACAAGTAGAACTTGAAGGAACGCTAAGGGCCGGGCCGGAAGATGCGCAAACATACCTTCAGGAGTATATGGAGCCGGGGATTATTTCCTTTGCCAATGGACTGGCCAATGGCTGGGTTAATACGGCCAAGACTCACAAAATTTTGGGTTTCGACCTTACTTTCTCTGCTAACCTTGCCACCGTACCAGAAGAAGCTTATAAGTTCTCCTTTGCAAGTAAGACCTGGCAAAATCTTGAGTTTGTAAGTGGTGATGATCAAATTCCAACAATAGTAGGAGGGCCGGCTAGTACTACGCTTCGACTTAGAGCAGATGCGGTAATTACCGATCCTAAGACTGGAAACTCTATAGACTACACTTCTACGAGTGATCCTTTTGACGCTGCTTCTGGTATTGATGTGACAGACATTCCTTTTGCAGGCGTCCCCACACCTACATTCAATATTGGCGTTGGCTTGGTTAAAAATACTGACTTAAAAATTCGATACATGCCTTCAATTAGTACTGATGATTTTCAAATGGAAATGTGGGGGGTTGGTGTATTACATGATATCAAACAATGGATTCCTGGTTTAAAACTGGTCCCAATGGATATTGCTGGTTTTGTTGGAACCACTAGGCTAAGAGTAAACGTGAATTATAATTTTGAAGAACCATCGGGAACTGGTGATAAATTTTATACCGATGGCCCTGCGAGCACAGAATTTACTGTGAGTTCCACCACAGTTCAGTTACTTGCTTCTAAGAAGCTATCCATTTTTACACCTTATGTTTCAGTAGGGTACAACATTGTAGCGAGTAATCTTAACGTAAAAGGCACCTATGTTTATGACAATGGTGATGGAGTAACCGAACCTCTCGAAATCAAAGATCCTGTAAGTCTCGAATTTGGAGGGAATAGCTCTCCGCGCGTTACCGTTGGTGGTCAGCTGAAATTATTGATTCTTACCATTCATGCGGATTACACTCTGCAGAAGTACAACACATTCACTGCAGGGCTTGGTATCAGTATTCGATAACTTTCACAGAAGCACATGAAAAAAGAAAAGCCCACCAATTGGCGGGCTTTTCTTTTAATCAAACAGGTGTATGAATAAATTTTGTGTTATGCTGTGGGTATATACCTCTAGCGGTAGAAAAGTAACCCCCATATTAGGAAATGATTAAAATAATTTTTGTTTGTCTGGGAAACATCTGCCGATCACCCCTTGGCGAAGCTATTTGCGCACATAAAATCAAGGAACTTGGGCTGACAAATAAAATTCAATGCGACTCAGCCGGCACGGCCAATTACCACATCGGAGAGCCACCCGATCCTCGGTCGGTACAATCCGCAAGTGATCACGGCATCCCCATTCATCACAGGGGGCAGCAATTCACTCGATCGCTTTCCTCCCAATTCGATTACCTGATAGCGATGGATCAGTCGAATTATCAAAACATGGTCGCAGAACTGGGTGAAAAACCCAGCAATCTTTTTTTGATGCGACACTTCGATTTACAAAATCCAGAAGCTGACGTTCCCGACCCTTACTATGGCGGGGCAGAAGGATTTGAAAATGTGTTCCAAATTCTCGATCGGTCAGTCGATGAGATGCTCCGATACATCATAGAAAAGCATAATCTAACGTGAGTTCGGAATTAGAGTCAATAGTATCCTCGAGAAATTTTGAAACCAGTTTTCGCGCGTATACCGCACTCACGCTAGACTAATCAGCGGCTTTAGCGATTACTAACTTAGCCTATCTGTAAAGTATCTGGTACGTTAGCCGGGTCTTCTGAATCAACATTTCTTCACTTGGCTTTGGCAATTCGGCCAGAGCCTCATCCGTATAATTTTTCACAGTAGTCAACTTCAGTGGTCGATTGTAAGACACGTTGAACTGCTCCGACAAAGCAGAAATAATGGGTTCCAGTTTATGCTCCTTGTTATCCATGCAAAATGAAAATGTCAGGGCGGAATTTTGCATCAAATTGATTTTCACATTCAGTTTGTCCAGTTCACTTAGGATCACTGCCAAACGCTTTTCGTCCATGAAACTGTGATCCTTCACTTCAGCAGTGATGAGCAGCTGATTTTCCTTAAAAATGAACGTCGGTATAATTTGATTTGACTGCTGGTCGCCGATTTGCGTTCCCTTCTTGTCGTGATAAATGAACGACCGAACGATAAGTGGAATGTGCTTTTGGGCAAGAGGCTTCAATGTTTTTGGGTGAATTACCTTAGCTCCATAGTACGTCATCTCCGTAGCTTCCCGGTAGGAAATCTGATCAAACTGTT
>CAYGSD010000041.1:0-6371 GCA_964352625.1 uncultured Roseivirgaceae bacterium
TGTTTGGGTGCCGCAAAAGTATATATTTTGCTATGGGAAGTACAGGGCACCCGCACAAGAATCCTGCGAGGCACCAGTGGCCGAGGATAGCACATTTGGAATTCCGAGTTTTTTTAAGAGCCCAAGGAAACCAAAAATCAAGGCCTCCTTGCATTCTATAATCTGGTGAGACGGAATCACCACCTCCGATGACGTCTTGTTCTGAATTTGTTGTATCAGGTATGTATTGAAGGCTCCTCCACCGGTGACCAGGGTTTGCCCAGGAGAAAATACATCAATCTGATTAGCGATTTGGGTCGAAATGAAGTCAGCAAATGAGGCCAGAATGTCTGCTGGTTCTTCCACATGATCAAAGAAATTTTCCCACACCCAATCGTTTCCTAGCGATTTGGGAAATGGGAGTGAAAAGAACTCAAGCCTGCCCCATTTTTCTAATAAGGATGGAATTACCTCACCAGATCTGGCCAGTTCCCCACCCCGATCCAATGCATACCCAAGAAGGTTTGCATAGTAATTGAAAACTTGATTGAACGGCCCAATATCACCAGCGAGCCAGATTCCTTCAGCACTCAGAAAGGTCGCATTGCAAATGCCCCCCAAATTTAAGAATGCCCCGTAGGCTGGGAACAGATGTTTTTCTCCCATTGGAACCAGCGGTGCTCCCTGGCCACCCAGCAGGATATCATTCATCCGGAAATTTCCAACAGTAGGAATGCCCGTCTTGGAGGCCACCACCTGAGCACTGCCAATTTGCAGGCTGATTTTATTTGCAGGGGAGTGGAAAACCGTATGGCCATGAAGCCCGATAACTTGTGCTTTTGAGGCTAGTTCTTTAGCCACTATGGCAATGAAATCTCCGTAATCATTATCCAATTCTAACAGGGCTTCATTTGAAAGGCGCTGCGACTCATTTAATTGCGTTTTTAGCCCTTGTGGTAGTTCCGCAGTGCTGCTATCAATGATACCGAATCTCCACTGGCCATTCTTCTGGGAGAAATTGGCCAGACAGAGATCGAGTCCATCTAAAGACGAGCCGCTCATAATTCCCAGTGCTATAGCTTTGTGATTCATTTGAACATAAAGAAAAGACAAAGCTTTGACTCAGAAGCAAATTGTAGGTATAGACATTGGCAATACGTCCATTAAGACGGCATTGTTTTCAGAGGAGGGCGTGGGAGAAATAAGTCGTTGGGACACCTTAGAAGAAGTGTTTAGCGTCTACACTCATGCCGATTTTGTGGTATCCTCGGTTGGCAGAGCCGAGAAATTTCCTGCCTTTTGGCTCAGCGCATCCACGCCTATACCGCTGGTATTGGATTATGATACACCAGAAACCCTCGGCATGGATCGGCTTGCGGCCGCCGTGGGTGCTTGGAGTTTGTTTCCCGATCAAAATATTCTAATCATAGACGCTGGCACATGCGTGACGTATGACTTGGTGACTAGTGAAGGTATTTATCGAGGAGGAGTAATATCGCCGGGTTTGGAAATGAGATTGAAGGCCATGCATCACTTTACGGCAGGATTACCAGAACTGAAGTTGGAGAATGTGACAAATCTTGAAGTCGGGAAATCGACAAAGGCATGTATGCAACTGGGAGCATCAGAAGGGCTGAAATATGAGATTGAAGGCTTTTTACAAACTTTTAACAAAAAACACTCTGATTTACAGGTCGTGACTACCGGAGGTTTACTTCCAAGCTTTGATAGTGACATCAAAAAACCCATCTTTGCAAGCTCAAAAATTGTGCTGATTGGCCTCCATGCCATCTGGAAGTTTAATGAAGGGAACTAAACACCTATTTTTTCTGATCTTGACCTTATTTGCCTATTTGGCTTCAGGGCAATCAGTATCCTCTGTGTACTCGAATAGAGGCATTGGTCTCATCAATTATGGAGGACTTCCACATAATTTTGGAATGGGAGAAGTTGGAATAGCAACACCTTCAGCCTGGCAATTGAACTATCAGAATCCGGCATTCCTCCCTTTTAACAGGGCTTCTGTATTCCAAGTTGGTATCGAAATGGATCGTAGAAGAATTGGCAGTGATGCTATAGACGGTAAGAAGGTAACGGGAGGCCTTAATTATCTAAATTTTGCTTTTCCGGTCATCAATGGGAAGTGGACTACCTCATTTGGCCTTATGCCATATTCCACAGTTAATACAAGTACGTTCTCAATTGACGATGATTTGGGGGTTCCTGATGCAGTAGCCACTACGAGTTATCAAGGGCAAGGTGGATTATCTTCTGTTCACTGGTCTAATGGTTTTTCTTTAGGAGGCGGCATGTATGTCGGCATGCGTTCCTCTTTTCTGTTTGGATCTATTGAAGATATTGAGAGTAGCACTGTAAATACTGGAGGCGTGGAGTCGTACAGTGTAACGCTAACTGACAGGTCATCATATTGGGGTTTAAAGAATGAGCTTTCTTTAGGATATAGAAAAGAGCTAGCAAGTGGAAACTTGATAAACTTTGGCTTGATTTATCAGCTTTCAAAGGACTTGAATGGAAGTCGTGATCAAGTGGTCGAAAGTACAGGACTCGAAAGAGATGTGGTCACAAATGAGCAGTTCGCTTTTGGACTACCGAGTAGCATAGGGTTTGGAACCTCTTATCAAATTGGCAGAAAAATAGTGATTGCTTCGGATTTGACATTTTCAAACTGGAGCAACGCAGGCACAGAAGAAGATAATTTTGTGAATACTACCAAATTTGGAATCGGAGGAGAATGGACACCCGATTACTCTAGTGTAAATAACTACTGGAAGAGGGTTACCTACCGGTTTGGCATTAGCACAGGCCAACTGCCCTATGAGGTAAGCAACCAATCAATTAAAGAAGTTGGTATTAATTTTGGAGCTACACTTCCTGTCAGGCTTTCGAATTTGGACCTTGGGTTCAAATATGGACGCCTCGGAACTTTAAGTAATGATTTAGTAAGAGAAACATATTTCAGGTTTGTTATTGGTGCCACCATCAATGACAGATGGTTTGTGAAAAGACGATACGATTAAATGATACAGCGTATGAAATACTTTAAGGGTTTTACTTTTTTGAGTTTGGTACTAATCGCATTTACTGCTAGTGCGCAATGCGAATGCTCGGCGAATTATGAAGATGGATGGTGCTGGGGAACTGATCCCGACAAGGCAAAAGAAAAAAATGCACTATACACGGACTCTTATAAGGTAGACAACTTCGAAGCAGCAGCAGCTGATTTGAATTGGTTGCTAGAGAATACCCCATGTCTCAATAAGTCCATATACATAAATGGGGCTAATATTTTTGAGAATTTGGCTAACATCGAAAAGGATCCTGCAAAACAGGCTGAGTATGCAGCCAAGACGCTGGAAATGTTCGACAGACGAATCGAGTATTTTGGGGAAGAGGCCAAAGTACTTAATTATAAAGCCTACGTAGCATACAAGCTTCTGAAAAACGATAGTAAGAGCTATCAGCTATTGCTAGACCTCTTTGATAGAACATACGAGCTGAACGGCAATGAACTTTTCCCAAATAACATAATCGCTTACATGGATATCGTGAGGAGATACAAAGCCGCAGGCAATGCCCTAAGCGATGATGCAGTTTTTGAAAGGTACTTTGGTGTCTCTGACGTCATGGATTATAAAGAGGCGCAGGGTAAGCCCGTTCCTGAATCTATCCGTGACAATGTAGACAAGCTGTTGCTTATGATCGTTCCTCAAATTGATTGTGAGATCGTAATCAAAGATTTCGGGCCAAAACTCGAGGCTAACCCTGACGTGAACATGGCGAAGAAAATCTTCAAGCTGATGCTTACCGGAAAATGCACCGAGGATCCATTAGCACTGAAGGCTGCCAGAATGGTGGATGACAATGAGCCATCTTATGGCATTAAGATATTTATTGCTGGTCGTTCGTTAGGCAATGATGACAAAGAAACTGCTGAGAAATATTACATGCAGGCGCTGGAGCTGACAGATGAAAACGTAAAAAAGGCCGATATCTACTTGAAATTGGCTCAAATAAAGCGGGTAGCAGGGCTCAAAATTCAGGCGCGTGATTATGCCAACAAGGCGCTTTCGGCAGACCCTTCTACCAAGGATGCCTACAAGCTGATCGGAGATTTGTACATGAGTTCTTTCGATGAGTGTGCAGGGAAAGAGGATATGGTGAAAGACCGATTGGTTTTTATAGCAGCAGCCGATATGTACAAGAGAGCCGGGGACAATGCCGCGGCACAAAGA
Organism: uncultured Roseivirgaceae bacterium; assembly: GCA_964352625.1. GTDB lineage: Bacteria > Bacteroidota > Bacteroidia > Cytophagales > Cyclobacteriaceae > JAAEPI01. The sequence continues at coordinate 4,233 of CAYGSD010000041.1, forward strand.
GCCAAAGACCAGTTTCCGTCAAAGGAGGAAATCTTTACCGCGAATATTTACAAAGCAGGCCAGACTCTTACGGTCGGTTGTTGGATAAACAAAGCGGTTGTTTTAGAAACACGTGATTAATACAAAAGCATATACATTAGGAACGGCCATAAAATACTATGGCCGTTTTTTTGTTTTGATGACCGTCATTTGGTCGTGCGGTAGCAAGGAAGAAATAGTGGATAAGCCGCTGTATACCGGTCCCATCATGAGCCTGGACAGTGTCAATTCCCTGCTCAGTGACTCTGCCGTGGTACTGATCCAGATAAGGGCTCCAAAGGAAGATGTCTTCGAAAATGGAAACAGGGAATGGAGCAAGGGGCTGGCACTCACCTATTTCGAAAAAAATGGAGATGTCAGTTCTTCGTTTCGATCCGATTATGCCATTTACGAGAAGGACAAAGAGCTGTATAGAGGTGAGGGTAACGTAGTGGTAAGAAGCCTAAGGAATGGCGATGAGCTGAGCACCGAGCTGCTCTTCTGGGATCCGAACAAAAAGGAATTTTATACTGATCGCTTTGTCACCATTCATTCCGAAGATGAAATTCACACCGGAGAAGGTCTGACAGCAAATCAGGACTTCACTTCCTACAAAATTTTGAAACCAGCCGGTACATTTACGCTTGAAGAAGAAGCTCAAGTCCCTCGATGAAGCTATTGGATGTTATTTTGTTTGTTACGGCCATTTGCCTTTTTGCTATAGCCATACACCAGTCCATATCTTATGGAATAGCAGCATCCTACTGGTTGTACATGCTCAGTCTTGCTGCACTTTTCATTTACGGGTATCGTAAGAATCAACGACCAAAATGACCGATTCCGTTATAGTAATTACCTGTTTGTTTTTCTCGGCCTTTTTCTCCGGGATGGAAATAGCATTTATCTCCGCCAATCGACTCCACATTGAGGTACTATGGCAGCAAAAAACCCTGGCCGGTAAGATACTTTCCAGATTTGTGAGCAATCAGGCATACTACCTGGGCACCACGCTCGTGGGGAATAACCTGGCCTTGGTGCTGTACGGCATTTACATGGCCCGAATGATGGAGCCTACTCTCGAACAAATACTTCCTTCAGATTCTCAAACCCTTTTGCTCGTTTCACAGACGTTGGTTTCAACTATTGTGGTGCTTGTCACCGCGGAGTTTTTGCCTAAGAGTATTTTCCTTCTGAATCCCGACAGGATGTTGGAATTTCTGGCTATCCCTATGCTGGTGATTTACTATCTCATGTTTCCCGTCACGTTTCTTGTGGTGGGTGTGTCAAAGTTTTTTATCAAGACAGTATTTAAGTACGAATACTCTGAGGACAAACCCGTTTTCGGACTGACCGATTTAAATAATTACATCAAGCAGACCCTGTCTCCCGGTGAGAAGGAGGAATCCGAAGTGGATACTAAAATCCTCAATAACGCCATTGGCTTCAAAGCAGTGAAGATTAGAGATTGTATGATACCACGGACGGAAATTGAAGCGGTAGAGATCAATGATTCATTGGCTCATCTGAAAAAGGCATTTATCGAAAGCGGACACTCCAAAATCATCATTTACAAAGAGAACATCGATGATATTGTGGGCTACTGTCATTCACTGGAAATGTTCAAAAAGCCGGACGACATCAAAAGCATTCTTACGCCAATCATCATTGTGCCCGAAACTACACCGGCGAATGAGGTGCTCATTCAGTTTATAAAGGAGCGAAAGAGCCTAGCCTGGGTAGTGGATGAATATGGAGGTACCGCAGGTATCGTGAGTATGGAAGATGTAATGGAGGAGATATTTGGGGAAATACAGGACGAGCACGACGATGACGATTTGATTGAGCAGAAAATTGATGACAGCACGTTTCTTTTCAGCGCCCGACAGGAGATTGATTATATCAACGATAAGTACAATCTGTCTCTACCCGTGGGGGATTATGATACCATCGGAGGTCTTATCCTTGCCATCCATGAGGATATACCCGACCTACACGAGATTGTTTCCACGGACAACTTTTCGTTTAAAATCATGGCCCTAGAGGACAACCGAATAGACTCGGTCAAACTCACACTTCTATCATCTCAAGACGCCTTAAAATCAAAGGATTAGAAAGATTTTT
>CAYGSD010000042.1:0-6290 GCA_964352625.1 uncultured Roseivirgaceae bacterium
TCGCTGTTGATCTTGGCTTCCCACATTACATCGTTGATATCAGAGAAGAATTTGGCGATTATGTCATTGACCATTTTACAAATGAATACCTCAACGGACGAACACCAAACCCTTGCGTGCTCTGCAATACACATATCAAGTGGGATTCGCTTTTGCGTAGAGCCGATAAACTGGGCTGTGATTTTATAGCAACCGGGCATTACGCCAAAGTGCGTGAGGAAAACGGTCGATATGTAATATCGAAGGGAAAAGACGATAACAAGGATCAATCGTATGCGCTTTGGGGCATATCGCAAGAAAGCTTGAGTAGAACATTCTTTCCGCTTGGCGACCTGCACAAATCAGAGATTCGAGACATGGCTACTGAGCGTGGGTTCCATGAGTTGGTGAAAAAGTCAGAATCCTATGAAATCTGTTTCGTGCCAGACAATGACTATCGAGGTTTTCTTAGAAGGCGAGTAGAAGGGCTTGAAGAAAAAGTGAGAGGTGGGGAGTTCGTTCTTGAGGACGGGACGGTCGTAGGTACGCATGAAGGCTATCCTTTCTACACTGTCGGGCAAAGAAAAGGACTTGGTATTGCTTTAGGTTTTCCTGTATATGTTACTGAAATACAGAAAGATAAGAACAGAGTGGTTCTTGGAACATTCGATGAATTATCACGAGACGGGATGTATGTGAAGAACCTTACATTGCAGAAATACACCGAACTCACCGACCGAATGGATACGATCACAAAAGTTCGGTACAATGATGATGGTTCGCCAGCCGTTATTGAGCAGGTGGATGATACGATCAAAGTTTTCTTTGGAAATGGCGTTCATGCGATTGCTCCAGGTCAAGCGGCGGTATTTTATGAAGGAAACGATGTAATCGGAGGCGGATGGATTCACTCAAGTTTTAAACAACATGCAGAAAAGTCTTTGGCTACTAGCATTTAGTCTTTTCGCTTGCACGAGCGATCCAATTTCTCCCGACCTAGGTCTGGGTTATTATCCAATTGCTCTTGGCGATTATAGAATATATGACGTCAATGAGACTACCTATGTAGACAAAGTGGCTGCCACTGAGCAGTACCAGCAGCGCGAATCTTTCTATGATATAATAGAAACCGAGGGGCAGATAACTTATCTCCTTCGAGTAGAAACACGTGCGAATGAATCGGCTCCATGGGCATCTGTGAAGACAGTGAAAGTCCGGCAAACCAATCAATTTTTGGAGTACCATGAGGGCAATCAGTCGTTTATCAGAATGACCTACCCAATTAAATTCTGTAAGGAAGATGATCAGAATAGATTAACAGGACTAGGTGGCGGTGAGTGTGTGGAGTGGGACGGGAATGTTGAGAATCAGGGTGATCCGGAGTTTCATCACTACAGAAAACTTGAATCAGGCGACTTTACGTTCGGTGAAACAGACCACATAAAACTTGTACTAAGTGATTTCCCTGCTAACATTGTTAAAAGAGATCAGCGCTATGAAATTTATGCTAAGGGGGTGGGTCTTGTGGAGCGTAGTTATGATCAAGTCGAGTTCTGTATTTCAGGATGCAGTGGAACCGATGAAATTCAAGACGGCTCAGTACTCCTCCAACGATTAATTGAATATGGATCGGAATAGAAGAATATTAGTATTGATTTTCATTCTAGTCGCCGGACTACTACAAGCCCAGACAAAGGACCGATACATGGTTTTCTTCACCGATAAGGAAGACACTCCTTACTCTGTTTCTGAGCCTCTTGAGTTTCTGAGTCAAAGATCACTGGATCGAAGGTTAAAAAATGGTTTTGGTGTGACGGAAGCTGACCTGCCTGTTAATCCTGCATATGTCCAGTCATTAAAGAATGCCGGCGCAGATGTGTACTTCACGAGCAGGTGGTTCAATGCGGCTTTGGTGCAAATGGATGAAAGCCTTGAAAGTACTATTCAAAATTTGGCGGCTGTTGAATCCATTCTCAAGGTGGCTCCAGGTGAGTCACTTTCATATCTAACACAGGAATATGACATTGCTGAGAATTTCACCAATCCCTCAACTGTGGCTGGAAATACAGATACTCAGAATCAAATGCTGGAAGTAGATATGGCTCATCAGAATGGCTTCACGGGTGAAGGGCTGCTCATCGCGGTATTTGACGGTGGGTTTGCGGGTGTCAACGTCTTGTCGCCGTTTGAGTCGCTTCATTCTGAAAATAGAATTATTGGAGTCATGGATTTCGTCGAGAATTCAGGCAATCCATATCAAACTGATTTGCATGATGTCAACCCAAACTCTGGACAAGATCATGGAACAAGAGTGCTATCTGCCATTGCCGGTGAGTACCAATCAACCTTTGTTGGGACGGCACCTGACGCCAAGTTTATTCTAGCCGTTACCGAACAAGTAGAAAGTGAAAATCCGGTAGAGGAGTACAACTGGTTGTTGGCAGCAGAGTATGCCGACAGTGCCGGAGTAGATATTATTAACTCTTCGCTCAGCTATGGTATTTTCTGGAGTAATCAACCGGATTACCCGGCTTCATCATTTGATGGAAAAACCAATGCCGTATCTATTGCAGCCAATTTAGCCAATGAAAGAGGAATTTTGGTAGTGACCAGTGCTGGAAATGACGGTCCGAATGGAAAAGTTCTGTCACCAGCGGATTGTGCGGGAGCGTTAACGATCGGTTCCGTGACCAGTACTGGTTCTAAATCATCTTTTAGCTCCGTTGGGCCAACCTTTGATGGACGAATAAAGCCTGATCTTGCCGCCATGGGCAGTGCAACTGTTGTCGTAAATGGAGACGGTAACATTGTAAGTTCGAATGGTACGAGCTTTTCAAGCCCATTAATGGCGGGGTTTGCAGCCTGCGTTATGGAGGCATATCCCGATTTCACCGTAAGCAAAATTCGATCTATTCTTAAACTCGCAGGTAATCAAGCAGAATCACCCGATAATTTACTCGGTTACGGTATTCCAACTTTCACCCGCGTGACCCAGGCGGCTAACTTGACATTAGAAAATACGCCAGATGCTAAGCCATTAATCTACCCGAATCCATTCAGTGAGGTCGTGTATGTCTCTGGGCTAGGGGAACAGCTCGTGTCTTTTAAACTGGTCGATTTAGAGGGCAAAGTAGTTTCCAAGGGCTCAATTGGTAACACTCAGAATTCTATTCGGTTTGATGTGCATCTTGAGAATGGAATGTATTTTTTGGTGCTAGAATCGTACCGCTTTTCTGAAACCATTAAATTGCTCAAAAAATAAACTGAATGTCTAATCGATTGGTGTCGCCTTCCATTTTGGCGGCTGACTTTGCCAACCTCCAGTCCGAGGTAGAAATGCTCAATGAAAGTGCTGCGGATTACATCCACATCGACATTATGGATGGAGTGTTTGTACCCAATATTTCCTTCGGTTTTCCAGTTTGTCAAGCCATCAACAAACATTCGAAGAAACCACTAGATTTTCATCTCATGATCATCCATCCGGATGAATACTTACAAGCAAGTAAGGATGCTGGAGCGGAAATCATATCTGTGCATTTTGAAGCCTGCACACATTTACACCGAACAGTCCAGGCTATAAAAACGCTAGATTGCAAGGCAGGCGTGGTGCTTAATCCTCATACGCCTGTAGAATCCCTTTCTGAAATTCTTCAAGACGTTGATCTGGTAATGCTCATGTCAGTGAATCCGGGTTTTGGCGGGCAGAAATTCATCGAATCCAGTATTGAGAAAGTGAGGCGACTGAGAGACTTGGCCGATCGACACAATCCAAATCTATTGATTGAAGTGGACGGAGGAGTGAACGCCAGTAATGCACCGAAACTTTACCAGGCAGGAGCAGACATGCTTGTTGCTGGTAGTTTTGTTTTCAACTCTTCCCATCCGGCAGACACTATTCAATCACTCAAGGACGTTTAAGACCTTAATGACCCGGAGCTTCTTACTTCTTGTATGCCTCATTGCGGTCACATCGCTTTTTGCACAGCAGGGATCAGTTTTTGGAGTCGTCAAAGCAAAGACTGGAGAACCTCTGGTAGGGGTAAATATTCAAATTTCGGGACAATCGAATGGCGCCACGACTGATGCCAATGGCAAGTACGAACTCAACCTTCCTGCAGGTCGATACACTCTTACTTTTTCGTATGTTGGTTTTCGCACCAAGAGCCAAGTCCTGAATATCAACCAAGGCGCCTTTGTACAACTCGATGTTGATCTACGAGAAGAGAAACGTGAGTTAAATACGGTTGAAATAACTGGAGAAAGGCAGGGAGCCGAAGACTTGGTTAATCAAACCGAAATTGATGCTAGAGCGGCAAAAGGACTGCCCTCTGCCTTTGGAGATTTCTCTAAAATTCTGGTCACACTACCTGGCGTAGTTTCCAATAACGAATTCTCCACAGGGTATTCAGTTCGTGGTGGAAACTTTGATGAAAACCTCGTTTACGTAAATGAAATCCCTGTTTATCGGCCCTTTCTGTCCAATGCTGGTCAGCAAGAAGGGTTGAGTTTTGTGAATACTCAGATGGTAAGCAACATCCGATTTTCGGCAGGTGGGTGGGAAGCTAAGTACGGCGATAAGCTTTCTTCAAGCCTCAACATCCTGTATCAGGAGCCGGACACCCTCGGTGGAGAAATGACCATCGGATTACTCGGTGGTTCGGCAACCTTCCGCCAAAAATTCAATGATCGCTTCAGAATAGTGACAGGAGTAAGACATAAAGACTCCAGATATCTGCTTGGCAACACAGAAACGCAAGGACAATACTTCCCAACCTACACAGATATTCAGTCGCTGATGACCTTCGACCTGACAAACAAAAATGCGAATCAAAGCAACAAGACGAAGCTTCATTGGCTTCTTTACTACGGTAGAAACAGGTACCTCACTCAGCCCGAAAGTCAGGTAACTCAGTTCGGATCCATCCAGGCCAATTTCAGAATTCAGACGGCCTTTGAAGGGCAGGAAATTCTCAATTATGATGTGTACCAAACAGGATTGAGTCTGGCTCATATCTGGTCAGAGAGATGGCTCACACGAATAATTACCTCTGGAGTCTATACCAGAGAGCGGGAGTACTACGATGTGGAAGGAGCGTACCGCATCTGTGACGCGGACAACAATCCAGCCTCATCGGATTTCAATGATTGCGTGGTGCTTCGGGGTATTGGCACTAATTACGATTATGGCAGAAACAGATTACGTGCGCTCATTGGAAACATAGAAATCCGAAACGAGCATTTGCTCAATCTTCACAACATTTTCGAGTGGGGAGTGGGATTGAAAAGAACTGACATCCGAGATCACCTTAATGAATATTCCTTCCTCGATTCTGCGGATTTCGTCACGATTAACCGCTCAGTTTTTAATAACCTGGGTATTGAGGCCACTAACTACACAGGTTATCTTCAGAACACCTCGTTTCTGGGTGATTCCACTCATGCCATCATTGCGGGTGTTCGCTTCAATTATTGGGATTATAATCAAGAACTGTTGACGAGTCCGAGGCTCACCTATCGTTGGAATCCTTCATGGAAAAAACCTACCACCATTACACTTTCTGTAGGTGGCTACCATCAATTTCCATTCTATCGGGAACTGCGCACCCAGGATGGACTTATTCGGCAAAATCCTAAAGCCCAAAAGTCAATTCATTTTATTGGCGGGGTAGAGCGAGGCTTTTCGATGTGGGGTCGTCCATTCTCCTTCAGTACCGAGCTTTACTATAAGCGGCTATATGACCTGGTGCCCTACGATATTGACAATACCAGATTGCGATACCTTGATCAAAACAACGCTTTTGGATATGCCGCTGGTATTGACTTTAGAGTGAATGGTGAGTTCATTCAAGGAACTCAGTCGTGGTTCAGTCTTGGACTACTCAAAACAGGAGAAAATGTAGTAGGGGACGAGCAGGGATTTATAAGAAGACCTTCGGATCAGCATATCAATTTGGCCGTATACTTCGAGGATCATATGCCCAACGATCCAACACTCAGAATATACCTGAACATGGTCTATGGTTCAGGCTTTCCTACCGGGCCTCCCGGCGAATTAAGCGCAAGAAATCGATTCTCAGGAGACGAATACTATCGAGCCGATATCGGTATTTCAAAGGAATTTTTTCTCAATTCTACACCCTTCAAAGTGTTTTGGTTAAGGCTGGAAGTCCTGAATGCGTTGGGTGCCGACAACACACTTTCGTACAGCTGGATAGACGATGTAAACGGCAATCAATTCGCTATTCCAAACTCTCTGTCGGCAAGGTTTTTGAATATCAAGTTTTCAGCTGAATTTTAACTGCGTAAAT
>CAYGSD010000043.1:0-5933 GCA_964352625.1 uncultured Roseivirgaceae bacterium
ACAAGCTCAGACTGACAATCATGCTCTGACGGGACAATCATACTCAGCCTGACAAGACAACAATTACCGTAAAGAACTGAAATTCTCTAACTTAGTTTGAGTGGAAAAATACACCGTTTACATCTTGGAATGCAGTGATCAGTCCTTTTATGTCGGTGTTACCAATGATATTGAATCAAGGCTTGGTCAACACCAAGAAGGCCTAAATAGAAAAGCGTACACACATTCCAGACGGCCAGTTAAGCTTGTTTTTACAGAACACTTTCAGGATATCAATGATGCGATTGCTTTTGAAAAACAATTAAAAGGTTGGAGAAAAGAGAAGAAAATAGCCATCATAAATGGAGAATGGGATAAACTTCCAGAGTTAAGTATTGCTTACAACAAGAAAAACCGAAGTGAGGATGCTTAAAAGACACTTTTCAGGGCCTGAGCCTGTCGAAGGGTCACCCTCAGCAGCCTGCCCTGAGTAGAGCAAAGGGAAGTGTGTTGGTAATGACTATCAATTTGCGCGTGTCACCCTGAGCAGCCTGCCCTGAGTAGAGCGAAGGGAAGGGTGTGGGTGGTGAGTAGCCTCTCAATGTCGTCTTCGACAAGCTCAGACTGACAATCATGCTCAGACGGATAGTGCTGGGTAGTAGCTACTAATTTCAGGGTGTCACCCTGAGTTCATCGAAGGGTCACCCTGAATTTATCACAGGGATACGCTAATTTTCGGCTGTGAAAGAAAATGCCTTGATTGGCCGAAAGGACATTATAGACTTACCGGAGTTGGAGCTGTTCAATGTGGTGGCCAAAATCGACACTGGCGCGTATGGAAATGCGCTTCATTGTCATAAAATGAAGGTAGTTGAAGTGCATGGCAAAAAAATTCTTCAATTCAATGTGCTTGATCCTTCCCACCCCGAATACAAAGAGCACATTTATCATTCGGAGAATTTCAGGACCAAAGAAGTAAAGAGCTCAATAGGCCACAAAGAAAAAAGATATGTTATTAAGACCGTACTTCAGATTTTTGGCAAAAAATATAAGACTGAGTTTTCCCTGACCAACAGAAAAAATATGAGACATCCTATTCTTATTGGCCGCAAGTTCTTATCCAAGAAATTCCTCGTGGACGTCAATGCCAAAAACTTATCTTACACTATCAAAACCCAAAAAAAGTGAAAATCGCTATTCTATCCCGAAACTCAAGTCTCTATTCTACTAAGAGGCTAAAAGAGGAAATCGTTAACCACGGTCATGAGTGCCAAATCATCGACCACATGAAGTGCGATCTGATAATGGACGATTCGGGTCCATCCATTTATTTTAAAGGAGAAAAAGTCGATGACATAGACGCCATCATTCCCCGAATCGGGGCGTCTGTTACATTTTATGGCACAGCCGTAGTTCGTCAGTTCGAAATGATGAAGGTTTTTAGCGCCGTGAATTCCTTGGCCATTACCCGTTCGCGTGACAAACTAAGGAGCCTTCAGATATTATCCAGATCTGGTGTAGGCCTGCCAAAAACGGCTTTTACCAACTACAGCAAGGACGACAACAAGGTACTGAATCTAATGGGAGAAGCGCCGGTGATCATTAAGCTACTCGAAGGGACGCAAGGCATGGGAGTCATTCTGGCCGAAACCAATAAAGCCGCCAAATCGGTGGTACAGGCATTTGATAGCATGAAGACCCGCGTGATTATGCAGGAGTTTATCGAAGAAGCCGGAGGAGCAGATATCCGTGCTTTCATTGTCGATGGGAAAGTTGTGGGTGCCATGAAGCGTCAGGGTAAGGAGGGGGAATTCAGATCGAATCTGCATCAAGGAGGCACATCCAAAGTCATTAAACTTTCGAGAAAAGAAAAAAGTACGGCATTGGAGGCAGCCAAGAGTATGGGGCTGGCGGTCGCCGGGGTTGACATGCTGCAATCCTCGAAGGGGCCTCTGGTGCTGGAAGTGAATTCGTCTCCGGGTTTGGAGGGCATTGAAAAAGCCACAGGTGTCAATATCGCAGGAAACATCATCGAATACATCGAAGAGGGTGTTCGAAAGAAAAGGCTCCCAAAAGACAAGGTGAAAGCCTAAAAAAATGATCATAGCAGGAAATGAAATCCAACCAGGCGAGAAGACCACTCTTCTCGTAAACATTGCAAGACTTCCCTCCCACACTAACATTGACCTGGTCATTCACGTCAATAGATCTCTGGAACCGGGACCCGTAGTACTCCTATCCGGGGGGCTTCATGGAGATGAAATCAATGGGATAGAAATCGTACGACGCGTCATAGATGCAGACCTGAATACTCCAAAAATTGGCACCATCATTTGTTTGCCGATCATCAACATGTACGGCTTCATCAATTTTTCGCGCTACGTTCCTGATGGTAAGGATGTGAACCGCTCATTTCCTGGTAGCAAAACAGGTTCGCTTGCTTCGCGGCTTGCGCACTTCCTTACAAACTCAATACTGCCCGTCATTGATTATGGATTTGATTTTCATACAGGCGGTGACAACCGAGCCAACTACCCTCAAGTGCGGTGCAATTTCAAAGACGAAACCGCTAAAGAATTGGCGCTCGCCACGAATGCTCCATTTATCATGGACTCCCCATTGATCCCCAAATCTCTTCGTAATACTGCTTTTAAAATGGGTAAAAGCTTGATGGTGTATGAAGGAGGTGAAGCCATGAGACTCAATGATTTGGTGGTTGATGAAGGGGTAAAATGTGTCAGAAATTTTCTCGGACATCTTGGAATGATCGATAATCAAGAGCCAGAAAAATCGGGAATTGTCTTGAAGGAATCATCCTGGGTACGTGCAAGACAGTCGGGCATATTTCACAGCCAAGTGGAATTGGGTCAGATCATCGAAAAGAACGACCTGATTGGTCAAATCACCGATCCTTTTGGAGAGTTCCAAAAGCCTATCAAGGCTGCAACAGACGGCTATGTCATTGGCTTGAACAACACACCGATTGTGCATCAAGGCGATGCGCTGTTTCATGTTGGGATTGGGAAGTAAAGAGATATTTCTACACCAACAATCAATGAATATATCTTAAGTAACCCCAAAGCTATCTATCCATATGGATTCTTAAATCCAATTTTAACTCCTGCCAATACCTCTTTATAGGTATTGATATTGTTACTGGTCTGGTGTTTCTTACGAAACAAAAAACAATGGATTTAGTCTTTTTACTATTACCGCTTACTGCTGCCATTTTCGTCGGAAAAGACGCTCAGAAAAGGGGAATGAACCCTATCGGATGGGGTATTGGTGTATTTCTTATTCTCATCGTCTTTCTCCCTATATATTTTATGGTGAGGAAACCAATACTTACCGAAGGAGAACGACCTGCGGATATAGCACCGGCAGGTCCAGCTTCTAACAGCAACTACACGCTCTTTTACCTTGGCTTAGGCTGGATATTGGTAAGTGGATTTGTTTTCCAGGTGATGAGAATCACCGATTTGGAATACTCCTATGCCTTAGAATTATTTTATAAAATAAATGGTGTTTTATGGTCATTGGTGCCGTTAGCACTTTGCACAATCATAAGCGACAAACAAATACGCACCATCTTCATGGCTCTAAGTACTATTTACCTAGTCTTGAACCTATATCAGGTCATTGTTGAGCAGTTTTAAAATCATCTTGTTTTTGTATTGCCGGACTTGTTCCGGCATCTTATAAAGTGACCTATTGCAAATTAGATGGACATGATACGACGTAGTTCCAATCTATGCCCAGAGTGGGGTCTCAAGATTCTTCGCTCTGTTGCACTTCGCTCAGAATGACGGGACGGGCTCAGTTTCCTCTGGTTCCTCTATGGATAAGGAGATTGCCTTTCGCCAAGGTTCGTGTCTCCACGATTGAATTCCACGATGCTTCAAGCCTGCCTTCTACGTCGCTCTGAGCCTGCCCTCGGTAGGCAGGTCCGGCGAGGAGTCTCAGCAGATTCTTCGCTCCGTTGCACTTCGCTCAGAATGACGGGCGGGCTCAGTTTCCTCTGGTTCCTCTATGGGTAAGGGGATTGCCTTTCGCCAAGACGAATTGAATTCCACGATGCTTCAAGCCTGCCTTCTACGTCACTCTGAGCTTGCTTGCCGTAGGCAGGTGTAGCGAAGAGTCTCAGGAGATTCTTCGCTCCGTTGCACTTCGCTCAAGAATGACGTTGGTGTTGGCATTGTGTTTTCTCTGCGGTTAACAAAGACTGCTACGCTACGCTCACAATGACGTTGTGGGTTTATGCTGTCACCTTCCTCCCGCCTCCACAAGTGTTCTGGCGGGCAGGTCTGACAATGTGTCACCAAACTTCCTTTGGCACAAGCATTGATCATTGCAAGCCGAATTAGAATTATCAAAGACACTTATATAACAGACATGGGAAAAATTATCGGAATTGACTTAGGAACCACCAACTCATGCGTGGCGGTGATGGAAGGAAACGAGCCGGTTGTGATTCAAAACAGCGAAGGCCGTAGGACTACTCCATCGATCGTTGCGTTTTTGGACAATGGAAAAGGTGAGAGAAAAGTTGGTGATCCTGCAAAAAGACAGGCCATTACCAACCCACAAAATACTGTGAGCTCTGTAAAGAGATTCATGGGAAAGAAATTTTCAGAAGTTTCTGCTGAGAAGAAAACAGTTTCTTATGCGGTAGACGCAGGGGCGAATGATGTGGTGAGAGTGAAGATTGGAGACAGAGATTACACGCCTCAAGAGCTTTCGGCCATGATTCTTCAAAAAATGAAATCAACTGCTGAAGACTTCCTAGGACAAGAAGTTTCTGAAGCGGTGATTACAGTACCTGCGTACTTCAATGACGCTGAAAGACAAGCGACCAAAGAAGCCGGACAAATTGCAGGCCTTGAAGTGAAACGAATCATCAACGAGCCAACGGCAGCAGCTTTGGCGTATGGACTTGACAAAAAAGATAAGGACATGACCATCGCGGTATATGACCTTGGCGGTGGAACATTTGATATCTCGATTCTTGAACTAGGAGACGGAGTATTCGAGGTGAAATCAACCAATGGTGATGTGCACTTAGGCGGTGATGACTTTGATATGGTCATTATCAACTGGCTCGCAGAAGAATTTAAGAATGACGAAGGAATTGATCTTAGAAAAGATCCAATGGCGATGCAGCGACTTAAAGAAGCTGCAGAGAAGGCGAAAATTGAATTGTCAAGCTCGACTGAAACTGAGGTCAACTTGCCATACATCATGCCGGTAGATGGCGTGCCTAAGCACTTGGTGAGAAAATTGACTCGCTCAAAATTTGAGCAATTGGCTGATAGTCTAGTGAAAAGATCAATGGATCCTGTGAAGCTCGCCTTGAAAGATGCGGGACTTAACACAAGCCAAATTGACGAAGTGATCTTGGTTGGAGGGTCTACTCGTATTCCAATCATTCAGGAAGAAGTAGAGAAATTCTTCGGCAAGAAACCTTCTAAGGGTGTGAACCCTGATGAGGTGGTAGCGATCGGAGCTGCGATCCAGGGGGGTGTGTTGACAGGCGAAGTAAAGGATGTACTTCTTTTGGATGTGACTCCTCTTTCTCTTGGAATCGAAACACTAGGTGGGGTATTCACCAAATTGATCGAGTCGAACACGACAATTCCTACGAAGAAGTCTGAGACGTTCTCCACTGCTGCTGACAATCAGCCATCTGTTGAGATTCACGTACACCAGGGTGAGCGACCAATGGCAAAGGACAACAAGTCTATCGGGCGATTCCACTTGGACGGCATTCCGCCTGCACAGCGCGGGGTTCCTCAGATTGAGGTGACCTTCGATATTGACGCGAACGGAATTCTGAACGTATCAGCGAAAGACAAGGGCACTGGTAAAGAGCAGAAAATCAGAATTGAAGCTTCTTCCGGATTGACCGATGAGGAAATCGAAAAGATGAAGAATGAGGCCAAGGCCAATGAGGAAGC
>CAYGSD010000044.1:0-5777 GCA_964352625.1 uncultured Roseivirgaceae bacterium
CCAAATTCTTCTCTGATATCAACGATGTAATGTGGGAAGCCAAGATCAACAGCGATGTTTCTCGCGTCATTAATGGAGTCCAGGCTGCAGCAGCCCGTTTCCTTTTTACTACTTCCAGATGATTGATAGTCCCAGGTTTTCATGGTCATCCCGATGACCTCATACCCTTGCTCGTGTAGTAGCACAGCGGCGAGAGAGCTATCTATGCCCCCGCTCATTGCTACGAGTACTCTTCCTTTTATGCTCATAAATATGCTTTTTGCCGGGTTCACAGCCACGGTTTACGCTAAAGGTGCAAAGGTAGATGGATTATTTCTGACGAGCTATTGTCTGCCGATTTTTAGCAGCACCCGCCTCCATCATAGAAATAGGTGCTTGGTGAAACGATGATTTCACCTTTTCCCTCTCTTTCCAGGTTTGCAGCTGTTTTATCACATACGGCCAAAGGTTGATTGTACATCAACACATGCCCTTTATGGTCATCAAAATACTCTTCCATGCCGGTGTAAATCGCGGTTCGACCTGTAAACACACAAGGGCCATCTTCAGGCATTGGGTCTTTAATGGCGCAGACTTCCACACTCTCGATGTAAATCGGGTTGTTGGTGTCGTAGTGATTGGTATCCAGAATTCTATAAGGTCTTTTCGCTCTGATCTCAACCGTTCCGAATCCAATATCGGTAATCATTTTAATGTACTCTTTGAGGGGTAAAGCTCCACTGAGGCAGAGTCCTCTGAGTTGCGGATCATTCTTCAGGTTTTCAGGCATCACATCTTCTGAAACAGGGTCAGAGAGTACGAGTCTGCCGTGAGGTTTCAACACGCGGTACATTTCCTTAAGGGCCTTTTTGAGATCTTCTTCATGGAAAATATTGAACAGGCAATTCTGAGCGGCAACATCTACACTTTCATCCTCCACAGGCAAGTTCAACGCATCTCCCTTTCGTAGACTCACGAATTCAGATTCAAACCAGGGATTGGACTTTTCGGCTTCCACGAAATTTTGCCGAGCCGCTTCCAGCATTTCATCCACCACGTCTATGCCGATCACTCCATCCTTTTGTCTACTGAAATAAGAAAACTGCAAGAGCTCCATTCCGCCACCCACTCCAACATAAAGAATTTTGGGATTATTGATCAGGTCGCGAGGATTCACGGTACTTCCGCATCCGTAGTTCATCTCCTGCATCTTCTTTGGGATTTCCAATCCAGGAAAAGCCCAAATGGGAGTCGTTGTGCAACAAAGGCCAATATCAGGCGTTTCTGCGGCTTTTCGGTAAATGTCTTTGGTGGTTTCTAAGTATGTTTTCATGCGATGATTTAATGATAGCTGCAATGATACGTCGACTATAGTACGTGGCAATTGAAGGAAATGGATTTTGTCAAGGGTGGTACAGATTAATTAATTCGACCACTACTTGGTTGCTAGTTAGATGACGAATGTGCGATAATGTTTCTGGCCATATTCTTAAATATGAAGCCGTGGAATGGAAGCACAGCAAACCAATACACTCTACCCCAAACTCCGAGCGGACGAAAAGTTGCAGTTTGTATGAGTTCATAATGCTCTTCCTGAAGTTTCCTTATTTTGAATTCTAACCACGCATCCCCGGGAAGTTTCATTTCCGCAAAGAGTAGTAGTCTCATTTCTTTCTTATCTGCTACAAGCACGCGCCAGAAATCCAAGGCATCCCCACTTTTTAGATCATTAGGACTCCTCCTGCCGCGCCTGAGACCGACACCACCCACAAACTTGTCCATAATGCCTCTAAGGCTCCACAGGAAATTTCCATAGTACCACCCTCGCTCCCCGCCTATCTCCCAGATGTTGTTGACCACATCGTGCACATTTCTATCGATGGGAAGGACTCTCTTGTCAGTAAAACATCCGTGAGTCGGCGCATCTGCTTGCTCGAGAAGGGCATAATTGAAGTTTGGCTCGGCCACCGAATCCTTCCAACTAGAGATTATCTGCTTCTGGCTAATCTTCATGAAGGTTCGCTCAAGCGATTCCTTGTAGGAAAGCTTATCTACTTTGATAAACTCGTCAATAGAATTGTCCCTACAAATCACTTCGTTTTTCATGCTGTCTACCAAGTTTCTAGCTAGTCGGTATGAAGTGGATGTAACTATATACAGCCAAAGCGAGGACAGACGGATGGTTAGTACAGGTACGGTAATAATCCACCTTCTTAAGCCACGAACCTCAGCAAATTGCAACAGCATTTCCTTGTAAGTCAGGATATCCTTTCCGCCAATATCGAAGGTGAGATTGAATGCCTTGGACTGTCCCAAAACGCCCATGAGATAATCAAGGACATTGGAAACCCCAATGGGCTGGCATTTGCTTTGAAGCCATTTTGGCGCGATCATCACGGGAAGTTTTTCGACCAGATCCCTGATAATCTCAAAAGAGGAACCTCCCGAGCCTATGATAATGGCCGATCGCAGAACGGTGAGCGGCACACCTGATTCCTTCAAAATATCCTCAACTCTTTGTCGCGAAGTGAGGTGTTCTGATAGGTTCGTGTCGTTTACAATTCCTCCAAGGTAGATGACCTGGCGGGCGGTTGTTTTCTTTAAATATTTATTGAAATTATAGGCCGTGATTTCTTCGAGATGCTTAAAATCCTTACTGCTTGTAGTGAGCGAATGCAGGAAATAATAGGCTGCATCTATATCATTGGGAAGCTTGGTGAGTGTTTCTTCTTTAGAGAAATCAATCTCTACAACCTCGACATTCTTTAGAAAGTCCTCGGAGAAATCTTCAAAATCAAAGCGACGCTTATCACGGACCGGACATACAACCTGATGTCCGTTATTGACAAGGAGAGGAAGCAATCGGCGACCGATATAGCCGGTACTACCAGTGAGCAAGACTTTCATCCAGCAGGAACAAGACGGAAACCTTTAGGGTTCAATCATAAGATTCATTTGCCTTGTGTTTATTTGCGCAAAGTTCATTTCATGGCACTCAGCACCTTCGTTAAAATCAGCAACATTTCCAGCCTCAGCGATGCTCGCTACTGCGCCGGCATGTTTGTAGATCAGCTTGGTTTCAATCTTAACCCAACGGACAATGAAGGCATCTCCTTTGAGACTTTTCTTGAAATCAAGGACTGGGTGGCAGGAGTCCAAATTGTGGGAGAGTTTGGGGATATAACCAAGGAAGAATTTTTGAGTATTCCTGCTCAGTTGCCCATTGACATGATTGAGATTTCGCAGTTGGAGTTATTGGATCAGGCCAAAGCTTTCGGAAAGCCTATAAGCTTCAAAATTGAGCTATACCACCATTTACACCTTAATGATCTATCAGATTTGTTTATTGACCTTGAGGGAAATGTGGATCAGGTGGTTATTCATTCGGAGAGCACTCAGCTTTTTGACGAAATCAAGAATGAGGTGAATCAGTATGAAGGCAATCTCAAAATGATTAAGGCCTTCAATATTAGTCTCAAAACGCTCAATCAACTGGACGGTTTCTACGGAATCCAGCTCAAAGCCACCGAAGAAGATCAGCCCGGTCTAAAGGATTATGGAGAGGTAATGGATATTCTGGAAGCGCTGGAAGTGGATTAATCCACCACCTGTAGCACCTCAATATCAAAAAGCAATTCAGCATTCGGCGGTATTCTTGGTCCATTCCCCGATGCACCATATCCTAAATGTGATGGAATCATAGCATGGATTTGATCTCCTTCTCTCATGTACATAATCACTTCGTCGAACCCTGCGATCATTGGGGTTTCGTTCAATACAAAGGTGAATGGACGCAATGGCTCGTAGGTAGACCAAGCGTTGATTCCATTTGCATAGAGGTTAATGTGGGTGGTCACCGGATTTTCTCGTGTAACAAATGCCCCTTCTTCAGCTTTCTTGATGAAAACATACTTCACTCCACTAGCTAAAAATACCGTGTCCCCGACCTCTATTTCGGCACGAGGGGTTGTGTTCGTGGCTGGAGATGATGGAGAACATGCAATCAAAACGGCCAAACAAATGGCAAAAAAGAATGTGAATTTCATATGATAAGTAATTGAACGTGAAGTTAAATGGTTTTTGATTTCACCTTTAGAAATCCCCCTCCCATGGAAACGATCGCTGTGATCAGGAAGAAAAGTAAGCTGAAGGCAATTGCCACGTTTTCATCAATGCCGAAGTATTGGTAGCCCAAGATGAAGGTTAATTCCCTCGCTCCCACACCACCGATGGTAAATGGGAACACTGCCACCACCGAGGAAATCAAAAAGAGCACCTGATATTCCAAAAATAAATCCGTGACACCAAGGGCTTTCAGGATGAAAAAGGCGGACACCACCTGCATCAATTGCACTGCCAATGAATGCAAATTGGTGATCCAGAACGAACCATGAAAAACAGGAAAGAACTTGGCGGTTAAGAATGAGAAAACGGGGATGATAAGAAAGAGCCCTCCTAGATCCACCCAATAAATCCAACCTGGTAATTCTGATCGATCCATGAAGGCATAGCCCAAGCCTGCTAAGAAAACCAGTGAGGCTAATCCTGAGATTCGATCCAGCAAACTCGCCTGAATCAAAGGTTTGATCTTAACATCCGACTGCTTATTCAACAAGTACACCTTAAAGCCGTCCCCGCCTATGCCACCTGGTAGAAACAAGTTGTAGAACATACCAACCCAGTAAAGCTTCAGGTTGTATTTCTCCGTGATATGGAGTCCTACATTTTTGAAGTAAATATTGAGACGGTAGGAACTGACCACTTTGGAGCCAATGAAAAGAAGAGTAGCCAGTAGGAGCCAACCAATATTCGCCGAAAGCAGAATACCCTTGGTCAATTCCCAATCAATGTTTCTAAAAACGATGTAGAGCGCACCTCCTGAAATGACGAATTTCAGAATGGTTTTTAGCGTGTTTTTGGTTTTACTTTCCAACGAAAACTTCTTTGACGCGATAAGTCTTTTTGTTTTGAGATTCGTAGTATGTCCGCACGATCAGCTCAGCAACAATACCGATGGTGATGAGCTGAATGCCACCTAACAATAAGGTTATTCCCAGAATTAAGATGGGTCTTCCCCAAATGTCCTCACCGAGAATTTTAAGAATTAGTAAATACGTGCTGATAGCTCCACCAACCATGAAAGTGATGATTCCTGCCACTCCAAAAAGGTGCATCGGTCGCTGCATGTATTTCTTAAAGAAAACCATGAGCAGCAGGTCGCTCATCACCTTGAAGGTCCTCCCCAGTCCGTACTTCGATTTTCCGTGAATACGCGCGTGGTGCTTCACGGGCATCTCAGCAAGCTTCGCTCCTGCTTGCTGCGCAAGTACCGGAATGAATCGATGAAGTTCACCATAGAGTCCCATGCCTTTTGCTATATCTTTCTTGAAGACCTTCAGGGTGCATCCGTAATCGTGCAGGTACACGCCCGTCAAACGACGAATCATGGCGTTGGCTATTTTGCTAGGAATCTTTCTGAGTACCATCCCATCCTTCCGCTTAGCTCGGATGCCAGCCACTACGTCCACGTCTTCCTCTTCCAGCATTTTGATCATTTCAGGGATATCCGAAGGATCGTTTTGTAGATCACCGTCCAGGGTGATAATGTAGTCTCCATCTGCTTCGTCAATTCCTGCTGCCATGGCGGTGGTCTGACCATAATTCTTATTGAAAATCACCGCTCTCGTATGGGCGTCCGCATGCTCTTTGATGCGAGCTATGGTAGCGTCAGAAGATCCATCGTCCACCAATATCACTTCATAATTCCAGTCCTTCAAAGACGAGGCAATTTGTTCCAA
>CAYGSD010000045.1:0-5636 GCA_964352625.1 uncultured Roseivirgaceae bacterium
CTGTCGGCAAGGTTTTTGAATATCAAGTTTTCAGCTGAATTTTAACTGCGTAAATTGTAATCAAATTGAAAAATCACATGAACTCATTTAGTAAAATAATTGGACTTGTAGCACTCGCGCTGATCATTGTCTCGTGCTCCAAAACTGTAACACGCGTTTCACCCGATCAACAAATTGACCTAAGTGGAAGATGGAATGACACGGATTCTAAGCTGGTAGCTGAAGAAATGATCAATGATGTTTTGAACAGACCATGGAGAGAAAACTTCTCAACCGCTGAAGGACGAAAGCCGGTTGTTATTGTCGGGATCGTTCAGAACAAGAGCTCTGAACACATCGAATCAGAGACGTTCATCAAAGATCTTGAAAGAGAATTCATCAACTCTGGCACAATCCGAGTGGTTCAGAATTCACTTTTCAGAGAAAAAATGAGAGAGGAGCGAGCGGATCAAAACGAATTTGCTTCGCCTGAAACTCAATCGAAATGGGGACGTGAGCTTGGTGCAGACTTCATGCTTTTTGGCGTTATCACTTCTATCACCGATTCATACAAAAAGGAGAAAGTGGTTTCGTATAAAGTAAACCTCGAATTAGCTAATTTGGAGACCAATGAGAAGGTTTGGATTGGCGATAAAGAAATCAAAAAATACATTAAGAACTAAGACATAGATTGATTGAATGATCAATAAACTGTCAAAATACCTAACACGGGCATTGCTTGCGATGCTCGTTGTTTTTTCTTTTAGTTGCAAAACCTACTATCAGATCAATCAGGAATTCAATCAGAATTTCGAGTATGGTCAGTTGGAAGCCGCTAATAAAATCCTGGACAAAAATTCCAAAGAAGAGGACAAGAAAGCCCGATTTCTCTACATGGTCAATAAGGGAGTGGTGGAGTCGATGCTTGGAAACTATGAAGTGAGCAATGAGTGGTTTGAGAAGGCCTACATATTCGGTGAGGACTATAAAAAGAATGCAGCGAATATCGCAGCTTCTTTCTTCGTGAACCCAAACACGATTGTCTATCCCGGGGAGGATCACGAGCATCTTTTGCTCCTATACTATAAGGCAATGAACTTCCTGAAAATGGGGGATAACCAAGCCGCCCTTGTTGAGTGTCGTCGACTAAATAACCGACTGAACGAACTCAGCGACAAGTACAAGTCAGACAACAAGTACCGAGAAGATGCCTTCATTCACAATTTGATGGGCATCATCTATGAAGCTGACGGTGATTATAACAACGCCTTTATTGCCTACAGAAATGCTTTCAATATTTACAATGACGTGTATATCGAAATGTTTGGAGTCGCTCCACCGGAGCAATTAAAAAAGGACGTGATTCGCTCGGCCTACCTTACTGGTTTTCAAAATGAGGTTGATTTCTACAAAAGAGAATTCGATATGGAAGAATATCAACCTCAACCAAAAGGAGCAGAGTTAGTTTTTTTCTGGCACAATGGACTTGGACCAGTCAAGGACGAGTGGTCTGTCAACTTCAGCACGGGTGGTTACTCCGGAGGATTCTACACGTTTACCGATCAGTCAGGGCAAGTGCACACGGTCGCTTGCACCCAAGCACAGGCAAGCCAGTTGTCGAATCTCAGCGTGGTTCGTATTGCGTTCCCGACGTACAATGACAGACCTCCCAGATTCAACGAAGGTTACTTAATTGCCAATGGCCGAGAGTATGATCTAGAGCTTGCCGAAAATGTGAATGCCATAGCTAAGAAGACTTTGCAGGAAAGAATGGCCAAGGAAATCGGAAAGGGACTCTTGCGGTTTGCTTTAAAGAAGGCAATTGAAAATCAGGCGCGTCAGCAAGACGAAGCTATCGGCCTTTTGGTGAGTATTCTAAATGCCTCAACTGAAAAGCCCGATACCCGAAACTGGCAAACGATTCCTTACTCTATCTTGTATACGAGAGTGCCATTGCAAGAAGGAGTCAACCATGTTTCGCTGAATGCATTGGGTATGGGTGAAGCCAAAACTCAGGACTTTTCATTCACCGCCAATATTGGGGAAACGATCTTTCATAGCTACCAGACTTTGGAGTCATTTCAGCAACAATAGAAGTTAATCATCGCCCTTATTTTTCTATTACTCAAAGGTTGTTTATTTTCATCGGACAAAACCAATTAGCCATGTTCACAGAGTACGAGATAGATACCATGATGGAGATCAGAGAGATCCAGCAAGAGACCTTTGAGTTGAAGAAATACTTTGTGAAAAATGAAGCGCCCTACCTTGAAATTAGTGACCATGATTTCTTCTCATTGGTCATGATGGCCCCAACGGTGGGCATTGCCAAGGCTGATGGGAAGGTTACTTTGTTCGAAGAGTTGGCCTTGAACAAAAAGGCACGTAAACTTTCCAAAGGAGGTTACTTCATGAAGAAAGATCCGGTTGTTTATGCCATGAAATTCGTCATTCATAAGTTCGAAGACTGGGAGGATAATTTCTACGACCTCCTGAAACATGCCATGCACAGCACCTTTGATATGAAGTCGTTGGAAACAGACAACCCGCCACCCATGGAGGTGACTTACGAAGAATACAAGAGAGAAGTACTTAAGACTCCCTACGCCCTCATTCGATTTATATCAAGCTTCTTCTTGGAAAATGATGAAGACATCATCAATAATAAACGTACCATCGGTAAGAGCGAGTACCTCACTATGCAGCACATTGGAGCTAAACTTGGACTTGATAAGATTCTGGTCTTCCAAATGTTTTGCAAGACCTTTGATGTCAAGGGTTTACAATAAATCTGGTTTAATTCGTTTGGGGAATATGGTTCGTGCGACAGGTGTTTTATGTGTATTGCTTTTGGTTTCTTGCTCCAAGAAGGACCCTACTCCAAAGACCAATCTTGACGTTCAATTCATTCAGGAGTATATCACTACAAACGGACTAACAACAAGCACCACTACCGAGGGTGTCTATCGCTTCCCGATTACTCAAAACCCGGCAGGGAACGATGCTGGGGATGTTTTTTCCATCTATTACACAATTTCTGACATTCGAAATGATATCCAAATAGCCAGCCATCAAGCTGGTGATGGTGATCCGATTAAGCTCCAAAACAATGCCTCGGCGATTTTTCCTTTGGGATTGGAATATGGGATCGATGGAATTAAGGAAGGGGAGACCTACGGCTTAATATTACCTGGCAACCTAGGTTTCGGTGATTACCCGACGAGTGCAGTTGCGGATGATGCCATCTTGCTTTTTGAAGTAGAAGTGGTTTTGAGAGAAAATGAAGCTGATATTGCTGCTTCTCAGGATACTGAAATCAATGCCTATATCACAGCCAATGATCTTAACAATACGACAACCAACCCTGTTGATCCAGTCGAAATGCTAGCCAATGGTGTCTATTATAAAAAAACGGCGGTTGGAAATGGTACAAGTCCTTTGGCGGGAGATAGCATCACTGTAAACTATGCAGGTCGCTTTTTGAATGATACAGAATTTGACAATTTGAACAACTTCAAGTATAAATTTAATTCGGGTTCTGTTGTCTCAGGTTTTGATCTTGGGGTATCAGAAATGGAACTAGGGGAACGAGCAACGATATTCATTCCATCAGCACAAGCCTATGGTTCAAGTGCTGTGGTGTTACCAGAGGCTGCATTTGATGATATGGTCGATCAATTTGTGGTTCCATTGTATGCTTCGAAAGTACCGCCCTACAAGGTGCTTATTTTCGACGTTACCCTCCAAACCATTCATTAATCCTGAACTATTTCTATTTTTGACAAAACCGAGCGATTGAGAGGACTACTTATCATATTCTGCCTAATTAGTGCTTTCGCGTCGGTCGGTCAGAGGCAAGATGTGTACGATAAGTACAACATATATAGAAGCCCGATCAGAGTCATACTCAACCGAGTTTCCTTTACTCTTACTACTGGATATTCAAGAACTTACTACAAGCAGGACTTGGAGGGTGTTTATTTCTATCAAGACAGAAACGGACAATACATTTTACCCAATGATCAAGTTCCTAATTTACCTCAATTCCAAGGCTATTCCAATTGGTTGAACAACCCTACGCTGGAGGATGAAGTGACAATCAGAAATCCATTTGATGTTCCTTTTCCGAATGTGAATAATCCCGTCCTTAATCCGGCATTGGCAGGTGGCTTTTACTTTGTCGATACAGATACTGCTTCAGTTGGCTTTCGGGGCATTTCCGGTGGTATTCCTATCACGCTGCAGCTCCATTATAACTTCCTCGAAAAGTTCAGAGTTGGATTAGGCTATACTTGGGAAAAACATTTCATTAGAGAGTTACAACCCACTAATAATGAGTCAGTTATTCGATCTTATCGACCTAATATTACTTCCTCAAGGTACTCACGCCTTTATGTAACCGGAGGGTATCAATTTTATGAGTATTACAATCATTTATTTGTAGCTGAAGTACAAGTTGGGCGAGTTTCGTCTGGTCCGGAATTTAATAGCGGGCTAATCAATAGGAGTCTTTACCTCAATGCCGGGGTGAGCATTGAAAAGGAACTTTCAGAGTATTTCAGGGTACTTGTCAAACCAAGTTTGGACATTAAAAACTACAAGGTGTCCATACCAGGAGGTTCGACGGAAATAAGAACAGGGTATCCAACACTTCATCTTCAGGTCGGTGTAAGTATCAACATCCCGGAGATTCCCAGAACGCCAATAAAGAATGATCACATTCAGTTAAAGCATGTCATCACCGACCCAAAAACTGGCCGATTAAGGGAGGTTAGAGGGCAGCCATTTTACAGATGGCAGAATCCTAAAGTAGGTCAAAATCATCGTAAGCTTTGGCGCTACAAATGGAGGAATAAAAACAAGCTTGATCCTTACTAAAATCGAAGGTTTTCAAGGGTATTTTGCCTACTTTTGCACATCAATTTGCTTAACCTCATTCATTGATTTTGCATGTCAGAAGAAGATAACGGAAACCAGCCTGAAAACTGGTCAGGAAGCGAGAACATAATCCCAATAAACATCGAGGAAGAAATGAGAGGCGCCTACATCGATTATTCGATGAGCGTTATCATTTCACGTGCCTTACCAGACGTCAGGGATGGCTTAAAACCCGTTCACAGGCGTATTCTGTATGGTATGGACGAGCTTGGTGTCAACTACAATAAGTCCTATAAGAAATCTGCTAGAATAGTCGGGGATGTGCTAGGTAAGTACCACCCTCATGGAGACACGGCGGTATACGACTCCTTAGTAAGGATGGCGCAGGATTGGTCTCTAAGATATCCAATGGTGGATGGTCAAGGGAACTTTGGTTCCATGGATGGTGATTCACCTGCGGCCATGAGGTATACCGAGGCGAGACTAAGAAGAATCGCTGAGGAGATGCTCGCAGACATCAAGAAAAATACCGTTGATTTTCAATTCAACTACGATGACACAGCAAGAGAACCTACAGTTCTTCCGGCACGGGTTCCAAATTTGCTAATCAATGGAGCAAGCGGAATCGCCGTTGGTATGGCGACCAATATGGCTCCTCATAACCTGTCTGAGGTAGTCGATGGCTGTATTGCGCTGATTGACAATAAGGACATTACCATACCGGAGTTAATGGAGCATATCCTTGCTCCGGATTTCCCAACTGGAGGAACGATTTATGG
>CAYGSD010000046.1:0-4706 GCA_964352625.1 uncultured Roseivirgaceae bacterium
TCTGAAGCCCACTTACTGGCTGCTCCAACTCACGCTTCATGGACGTGTGAATGGACGTGTCGGAAAAAACAAACCCGGCGTTTAACAAAAACGCCTGTCTCTGTAGTGGATAGCTCACCTTCATGGTGGCAGGATCAAAAGTCAAATCAGCGTTCACTCCAGAAGAAAGTAAAGCGGAGAGCACATTGGTCTTCACCACCAAATTTCCAGTATTAAAATCCTCCTCAGCGGATTCGGAAAGTATCGTTCGTTGCGAAACCAACGTCCCCCATTTGTTGGCTAGTGGGGCCTGATTCCAGCTTTGCTCACTTTGCGTCGACTTGAAAAAATCATACGCTTTCTGAGGGTTGCCATTTTTCCAATTGATCAATCCCAAATTATTCAATAACTCAGGTTGATCAGGGAAGTCCTGCAAGCCTCGATCAAGGTGTACAGTCGCCAGACTCAGATCCGCGGAAGACTGAAGGTTACTGGTGTTGAGAAATGACTGAGCCGAAGGATATCTCTGTGTCGCCTTCTTAAAATGCTCTCTAGCCTGCTCTAATTTATTCTTCTTCAAATAGATAGAGCCAAGCTGGTAATTTGGATAATGGGTGTTGTATCCATAGAAATCAGCATTTTTCAAATAGGTAATGGCCAGCTCTTGATTGCCCTCATCTACCGCCATATCCGCTTGCAAGCTGTACCTCACAGAATGAAATAGGTTAAGTGCCGCCTGACTGGATAGAAAAAAGAACGCCGCTACGGCTGCCAAACCTGCCAGTCGTGCAGTCACATAATGAAACGTCTGCGGTTTGTAAACCACCTTATACACCTGCAAGCCCTGAGCCAACGGGTCGATCAAGTTGACGATGATATAGGCAAGAAACATAAACCCAAAAGCAAGGTGTGAGTAAATGACCAAGTAGTGGATGCCTTCATAGATGCCATCCAAGCCTCTGGCAAATCCAAAACCCAGCATGGAGAAAGTGATGAGACCCAGTGACATCACGAAGATGAAAACGGGCACGAAGTGCAGCGAACTATTCAGCAGGCTAAACTTGAACTTGAAGCTCCAGCATGCCACAAGAGTAGAGATCACCAGGAGAATGTAAGGATTCATAAAAGTGAATGGCACCTCAAAAATCCCGGCTCGGTTGAGGTAATACCCCGCTAGATTCGCCACGTATATTCCTCCTAACAGCAACATGTGCGTTTGGTTTCCTTTGCTTCCTCTGGTTCTGGTGAGAAGAAAAAGAAGTCCAAAAAGCAATTCCTCCGAAACCAGCACGATGAAAATAAACGCCACGATCATCAAGGGCATAGTGCCCTGCGCAAAAAACTGCACCGAGAAATTCACCACTCCACCCGGAATCAAAAACACCAGAAGCAAACTGACAAGGGTAATCGAACCGGCACGGAGCAAGTAGGTCGTGTTCGTCCAGAAGGATTGAAAACCATAGGCCAGTCCAATGAGCGCTCCAAAGGGCACAATCGCAATCCATTTATCTATTCCCAGATAGATATCAATCTGCAGCGTGATCAAAAAGAAAAGGAATAACGCTGAAAAAACCAGAAATCCGAATTGCTTGAAATACGTGGCACTCGTAATGGCCAGAGAAATGCCAATCAGAATAACAAAAAAGAAAACCAGACTCAGGGTGTCCAGCTGATTGATATCACCTCCGTAGTAGGATTCTGATAGTGTCACCTTTTCTCCTTTCAGCTGAAACTGAAACGGTCCCTTCTGAAATTCATGCGCCACGATTTCCTCAAAATCAGTTTCCGTAGAAAGCGTCCAACCTATGGAGGTGTCATAGCCCTTTACGTAAAAAAAGAGCATGGAAATACCCGCGATTGCAATAAGAAAAAGTACCAATCGAATGGCAGGGTGTTTATAATCTGGCATGGATAATCAATTATGAAACGGCAATATTAACTGCTTTGCCAACAGCATTTTCATTCAGGCTGGATTGCATGATGTCTCTCACCTCATTTTTCAAACGAATGATTTCTTCCTCTGTTTTACCCTGAGGAAAAACCGGCTCATGAATGAAGATTTCTGCTCGCCCACCAAAGAAAAGCTGTCGACGATCATACGGCCAAACCTCCTGATTTCGATTCATAGTTATGGGCACTATCGGCAACTGAAACTCAACAGCCAGCCTAAAGGCACCATCTCTAAAAACAGCCATTTCAGGATAATTCGTCAACCGAACGCCCCCTTCTGGGAAGAACCCCATGTTAAAGCCTTTCTCCACCATCTCCCGTCCTTTTGAAAGCGCATGCGCCCGACTCTTGAAACTGGCTCTGTCCACGGTCACGTGCAAGCGCTGATACATCCAGCCAAACAAAGGAATTTTAGCGAGCGAATTTTTCCCGAAGAACTTGAAGCGATTACCTATTAAGCACAAGGCAGGTATATCCAAATAGGAAAAATGATTGGAACAAATGATCACCTGCCTTTTAGGAATATTCCCTTTGCCATGCACCTTCACGGGCACCAACATGAAAATGAAAAATCCTCTCGCCACGAAAGCATTCAGCCACAGAGCAGCCCGATGCAGCTTTATATGGAAGGAGAATAAAATTTGAAATGGGAATACCAGCAAAAACAGTAGAGCGAAAACTGTAAGTGCATAAATGGAATAAAGCCGGCCGATAAAAAAACGCACACGCAAATGTAATTTTTTGACCAAAATTGGTACTAATGCTTTGAGATGGTTTTGTTATTCGAATGGAAATGATAAAACTAAATCGATTAACTAATTTGCGACAAAAATTAAAAGAGAGTGGATCTAATTACAATAGACAACATCTCCAAAGCCTACAGCGGGCATCAGGCTCTTTCGGACATTAGTCTGAGCGTTCCTGAAAAAAGCATCTTTGGTCTCTTGGGACCAAATGGTGCCGGAAAAACCACGCTGATAAGGATCATCAACCAAATCATCGAGGCTGATCAGGGAGAAATTAAAATCAATGGTGAAAAATTATCACCGGCACACATTCGTCAAATTGGCTACCTGCCAGAAGAACGCGGACTTTATAAAAAAATGAAAGTCGGTGATCAGCTCATTTATCTGGGCCAGCTAAGAGGGCTTAGCAAAAGAGAGGCACGTGAGCGTGGAAAAGCCTGGTGTCAGAAACTCGAAATTATGGACTGGTGGGGCAAGAAAATCGAGGACCTTTCCAAAGGAATGGCTCAGAAAATACAGTTTATTTCCACGGTCATGCACGAACCTAGCATCATCATTTTGGACGAACCCTTCTCAGGATTCGACCCGGTGAATGCCGAGCTTATCAAGGATGAAATTCTTGGATTGCGCGATCAGGGAAGCACCATCATTTTCTCCACTCACCGCATGGAATCAGTGGAGCAACTCTGCGACCATGTGGCCATGATCAACAATTCTAAAAAAGTTTTGGACGGGTCTAAAGCAGACATCAAAGAACGAAACAGAGATGGCTCGTACAGCCTGGAATACAAAGGAGAGATTTCCTCGAATGGAAAATTCGAAGTGATCAGCACGGAAGATGCACCTCGCGGACTCAAGCAGTCCATTATTCAATTCTCGGCCGAAGGCAATCCAAACGACTTATTGAAGTCACTGATTGATCAGGTGGAGATTCATTCCTTCGTGGAAAGAATACCAAGTATGAACGATATTTTTATTTCTAAAGTGAAGGGAGGCCGCCATGAATAAGATGTTTTTAGTTCTCCAAAGAGAATTTACCAGCCGAGTAAAAAAGAAGTCTTTTTTATTGGCCACCATACTGGTGCCGCTCGTGTTTCCGGCGATCATCATTGGCATGATCTACCTAAAGCAAGAAAGCGACAAAAACCAAGAACAAGAGGTCATTCAACTTCTGAACGAAAGTGAATTAATCACCTTCGAAGATTCAGAAAGATTCAAATATGAAATAGTAGAAGGCCCACTGGAAGCAGCCAAAGAAAAATTCTCCGGTTCAGAGGATTTCGCGCTTATCTACATTCCAAAAATTAGTGTGGATACTACGGATGGGGTGGTCTTCTTTTCAAAGACGTCCCCAGGCGTAACTCTGGTTTCTGATTTTGAAAAATCAATCGAACGACAACTCCGAGACAGGAAGTTAGCCGCCGCAGGTCTTTCGGAAGAGCAGTTGAAAGAGCTCGAAACCAACGTCTCCATTGAGGCTTTCAATATTTCGCCTGAGGGTAACGAAAAGAAAAGCGATGCAAAATCTACGTTTTGGGTGAGCTACGTCATGGGCTTCCTTATTTACATTTTCTTGTTTGCCTATGGAGCCCAAGTAATGCAAGGCGTCATCGAAGAGAAGAGCAGCAAGATTGTGGAGGTCATTGTTTCCACCACCAAGCCGTTTGAGATGATGGTCGGAAAAGTAGTGGGTGTTGCATCTGTAGGAATTGTTCAGTTCCTCATTTGGATCATACTCATGGGTGCCGTTTGGGTTGGCGCTATCACCGTACTGGGTCTCAACCCCAATGACGCCCAAATGCAACCCGGCATGGACGCTCAAATGTCAGCAGGTGAAGCCAATGAAATGTTTGAAGCGATCATGTCCGTAAATTGGCTTCAGGTCACTTCACTGTTCTTGTTTTATTTCCTTGGAGGCTACCTTCTTTATGGAGCCCTCTTTGCCGCAGTTGGCTCTGCCGTAGACACCCCGGCAGACGCTCAGCAGTTCATGATGCCAATCATGCTTCCCATTATTGTTTCACTCATGGG
>CAYGSD010000047.1:0-64 GCA_964352625.1 uncultured Roseivirgaceae bacterium
TGGAAAGCGTGTATGCGGGAAACTGTATCGAGGGTTCGAATCCCTCTCTCTCCGCAGGATATGA
>CAYGSD010000047.1:164-4339 GCA_964352625.1 uncultured Roseivirgaceae bacterium
GGGATTAGAACCCTAACGGGTTCGAAATGGAACGAAGTGGAATTCACGAGGGGAAGTGCGGCAGGGCTTGAGCGAATGAGTAATCCCTCTCTCTCCGCAGGATATGAGGGATTAGAACCCTAACGGGTTCGAAATGGAACGAAGTGGAATTCACGAGGGGAAATGCGGCAGGGCTTGAGCGAATGAGTATTCCCTCTCTTTCCGCAAAGGTGAAGGTTCAATACCTCGAATCGACTTCATCATTTAAGAAAAAAACGTTTTGAAATCAGGGTTTTTGGAATCAAAGCGTTTTTTTGATCAATTAAATGATAGATTTGAACCGAACCGTATAAATTTACGACTTACTGAAAATTCAACTTAAGAACGTTTAACGAAAGAACAACCTAATGAAAAAGTTACTTACCCTTTTGATGCTTGCAGGCGTTTTCACTTTCAGCGCTGTGCATGTATATGCACAAGATGCTGACAGCACTAGCACTGACTCTACCGAAATGGTGGACGATTCTGGCTTTGCCGATGATGTTACTGAAGAAGTAGCGGCACCTGCCGAAGAAGAAAGCAATGAGCCTGCATTGGCTGAAAGCGAAGGCTTCCACAGTGCTGTTAAGAAGCAATTCATCGATGGTGGACCAACCTTCATGGGAATTGTATTGATCTGTCTTATCCTAGGACTTGCAATTGCTATTGAGCGAATCATCACTTTAAATCTAGCTACTACCAATACTAAGAAATTGTTGGAGGATGTAGAAAATGCACTAGCCACTGGAGGCGTTGATGCAGCTAAAGAAGTAACAAAAAATACGAGAGGCCCTGTAGCTTCCATCTTTACGCAAGGTCTAATGAGATCCAGCGAAGGAGTTGAAATGGTCGAGAAATCAATCATTGCTTATGGTTCTGTGGAGATGGGCAAATTGGAAAGAGGAATGGTTTGGATTTCACTTTTCATCTCCCTTGCACCAATGCTTGGTTTCATGGGAACTGTAATTGGTATGATCGAGGCATTTGATGCTATCGCTGAGGCTGGTGATGTAAACCCAGGTTTGGTAGCGACAGGTATCAAAGTGGCTCTTTTGACTACTGTTGGAGGTTTGATTGTGGCGGTAATCCTACAGTTGTTCTACAACTACCTGGTAGCGAAAATTGATTCATTGGTGAATAACATGGAAGATGCTTCCATTTCACTGATTGATATCCTAGTAAAAAATAAAGGTTAATCCTTAAACAACGAAATTATGATTGATGCTGGATTAATAGCTTCATACGTACTTATCGGGCTTTGTGCTTTGGCAGCCATTGGCTTGCCATTGCTTCAAGCAGCAGGAAACCCACAATCCTTAAAGAAGATTGGAATCTCTGTTGGAGGTTTGGTAGTGGTGTTTGTTATCTGCTACTTACTTGCTGGTGATTCTACGTATGGAAATAAAGAAGTATCAGCAGCCGCTTCTAAGAAAGTAGGCGCTGGGTTGATTATGTTTTACGTTCTTCTTGCAGGAGCGGTGATAAGCATAGTGTATACTGAGGTTCAAAAAATGATGAAGTAATGGCTAGAAACTCAGGAAGGAAATTACCAGAAGTGAGCTCAGGGTCCATGGCGGACATTGCGTTCTTGCTCCTGATTTTCTTTTTGGTCACCACTACTATTGCAAATGATAAGGGGATCATCTTGATGCTCCCTCCACCGGATAACGAGATTACTGAAGATATTGACGTTGACATTCCCCAACGAAATCTTTTCAAAATACTCGCCAACTCTAGTGATCAGTTGCTTGTAGAGGATGAACCATATACGAAAGATCCAAAGGAGTTAAAGGAAGACGTTAAGAAGTTCATTTTGAATTTTGGAAAACGTCCAATGAGTGGTCCGGCAGCTGAAATGTACAACAGCTTCCCTCCCGAATTGAAGCGATACGTTCAGCAACATGGTGGCGATCCGGAATCATCGGATTCACCACTTAGTTTGAAGGCAGTAGTATCTTTTAAGGTACAAAGAGGTACCTCTTACGAACTGTATATTGAAGTATTGGATGCAATAAATGCGGCTTACAATGAGGTATATGGTGCAAGAGTTGGATTGTCTGCTGATGAATTTTTAGCACTTGACAAGCGTGATGAGACTCAGAAGGAGTTGTATAACCTGGCAAGAAAAGACCTTCCAAGAGCGATTTCAATAGCTAAACCAGACTGATATGAGCGGACATAAATTTAAGAAGAAGAATAAGTCTGAGCCGGATATTCCAACGGCTGCATTGCCTGATATCATCTTTATGCTTTTGTTTTTCTTCATGGTAACTACTGTGATGAGAGAGCAGGAGATCATGGTGAAGCAGCGATTGCCAAAAGCAACTCAGCTAACGAAAATCGAACAGAAGTCTTTGGTGAGCTACATCTATATTGGTGAGCCAACGAACACTGGCTTGTTTGGAACGGAACCACGTATTCAGACCAACGATGTATTTGTGGATAAAGACGACATTGCTCGTTTCGTCAACGTTGAGAAGGATAAGCTTGACGAGGTGGAGAGAGATCAGATTGTCATGTCTATGAAAGTTGATATCGAAGTTAAAATGGGTATCATCACCGATGTGCAAGAAGAGCTGCGAAACTCTAATGCGAGGAAGTTGCTCTATAGTGCGCCACCTCGTGCAGATGATGAATAAATGATTTTTAAGTGAAGAAAAAAAGCCTTTCTGATTTCAGAAAGGCTTTTTTTATATCCTGTCTATTTCGCGCGACTGGTCTTTCTTTTTGAGGCTCTCTCGTTTATCAAACAATTTCTTTCCTCTAGCCAGTGCTATTTCCAATTTGGCAAAGCCGCGATTACTAATAAAAAGTCTGGTTGGAATTATAGTCAGGCCTTTTTCCTCTGATTTCGCTTTGAGTTTCGAGAGCTCCTTCTTTTGAAGAAGCAACGTTCTCTCTCTAGTCAGTTCATGCGAGTGGAAACTCGCATTCTCGTATTGACTGATGGTCATTCCTTTTACTCTTAGTTCGTTCCTGTGGAAGTAACAGTGCGCTTCTTGTACACTGGCTTTTCCTTCTCGAATCGATTTTATCTCAGTTCCTTTAAGAATGATGCCAGCAACGTATTTGTCTATGAATTCATATTCGTAGCTCGCCTTTCGGTTACGAATCTGAATATCATTGGAAAAACGTTTCTCTTTCTTTGCCATTTCGCCACGAAGTTATGAACTAAAGGGCATTCGGGGCATTGGACTCATTGATAGGGATTCTGTGGCGCGAGAGTTCATTGTCAAATGCCCAGCAATGGCAATCATGGCAGCATTGTCGGTGCAATATTCAAATTCAGGAATGAATACTTCGATCCCTTTTTCCTTAGAATTTAATTCTAGTTGGCTCCTCAATCCTGAATTTGCGGCCACTCCTCCAGCAATTGCAAGTTGGTTGATTCCTTCATTTTCAGCGGCTTTGAAAAATGGCTCAAGAAGCATATTCACTAAGGTTGATTGAATAGAAGCACATAGATCATTGAGGTTTTCCTCAATGAAATTTGGATTCTCCTTAAGTTGATCTCTTAGGAAATAGAGCACTGACGTTTTGATTCCAGAAAAGGAATAGTCGATTCCGGGCACTTCCGTTTTACTAAAAGTAAAGGCATTGGATTTGCCCTTGGCGGCATGCTGATCAATTGATGGCCCTCCCGGATAGGGCAAACCCAGCATTTTGGCACATTTGTCAAAAGCTTCTCCAACTGCATCATCCAATGTCTGTCCCAGTATTTCCATGGTATCATAATCTGTAACCTTCACAATTTGAGTATGCCCCCCGCTTACAGTGAGGCATAGAAAAGGAAATGAAGGTTTGGGGTCGTCGATAAAATGCGCCAGTACGTGAGCTCGCATATGATGGACTGGAATCAGCGGAATGCCAAGGGAGAACGCTAAGCTTTTAGCCATTGAGCTACCCACCAAAAGGGCACCTAAAAGACCTGGACCTTGTGTATATGATATGGCATCCAGGTCGTTAAGGTTTAAGTCTGCGTCTTGAAGGACTTGATCAATTACCGGAATAATATTCTTCTGATGAGCGCGCGAAGCAAGCTCAGGAACTACGCCTCCGTAACTTTTATGTACGGCTTGCGTGGCGATTACATTATTGATTATTTTACCTTCGCGGCAGATCGCCGCGGATGTCTCATCGCAAGATGATTCAATTCC
>CAYGSD010000048.1:0-4335 GCA_964352625.1 uncultured Roseivirgaceae bacterium
TCATTGAATCAGACAGAAGATTTGCATACGAAGACGCCCAAGAAAGAATTGAATCAGGCAAAGGAGACTATGCCGAAGAATTGGTGACGCTAAACAACCTGGCCAAGAAACTTAAAGACGAACGCTTCAAACAGGGGGCAATAAACTTTGAAACAACTGAAGTTAGATTCCGCCTAGACGAAAAAGGGAAACCACTAGAAGTGGTGCCCAAAGTTCGGAAGGATGCACACAAGATGATCGAGGAGTTTATGCTTCTGGCAAATAGAGAAGTAGCCACCTTCATTTACAACATGAAGGTATCGAAGGGTGAAGGCGATCACAAAACGTTTGTGTACCGAACGCACGACAGCCCTAATCAGGAGAAACTTGAAACATTCTCTGGTTTTGCTCAGCGGTTCGGCCATCAGATTACACTCTCAGGAAATATTTCTCATGGATTAAATAAGCTCCTTGATAAGATTCAAGGCAAACCCGAGCAGAATATTTTGGAGCAGTTAGCCATTCGTTCAATGGCCAAGGCAAAGTATACGACAGAGCCAGTTGGCCACTTCGGGCTAGCCTTTGATCATTACACCCACTTCACCTCACCAATACGACGATATCCGGATGTGATGGTGCATCGATTGCTTCAGATGTATTTGGACAATGCAAAATCTCAGAACGAGGAAGAGTACGAGAAACTATGTCTTCATTCTTCAGAGAGAGAAAAGCGTGCAGCTGACGCGGAGCGTGCTTCGATCAAATTCAAGCAAGTTGAGTTCATGTCAACCATGGTTGGTGAAGATTTCGAAGGGATCGTTTCAGGAGTCACCGAGTGGGGCATTTTCGTTGAGATCACTGCGACCAAATGCGAAGGCATGGTTAGAATTGCTGATCTGGATGATGACTTTTACGATTTCGACGCAAAGCGACTGGAGATAGTTGGGCGAAACAACAAGCGAGTGATTTCACTTGGCGATGAAGTTCGGGTCAAGGTAGTGCGAACAGATATTGATCGAAGAACAATTGATTTGCTGATGATCACTGCCGAGGACTAGATATTTCCTTTCCTTTCCGCATTAGATTAACTTTCTCGAACGTTAATCGGCTCCATGACCAAAAATCGAGAAACTTCCTTCATGCAATTAAATCCCGGACGACCGGGAAGGAAGTGGATCATTTTTGCTGCAGCTATTCTAATTAGTGCCGGCTCGGTGTTCTACACGAACATGCTGGTGAAGCAGGTGGATGAGCGTGAGCGTCAACAGATCGAGCTTTATGCCAGCACACTCGAATATCTGGCTAACGAAAATGACAATTCCAATTTCATTCTACTTTTGGATGAAATCGTCAGTGCCAACTCGACCATCCCAGTAATTCTCACCGATGAAAATGAAAATCCCGAGCAATACCGAAACCTTGCAAAGGCCGATGAGCAAACTGATCCTAAAAAAAGAAGAAAGTATTTAGAACAGGTCATCGAAGAAATGCGGTCTCAGCATGAGCCCATAGAAATCACACTGCAGGTGTCGGATGCCGTATATGGCAAGAAATTTATCTTTTACGAAAATTCTACATTGCTTTCGCAGCTGGCCTATTACCCTTATGTACAGCTATCGATCATTGCGGTTTTTGTATTGGTAATTTTTGTCTTATTCAATTACTCCAGAGTGGCAGAGCAAAATCGTGTCTGGGTGGGACTGGCAAAAGAAACGGCTCATCAGCTCGGCACCCCTCTGAGCTCTCTTATGGCCTGGTCGGAATATTTTAAGAGTAGTTATCCAAAAGAGAAAGATGTGATGGTCGAATTCGACAAAGACATCAGAAGCTTGGAGACTATAACCGAACGATTCTCGAACATTGGGAGTGTCCCTCAGTTGAAAACAGAAAACATCACACAGGTCATTCGAGAAATTGTGGAGTATTTGAGTGTGCGGCTCTCTACCAAAATTGCCTTATCAGTAGAGTCATTTCCTAATGATCAAATTCAGACAAAACTCAATAAATCCCTTTTCGCTTGGGTAATAGAAAACTTATTGAAAAATGCCGCAGACGCAATGGAAGGAAAAGGCAGCATTGCAATAAAAATCATGAAAGTAAACGAAGGGGTAGCCATCGACATTTCTGACACAGGGAAAGGACTCTCAAAGTCCGCCGCGAGGCAAATATTTCGGCCAGGATTCACCACAAAACGACGCGGTTGGGGACTTGGGCTAACGCTTGCAAAACGAATCATCGAAAACTACCATGAGGGCAAAATTTATGTGAAGCATTCAGAACCAAGCACGGGTACAACCTTCCGTATTTTGCTTAATGACTAACAAGAGTCATTTTTCTACTTTCTCACCTTTTCCCTTCGCCATTTTTCGTGTAATTTCGCATCCGAATTTCTAAGACACTATTTCAACAAATCGATAATGGCTAATAAAGGCAAAGTAACCCAAATAATCGGCCCTGTAGTTGACGTTTCATTCAATGCTGAAGGCGCAAAACTTCCAAGAATCATGGATGCGCTTAAAGCGGTGCGTCCTGACGGCACTGTAGTAATCCTTGAGGTTCAGCAGCATTTGGGAGAAGATACTGTAAGAACCATCGCCATGGAAGCGACGGATGGTATGAGCAGAGGGCAAGAAGTGGAGGACATGGAAGCGCCAATCAAAATGCCAATAGGTGAAAACATCAAAGGAAGGTTATTCAACGTAGTAGGTGATGCTATCGACGGCATGGAAAACTTAGACAAATCCAATGGACTCCCCATCCACAGAGATGCGCCTAAATACGACGAACTTTCTACTTCTACGGAGGTTCTTTTCACGGGTATAAAAGTAATTGACCTTATAGAGCCTTATGCTAAAGGAGGTAAAATTGGTTTGTTCGGTGGAGCTGGTGTAGGTAAAACAGTACTTATCCAGGAGTTGATCAACAACATTGCGAAAGGGCACGGTGGTCTATCAGTATTTGCTGGTGTAGGTGAAAGAACAAGAGAAGGTAATGACCTTTTGAGAGAAATGATTGAGGCTGGTATCATCGATTATGGTGATGAATTCCGTCATTCAATGGAAGAAGGTGGATGGGATTTGTCTAAAATCGACAGAGAAAAACTTAAAGAATCTAAGGCGACATTTGTGTTCGGCCAAATGAACGAACCTCCGGGAGCACGTGCAAGAGTTGCCCTTTCAGGATTGACAGTCGCAGAGCACTTCCGCGATGGAGATGGCGAAGGGCAAGGAAAAGACATCCTTTTCTTCGTTGATAATATCTTCCGATTCACTCAGGCCGGTTCTGAGGTATCCGCACTTCTTGGACGTATGCCATCTGCTGTGGGTTACCAACCAACACTTGCTACTGAAATGGGTCTTATGCAAGAAAGAATTACTTCCACTAAGCGAGGATCAATTACATCTGTACAAGCGGTTTACGTTCCTGCGGATGATTTAACAGACCCTGCTCCTGCGACTACATTCTCTCACTTGGATGCTACTACCGTACTTTCAAGAAAAATTGCTGAGCTAGGTATCTACCCAGCAGTGGATCCTTTGGATTCTACTTCTAGAATCTTGAGCGCTGAGATTCTTGGTGACGAGCACTACAATTGTGCACAGAATGTGAAAGAGATTCTTCAACGATACAAAGAACTTCAGGATATCATCGCCATTCTCGGTATGGACGAATTGTCTGACGAGGATAAGGAGGTAGTACACAGAGCTCGTCGTGTTCAGAGATTCCTTTCTCAGCCATTCCACGTGGCAGAGGCGTTCACAGGTCTATCCGGAGTTTTGGTAGACATTAAGGACACGATCAAAGGATTCAATATGATCATGGACGGAGAGCTAGATCACCTTCCAGAAGCAGCCTTCAACTTGGTAGGAACTATCGAGCAGGCAATTGAAAAAGGAGAGAAATTAATGGCTGAAGCCAACGCTTAATATGTATTTGGAAATAGTAACACCAGACGAAAAAATCTTTGAAGGAGAAGTGGTTAGTGCCATTTTTCCTGGGACGGATGGTTCATTCCAAGTACTCAACAACCACGCACCAATGATCTCCACGCTTGGCTTAGGTGATCTTAGATACACCGAGGAAAAAAAGAAAGAAGAGGTTCTTTCGGTAGATGGTGGAGTTGTAGAAGTGCTAAACAATAAAGTGGTGGTACTCGCTGAGAAGATTGTAAAGTAGTATTTGACCTCTCTGAAAAAATTAAAGGCTCTCGAAATTTCGAGAGCCTTTTTTAGTCCCTACCTATTTGACCTTATCTATTTTCTTCTTTCTGAGTCATTTTACGACCAGCAATAAGTCCAAGTCCTCCGAAGATGAACAGACACGCCGGGTAAACCACTTCTTCCATATTGAAGATAT
>CAYGSD010000049.1:0-3915 GCA_964352625.1 uncultured Roseivirgaceae bacterium
ACATAATCAACCTCAAATTGAATTGTTGGTTTGTAGTATTCGTGCGCCAGATACAACTGATCCTCATGATCTATTTGAAAAATTAGTTGCTTTTCTTCATCAAAAGCGGTCACAAACTCCTCGTAATTGCCCGATCCGGGTTCGTACTCAATAAAAATTAATGGCTCTCCACTACTTGGGTTCGTAACCAATGTTATTTGCATGAGTTGCGTTACTGGTATCTCTTCGAAAAATCCATTTGTTTTCCTTACTCGCACGGGTTCTAGCTCGGGAGGGGCGTCCTCATCAATTCTAATTAGTGCATCTATTATTAATCGAGAATCATTGCTTGTAGGCTTCAATTCTATCACTTTTTCGCAGGACAGGGCGATAGTGCAACTAAGTATAAAGGAGATTAATCTCATTGGACTTTGAAGCTTCGTTTTATTTCTTGGACCAAAGCAAAATAGCCTAGAGGGTAATTGTTCGGCTGGTCTACATTATCGAAGAAATCAATATTGTCGATCTCCGTTGCGTTAATTATGTTTCCTCTGACTGTGCTTACGGGGGTCTCAAATGGACCAAACTCTTTCTTGCTTTGATCCACAATTTGAGACATGTATTTATTTAGGCGATAATCAGATCCTAACAAACTGATGGTGACCTCTTCGTTCTTATCAAGTTCCCTTTCGAAGAAGTAGGAGAATGAATGATTTTCACCGTTGAACAGGTCATCGTTCAAGGTGAGAAACTCTCCTTCACCAAAATCAAATAGGTAAAAATCCTGCTTTTCTGGGTCGTCTTGGAAACTAATCTCTATTTCGTGTTGATCATTTTCAATGTCTATATACCTCACCTCAAATGGAATTGTGGGTTTGTAATTCTCCAAGGCTACATAAAATTCATCTTCATGATCTACTAAAAAAACAAGCTCGGTCTCGGAATCCACTGCCTCGACTGGCGCTTCATAAATGCCTGAACCTTCTTCATTTTCAATAAAAAACTTAGTTCCCCCGAGTGTTATTTGTTCTAGCTTGGCAGGAGCGACTGGTTCGAAAAATCCATTTGCAATCTTCACTGTCACCTTACCTACCACAAGAGGTTCTGATTCATCCACTCGAAGAAGTGCATCAATAATCAAGCGTGGCTCTTCACCGTTTGGCTTCACGTCTACTACCTTCTCGCATGAGATTATGAGTGTGATCAATGTGATGACGATGAATCTCATATCAAAATTTGAAATTATAAGTGACGGAAGGAACAATTCCGAAAATAGATGTTTGAATGGCCTCATTGTCCCCTGTAGTCTGGTTTTGGCGAAAATTAATTGCCGCGGCATTTTGTCTATTATAGACATTATAAATGCTGAAAATCCATTCCGATTTGACTCTTTTATCTGTATTTGAAGAAGGGGTGAAGGTTGCTGCCAAATCGAACCGGTGGTAGTCAGGAAGTCTCTGTTTGTTTCTGGGCCCGTAGTACGGAATGGTTAACCCCTGAAACTCGAATTGTCCAATGGGATAATTAGTAGGTTGTCCGGTTTGATAAACGAAGTTTCCGCTGAGACTCCAGCTTCTGTTGAATTTGTAGATGCCTACCACTGCGACATCATGACGTTTGTCATAGGGTGTCGAATACCATTTTCCAAGATTGATACCCGTTTCCTTGTTGGATCTACCATTATCAAATTTCGGAATCCTACCTTTTGTACGTTGTTCTGACTTGGAGAGAGTGTAAGAAATCCATCCAGTGAAAGCCCCATTATTCTTCTCCAACAAGAATTCTAGGCCATACGAGCGTGCCTTGCCATTGAGTATGACTGTTTCAATAACTTCATTGGCAATCAGATCAGCGCCATCTACATAGTCGATTCTATTCTGAACTTTTTTGTAGAAAGATTCTATGGATGCCGTGTATTTTCTTTTCGAAAAATTCTTGAAGTAGCCAACGGCGTACTGATCTGCAAGCTGAGGTTTTACGTATGGACCACTTGGTGTCCAGACGTCCACAGGAGTTGGCGAATTAGTGTTGGAAAGAAGGTGAAGGTATTGAGCCATTCTTGTGTAACTCACTTTCACTGAGTTGTTTTGATTGAAAGCGTATGCTGCAGAAACCCTAGGCTCGAAATTCCCAAAGGTGGCTAGCTTGCCCCATCTATTATATCGAATTCGCGAGATAGGCTGAGCGGGCTCGTAGATCAATAGAAATGGATCAAAGTAGAGCGGGTCGTCGTATTCATATTGATACAAGGCTTTTTGTCCAAGCCGAATGAAGTAGCTGTAACGCATTCCATAATTAACTGAGAATTTTGGGGTGACCTCCTGTTCTACATCTAGATAGATAGCTGACTCCAAGGCGGTTTTTTTAGTTAAGTTATTGTCCTCTATGCCGCTATCCTTGGTAGTAGGTTCTATGGAACCAGGGTTGAAAATATAATAGGCATTGTTCATCCCAAAATTGATTTGAACCCGATCATTCATGAAATAACTCAAGCCGTATTTTGTATTGTAATTTTTAATACGGGAATCCCAAATGAATCCTGCACCGTCAATTTCAAGCGATGAGTTGTACTTTGAGTAAATGAATGAGAGGTTGGAAAATAGCTTAGGGCTAAAAAGGTGATTCCAGCGAAAGTTCATCACCTGATTTCCATACCTATTTCGAAAGTTGTTTTTGATACTGAAATAGTCCTGGCCGATATAGGTTGACAAGTAAAACTGATTATCATCATCGACACGGTGACTCACCTTGGCATTGAAGTCGTAGAAACTAGCGGCATTACCTACATCGAAAATTGGCAGAAAAAGGTGTGCATAAGATCCTCTGACTCCTATTAAGTAGGAAGTTTGATCTTGGATAATTGGGCCTTCTATCAACGCTCGAGATGCCACCGTTCCAATTCCCCCACTTATTTCTGTCGTTTTGCTGTTTCCGTCCCTTTGAAAAATTTCCAGAATGGAGGAGACCCTTCCACCATATCTAGAGGGAATACCACCTTTATACAAAGTAACATTTTTGATTGCGTCAGGATTAAACACCGAAAAGAACCCGAAGAGGTGAGACGAATTAAAAATGGATGCTTCGTCTAAAAGCACAAGGTTTTGATCCGCTGCTCCGCCTCGAACATTAAAGCCAGATGATGATTCTCCTGCGTTCGTAATGCCCGGAAGAAGAATCAAGGATTTTACTACATCGGCTTCACCCATGACCATTGGTATTTCTTTGATTTTTTCTACGGATATAGTAGCAGTACTCATGTTTGGTTTTCTAATGGCATCACCTGCATCGGTAATAACCAGCTCGTCCAACTCCTCTGCAGATTCGTCCAATTGGAAGTTGATGGTTTTATCTTGATCTAGGGTTATTGACTGGCTTATGGATTTGAATCCAATGGAGCTAACCTGTATCTCATACGTTCCTTGAGGTAGAGTTATTGAATAGAATCCATACAAATTTGTGACTACACCGCTTCTTTGATCCTTGACCTGAATGGTCACGCCAATTAGTTTTTCATTGCTTTGTGAATTGGATACTGTTCCACTTAAAGTGTAATTAGTCTGCGCCTGAGTACTTACCCAAAGGAGCGAAAAGAAAATGAGTGAGAAAGCATTAAGTTTCATTGTCTTTAAATGTAAATCATTTTCTGATTATCAATTACTTGCCTACATTTGCAGTCCTTTTAGAAAATAGACTAAAAAATGGCCAAGAAGGGTAATAGAGTTCAAGTGATTTTAGAATGTACCGAGCACAAGACAAGTGGTCTTCAGGGTACGTCACGTTACATCACTACAAAAAATAGAAAGAATACTCCTGAGAGAATTGAACTTAAGAAGTACAATCCGATCATGAGAAAATATACTGTTCACAAAGAAATTAAGTAATCATGGCTAAGAAGGTAGTAGCAACTCTAAAACAACCAGGCGGAGCGAAGTTCGC
>CAYGSD010000050.1:0-3288 GCA_964352625.1 uncultured Roseivirgaceae bacterium
CCCTGAGGATACTCGATGTAGACAATGATTTGGTTTGGAATGTTGTCAGGGAAGAATTCAATCTTTGTACGCTGAGAGCCGACAGACATTCCGAAGAACATAAATGCAGAAATCAGTAAAAGAAAAGTCATCCCAAAGAACCAATACACATTTCTGCCTCTAATGGCATGTGTAATTCGTCTTTCGTAGAAGTTTTCGAATCGTACCAATAGCTTTCTTTGGAATCCATTCGCCATTGGCTTGATGAGGTATTTATACGCCCACAGCATAATGGCCGTGAAAATAAGCAGCGTTCCGAGTGCCCGAACTGGCCCACCCGCAAATAGTATAAATCCTCCAATCACAACTGCTATCACTGAA
Source organism: uncultured Roseivirgaceae bacterium (assembly GCA_964352625.1). Taxonomy (GTDB): domain Bacteria; phylum Bacteroidota; class Bacteroidia; order Cytophagales; family Cyclobacteriaceae; genus JAAEPI01. Next base: position 361 of record CAYGSD010000050.1, read on the forward strand.
ATGCGAACTAGCCTTTTCACAGAAAGTTCTTTGTCACCCACTTCCATGAATTGGGACACCAACATGGAGTTCATGAAGATCGCCACAAAGAGCGACGACCCTAAAACCACCGAAAGGGTGATCGGGAAGTAGATCATGAACTGACCGAAGATACCCGGCCATAGACCAAGCGGAACGAAAGCTGCTACGGTAGTAGCTGTTGAAATCATAATTGGAAATGCAATCTCGGCAATCCCTTTCTTGGCAGCCTCTAATCTGCTAAGACCCTCCGTTTCCATCAGGCGATAGACGTTCTCCACCACCACGATTCCATTGTCCACCAGCATTCCTAGCCCCATGATCATTCCGAAGAGAATCATTGTGTTCAAGGTATAGCCAAGCGTGGATAGAATGGCGAAAGACATGAACATGGACATGGGGATTGCGAATCCCACGAAAAGGGCATTTCTAAATCCAAGAAAGAACATCAGCACTGTGACCACAAGGATGATCCCGAAAATGATGTTGTTCACCAGGTCACTCACCTGATTCAGAGTCCGCTTTGATGTGTCATTAGAAACCGTGATGGTCAAATCAGACGGGAAGATGTTTTCTTCCGCATATTTGATAATCTCTCTTGACTGGTTGACCGCATTGATCATATTGCTCCCTGCACGTTTTTTCACGTCGAGCATTACAACACTCTCACCAAATTCTCTAGCGAAAGTGGTTTTATCCTCTTCTTTGAAACTGACCTTAGCTACATCCTTTAAGTATACAGGGGCATTGTTTTCCGTTTTTACCACGAAATTTTCAAGCTCGGAGGGATCTTGCACCTCCCCCAAAATTCGGATGGTTCTTCTTTGCCCACCGGCCTTAATGTTACCGGCAGACATGGTCATGTTTCCATTTCCAATAGCCTGAATTATATCAGAAAAACTCACTTTGGCAGCCATCATTTTGTAGATGTCCACCGCTATTTCTACTTCCTTTTCCTGCGCTCCCCTGATGTCCACTCCCTTGATTTCGGGAAGGTCTTCTATCTCGTCCTCCAGGTATTCACCATATTCCTTCAACTTCTCCACCGGATAATCTCCAGTGATGTTAATGTTCATAATAGGGAATTCCTCAGATAGATTCAGGTCAAAAACATTGGGCTCAACTTTAGCTCCATTGAAAAGCGGCCAGTCCTCCCCTGCTTTCTCACCATCTACTTCATCCTTTACTTTCTGCTTTGCAGCATCAACTGTGATTTCCTCATCAAACTCAACTGTAATGATTGAATAATCTTCCTGAGAAGTAGAAATGATTTCCACTACATTACTGATATTCTTTAGCTTGTCTTCCAAAGGATCGGTTATCAATCGCTCAATATCCTCAGCAGTGTTTCCAGGGAAAGCCGTGCTCACATATATCTTGGTTTCCTTGATCTCAGGGAAATCCTCACGCGGCATAGCGTTGAACGCATTGTACCCTATGATCAAGAAAATGGCTATCATAACGTAGATCACGGACGGGTTGTCGATCGCCCAAGAGGACAATCGAAAGTCCTTATCTACTTTCTTATTATTAGTATCAGCCATGTTTTACTTCTTTATGATTTTTACTTCCTGACCGTCCTTCACACTTCTTGCTCCTTCCACGATCACGCTTTCACCCTTTGAAAGTCCTTTGGTTACTTCCACATTTCCATCCTGGGTCATTCCGGTTTCAATGATTTTCTTGGTAGCAATGGCCGTCATGTCCTTGCCAATATTGCTCACCACATACACATACTGATCTCCATCGGCGTTTTCAGAAATCACTCCCTGAGGAATGAGAACAGAGTTCTGCTTAGTATAGTCATTGATTTTGACTCTAGCAGAAAGGTTGGGTTTGACCTTGCCTGTGTTATTAGGCACGGGCACTTTCACAGTAAAAGATCGATTGTTAGGATTGATGTAGTTTCCTGTTTCCTTCACTTTGGTTTCAATGGTCTCATTTAGGATTGGGAAGAAAACCTTGGCTTCTTTACCCGAAACAATGCTAGTGATGTAAGATTCAGGAGCAAAAATCTCAATGTACATTTTAGAAAGGTTGATGATTCTGAACACCTCTGAACCTGGACCTGCTGGTGCGACAACCGTTCCTTCATCTTTCACTACATCATCAATGACTCCACTAAATGGCGCTCGAATCTTGAACTTCCCGAGCTGGTTTTCCATCTGATCCACTGCACTTTTCTGAGCTTCATAGTTGGTCTTGGCTTGTAAGTACTGAATCTCAGAACCTATCTTCTGATCCCACAACTTTTGCTGTCTTTCGTAGGTCGTTTCTGCTAATGCCAGTTGCGTTTTCATCTGTGCAAGCTGACTGTCCAATCCGCCATTGTCAATGGTTGCCAATAGCTGTCCCTTGGATACTTTCTGACCTTCGGACACATGCATATTCAGAATGGTACCTGCCACCTCCGGATAGATCAATACATTTTGATCTGTAGTCACATCGCCTTGTAGCTCCACATAATGTTTGAACTCTTTGGTATTAACCTGAAGGGTGGTTACAAGAGGAAGATTGGCTTTTTCAGTGCCTGCATTGATTGCTGAATCAAGAAGTGCGATCTGGACAGCTAGCTCTTTCTGCTGATCCGAAAGTTCCTTTTTCTTAGCATGAATTGTTTCGATATCTCCAGTTGCCACAATGGCCTGAAGACTTTCAACTTTTTCACCGCAGCTACTAAGAATGAGTGCTGAGATAGTAATTAATAGGATGTAGAGATTTCTCATGATTAGTTATGTAATGTTCCTAGTGCTTTTTTCAATTCGATTTGGGCTATCACGGCATCATATAAGGAGCCGAAATAGTTGGTTTGTGCTTCTTTGAGTGCAGCGTCTGCTTCCATCACCTCGAGGTTCGACCCAACGCCTTCTCTGTATTTTATTTGAGTAATTCTGTAAATATCATCGGCCA
>CAYGSD010000051.1:0-2880 GCA_964352625.1 uncultured Roseivirgaceae bacterium
TAGAGCACGACCTTGCCAAGGTCGGGGTCGCGGGTTCGAATCCCGTCTCCCGCTCAGGAAGAAGCCGTTTTAAAAGCGGCTTTCTTTTTTAATATCTGGTCGTGATCCCGATAACTATCGGGAGTTAGACACGAAGCAGATGCTCTGGTGGTGGAATTGGTAGACACGCAGGACTTAAAATCCTGTGGGCATTGCGCCCGTGCGGGTTCAAGTCCCGCCCGGAGTACACAAGCCCCTGTCAACTTATGGTTTTCAGGGGTTTTTTATTGAAAAGGTTCGATTTGCCATTTCAATGCTGCCAGCATTTATTACTTCCGGAAGCCGCAGAACGCTTACATCTTGATCCAGCCTGCGTGGTGGCAGTACATCTTTCGGATTCATAAGTTTTAGTTTTTGGTTTCTCCATTGACAGGCCAACTTGATTTTGGTGATAATGGCAATGCTCATTGGCATTCAAGGTCATTTTTTTGCATTGGACTCCAGTTGATTTTGCAATTCCCTGACATCTTACACTATTTGCTAGTCGTTCACTATTTGAAGAAGAATCAATTAAATCATTTCCCCGTTGCAGCTGCTGCCAAAATTCCAGATCATATCCTTCTTCTAATAGAAATTCACTGCTATCCGGTAATTCGGAAAAAAAATCTAAGCCAGTAACCTCTTCCACATAGTCGACTGACTTGGCCGCAAGCTTTAGGTCATTTGAATCTTCTTTTGAATTCCCGTAGACAAAAGCTATTGCTTCGGAGTGGTCCTCCGTGAAAATCACCTTATAGTATCTCTTTGGAATTGAAACCATGTTCTCTCCTATGGTTGCCAATACATCGTTTTTGGATTGAAGAATGGGGCCCGTAACTACATACACTTTATTTACGATAGCCGTCCAAGTCCTAACATCCTCCTCCAATTTTTTCCAAGCACCTCTGTTCAAGCTTGGAACCTGCGGACTCATGTTGGACATGAAGAAACTTTCTGACATAGCCGTTTCAGAAAACCCCATATCAGCGGCAGGAGCCAAATGTCCGCGATCGAAACCAGATCCTCGATAGTCTGCCAATGAAGCGGATCCTTTACTTACCATAGGGTCTTCTCTAAAATTATCAGTGCGCTCGTAAGGTCCGTTCAACTCATCAAACTCTAATTCATACGCCACCCATAGCGCTTGTTCATGTAGCTCGGAGTAACCTAGGATATAGTGTGAATGTCTGACTATTTCGAATCCCTCTCCCTTCGGAAGAAATCGATCATCTTGGGCAAATGACCCTAGCCAAAAGGAAATCAATAATACTGCTAAGCATTTCTTCATGCCACATCAATTTCTATCAAATTAAGCGAAACATTCTGAAGCATTGGTAGCCCTGAGTTTTGAAGGTTAATTAGTGTTAACCTCTAACCTTTTTTTATTTATCTCGTTACCTTACGCAAACGATGCAACTGGTGCGACCTATCACTTCATTTCTATTTGCTTTTTTGCTACTTGGCACAATTAGCTTGTATGCGACTGATGGAAAGGGTGGGACTGAAGGAAAGAAAGAAAAAACGGAAACGGTAGAGGAAAATAGTACTGATCCCGCACAAGACGGTACCAAGGAAAAATCGGCATCAACTGATACTGTGAAACCTCAACTGGCTCCTGAAGATTCTACCACGAATTCACTTAATAAACTGAATTTTATTTTTTACTTCATCTATAAGAACAAGTACGATTCGCCTGCTGAAGTAATTTCCAGACTGTTCGACTAACTGGTCTGTATCATCCGGAACCCCTCTCCGTGAATAGTTAAAATCTTAATGTTTTCCTGATCACTCAAATGCTTGCGTAGCTTGGCAATGTACACGTCCATACTTCGTGCGTTGAAATAACTATCGTCCTTCCAGATTTTTTTTAAGGCTGAGCTTCGATCAACTGTCTTATTGATGTTCTCAAAAAAGACTCGAAGTAGCTCATTCTCTTTGGTGGTTAGCTTCACCTCTCCCGAGGGTTTAACCAATCGGTTCTCGGTGTAGAAATACTTGAGTTGACCAATTGAGAATTCCTTAGGAAAATCATCTTCGCCAGTGCCTGTGCGCTTCAGTACAGCTTGAATCCTCATGAGCAATTCCTCCATGCTGAATGGCTTTGTGATATAATCATCACCACCGACCTTGAATCCCTTGAGCACATCCTCTTGCATAGACTTGGCTGTCAGAAAAATAATAGGCGTTTCATCATCTTGAGTTCTAATCTCCTTGGCCAAGGTGAAGCCATCCTTCTTAGGCATCATTAGGTCGAGAATACACAGATCAAATTTTCCTTCCTTAAATCGCTCACCACCTTCTTCTCCATCCTTGCAAAGTGTGGTGTGATACCCTTTCATGGTGAGGTATTCGCTTAGAATCTGACCCAGATTTGGATCGTCCTCTGTCAATAAAATTTTAGTGTTTCCCATTAGTTCAAGGGTAAGGTGATTGTGAATTTACTTCCTTTTCCAAGCGTGCTATCTACATCTACATTTCCTTCATGTGCTTCGACCATGCTTTTTACATATGAAAGGCCAAGTCCGAACCCCTTGACGTCATGTCGGTTGCCAGTAGGCAGTCGATAAAATTTTTCAAATACATGTTTTTGAGTCTCCTTGGACATCCCCATACCATGATCAGTCACAGATATACAAATCGTCCCATGAGTGTTCTCGGTTCTGACAATGATATTTGGGGCCTCCGGAGAGTATTTGTTTGCATTGTCCAACAGGTTCAAGATGCAGTTAGTAATGTGGGTCTCATCTCCAAGGATTTCAAAACTAGATGCTCCTAATATGGACGTTATTCTTCCTCCTTTATTGTCCACCTGAATCTTCATATTCTCGATAAGGGAGGTGATGATCTCATGAAGATTCAATT
>CAYGSD010000052.1:0-2528 GCA_964352625.1 uncultured Roseivirgaceae bacterium
GATTCAGTTGACTGGCGAGGTGACGCCACGCAATAATTCCATTCATGTGTTCAATGTGGTCACGCCAAACGGGGACGGGGTGCATGATTTCCTGAGGATTCAGCGAATCGATGAACACCCGAACAATACGGTCTCTATATTCAATCGAGTAGGGAAGCTACTGTATGAAGCTTCTGGCTACAACAACGAAGATGTTCGTTTCGATGGGAAGGGAAGCGATGGAAAGACACTCCAGTCAGGCACTTACTATTACGTCATCGAACTGGGCGGATCGGAGAGAGAAGCTGGTTTCATTCAAATCATAACCAACTAAGCCATGAAGAAACTACAACTACTACTCATCGCGCTTTTGGCTGGTCATTTTGTCATCGGACAAAACCAGCCCCTGAATAGTCAGTATTTCATGAATCAGTCGATGCTGAATCCCGCCTACAACGGCATTCATAACGTTGGGAATCTTACGGCCATTAGTCGAGGACAATGGGTTGGTGTAGAGGGGGCTCCTTTCACGAACCTATTGACCGGTTATTCAACAATAAGCGACCACAGCGCAGTTGGGTTTTTAGTATTGAACGAAGGTTTTGGGATCAACAGCACAACGGATTTTATGTTTTCCTATGCCTACAGAATGGATTTTTATGGGAATTACCTTTCATTCGGGATGCAGGGAGGAAGCACGCTCTATGTGCAGGACTACACCAAGCTCTCACAGGAGGCTCCCGACAACCTTGTCGGCGATGGAAGAGTGAGCAGGTCGGCATCAAACTTTGGCTTTGGGATAATGTACAAGACGGACCAATTTTACATTGGTGCCGCGTCACCAAGATTGCTCAAAACGATCATTGCTGATGATGGCGTAGTGGTGGATACATATGATCCGCTTTACAATGTCACAGGAGGTGTACTGATAACTACATCGAATTTCTTGAAAATCAAGCCCTCTTTTGTGGCTAGGTATTCTGAGGGTGAATTGGCGCTGGATCTTAACGGACAGGTTCTTATAAATGAGCAGTTTTGGCTTGGGGTGAGTTCCAGGAATTTCAACTCAGCGGGATTCAACATCATCTATACGGAGGATGAGATTTATCATTTTGGTTACTCGTTTGAATTCCCATTCAGTAAAATTGGGGGGACTGGATACGGCACGCACGAAGTGATGATCTCAATAGATATGAGAATTTTGAAGAGACATGACTATGGTGAGCGCTATTTTTAAACAGCCTTTCTTCTCCGCTGCACCGCTCGATCAATGAGGAGTATAACTAGTAGAGCATTTATCATCATAAATCCTTTGAGCATTCCAGTCATTTCAAATGACTTATTGAAACCAAAGTACTCAAAGGCAACATTGAAATCGGGGACGTAGAATCCGTCCATTCCCCAAAGTACAAGCACCACAACAAGTCCTGCCATTAGACCCCAAAACTGATAGCCTATTTGTTTTGAAGGCCGAGCTGGAAGGTTCTTCATAATCTTAGCCGTGAAATCCAATGAAGGTTCTTTAGGTAACCCGGAGAAAGCCATGTTATCGAATTGCTCGATTCCTTCCTCATGGTCGCCTCTTGCTATCTGTTCGATTAATTTCCTGTCCATCTTTATTCCTTTACAAGTTCGTAAACTTCATCACCGAGCAGCTCAAGCATCTTTTTGGCCATCCGCTGACGTGCTCTATGGATGCCAACTTTCACTGTGTTAGAGGTACTCTCTACAAGTTCTGCAATTTCTTCCAAATTGAATTCGCGCAAGTAAAAGAGCGTGAGCAACTCCGCATCCTTTTCGTTCAAATGCGTGATAGCAGTATTCACCAATTGTTTGTTTTCATTGGCGTCAGTGTCCATCTCACCCATGTTGATCGCCGATTCAATCGGATCCTGATCCAGTTTCTTTTTCCGCCTCCTACTGAGTGACTCATTTGTGACAATGCGGTAAAACCAAGTTGTGAATTTGCTTTTGCGATCAAATCGAAGCAGGTTTTTATACGCCTTCATAAAGGCATCCTGCGCGGCTTCCTCAGCTTCCTCTTCTACACGTAGTATGTTGAACGCCACATTGTACGCAAATCGCTTGTGGCGATTCACTAGTGTCTCAAATGCTTTCTGATCGCCAGTAAGCACGTCATCAATAAGACGGTCGTCCGATATCACATTGCTTTGATGCATGATATGCTATGGAAGTTACACCGTTTAAAAATTTTAATCAGGGTGTAACCTGACCAGATGATGTGCCATCAAAGGGTTAAACAAATCAATTCAAACTATGGACGCAGAACTCTTTATACCCATCATCGCTATCGGAGGCTTTTTTACTATGATCATCATGCTCAGAAATTTTACCAATAAGGAAAGAATGAGCATGATCGAGAAAGGAGCTGATCCATCCATTTTCAAAAGCACAGTTCAGTCTTATGTGCTCATTATCGCCGGACTTTTGATTGGCGCTGGTATGGGTCTGCTAGCGGCTAGCTTTCTCGAGAATATCTTCAATATGGAAGAAGTGGTTTACCCGGCGTGTCTGTTCATCTTCGGAGG
>CAYGSD010000053.1:0-1896 GCA_964352625.1 uncultured Roseivirgaceae bacterium
ATCTGAAATTCGTCGGACTCCTTTCGCTGTGTGGTGATTCGAGACTGGCCTGGTTTCCTACGATCAAGTTCGCTTTGGATAAATGCCGAATCCAGCACTACCCCAGCAGGGCAGCCATCTATGACAATGCCGACTCCAGCGCCATGAGATTCACCAAAAGAAGTTATTCTGAAATTATGTCCAAGGGTATTCATTGAGACAAAAATACACCTTGAAACTTTGAGATTCTTCGCTCCGCTCAGAATGACGAATGGAATTAGAATTTTTTGAATAGCACCAAAATAGTAGCACCAAGTATTAGGACAATCAACCCATTCATCAACCATCGAAACCAAGCAACCCCAGCGATGGACTGAAGCGTGTTGTCCTCCGTATTGATTCGGTCATAGAAGGTGCCCACATCATTGGACAGAATGTACTCGTTTTTGCGACTTTCACCGGTTACATTGACTACCAGCTCGCTTCTCAGTGTATCATATCTTTCGGTGCTAGGATCAAAGAAAACCCAACTGAAGTAATCGCCAAGGTTGTACGATCCTGGCTCATTTGGGATACCATAATAATTAAACGATTTACTTCCGGAAACTCTCCCATTGGCTCGGTTCACACTTTGTCTCGTGTTTGGCGAGTAGAAATCAAAGTCACCTTCTTCAGGCAATTCGGGCTCATTAATGGCGCTGATGTTTCCAGTACCCACCACATCAAAACTGTAGTTGAAACTCTGACCCGTTTCGAGCGCTTGCTTATTGGCTTTTTCCTGAAGGCGATATTGACCTACAGAAACTTTTTCTTTCAGAGGGTGAGTCGGTAAATCCTTCACTTTGACGGTCTTTGGACGAGACTTGAACGTCTGAAAATCTTCCTGCCGATTGCGTCCGAAGAAGGACGGATTACGAGCCACCTTGTATTTGATCAATTCTAAGTCCACAGCAGGAAATTGGATATCCTCCACGTTTAGCGGGAAGAAAGCCGCCTGATAAATGGTGTACTTAGTAAACTGCTTGCCATTGAGGGTCACAGGTTCGCCATTGATATTCTCGATGTTGAAATTTTCCTCCCAGCAGCGCTCCGGTTTTATTTGTTTAACGATCTCAGTTACCTGCTTGCCTAACTCATGGAAGCGCATATCTGCGCGATTGGAAGAGGAAACATAAAACGCAAGAGTAGCCGTAAATCCCTCGCCCACATACACTTCACTTTTACTCGTATTCAACGACAGGAAAGCATCGGCCTTTACGTCCACATACTCCACAGGCTGGCTCGATCTCCCAAAAAAATTGTCGACCGGGTCATTAAAAGCGCTTCTCCGTTGCTGCTGCACAGCATCACCTACTTTGATCTGAGTGCCGCCATTGGCAATTTCTTTCCCGTTGATGGTGATTCGAAAAGGGCGCAACAGGAACGTGCCCTTTTCAGAAGGTTGATAATTCTGAGTGATGGTATGCGACGAAGAAATCTTGCCGTTGATGTAGGAAGTGTTGGAAGAAGACGAGGTGCCTCGTTTTACAAAACCATCAATGTCTGGGAAGCCGCTATACTGCTTGATGTTGTCATTTTCTACGGAAATGGACACGGTGAAATACTGGTTCAATCCGATTTCATTTGCTCCCAACTGCACCGTGACATCCTGCGCTTCAGACGCCAAAGAGACAAACATGCTGAGGAGACAACTTATAAGAACGACTTGCGTTTTCTTCATTGGATGTTTACTTTGGGGTGCCAAAAGTATCAATTCTGTAACTTCTTGGTAACCCGGATTACACGACAAGACGCGAATTTTACACCGTCGGTTTATTGATTAACAAACTTTCACTACACATGCTCGAATATTTCAAGACTGTCCTCTCCAAAGTAAGTTTCGATAAACGTCTTTTTGAGAAAGAATTGAAGAAAGCC